>NZ_KV836261.1:0-1114 GCF_001838295.1 Corynebacterium sp. HMSC074C04
AGTAAACTCTCCCCCGCATCACCACAACAAGCGATCACATCGCCCTGTCGCGCTGACCCCGGATACATTACACACACTTCACACATAAAGCGAACCCGCAGGCCACGGAGCATTTTTATAACGCGCATCAGCATATGAACAGCTATAAGCGATCTAACTACAACATGTGCGAGGCAGCAGGTGAAGCGTACTGGATTTAGTTCCTACTACAGCCCTGAAACTCGACCGAGCGTGATCACATTCGACGGTTGCTATTACAGCGCTCTAACTAAGGGAGCCGACAGTCCCTACAAGGCAAAACTGATTAATGCTCAAGACGCGTGGGCATAGTTCGGAGAAGGTGGGTTTGCGACTTTACGGAGGATACATTGCTAAAGCAATATGCACATTCACAAAGTGCTGGACTGACCACACCACGGGAAGCACAACGTAGAACCATCTCGTCCATCCCGTCAACTCAGGCTCGTAAAAGCGGAACTAAGCCCAGGACGCTTAAACATACGCATGAATACATCGGATAAAGAGTCCTTGACAGAAGATGTCTGGTGAAGTCTCATGAATGCGGAAGCGAACTTGGAGCAGACATCGCTAAGCGCGGAAGCCTACTCAGCTGCGAGCTCGAGGATATTCCCGATAATGGTTGGAAAATGCTGGTTGAGAGGATTAACCGCACGCCCCGGCAGATTATCGCGTAATAGCTGGGCTGGATCAAACTACTGCTTAGCTAGGAACGAGAAGAGCAAACTGGCAAGGAGGTGGTGGCTCCAGACCCTGATTTCAAATGGAGTCAGCTAGGTGGTTTGTCCGAGCCGTTCTACCAACATTGCGAGCTGACGCCGCCACAAAATCTGATCAATAGGTACGACATTCTGCTCGACGAGGCAACCCAACTGGTAGCTTGCCTGACCGGGTCGCAGCTGTTTGAGTCAAGGCAGCGATTGTGACACGACGGACGTATTTGGTTTTGATTTGCCCGTGGGTCTACTGCCGGTCGACTAGGGGCCCTCATATCAACCACGACAAGACCGACCTGATAGCCCCCTAAGCCGAAAGAGAGCATCAGCACTAGAAGGTTAGCTTATGCTGTTTATTTTGTTTAATGTTGTTTACTTGT
>NZ_KV836262.1:0-2254 GCF_001838295.1 Corynebacterium sp. HMSC074C04
CCACTTTTGTTTTACCCACAAGTAAACAACATTCAATCGATAGATGTCGTAGCTTATGTTTCGGTGATAGCCATTGATTTTGCTTGGTGGTGGGTATTTGGAAGGGGCCCGGTGCGCAGTAGACCGGTCGCGGAGGCTCCTCGAATTCTGGCACTTAGCTTGTTGGTGTGTGCGATTCATCTATTGCACTTCTGTGACTATCACCGCCACTTATCCCTACATACTGATACCTCGGTCTCAATTGAGGCTTTATTACCAAGCTGTCCAAATAGAGAGACATACGCTTACTTAGTAGTCAGCTCTGATTTTCGACTCGTACCTACGAGATGCTGTGGCGGCTTCCTCGATCGCGCCAAAAGAAAATCCCGTATAGGTGAGGTATTGCCTGCGCCCATACGGGAGGGTGTCGTATTTAGTTAGGTTAGCCCTGTCTGGGATTAAGCTATGCAGTCGCGCTAATCAAAGTACCGAGGTTAGTTATTACTGCTCGGCTTAGCCGACGGGACGTCTCCGTAGCCGTCGTGGTCCTTATCTTCCGAGTTAATACCTCCGCGGAAGGTGTCGTGAGCACTCGGAGTAACGGCGTGCGGTGCACGGTCGGCGGTGTTGAACAAAAGATTCAAGATGATAGCAGCGACGGAACCTACGCAGATACCTGAAGCCATAAACGTTTGCGCCCATGCCGGTAGTCCGGAGAATAGTTCGGGCGATACAGCAGGAAGTAATGCCAATGCCAACGGAATACCCACGACAATCACGTTGGATTCAGTGAACTTAACCTTGGATAGAGTGCGGACGCCCGATGCTGCGACCATACCGAACAAGGCAATACCGGCACCTCCCAAAACTGGAGCTGGGATAGCGGCAACGAGAGCGGCCGTCTTTGGAATCAAACCCAGAATCAGCAGCATTCCACCTGCAGCTGCGGTAACCCATCGGGAACGTACGCCCGTGATGGATAGGACGCCAATGTTCTGGGCAAACGCCGTGTATTGGAAGGTATTGAAAATACCGCCAATTACGGTCGCAGCACCGTCGGCACGCAGTGTGTCGGCAATACGGTGATTATCAATCTCGGATTCGGTAATCTCGCCGATTGCAAGTACGTCGCCAGTCGCTTCGACCATAGTCACAAGCGAAACAATGCACATGGCAAATACAGCGGAGAGGACGAATTCAGGCATGCCAAAGTAGAATGGATGCGTCAACCCGAAGACTGGTGAGTCCTTAGTTCCAGACCAATCCACCATTCCCAATGGAATGCATAGCAGCAATCCGGAGATCATGCCCACTAGAACGGCAATGCGGGCGAGCCATTCTGGTGCCCATCGCTCAATACTGAGAATTAAGGCCAACACAAACGCAGCTACTGCCAAGTTTTGAGGTGCGCCGAAATCTGGAGTGTCCTTGACTTCAGCACCGCCACCAACCCAGTCGGCTGCGACTGGCATAAGCGTCGTGCCGATAATCAATAGCACCGTGCCAGTGACCAACGGCGGAAATAGGCGTAGAAGCGACGCAAAAAGCGGTGCAAAGAGCATCATGAAAATGCCCGATGCAATCACCGAACCGTAGATTGCGGGTACGCCGTATTGCGATCCGATAGTAACCATCGGAATCGCGGCAGAGAAGGTACAGCCCTGAATCAGTGGTAGTCGCACACCAAATCGCCAAATACCCACCGACTGTACGATGGTGGCGATGCCTGCAACAAACAGGTCCGCAGCAATTAGGTGCGGAATATCGGATGGGGACATACGCCCGGCATCCACAAGTGCCCAGCCCACGAAAAGCGGGACTGCCACCGCGCCTGCATACGCGGCGAGCACATGTTGAAAGCCGAGTACAAGCAGTTTCACATGGCCCGGATACTCATCGACCGGATGAACCGTCTGAGTATCGGTCTTCGTTGATGTAGTCACAGTTCGACTTTAGTTCCCTAGTCCAGGTTTTCCTCACTGGAGCTTTCTATTGGGGTGGTTTCGCTCCATCTCGCTTTACGACGAGGCGATCGGGCCACGCCACTTTGCTGAGATAACTCGTGAGTGTGCGTGGGAGGCCACTGAACGAATGCATTGCGGAACAGCTTTAAGCGAGACTCTAGGGTTATGGTTTTCTATTAGCTCGGAAATACACTAGAAAGGCCTTGTGACCTGCAGGTTCGCGTTATGTGTGAAGTGTGTGTAATGTAGCCGGGGTCAGCGCGACAGGGCGATGTGATTGCTTGTTGTGGTGATGCGGGGGAGAGTTTACT
>NZ_KV836263.1:0-225 GCF_001838295.1 Corynebacterium sp. HMSC074C04
TTGAAGGGTTTTTGATGGAGGGTTTGATCCTGGCTCAGGACGAACGCTGGCGGCGTGCTTAACACATGCAAGTCGAACGGTAAGGCTCCAGCTTGCTGGGGTACACGAGTGGCGAACGGGTGAGTAACACGTGGGTGACCTGCCCTGCACTTCGGGATAAGCCTGGGAAACTGGGTCTAATACCGGATAGGACCATGGTGTGGATGCTGTGGTGGAAAGTTTTTT
>NZ_KV836264.1:0-7644 GCF_001838295.1 Corynebacterium sp. HMSC074C04
CTCTTCTCCGCATACGCGGAGGTATTTCCCACACAACTACTAGCCCAAGTAGACAACAAAACTCTTCTCCGCATACGCGGAGGTATTTCCCAGCACCCCGTGTTCACACGAACCCGCATCGCCTCTTCTCCGCATACGCGGAGGTATTTCCAGAATGAAATCACCACGCTTAGCCTCAAACTTCTCTTCTCCGCATACGCGGAGGTATTTCCCTCAGTCAGGAAGACCTCGCAATGCCAAGCGCCTCTTCTCCGCATACGCGGAGGTATTTCCTTGACCGACCGGGCTGTGTCGGCTGCTGACCGCTCTTCTCCGCATACGCGGAGGAATTTCCATTCACCCGCACCACATTCGGAGTCGGCCCCGCTCTTCTCCGCATACGCGGAGGTATTTCTGAGAGCGAACTAGAAGCAACTCATGATGAGGACTCTTCTCCGCATACGCGGAGGTATTTCCACTTCTTCCTCGGCGACCGTGTAGGCGGGGAACTCTTCTCCGCACACGCGGAGGTATTTCCCATGAGATGGTCTGCCACATGAGATACTTCCTCTCTTCTCCGCACACGCGGAGGTATTTCCATTGAGCAGTTGGGCGCAGGTGCGTCGATTCGCTCTTCTCCGCACACGCGCAGGTATTTCCTGGCAAGCCTTCCTCCGCGACCACGAGCAGGACTCTTCTCCGCGCACGCGGAGGTAGTTCTCAGGTACCAAGCGTCAAGCTCGCCACCTACCTTGTGGCCCCAGCCTCAACCCCCTACCGCTTCCGCAGCACCAGCACCAGGTTCGACACCGCGAACTCGCGCAGCCCTGGCACGTGCACCATCCACCAGGCCCACCACGGGTGGTAGCGCGGGAAAGCGGCCAGCAGCTCGCAGTCGCCAGCCTCCGCCGCAGCGCGCGCCCACTTCAAACCTTCACCGCAACCGACCTTGAACAGGGACTCGCCAAAGTAGTTCTTCGGCCGCTTGCCGTGCTTCTTCTCATACATGCGCCGCGCGCGGTCGCCACCCAGGTAGTGCGTCATCCCCATCTCGTGGCCGCCGAACGGGCCGTACCAAATGGTGTACGAGTAAACGACCAGTCCGCCCGGCTTGGTTACACGCAGCATTTCCTCACCCATCGTCCATGGATCGGGCACGTGCTCGGCAACGTTCGATGAGTATGTCAGGTCAAAAGCATCATCGCGAAACGGCAGTTCCAGCCCCGATCCGCGTACCGACGACTCCAGCTTGATACCCGCCGCCGCCATCTCGCCCACATCTGGTTCACAGGTGTAATATTCCACGCCACGCTGGGCAAATGCTCGGCCAAAGTACCCAGGGCCGCCGCCGACGTCAAGGATGCGCTTGCCACGCAGTGCGGTATTCGTCGTAACGCTTGACGACGTGCCCCCTGCGCCCGGCGACTCCGCCGTACCGACGGTGCCCGTCGCATCCACCGCGCCCACTGAACCATCCGCGCCAGCCGCGATGCCTTCTAGGAGGCCGATGGTGTCTTCGGCAAGGTGCCCGTAGAAGATATCGGGATCGGTTTGCTCGTATTTGAAGTCGTTGAGCAGCCCAAATGAGCGCGACAGCGTAGCAAAGCTGCGCAGCTCTTTCAGAGCGGGCGGGACGATAAAAGCGGGAAAGCGAAAGCTGGTCACGTCAAACAATCTAATGGACTGGTTGGGTCTGGGAGTATGGATTTGAGCTAAAGCGGCAACGAAAGCCGTGCCGAGCGTTAGGCTCATATTGTTATGAAAATCTTATTGTTGTGTTGGCGCGACACTGGTCATCCCGAAGGTGGAGGTAGTGAGCGCTATTTGGAGCGCGTCGCAGGTTACCTTGCCGACCAAGGCCACACTGTGGTGTTCCGCACGGCCAGCTACCCAGGCGCACCGGCCCTTTCACGTCGTGACGGCGTGACTTTCTCCCGCGCTGGTGGAAACTTCTCCGTCTACGTGCGCTCCTGGACCGCGATGCTGGGGGCTAGATTTGGCGTGGGGCCACTTGCCAAGGCGCTCGGCGGCAAGCCGGATGTCGTGGTCGATACCCAAAACGGTGTCCCCTTTTTCGCGCGGATTTTCTCCGGCGCACCGACGGTGCTGCTGACACATCACTGCCACCGCGAGCAGTGGCCAGTGGCAGGGCCGATTATTAGCCAGCTGGGGTGGTTCATCGAGTCGCGTCTATCGCCGATGATTCACCGCCGCAGCCGCTACATCACCGTTTCCGAACCAAGTGCCGCTGAACTGGTAGAACTCGGAGTGTCGCCCGGGCGTATTGCGGTGATTCGCAATGGTGTGGACCCGATTCCGGAGGAGGTTCAGCCGGCCGAGATTATGGCTGACCTGTCGGAGTGTGACGGCCCAGCACCCCATCTGGTGACGCTGTCGCGTCTGGTCCCGCATAAGCAAATTGAGCACGCCATCGATGTGCTCGCAGATCTCGTGCAGGACCGTCCAGGTGCGATTCTCGATGTTATTGGCTCGGGGTGGTGGCACGACAATCTCGTAGAATATGCCCGTGACAAGGGGGTTTCGGATCACGTGGTCTTCCACGGGCAGGCCACAGAGGCAGATAAACACCGCATCCTCTCCAAGGCGTGTCTGCATCTGATGCCTTCCCGCAAGGAGGGCTGGGGGCTCGCCGTCATCGAATCGGCGCAGCACGGCGTGCCGACGGTCGGTTACCGTTCCTCGGCGGGATTGCGCGACTCGGTCAACGACGGTGAAACTGGCCTGCTGGCCAGCGATGAAGCTGACCTAATTACCAAGACACGACAGATTCTCGATAACGGCGAACTGCATCGCGCCATGTCCAAGGCCTGCGTCGCCCGTGCCGCAGAATTTGGCTGGGACAAAACCGGCGAGGCAGTTCTGAATGTCTTGGAAAACCCAACTCTGGACAATCTGCTACCTGCGGCGGGGCAGTAGCGCTTCCTTTACTCCAGCCAATAGTCCCGCCAGTAGCCCAGCGAGCAGGCAAAGAGTCCAGATTCCAAAGGCTATCCACGCAGCTGCATAGGCTCCCTGGCTTGGTTCTGTGGTCGGATCGATAACGCCGGGAACATGGTATAGCCGCAGGTCAGGTGTTTCATAGACGGGATCTAGCGCTGCCACAATGTCAGCTGAATCGCCGAAGTTGCCGGGCGAATTCTCCACTAGGATCCAGCCAACGCCCTGGTCCCGAAGGCTCTGGAGCGCAGACGCAAGCTCCTCCTTCCTCTTTGCACCGCCGAGCAGCGTACGCTCAACGGTTGTGGCTCCCTCGCCAGACACCGACTGCCCAGACACGATCAATTCGCCGGAGCTCACCACCGGAGCGGGCAAAATCTTCGTAGCCGGGTCGAGGACAGGGCGCCCATTAATGATGCGGTAAGAACCGGCAGGTAGAACCGCAACGCGATCGTCGTCAAGCGCGACGACACCGGAAACCGCCGACCAGCCCTCCCATGACGGAATGGGGCGGAGTGGAGCGACATCGGCGGGCAGCGTGGGGACAGCGGCAATGATGATGAGCGCGCTGACGCCAGTAGCCAACCACTGGCCGATATTGACGGTGGCGCTGCGAGCGCGGCGTGCCAGGTACTCCGCACCGCTGGCGGCGAGGATGACATAGGCAGGGACAGCGAGCGCGATCCAC
This sequence comes from Corynebacterium sp. HMSC074C04, assembly GCF_001838295.1. Classification (NCBI taxonomy): domain Bacteria; kingdom Bacillati; phylum Actinomycetota; class Actinomycetes; order Mycobacteriales; family Corynebacteriaceae; genus Corynebacterium; species Corynebacterium sp. HMSC074C04. Next base: position 3,626 of record NZ_KV836264.1, read on the forward strand.
TTCTGTGCATCGCGAAGCAGACCCGCCCCCGGGATGTGCTCGAGCGCCCAACCCATCATCAAAATGCCCGGCGTTGTTGCGGCGAGAGCGACGAGCACAATGCTCACGGCGCCGGTGATAATCAGCCCCCGCCAGCGCTCTTGCGAATGCCAGACACGACGGAATCCCAGGCCCATGAGTACCAAGAGCACCAGCACCATGATCGCCGAAAAACCAGCCTCGCGAGTTAGCGGCACAGCCTGCTTATTCCAGATACCGCCCAGCCCCAACAGGCTGCCGAGCGTGCCGACGTGTGCCTCTGCTCTGGCCGCAAATGCGGCAGCGCCAGCAACATCGGAGGACCTAGCTGCACTCGGGTTCAGCAAAGATGCCACCAGCCACGGTGAACTGACCGCCACTGTTGTGGCCGCAACCCAAGCGCGGTCGCGGTTATTGCGGGCGGCAACAATGCCGGTGATACCAGCTAAAAGGGCACCGGTCGGTGTGAGGCCCGCAGCGGCAATGGCGCTGGTGCGCCACAAAGCACTACCCATCTGTGTTGCCAGAACTACTGCCGGAAGTAACAATACGGCGATGACCAGTGACCACTGTCCCTGGAGTAAACGCTCGACCACGAACGGGTTCCAGAGCAGCATCGTCGGTGCGATCAGCTGACTGGCCAAGCTTGGAGTCATGGGGATAAGGCCGGCACTGGATGCGCTACTGGCGCCAGAGCCGTGGCGAGTGAACCTGCGGGCGAGCTCAGCAGCTGCAAGACCACCAATCAAACAGGCGCCCACCATGGCGAAGCGCACCCAATGGCTGGCATCCACAAAGTATCCCAGTGCCCACAGTGCGGTGTCCTGAGGGACAGCTCGTGCCGCAGCGGGGCCGAGTCCCAGGGCCGCGTCGGTAAGCGGTGGGTGATTGGGGATGACCATGTCGCGCAGCAGGAATATCGGCGCCCCAAAGCGACCATCAGCCGGGGCCTTGAGGGGCGCAAAGAGAGGCCAGCACACGGCAGCGGTCAGTAAGAGAATCCACGACAACACAAAAACCCAGGCGACTCGCTCCAAATGAGAGCGAGCCGACTGGGTCAGAGTAGTGTGGAAACGTTGTGTCACGTGCCCTATATTAAATTATTTTTCGCTTTCCTCAGTGAAACTTAGGGTAAGCGAGAGCATGAGGCATCTTAAGGGCCTCGTGGCTTGGTCTCTTAGGCAGACTTGCTGCGAATGCGGAAGCCAATCACGATGAGAACCAGGCCGAGGATACCGAGGATCCACGGTGCGACAGTGCCACCGATAGTCAGCGACTTACGTGCTTCCTTAGCGCGGTCCATCTGACGGCCCTTGGAGCCTTAGTCCTACTGTGCGGTGCACTTCATCGCGGTACGGTTCTGCTCCTTGGCTTCCTTCTCACGGCCAGCCTTGGAAGCAATTTCTTCCGCTTCCTTGTCGTCCTTGGCGTAGAACATGAACATCTCTTCAGTACCGTTGACGATCACGCCAGAGGTTGGCTCGACGCGAACAGTACGGACGTTGGTGTAGTAACGATCCAACTCGACATCGTCGTCACCCTCCAGGCCCCACTTGTGAGCCGGGAAGCTCAGGCGCATGGAAGCCAGCGAGGACTTGTCAGCCTCGGTGAGCTTGCGGCCGTCGCGAGTGAAGTGCTCGGTCAGGGACTCGTAGAGGTTCTGCGGCGGAATGGTCATGGAGTACTTGTAGACCTTGACGCCATCCTGAGTTTCCTCACCGACGAAGTCGATCTCGAAGTTACGCATCGCCTGGACGTCGTAGTACGGGTAGGACTTCTTCTCGGCGCCAAACGGGAACTGGTACTGGATGCCCGGACGGGTGAACGTCGGCGGCTTGGTGTCCGAACCACCCTGGGGCGCGTTAATAGCAACGCTGGAAATCGGGTCATCTACCGGGTACGCAGTACTGCGGTCAACAGTGATGCGGTCGAGGGTCGCATTGATGAGGTTCTTCGGCTCTTCGCGGTCATCGCGCAGCAGGGTGGTACCGACCTGGAGAGTTGCGATCTTGTCGTCAGCCGGCTCCTCGATCTCAACGTGGCGCTTCGACTGCATCGGAGTCTTGTCGTTGATGAAGCAGTGGACCGGGAGGTCGCGCTTCTCTTCGTCCGTCTCTGCCTTGCAACGCGGGTCATTCTTGCGGTTTGGCGTTGGCTCATTCTTGCCCAGCTGGCTGGAGTCCAACAGGGTGCCGTCGCGCACCTCCGTGATGGTGTCGCTCACAGTGTCAAGTGGGATGACCCGGAGGCGAGGCACCAGGAAGGTTGGCAGAAGGACGGCAATGACAATCAATGCAGCACCGATGATAATCAGTGCATGTCCGAGAGTTCTCTTCATCAGCGGATAGTCCTTTAACTGTACGTAACTTTCTGCTGCAAAACCTAGCAGGAAGTTAGGAGTTATGTGGTGTGTTTTTAAAAAATAACTTGTCGGGAAAACAAAAGAGTTTTGGAAAAACAGGTCTGAACAGGATTTATTTCATAATAGAATACAAGTGATTTTACTCATTCCAGCATCCGTGTAAGAAAGTACTATGACGTCCAAGGCATTTGCGGCAGCTCCAAGCGCTAGGCAAGACACAGCGTCGAGCGCTATGCCGAACTCTGCCACCACATTCCGCCCAGGCTTCCTGCCCTCGCTGGAGGGGCTGCGCGCTGTGGCTTCGATGGGCATCATCGGTACGCACGTCGCATTCCAGACCGGGCATGATGTGGGAGCCCTGTGGGAACACGTCCTCGGCCGCTTCGACTTCTTCGTGGCTGTTTTCTTCGTGCTGTCCGGATTCCTGTTGTGGCGTTCTCACCGCTCGGGTTATGGCGGAATCCCCCGTCGTAAAGCATTGGCCGATGCCGACGGCGGACGGAAGAAGAGCTGGGCGAAGTATTACAAGAAGCGCGTCGCGCGCATTATGCCTGCGTACTGGGTGCTGGTGCTTATTGTGCTCATCGCACTGCCGGTGGGGCGTGGCGCGGATCTCAAGATTTGGCTGACAAACCTGACGCTGACACAGGTGTATTTCTCCGGCTCTCTGCACGGTGGGTTGACGCACCTGTGGTCATTGTCGGTGGAGGTCGCGTTCTACATCGCGCTGCCGCTGTTTGCCATCGGGCTTAGCCGGTTGGACCCACATCGCCAGCAGGGGCGCCGCATAGTGGCAATTTCCCTGCTCGCAATCTTGAGCTTCGGTTGGCCCTACCTACCGCTGCCGTACCCGGAAGGCGTTAACCCGCATATTCAGCCGATCGCATACTTTTCCTGGTTCGCAGCTGGCATGATTCTCGCCGAGCTGGAATCGCTCCAGGGTGTCGATACCGATGCTGCCCGCGCGAGGGTGGGAACCATGCAGCGCTGGGCGCGCCGCCGTTCGCTGTGGCTGGCTATCGCCGTGGGCGCGCTGGTGCTGGCTTCCTACCTGGGGCCCGAAGGACTAGTCGAGCTAACCAACTGGGAATTCACTCGCCGCCTGCTGTGTGGGCTGGTCTTCGGTGCCGCCATCATCGGCCCCTGGACGATGGCGCCGGGATCGCGCTTCCTCGAACACCCCATCATGCAGGCGCTGGGGCGCTGGTCTTACGGCATCTTCCTCTGGCACGTGGCGATGCTCTCCATCGCATTCCCGCTGCTTGGTGTGAAGCTATTTACCGGCCATCTGCTCAGTGTCACCATTGTTACGGTCGCACTGTCGATTCCCGTGGCCGCCGCCTCCTACGCGCTCGTCGAGGAACCTGCCCGCCGCTTCTTCGCACGCGTCTGGGTCAACCGCTAACGGCTCTTAATCAGCGGCGTTGTCGGTGTTGTCGACGTCGCTGTCGGTGTCGTCATCAGCACCGCCATCGGAAAGCATCGAGCAGCACGCCACGATCGTCAGCGCCGCCGTCACCAGTAACTGAAGCGGCCAGTCGGCACCGGCGTAGTCATCCTTCGGCCACGGGTTCGCCGCCAGCACCAAGCCCGCAATCGACATCGTCGCAGCAAGTGTCACAATAAGGGCGTTTCGCAC
>NZ_KV836264.1:7744-29527 GCF_001838295.1 Corynebacterium sp. HMSC074C04
CGACGTCCCCACGCTTCCGTGCCCAGAAAACCGCACCAAGGGTAGCGGCAACCACCACGAGGGCAACGACCACGCCAGGCCAGCTGGATACCAGTGTCACTGTCGCGGCAGCCGCAATGCCAATAGCCGCCCGCGGCAAGTCATTGCTCAGCGAAGACGCGGGAATCGGGGTGGTGAGAGCGAAGCGTCGCCAAGCGAAAGCCAGCCCCACAGTGACCAGTGCGTACACGGTTGCGAGTGCGCCGCCTGCCAGGATGCCAGTACGCCAGGTCTGCTGCGGTGGGTAGGTCAGCTCGACCGCACCACCAATACCGGCCGGAATCGTCCAACCCTGCTGCCAACCAGAGACCGTTACAGGCTTCATGGCGGCGCCTCCGACACGGAGCTCATGGCCAGCATTGACAGAGATTGGCAACCACACGATGCGATCGTGGTCGGCAGCGTCAATGGGATTGTTCAGATCGATTGGCGTCACTTTCTGCTTCTCAGCTGACGGCGCGAAGTAGTCAGTCGAGGTGAGCGACACCCAATCGGACTTGGCATCGATGCGCCATGGCCCCGGTGAGAGCTCAATCTCTTCACCACAGGTCAGCTCGCGGTGATCAGAGCCGTCACCGCGCTGGAGGCTGGCCCACGGGGCTCCGATGCTGCTGCGGCAGGTATCAGCATCGATCTTTACCTTTACCGGCTTCGGAACGGTGAACAGGCGCACCAGCGTGCCCTCATGAATCTCCTGGCCGAAGACCCAACGCTGAGCCAGCGAAGAGGAATTCGGCACCACCGGGACACGAACCGGCGTGAGGTCCTCCGCTATATCCTCGGTGGAAAGTTCCGCCTCTTCATCGGAATCGGGACTGCTGGATTCGAATGCGTCGAAGCCAGTGTCTCGCTGTGGAATCACCAGGCCTAGCTCGGAGATAGCGAAGCCTACAGGAGCAATCTTTGCTGTGATGAGCACAGATGTGGTCTTGCCGCCGGGCAGCGGAATACGAGTCGTCTCACCCGGGACCAACTGTACGGAGCTGGAAGCCGTGTCGGTCTGGATGCGCAGTTGCACCGGAACGCGAGCACCGGTCAGGCTGAGCACTGCGTTATCGGTCGGTTCCTTCCACGACAGTTTGACCCACTCAGCCTGGCTCTTGCCCGCCAAGGGTTCCCACCAGGTGGAGGTGTCGCCGTCGAGCATTGCGTTGACCGAGTGGTCAGCCGATGCACCACCGACGTTGTATGGCTCAGAGGCCGACGACGAAACCTCAATTGTGGCGCGACCCGTTGCTGTCTGCGTCAGTGGCAGTCCCACGACGGGGTAGTCCGGAACGAGGTTGCGGACATATGAGTCCTCGTCTTCGGCCAGGATTGCTGACTCCGCGCCGACGACTTCACCATAGTTGCGGCCGCGGCGGGCGGGCGTGTCGGTGACAGTGCCGGCATTCTTGCCAGACAGGATGCGCACCGGAGCATCGGAATCGACTTCGTCAAGCCGCGGGAGCACTTCGGGGCCGCCGGCGACCAGCGGTATCTGGGTAGTGTCTACCAACCGCGGTGAAAGTGCGTGATTGCGCAGCTCCTTCGGGCCCGCACCCCAAATCTGGATAGCGGTATGGCCGTCCTCGTCCGCGAACTCCGCCACCTTTTCCATGGTCGGGGAGTCCTGCAGCGTGGAAGTGATGGCGCGCAGCGAATCGCCCCTCGAGGTAACTCTCAAGTCGTGGCGGACCAGCACGTAGCCGATACCGTTGTTGCGCAGGGTGGCATCCAGTGCCGGTACCTCACGGCCCCGAGTCAGTGAATTGCGCAGACCATCGAGGCCGCGAATCGCCTCTGGAGGCACTAGTGGCACGGTATCGCGGACGGCCCAGGGCACGTCGGCGAGCGGCTGGAGCGGTTCGTCGCGAGTATTGCCCCATGTCTGATCAGCAAACGGCGATGACGGCACCACCAGCGTGCGGGTGTCCTTGCCCTGCTCATTCAGCCAGTCGGCCGCTTCGTGCCAGTAGCCCGGAACCTCGGAAAAACCACCTGTCGGAGCGAGGCGTGCGCTCCACGCAGGGGCGGTGGCGCTGGCGATAACCACCAGAATCAGCATCGATGCGATAGCGCGCGGGTGCTTCTCCGGGTGTAGCCACTGCTGCCAGCCAGTGGTCGCTGAATCGCTCGCCGTCTCGTTCGTGTGCTCGTTCGCCGGCTCTCGCCACGGCCATGGCAGCTGGGCTGTCGCATGAGCGAAGCCGATAACAAGTGGCAGACGCACAATAGTGTCGAATTTGTGCAGGTTGCGCACTGCTGCGAGCGTGGAATCGAGCACCTCTCGAGCCGATTCCCACGCCAGCCCGAACGGCTCCGTCCAGGCTGCCATGATAACAAGCCCGATGAGCAGCATCATCAGCCACATTCGACGCAGCGGAAGTGAGCGCATGACCAAGCCAAGTAGGCCAATCGCCGCTACAGCCAGGGTGGCGTAAATGAGAATGGGCTCCGCGACCAGCGCATTTCCGCCGACTCGCTCGAAAGAGACAAACGGAGTCCACGAAGTGGAACCGCGGAGCGTCTCGCCGAGACTCAACCAACGAGTGGTCACACCGGAGGACTCAATGTAGTCCGTAAACGGTGGTGAGTACTTGCCCAGCAGGAGCAGCGGCACGATCCACCACATGCTGACCGCTGCACACGCAGCCAGCCAACCGCCGAGCATCGCCCACGCACGCCCGCGACGAGGCCCCGTAAAAGCGAAGAAGAGCAGCATCAGACCTGCGGGGATGCAAGCCGCCGCTGTACTGACCGCATTGACCGCGCCAGTGCACAGTACCGCTAGGCCGGACAGCAATACGGCACGGGCAGTCGCACGCCAGGGCAGTTCCTCGCGCCGGGCTGCGACCCGCAGGAGCGGAAGCAGAATCCACGGTGCCAGCGCGACGGGCCAGGTCTCGGACGAAATCGCGCCCAACGTCGTAATCACACGCGGCGACAACGCGTACAACAATGCCGCCATTACGCGAGAGGTATGCGTGCCGACGTTTATAGCTTCGGCCACGCGATATGCGCCGGTAAAAGCCACGCAGAGAGTAAGGCTCCACCACAGCGCCTGAATCAGCCAGTCGGGCGCTAGGACATCGGGCAGCAAACTAAACAGCGCGAAGAATGCGCCCTGTGGAAAGAGATAGCCATATGCCTGGTTTTGGAGCTGTCCCAGCGGCATGGTGTCTGACCACATGTTGAGCGAGGCGGACAAAAACCCGATGGGGTCTTCTGTCAGGTCGTGCTTTGTGTCAGCGACAGTCTTGCCGGGGGACTGGATGAATGCCAGCAGGCACAGCAAAGCCCACCAAGGTACAAGCACGCGCTTACGCGCTCGAACAAAGGTGGGCATAGCTTTAAAGGAGGGTTAGCGTTAAAAACTTAACGCTGACCGTACTCGACACCGCCAAGCAGAGCGTCATCGGTGGAAACAGCCTGTGCTTCCGGAATTCGGTCTTCGGTCAGAGCCTGGCCGATGCCGAAGATAGCGGCACCACCGAGAAGGGCGCCAATGAGCGCCGAGGCCAGGGCAGGGCCAACGCTACGACGCTGCTCGGAATCAGTTTCGTATGCCATGTTGAGGACTCCTCGTGTGCATTAAGTCAATACTGTTTATAAAACTACACTCTGTGACTTCTGTAAACCAGTGGAACAGCTGGGATTCTCTCCCCGCCTTGAATTTTGAGCGGTTTCAGCGGTCATTGAGTTTTCTTAGTTGAGAGATTAACCCATTTTCTATCAGCTAAGTAAGTTTTTAAAAATTTTCTGGAAATTATTCCTTTTCCCCCGGAACGACGAGGACCGGGCGGCCAGCATTCTTCAGCAACGCGTCAGAGGTCGAGGCGGTGAACAGACCACGCAAACCAGTAACACCGCGAGTGCCGGAGATAATCACGCCCGCATCGAGGTCGTGAGCTGCATCGACGATGGCCGACCAGATAGTAGTTTCAGTCTCTACCAAGTAGGGCTCCGCGACGAAGCCAGCCTCAGCGGCAATCTGTACACCCTCACGACAAATACGGACGGCCTCGTCGTGAGCCGGATCGCCGTCTTCAGTCGTGGCATCCCAGTCGGGCTGCATCATGCCAGAGGCGCCAGCAGTGCGAGCTGCAGCGCGCTGCAGGGGTTCCCAGGCAGTCAGAATGTAGGCCTTCTTAACGCGCAGCAGTTTTCCGGCATAGGCCAGCGCCCGCTTGGCTTCGTCGGAGCCGTCGTAGGCAATGAGCATGGAATCAGAAATCGGTTCAACCATTTTTGAGTTCAATCCTTACGTCAGAGATAGCCGAAAGACTGTCAATAGATAAAGAAAAAGAGATGTCGTTGTAGTCCAGGATAGGACAACAGCGACATTCAGCACGCTAGTTTTTAAGCTTCCTCGAACCAGCCGGCTTGGGTCGGCTAGAGAGTCATTAGCAGGAAGCGGTAACGTCCATTGTTATGGCGATAGAAGAAAAACCAGGGCAACCACAGCCAAAGGCCGCTGGGTCCTCGAAGAATGCCATCGCGCTCAGCGTTCCCGTTCTCGTTATCGCCGTAATCGTCGCAGCGCTGAATTTGCGCCCGAGTATTGCGTCAATCGGTCCGGTGATTGATCAGCTCCTATCCGACCTTGGCGCTTCCTCCGCCTTTGGTGGTTTGATTACAGCGATTCCGGGGCTCGCATTTTTCGCGATTGGGTTGTCCGCGGTTTCCGTCGGCAAGCGAATGGGCTTAAGCGGTGCACTCACACTGTCTGCGACGTTGCTATTCGTCGGCCTTGCGGTGCGCCCGTGGGTGAGCAGCATCTGGCTATTCCTTCTGTTTACGGCGTTGTCGGTTGCGGGTATTGCGCTGGGAAATGTACTGCTACCTGCGTGGATCAAGGTGCATGGCGGCCGTCATGCCGTCGTGCTGATGATGTTGTACTCCAGCATGCTCGCCCTCGGGGGCGGACTGGGGCCGGCGACGGCGTTTTTGATTAGCGATTCACCCGAAGCGTCCACAGGCGGCGTCGATATGTGGCGCTGGGCGATTGCCGTATGGGCGATAACCGCCTTTGTTCAGCTCGTTGTGTGGTTGCCGCTGCGTGCGCGCATCGGATTCGACTATCCGAAGGCCTCGGTCAGCTCCTCGGTAAACACGCCAATCTGGAAGTCGCCGACGGCCATTGCGCTGGCAGTTTTCTTCGGCGTGCAGTCGATGAACGCCTACGTGCTCATGGGCTGGATGCCGAAAATGCTTATCGACGCAGGCATCAGCGTCAGCGTAGCTACCGCGGCATCCATGATTGTTCAAGGGCTGGGCATCATCGGCGGGCTGCTGATGCCACCGCTGATTGCACGGCTCCGCACCATGTCCTACGTAGCCTTTGGTCTCGGCTGCCTTTTCTTCCTCGGGTATGCGTTGATGATTCTGATCGACCAGTGGGGAGCGGCGGAAACTGGTGTTGGATACGCGATTGGGGCTGCGTTCCTGCTGGGCGTGGGTGGTTTTTGTTTCCCCATGGCTATCGCGCTGATTCCGGGCCGCACGCGCAGCCATGAGCTGACCGCGCGGCTGTCCGGCTTCGTGCAGCCAATCGGCTACATTTTCTCCGCAGTCGGGCCATTCCTGGTGGGTGTGGCCGCTGGAACGACGGAAACGTGGACACCTATTCTGGTCGTGCTGCTTGGTACTACGGTCGTGCTTGCAGTGCTTGGGCTGGCTGTCGGTCGGCCAACGTACATTGATGACGAACTGGCCGACCGAGGTATCGGTGAAAAGAAGCCGGGACGTATTCAGCTCGACTGAATTTAGGGGAGTTAGCTCCACTGTATTTGAACCCGGGCCAACTTAGCTTTGAACCTATGACAAAGAAAAAGAATTTAATCGCGCTGGCCTGGAGTTTTATTCTCGGCCTGCTGTTCATTCCGGGTTTGATTGCCTCTGTTGTGCTTCTGCCGTGGATTCCGCTCATCGGCCGAGGTGCCGACTGGCTCTCTCGCTGGGTGGCATCGTGGTCCGGCACCCCGATTGCCAACCGCGTGACCAATCGTTGGTTCGACATCCGCAACTTCGTCAACCTGCTCGTCCAACTGGTCATTGGGTTCGTCACCTTTACAGCGTGGGTCGGCGGTGGTTTTACTGTCGGAGTGCTCTTCGCTGCACCTTTCCTGGTTGATGAAGTGCAGTTTTTCAGCTGGACTCTGACGGACCCAACACAGAAAATCTCTGTTGCCTGGGTTTTCGCAATTCTCTTTTTGGTGCTGACCATCGCCATCAACCTCGGTGTCGGCCTGCTGTCCATTTGGCTCTCCCGCGTCATCCTCGCACCATCCAGCGAAGAAGTTACCCAATCGCGCGACGTGCTCATTGACTCCTTCTCAGGCGAGCGCCATCGCATTGAGCGCGAGCTTCACGGCGGTCCGCAGCAACACCTGACCGCCTTGAAACTCAACATTGCCGCTGCTCGCATGGGTAAGACTGAAGAAGATGTAGCCGAGGCGCTCTCCGCCGCCGACCGCAATGCAACGCAGGCTCTTGCACAGCTGCGCTCCGTGGTGCTTGGCATTGCCCCGCCGGTACTGTTTGAAAATGGACTGGTCGCTGCCGTGAGGGAGCTGGCAGCGCACTCCGGAATGCAGGTGTCCGTTCGTGAAAATGGTGTTTCCGACTTCGGCCCGATTGACGAAACCACAGCGTTACTCGTTTACCACAGCGCAGCGGAGGGGCTGACCAACGCCACCAAGCATGGCCATGCCGATCGAGCTGATATCACTCTCGCGGTTCAGACTCCGAAGAGGGCGCTCGTGTCTCATCCGGGTACGCTTACGGTCACTGTGCGCGACAACGGTGAAGGTCTGATGGAACCATCGGGGGCGGACGCTGTAGACGTCGTAAAGCATGGCACGGGAACCGGCATTGCGGGCCTGCGCGAACGGGCGGCAGCGCTCGGCGGAACCGTGACGCTCACCAACGCCGACGGTGGTGCTGAATTGCGGCTGGAACTGCCTGTTCGCCAAGGAAGGACGCGATGAAAGTACTGCTGGCCGAGGACTCCGTACTCCTGCGCGAGGGGCTGACCGGCCTGCTGCGGGCGCTGGGATACAAGGTTGTCGCCGTCGGTGATGCGGATCAGCTGCTCGACACTGCCGAAGGGCAGACGTTCGATGTCATCGTCAGCGATGTCCGGATGCCACCGAACATGCGTGACGACGGATTGCTCGCTGTCACCAAACTTCGCCAGAGCAACCCTGACCAGCCGGTTGTCGTGCTCAGCCAATACGTGGCGGCCAGTTACTTAGATCGCCTGCTGCAGCATGGTGGCTTTGGGTACTTGTTGAAAGAACGCGTCTCTGATGTCGAGCACTTCGTTGCGGCGCTGGAAGAGGTACGCGGTGGCGGTACCGTGGTCGACCCTGAAGTGGTTGCGACGCTACTGGCCGCAAAGCAGGACGGCATCGCCGCGCTGACTCCACGTGAGCGCGAAGTGCTCGACCTAATGGCGCAGGGGCTCAGTAATAAGGAAATAGAAAAACGCCTGGTACTAACCGCAGGCGCTGTGAGTAAGCATGTGGCGAATGTGTTCTTGAAGCTCGGCTTTCAGCCGGAAGATAACAACCGTCGTGTCAAAGCAGTGCTGCGGTGGCTGAGATATACCGCGCCATCGAGTTAGGCTTTGCCGTTGTCTATGGTTTAAACCGCGCCCTACGCAAAAGCCTCGCGCCGACTCCTGCGAAACTGGAGTCGATGCGGGGCTTATGGCTAATTGGTGTTACTCGGATGTGCTACTCGGAGTAGTTTTGGCTGTTTTGGTGCCGCGGGGGTAGCTGAAAAGTAGCGGAAACAACAATGAGGCTCAGCTTGACGCTGAGCCTCTTAGAGAGCCGATGACGGGAATCGAACCCGCGCCGCCTGCTTGGGAAGCAGGAGTTCTACCATTGAACTACATCGGCACACAGTAGGCGGAATGATTAAAAGCACGCCACGGGATTGGCACAGTAGGTGTGGCATGCAGGAAATCAGTCGCCCTCTGTAACTTCAATGTAGCACTCTCGATTCGCGTCGAAAAAATTGGTTGGCAGCAGCTCCGCTGAATTTATCGCGGGCATATCCTGCAACCCGCACACGCTGTGCATTACAGAGCGGTTAAGCTGGTCTATGTGTTGCTCTCAGATCGTGATATTCGTGCCGCTATCGATGCCGAAGGCTCCGGCCATCTCGGCATTGATCCTTTTGACCCGAAGATGATTCAGCCTTCGTCCATCGACGTGCGTCTGGACAAGTTCTTCCGAGTTTTTAACAACTCGCAGTACACGCACATCGATCCGAAGTTGCCGCAGGAAGAACTGACGTCCCCGCACGAGGTTCCAGAAGGGCAGCCCTTCATTCTTCACCCGGGCGAGTTCGTCCTGGCATCGACCCTGGAGTACTTCACTATTCCTCCGAACTTGGCAGGCCGCCTGGAAGGTAAGTCTTCGTTGGGGCGTCTGGGCCTGGCAACGCACTCGACCGCCGGCTTTATTGACCCAGGGTTTTCAGGTCACATCACGCTGGAGCTATCCAATGTGGCGAACTTGCCTATCGCACTGTGGCCGAATATGAAGGTCGGCCAGCTGGCACTGTTCAAGATGTCCTCGCCGGCAGAGGTGCCTTACGGTTCCGGCAAGCTCGGTTCGAAGTATCAGGGGCAGCGCGGCCCGACGCCGTCGCGTGCGTACCTGAACTTCCGCGATGAGGAATAAGGCACCTGAAACTCGGGATATGAACTCGGAATATAAATGAATTGCGAATAGCCCCGAGTGAATTCTCGGTGAAGAAATGGAAACAATTTTTCAATAAAGAGTTTCCGCAGGTGAAAAGCCTAAATATGGCCCTTTAGTTCACACCATTTAAGGGTTAAATCGGCTTGAGGGCCTTTTATCTTTCGATAAATAATAGCCCTTATGCGTATTACGGTTATTGGTACGGGTTACCTTGGCGCCACTCATGCCGCGGCGATGGCGGAGTTAGGCCACGAGGTTCTCGGCGTAGATGTTGATCCTGCCAAGATTGAGGCATTGTCCGCAGGCCAAGTTCCTTTCTTTGAGCCCGGCTTGCCCGAACTGCTAAAGAAGCACGTTGAGTCGGGGCGACTACGTTTCACCACTAACTACGACGAGGCTGTTGAATTTGCGAACGTCCACTTCGTAGGTGTCGGAACTCCGCAGGTCAAGGGCTCGTACGCAGCCGATGTTCGCTATGTGGACGCAGCTATTACCGAATTGGCCAAGCGCGTCGTCGGCAAGCATTTAGTGTTTGGTAAGTCCACTGTGCCCGTCGGTACCGCACCGCGCTTGCAGGAGCTGGCTGCGGAGATGATTAGTGAGCGCGCCGCATCCGGCGATGATGAGTTGAAGAACACCAGTCTCGAGATTGCCTGGAACCCGGAGTTCCTGCGCGAGGGCTTCGCGGTAAAGGACACTCTCGAGCCGGACCGTGTGGTGCTGGGCACCCAGAAGCCGGGGATGATCCTCAATGGTGCAGGTCAGGAAGTCGAATCGATCGCTGAGGGAAGCCTGCGCGAGTGCTTCGGCCCTATCTTTGAGCGTGAGACGCCGTTTATCGTCGCGGACACCGCCACCGCAGAGCTGGTAAAGGTGTCGGCGAACGCATTCCTCGCCACCAAGATTTCCTTCATCAACGCGGTCTCTGAAATCTGTGAGGTCACAGGTGCAGATATCACTACGCTTGCCGACGCCATCGGTATGGACGCCCGAATTGGCCGCCGCTTCCTCAATGCGGGGCTGGGCTTCGGCGGCGGTTGCCTGCCGAAGGATATCCGCGCATTCATGGCCCGCGCTGGTGAGCTGGGCGTTGACCAGGCGCTGACTTTCCTGCGCGAGGTCGATGCAATCAACATGCGTCGCCGTGAAAAGACCGTTGACCTGGTACGCGGCAGCTTCGGTGGCTCGTTGCTCGGTCACACCGTGACTGTGCTGGGTGCGGCGTTCAAGCCGAACTCTGACGATGTGCGTGACTCCCCGGCGCTGTCGATTGCCGGTTCGCTGTCGTTGGCAGGCGCTTCGGTGAGCGTTTACGACCCACAGGCCATGGAGAACGCCAAGAAGAATTTCCCGACCTTGGAGTACGCACCGAGCATCGAAGCAGCTCTGGAAGGCTCGGAGATGGTTGTCGTCGCCACCGAGTGGCAGCAGTTCCGCGACATCGACCCGGTGGCTGCGAAGAAACTGGTCAAGCGTGCAGCGGTGCTTGACGGCCGCAACTGCCTGCCAACCGATCAGTGGCGTGCCGCAGGCTGGGATGTCACCTGCCTCGGCCGCGGCTAAATGCTAGCTGCTCTCGAGCGCTTCGGAAACTTCATACCCTCCGGAGCCACGGTATAGGTGGCGATGAGGGTGGTAATCGGCACCGCGAGTACCAAAGCGACCGCACCGATGGTGGAACGCAGCAGTTCTGTGGCCACTACATCGGAGGTCAACGACTGCATCAGCGGCCGGTCGGAGACGCTTAACAAAATCGATAGCGGCAGTGCGGTGCCGAGGTACGCCAGTACCAGTGTGTAGACCATCGACGCGATGTGGTCGCGACCGACGCGCATTGCCGAGCGGAAGACCTCCATAGGCCGCGACCGCGGAGCTGCTTCGTAGAGCTCCTGGACGGTAGAGGCCTGGGCGATGGTGACGTCGTTAAGCACCCCCAACGCGCCGATGATGAATCCCGCCAGAAGCAGACCTGTGACGGAGACGTCAGGCAGGTAAAGCTGAATAAGTAGGTTGTCCTCGTTGCCGAGACCACGTAGCTGCGACGTGGAGATTGCGAGGTTGGCCAAGCCCGCCGCCAGCACCATCGTGGTGAGTGTTCCCGCCAGTGCGGAAGCTGACTTCCAGTTGATGCCATGAACGAGGAAGAGCACTGGGAAGAGAATCGCCGCGCCCGCCGTGATGGCTAAGGCCACAGGATCGCCGCCGCGTAACAGTGCCGGAACCAGAAATCCCATCACTGCGGCCAGCGTGATGCCAAGACCAATGAGGCTCAAGACCCCGCGAGTCATGCCGACGAGGATGATGAGAAGTACTGTCGCGCCGAGCCACAACCAGATTGTCGTGGTGCGATCCATGTCCAGGAAGGTGTAGGTGTTCCCGATGCTAGCGGTGTCGACAACCTGATGAGGTGCGACGTCGACGACGTTAGTGTCGGCGGCAGGAGCCGCGGGGGCAGGTGGTGCGGGTGGAGCAGGAGCAGCAGGAGCTTCTGCCCCGGATTCAGGTGCTGGTTCCTGCTCCGGAGCCGGTGCGGGTGCCGGAGCCTCAGCATCAGGAGCAGACTCCCCCTCTGCGCCCTCAGGGGCAGGCGCGGGAACAACGCCAGGAGCTGGTGTCATCAACCCCGGATTCGGCACGGCACCATTGTCGACAGCTCCGGTACCGGCAGCGTTTGGACGGTGAATTGCCAGGACGACCTTGTCGCCCTCCGCCAGCTCCATCTCACCGGGCAGACCGGATGCCTCCAGAAGAGTCTTCTTGCCCTCGTCTGGGCCCGAGGTCAGTTCAATGACCGAGAGCTGGCACTTCGGCGCCGCGGGGTCGTTGAGCGAAGCTGTCAGCCCTGGCCGCGGCTGGTCGTCGAAGACACGTCCGTTGTCAGGCGAATTGCACGCGCCGACGCTGTGCTTTACGACGGTTCCCTTGACCGTCTCCGCAGCTGATGTCTGTGACTGCAGGAATCCCGGCCCCGGACTCGGAGCTTCACCCGATGGCCAGAGTCCAATCACAGCGAGGAAAGTGGCAATGCCAGCAACTGTAAGAACTGTGGCCAGTAAGCGACGTGCTCTTGTGGGGTTGTGCCGCGGTTTTGTCGGTTTTGGTTTGGCTTGTGCAGGTTCGGTTTGCCGCGCCGGTGCTGGTTTTGAATGTGCGGCAGGTTCTGCATGTCGTGCTGGGGCGGCCGAGGTTTCAGAGTTGGGTTGATTCGCGGCGTTGACAGCCCGGAACCGGCCGGTAGGGGAGCCGCTGTTCGAGTTCTTCAGTACGTCGAGATGCGCACCTATGTCGGAACCCGGAGCAACGCGAAAAGGTTGCTGGTTACTAGAGTTCATTGAATCTTTTGAATGCCTGCCCACCCTTAATAACCTAATCGCTGTACCAGCTCCGGAAGGCGTACCGCCATTCCGGCGCGCCGAGCCCTGGTCATCAACACTGTGCCCACTTTTCGAAGCAATACTCACTTATCGATGCGCTCCAGCGTGTCTATAAGTGAATAGCGCATCGATATGTGAAAGGGGTAGAACCCGCAGCAATGCGAAAAGCCTGCTGATTCCCGGAATCCACTGAACCTTTTGAGCACCTGCCCACCGTTAACAGCCTAATCCCTGTTACTGCTTGTAGCTGACCAGGAAGTTGCCCAGGCGCTCGATGGCTTCCTTCAGGTCGCGCGCCCACGGCAGGGTGACAATTCGGAAGTGATCCGGCGTCGGGTAGTTGAAGCCAGAGCCGCCGACCATCAGAATCTTCTCTTCACGCAAAATGTCGAGCATCAGCTTTTCGTCATCGTGAATTTCGTAGACGTTCGGATCCAGCTTCGGGAATGCGTACATTGCTCCCATCGGCTTCACGCAGCTCACGCCCGGAATTGAGGTCAGCCCCTCGTAGGCGACATTGCGCTGCTCCAGGAGGCGACCGCCTGGCAAGATTAGGTCCTCGATGGACTGGTAACCGCCAAGTGCCACCTGAATGCCGTGTTGAGCAGGGACATTCGGGCACAAACGGGTGCTGGCCAGCAGGTTGATACCCTCGATAAAGCCCTCTGCGTGGCGCTTCGGGCCAGTCAGCACCATCCAGCCCGCGCGGTAGCCGGCCACGCGGTAGGTCTTGGACAGGCCGTTGAAGGTGATACAGAGCAAATCCGGGGCCAAGGAGGCAGTGGAAATGTGCTCTGCATCGTCGTAGAGGATGCGGTCGTAGATTTCGTCGGAAAGCAGCAGGAGTGAGTGCTCACGAGCGATATCGACGATGGCTTCGAGTGTCTGGCGTGTGTAGACCGCGCCGGTCGGATTGTTCGGGTTGATGATGACAATCGCCTTCGTGCGATCCGTCACCTTCGAGCGAATGTCTTCGACATCCGGAGCCCAGTTATTCTCCTCATCACATGTGTAGTGGACGGCCTTACCGCCGGCGAGGGTGGTTGCTGCCGTCCAGAGCGGGTAATCCGGAGCTGGAATGAGGACCTCATCGCCCTCGTTGAGCAGCGCCTGTGTGGTGATGGAAATCAGCTCGGAGACGCCGTTGCCCAGCCAGACGTCGTTGACGTCGAAACGGGGGAAATCCGGGTCCATCTCATAGCGCGTGACGACGGCACGGCGTGCGGAGTAAATACCCTTGGACTCGGAGTAGCCCTGTGCGTGGGGGAGGGCCCGGACCATGTCCTGCACGATGGTGTCAGGTGCATCAAAGCCGAACTTTGCCGGATTGCCGGTGTTGAGCATCATGATGCGGTGGCCGTCGGCTTCCATCTGCTCGGCGAGAGTAGTCACCGGACCGCGAATGTCATAGAGGACGTTCTGCAGCTTGGAGGATTGATCCAGTGTCTTCAGCGGAGTGCGGCGAGGTGCCCTGATGTTTCCACGACGGGCGGCAACGCGGGCGGCACGGGACTGCTCGGCCTGAGTGGCCTGTGCAGTCTGAGCGTCCTGCGTTGTCTCGTTGGTGGTTTCGGTGCCCTGGGAAGTGTCTTTGCTGGAACTCACCTGTCTAAGCATGCCACTTTTTTGCTCCCGCACCATGCTTTTCTTGTAGCGGGGGCAGATTAATTGCACATTGATTGCGCAAAAGCGTCCTGCATGAGGATGCAGGACGCTTTTCTGGGGTTCTGGCTGCTGAGTTTCGGCTGCTAGTTACTGCTTGACTGCGGAGCCGTCGATCTGCAGGGAAATCTCATTGCCAAGGAGCAGGCCGCCAGTCTTAATAGGAGCGTTGTAATCGATGCCGAAATCGGTGCGGTCAATCTTGGTGGCTGCCTCGAAACCAACGCGTGTCTGCCCCCATGGGTCTTCAGCGGAGCCGAAAATGTCGACATCCAGGGTGACCGGCTTGGTAATGCCGTTGATGGTCAGGTCGCCGGTAACGGTGGCCTTTTCTTCGCTCTGGAGCTCGATAGCGGTGGAAACGAACTCGAAGGTCGGGTTTTCGTCGGTGCCGAAGAAGTCCTTCGAGCGCAGGTGGTTGTCGCGCTCTTCATTGTTGGTGTTGATGGAGTTCGCCTGAATGGTCGCCTTTGCCGTGGAATTCTCCGGCTTGTCGACATCAAAATTAATAACGGACTCAAACTCAGTGAACTGACCGTGGACCTTAGTGATCATAGCGTGACGAACGGTGAATCCAACGGTGGAGTGCTGTGCATCAAGAACGTAGTTACCAGACTGAAGAGCCATAGTGAATCTCCTAAAAGTTAAAAGTATCTCGAATGTTTCGAAGTATTTTTGTCCGCCGGAACCAACCCCCGGTGTTGACGTGTCAACTATAAGTCAGTGAGAGATGACGTGTCAACAAAAAGGTCTTAATATGGAGCCATGCAATTCGGAATTTTTACAATTGGCGACGTCACAAAAGATCCCACGACCGGACAAATCCCTACTGAACATGAGCGAATTAAGGCAACTGTCGCGCTAGCGAAGAAGGCTGAAGAGGTTGGCCTCGATGTATTTGCTCCCGGCCAGCCCCACAATCCACCGTTTGTGGCCCCGGCGAACCCGCCGATTCTGCTAGCAAACCTCGCAGCGCAGACCGAAAATCTGATTCTGTCGACCTCGACAACGCTGATTACCACCACCGACCCCGTGCGCATCGCTGAGGATTACGCCTACCTCCAGCACCTTTCCGAAGGCCGCATGGATCTCATGATGGGCCGCGGCAACACCGGGCCGGTTTATCCGTGGTTTGGCAAGGATATCCGCAAGGGGATTCCGCTGGCCATTGAGAATTACCACCTATTGCGCACCCTTTGGCGTGAGGAAAATGTGGATTGGCAAGGTCAATTCCGCACGCCGCTGCAGTCCTTTACGTCCACTCCGCGTCCGCTCGACGGGGTAGCGCCTTTCGTGTGGCATGGCTCAATCCGGTCCACCGAGATTGCTGAGCAGGCCGCCTTCTATGGGGACGGTTTCTTCCATAACCACATTTTCTGGAATATCGAGCACACCACAGCCATGGTCAATCTCTACCGCCAGCGCTTTGAGCACTACGGTCATGGTGCTGCTGATCAGGCAATTGTCGGACTTGGTGGGCAGGTCTTCGCCGCTGAGACGGAAAAGAAAGCCAAGGAAATTTTCCGCCCCTACTTCGACAATGCCCCGGTCTATGGACATGGGCCATCGTTGGAAGAATTCGAGAACATCACTCCACTGACCGTCGGCACGCCTGAGCAAATCATCGAACGTTACCTGGGCTATGCAGATGCCGTTGGTGACTACCAGCGCCAGCTTTTCCTCATCGATCACGCCGGCCTGCCGCTGGAGATCGCGTTGGAGCAGGTTGAGATCCTGGGAACCGAAATCGTTCCGGTCCTGCGTGAAGAGTTCGAGCGCCGCCGTCCGGCACACGTGCCCTTCGACCCGCCGACGCACGCCTCGCTCGTCGCCGAAGGCGCAGATTCCCCGCACCTGCTGGTCCGCCCGGCGGAAAGGAATCAGCAGTGAAAAACCTCGTCGTCGTAAGCGCTGGCGTTTCCGACCCATCGACCACGCGCATCCTCGCCAATCGCATCGCGGAAGCTGTTGACGTGCAGGTCTCCAAGCGCGGCGAAGGCCTCGAGATCGAGTACGTCGAGCTGCGCGAACTCGCTGTCAGCCTCGGCACGGCGATGTCCACAGGGCTTTACGACGAAAAATTGCGCACCGCCCTCGATACTGTCAGCGGTGCTAATGGATTGATTGCCACGACCCCGGTGTTCGCTCGGCCGTAGTCGGTTTTGGTCCAGATTTTGGGAACGAAGCTGAAGAAAAGGGTGCAGCACATTCAGCAGACGGGGTCAGTGAGGGCAATCAAGGTGTTGGTGCGCCGAACCATCGGCGCAGTACGAACACGCAGGTGGATGCTAACGTCACGGATTTTGCCACACTGCTAGAGGGGCTCGACGGCACCGCGAAGTAGCCGCGCTCTCGCGTGAAGGGGAGGGCAGGGGAGAGACCGGCGCTCTATTAGCGGCACCACGGAAGGTTGTAGTAGTCGCAAGAGAAGGTATCGGAAAGAGCGTATTCCTTAACCTGTAGGTCGTCGCTGCCGGTTGTAGCTGTCGGTGCTGCGGCAGCGGCCGGGGTGCCGGTCAGCGCGCCTAGGGAAAGTGCTGCGGATGCAATGGTGGTAGCAAGAACAGAAGTGCGTCGAAACATTAGGTAGTACTCCGAAAGATATCTGCCTCGGCAAAGTGTCAGGGCTTTGTGGACTGCCGGACTTCGCCAGTGATTAATAAAGAAATCATAACTATTTAATCAAGAGTGTGAAGCGTGAGGGACCCTTCGTCTGCCCGCGGCTGGGGGTGGCCACTCGGCTACTCTCTGGTGTCTTTATGTAGGTAGGTTAGTGGCCGAAATGTTGATTGCCTAATACCAAGTGGCTGACCAAGGCATTTTTGAATTGGTTCAAAAGGCGTAGTTCTAATGCGATTAAATTAATCGCTGAAATTTTATTGTGGCGCTCATAATCGCTGGTCACACGCTGTAATATACCGTATTTTCGCAAGGCAGAAATCTGTGAGATTCCATTTTTACTATGTGGATAATCGCTGTGGCCGTCGTAAAGAGAGTCGAAAATTTTCCATTACAAAAGGCTGAATTTCGACTTACCTTAGCAGGTGTTAGTTCAAGTATTTCCTTACGAGTTGTTCGTCACGCCCTGAAAGGATTTCGCCGTGAAGAAGACCCTGCTCTCCGGCTCCATTGCAGCCCTGGTTACCATGTCCTCGCTGGCTGTCGCCCCGATGGCCGAAGCTGCCCCAGCCCCCACCCCGGGCACCGTCGGTGGCACCTGCTCCGTTGAAGGCCAGTCCGGCCAGTCCCTGAAGATCACCGGCTCGAAGTTCGAGGTCGAAGGTACCGCCACCGTCGCTAACTACGGCGATACCGACCTGCCGCTGACCCAGACCCTCAAGGAGGGCAAGACCAAGTCCTGGAACGTCGGCGGTTCGGTCGACTTCGACCTGCTCAAGCTCTTCCATGTCACCTTCAGCGCCGGCTACCAGTCCACTCAGACCTGGGAAGTTGGCCAGACCCTCGGCCCGTACCCGGTCAAGCCTGGCTACACCGGTGTTCTGGAGTATGGCTTCCTGAACCAGTCCTTCGAAGGTACTCACCTGACCTGCAAGGGCGGAAAGTGGATTGACGCAGGTCGTCCGTACTGGGGCACCATCCCGAAGGAGCGCCACATTCGCGTTTCCATGCGCGCCAACGAAGCTGATCGCTCCGTGGACGGTGCTGCTCCGCAGGTCAAGGAGTACGCCGTCTAAGACGGGCTGAGCCTCTTTAAGACCTCGAAGTAGAAGGAAGTTTCTCCATGTTGAGCCTGAAAAAGAAGGCCCTGGCCTGCGCGGTGATGGGTGCAAGTCTTCTTGCACCAGGCATCGTCGGACAGGTCGCTGCGACCCCGCTGACCCAGACCCCCGACCAAGATGAGCACCACACCGGTTTCACCAATACGGATAAATGTGACCCGGTCAAGGATGCCAAGCGTCACCCCTGGGAACAGTGGATTACCGACGAATGGGATCGCTACAACGGCACTAACTCATTCACCAACCGCACTGACCGCCCGATTCAGTACACCCTCGAGGTGACAGAGGGGGTCAACGAGTCCGTGAAGGCCATGAGCTCCGGAAATATGTGGGACGTGTTCCTCCACGGGGTGAAGAACAAGTACGGCATCGTCGAGGTCAGTCAGTGGTCTGTTGGCGACAAGCTGGGCCCGGTGACCGTCAACCCTGGTGAGACCGTTCGCGCAGACTACGGCGTGCACATGAAGTCCTTTATTGGCCGTGTCCGCACCTGCGATCAGAAGACCGGCCTGTGGCGCGGTGAGCCCTACTTCGGTGAGTACAACGGCAAGGGGCCGTCGACTCGCTTCGTGGTCTGGCACAAGACCACCAAGGAGGGCGAGCACCGTCAGCAGTGGGCGCCTGTCAGCGGTAACTCCGGTGACGGCGGCCCGGCATCCGCCACGATTAACGACTAGGAGTAGTTATGAAAAAGCGTGTTGTCGCCATGTGCTTGACGACGGTCTTTGCGCTCGGACTCGGCGCTCCGACAGCAGTGGCCGCCCCGAATCCAGGAGCTGGTGAACCGTTCGCGCCGGAGGAGTGGGTACCAGTGCCCAAGCCAGCGGCAGTTGACCGCGGTCCGGCACCGGGAACCACTTGTGAAGCTCCGGGTTCGGTGGCCGAGTTCGTGGAAATCACCGGTTCTCGCTACGACGTTGAGGGCGTTGTTTCTACGAAGAATGACATTGGTGATGAGCCGATTCCGCTGACGCAGACCATTAAGGAGTCCAAGACCAAGAAGTGGTGGACCAATATCTCTGTCAGCGTGAAGGTCAGCAAGGAGCTCAACCGCAAGTACTCCTGGGAGTACTCCCGAGAGATGGTTTGGAGCCTCGGGCAGAAGATCGGACCATACGAAGTACGCAAGGGTGAAACTGGTCGTCTGAGCTGGGGATTCCTGGTTGACGAGTTCGCTGGACAGACAGTCCGCTGCAACGCCAACTCGAAGACGTGGCAGCCGATTGGGCGCAGCTACTTTGGCGTGGCTCCGCGTGAGCGACATGTCGAGGTGACCATTCAGTAGTTACACAGTTCTCTCTCCACACTCAGCACGGGTAAAAGGGGGCCTATTCACGAAAGTGAATAGGCCCCCTTTTTGCTACTCCGGTGTTTTGCTATCCCGGTGTTTTGCTACTCCGGTGTTTTGCTACTCCGTCTTTTTGCTATTGCGCGGCAGCGGATGCCGGAGGCTGGAAGCCTGCGTCTATTGCTTTCAGAGCCAAGTCCAGGCGTGAGGTAGCCCCGAACTTATTGAACATGCTGGAGAGGTGCTTCTTGATGGTGCCCGGCGACTTGCCGAGTTCCTTGGCGATGTCGTGGTTCGACTTACCGCGACAAATCAGGCCGAGAACCTCTCGCTCGGCATGAGTGATCTTGTACGAGGAAATGTTGCGGGACGGCAGCGTTTTAATCAGCCGAGTCGCAGAAATCGGGGAGATGACGGTGCCGCCCTGGAAGACATCTTCAATGGTGCCAATGACGGATTCGGGGCGGGCGGTTTTGAGAATGTAGCCGTTTCCGCCGAGGCTCAAGATTTTCAGCATTGTTTCATCGGTATCGAATGAGGTGATAGCGATGAATTTCGGTGGATTCTCCACCTTCTTAATGCGCTCGAGCAGCTCAACTCCGTCCATGTTGGGCATATGAATATCGGTCAAAACTACGTCAATGCCACCGCGGGCAATGATATTGAGGGCCTCGTGGCCATCGCTGGCTTCATCGACCACGGTAATGTGCGGTGCCTTCTTGAAGTAAGTTCGCAGCGTCGAGAGTACGAGTGGGTCGTCATCGACAATGAGAACCTTGATGTCAGACATCCGCGAACCTTTCATAGAATTTATAAAAACCGAACAATATCTGTCATTGTGCGATATTACTACGCTAACCAGGACGTTTCGAGAGTCATATTCGCCACAATGAGCTTTTATATCTATCCTACGTTAGCGTAACCTACTAATTGGTAGGTGGCATGTGGAGTTTGGTATTCCACACATTTCCTTCTCGTTCCGACGTGATGGAACCGTCCCACGGTCGCACTCGCCGATGCAGTGAGGAAAGCCCCAAACCGCTCGATAGCATCGCCCGCGGCAGAAAATTCGGTAGCGCCTTCGATATCTGATTGCTGATGTCGAGCGTGAAGCCATCCTCCTCATTGCCCAGCGCCAGAATGTGGACGTTCGTTTGCGGCTCGCCGTACTTCTGAATGTTCGTGCAGAACTCCGACAGCGCCGGCGAGATAACTTCTGAAATCTGCGTCAAAGAGGGCTCGGTTTCAATCCTCGTGGCCAGCGAAACGTTAAACCCAGCTTCCTGCAGTTCATCCTTGGCCTGCTGGAGCACCCTGTTCATGCTAGGAACTCGCTCATCTTGGCCAATAGCCGAGGTCAAAGAGCTTTCTTCGTCAGCGGATTTCAGCAGTGAAAGCAACTGGCGAAGCTGTAGCAGACCTTCTCGGGAGGTTTCTGCGATGTCCTCTAGGGACTCTTCAAGCTTTTCATCTGTCCCTTCTCGCTCGATGGCGAGCGCCTGCGCCAGCATGGTTACGCGAGTAAAGGACTTGGCGGTGGAGTCGTGCAGTACGGTCGCCAACTCAAGGCGTTGTTCTTCCAGGGCGCGGTTAGATTCAATCGTTGCCTGCCGGCGTTGCTCTTTGTAGCGACTGCGCATCATGCCGATGGCGTAGGCAATTACAAAAAGTAGCGTTGTCACAAAGGTCGCGACGTGGTCGCGCGCGAAAGTACTTGTGTTTACGTCGTAGTTTGAAATCACCAACAAGAGCAACGCAGTGATTCTCGCCGGCATCTTGTTGTTGTTAGCACGCATCACTTCCACAATGAGAAGCGCGCAGAAAATCTGCATTGGAGCCTGCTCTGTAGGAAGGAAAGTCAATGCCAAGAAATTCGCTGGGACAACCACCATGGCAAAGAGCGGCAAATACGTCGCCACTGCAACAAGAATGACCTGAAGGCCACCGATAATGGTTGGCAACAAAAGATCAGAGTTGCTCTCGCGGAAAATTAGCGCATCGAGAGCAGTGAGGATCAGCGCAATGACCATCTCCACTGACCCCGGAGTCCTCAGAAAGTCTCTTATCTGTGACAGCGATTTCTTAATCACTACGCCAAGACCTCTTTCCACACCACAACGCGGTCATCTCTAACGGGATGCAGTAATCAATATATTGTCAGTGCGGTTGAGAGTGCCATTTGCATGATTAATGCCGTGGCGCAGGGGTCGTCGTAAAGCACAAAAAATCCGCCCGGGAAGAATAACCTCTCGGGCGGATTCTCGCTTATTTAGGGAGCGTTACTTACGTCGCGCCGATCCTGGCAGCGGAACTCCGTGCTGGTTGCGCGGAAGGTTCTTAGCGCTTGCCGACGGTGCCTGCGTCTCCTCGGCAGGAGCATCAGCAGCCTGCTCGGTGGAGGTGGCTTCTTCCGTCGCCTGCTCTTCGGTAACCTCTGGCTGTTCCGGAGCCTGCTCCGCCTCTGGCTGGGCAGATGCTTCCTGAGTCTCGGTTTCCTCGACTGTCGGGGCAGGGGCGCTAGCGACTGGCTTGGCCTTGCGTGCGCCACCCGGAATCGGAGCACCCTTACGTGCGCCGCCCGGAACCGGAACACCGGATGCGGTCTTCGGCTGCTCAGCTGCTGGCTGCTTGGACTCGGTGGCCGCTACCTCGGCAGCGGTGTCCTCGGCAGGAGTAGCTTCCTCGGCCTTCGGCTTGGCGGCTGGAGCTGCCTTCTTAGCGCCACCTGGGACAGGGGCGCCCTTGCGTGCGCCACCCGGAATCGGTGCGCCCTTGGTTGCCTTCGGGGTCTCAGCCGGAGCTTCGGTTTCCGCAGCTGCTGGCTCTGCCTGCGTGGCCGGCTTAGCAGCCTTGGCGCCGCCCGGAACCGGAGCACCCTTCTTCGCGCCACCTGGGGTCGGGGCGCCCTTCTTCGCGCCACCTGGGGTCGGGGCACCCTTCTTGGCACCACCCGGAGTTGGGGCACCGGACTTGGCGCCACC
>NZ_KV836264.1:29627-36097 GCF_001838295.1 Corynebacterium sp. HMSC074C04
GCCACCTGGGGTCGGGGCACCCTTCTTGGCGCTGCCCGGAGTTGGAGCACCGGCCTTAGCGCCGCCAGGCTTTGGAGCGCCACCTGGAGCTGGAGCGCCCTTCTTGGCACCACCCGGGGTCGGTGCTCCGCCCTTTGCTCCGCCTGGCTTCGGTGCTCCACCTGGAGATGGAGCGCCCTTCTTGGCACCACCCGGAGTCGGAGCGCCGCCCTTGGTGGCAGCGCCTGCAGCAGCACCAGCAGCTGCGGCACCAGCGCCGGCAGCAGCCTTCTCTGCCTTCTTCTTCTCGGCAGCCTCAGCCTTCTTGCGCTTAGCGTCCTCTTCCTCGAGGCGCAGGCGCTCTTCCTCTTCAGCCTTCTTCGGATCGACCCAGCCACGCTCTGGCTGCTCAATCCACTCCGGTTCGCGTGCCTGCGGCAGCTCGCCGTCGACCTTCACGGAGTCACGGAGCATCTGGGCGATGTCCAGGACCTCCGGCTTCTTCTCGTCGTCCTCGATGACGTTGTTGACGCCATCGTTCATCATCGTCTTACAGAACGGGCAGCCGATGGCAATTGCCTCAGCACCGGTTCCGACAGCCTCTTCGGTGCGGTTCACGTTGATGCGCTGACCGATGGTCTCTTCCATCCACATACGCGCGCCACCAGCACCACAGCAGAAGCCGGTGTTCTTATTACGAGGCATTTCGACGAGGTTAGCGCCGGACGCGCCAATCAGCTCACGCGGAGCCTCGAATACCTTGTTGTGGCGGCCCAGGAAGCATGGGTCGTGGTAGGTGACCTGGCGGCCCTGGCCGGAAGCAACCGGCTGCAGACGGTTAGCGCGAACCAGCTTATTTAGCAGCTGGGTGTGGTGGACAACTTCGTACTGCCCGCCCAGCTCTGGGTACTCGTTCTTGAAGGTGTTGAAGCAGTGCGCACAGGTGACGACAATCTTGCGCTGCTTCGGTGGGACACCGTCGAAGACCTCATCGAGCTGTTCGATGTTCTGCTCAGCCAGCATCTGGAAGAGGAACTCGTTACCAGCGCGGCGAGCGGAATCACCAGTACAACCCTCAGCCTGGGAGAGCACAGCGTACTTCACACCGGCGGTGTAAAGCATCTCCGCAACAGCCTTGGTGGTCTTCTTCGCATTGTCGTCGTAAGCACCGGCACAACCGACCCAGAACAGGTACTCGGTGTCGTCGAAGCTCTCGACATCCTCGCCCCAAATCGGGACGACGACGCCTTCCTTGCGGACCTCGTTGATCCAGTCGGCACGAGTGGAAGCGTTCTGGCCCCACGGGTTGCCCTTGGTCTCGAGGTTCTTGAACAGGCCAGCCAGCTCGGTCGGGAAGTCCGACTCAACCAGAACCTGGTAGCGGCGCATATCAACGATGTGGTCGATGTGCTCAATGTCAACCGGGCACTGCTCGACACAGGCACCACAGTTGGTACAGGACCACAGGACATCCTGGTCGATGATGCCCTCGTCGCCGTCGCCAACCAGCGGCTTGGTCAGCAGTGCGGCGCCAGCGCCTTCGCCCTCGCGAGCGGTTTCGATGGTCTCGCCAGCCAGCAGGTACGGGGCGGAAGCGTAAGCGTGGTCACGCAGCTGGTTAACCAGCAGCTTCGGGGACAGTGGCTTGGAAGTGTTCCATGCCGGGCACTGCTCCTGGCAGCGACCACACTCAGTACAAGAGGTGAAGTCCAGCAGAGCCTTCCAGGAGTGGTCGGTGACCACACCGGTACCCATGGAGTCAACTTCTGGGTCAGCTTCTTCCAGGTTCAAAATCTCGCCGTTAGAGGTCATCGGCTTAGCGCCAGCGAGGGCGTTGTAGCCATCAGCGTTGCGCTTGAGCAGGATGTTGGCGAATGCCAGGAAGCGGTGCCATGCGACACCCCAAGTCAGGTTGCGGCCAACAACGAAGAGCCAGACCATACCGGACAGCAGCTTAATCAGCGCGAAGATGGACACCATGACTTCGGAGGCCGGCAGAATCTGTGCGATACCACCGGTGACGAAGTTCGCCCAGTTCCAGACCTCGGCGCCAGTGTGACCGTGGTCGCCGTAGGTAGCCAGCTTGGCAGCCTTGACGAACATCATGCCCAGGCCCTCGATGAGGACGACAGCCTCTACGAAGTAGGCAGCCTTGGCGTTGGAGCCGTAGAAGCGGCTCAGGCGCTCCTTGCCCAGGTTGGTCTGGCGGACGAGGATCAGTGTCAGGATGCCCAGGGTCGTACCGACACCCAGGATTTCATCGACGAAATGCCACAGCGTCAGATCCTTCAGGATTGGCCAGCCGCCGGCAGGCCAGAAGGTCTGGATGTATGCCTCGAACCAGACCAGTGATCCGAGGAGGAATCCGACCATGACGAACCAGTGGGCCACGGCTACGCCCGGCTTCTTGCTCATCTTGGTGTGGCCAACGATCTCGCGGATCGTGGTCCAGATTCGTGATCCCCAGTCACCGGTGTGACCGTAGGTCTTCTGGCCCACCATGATGGTCTTCACCATATGGGTGAAGCCCTTGATGAAGACGAACCAGCAGGGCAGGGACAAGAGGACGCCAATGACGCCGACCGCGATGGTGAAACCGGTAGATTCCGGAATCATTGCCGTCTCAGTCGCCGCCTCGGCGAGGTTGAGCACGCTCATGATGTTCCTTCTGGGCTGGCTCAGCCAGGGTGATGGCTGAGTGAAAATAGTTCTCTTGTGAGTTGTATCACGAGCCATGGACGTGTACATAACTAACGCCGTAATTAGTGCTGAAATCATGGCTATGCGGTGTAACCTGCGCGTTTTCGGCGATTTTCGCAACGAATGGGTTTCTTAATTCCGTCCGCTGATCATGCTCTAAATATGTTCCATTAGAAAAATAAGGGTGTACAGCGTGGCGTGCGTCACTGTATGCTGACTTTTGCGCCCCATAGTTTTACAAACGAAACGAAATATTCTAATGCAAACCGTTTTCAAAAAGCGTGGGGTTGCACGTCAGTTGTTTTCCGACCAGTCAAGGAGTTGATTGATTATGACCTCCGTGCAGCCAGACCGTGTCCGTTCTGGGCAGTCCTCCCAGTTCACTGCCGCAGTTGTTGATGAATTCGGGTCAAACCTCAATGTTCGCGACGTCGATCTGCCAAAGCCGGGGCTGAATCAGGCGCTCGTGAAATTGATTGCCTCCGGCGTCTGCCACACTGACTTGCATGCGACAGAGGGGGACTGGCCGGTGAAGCCGGAGCCGCCCTTCATTCCGGGGCATGAGGGAATCGGTGAGGTGATCGAGCTCGGTCCTGGAAAGCATTCGGTCAGCGTGGGTGACATTGTCGGCAATGCATGGCTGTGGTCCGCGTGTGGTGACTGTGAGTACTGCCGGACCGGTCGTGAGACTCAGTGCAACGACGCCGAGTATGGCGGCTATACCCAGGACGGTTCCTTTGGCGAGTACATGCTGGTCGACACGCGGTATGCCGCTCGCATACCGGAGGGCGTGGACTACCTGGAGGCTGCGCCGATTCTCTGCGCCGGCGTGACTGTATATAAGGGCCTCAAGGTTTCCGAGACGAAGCCGGGTCAGTTTATGGTGGTCTCCGGCGTCGGTGGATTGGGGCATTTGGCGATCCAGTACGCCAAGGCGATGGGTATGCGTGTAATCGCCGTGGATATCGCGGAAGACAAACTCGACCATGCAAAGGAGTGGGGTGCCGAGTTCGTGGTAAACGCCAAGGATGAGGATCCGGTCCAGGCGGTTCAGGCCTATACTGATGGTGGAGCTCACGGCATTCTGGTCACTGCTGTCCATAGGGATGCGTTCGGCCAGGCTCTTGGTATGGCGCGCCGCGATGGAACCATTGTCTTCAATGGCCTTCCGCCGGGGGAGTTCCCGGCGAGTGTGTTCGACATTGTCTTCCGCAATCTCACTATTCGTGGTTCACTTGTCGGCACGCGCCAGGATATGGCCGAGGCTCTCGACTTCTACGCCCGCGGGCTGGTCAAGCCGACCGTTAAGGAGTGCTCGCTGCATGAGATTAATGACGTCTTCGAGCTGATGCGCCAGGGCAAGATCGATGGTCGCATGGCCATTCGCTACTAGCCCCAGGAGTTAGTTGGCGCTTCTATTCCTCGACCGCCTGCCTCATCTGATCTGCAGATAGACACGCTCCGAAAAGGTCGCCGTCGGGCCTAAATCGCTTGCCGACGCTCACGTCAACGGGCACGGGTTCAAATCCGAAGGCTTCGACTGTTGCTCGTGCGGCCTCGAGGGCCGCCGGGTCAGTCGACATGACCGCGATTGCTCGGCGCGGTGCGCCCTCGGCGATCTCTTCCGGGGTTCGGTAGTCGCTAATCAGTTCTTCATAGGAGACGTGGTTTAGCGTCTTGGCGATGTGGGCCCCTGGGGATCGCTTGGCGAGGTCCGCCGTTGTTACGGACTCTGCGGAGTTGGTTCCGGTGGCCTCCCAGGGGTTGGTGGCGTCGATAATTGTTCCGCGCACTTTGGAGAGGTCGAAGTTTGCCACCTCTGTATTCGGGACCGCGAAGATGACGACGTCGGCAAGCGAAGCTAGCTCTTCATAGTCGACGACGGTGGTGGTGGGCAGCACGGTGGAGATGATTGCCTCGCGCATGGGGCCTGGGCGGGAGGTGGCGAGAATTTTGAAGCCGGCCGCGGCGCCGACCCCGCGACTGCGGACAAGGAAGCGTTGGTTATCACCGAAATCGACGGCGGTGCTACTCGGCGCACCTTCGCGGAACTGTCACGGCGCTCCGACCAGCTGGCGAACTGGCTGCTCGGGCTCGGCGCCCGCCGTGGCGACTGCGTCATGTTGATGCTGAACAACCAGGTCGAACTCTGGGAATCAATGCTCGCCTGCATCAAGGCGGGGCTGGTGCTCAACCCTGCGACCGCAATGCTCGGCACAGCGGACCTGCAAAATCGCGTGGAGCGCGCCGAGGTGCGCTGGGTGGTGGTCAACCCGGACGATGCCACGAAGTTCGACGGCGTCGACGCAGACATCACCGTCATTCAGGTCGGCTCGGAAGCGAAGCTGGCGCAAGGCGCGCACCCGACCGTCTTCTACCGTGAATCGCACACCGCACCGGAGGGCTTCACCTCGCAGCAGGAGACCGCGGCCGACGATACGCTGCTGCTGTACTTCACCTCCGGCACGACATCCAAGGCGAAGCTTGTCGAACACGCGCACACCTCCTACCCAGTGGGGCACCTGCCCACCATGTACTGGATTGGCCTGGAGCCCGGCGATGTGCACCTCAACGTAGCCGCGCCCGGCTGGGCGAAGCACGCCTGGTCGAACTTCTTCGCGCCGTGGATTGCGGGGGCGACAATCTTCCTGTACAACTACACGCGTTTCGATGCCGCCGCGCTCATGGACAAGATGGCCGAGGAGGGCGTCACCAGCTTCTGCGCCCCGCCGACCGTGTGGCGAATGCTGGTACAGGCGGACCTGACCCGGCTCAAGACCCCGCCGAAGAAGCTCGTTGCTGCAGGTGAGCCGCTGAATCCTGAGCTCATCAACATTGTGGAGCAGGCGTGGAAGACCTCCATTCGCGATGGTTTCGGGCAGACGGAATCCAGCGTTCAGATTGCCAACACGCCGGGCCAGAAGGTCAAGCCGGGGTCGATGGGTCGCCCGCTGCCAGGCATGGATGTGGTTCTGATTGACCCCGCGACCGGCGAAATCGGAGACACCGGCGAGATCTGCCTGAACCTCGCCCCCGGCCCGTGGGCCTCACGCCGGGTTACTACGGAGCGCCGGAGAAGAATGACGAAGTCTTCGCCGATGGCTACTACCACTCGGGCGATATCGCCGAGCGCGACGCCGACGGGTACATCTCCTACATTGGGCGTGCCGACGACGTCTTCAAGGCGTCGGACTATCGATTATCGCCGTTTGAGCTCGAATCCGTGGTGATCGAGCATCCCTTGGTGGCGGAGGTGGCGGTAGTGCCGTCGCCGGACCCGATTCGTCTGGCAGTGCCTAAGGCATATGTTGCGTTGGTGGCGTCCGCCGAGCCGTCCGCTGAGGTGGCGGAGTCGATCCTCAAGTACTGCCACGACAATCTGGCGCCGTACAAGAGGATTTGCCGCCTTGAGTTCTACGAACTGCCGAAGACGGTGTCCGGCAAAATTCGCCGTGTTGACCTGCGTAAACGCGAAGGTGAGATCCACGCCAGTGATGGCGGCGAGTCCAAGGCCTCGACCGAGTACGCGGACACTGACTTCCCCGGTCTGAAGGGGTAGGGCGGTAGGCGGGAGGTCGGCGGTCAGCGTCGGCCCCTCCCTGGGCGGTCTTGGCCCCGGTGCGGCCTTGCCTCCCCCCCCTGAAATGTTTTTGCCAGCTTTTTGTAGGAAGTAACCGCGAATTCGGCGCTACTTCCTACAAAAAGCTGGCAAAAACGTGCGTGTGGTGCGCTGGTGGGCGTTCGCGCCGACATTTACCGCGCACACGCCCCGCACCCCGCACCTCCTGCAC
>NZ_KV836264.1:36197-47882 GCF_001838295.1 Corynebacterium sp. HMSC074C04
CGCACCTCCTGCACGCACACGCCCCGCACCCCCGCGCCCCGCGCACTCTTAGGAATTAGTGAAGTTTGCCTCACGCTTTTCGGTGAAAGCGGCCATGCCTTCCTTCTGGTCATTGGAGGAGAATAGGGAGTGGAAGGCGCGACGCTCAAAGAGCAGTCCCTGCGACAGCGTCATTTCGTAGGCCTGGTTAATCTGTTCCTTAATCTGGGTAGTGGCAACCAGTGACTTCGACGCAATGGTGTCGGCGACCTTCAGGGCCTCGTCGAGAAGCGCCTCCGGCTCGACGACGCGGGCGACCAGGCCTGCGCACTCGGCTTCTTCGGCGCCCATCATGCGGCCGGTGAGGCACATCTCCATTGCCTTAGCCTTGCCGATTGCGCGGGTGAGACGCTGCGAGCCGCCCATACCCGGAGAGATGCCGAGGTTAACCTCAGGCTGACCGAACTTGGCTTTAGCGCCAGCGATGATGAAGTCCGCCATCATGGCGACCTCGCAGCCACCGCCCAGGGCGTAGCCGTTAACGGCGGCGATAACTGGAGTGCGGACGGAAGTCAGAACATCCCAACGTGCGAACCAATCGGAGATGTACATCTCGGTTCCGGACTTGTCCGCCATCTCCTTAATGTCCGCACCTGCGGCAAACGCCTTCTCGGAGCCGGTGATGATAATCGCGCCAATGCCTGCATCGCTGTCGAAAGCGGTGGCTGCTGCACCGATCTCTTCCATGGTCTTGTGATTGAGGGCGTTCAGCGCCTTCGGGCGGTTCAGGGTAATAATGCCGACGCGACCGCGGGTTTCGGTAAGGATGTTTTCGTAGGTGGTCATCAAATGCTCCTTCGTGATGGCTTAATTTTTGGTGAAAGCCGGATGCGTAGCCCAGCACTTCATAATCTGAAGAATTTGGCTGCGGATTGGAAAGTCTTTCCTGTGTGCGAGGGTACCTGGGGTGGCGGGTGTCGTCAGGCTGTTTGGGCTGATGGATGCCGTGTGGGGCGAGTTGGTGTCTTTTGGTGCTCGATGTGTCGGTAGTTATGTTGGCCAACTAGACAGCTTTGTCTATATACTTTGCCTTATGTCAAACGAGAACATCGCAAATACGCACGAACTATGGAACATTGCTCGCAAGCTTCGGGAAAACCACACCTATGTTGATTTGACGCACGCGTTTCACGCCGGTCAGCCGAAATTCCCGGCGCTTCCCGACGAACAGCGAACACGGCTTTTCACCGTTGCTGAGCATGGATTTGAAATCGACCAATACCAATTTGTTGGCCAGTGGGGTACGCATGTGGATCCGCCTGTGCATTTCGTCCAAGAGACGAGAACTCTTGACAATATTGGCGTCGAGCAGATGATTCTGCCTTTGGTCGTCCTAGATTTCACTACTGAAGTCGCTCGGGATAATGATTTCTCTCCTTCGATTGCTGATGTGGAAGCGTGGGAGGAGCGCAATGGCTCTATCCCGGACGGTGCGTTCGTCGCATTTCGCAGTGATTGGTCAAAGCGATAGCCTGACGCTGAGGCAATGGCCAATGCGGATGAAGAGGGCGTGACCCATTATCCAGGATGGAACGTTGAGGTTGTCGAATGGTTGATAGACAACCGTGGCATTGTGGCGATTGGGCATGAGACCACTGATACGGACCCTGGCATCGTGGCTCACGGTGGAAGCTTGCCGACGGAGCTCTATCTATTAGGGCGTGACCGCTGGCAGATTGAGCTGCTGGCAGGACTCGACCAGGTGCCAGAAACAGGGGCTCTCGTCGTTGCATCCTGGCCGAAGCCAAAGGATGGGACAGGCTTCCCGGCTAGAGTTTTTGCAGTTTTGCCAGCATAATCTCCCACTGCCTTGAGGTATCACTTTTTTTTTGGGGGGGGGGCTGTTCCAGCCTTATCGGCATCCAGTTTTCTACGTTCATCTGAAGTGCTAGTTCGGCTTTTATATTTATGTGTGCGGGGGCGCTTTCGAGCGGTTATCGAAACGCCATAAAGCATCGCCTAACTCAATCCGAGCCTAGACGCGTGATTCAGCCGTCATTGCAGAGGGCTTTGCTTTGTCCGTTCACTACGTTGACCGAAATGACGAGCCGACAGTACGGATTATCCTCCGGCGTGCATGGTCAAGATCGGCCGGCTCTATGTGCTCGCATGGGGTAAGCTCTGTGAAGGCATGGACGGCAGCGCCGCGGTGAAGGCGGATTCCCGAGTGGCAATCCGCCTGTGGTCTTAACCTCGCTTGCGCAGTGAAATCACCAATGCGGCAATGCCGGTGAGCGCGCCCACAAGGCCGAGTCCCAGGCCCCAGCCGCCAAGCGTGTTGCTCGAATCTTCGCTGGTGGCAGCTGCGGAATGCTCTACGTCGTCCGAGTGGTTATCGCCGTGGTCTGTTTCGCTGGTGCCATGGTTGTGGCTGTGGTCGTGACCGTGGCTATGTTCATCGTCTGCAGACTTCTCAATCAGCTCCACGGTTGGAACTGGGTAATCGCTATCGTGATCCTTTTCGGCCCAGTTCATCGACCCCTTTTCACAGGTCTGCAGCGTTGGCACCTCAACCGTCGACGGCTTCGCGTCATCAGCCACCTTCACGCTGAGTGTCAGTGAATCCTTCAGGTCGGACGGCAGTGGCGTCTTTGCGGTGTAGATGACCTTCTGCACCTTTTCATTTTCATCGGAACCAGTCGACTCCTTCGTGACATCCCAGTTCGCGTTCATGTTCGGCGTGACCTTTTCGAACTCCTCCGGGATGGTGAACTCGACCTTCGTCGTCGGCGAACCGTCGCAGCCATGACCGACCCCGAAAGCTAGATCCGTGTAGCCGCCAATCGGGGCAGACGACGGGGTTGCATGCACGTGTGCGGATGCAATGGCGGGGAAGGTGAGGGTTAGTGCGGCGCTTGCCGACGCTACTGCGAGCCCACGGGAAAAGGGGAAATGGTGTCGCTGTGCATTCTGAGGCACGAAAAACTCCTGAATAAGTGGGATGAATTCTTGGCTCAATCGCCCCGTAGGTGGGGAGAAGTTGGACATGTATTAGTGGAGCCGCCAGAGCTGATTCGGTGTCAGGCCATGGGGTTAACAACGACATGGCCTGTTGATGAGCCGGTGGCCGCAAAACACGTCAGGGGATTAGTCGGTTCGCTTTGCAGGAAAGTTCCCAGGGCTAGTGCTAAGGAATTCCCCCCCCTGGAGGCCAGAGGTGGGATTTTGCATGGAAAATTTTTGCTGTCAGACACCGTGGATGATTTTCGGACATGGTTTGAAAAAATTTTTTATCACGCTGACCTGCATTAATGCGAATTATTCTAGGAAAGTTGAGTCGGGTGGGAATAACTTTGCCCCATAGTCCGTTGCATAGCATGACAAACATTGAGTCGGACACACTCAAGTTTGCTTGACAGACTTTCTACGGCAATGCAGACTTGAGCGCGTAAGACTTAAGGGCAATTCTTTTACTCTTCTAGAAAGGTGTTCATCATGGGACGCGCTGTTGGTATTGACTTGGGTACGACGAACTCCTGTGTCTCCGTCCTCGAGGGCGGCGAGGCTCAGGTGATTGCGAACGCTGAGGGTTCGCGCACCACTCCGTCGGTGGTTGCATTTGCAAAGAATGGTGAGGTCCTGGTTGGCCAGTCCGCTAAGAACCAGGCTGTCACCAACGTTGATCGCACTATTCGTTCGGTCAAGCGCCATATGGGTACTGACTGGAACATCGAGATTGATGACAAGAAGTACACTCCGCAGGAGATTTCCGCTCGTACGCTGATGAAGCTGAAGCGCGACGCTGAGTCTTACCTGGGTGATGACGTCACTGATGCGGTTATTACCGTTCCGGCTTACTTCAACGACGCTGAGCGTCAGGCAACCAAGGAAGCAGGTCAGATTGCTGGCCTGAACGTCCTGCGCATTGTTAATGAGCCGACTGCTGCTGCACTCGCTTACGGTCTGGAGAAGTCCGACAAGGAGCAGACCATTCTGGTCTTCGACCTCGGTGGCGGTACCTTCGACGTCTCCCTGCTGGAGATTGGCGATGGTGTTGTTGAGGTTCGCGCAACTGCTGGTGACAACAAGCTCGGTGGCGATGACTGGGATCAGCGCATCGTTGACTGGTTGGTTGAGAAGTTCCAGTCCAGCAACGGCATTGACCTGACCAAGGACAAGATGGCTCTGCAGCGTCTGCGCGAGGCTGCTGAGAAGGCCAAGATTGAGCTGTCCTCCTCGCAGCAGGCATCTATCAACCTGCCGTACATCACCGTTGATGCTGACAAGAACCCGCTGTTCCTGGACGAGACCCTGTCCCGTACTGAGTTCCAGCGCATCACCTCCGATTTGCTTGACCGCACTCGTAAGCCGTTCCAGCAGGTCATTGCTGATGCTGATGTTGCGGTTTCCGACATTGACCACGTTGTGCTGGTCGGTGGCTCCACCCGTATGCCGGCAGTCTCTGAGCTGGTCAAGGAACTGACCGGTGGTCGTGAGCCGAACAAGGGCGTTAACCCGGACGAGGTTGTCGCAGTTGGTGCTGCTCTGCAGGCCGGCGTTCTGCGCGGTGAGGTCAAGGACGTGCTGCTGCTCGACGTTACCCCGCTGTCGCTGGGTATTGAGACCAAGGGCGGTGTCATGACCAAGCTGATCGAGCGCAACACCACTATCCCGACCAAGCGTTCGGAGACCTTCACCACTGCTGAAGACAACCAGCCGAGCGTTCAGATTCAGGTCTTCCAGGGTGAGCGTGAGATGGCTGCTGCCAACAAGCTGCTGGGCTCTTTCGAGCTGGGCGGAATCGCTCCGGCACCGCGTGGTGTCCCGCAGATTGAGGTCACCTTCGACATCGACGCCAACGGCATTGTCCACGTCACCGCTAAGGACAAGGGCACTGGTAAGGAAAACACGATCACCATCCAGGACGGCTCCGGCCTCTCCAAGGAGGAGATCGACCAGATGATCAAGGACGCTGAGAAGCACGCTGACGAGGACAAGAAGCGCCGCGAGGAGCAGGAAGTCCGCAACTCGGCTGAGTCCATGGCTTACCAGACCCGCAAGTTCGCATCGGAGAACGAGGACAAGGTCTCCCAGGACATCCGCGACCGCGTTGAAGAGGCTGCCAAGGCAGTCGACGAGGCTCTGAAGGGCTCCGACATCGAGGCCATCAAGTCCGCCGTCGAGAAGCTGTCCACTGAGAGCCAGGAGATGGGTAAGGCTATCTACGAGGCTCAGGCAGCTGAGGGTGCAACCGCAGCCGAGGGTGCTGAGGCCGCTGACGCTGACGACAACGTCGTTGACGCTGAGGTCGTCGACGAGGATGAGAAGGACAAGTAAGAATGACTGACCAGGATCAGGGAAACCAGCCCACCCCGGAGGAGCCGGCCAACCTGGCCGATCAGGTCAACGAGGTCTTCGAGCAGGCCAAGCTTGACGACGACGTGGAGCCGGCGACCGAAAATGCCGCCGGCGACACCGCCGCGGAGGAAGCTGCAGACCCAGTCGCAGCCATCCAGCGTGAGTTGGATGAGCGTACGGAGGACCTGCAGCGCCTGTCGGCGGAGTTCGCAAACTACCGTCGTCGAGTTGACCGAGACCGTGAGGCCGAGCGCGTACAGGCAAAGGCAAAGCTGGCTGGAGAACTGCTGGTTTTGGCTGATGACCTCGACCGGGCTGAAGAGCACGGCGACTTGGCAGACGGCACCCCGCTGAAGGCTTTCGCGGATAAGTTCCGCGGCGTGCTGACCGCACAGGGTGTTGAGGAGTTTGGTGCTGCAGGAGAGGAATTCGACCCGGACATCCACGAGGCTGTCCAGGATCTCTCCGAGGGGGATGACAAGGTTCTAGCCAATGTGCTGCGCAAGGGCTACCGCATTAATGACCGTGTCATCCGTACGGCGATGGTAATCATCGGCGATCCGCAGTAGCGGAGACACAAGTGACGCAGATTTCTTTGAATTAGTTTTTTGAAAGGAGGAGATGCACCATGACTCAACGGGAATGGGCAGATAAGGACTATTACGCTGACTTGGGCGTCTCTAAGTCTGCGTCACTCGACGAGATTAAAAAGGCCTACCGCAAGTTAGCCCGGGAGAACCACCCGGATAAGAACCCGGGCAACAAGGCTGCTGAAGATAAGTTCAAGCGAATCTCCGAGGCATACTCGGTGGTCGGTGACGAGGACAAGCGCCGCGAATACGATGAGCTGCGTGCAGCGCTCGCAGGTGGTTTCCGATTCCCCGGTGCCGCAGGTGCCGGCGGAGCCGGTGCTGCCGGTGGACGTGGATTCGACTTCGACGTGTCGGATCTCTTCGGCGGAGGTGCCGGATTCGGTGGCAATGCTGGTGGTGCAGGTGGCCTAGGTGATTTCCTGGGCGGCTTCGTAAACCGCAATGGTGGCGCTGGTGCTGCCGGGCG
Source organism: Corynebacterium sp. HMSC074C04 (assembly GCF_001838295.1). Taxonomy (NCBI): domain Bacteria; kingdom Bacillati; phylum Actinomycetota; class Actinomycetes; order Mycobacteriales; family Corynebacteriaceae; genus Corynebacterium; species Corynebacterium sp. HMSC074C04. Next base: position 42,594 of record NZ_KV836264.1, read on the forward strand.
GCAGAAGGCCCGCCGTGGTGCGGATGTGGAGACAGAGATTACGCTCGATTTCCGCGAGGCCGCCCAAGGTGTCACCATCCCGCTGCAGCTCACCAACCCGTCGCCATGCACGAACTGCAATGGTTCGGGTGCAGCGCCGGGAACCTCGCCGGTGACGTGCACGACCTGTCACGGTTCGGGGTATGTCAAGGAGCAAAAGGGGGCCTTCGGCTTCTCCAGTCCGTGTGCGGACTGTGGTGGCCAGGGCACTCGCATTGAGAATCCCTGCTCGCAGTGTAACGGCACCGGTGTGACCACCCGCCGTCGTACCATCACCGTTCGCGTCCCCGCAGGGGTGGTGGACGGCCAGAAGGTTCGTCTTGCTGGCCAAGGTGAAGCGGGACTGCGAGGGCGTCCGGCCGGTGACCTCTTTGTCACCGTTCATGTTCGCCCGGATGAAGTCTTCACCCGCAGCGGCAATGACCTTGAGGTCACGGTGCCGGTGAGCTTCGGCGAACTCGCACTCGGCGGCACCATTACTGTGCCGACGTTGGGTGACAAGATTCGCGTGCGTGTGCCGGCTGGCACAGCCGATGGCCGAACACTGCGTGTGCGCGGTCGGGGTATCCCAAAGCGCAATGGCACTCCGGGTGATCTGCTAGTGACCGTGCGCGTGAAGGTACCGACCAATTTGGATGACAATGCCACTTCGATATTGCGCTCCTACGTCGAAGCGGAGCGTGCTAGCGGGTTCAATCCTCGTGAGGGTTGGGCAGGTGCGAAGTAATGTCCGACAACACTGAGGTCTATGTCATTTCCGTAGCTGCGAATCTCGCCGGCATGCATGCGCAAACGCTGCGTAATTATGACCGACTCGGGTTAGTAACTCCGCAGCGCACCTCCGGCGGAGGTCGGCGCTACACTAAACGCGATGTGGCGCTGCTGCGTGAGATTCAGCGTCTGAGTCAGGAAGACGGCGTCAACCTGGCCGGTATTAAGGCCATCATCGACCTGACTGAGAGGGTGGATTCGCTTGAGCAGGAAAATGCAGAACTGAGAGAGCAGCTCTACCAGGCAAAGGCACAGGCTCGCCGCTCGCGTGGCGAACTGGTTCACGTCCCACGCTCTACGGCCGTGGTGATGTGGGAGCCGCGCACGCGGCGCGGGCGCAGAGGTGATCGTGTTGGGGAGGATAACCCACACGGGTGATTGAACGGACTAAGCAGCGTCGGCTGCTTAGTCCGTTTTCTCTTGGCTTGTTAATTTGGGCCGCGGATAAGCAACTGTTGATCTGAGACGCCGGTCAGCTATCAGTTAGCCACCGGTTGGTCTCGCGGGTGAAAACTTCATCGTCAAAGTAGTGTTCGATGTGTGGGTTGCCCTGAACGTGCCGATACTTTTGAGGAATATCCTGCACGGGAGTGACCATGAATTCGGCCAAGTCTCGCATGGACAGGCCACGCTCACTCAGGTTGAGTGTGTATGCGCCGAAGTCTTTATCCGCCGGGTTTTTCCCATGAATCCCCAGTTCGGCAGGAATACGAATGGGGTCCATCGGGGACGTCGCCACCGCCACACGGTGGCTATTTTCATATTCGGGTCGGGCTGTACCGTCCGGCTTGAGCAGTTTCATGTCGTTTGCACGCTCCAGTCCAGGGCCAACACCTGGCGGAGCTATGAGCAGCACCCTATCCGCGTAGAGGCCACTACCAAGAGAGGCCTGCGAGACCACCGTCGCCCCATAGCTATAGCCGGCGACAACGTGCCGCTGAGTAGGAGACTGGGCATGGGCGGTAGTGCCACCGGCAATTGCAGTGTCACCGCTATCGACACCACCGGAACGCTCAATCAAACCGGCTTGCAAGTGCTGCAGCCGCTCTGCAGCAAAATTGTGATACTCGGTGCGTATGGCCTCACGGAGGTTGGGTGGCGCGTCATAGGAAAACAACACCACCGCCACATCCTCCGGATCTCCACCGGCGGCGTGGAAGGTCGCGGCTACACGCTCGAACTGCCTGCTAGCGTCCTCCGCGCTAGAGCTGGTACCGGGGACGAGAGTGATCACAGTCGATGCTCGCTCAACGTCACCGAACGCAATCGCAGAATGTCCAGGCGAGGACTCCAATAGTTGTCCAGGAGGCAGCCCCAAAGCCCGGGCGCGAGTGGACATGGCGGCATCTATCTCTGATAGCGGGCTACTCGAATACGCCCCAGCCAATCCGCTCCCAACTTCCAAGTCCCAACCACCGTCAATCCCTTTGTCGCTAGTGATGCCAGTACCACTACCAGCCTGCGATCGCTGCAATCTACCCGAGCCACTAGCTCCGCTTGCCACCAGTGGTGAAAGAGCTGAGATTGCGTCCGCCGCCTTCTCATCGAGTCGGTTGAGTTCAGCCAAGGCCGACTGAATCCGAAGCTGCGAGGTTGCACGCCATTCGGCCATGGTGAAAGGCCCGGAAGGAATTTTGGGATGAACGAGGCTGCGCGCAATCGTAGACAGCATGCCCTCCGGCGGAGTCACCGCACCAGAAACCAGATTCACCTGAAACCCCAGGTTGGTTGCCTGGTTTACCGCGTCGGTAAGTTCGCGGATGACGTCGTTAAGCATGGCGGCGGTATCGCTGCAGCAGGCGGCGAGACGTTCGAGCGCTACGCTGCTCCGGCGCAGACGCGTGGAGCTGCGGGTGACAGAAGCCTCGGCGGCGCTGCGGTTGTCGCCGGCGAAGTCATCCTCTGAAAGCGCGTTGAGTGCGCCCTGGGAACTGTCGGCGGAATCGGTGAGGGCGCGCGCCCCGGAACGCAGCGCCCGGGCGAGGATCTCCAGCGAATCCACACGCCACAGCAGCGCTTCGCCTACCGTGACCATGACGGCTTTTCCAAGGCGGCGGACTGGTCATGCTCGTGCGCGAGAGCGCTGACCGCGAGGGCATCGGCAGCCTGCGCAATAACGTCGATGTTTGTGCACGCGGCAAGCAATGATTCCGACCACTTCCCACAAGTAGTGGAGGCAGCGGGGACAATCCGTGAGCCGGGCAAGGCAGAGGTGAGGTCGGCACTTCCCGGGGCAGCTGCGACGATGGTGGAAAGACCATCAATACGAGTGGAAATCTGCTGGTAAGAGCGGCTTAAGGCGGATAGTTGAGCTGGATTGACTGTGATGTGTTCGGCCATGTTTTTGATTCTGCTGGGTGGCGAAAGGCAGCGGAAGAGCATCTTCAGCGAACTGTGGATAACTCTGAGCGATAGCAACGCACGGCGACGTCCTGTGGATAACTTCAGGACAGTCAATCCGGGGTAGTCGGTAGCATTTAGGCATGCGTATTGCACTGGCTCAGTTAGAATTGTCAGCATCGGTTGAAGAAAATCTAGACGCAGTGAAGGAGACCATCGCGCGGGCGGTACAGGAAAATGCCGATTTGGTAGTCTTCCCCGAGGCCACGATGAAGGCGTTCAATTCCGGTCGTCTTGACGTGGTGGCGGAGTCCAGCAGCGATAAGTTTGTAGCAGAGGTCTCGCAGGCCGCTCACGATGCCGGAATCAGCGTGGTAGTCGGCATGTTCCGCCCGGCAGATGAAGTGGAGCGCGACGGTAAGACGATGCACCGCGTCTTCAATTCGCTGCTCCTGGCTTGGCGTGATGAGGACGGCCCCGGTGTCGAGTTCTACGACAAGCTCCACCTCTTCGACGCTTTCGGGTTTCGTGAATCCGATACCGTCGCGCCGGGCAACGCGCACGTGGTGTGTGATGTCCCGCTTGCCGACGGATCGTCGGTCGCCCTCGGCCTTGCGACATGCTTTGACATCAGGTTTCCGGAGCAATTCATTCAACTGGCCATCCTGGGCGCGGAGGTCATCGCGCTGCCTGCATCGTGGAATGATGGTCCGGGCAAGGTGACGCAGTGGCAGACTCTGGTCTCGGCACGTGCCTTGGACAGCACTTGCGTGATCGCGGCCGTTGATGCGGCGCGGCCTGGTGGGGCTAAGGCCGCGGGTAAGGATGAGGGGCCTACCGGTGCGGGGCACTCCATGCTGGTCAATGCGGACGGCGGGGTTATTGCATCGGCGGGCTACGGTCCGCAGCTACTCGTGGCTGATGCGGATGTGGCGGAGGTGGAGCGGATTCGCCGCTCGATTCCGGTGCTGGAGATTCGCGATCAGGGCTAGCTGGGAAGCAATGAAGAGGGCCGAGCCGAGCTGAAAGCAGGAGTGGGGGAGCGAAGACAGCGGGTATTTAGCCGACAGTTCTACCGATTCGGGCGAAGTCCTTTATATTTCTTATCATGCTGCTCCACATCCTCTGGGTCATTGGAATTACGGCCGAAGGCGTCACCGGCGCACTAGCGGCCGGTCGAATGCGCATGGATCTCTTTGGGGTTTCAACAATTGCGTGCATGACTGCCATCGGCGGTGGCACCCTGCGAGATGTCATTCTCGGCCACTATCCGTTGGTGTGGGTTGCAAGCCCACAATATTTGCTGGTTATCGTCGGTGCCGCACTGATCACGGTGCTGTTGGCCGACTTCCTGATGAAGCACTTCCGAGTCGTGTTCTTGGTCGCTGACGCGATCGGTTTGTCGGCGTTTTCCATCATCGGTGCCCGCGTGGCCATGGAGATGGGGCACGGTGTCATCATCGCTATTGTCGGCGCCGTTCTTACCGGTGCGTTTGGAGGTGTGCTCCGCGACCTGATGTGTGACCGCGTCCCACTGGTGTTCCAAAAGGAGCTCTATGCCTCCATCGCAGTCGTCGCGGCGACGCTTTACTACGTGCTCGACATGGTTGGCCTGCACGAGAGCATCAACATTATCTGCGCTGTACTGTCGGCGCTGTTCATTCGACTAGCGGCGCTGTGGCGTGGCTGGTCGCTGCCGGTATTTGACTACCAGGGGCGCGATTAAAAAAAAACTCCCGCACCAAGAAAACCTGGTGCGGGAGTTTTTAGTTGCGCTAGCGGCTACCTAGAGGCGCCCACAAGCGCAGATGCACAGCGAAGCGCAAATGCACAGCGGACGATTAGGAAATCGAAGCCTCGTAGATGCCCTTGACGGACTCAGCCATGGTTGCGTTGAAGTCTTCGTCGGACTGCTGAGCAGACAGGCCCTCAGACAGTGCACGGGAGAAGGAAGCAATCATGCCGTGGTTGCGGGACAGGCGCTCGTTGGCGTCCTCGCGCTCGTAGCCACCGGACAGGGCAACGACGCGCATGACCTTCGGGTGCTCAATCAGTGGCTTGTACAGGTCATCCTTGGTGGGGATGGAAACCTTGATCATGACCTTCTGGTCATCAGCCAGGTCATCCAGGCCGGCGAGC
>NZ_KV836264.1:47982-52207 GCF_001838295.1 Corynebacterium sp. HMSC074C04
CGCAGGACAATGTCCTCAGCCTCTGCCTTGTCAGCAGCGTTGATGTCGACCTCCGGCTCCAGAATCGGAACCAGACCGTGGGACAGAACCTGCTTGCCGAACTCGAACTGCTGAGCAATGTTGGCCTTGATGCCCTCTTCGTTTGCCTCAGCAATGAAGGAACGCATCTTGGTGCCGAAGATGCCCTTAGCGACACCGCGCTCCAGCAGCTCATCCAGACCCGGGCACGGCTTCATAAGCTGAACGCCGTTCTCCTTGTCGGCGAGACCCTTGTCAGTCTTCAGGAACGGGACAATGCCCTTCTTTTCCCACAGGTACTGAGCGGTCGGGATTCCCTCAATGTCGCGATCCATGGTCTGCTCGAAGAGAATCGCGCCAATAATCTGCTCAGAGTTGAAGGACGGGGAAGTGATGATGCGGGTACGCATCTCGTGAACCAGGTCGAACATTTCATCTTCGTTCGAGTACTGGTCCTCGTTGATGCCGTACAGGCGCAGAGCCTTCGGGGTGGATCCACCGGACTGGTCGAGAGCGGCGATGAAGCCCTTGCCCTCAGTCATCTGACGTGCCTGCTCGATGTTCATTCGAGTCCTTTCGTGAGAATGAAGGAATGTCATCTACCAGGGTAACCAAAACAGTATGAGTGCGCTGCCCGCCCATCACTCACATGGGGGAAGTCGAAGCAGGCGGGAGTGCGCTGGTGAGGGCGTCGGACGGTGTATTGGAGTGCGTCCGCGCGTGGTTTCTGGAGCTCTCCAATGTTTTCTAGTGCTTTCCGGTGCGCTACTGCGCTTAACGACGCTGCCGAGCGCAATCCTTTTCGCTGTGGATGTGGCGTGAATCACAGTATGAAATTGTAAAATTTGAAGTTGAGTGGAACAGACTCAAGGCTAAATACGTTATGGGTAGTGAATGACAAAGTTGAGTCAAAGGGGCGCAAGTTATGAGTTTTACACCAACAACTAAGACTGGAGAAGTTCTCCAGGAAGCTATGAAGGCCGCGACCAGTGCGGGTAACCCGGATATTCGGCCTGGGCACATTCTGGTAGCGCTGCTGGAGCAAAAGGAGGGTATTGCGGCTCCGCTGCTTGAGGCAGCGGGTGTTAATCCTTCCGGGGTTTTGACCCGCGCTAAGGAGCTGGTCGCGGGGTACCCGTCGGCAAGCGGGGCGAATATGGCGAACCCGCAGTTTAATAGGGATGCCGTTAATGCACTGAACGCTGCCGAGGAGCTGGCGGGCGAGCTTGGAGACGAGTATGTCTCCACGGAAATTCTGCTTATCGGTGTAGCAACTGGCCAGTCGGAGGCGGCAACTGTGCTGCAGTCGGCGGGCGCTACTGCCGAGGCATTAAAGGGCGCGCTGACTAGCGTGCGTGGATTGAGGAAGGTTACAACGGAAAATCCAGAAGAGCAGTACCAGGCTCTGGAAAAGTATGCGACGGACTTAACCGCGCGGGCACGTGAGGGCAAGATTGACCCAGTTATTGGCCGCGATGCGGAGATTCGTCGCGTGGTTCAGGTCCTAAGTCGTCGCACCAAGAACAACCCTGTGCTCATTGGTGAGCCGGGCGTTGGTAAGACGGCCATTGTAGAAGGGCTCGCACGCCGCATTGTTGCAGGTGACGTGCCGGAATCCCTGAAGGGCAAGACGCTGATGAGCCTGGATCTAGGTTCCATGGTCGCCGGTGCGAAGTACCGCGGTGAGTTCGAGGAGCGCCTGAAGGCGGTTCTGGACGAGATTAAGGAATCCGACGGTCAGATTATTACCTTCATCGACGAGATTCACACCATCGTTGGCGCTGGTGCCACAGGTGATGGCTCGATGGATGCGGGCAATATGATTAAGCCGATGCTGGCTCGTGGTGAGTTGCGCCTGGTCGGTGCGACGACTCTGGATGAGTACCGCAAGTACATCGAGAAGGATGCTGCGCTGGAGCGTCGTTTCCAGCAGGTCTTTGTCGGTGAGCCGAGCGTTGAGGACGCCATTGGCATTCTGCGTGGCCTGAAGGAACGCTACGAGGTCCACCACGGTGTTCGTATCCAGGACTCCGCGCTAGTCGCGGCAGCAACGCTGTCGGATCGCTACATCACATCCCGCTTCCTGCCGGATAAGGCTATCGACCTGGTGGATGAGGCCGCATCGCGTTTGCGTATGGAGATTGACTCCTCGCCGGAGGAAATCGACTCCGCGGAACGTATTGTGCGCCGCCTCGAAATCGAGGAAATGGCCCTGGAGAAGGAAACTGACATCGCGTCGAAGGAGCGTCTGGACAAGCTCCGTGAGGAACTTGCAGATGAGCGTGAGAAGCTCAACGCTCTGAAGACTCGCTGGCAGAACGAGAAGTCCTCGATTGATGATGTTCGCTCCGTTCGCGAAGAGCTCGATGCCCTGCGCACTGAGTCCGAAAAGGCTGAGCGCGAAGGTGACTACGGGCGCGTCGCAGAGCTGCGTTACGGGCGCATTCCTGAGTTGGAGAAGAAGCTGGAGACCGCCGAGGAATCGGTCGCTGACGCAGAGGAAAACTCCATGCTCAAGGAGGAGGTCACGCCTCAGGAAGTCGCTGAGGTCGTCTCCGCCTGGACGGGTATCCCGGCTGGCAAGATGATGCAGGGCGAAACCGAGAAGCTACTGGAAATGGAGCGCAACCTCGGCCGTCGCGTCGTTGGTCAGAATGCCGCTGTGGAGGCTGTCTCCGATGCTGTCCGCCGTTCGCGTGCGGGTGTTGCCGATCCGAACCGTCCGACTGGTTCCTTCCTGTTCCTCGGTCCAACTGGCGTTGGTAAGACGGAGCTGGCCAAGGCGCTGGCGGAGTTCCTCTTCGACGATGAGCGTGCGATGGTTCGCATCGATATGTCCGAGTACGGCGAGAAGCACTCTGTCGCTCGTCTGATTGGTGCCCCTCCCGGATACGTCGGCTACGACGCTGGCGGTCAGCTCACCGAGGCTGTTCGTCGCCGTCCGTACACCGTCGTGCTTTTCGACGAGGTTGAGAAGGCTCACCCGGACGTGTTCGATGTGCTCCTGCAGGTGCTCGATGAGGGGCGCCTGACTGATGGTCAGGGTCGAACCGTGGACTTCCGAAACACGATTCTGATTCTCACCTCCAACCTCGGTGCTGGTGGTACGCATGAACAGATCATGGATGCGGTCAAGATGGCCTTCAAGCCGGAGTTCATCAACCGTCTCGACGATGTAGTGATCTTCGATCCGCTGACCTCCGAGCAGCTGCGCGGCATTGTGGACATTCAGGTTCGCAACCTGGCGGAGCGTCTGGCTGCACGTCGTCTGGTGCTGGATGTCTCCGATGGGGCACTGGATTGGCTGTCGGAGCGCGGCTACGACCCGGCCTATGGTGCCCGTCCGCTGCGTCGCCTGGTGCAGAAGGCAATCGGCGATGAGCTGGCACGTCGACTGCTCGCGGGCGATGTTCGCGATGGTGACCGAGTAGAGGTTACGGTTGCTGACGATGGGGAGTCGCTGAAGGTTGTCGGCTATGGCGAGGACGGCGTAGCCCGGGTCTAGGGCGCCCAATCCTCAGGGCGATACCTGTTCAGCAGGCTGTCCGTTTGTTGGGGCGGTTTGGGAGATTTTTCTCCTGAACTGCCCCTTTTTTGTGCTTTTGTTGTCCGGGCTTATGTCCCTTGCGGCCGATCGCGTGGGCTTGTTGCATTCCGGTCGGCCTGGGGTGCGCCGGTATAGTGCGCAAATATGACTAACTTTCAGTGGCGACCAGCGACAGACTCCGACCGCCCCTTCATTGCCTGGATGGACGAACTAACGGAAACGTTCGGAGATGAAAGTCAGCCACTGCCGGAAGATTATGTAGTCACGAGGCGCCAATACGTCGACCAATGGGATGCGAGTCAGGGCGGGGTTATCCTTTTCGCCACTTCGCTTGACGACGCTGACCTCGAGTCGCTCAGTAGCGACATGACCCGCACTGACCCATTTGAGCCGAGAGTTTCCCGCGAGGTCGCCTACAGCGCGGCCGCCATTAAGGCGGAATGGTTGGAGCGCGGGGATTCGTCGTCAAGCGAAGAATGCGAGGGCTATGAAGTGCCGGTGGGGGCGGCCTGGCTGCGTACGTTTACGAAGGACGATCCGGGGTACGGTTTTGTGGAAAATGGGATTCCTGAAGTAGCGATTGCGCTGCGTCCGGGTGTGGTCGGACGCAGGCTGTCGCAGCCGATGATTGCGGGGCTTCTTGAGTATGCGCGTGAGCTG
>NZ_KV836264.1:52307-94187 GCF_001838295.1 Corynebacterium sp. HMSC074C04
ACCCGCGGGCGGCGAAAGCTTATGTGAAGGCGGGGTTTGAGCTAGTGGGGCGCTCGAGCTTCCCGGACCACGATGTGATGGTGGTGTGGTTTTAGGCTTTCGGGTGCAGTTCTTTTTTTTGGGGGGGGCGGGTTGGTCGGGTTTTTAGGGCGGATGGTGGGGTATTCAAGCTCTGGAAGCGCGGCAGTGTTTCGGAAAAAGATTCGAAAAAGTTGGCTGAGGGGTTGTGGGGTGCCGAATGGGTGTGCGATAATGTGGGGGAGGGAAATTAGTTAGTCCATTTGGGGATTCGGATTGCTAGCGTTTTAAAAAGGGGGTGGGGGAAATGTCTACACCATCGGTGCCAAATGGCAGTGGACCGCTTTCGACATCTCAGGTTTTAGATGCGGTTGCGCAGTTTGAAGCTCTGTCGACAGTCATCGTAGAGAACTTCGAAGTACTTGCGCCGGATCATGCGCACGATGCATATAAGTCGATTGAGAAAGCGCGAAAACGACTCGCAGTAATTGATGCGACTTATGTGGAGACCATGAAGGGGCGGATGCCCAGCGCGGAGCATCGAAAGATTGCGTGGCTAGCGCAGGAGATGCGAATCTCGCGAGCAGAAGCGAGGCAGCGTATCAACGTTGTAGGGCGCCTGAGTAGGAATGTTGATCCGTTTGCTCCGGCGAATGAGGATGTGCGAATGCCGAACCTTCGTCAGAAAGTTGAGGAAGGTGTTGTCGGTGCGGATGCTGTTTCGAAGATTGACAAAGCCGTTCGTGAGCTGCCGGCAACGGAGCATGCACAGCTGTCTAGGCTGCTGGACAAGCACATTGCAGATTTAGTGGACAAAATCCGTGTTGATGATCTCAATAAATTGCCGAACCGCCTGCGAGCGATGTTGGGGGTTGATGACCCGTATACGGATGAGGACCGCGCTCGGAAACGAAGCCTAAAAATCGGTGCTCAGGGGCCGGACGGCATGAGCCGGTTGAGCGGTGTGGTTACGCCTTCGTTTGCAGCGGTGCTCAAAAGGCTGCAGGCGGATCATGCGAGCCCTGGCGGGTTACTCGAAGAAGGTGCCGATGACCAGAGGAATCCGGAGCAGCGTTTTCATGATGCCGTGGAAGCGGCGGTGAATGGGGGTTTTCAACCAGGCGGTGACCTTCAGCCGGCGCGGGGGACGACATCGGTGGTCACCGTCGCGCATATCGCAGATGTGGCAGCGCTAGCTGGAGTCTCCTTGCCTGATGGGAAAGATTTTGTACTTCCTGGATCGGGCAAAGCGGTCTCTGATGCGGGAGTGCGAATTTCCATTAGTCAGGCCGTGCAACAGATGGTTGATAGAAATTCGTTCCTCCAAGTCTTGGGGAATGAGGGACAGACCTTGTACTTTGGTCGGTCCCGCAGGCTGGGGACTTTGCCACAGTATCTGGCCCTTCTTGGAGAGGAAGGAGGCTCCTCCGCGCCGGGCATGGGCACTCCGGGAGCTATGTGTGATGTTCACCATGTGAAGTCGTGGTCTTCCGGTGGTGGCACTGATCTGGATAATCTCACGTTGGTTGATCCGGGTACGCATCGAAAGATCGATGATGCTCGATGTGATGAAAATGCTTGGTGGACGCTTCGGCCGGATGAGGTGCCGGAGATTCTAGGAACTGACGAAGGGGACGAGGGTAGTGGGGAGTGCGAGCCGGCCTCTACTAATCGTGTGGTCTGGGTGGCCCCGAAAGGCAAGGAAGGAAACCGAAAAGCGGAATCCAATGAGGACCCCGATACGTTCGATAGTCCGGGGCGCTGGTTGCGTCGTAAAGCGCGAGAGAAACGGGCGGGGGACACAGCGGATGGCAATGGCGAGACGGGACAGGATCCCGGTGGGTAGTCGGGTAGGGAGCGGGGTCCTGGCTTAGAGGCTGATCTTCCGTTTCGTAGTCAGCTTTGCATTAATGAAGCGGTTGAGGAAAGGGGCACCGACGCTGGCGGCATAGTGCAGCAGTTTTGTCGGCAGGCTGACGGGGAAGTCAGCCTTAGTAATCGTCCCTGTTTCTGGTTGATGCAGTCGACGATTGCGTTGGCGACATCAGCTGGTGTGATGCGAATACCCATGCGCTTGGTGCCGTCAGTGCTGACATTTTCGAGCAGAGACGTCAACAACTCCGACGGTTTAGCCGCAGGAAAGCAGTTTTTCTGCGGTGGCACGGCCGATTCCATGGCCTGCGTTTGAGATGAAAACGGCCAGGTGGGCAGCATCTTCAGACATCTTCCCGAGCTCCTAGTTTTAATAACGTACATATCGCGCTACCAAGTCAATCGATTTAGAATCCAGGATTATGACAACATCCATCTCGGTACAAGAGCTTCGTGACAAGATTGCCGGTGGCGGTCGCATCGTCGTCGTTGACGCACGCTGGTCGCGCACTAAAAAACCATATGACTCCTACGCTACGGCTCACATCCCTCTGGCCGTGTTTTGTGATCCCGAGTTGGATCTAGCGGGTGTTCCCAGCCGAGAAGCTGGTCGCAACCCGCTGCCGGATATCGAGCGTGTGCGCGATGCCGTCCGTCGTTGGGGAGTCCGCTCGGAGCATCTGGTGATCGTCTACGACGCGGGCGATGGGCTGTTCGCGTCACGTGCTTGGTGGATTCTGCGCTGGGCGGGTCTGGAGAATGTGCGTGTCCTCACCGGCGGGTTAGCTGCTTGGGAAGCAGATGGAAACGAGACTGCCTTCGGTCCCGGCAATCTGCCGCAGCCTGGAACGATTGCGGTGAGCGAGGGCAATATGTCTGTTGCCAGCCTCGACGACGTACGCACCTGGTCTGAACGTGGAATTTTGGTGGATGCGCGTGAGCCCAGCCGCTTTGAAGGCCGCAGTGAGCGCGTCGATCTGCAGGCAGGTCACATCCCGGGTGCCGTGAACCTGGCGGCTCGCAGTCTGCAAAATGCCGACGGCTCCTTCCTGCCTGTTGAGCAGCTCCGTGAGCGCTTTGCCTCCGTCGGTATCGAAGCCGGTCGTAATGTAGCGGTCTACTCCGGTTCCGGTCTTCATTCCTCACTGTTCATTCAGGCCATGGAAGAAGCGGGCATTACTGACGCCTCGCTGTATGTCGGAGGCTGGTCCCAGTGGGCTGGCGATCCGAGCCTGCCTATCGTCCGTTTCTAAGCGGCGCCGGACTCGCATGCGTCCGGGGCAGGGCGACCGCCCCCAGGGAACCCCTGATGTGTCGTCCATGTGGATATTTCCCCTCGCCCTTACGGTTCTAGAGAGTCCTGTACGCTCTCGCCTCGGGCATTGGCATTGCGCCAGACGGGGGACGGCATATTGTCGCTGACCAAATAGAACGGCTTCTGGCTTAAGCTAGGAGATTAATGATTCCCCTAGTATTCACCCTCGCAGCGATCCTCATCATCGCCGCAGTCGCGCTGTTCGTTGTCGACCGCCGCCGTCGCAGCACAAGTGAGACTGCTGTGGCGTCTCCTTCGTCGCCATCGCTTTACGACGAGCCCTCGGACTCCGCCGGCGAAGTAACCGGTGTGGCGGCAGAAGATGTTGTGCCCGAACAGCCGGATTCTTCAGAGCAGGGCAGCTCTGAGACAGCTTCTGTGGTGAGACCGAATGTCGCAGCTGATGCTGACTCTGAGGTTGTCGCTGAGACTGATGGTGCCGCTGAAGTTGACCCTGAAACTGAGTTTTCGACGACAGAACTGGGTACTTCAGCTGGGCAAATGATGCCGGCGGAGCCTGAATCTGTCTCGGGAATCGAACCGGCGGCCCCTGCCGAAATGTCCGAAGCAACAGAAAACTCGGGGGCTTCCGAAACATCGGGAACAGCAGCTGACCTGAATGCGGGAACGGACGGGACTCTCCGAAGTGACGCGGAGTCCGGCGCGGAGTTTGGCACAGGGTCTGGCGCGGAGTCAGCCGAGTCAGTGACTGCCGAAGATACTGATACCGTGGATGAGCCCGAGACAGGTTTAGTGGGCGACACCAGTGCCACAGAGGCCAACAGCACCACCGCTGCTGACGCTCGCACTGGAACTGTTGACGGTACAGAATTCCAGGCTGCGTCGGTCGAAAATACCGAGACCGGCGAAGTGCCGCAATCATCCGATTTTGCGGCGCACGCCCAGGCCACTCAGGTCACCCAACCCGCCCAGCCCACAGAGCCCACCCAGCCCGCGCAACCGCAGCGCGCCCAGCAGAAGTCAGTGGTTCCTGTCCGTCGACGTATCAGCGGTCGCCGGGTGCGTCACTTGCGGAAGGCCTGGGCGCAGGAACGTAATTCTGTCTACAACCGTGTGGACCATGAGCTGCCGTCGTACTGGCAGCGCACGCCAGACGGCGATGCCAAGGCCGTGGTCTCCGGTTTCGCCTTTGGCCGGGAAATGCACCTCGCCGATGTCGGTGGCATCACCACCATCGCCATCCGCCGCTCTGTATCCAGCGATGAGGTTTTCGAGCTGCGCCGCAGCGGCGGCACGACGCTGCCTCACGTAGCCACCGAAGCCGGCCTGGTAGTCGCAGCTACCGACCCAGAGCTCATTCATCGCATCTTCGACGACCGTGCAACCCGCATACTTGCCGACGTGCACCCGGCCATTACCCGCATGTGGTCCGAAAACTCCTGGTCCTTGGCTCAGCTGATTGATAATTCAGTGCCAGAGGACTGGGACGGTGCACTGGCATCGCTGTCGGACTTCTCCGACATTGCGCGCAGGTTGCCACCGGCGGAAGGCGAAACTGTCGCTCCGGACACAAATCAGTGGGATCCCACTCGTTTGCAGCTCACCGAGCAGTCCGTTGACTCTGGTTCCTTGATTTCGGATGGAACCGGGCGTGGGCACTTGCACGCGGTACCAGACCAGCGTCGCAACGGTTCTGCTAACCACGAATCGCAGGATCTCAGCTCACAGAACGGGCATGCCCAGAGTCACAGCGCGCAGAATAGCAAGGGCGAAGAGCCGCTGGACGTTGAGGAAATTGTTTACGCAGATTCTCCTTCGTCCTCGTCTGCTGCCACCGTGGATGCAACCACGGATGATTCGCAGTGGTCGTCGCAAAGCAATGCACAACCCACGGTGGTGCAGGCGATTGACGGCTCGTCGTGGCGCCCTACGCGGGATATACCGCTTGATCCGACGGCGCTGCCTTCGCGGTCAACGGCACGAAAGATGGGGGCAAACGTTGGTGAGTCGGAGGACATTGGGGATTCTGGCCAGCAGATTCCTGCGCTTGGTGAGGATCCCGAACATAGCCGAATGCGCTCGAGCCGGGGACGTGTAGTGCGATCAAATGTGAAGCCCGCCAGTATTTTTACCGACGCCGCCCCAGACCTCGACAGCAGCGACAACCCCACCGAATCTGTATCCGAGGACAAAGGCGCAACCCCTGATTCCGCGGACGAGTAGAACCAGACATATCCTTGAGCACACAGTCGTTTATTTAGGAGACAACCTCAGATGAGCACCCACACGAGCAATGTCAATCAGGAGAAGCTGCAGCGTTTGGCCGAGCTGGTCAAGGAGCTGGCGGTTGTCCATGGCAAGGTCACGCTGTCGTCTGGACGTGAGGCTGACTACTACGTTGACCTGCGCCGCGCCACCCTACATCATGAGGCCTCGCGCCTGATTGGTTCCCTGCTACGGGAGCTCACTGCCGACTGGGACTACGCGCACGTCGGTGGTCTGACGCTTGGCGCGGACCCGGTGGCCACCTCTGTCATGCACGCCGAAGGACGTCCGATTGATGCCTTCGTAGTACGCAAGGAAGCCAAGAAGCACGGCATGCAGCGCCGCATTGAGGGGCCGGACATTGTGGGCAAGAAGGTCCTGGTTGTTGAGGACACCACTACGACGGGCAACTCGCCGCTGACGGCCGTAGCTGCCCTACGCGAGGCCGACGCCGAGGTTGTCGGTGTAGCCACTGTGGTTGACCGCGCGACGGGCGCCGACGAGGTCATCAAGGGTGAAGGCCTGGAGTACCGTTACCTGCTCGGTTTGGATGACTTGGGCCTGGCCTAAGAATCTGAGCGCTAGAGCTTTTACCGAGCCTCACTCAACTCACTGAGCCTCACCCAGCTCACCCGCCCCAACGCAGTCCCACGAAAAGAGGAACATCCCCATGACTACCAAGCGTGCAGGACTCTTGTCCAAGCTCACTACGACCAAACTCCCCGGCACCAAGGAAACCGTCGCTGACATGTTTGTGCGTCGCACGGGCGAGGGCCTCGGCGCACTCACCGGTATCGCCAGCGCGAGCTCCGACACCCGCCGTGCCCCGGAACGCGCCGGCTACATTGCCGCCAGTGCGGTCAACGTTGTCTCCAGCGCCTTCGGCTGGGAGACTCCACGTCGAGTTTCCAAGACTGTCCTCATGCCACTGTTAGCGGCCAATGTTTGGCGCCGTCGCCACGAGACGTCTCGCTTCACGACGACCACCCTGCTCATCGGCCTCGCCGGCGGTTGGTTGGGCGACTTGATTCTCATGCCGAACAAGCCGAACCTGAACCGCGGTTCTGTGCCGTTCGCAGTTAACCAGGTTGCCTACCACGTGCTGCTGTGGCGTGCCGGAGCTCGCATTAGCGCGCTGCGTGCTGCCATTCGCTTCCCACTGTGGGCTGGTTCGGTACCGCTGGTCGGTGCTGTAAAGCCAGAGGCGCTGCCCGCTGCAGTTGGATACGGTCCGCTGCTGGCCGTGACTTCTGCACTGGCCGATGACCCGGTACTGCTGGAGGGGGCCGGTGCTGTCGGAACTGATGAGCAGACCGGCCTGCCGATTGCCGATGCCACCTACGGCCTAGGTCACGGTGGCAACCTGTTCCTTATCTCCGACACGCTACTGATGGCTCGAAAGATGTTTGCGGAGGAGGGCGTCGTCGGCAAGCTTCTGAATGCTGCAGTGATGGACACCTACACCATGGCGCAGTTGTTCCTGGTCGAGGGGCTGTTGACTCTTGACCGCGCCTGAGCCCGGGAAGGGGCCGACGGAGTGGTTTGAGGCTCGTGTCGGGGTGGGGCCGTGGGAGCAGGAGCACCCGAACGAACCTCGGCCGACCGGCCCAGAATACGATGAGCAGCTTTTGGATGAGGGCGACCGACGCAATGTCGTCGATGCTTACCGCTACTGGACGATGGAGGCTATCGTCGCGGAGCTGGATAAGCGTCGTCATCCGTTGCACATCGCCATCGAGAATTTTGAGAATGACTCCAACATCGGCACCGTGGTACGCACCGCAAATGCCTTCCTGGTGGAGGCCGTGCACATCGTGGGGCGCAAGCGTTGGAATCGTCGCGGCGCGATGGTGACTGACCGCTACCAGCACTTGCTGCACCACGAGACGGTGTCGGAGGTCATTAGCTGGGCGCGCGAGCATGACCTGGCTGTGGTGGCCGTGGACAACGTGCCGGGCTCCGTACCCATCGAAACCGTTGAGTTGCCCGAGCGTTGTCTTTTGCTCTTCGGCCAGGAGGGGCCGGGAGTGACTGAAGAAGCACAGCAGGCGGCGGACCTGACGGTGTCGATTGCCCAATTTGGATCGACGCGTTCGATAAATGCGGGGGTAGCGGCGGGTATTGCCATGCACTCTTGGATTCGTACTCATGCAGACATCACCGCGGCCTGGTAATTGTCTGCTTAGGTGTTTTATTTCGAAAGGCTGTTTTAGAGCTGTTTCACAGCCGTTTTAAGGAGAGCCAGTGGTTCTAAAAATGTCGCGTCCGGAGGCCGAAACGTGGGCCTATCGCGCGGACGTGGCTGAGCAGGCGATTCGCAACCGTCATGCGGCGAAGCTGTGGGGTCTTCCGGGCACGAATCTGGCAATGGCTTCCTGGCCCGCGCCGCTGCGACATAAGGTCTTCATCAACTGGCATTACTGGTGGCAGGCGCAGTATCTCGACTGTCTGGTAGACGCAGCCAAGCGCGTGCCCTCTAAGGAGAAGTACCGCGCTATCCGCCAGACCACTCGGGGTATCCGCATTCGCAACCTCACGCTGCTGACCAAGAACAAGTACTATGACGATCGCGCGTGGATGGCGTTGGCGCTCGGGCGTGCCGACGCTGTCCTCGGCGCATCGGTGCCCAAGAAGACGACAGCGCGGCTGATTTCATGCTTGGGCGATGGTCGACAGGAGTCCACGGGTGTGCTGCCGTGGCGTGAGCAGGACCTCTTTTTCAACGTCCCCTCGAACGGTCCTGCAGCCATCGCTCTGGCCCGGGCTGGTCGTATCAAGGAGGCAGAGGAACTTATCGACTGGGTTTACGCCAACCTTTTGGCGGACTCAGGTCTGCTCTACGACGGCATTCGCTTGTCCATGGCAGGTGCCGTGGTGCAGAAGGGCATGTTTACGTACAACCAGGGTGTCATGATTGGCGCTTGCCTTGAAGTGGGACTTGCGCTTCGGGCGCACGGCCAGCGGGAACAGGCGACGAAGTATTTCACGCGCGTGCAAAACCTCATCCACGCGGTGGCAAAGGATTTGGCGACCACCGACAATGTCATCGCCGGTGCCGGTGGCGGCGATGGTGGTCTGTTCAACGGCATCCTCGTGCGATACCTCGCCGATGCGGCGGTGCGTTTGCCTGGAGACAATCGCATGAATCGCGCGGCAGCCCGCATTGCTCGCCGACTGGTTCTGGCGTCGGGGGAAAAGTGCTGGTACCACCGCCTCGAGGTCGATGGCCTGCCGCTTTTCCCCGCAGATTGGAACGACAATGCTCAGTTCCCACAGGGCGGTTCGGTTGCGCAATCAGTCGGTGGCGCGGTTCGCGGTTCGGCGATTAAGGAGCGTGACCTCTCTGTCCAGCTGTCGGGTTGGATGCTGATGGAAGCATGTGCCCGAGTGGCCGATTTTGTTGCGACCAAGCTGGAAAATGGTGAGTCGTTGGATTCGACGAAGCCGAGCTGCCCGGAGTAGTCGGGGAACGCTAGTTCGTCGTCATCTGACGCTTGCCGACTTTGTACCACCACGCTGTGCCCGCCCCTTACCAACAGAGAGTCGCATGCCTAGATCCTGCCATCGGCACGTCATGCCTGGCACAATAGGACGCATGAAACTCAATGACATGATGGCTCCTGCTCCCGTGAAGCTCCCCGTTCTTGACGAGGCCGTTGCTGCCCGCAACGGTGGCGCAAGCCCGGAGGCCGTGGTTCGCGCATGCCCGCGCGATTCCCAGGCGTGGGCAGACTTGGCTGAAAGTGCCTTGTCCGAAGGTCAGGAGATTCAGGCCTATGCCTTCGCCCGCACTGGTTACCACCGCGGTCTGGACCTGCTGCGCGGAAACGGCTGGAAGGGGTTCGGAGCGATTCCATGGGAGCACGAGCCCAATCGTGGTGTGCTCCGCGCCTTCGCGGCGTTGGCTAAGGCTGCTAAGGCTATCGGCGAGGATGATGAATTCGGTCGCATGATGGCGTTGCTGCGTGACAGTGATGAATCCGCGCTGCCAGAGTTGGGTCTTTAATCGTGCACAGAGATTCAGCGAGCGCATAAAAGTGCACAACAGCACATCGGGTACATAAAAAGTGCACAGTTTTTCATATGAGGATGGTGACTTCGGCATGGCTGGCATCGCTGGTGGGGAAGATAAGGATGCCGCAGCTGCCAGGGATCTTGTGGACATTGCTCCCGCGCATGTCGGCGATCTCGTCGAAGCTAAGGAAACGCAATTCGTCGAGGATAATCCGCGCCCGGATTTCCAAGATTTTCGCAATACGTACCTACATCCGGCCTCCCGCGCAGCAAACAAGCTGCGTCAGAAAGTGAGGCCCCGCACGCGTTTCCTCCATGCCGTTGCCCGTGTGCGCTCCCGCTGGATGCTTATTGTCCAGGCGACGCTAGCCGCCGGGTTGGCCTACTGGTTCGCGCTTGAGGTACTGGGGCACCCCAACCCGTTCTTCGCGCCGATGGCCGCTTTCATCAGCCTCAATGTGATGACCGCAGGTCCTCGCCTGAAGCACTCTGTTGAGTTGGTGCTCGGTGCCTCGCTGGGAGTCGGCATTGGTGATGTGATTATCTCCATCCTCGGCTCGGGTATTTGGCAGCTGACCGTCGGTGTGTTTGTCGCCATGATCATCGGCGTGTTTGTCGGTCGAGGCCCGCTTGTGGTGAACCAAGCGGCATCTTCAGCCGTGCTCATCGCCACCATTATTCCGCCGGGCACCGCTGGTTCTTATTACCGAATGATCGATGCTCTCGTCGGTGGTGTGGTGGGCATTATTGTGCTCATGGTATTGCCGCGAAGCCCGCTGGCGGGTGCTCGCCGCAAGGTGGCCAAGGTCCTCGACATGGGTGCAGACGTACTTTATGACATCGGCATCGGCATGAAAGAGGGCGACACCGATCGCATCCGCACCGCACTGAGCGTGGTTCGCTCCATGCAGGCGCAGGTCTCGCTGATGGACCGCACCGTTGCCGACGCGGGCGAGCAGGTCCGCATCTCCCCGTTGCTCTGGCGCTCCCGGGATCGAATCCACTCGCTGTCACGCATGGTTCATCCTGTCGACAACGCCATGCGCAACATCCGTGTGCTCGCGCGTCGCGCTATCACAGCCCGGGAGGACCACATCGACTTCTCGCCCGAACTGTGTGGGCTTGTTCTCGGCGTATCTGAAGGCACGCGCCTGGTCAGTCATGTGCTTGACGACGAAGCCGCCGTGCGCCGAATCCCAGAGTGGGGCGAGTTGCCTTTCGAATCCGGCGACATCGCTATCGTCCAGCTTTCCGAGGGATCCGGAGAGGTCAAGCTTGAAGATGTGGTTCGGTACTTGCGTCGTCTAGCAGCGAAAATGCACCCGCGCGTCATCGAGGACGCAACGCTATCGGAGCAGGTCGTGTTTGCGCAGTCCCGCTCATTGGTGGTGGACCTGTTGCAGGTGTGTGGCCTGTCCAGACGTTCAGCCGTGGCAACGCTGCCGCCGACGACGCCGTTCCCAGCAATGCCGCCGGAGGTATGGGACGAGTAGCCGGTGAGGAGTGGGCGAGTAGCGGCTCGCTAGGCGTCAGTCGGTTACTGCGGTACGCTCTACTGCCCCGTGCTACTGCAACCTGCTCTACTGCGGTACGCGCTTGACCTCGACGCCACCGAAAGCGACAAAGCCGCGCACAATAATTTTCGGAGCCTGTCCGGCGCCAGGAGCGGGTAGGTTGCGTCCCGGTTTTCCAGTAACATCCGTGCCGCCAAAGATGGGGAGCACGTCGACATCAACCTGGTAGTGGTCGGGGACAATGACGTCGACTCCACCGAAGGCGCAGCCAATGTTGACGACAGTGGTTTCCGCGGTCAGGATGGCCTCGCGGAAATCCAAGCCAGTCCCGCCGAAGGCCGCCACCGTGGTGTGCGTGGGAGCGCACGTCCAAGGGCCTCTCTTGTCGGTGCCGCCGAAGATGCCGATGGAGAGCTTCGAACCGGTTGCCGCGGCGGAGCTATCAATCCGAGCTGGCTGATGATCGTTGGCTGCATTCGGTGCCACTGAATGGTGCTCGTCCGGGACGCTGTGCAGGTTCGGGCGCAGGTTAGGGGTTGGGTGCGCATGTGGAGTCGGCTCGGCCAGGTTCGCGGGCAGCGACAAGTCCTGTGTCAATGCGGGCAACTCATCAATGTACGTTGCCTTTTGGGCTTTCTCGGTGCGCTCCTGCAGTTCCGCAAAGTCAATCTGGCCATCGCGGAATGCCCATTCCAAGCGTTCCAGCGCAGTGTGGCGGGCTTGGTCGCCAGCGCGTAACCGTGGGGTGTTGTCAGTCATGATGCTGTCCTATCGAGGCAGTGGCTTTAACATTCAAATGTTATCTGTACTCGAACTATCGCGCAGGCCACTTTCATGCAGGCCACTTTCTCGCAGACAGACCGTGGCTATTGCCCCCCCCCGACGCAGTTAGTGCACAATCTGCAAGTCGCGGAGGTGTCGGGACAGAGTTGTTTTCTCGCGCGGCTTTCGCGACTCTACGCCATCGCGTACGTAACGGAAGCTCAGGCCACCAACTTGAACTGCCCGACCCGTCATCGGGCGGTGCAGCTCGCGGGACGGGGCTTCTTTCGCTTTACGACGGCCACCGCGACCCAATCCGAGTCGGCTCAGCAGGCCTTTGTTGCCTCCATCCTCGTTACCGACTTCCGCGTCCGGCGCCGGAACTTCGGCCGCAACGATGCCCGGGGCGTCGGGGGTAGGGCGAATCTGCAGGCCGGTGGATGTGCCGGAGAACATCTGATGCTCGTCGACATAGACCTCGCCAGTAAACCCGTTTTCCGAGGACACTCCGGTAATTCCTGGCTCTGTCAGTAGGGCGTAACCAACAATTGCGTGCCCGGTGTCATCGCGGATCAGTGGCACTGGCATCGTCGGGCGTGTGAGCGCGGCCGTCGCATCGAGTCCTTCTCCTCCTTCGATGCCCCAGTTTTTGGCCGCGGTCGAGGGGGCGGTGGGGACATGTGCCAGTTCAATCCACAGGAGGTTCTTGCGCATCAGGTAGGTTGCCACGGCAGCCAGTGCCGCGTCGGTGCCAACGACCACAATTCGCAACGGCTCGCTCGGCTTTTGCGGAGCGGGTTGCGGAACGCCTAAGTGGTCGACCTTTTTCTGCTTGGAGATTTCCTCCGGCGTCGGTGCTGTATCGATAGGCAGTACGTCCTTGGCCAGGTCGTCGATGAAAGCCAGCTCCTTGCGGGCGGGGATCATCGCGACGTCGTGAAGCGCATAGGCGGGTAGTGCCGGAGTAGCTGGTGCTGATGGTGCGGACGGTGCTGATATAGACCATGATTGGCGGAGCAATTGGGAAAACGCGGGTACATCGGGGCCACACTGCAGCACAACAATACGCATAGGACTACACTCTAATGCGTCGTCTGCAATCCCAGGAGTTGAAGTAGGACTATGGCCGCAATCATTATCGTCGGTGCCCAGTGGGGCGACGAGGGCAAGGGCAAGGCAACCGATATTCTCGGTGGCCGCGTTGACTACGTCGTCAAGCCCAACGGTGGCAATAACGCCGGCCACACCGTTGTCGTCGGCGGTGAGAAGTACGAGCTGAAGCTGCTTCCGGCGGGTGTGCTGTCGGAAAACGCTGTGCCGATTATCGGTAATGGCTGTGTGGTCAACCTCGAGGCGCTTTTCGACGAGATTGATGGCCTTGAAGCTCGCGGTGCAAAGGCCTCCCGCCTGCGCGTTTCCGGCAATGCCCACATGGTTGCTCCGTACCACCAGACGCTGGACCGGGTGACCGAGCGCTTCCTGGGTAAGCGCGCTATCGGCACCACTGGCCGCGGTATTGGCCCGACGTACGCCGACAAGGTCGGCCGTACGGGCTTGCGTGTCCAGGACATTCTGGATGAGTCGATTCTGCGCCAGAAGATTGAGTCTTCGCTGGCTCAGAAGAACCAGATTCTGGTCAAGCTGTACAACCGTCGCGCCATCGATCCGGATGAGGTCTTTGATTACTTCATGGGCTTCGCCGACCGCCTGCGTCCGATGATTATCGACTCGGAGTTTGAGCTCAATCAGGCTTTGGATGCCGGCAAGCACGTCCTCATGGAGGGCGGCCAGGCCACCATGCTCGACGTCGACCACGGCACCTACCCGTTCGTGACCTCCTCGAACCCAACCGCTGGTGGTGCTTGCGTGGGCACCGGTATCGGCCCGACGAAGATCACTTCGGTGCTGGGCATCATGAAGGCCTACACCACCCGCGTCGGTGCTGGCCCGTTCCCGACGGAGCTGTTCGACAAGTGGGGTGAGTACCTGCAGACCACCGGCGGTGAGGTCGGGGTCAACACCGGCCGTAAGCGCCGCTGTGGTTGGTACGACTCGGTGCTGGCTCGCTACGCCGCGCGCGTCAACGGTTTCACGGATCTGTTCATCACCAAGCTGGACGTCCTGACCGGTATCGGCGAGATTCCGATTTGTGTCGCTTACGACGTTGATGGCGTGCGCCACGACGAAATGCCACTCACCCAGTCGGAGTTCCACCACGCTGTCCCGATTTACGAGACCATGCCTGCGTGGGACGAAGACATCACTGGCTGCCGCACCTTCGATGAGCTGCCGGACAAGGCCAAGGATTACCTGAACCGCCTGGAGGAGCTCTCCGGCGCTCGCATTTCTTACATCGGTGTTGGCCCGGGTCGTGACCAGACCATCGTTGTTCACGACGTGCTGGACAACTAGCGCTGGACACTTAATCTGGAGGCAGTGGCGAACTAACCGGAAAATAGTCCCGCTTTCGACCCGGCTTTATCGAACTGTTAGATAAAAAATCTTCGGTGCCGAAACTGCTGGCTGCTGTAAAAAAGAACATTTGCTAACCACGAGAAGGCTCTGGGAATTGTCAGTTGACCCTGGCATCTCAGAGTCATTTTTGTATCGTAGGCCTCACCGCGTGGTCCAACGACAGAAGTCCAAACGACAGAAGGCGTGTGGTTTTCATGCAAAACACAGGACACCGAGTACAACGACTGGCAAGTTCCGCCGTGCTTTCCGGCGCGATGGTTTTCTCCGCAGTAGGTGGAGCAGTTGCAGCTCCTGCGGCTCAGGCGAAACCGGCTCCAGCACCGGCTCCAGCTCCGGCGCAGGTGGATAGCTGTACCCCGAACCCGGCTGCACCTGAAATCCAGGCGGCCCTGGATAAGGTCAACAGGGAGCGTCCGAACAACCATGATGGGTGGAAGTACACTGGCACCTCCAACTTCAGCCCGTGTAGCGATTTGAGCTTTGCTCTCGCAGATCAGGCCAAGCAGGGCAACGCTCAGTCCTCCACTGTGTTGTTGATGTTCCACAAGGGTGAGTTCATTGGTACGGACTCTGACCGGCCTCAGCACATCAACAAGGTGACGCCGACCCCTGATGGTAAGAACATTTCAGTCATCTACCACGACTGGGAGGCCCAGGAGGCCGCAGGTGCGCCGAACGCTGATGCGGCGGAGTTCACCTCTAATGTTCACTTCTTCTGGAACGGCGATCACGTCGTCCACGAGGGGAAGATTCCCGGCGGCGCGAAGCCCGCTTCCTAACGGCTCCCGAGAACTCTCGAGAGCTTTCGAGAATTCTTGGGCACTCTCGGGGACTCTTGAATTTTTCCAAGTAAACTCAATTCAGAGTCGGACATGAGAAAAGTAATGCTCCGCCGTAGCTAGGTGCTTGAGAAAACTTGAGAGAACAGAAGAGGTTCCAGCCATGAGTGGTCGTTCAGTTCGTCGCGGGTCGATGCTGGTTAGCGCGGCGGTCGCAGGTGTAGTGGCTTTGTCCGGTTGCTCCACTGATGAGACTGCAGCACCGACCTCTGCTCCTCAGGTAGATGAAGAAACGACCACCATCACTACGACCACCACTGTCGAGGATGACAGTGAAAGTGCAGATACCCCCAATCCGGATGTCGATGATAACGACACCGATGGGGGTTCTTCTGCGCCAATCCAGGAAGAGTCTTTCGAAGAAGCGGTTGCCGACCTGAACTCAATGGAAGGTGGCAATGGCAGCGGTTGGACAGTCACGGACAATACGAACTGGGATACCACCAGCGAGTTGACCTTTGCCTCAGCAGTACAGAATGAAATTACCCACTCAACTACCTCTGGTGCAGTGCTGCTGTTTCATAAGGGCGAGTACGTGGGTACCGCCGGTGGTCCGCAGACAATCAACTCGGTCGAAGGCGATGGCAAAACTGTGACCGTCAATTTCTTCGATGTCAATAAAATGATTGAAGACGGCGGTGCCTTCGCCTTTAAAGACCAGTACAACGCTCCCGTTACGTACTCCTGGGATGGGGTAGAAGTTGCTCAAGAAGGTGAGATTCCAAAGGCAGAGGGAAATTAATCTCTAACCCGTGCTCTCTCCAGATGCGAGTGCTGGCAAGCCGTTTTAAAGTAGTGGCGCAACACACAGATTTCACGTAGATTTCTGTGTTCCGTAAAATCTCCGACGGTAGTTTGTCGACACTGTGTTGTCGGTACTATGCCGTCGCTATGAAGTCGCTAATACTAAGCCCAAAGAGGAAAATCACCGGCCATGTCTTCTCACAACTCATCTGACTCCATCCTTGACGAACGGACCGAGCAGAGAGAGCAGCCACAGAACTCACGTGCTCACGGCACACGCCGCGCAATTGCGGCCATTGCTATGGGTGCGTTTGCTATTTCTCCTATTGCAGCCTGCAGCAATGATGCGGACAACGACGCGGTGTCGTCGTCAAGCAGTACAAGCGCGGTTAGCACTACGGCGAGCGAAGAGAAGACCTTTGAAAAGCAGCAGGTCGCTGAGCTGAATGCGTCCGCGAATGTGCGGCCGGCTGCGATGGCTAAGTTGCCGGAGGGTTTTGATCTGCAGTCGCACCGTGGTGGTCGCGGTGAGTGGACGGAGGAGTCCAAGCAGGCGATGGCCAACTCGCTGGAGCTGGGCGTTACGACGTTGGAGCTGGACATCGTTCTGACGAAGGATGGCGTGCCTATGGTCTGGCACGATCCGGAGATCCAAGACGATAAGTGCTCGGACACCGAGCCAGTGACGGAGGGGGATCCGCAGTACCCGTACGTCGGCAAGCTCGTGCATGACCTCACCTATGAGCAGGTACAAACCCTGGTCTGCGACAAGAAGCTCGAGGACTTCCCGGATGCGGAGCCAATCAAGGGCAACAGGATGATGACCCTGCCGGAGCTGTTCGAGCTAACTAAGGACAACCAGGACATCCACTTCAACATTGAGACCAAGATTGAGGGCGAAAAGCGCGCTGACTCGGCAGAACCACAGGAGTTCGTCGATGTGATTCTCGACGAGATTGACCGCGCGGGTGTGGCTGATCGAGTGATGATTCAGTCCTTCGATTGGCGCTCGCTGCCGCTGGTCGCGGAACGGAACCCGGAGATTCCACTGGTCATGCTGTGGGACGAGACCACCTGGAAGAAGGATTCTCCTTGGATCGGCGATGTCAATTACGACGAGGTCGATGGCGACATTATCGAGGCCGCCAAGCAGCTCGGCGTGCAGGTGCTCTCACCGACGCACAGCATTCCTTACGGCAAGACACCGTCGGATTCTGACTACCACCCGGTCGCCACGCCGGAGCTGATTTCCCGCGCACACGAGGCTGGCATGAAGGTGGTGCCGTGGACGGTGAATGAAAAGGAGACCATGCGCGAGCAGATTGCCGCTGGTGTCGATGGCATCATTACCGACTACCCGACGCGTCTGCGCGAGGTCTTGACCGAGCTGGCTATGCCGCTGCCGGAGTCCGCTCCGGTGGGTGATGCAGGGATGGCGACGAACTAGTAAATCCGGCTAGCACCCGCGAAAACTTGTCTGTATTCCTGTTTTGCCCGGGTTTAGCTCTGCGAGCCGAGCGTGTTTCGTGTCACACTTGACCTTATGACGCGTTTGAAAGTGCTTGCCGACGTTGACACGGGTATCGATGACAGTCTTGCTCTCGTCTACCTCGCGGGGTTGCATACCGCAGGCGAGATTGAGCTGGTGGGTGTGACCTGCGCAGGTGGTAACACCACTGCGGCATGGTCCGCTCGCAACACAAAATACATGTTGAATCTCTGCGGTTGTCCGGAGGTCCCGGTTGTCAGCGGTTTCGAGGGGCCCGCTGACCGTGAGCTGACTACCACGCCTGAGACTCATGGCCCGTACGGGCTGGGCTACAACCTGGCGCCACCGGCCGTCATCTACGAGCCGGGCGCGGAGGAGCGACGGATCCGCTGGCGCTGTGGCGCCAGGTCATCGAGCAGGCGCGGTCGACGGGGGAGAAGGTGCACCTGCTGGTCACTGGCCCTATGACTACCTACGTGGCCGCTTTGAAGAAGTACCCAGAACTCATGCGGGAGCTCGACGGCGTAACCATTATGGGCGGTGCTGTGGAGTACCACGGTAACGTTACCGAGTTTGCGGAATGGAACTTCTGGGTCGACCCCACCGCGGTCACCGAGGTCTTCGGCACCGCGGGCGCTGTGGCAGTCGAGCGCCCGGAGGATGCCGTGCGCAGTATCGCCACCGCCGCAGGTGCGCCGGTGCCGACGTTGGTTCCACTCAATGTCACCGAGACCATCACTATCAGCGATGTTGAAATTGAGTCCTGGCGCGATGCCGGTATGAACCCGGAGCTGCTGCGTGTTCTGCGCCGTTCGCTGAAGTTCTACTTTGAGTTCCACCAGGGTGTGGGGGTCGGTTACAAGGCGCAGGTCCATGACCTCTTTGCTGCGATGGTGGCCGTCGGTGCGGTGACAGGGGAAGTGGAGAAGATGCGTCTCGTGGGCGTCGATAAGCGAACCTTTGCAGATGAGCCAGGACGCCGCGGTCAAGTGGTGGCAGACTCTGCCGGTGCTGAGGCGAACGTTGTCTTGGCTGCTGACCGGAGTGCGGCGCTGGTCGAGTTTGAGCGGGTGTTCCCGCGCTAGGTTCCCGCCCGTGCCCGCCGCGGTGAATCCGCTCGCTGTCGTATGCTGGAGACAATCAATTTCACAGCTGCTGGTTGTGCAGCGTACGTGCCGTAGACGAAAGCGAGTTTATCTCGATGTTCACCCCTGAAGTCACCGGAACCCCGTACCAGCCGGGAGCGACGCGAGTTCTGCTGCTCGGCTCTGGCGAGCTCGGCAAGGAGGTGACCATTGCTTTCCAACGTCTTGGCGTTGAGGTGCACGCTGCCGATCGCTACGAGCATGCACCGGCACACCAGGTAGCTCACCACGCCTACGTCTTGAATATGTCGGACCCCAGTGCACTGCGGGACCTGATTCTCGAGGTCAAGCCCCACTTCATCGTCCCCGAGATCGAGGCCCTGGCAACCGAGGTGCTGGAAGAGGTTGAGGAAGACGAGACGCTGGACGTCACCGTTATTCCAACCGCACGGGCGACTCAGCTGACCATGAACCGAGAGGGTATTCGCCGTCTGGCTGCGGAAGAGGTTGGGCTGCCGACTTCCCGCTATCACTTCGCCTCCAGCTTTGATGAGTTCACCGCAGCTGTTGATGAGATTGGCTTCCCGTGTGTGGTCAAGCCGGTCATGAGTTCCTCGGGCAAGGGGCAGTCCACGCTGCGTTCGCCGGAGGATGTCCAGGCCGCGTGGGATTACGCCATGAGTGGCGGCCGCGTCGAGTCCGGCCGCGTCATCGTGGAGGGCTTCGTCGATTTCGACTACGAGATCACGCTGCTGACCGTGCGCTCCGTTGATCCGGAGACCGGCGAGGGGGCAACGTGGTTCTGTGAGCCCATTGGGCACCGTCAGCAGGACGGCGACTACGTTGAGTCATGGCAGCCGGCTGCCATGAGTGAAAACGCCCTGGACAATGCGCGCTCTGTCGCCGCGCGCATCACCAACGCGCTGGGCGGTCGCGGTATCTTCGGCGTCGAGCTGTTTGTTCGCGGCGATGAGGTGTGGTTCTCCGAGGTCAGCCCGCGTCCGCACGACACCGGCATGGTCACCATGGGCACCCAGCGTTTCTCTGAGTTCGAGCTGCACGCGCGTGCAGTGTTGGGTCTGCCTATCGACGTCACGCTGGTGTCCCCGGGAGCCTCCGCTGTGGTCTACGGCGGTGCTGACATCGAGCAGCCGGGCTACACCGGGCTGACGGAGGCCATGGCTATTCCGGAGACTGATATTCGTATCTTTGGTAAGCCGGTCGCTGGCCCGCGTCGCCGCATGGGCGTTGCTGTTTCAACCGCGGATTCTGTCGATGCTGCCCGTGAGCGTGCATCGGAGGCGGCATCAAAGATTAAGGTCGTCGAACTGGGCTAGTTCGACGACGTAGTGTGCGCTGCGGTACGGCCGTAACCGGCCCCGCAGCGCACTTTTTGTTTGCCCGCTATGGTGCGTAAGCTACTTGATCTACTTGGACTTCTGTACCGGTGGCTCGGCCGACCAGGGGAAGACGATCCAGTCATCGGTGTGCTTCCAGACATAGTCCGGTGCAATCTCCGAGCGGGACTTGCCGTAGAGCACAGCGGAGCGTACTTCCGCACCGTGGGTCTTAAGCAAATCGAGCACCAGGTGCAGCGTGCGACCGGAGTCTGCGACATCGTCAACGACCAGCAGACGGCGCTCAGAAATCGATTCGATGTCCAGCAGCGGCTCCAGCAGAACCGGATCCGGCAGGGTCTCCGCCACGTCGGTGTAGAACTCGACGTTAATGGCGTCAGAGAGCTTGACGCCCATGGTGTAGCTGAGTGCACCTGCAGGTAGAAGACCACCGCGGGCCACGGCGATAATGATCTCCGGCTCGTAGCCCGAATCGACAATCTGCTGTGCCAGTTCACGGGAGGCGACGCCGAAGCCTTCCCAGGTCAGAACTTCCTTGACGTCCAGGTTGGATGAGTCTGCATGATAAGCCATGTATTAACTCTAATCCGAAGACCGACTGACGTGCACAATCAACTGCCCGGTTAGACCCGACACGCTAGCTGGCGACAGTCTCCACAACCGCTTCGTGTACAGCTTCGGCCACGTCATCGGCATCTGGCTGCTTTGCGACGACTGTGGAGGCCGCAACCATATCGGCCCACTCGACCAGCTTCTTGCGCTCGCGGCCTTCGGCTTCGCCCGCTGCACGTTCGGCGGCGTCGAGTGCGTGCCAGCCCTCCCAGGTGGTGACCTGGAGGCCCTTGTTGGCCAGGAACTCGTCGACGTCGTTATACGTGGGTTTTGCAGGTGCGACCAGGCGGCCTGCCTCCCAGTCGGCGATGAGGTTGCCGACGGTTTCGTTGGCGTCGCCCTTGGTGTTACCGATTAGGCCGACCGGGCCACGGCGAATCCAGCCGGTGGTGTACAGACCCTGGATGTGGTTGCCGTCGACGTCGTCAAGCACGCGTCCGCCGGCATCTGGGATGGTGTGGGTGCCGGTGTCGAACGGTACGCCGGTGACTGCGTCGGAGCGGTAGCCGACTGCACGGTAGACCGCACCGACCGGCCATTCGGTGAACGTGCCGGTGCCACGGACGCCACCCTCGCCGTCGAGTTCAGTGCGTTCGGTGCGGATAGCGCTGACGTGCTGTACTCCATCCTCGCCGGTCTCGCCGATGATTTCGACCGGGGACTCGAAGAAGTGGATGAAGAGCTTGTGCGGGGCGCCCTTTGGCTCGCGGATGGCGTAGTTTTCCAGAATCGTACAGACCTGATCGGTGATCTTGGACTCACGACGGGACGTTTCGGAGGCGGCATCGTACTGGATGTCCTCCGGATTCACGACAACCTCAATGGTGTCGGAGTGGTCCAATTCCTTCAGCTCCAGTGGAGTGAACTTTGCCTGGGCCGGGCCGCGGCGGCCGAAGACGTGAATTTCGCGGGCGGCATTCTTTGCCAGGCCAGCGTAGACGTTGTCGGCGATTTCGGTGACGTGCAGCTCATCGGCAGTCTTGGCGAGAATGCGGGCGACGTCGAGGCCCACGTTGCCGACACCGACCACGGCCACGGACTCAGCGGAGAGCTCCCAATCGCGGGCGAACTCCGGGTGGGAGTCGTAGAAACCTACGAACTCACCCGCGCCGTAGTGCTCCGGCAGGTCGGCGCCCGGGATATTCAGATCGCGGTCGCCGGTCGCGCCAGTGGCGAAGATGATGGCGTCGTAGAACTGGCGCAGTTCATCGACGCTGACCTGCTTACCGACGTCCACGTTGCCCAGAAGTCGGACCTGCGGCTTGTCCAGCACTCGGTGGGGGGACTTAATGATGCCCTTGATTCGCGGGTGGTCTGGCGCAACGCCGTAGCGGATGAGACCGAACGGCACTGGAAGGCGCTCGTAGAGGTCGATGGCGACGTCGCGGCCGGACTTCATCAGTGCGTCGGAGGCGTAGATACCGGCCGGGCCCGAGCCGACCACGGCTACACGCAGTGGCGTGGTGGAGTTGGCGAGATTGGGCAGTGAGGAAGCGGCCGCGTTCTGGGCTGCAGTCTGGTCGTTGGTCATTGAGTGGAATCCTTTTTCTACGTTTTCTTTGTCGCGATTGCTTATCGTAGACCAATCGGTCTATGCTTGCTGAAACAGAATATAGACAAACTGGTCTACAAAAAGCAAACACAAAACACCGCAAGAATCACTGCTTTGGCTTGAGAGGGTTTTGCTGCGTATTGCTTCTGCTGAACGAGGTCTAAAAGAGCTTGTCGTGCGGACGTCGTGGCAACGGCAGGCTCTGGTTGGGTAAGCGGGGAAGGGCTTGTCATGGAAAAACTCATAGTCTTCGTGCTAATCGGCCTTGGCGCGCAATTAGTCGATGGCACTCTGGGGATGGCATTCGGTGTCACTGCCACTTCACTTTTTATTGTTGCTGGTAGTAGTGCTGCCACTGCGTCGGCGGTAGTTCACGTAGCGGAGGTGGGCACGACGCTGGCCTCTGGTATTTCGCACTGGCGATTCGGCAATGTCGACTGGCGGCGCGCACTGAGCCTTGGTGTGCCGGGCGCTATCGGTGCCTTTGTTGGTGCGACCTTTTTGTCCAATCTGGATAGTGATGCCGCGACGCCTGTGACCTCGACAATTTTGCTTTTTCTCGGCCTGTGGGTGATTATCCGCTTCGCCTTCCTGGCTAATGTTAAGCGCAAGAAAAAGACCTGGGGAGCGAAGAAGCTCGCTCCGCTGGGGCTCTTTGGTGGTCTGCTCGATTCCACTGGTGGCGGCGGTTGGGGGCCTGTTACCACCTCTACTTTGTTGGGTGCTGAGGCTGATCAGCCGCGCAAGATTATCGGTACTGTCTCGGCGGCGGAATTTCTTGTCGCTCTAGCTTCTGTGCTGGGCTTTTTGCCAAAGCTGCGGGAGGAGTTTACTCAGCATGCCGCGCCGGTAATTGGTTTGCTGTGCGGTGGTGTGATTGCTGCACCTTTGGCTGCATACCTGGTGGGGCGTATTAATCCGCGCCTGCTTGGAATTGTGATCGGCGGCGTGTTGGTCGGGCTGAATATTCGAACACTGTTTTCGCCGCTGGTTTCTGGCGGCGTGTTGGCAACAGTGCTGCTTGTCTGGGCTTTTGGCGTTGTCGCACTGGTGCTGTGGGCGCGGTCGCATGACACTCTTCCGCGTCTGCGTCAGCGGGTCCAACTTGAGTCGACTTCTCAGTCTTCCTCGGCTGATGTGTCTAGTTCTGGATCTCCATCACCGGCTTCGGTTGATGGCGGGGCTGGGGATGCTTCTGGAGGTGTCAAAGGGGGCGCAGAAAACGGTGTCCACGTGGGCGAAGCGGGGGTTCGCTAGGTATCCGAGCATACCCCGGCTTGCACTAGCCAGACTGGTCGGTCTAATGTTGCCTGCAATACTGCATAGACCGTCCGGTCTATAAAAATTAGCAACTAATTCGTTCAGGGCTGATTCAAGCAACTCTGATTCGGTCAACGAGAACAAAAACGAAAGTGATTCGGTAGATTCCCATGAGCTCTCCTACGAAAACCGCCGAGCGTCCGGCTTCCGCAGCGGCTACCCGACGTAAGAAGCGTGCACCGAAGCCGCAGGGACAGTGGCTTATCGACGGCCGCGAGCCACTTAACGACGACGAACGCATCAAGAAAGAAGATGCTGGCTTTGCCGTTAAGCAGCGTGTTATCGACATCTACTCCAAGCAGGGGTTTGACTCTATCCCTGCGGAAGACCTAGCTCCGCGCTTTAAGTGGATTGGCCTCTACACCCAGCGCAAGCAGGGGCTTAGCGGTGAGCACACCGGTGTGAAGACTAACGCCGAGTTGCAGGACAAGTACTTTATGCTCCGCGTTCGTCTCGATGGTGGCCAGACCACCACCGAGGGTATTCGCACCATCGGGGAGATTTCCCGCGACTTCGCTCGTGACACCGCGGACTTCTCCGACCGTCAGAACGTCCAGCTGCACTGGATCCGCGTCGAGGACATGCCGGAGATTTGGGACCGCCTTGAGCGGGTTGGTCTCGACACCAACTTTGGCTGCGGCGACGTTCCCCGCGTTATCCTAGGTAGCCCGGTTGCCGGCGTTGCTGCCGATGAAATCGTCGACGGCACCAATGCTATTCGCCGCATCAAGGACGAGTACCTCTCCGGCGACGAGTTCTCCAACCTACCGCGCAAGTTTAAGTCCGCAGTTTCCGGTTCCCCGCGTCTCGATGTCACCCACGAGGTCCAGGACGTCGCCTTTGTCGGTGTCAATCACCCAGAGCACGGCCCCGGTTTCGACGTTTGGGTCGGCGGCGGTCTCTCCACCAACCCAATGCTCGCGCAGCGTCTCGGCGCCTGGATCCCAGAGGACGAGGTTCCCGAGGTATGGGCGGGCGTGTGCCGCATCTTCCGTGACTACGGCTACCGTCGCCTGCGCAATCGCGCGCGTCTGAAGTTCCTCGTTGCCGAGTGGGGTGCGGAGAAGTTCCGCCAGGTACTCGAAGACGACTACCTCAACCGCAAGCTTATCGACGGCCCCGCGCCCGAGCCTTTCGAGGGCGACCGTGACCACATCGGTGTGCACAAGCAGGCCGACGGTCTCAACTACGTCGGTGTGAAGCCCGCTGTTGGCCGTGTTCCGGGCTCTGACCTGGTCAAGCTCGCCGACATCGCCGAGCGCCACGGTGTTTCCCGCGTCCGTACCACTGTCATGAAGGAGCTCATTCTCCTCGACGTCGCCGACGACCAGGTCGACTCCCTGCTCGCTGAGCTCGACGAAATTGGCCTGTCTGCCAAGCCTTCCGCATTCCGGCGGGGCATCCTAGCCTGCACTGGCCTGGAGTTCTGCAAACTCGCACTTGTCACCACGCGCCAGCGCGCAATCGATCTGGTGGGCGACTTGGAGGAACGTCTCGGCGACCTCGATGTCCCAATCACCATTGCGCTCAACGGCTGCCCGAATGCCTGTGCCCGCACACAGATTGCCGATATTGGACTCAAGGGTCAGATTGTCACCGACGATGAGGGTAACCGTGTCGAGGGTTTCCAGGTTCACCTCGGTGGTTCGCTGGGGCTCGATGCCAACTTCGGCCGCAAGGTTCGCGGACACAAGGTCACCTCGGCAGAACTGGGTGACTACATCGAGCGCGTCGTCAATCATTTCAAGGAGCAGCGCCACGAGGGTGAACAGTTCCACGAGTGGATTGTCCGCGCTGATGAGGAGGACCTGAAGTGAGTGAATCTTCCAACGAGGTTCGGTCGCAGGGGCCGTCGGCAAGCGAAAAAGACGAGGCGCCAGCGCGACTGGGGATCGGTGGCCGAAGCGCACACCCCAATCCGAACCGGGGTGCGGTGATGCATTGCCCTTACTGCGGCGGTGATGATCTGTGGCCCGATGTGGAAACCGACTACGCCTGGCAATGCCGCGAATGTTGCCGGGTATTCACAGTGAAACTGCATGGTCATATTGATAGGAAGGTGGCGTCATGAGCACGGGACTGAAAACCGCTGAAGTCATTAAGACTCAGGAGGCGCTCGCGCGTGAGGATGTGCTGGACAATCCGGAAACTGCTCGCCGTCTGATTGAGCTTGCACTGGAGTGGGGCTCCAAGCTGGAGACTGCCACTGCCGGGGAAGTACTGGAATGGGGTGCGGAGCACCTGCACACGCCACTGGCTGTGACCCTGTCGATGCAGGACACGGTATTGGCGGAGCTGGCTGCTCGGCACGCGCCGGAAGCCGACCTGGTTTTCCTGGATACGGGTTACCACTTCCCGGAGACCCTCGACGTGGCAGAACAGGTCGCACAGCGCTACGACAACCGACTGCTGTCGATTGAGCCGAAGCGCACCCGCGCCGAGCAGGATGCTGAAGAGGGCGTAGATCTGTACAAGACCGACCCGACGCGATGCTGCGCACTGCGGAAGGTCGAGCCGCTGTCAGCTGTGAAGCGCCCCTACGAGGGTTGGGTCACAGGTCTGAAGCGCGTCGACGCGCCGACCCGCGCACACACGCCGGTACTGGAAATCGATAAGACCGGTCGCATCAAGCTCAACCCGCTGGCCACCTGGACGGATGAGGACATTGCCCAGTACATCGAGGATAACGACCTCATTGTGCATCCGCTGACACAACAGGGGTTCCCGTCGATTGGCTGCGCGACATGCACCGCGCGAGTGGCAGAGGGTGCGGATCCGCGCTCGGGCCGCTGGGCGGGCAGCGAGAAGACAGAGTGCGGATTGCACCTCTAGTTTGAGCGGCTGGCTGCTAGACGATACCGACAGCCACTAGCTACTAGCCAATTGCCGCTCATGGCTAGCTGCGACCCGCAGCTTATACAGACAGTTTTTTAAAACAGCCGACAAGCTAACACAGCTAACACAGCCACAACAGAAAGAACCCCATGACAAGCTCAACCACCGTTTCCGT
The DNA here is from genome assembly GCF_001838295.1 of Corynebacterium sp. HMSC074C04. Lineage (NCBI taxonomy): Bacteria > Bacillati > Actinomycetota > Actinomycetes > Mycobacteriales > Corynebacteriaceae > Corynebacterium > Corynebacterium sp. HMSC074C04. The sequence goes on from NZ_KV836264.1 coordinate 78,513, forward strand.
ACAAAACCGCCTCGACCCGCGGCTTGCCGAACTGGAAGCCGAGGCCATCGACATTATCCGCCAAACCGCCGGCCAGTTTGACCGTCCGGCACTGCTTTTCTCCGGCGGAAAGGACTCCGTCGTCGTGCTCGAGTTGGCCAAGCGCGCCTTCGCACCGGCGGGTATCCCGCTGGAGCTGCTCCACGTCGACACCGGCCACAACTTCCCCGAAGTTATTGAATTCCGCGACAAGATTGCCGCTCAGCCGGGCATTAAGCTGCACGTAGCCAAGGTCCAAGACTGGATTGATAGCGGTGTGCTCACCGAGCGTGCTGACGGCACCCGCAACCCCTTGCAGACCGTGCCACTGGTGGAGACCATTGCCAACCGTGGTTACGACGCCGTCCTCGGTGGCGCCCGCCGCGATGAGGAGAAGGCCCGCGCCAAGGAGCGCGTGTTCTCCGTCCGCGACTCCTTCGGCGGTTGGGATCCACGCCGTCAGCGGCCGGAGCTGTGGGGGCTCTACAACGGTCGCCACGCCGCTGGAGAGAACGTTCGCGTTTTCCCAATCTCGAACTGGACCGAGGCCGACGTCTGGGCCTACATCGAAGCCCGTGACATCGAGCTGCCACCCATCTACTTTGCCCATGAGCGTGAGGTGTTCAACCGCGGCGGCATGTGGTTGGCACCGGGCGAGTGGGGTGGACCCCGCGACGGTGAGACCCTAGAGGTTCGCACTGTCCGCTATCGCACTGTCGGTGACATGAGCTGTACCGGCGCTGTCGAATCGACTGCCACCACTATTGCGGAGGTCATGGAGGAACTTCGCACATCCAAGCTCACCGAGCGCGGCGCTACCCGCGCAGATGACAAGTTGTCCGAATCCTCCATGGAAGACCGCAAGAAGGAAGGTTACTTCTGATGAGCCAGCCAAATTCCCCAGCTACCCTGATTACCGCCGACCGCGCCACTCGCGCTCGTCGCACTCTTCGCCTGTGCACCGCTGGCTCCGTCGACGACGGTAAGTCGACCTTTGTCGGGCGTTTGCTGCACGACACGAAGAACATCCTCGCTGACCAGTACGAGGCCGTCGTCGCCTCCTCGCAGGCGCGCGGTCAGGAAAATCCTGACCTCTCGTTGCTGGTTGATGGTCTGCGGGCCGAGCGTGAGCAGGGCATCACGATCGACGTTGCCTACCGCTACTTCGCCACCGACGTCCGCTCGTTCATCTTGGCCGACTGCCCTGGTCACGAGCAGTACACCCGAAACACCATCACTGGTATGTCCACCGCTGAGGCCGTCGTTTTGCTTATCGACGCACGTAACGGCGTCGTGACGCAGACCAAGCGACACGCAACTGTGGCCGGTCTGCTGGGTGTTCGCCACGTAATCTTTGCCGTCAACAAGATCGACCTGCTGGACTACAGCGAAGAAGCCTTCCGCAAGATTGAGTCGGATGTAGCAGTGCTGGCAGAGCGCTTGGGTCTGCAGAACACCTTCGTTGTTCCAGTGTCGGCTTTGGTCGGCGACAACATTGTCGATCCTTCTGAGCATACCCCGTGGTACGAGGGGCCGACTGTGTTGGAGCTGCTGGAAAACCTCAACATCGGTGCCGACCTGGAAACCGATGCCGAGGCCGACCTACGCCTGCCCATCGACTACGTCATTCGTGATCACGCCACTGAATACCGTGGTTACGCCGGCCGTATCGCCGCAGGTAGCGTGCGCGTGGGCGATGTTGTCTCCGTAGACGCCAACCGTCAGGCTACTGTCACGAAGATCACCGTGGCAGCCGAGGATGTCACTGAGGCCGTGGCCGGTCAGTCGGTTGCCATCAGCTTGGATGCCGAGTTCGACCTCGCCCGTGGTGATCTCATCAGTGGCACCCGTCCGGAGGACGTCCGCCGTTTCTCCGCCGTGGCTGTCCACCTTGCGGACAAGCCGCTGGCAGTCGGTCGTGTCGTTGAGGTGCGCTACGGTGCCGCGCTGGTGCGTGGGCGTATCGCTTCCGTCGATGCCCTTATCGACATCGAGACCGGTGAGCCCACCGGCGTTGCCGACCAGCTAGCGGTCAATGATGTCGCTGAGGTGACCATCGAGGTCGCGCAGCCGCTCCCGGTCGATGCCTACCGCGTCGGTGGTCGTGTCGGTGCCTTCCTGCTTATTGAGCCGGGCACCGGTGACACTCTCACCGCTGGCCTCGTGCGTGGCGCTGCCCAGTAGAGCTGCCAGGTAGAAAAACCAGAAAGCACAGCTAGCGAGCCTGAGGAGACCATTGATGACCGCACTGATTCTGCTTGCGCACGGTTCCCGGCACCCAGAGACCAAACCGGTGCTCGAAGAGGTGGTCGCACTCGTGCGCGAGAAGATGCCGCTCACCCGTCTGGACGCTCCCTCTCAGATTCGCCTCGCCTGGCTGGACCTCGACGAGCCCTCGCTAGATGCCGTCTGTGCCGACCTCGCCGCTGCCGGCGAGACTCGCGCACTGGCCGTACCGCTGCTGTTCACTGATGCGTTCCACTCGCGAGTCGATGTTCCCGAGCAGGTTCGACTCTGCAATCGGCATGGTGTTGACATCACAGTGGCTGAAGGACTCGGGCTTGGCGACGGCACGAAGCGCGCCGTCGTGAAGCGAATCATTGAAGCGGCGGAGAATGCATCTTTTTCCTGGCCGGTCGATGCGCTGGTGATGGGGGTCGGCTCCTCTGATGAGGAGGCCAATGCGGCGGTGCACCAATTTGCGGCAAATCTTGGCGGGATGCTGCCGGGACATGTGAGTGCAGCATTCGTGGTCGGTCCTGAGAAGATTAAGGGATCCGATGCTGTGGCCGTGGCACAGGAGCGCGCGGCCAAGCGCGGTCGCGGACTCGTAGTGGTGCCGCTGTTTACCGCGCCGGGCCTACTGTGGGATCGAGTCCTCGATGCGGGCGCTGCCGCCGGTGCTGGCCAGGTGGCTTTCGGTGAGCCATTGGCCGAGCTGTTGGCGCCGATCGTGTGCTGCCGCTGGGACTCGCGCGCTGCGTACACGGATGTGCAGGTAGTGGCGTAGCCGGCGCTTTCTATCCGCCCTCGTTACTCGCCGTTACTCGCCCTTGGAGTGGGTGACCATCTCATCCCATTCGACATACTTCTTGCGTTCGCGGCCCTCGGCCTCGCCGGCGGTGCGTTCGGCAGCATCGAGCTTGTGCCAGCCCTCCCAGTCCAGGTAGTCGATGCCCTTTGACTCCAGCAGCTCGTTGACAGCGGACAACTCCGGCTTCGACGGGGTGAATTTCTTGCCCTCTGCGGCATCGGCCAGCAGATTGGCCACGGCCTCGTTGGCATCGCCTTTGGTATTACCAATCAGACCGACCGGCCCGCGGCGAACCCAACCGGTGGTGTAGAGGCCAGTGATGGCCTCGGCTGCTTCATCCTCGGTGTTGTCGGATTCGATGACTCGACCACCGACGTTGGAAATGACATTCTTCACGTTGTCGAACGGGATACCCGGCAGTGCATCAGAGCGGTAGCCCACGGCGGAGTAGACAGCGCCGACCTTCCAGTCGGTAGTCTCGCCGGTCGGCCGCAGTCCGCCAGCACCGTCGTATTCCATGCGCTGAGTGCGCAAGCCGACCACATGCTGCTGGCCGTCGGCACCCTCCTCGCTGAGGATTTCCACTGGCGACTCGAAGAAGTGAATGTAGAGCTTGTGCGGTGCGTTCTTCGGTTCACGGATGGCGTAGTTCTCCAAGATGGTGCAGACCTGGTCAGTAATCTTGGAGTTGCGACGCATAATCTCGGATGCGGAGTCGTAGTCAATGTCGCGCGGATCGACAACGACCTCGACGTTCGGTGAGTAGTCGAGTTCCTTGAGCTCCAGCGGAGTGAACTTTGCCTGTGCCGGGCCACGGCGGCCGAAGACGTGGACTTCCTTGGCCTTATTTGTCTTCAGAACTTCGTAAACATTGTCCGGGATCTCTGTGACGTGCAGTTCCTCACCGGTCTTCGCCAGGATTCGAGAGACATCCAGCGCGACGTTGCCTACGCCAACGACGGCCACGGACTCCGCCGAGAGATCCCAGGTGCGCTCAAAGAGCGGATTGCCGTCGTAGAAGCCCACGAATTCACCTGCGCCGAAGTGCTCCGGCAGGTCTGCTCCCGGAGTCGGCAGTGCGCGGTCGCCGACGGCACCGGTGGCGAAGATGACGGCGTCGTAATGCTCCTTTAATTCGTCGAGCGTGATGTCCTTGCCGAACTCAACGTTGGAAAACAGGCGCAGCTCCGGCTTTTCCATCACACGGTGTAAGGCCATAATGATGCCCTTGATACGTGGGTGGTCGGGGGCGACACCGTAGCGGATTAGACCAAATGGAGCCGGCATCTTTTCAAACAGATCGACTTCCACGTCAGTACTGGATTTCATCAGTGCATCGGAAGCATAAACACCGGCCGGGCCAGAGCCAATTACGGCAACGCGGAGCGGGCGATTCATGAAGCGTGTCCTTCTTTCTCTAATGCTTTACGACGGCCACGAGGCCGCGGCGTAAGTAGCTGCCAGCGGTGACCTCGTGGGGAAAGGAGTTATTGGTTTATTCGACATTCCCAATGGTAGCGCCCCCAATCGTAGCGATAACTTACGAAAAATCGAGAGGCGAGCATCACATCATCGGCGAGATGCTTTTGAAGGCAGACAAAACTAAATGTGACCTTAGTCACGCCCAATGTGGGAATTTGGGCTAGTTCACTAGAAAAACCGCATAAAAGCCGCGATTATGCGGGAAAACTGTTGGAATCTGTGGGGAAAAGTGTGGCTACCAGGGGTAACCAAAGAGGTTTGAGTCCGTCGTGAGATGTAAGGTGACTCACAATAAGATGAAAATAATGATTTGGGACTCAGCGGGATTGGAAGCTCAGCATGATCTTGAGCCTCCGGCAGTCCAATGGCTCGAGCCAAGTCAACGTTCAAATAAGTCAACGATTAAGCGCAGTGCGAGAAAGGAACGTCGGTGAGCGATAAGAACGCCCAAGCGTCCACCAACAACTCCGCAGTCCTGATTACTTCAGTGGACCGCGCGGACGATCTACAGGATGTCATTACGGCATTGTCTGAGGCACTGGGTGGGGCACGTTGCCTCCACACTGTCGGTGGGGCTCACGGCGCCACTGTGGATCAGGTTGTTGTGGATCCGGAATCCGCGCTTGACACCATCGTCAGTGCTGTTGAGGCTGACCGCGCTGCTAACGAGGGGGCGGCTGTTCTGACCGGCTCCGGCAACCTCGATTTTGACTTCCGCATTGCCACCGTCGCCGGTGCCGGTGTCATCGTTGTCGCTGGTGGCGAGGGCTGCCACACAGAGGCCGCGAAGGCTCGCGTTCGTTTGGCGCTCAGCAGTGCAGCTCAGCGTCACAGCGAGGTACTCGCTGTTGTTCTCACAGGGGAGGAAGCAGCCGAGGCTGCTAAGACTTTCGAGCTCGACGTTCCCGTTGTTGCCGTTGACGATGCTGAGGGGCTTCGCAAGGTCGTAAGCCGCGAGGTCACCGCAGTGATGACTCCACAGCGTTTCCAGTGGTGGCTGTTGCAGCGCGCCAAGGCTGATAAGCGCCACATTGTGCTGCCAGAGGGGGACGATGACCGCATTCTTGAGGCCGCTGATTACCTCCTGCGCGAGGACATCTGTGAGCTCACTATCCTCGGTGACCCGGATCCTATGAAGGCGCGCGCCGCCGAACTGGGTTTTGACATCGACGCCGCCCATCTCTGGAACCCACAGACCTCCGAATATGTTGAGCAGTTCGCGGAACAGTTCGCAGAGATGCGCAAAGCCAAGGGGGTCACGCTGGAGCAGGCCCGTGAGACGATGCAGGACATCTCCTACTTTGCGACGATGATGATTCACAACGGGCTTGTCGACGGCATGGTGTCCGGTGCAGCCCACACAACTGCGCACACCATTCGTCCGTCCTTGCAAATCATTAAGACCAAGCCGTCGGCTTCCACGGTGTCGTCGCTGTTTCTCATGGTTATGGACAACTCGCTGTGGGGTTTTGCGGACTGTGCGGTGCTGCCGAAGCCGGCTCCGGAACAGCTGGGTGAAATCGCGGTAGTATCCGCCGAGACTGCAGCTTCCTTCGGTATCGACGCCCGCGTTGCCATGCTGAGCTACTCCACTGGAGCATCCGGCACAGGTGAGGATGTTGACCGTGTGAAGGCGGGCCTGGCCAAGGCCAAGGAGCTGGCTCCGGACCTCGCCGTCGATGGTCCGCTGCAGTTCGATGCTGCTATTGACCCGTCTGTGGCTGCGAAGAAGATGCCGGATTCCTCCGTTGCGGGTAAGGCAACTGTTTTCGTGTTCCCGGATCTGGACGCCGGTAACATCGGGTACAAGATTGCCCAGCGCTGTGGTGGTGCATTGGCAATCGGCCCGATTCTGCAGGGCTTGAACAAGCCGGTCAACGACCTTTCCCGTGGTGCCACGGTGCCGGACATCATCAACACGGTTGCAATTACCGCTATTCAGGCTGGAGGAAACTAATTATTATGTCCCGTCACGTACTTGTTTTGAACTCCGGTTCCTCCTCTATCAAGTTTCAGCTGGTAGATCCGGAGAAGGACTCAACGCAGCCGCCGTATGTCTCCGGTCTGGTGGAGCGCATTGGTGAAGAAGACGGCATTATTAATCTGAAGTTCTCCGGACAGAAGATTGAAATCACTGAGCCTATCGCTGACCACGCCAGTGGCCTTGACCGCGCGTTCGAGCTGATGGATGAGCACGGTGTTGGTCCGGAGTCGGTGGATATTGCCGCCGTCGGTCACCGTGTCGTTCACGGTGGTCGCCTGTTCTCTGGACCGGAGCTGATTACCGACGAGATCGTCGGCATGATCCGCGATCTTATTCCGCTGGCGCCGCTGCACAACCCGGCCAATATCGTAGGCATCGAAGAGTCTCGCAAGCTGCTTCCCGACGTGCCGCACGTCGCCGTCTTCGACACTGGTTTCTTCCACACCATGCCACCAGCTGCTGCTCTGTACCCGCTAAATGCAGAGGTCGCATCGAAGTTTGATATCCGTCGTTACGGCTTCCACGGCACCTCGCATGAGTTTGTTTCCAAGCAGGTGCCGGACCTTCTGAATAAGCCGGCAGGGGAAATCAACCAGATTACGCTGCACCTGGGTAACGGTGCGTCGTGTGCGGCTATCCGAGGTGGCCAGGCGGTGGATACCTCGATGGGGCTGACCCCGCTGGCTGGTCTGATGATGGGCACTCGTACCGGTGACATTGACCCGGGCGTCATCTTCCACCTTTACCGCAACGGCATGAGCATCGATGAGATCGACAATCTGTGCAACCGCCAGTCCGGTTTGAAGGGTGTCTCTGGTGTCAATGACTTCCGAGTCCTGCAGGAGCGCATGGATGACCACGACCCGGATGCTTGGGCTGCATACCAGATGTACGTTCACCAGCTGCGCCGCTACATCGGCTCGTACATGCTGATTCTCGGTCGCCTCGACGCTATCACCTTCACTGCCGGTGTCGGCGAGAATCACGTCGGTATCCGCCGTGACTCGATGGCTGAGCTCGAGAACTTTGGCATCAAGATCGACGACGAGCGCAACTCCCAGCCGAATGACGGCCCACGTCTGATCTCTGCGGATGACTCGAAGGTCAAGGTCTTCGTGGTACCGACCAATGAGGAACTGGCCATTGCCCGCTACGCAATGAGCTTCGTGGACTAGTTTTTTTTTCCGGAACCCTGACGAGTAGGCAGGGTTCCGGTAACCCGTAATCGACGGCTGCCGTGTACCTCACCTGTTGAATCCGCGACTGTAACTCAACAAAAAATGAGCTCGCCTCCACTGCCTTCCAAACTGGAAGAATCTAGTGGGGCGAGCTCATTTTTCACCGCCAGGGAAACTGCGCCTATGCCTCAATAGGCTCAGTCACCTGGTCATTATTTCAACGCATCAGCGCAGGTAACTACCAGATGTAGACGCCGTCGCCGACCTGCAGAGTGTTGAAGTACATCACGGCATCATCGTGATTCAGATGAATGCAGCCGTGGGACATCTGATTGACCGAACCCTCGTGGAAAGCCTCACCGTCGTTGGTGAAGTACACAGAGAACGGCATCGGACCGTTGTAAGGAACCGACCACTCATCGCGGACCTTGCGGGTAACGCTCAAGTGTCCACGGGTGGTTTCGTAACCTGGCATACCGGAGGACATGGGCACCGGGCCGTAGGTGATGTTGCCGTTTTCCTGCAGCCAGGTCTTCTGGTTAGCCAGGTCAACGCATGCGCGGGCGCTCGGCGGGCACGGGTTGTTTGGCTCTGGGCGTGGTTCAGGGCGTGGCTTCTGCTCTGGCTGTGGAGCGGGGGCAGGCGCCGGCTCAGGCTGCGAAGGCTTGTCTTGGCCCTCCAGCAAACCGAAAATCTCGTTGACGACGCGGGTGGCTTCGGCCTTCTGCGCAGCTGGCAGCGGCAGGCTGTCGATGGCGTTCAGCAGCTGAGTTTTGACCTTGTCCGCCACCTGCTTGTTATTTTCAGCGAACTTGAAGTTTTCATCGATTAGGGCGACGACCGAATCCGGCAGCTTCACCGAAGAGGAATCCAGAACCTCAGAGAGCTCAGGAGCAAGGTCGCCCGGGTTCAGAGTCGAGATCTCCGGCAGCTTGAGGTCCCGAACACTCTGGCTGAGCGACTGCAGGTCCGGGGAAACCGGCAGGGCAACGGCAGTGCCGGCCCCAATACCAAAGGCGGTGGTGAGAGCTGCAGCGCTGATAATGACACGCTTAGCGCTGCGGAGAGAGGATTTCGAAGAGGCAAACATAGAGGACATCTTAAACCACGAACGGCAATTCTCTCTTTATTCACCAATTCTGGGGTGGCGCTCACGCCCACAACCGCATGTTTGACCAGGTTCAGTAAAGAGCTGGTACAGAGCTAACGCCAAGTTCGTGGCCGAATGAGATTTGCGATATCCACCAAGTTGTAGCGGTGTCGCGGAAACTGTGAAGAGCGCGCCAGCATCCGTAAGTCTTTTTCCAGTCCTTCACGCAGGCCAGCCACGGTAAAGGGCGCATCGAAAAGACCATTGGAGCTAGCTGCATGGTCGAGGTTCGAGCTGCGCAACCAGTTCAGCGCGGACGCCATCACGGCGATGCGCAGCTGCGGCATGCGCGGTTCATTTGTTGGTAGCTCCACCAGGCGACGCGCAGCACGGCGAATTCTCGATTCGGTCAACTCGGAGGGCATCCCGGAGGTGAGCATCAGAATCGTCGTCAAACGTGCCATGCGATGGTGGCGGGAGTTACCGGGAACGCGGTCAAGCTGGGAGATAGCCATTTCGTGTTGGCGCTCAGAGGCCAGCTGACGAGCTAGCCCGAAGGCGGAGGATACCGTCGTCGGGTTGGCCGCCCACACGACGGCGTAGAGACGCAGGGTGTTGAAACGAATCGTCTGAGGCGACAGGGACTCGCTGGCCCAGGCGGGGGAGAAGATTTCGGGCGTATCGGCAGCGACATTATCCAGCGCGCTGCTCAAGTTCGCGGCGGCGCGGGCGACAGAGGGCTCGAGGAGAGATGCGTTGGCGATGCCCAAGCGCTGTTGAATCAACTCGAGAGTCGCTGCCAGCGCCAACTTCGGGGCGGGCTCACCGGGAAGCATTGTCAGCACGTGGTGGAACGAGGTGAGGGCATCGTTGAATTGGTCGAGAAGCAAATAAGTCACGCCCTCGTACCAGTGGTAACGCCAATCGCGCTGCAAGCGTTCAGAGACATCGCAGAGGCTGTCGCGGGCCTCATCAATTAATCCGAGGTCCAGTTTCGCACGCACGATGCCCAGCGGAATTTCCACCGAAGAACCATACTCGGGTTCGGACAGCGCGTTGGTCAGTGTTTCGATTAGTTCGTTGGGTTCCGTAAACGACGAGGCACTCAGGATGCGCGCACCCGGATCTGTCGGGTTAATCAGTGGCACAGGCAGCGCGAAGGTCACTTCTTGCGGAGTGATTTCCACGCCGCGGGTGATGCCGTCGACAAGCTGGTCGGTGCGGAACACCAGGTGCTTGGTGCCGTACGTGGAACGCTGCGGCGAGAAATTCGACACCGCCTGTGGGAATTGCACGCCGTCGCGCACCGCCAGAATCTCGCGCAATACGCCGATGAGCTGCACACTCATCTCTTCGGCAGAACCGAAGCGAGCCTCCGGATCTTCGTGGCAAGCGCGCAGTAGAAAGCGGTAGAGCGAGTAAAAACGGCGGAACAGAGGCTCTTCGACAGGTGAGGGCAGTCCCGGATCGTAGACGCCGTTGGTCGCCGGCAACTTCAGAATCAGCGAGGCCAGCGTGCGGCCGACAGTGTAGATATCACTGGCAATCGTCGGTCCCGTCGTAGCAATCTCCGGCGCCTGGAATCCGGGCGTGCCGTAGATATGGCCGTAGGCGCCGATGCCGGTGACCGCGCCAACGTCGATAAGCGTGACATGGTCTTCGCTGAGCAGCACGTTGTCCGGCTTCAAATCGTTATAGACAACGCCGCGCGAGTGCAGGTAATCCAGCGCCGGTAGCAGCTCCAGGATGTAGCCAATTGCCAGGTCACAGGGCATGACGCCGTCTGGGTAGCTCCGTCGCTGTTTGCGTAACGACGGGCCGCCGACGTACTCCATCACAATGAAGCCGGTGGCGCTGTTGGCGTCCGTCTCATCGATGAAGTTGATGATCTTCACAATTCCCGGATGCGAGATTTCCGCGAGGAACTCGCGTTCTGCCTGGACTACGGCGAAATCCTTCTCATTTTTCGCTGCCATCATGCCCTTGAGCACGACCCAGCGATCCGAGACATTGTGGTCAATCGCCAGATAAATCCAGCCGAGACCGCCGTGGGCAATCGGGCCCACAATTTCGTACTGATCCGCCACGATATCGCCGGGTTTCAGGCTCGGCGCCGGCTTATTCGTCGCGCGAATCTTCTCATCACTCATTACTGCATCGCGCGGATCCTGCGTTGTGATGTACGGCAGGTGCACCATGCCGTCGGCGACGGTGCGTCCACGGGGCGCAGTCGATCGCTTCCGGCGAAAGTCCTCCAACGCTTTCCGGTGCGAGGCCATCGACGGATCTGGTGCCTGGGTGCCGGGTTCGGTCGTCACGCTTGACGACGAGCCCCCGCGCCCCAACAATTCGGCGATATCGAACTCTTCGTCATCGTCATCATCGTCCGCAAAAGGGTCGAAGGCGACAGCGGCAGTGCCGGGCGCTTGTTCGTCGTCTTCATCGGCGAATGGGTCGAAGGCGACGGCCTGAGTGGCAGCTGCCTCTGCCTCTGCGTGAGCATCCTCCTGGGGCGCTGGCGTGTATTGCGGATGCTGGGCTTGCTGGGCTTGCTCGGAGTACTGGTTTTCATCGCTCATCGGTTATCCACCTCGCCTTCTGGAGCAGCTTCCGGTGTGGGGGAGATTCCAAGTATGTCTTCGTCGTCGCCGTACTGTGGCGATGGCTGTGTACCACTTGGTAGGAAGGGGCCGAACCAGGTGTCGTAGAGGGACTGCCAGGTGCCATCGGTTGCCATACGCTCCAGGGTCGCGTTGATTTGGCGAACTAGGCCTGGGTTCCCCTGGGATACACCGGCCGCGTAGCTTTCCTCGTTCAAGCCCCGCTGGACAATCGCGGTGGCCGGATCTTGGTCGTTGATACCAGCGAGGATGGTGTCATCGGCAACGACAATCTCTGCCTGGCTGTTTTGAAGTGAAATGAGGCAATCCGACCAGTTGCCGACCAACAGCAGCGTATTGTTCGGCGAGAGCCGTCGAATCAAATCCTCGGTAGTAGATCCCCGGGAGACGCAGATGCGACCGTCCTTGACGTCCTCGGGGGAAGCATCGCCACCCGGTGAAGAGACGAGAACTCCAGCTCGTGCTGTCAAATACGGTGCGGAGAACAGCACCTTTTCGCGCCGGGCATCGGTGACCGTCATAGTGCGCAAAACGACATCGACGGTGCCGTCTTCGAGTGCGGCGGTGCGTTCGTTGCTGTCGACGAACCGAAACTCGACAGCATCGGGATTGTCAAAGATGTCCCGGGCAATCTCCTGTGCCAGGGATACCTCAAACCCCGAAAGCTCTCCGGTGCTGAAGTCGCGGAAGCTGAGCAGGTTCAATGATTGGTCAACACCAACGATGATGCGACCGCGCTGGTAAATCTCCGGGATTCGCTCTTCCGGCGTTTGGTCATCGGGGGCGAGTGTGGACAGATCTGGCGTGTTGGCTTCTGTCGCAGGCTTCCTCGAGGAGGCTTTGTCGTAGAACGCGCCCGGTGGCAGGGGAAAGTCACCGGTGGCCTCCAGGATCGTGCGCGAGTAGGGATCGTCGGCAAGCGAATCGGTCGCGCAGGCACAGACGGTGAGGCCCGCGACGGCGAGTGCGCCAAGGACGGCTCTGCGCCGCCAGCCGGCGAGACCGCGGAGTGATGGGGAGAACGGAACGATCATAGGAACTCCAGAAGCCGGTGTCGGAAGCCGAAAACAACCAGAACTGCCGCGATGACGGTCAGTGTAACCGTGGCGAGGGACAGTGCCGCGATAGCGCGACGGGATCGGTCGAGGTTCTCACGGGCGGTCAAGCGGGACTCGGCGATGGAATTCTGTAGCGACTCATCGACCTGGTTGAACGCAGCCGCCGACGAGCTGGCATTATCCACATCGGTCGCGATGCGAACCGCACCGGCGTAGTCGCCTGAACTCAAGTGCTCCATCATCAGGTTGTGACCGGACTCCCAGCTGTAGATACCGTGGATGGCGGCTCTGACATCGTCGTCCGGCGCATTGGCGTCCACTCTTTCCAGCTCGCCGACCAGGGTGCGCACCGACTGCGAGAAGGACTCCGCATCCGCGGGCTGACGGCGCACTAAGCCGAGGGTTTCGCTGGCGCGTAGCTGCTGGGCATCAATGCGCACTTCGGTTAGGGCATGAACATCCGGGCGCTGCTCTCCGAAGAGAGAGTTGGACTGCCACGGCTGAGTGGTGGCAATTCCCACACCGACAAGCGCGATGGCCATCAGCATGGTTGCACCAAACAGGCCGACGTTGAATAGTCGACCGGTGCGGCGAGTCAGCCACCACTGCGTGATTAGCAGCATCAAAATTGCCGCTGCCAGGCCTGACATCGGAAAAAGAGGCGGCTTTGATAGTTGGCGCTGCTCATCATTAGTGGTGGTACTGGTGCGTTCGTAGAGCGATTTTGCAGCTGGCAGAATCTGGACCTGCATCAAGTTTGAGGCAGAGGCGAGGTACGCGACACTGACGGGATTGCCCTGGCGCGCATTCGCGCGAGCTGTCTCGACCATGCCGGTGTAGACCGGCAACAGCCGCTGTACAGTCGCGATATTCTTCATCTCTGGGGCATCGACGTTTTCAATGCCCGTAGCTGCGCGGGTAGCGGACATGGACGCTTGTGCGATGACATCGTCGAAGTTGCTGACCAAGTCCTGGCTGCTGTTGAGTGTGCCGCGGGAAAAGGCGGTGTTGGCCGACGCATCGGCAATCGTCAGCGAGGCATAGAGATTCTGCGAGGCATTGGCCATCGGCTCGCTCAGCTGCGAAATTCGGGTGAGCTGCTGCTGGCGTTGCGAGGTTGTTTGCCACATGGATAGGCCGGCGGCCAGAATAGCGACGATGAGGATGAGGGCGACTGTGGTCAATCGGCCCGGCGACGTCATCAAAAATGACGCTGACCGGCGCACATACGTGGCCGACGGGCCGAGCTTGTCATAGAGACGCTCACCGAGAAAACGTGTCAATCTCCGGTTGCGCGGGCCAATTTCCAGGGCATCCACGCGCAGGTCGGTATCACGCGGAGAATCTGCTAGGGCTGTTGGGGTTGCGGCCGTTGCTGGGGCATTAGCCGAGGACTCTGTAGTTTCCAGAGCAGTTGATGGTGCCGCACTCTCGGTAGCCGGGGTGGTGTCGGGAGTATCTTTCGATTCCTTTGCCGCCTGAGCTGCAGTGTGTGTGTCTAAGCTTTCGCCACCGGGAGTGGTGCGACCGCTGAAACGAGTTCGGCGTGGAGCACGATTCTTGCGGTGGAATGGGTTTCGGTTTTTGTCGTGGGCACGGGAATGAGGCGCACTTGAAGTGGTTTCACCCATGTGCACGTGTCCTTCCGACGTGACCGAAGTCGCCTGCGACAATCTCTCCGCTCAGAGCAACGTTAGTTCCTTGCAAATCTTAGTCGCTCGGGCTTGTGACGGAAAACACAAGGGTATCTGGCGTAGGGTGGAGACATGCTTCAGGATGGAAATGGTTGGGCAGCCGGCCCCAGCGGTACGCGCTGCTGGGGACGCTTCGGAGCTGCAGGGCTGCTGATTGTGAGCCCTCAGCGCACTGTGCTTATGCAGCATCGAGCTGACTGGACATCGTTCCCCCTAACGTGGGGTGTTCCTGGTGGGGCTTGTGATTCTCATGAGACTCCTGAGGCGACCGCGCTGCGTGAAACGGCTGAGGAAACTGGGCTGCTGGAGCATCAGCTTCGCATCCTCGACACGCAGGTCACCACCGGTCCCTTCCCGGCCGATCCGGATCGCCCCGAGCTCGCCGGCGGCTGGAAATACCACACGGTCTACGCACTAGCTGCCGAAGAGCTGGAGACGAATCCGAACGAGGAGTCCCTAGAGTTGCGCTGGGTTCCGCTTGACGACGTCGACAGCCTCGATCTGCTGCCGCCTTTTGTGGAATCGTGGCCCCGGGTGCGCGCGCACCTCGAGAAACTGCTGGAGGCCCTTGACTAGGTGTCGGCTTCGCACCTACCGGCGCTCCCTGCGTCGACTACTTGGAGTCGGCAACTGCTGCCGCGCCAGCGGCCAGCGCGGTGACGGTTAGGACGGACGGCCATGCGCCAATCTTCTTAGCCAGCGGGTGTGAGAGGCCGAAAGCGCCGAGGTAGGCGGCCACTAGGCCAGCGGCTCCCAGGGCGCCGGTCTTTGCGTTCCAGGTGCGTGCTGCGTATGCGCCGGCGGCACCCAAGATGACGCCACCGAGCGGACGAATGCCTGTTTCGCGAGCGGTGAGCCAGCCGCCGATGAGGCCAGTGGCCACGAGCGGAGCGGTCTTTACGTCTTTTGCCTTCTTCAAAGTAATAGCCATAAGCATCATCGTACCTAGTAAGAAGGGCTTGGCGGCGCGCTTTTAGAACGGCTCCTGGCGGCGCTGGTGCTCCTCAACATAGCTTTCCGAGTGCTCCGCCAGCTTCAGTAGCGAAGGCAGTGCCTTAATTAGCGCACGAACGTCCTTTTGCGACATTGTCCGCACAATTTCGTACACCAGCGCACCCCAGTGGTCGATAAGTTGCTCCAGCAGCGTCTCGCCATCGCTGGAGACATAGAGGTTCTGCGCACGGCGATCCTTTGCATTGTTCTCGCGTTCAATCAGTCCGTTGTCGAGTAGACGGCGAACTGTTGCCGAAACGTTGGATGGGCGTAGGAAACGCAGGCGTGCAATGTCGGATACGCCGCAGCCCGGGTGGGTTGAAATAAAGTGCAGTACTTCCATTTCCGACTGGGAAATGGCCATCCTGGCATTCGGGCGCTCACCGAGGCGGCGAGTCGACGCAAGGAAGTCATACAGGCCGATGGAAATCTTCTGCACGCTTTCGCGCAGGGATTCATCGGACTCAGTCGAGTCATCCGCGGTGGGGAAGCCGCTCGCTGGCTCCGGGGTAGTGGTGCGCTG
>NZ_KV836264.1:94287-182746 GCF_001838295.1 Corynebacterium sp. HMSC074C04
CCCGACGTAATGAATTGATGTTCTGATTAAACACCTTATATCGTCGAAATAACTTTCTGTGGTGAAAATTTGTAGATTGAACAAAAAGTTAGGCTCATAAGTGTTGTGCGGGTGCTTTATCGCCCATTTCTGCCCCTGATTTTAGGGGCTGGCAGCAAAGACTCCGCTTTACGACGGCCCCAGCGACACCCCCTAGCAGGAACTAGGCCTACGCGCTTTTCTGCCCGTTTATCTACACTTCGTAATCCACAATCACCGGAGCATGGTCGGATGCGCCTTTGCCCTGACGCTCTTCGATGTCGATGAATCCGGCGGACGCCTTTGCCGCGAGGTCGGGGGAGGCGAGCTGGAAGTCGATGCGCATGCCCTCATCCTTGAAAAAGCGGCCAGCCTTGTAATCCCAGTAGGTCCACTGGTTTGGGGTGAATTGGCGAGTCACTTCCTTCATGCCCGCCTGCTCCAGCGCATAGAAAGCTGCGCGTTCAGGCGGTGGGACATGTGTTTTCCCTGCGAAGGCTGCCATTGACCAGACATCGCCGTCGGTCGGGGCAATGTTGAAGTCGCCGCCCATCATGAAGGTGGCCTCCGGGTCGTCGTCAAGCGTGGCGATGATGTGCTGACGGAGCCGCTCCAGAAGTTCGAGCTTGTACTCGAAGTGCGGGTCGGTGATGTCGCGGCCGTTCGGGATGTAGAGGCTATGGACGCGCACACCACCGCAGGTAGCGGCGATATGGCGGGCCTCCAATGCGGGAGTTGCGTCGGGGTCCTTGTTGAAACCGGGCTGACCGGGGAACTCTGCCTGGATGTCCTCAAGGCCGACGCGGGAGATGATGGCAACGCCATTCCACTGATTCAGGCCGTGGTGGGCGACTTGGTATCCCAGCTCTTCAAAAGCAGCGGTGGGGAATTGGTCGTCCTTGCACTTGGTTTCCTGGACGGCCAGGACATCAATGTCATTCCGGCGCAGCATTTCCACCATTCGGTCGAGGCGAGTTCGAGCCGAATTGACGTTCCAGACACAGATTCGCATATCAACGATTGTAAAAGGGGAACGAAACGGCGGCCTTATGCGTTGAACAAAGCAGTGACAAAATAAGCGGACAAAAGCGAACAAGGTGGGCGGAAGCCCGGTAGGAAAGGGAGTTTCGAGGTTGGCTAACTGGGACGATCGCCGTTACGGCGGCGAGTACAGTCCGACGGATTACCTGGGTAGTAGTGGCAGGAACGTTTATCGGGAACACGACGCATATGCGGCGTACGATGCGGCAATGCCGTATCAGGAAGTGCCATATCCGGTAGCAAACATTCCGGTCGGCTATGAAAGCGGGTACCCCGCTAGCTATGGGGCGTCTTCCTTCGGTGCGCTCAGTGCTAATCCCAAAGTCGCGCCGCTGACCGCTCAAATGGCGGTACACCTCGGCTTTGACCCCAATCTGGCCAATGGCTCAGTGGCACGTCGTGGTGGTGCGCTGTTGGTGGATTCTGTCATCTACACTGCATTGATCGCCTCCATTGCAGTTCTCACTAGCATCGTGGGGGCATCGGACAGCGGCGTAATGGTGATGCTGATCAGCCTCTTCCTCGGTCCCGGTGGTTTTTACCTCTACCGCGTGGCGGGGGACTCCATCTTCGACGGGTCGCCGGGTAAACACGCCATGGGCATGAAAATCGAAGGTGCACACGGGATGCCAGTCTCAGCCCGCGATGGTTTTGTGCGCAATGCCTGGATTCTGCCGTCGATGATTCCGGTCGCCGGTTGGTTTGTCTCTGCGGGCCTGGCCGGCTGGATTGCAATGGCTGCCTCACGTGATCCACTGGGGAGAGGTCGCCATGAGCTTTCGGTCCACACCCGTGTGGTGGAAAAGCCGGAGACGCGCGAGCTGCAGCGCGGGCAGCGCCGCATGGACTATCGCATGGGCAGCAAAGAGCAGCAGGGCAAGCAGCTGAAGCGGATTAAAGGGGTTAAGCGCGGGAAGTAGGGCGATTAGGGCGAGCAGGGCAGGGCCGAAACGTGAGCCCCGAAACCTAAGCCTCTGTCAGCTCCGCATAGCGGTGCCGGTGGTGTTCGGTAAAACCGAGTGTCCGGTATAGCGCAATGCCAGCCTCATTTGAGCCCAATACCTGTAGATATGCCGAATCTGCCCCGTGTTGTGCGCCCCAGTGCATCATGTGAATGCCAAGCAGCGTGCCTAGTCCTCGGCGGCGCATATCGGCTGCGACTTCCACAGCGGAGAACCCGAGCCATACACGGCCGTCGTCCGATTCGGTCAGCGTGCCGCGCGTAATGGCTACCGTGCGTATGCCTTCAGGCGCATTGTTGTCAGGCACTTGCAGGCGTCCGAAGCACATGCGGCCATCAATTTCATTGCGCAGGAACTGCAGCGCATGCTCAGGCAGCGTAGTACCACGGAAATGGTAGAGCCCCAGCCAGTCGTCGTCAGGTTGATCAGCGATATCCACCTGCACGTCTGCAAGCTCGACGCTGTGCTCATCAAGCACCTGTTCGGCGCTGTGCTCATCAAGCACCTGTGCTGCGCCGTCCGATTCAGCTGCCAATTCAGCAGGCGGCAAATCCCCATCGAGTGCGCGCGTCATAACCGTAATGTCCGGCCCGACCGTCCACTCCGGCCCCGCGACCAGTGCCTGTGCCGGTTTGGCGATTCTATCCGGAATCGCAATCCGCACCGGCAAATCGTGGGAATCGTAAAACGACTTAATCTTCTCCAACGGCACCGGCTGAGTGCTGGTTCCGGGTTCGAGCGGCAGCGCAGAGTTGGAACGCTCCGTAATGCCATCGCCGGCTCGCAGCAGCCAGCCCGACTCCACCACATGCGCGATACCCGGGAAGGCCTTCGCTGTCGCAGTTTCCACGGCGCGAATATCCGAATTGCGCACCGGATGATCCGGCAGGGCCTTCACAATCAAAATGTGCTTATCGCTAAAGTCCACCGCTGCCACGGATTCGTCGGCACGCACGCCAGCACGAACCTGCGGACGCACGACGAACGGATCCATGCTGAGCACATGCCCAATGACGTCCGTAGTCTTCTTGCCGCTGGTCAGCGCCTCTTCATCGGTCAGCGCGCGCCGCACAATGACACGACGTCCCACCGCCACTTCACCGACGCCCCAGCGGGAAATCGGTAGCTTCTGTGCTGCACTTTCGCTTGCCGACGACTCCAATTGCCTATCCGCCACGATCTAATCCTCGTGGCCGAACGGGTCTGGATCCACGCCCGGCATCCAGGTCAGGCTGCCCTCGGTCCAACCGGCGCGCTTGATTTCCTTCTTGGCCATGCGCTTCCAGCGGCCCGTGAGACAGTCGGTGTAAAGGAACCCATCCAGATGGCCGACCTCGTGCTGCATGCAGCGAGCGAGGAAACCGGTGGCCTCGATGCGGACCTCTTCGCCGTTTTCATCCAGGCCGGTGACGACAGCCTTCTCCGCGCGGTTGGTGGGGAAGGACAGGCCGGGTACAGAGAGGCAGCCTTCGTCATCGGAACCGTCGTCGTTAGGCATGGTCTTCGGGATTTCACTGGTGGTCAGCACCGGATTGATGACGCAGCCGCGGTGCCAGACGTCGTCATCATCGGGGCAGTTGTAGACGAATAGACGCTTGCCGACGCCCACCTGGTTGGCAGCCAGCCCCACACCGTGGGCGCGGTCCATGGTTTCGTACATGTCCTCGATGAGCTCACGCAGCTCGGAGATGTCCTCGGTTACCGGCTGGGTAGGAGTGTGGAGAACGGGGTCTCCGGCAATCACAATGGGACGGATAGTCATGTCGATGATTCTACTCGGCGTCCATCTTTTCTAAATCGCCTGGTGATGTCTGAGTTGTGCCAGGGAGTTGTAGGTGGGGCATAGGTGAGGCTGAGTGGCTGGGCCATACTATGTATCTTCACTAAGTATCTGCATAAGTAGTGTCGTGCGGAATAGAAAATCAGGGCGAGTGAGAAGGAAAGCGGGGTGCGGAAAATGGTGAGCAAGAAACCCATAGGCGGCAGCCACGAACCTGAGACCGAGCTGCGGCCTGACTCATCCGAGCATCTCGGACTCGCGGGCGATACCAGCGGCATTGAACCCGTTTTGGCGCAGAAAATGCTGGATTTTGAGAAAGAATGGCTGAAAGTTGCCCGCCGTGGGCCGCGTATGGCCGGTGCGCGGCAGGAGGTAATTCGGCGTCGCTTTGCCGAGGACTTTGGAAACAACACAATCCGCTACCACCAGGTACTTTCTCGACTTCTCGACTCTCCGGCAGCCGAAGCAGCCGAACCCGTGTTGGTTCATCGGCTGCGTGCCGTGCGGGATAACCAAGACGCATAAGGTTCAAGTTTCACTTCACGGTTCGGCGGCAGAACATATAGGATGTGGGATGTGTCTGACCAACTAAACCCTCAGAATTCGCCGCGTCCGGGCCGTCATCGACTCGATGACGACTTCGACGACTTTGATGAGTACAGCGATTACGCGGAGGCTCCCGCTGCTGGCGGCGCTCATGCGTACTCCGAGCCGTCGGATGCTCAACACACAGCGCCAAAATCTGCGGCTCCCGCCGCTGGCGCAGCCGCTGCTGGTGCCACCGCTGCCGCCACTACCGGTGCTGGCTCTCGGGCTGCTGCTAGCAATTCCGCAGCTGCTGATGGTGTTGATGACGGCGACATCGGCGACGGTGCCGGTGATGGCCGCTACATGCGCGTTCTCGCTATCGTGCTGCTCGCTATCGGCGTGTGCCTGGTCGCCTACGGTGCCTACGCACTCAGCACACGTGGCGACGATGCCGAGAACACCGGCCAGAATGACACCTCGGCATCCGCTCCGGCTGACTCTGGTGCGCCTGCTGACTCGGCCAACGGCAGTGATCCGGCAAAGGATGGTGCTGCTGGAGACGGTGACGGCGAGGTTCCGCCGCCGCCACCGGCAAATGAGCCAGGCAAGCCGGTTCCTCCCTCAGAGAATCCACCGGCACAGGACGAGGCCAACGAAGCGCCACAGATTGACCGCAAGACTGTCAAGGTCAGTGTCCTGAATAACTCTGAGGTCGTGGGCCTCGCCGATGACCTGTCCAAGCAGATGGGCGAGCAGGGCTGGGGCGCCGGTGAGACCGGTAACGCTCCTGAAGAGGAGATGGGTGTGTGGGAGAAGACTACCGTCTACTTCGACCCGAGGAACGAAGAGGAAAAGGCCGCCGCTGAGCAGATTGCGCACGACAACGGTTGGGAAGCCGCACCTCGCGATGACCGCCTCCGGGACGCTCCGGCGGGAATCGTCGTGGTCGCAACTGATCCGGCTCACTAGACTCCCGGCCCACCGGACTTCGGTTTCTCACTAAGGTTTGCGGCCTAAGCGTCAAGACCTGCCGCCGTGGTACGAAGCCTCCCCATAGCTTTCCAAGCCCCGCGTAAGCCATACATTTCATGGCTTACGCGGGGCTTTTGCATATTTTGCAGTCTCAAACAGATCACGGTTGAAAAAGGGGTACTAGTATTCTGCTAGTAGCCAGTGAGATCTGTGAGGTTTTTATGTTCGCCGTAAAGCGTCGTCGCGTTGCTGTCGCCACCGCGTTGGGTTGTGCTGCAACACTGTTGGTTTCCTGCTCGGGGGTTGAATCCAGCAGTGACAAGGACGGGAACGCGGACGCGTCGACAAGCACTGCGCCAGTGAGCATAGATCCGGCTGCACCGAAGCTGACCGAGCGCGTCAGCGCCTATAACTTCATCCGCACAAACGACGACGGATCAATGAAAATGCTGGCAACTGTACAGGTCATGAGCGCCAAGGGATGGATGGGCCTTTCCGACGAAAAAGGTCAGTTCACTACCTTGGATAAGGGCAAGTACACAGTGCAGGCACGCGGTGCATCTGGCTGCAGTGGCATCGGCAGCCCCGCAACCGAAGGGTTGGGTGTCATCGGCGAAGTGCACGTCGATGACAAACGGAATGCAGATGTCTGGAACGTTCCGTCCAAGGTGGATGAAGACAGTTTCACCACAGTTGCGCTTGTCGATTCCAACGGTGACCTTGCCTCCTGCGCAAAAACCGTCACCTGGACGGAGCCAACTGAGGAAAACGACTCCTAGTGTGAAAAAATAGCGGTATGACTGAGCAATTTTCCGGATCGGCGCAGCCATCTCTGGGAGTGGAATGGGAAGTGGCGTTCGTTGACCGACGAACGCGCGACACCGCCCCCGCTGCTGCCGAGGTGCTCGACATCATCGATGCGGAGCATCCCGGACATGGGCTCCAGCGCGAGTTCCTCGCCAACACAGTGGAGCTCGTCACCGGTGTGCACATGAACGTGCCCGATGCCGTAGCGGAGCTCCAAAGCCAGCTGGACAAGGTTCTCGATGCCGCTGACCGCGTTGGGGTGGATGTGTGGTCATCGGGCTCGCATCCGTTCGCCCGCGGTACTGCTCAGCAGGTCAGCGCTAAGGGGCACTACTCCGAAATCATCAACCGCACTCAGTGGTGGGGCAATCAGATGATCATCTGGGGAGTCCACGTCCACGTTGGCATTAAGGACTCCGAACGCGTTTGGCCGATCATTCAGGCCCTGGCAACGAAGCTGCCGCACATGTTGGCGCTGTCTGCCTCCTCACCGGCCTGGAACGGCGAGGACATGGGTTACGCTTCCAACCGAAGCCTGCTCTACCAGCAGCTTCCCACTGCTGGTCAGCCGCCGGCGATTTACTCGTGGCCCGAGTGGGAGTCCTACATGCACGACCAGTCCCGCTCCGGCGTCATCAATCACACCGGCTCGATGCACTTGGACATTCGCCCGGCATCAAAGTACGGCACCATTGAGATTCGTGTCGCTGACGCTACCTCTAACCTGCAGGAACTCGCCGCTATCGTGGCATTGACGCACTGTTTGACGGTTTACTACGACCGCATGTGGGAGGCTGGCGAGGAGCTACCGTCGCTGCAGTCCTGGCACATCGCCGAAAACAAGTGGCGCGCCGCCCGCTACGGCATGGACGCGTTGGTCATCGTCAATCGTGATACCGACGAGCGGTGGGTTCGCGATGAACTCCGTGAGCTTGTGGTTCAACTCGCCCCGCTTGCCGACGAACTGGGTTGCCGAGCCGAACTGGAATTCGTCAACAACATCGTGGAAATGGGCGCGGCATACGAGCGGCAGCGCACTGTGGCGGATGCGGCCGGGGCGCTGCCTTCCATGGCTACCGAGGACGACGTACGGGCGAACGAAGAGCGCATTGGCCACACCCCGTGGCGTGCCGCCGTGGATCTTGCGGTGCAGGAACTGCGCGCCGGGCATCCGATAGCGCCTGCAGATTTCCACGAGCAGATAGACGACTAGCCGTCGTTAAGCGGTGTGTGCCCAGACAAAAATTAGTGACTAGGCCTATAGCACTTTTGGGGTGCATAAACCTAGCCACTAACTGAAGAAAGGCGCCCCCCTGGGCGGCCCCGGTCGAACCCGGTTCCGCTCCAGGTCGGGGTCCAATCTTGACGGGGAGTGTCCTCTCGTTATTCCCGGCTGTCATCGCGGGCGAGGCTGTCCTCGTCGACGAGCCTCTCTTTGAACGCCTCGTGGCCAACGCGGTTACTAACAATTGGCGATGTACCCAGAGCAAACAGGATAATCAGGGTCAACAGAGCCAAGTCACTACTAGTAGTTGTGTGAGCTGACGCGTGCGTGGCGACGTGTAAAAGCGAACCCGACAGCGTCAGAATTAGCCCCAGCGTTTGTGGCTTGGAGGATGCGTGCATGCGACTGATGGTGTCGCGGAAGCGTATTAATCCCACGGACGCTGCAACGCACAGTAGCATTCCGGTGATAATGAGTGCGATGGCGATAATGTCTGCCACGAGAATCATTTGGGCTCTCCCTTCACTGTTTTCGGAGCTGCTGTCGGTGTTGCCTTAGGCGCTGCTTTCTGTGCGGTTTTCTTTGTGGCGACCTTGCTTGCAGCTTTCCCCGTGCCCTTCCGAGCGCTCTTCGCGGGTTTCTTTCCTTCGTCTGGGACACGGAACTTGGCGACTGCCAGCGAAGACAGGAAACCGAGCAGCGCAACGATGAGCATTGGGTAGACCACCGAAGTGTCCAAGCTCCAGGCCATGAACGCAGCGAGCATGCCCTGCAACATTGCAGTCATGGACTCCAGCGCCACCAGGCGGTCCAGCGAGTTTGGACCTGCAATCATGTGCCCGAGGGTAATCATCACCGCAATGAAATAGCCTGCGGCAGCCACTCCGAGCAGAATGTTAAAAACTTCCGGGTTCATCGGCTACTCCTTTCTCCCCTTTTTCGCTGCTCGTTTCGCCTTGCTCGCCGCTTTTCGCACTGCTCGGCTGCTCTTCGCCAGAGCCTGGCTTAGTCGGTTGCTCATGTACATCGCGGTTCTCAAACGCGCGAATCACCCGTCGCTCGATTCGGGTCAACTGGTTGATTTGTTCAGCTACCTTGCCTGTCGACGAAGCGTCGAGAAGATGCATGGTCAGCGTCTTTTTTCGCTTATCGATGTCCACGATGATGCCGCCCGGCTGCAGATTAATTAGTGCCATTGCAGTCGTGAGCGAAATATCGTCATTGGTCCGCATGGGGACCTTGATAATGGCAGTCGGTGGCGGATCATCTCGTCGGATGGCCAGCCAGGCGACACTGATAGAGGCCTTCACGAAGTCGATTGTCCAAGAACCGAACAGTCGCACCATGCCACCGAAGTTGATATCCAGCGCGCTGTTTGGCGGGATAGGCATGGCGAGGTTCAGCAACGTGGCTACCAGGATTCCCGAGAGCACATTGGCAAATGTCACCTCGCCCCACAGCATGACCCAAATAATCACTGTGAATAAGAAGAGCAGGATTGAAATACGTGGTGGTCGCTTTGCAGCCACCTTGGCGCGCGTTTTACTCATCAGCTTTCACCTGCTCCTTCCAGCGTGCTGGTGGCACGTTCGGTCGCTGAATCCGACTTCCATGGGCTCTTGGTGCGGCCTGGGTTTTCCAGCTGCTCCAGGCCCTTGTCATCGGCCGAGTCGATACCGAGGACCGCTGCGCGGTACTCATCAACATTCGCGACGTTGCTTGCCGCTTCGGTAGCCACATTGGACAGTGGCCCGGCCAGAACGGTAACCCCCACAGAGGCAATCACCAGCAGGGCCGTCGGCATCACCATGCCGAGTGGCATCTTGCCGACGTCGTCACGCTCTGCGATAGCAACCATCTGAGTCCTTTCCCGGAGCGCGGCTGGCTGCGCAAGCACAGTGTCGCCCTCGGGGGCGTCGGAACGGTCGCGCCAGAAGGCCTTCGACCAGACGAGAATCATGGTGTAGAGGGTCAGCAGGCTGGTGATAATCGAACCCGCAACCAGAATCCACGCGGTGGCGGAACCGTTTTGGGCACCGGCCTCGATCAGCATGACCTTGCCCAGGAAGCCTGAGAACGGCGGGATACCACCGAGGTTGAGCGCGGGCACGAGGTATAGCAACGCCAGCAGCGGCGACGTCTTGGCCAGGCTACCGAGGCTGCGCAGGGAGGACGAGCCCGCCTGGCGCTCGATAAGCCCGACCACCAGGAACAATGCCGTCTGCACCAGAATGTGGTGGACGATGTAGAAAATCGCGCCGCCGAGTCCCAGCGTATTGCCGACGGCAATACCGAAGATCATGTATCCGATGTGGGATACCAGCGTAAAAGACAAGAGACGTTTGATGTCATTTTGGGCCATGGCACCGAGAATGCCCATGAGCATTGTCGCTAGGCCGGCCCACATCAGGACGTCGTCAAGCCTGCCGTCTGGGAAAACGACACTGCGCGTGCGGATGATCGCGTAGACACCCACCTTCGTCAGCAGCCCTGCGAAGACCGCGGTAACCATCGACGGTGCGGTGGGGTAGGAGTCTGGCAACCACGCCGACAGCGGGAACACTGCTGCCTTCACTGCGAAGGCAACGAGCAGCACTGCGAAAATCGCGGTGCGGGTGCCATCGGGGATGTCCTCCATACGCAGAGAAATATGCGCGAAGTTCACCGTGCCGACCGCTTGATAAACCAGGCCAATCGCCAGCAGGAACACCATCGAGGACAGCATGTTGACCATCACATACGACACGCCTGCGCGCGTGCGTGACGACGATGCCCCCAGCGTGAGCAGCACGTAGGAGGCTACGAGCAGAACTTCGAAACCGACATACATATTGAACAGGTCGCCAGCCAAGAAGGCCATTGAGACGCCCATGTTGAGCAGCATGTACGTCGGAACGAAGACGGAGATCGGCTCATCTTCGTCACCATCGCTAATACCCTGGCCGATGCCGAACCACATCACGGCAAAGAGGACCAGCTGAGAGACGGTAATCATCAACACTGCGAGGTTGTCGGCTACGAGCGTGATGCCGATTGGTGCGTCCCAGCCACCCACCTGGACAGTGTGGACGCCGTGCGCGTAGATGAGATACACCAAGGCGCTGGCGACTCCCAGCAGACTGCCGAGCGAAAACAGCGCGATCGCCTGCTGTGCTTTGGGGAAACGCGCCAGCAGCAGAGCAATTGCGGCGGTGGCGGCGGGGACGATGATAGGCAGCGGAATTAGTGCGAGAATTAGTTGCTCAGTCGTCATCGTCGTCACCTCCTGGGGAGTTTGATGGCGGGGTCACGGGCTTTTCGAAACTGGCCGGACCGAAGCTATCGCCGGCCTCTGTGGGTCGACCGGTGGTGGGGTCGTCGGATTTGTCGTGATCCGGAGCAGCTGATGGGTCGCTGGCCCGACGCATTGCCAGGCTGCGGTCCTCGTGGTCATCTTGCACGTGATCGCCGATGCGGTAGCGGTGCTGGCGATAGAGCAGAGCCAACAGGAATGCGGTCATGCCCATGGAAATAACAATCGCGGTGAGGATGAAGGCCTGAGGCAGCGAGTCGGCCTGGGCATCGCTGACTAGCGATTCTCTATCCCAAATCGGTGGCTGCCCCGGGGAACCGGAACCAAGCAGGATGAGCAGGTTGATACCGTTGCCCATCAGCAACAGTCCCATGAGCATCCTTGTCAACGAACGATCGAGGAACAGGTACACCCCTGTAGCGATCAGTGTGCCGACAGTAGCTAGCAGAACAAAATTGAGAATCACTGGTGAGTGTCCTTTCCTTCGGTCCTAGCTGGG
Organism: Corynebacterium sp. HMSC074C04; assembly: GCF_001838295.1. Lineage (NCBI taxonomy): Bacteria > Bacillati > Actinomycetota > Actinomycetes > Mycobacteriales > Corynebacteriaceae > Corynebacterium > Corynebacterium sp. HMSC074C04. The sequence continues at coordinate 105,412 of NZ_KV836264.1, forward strand.
GCTGTCGTTTCTGAGGCCTCTGAGGTGGCTGTGTTGGCAGAGCCTGCGGGTTTAGTGCCGGCAGGTTTAACGCTTGCGGGGTTAGCGCCTGCGGACTTAACACCTGCGGGCTTAGCCGCCGCCAACTTGCTGCGCAGCTGGCGGGACTGACCGAGTGCGGCTCGATTCACACGACGTGAACGATTGCGCTCAGCGCGAAGGTTTATCTGAGCATCGATGCCACCGCCCAAACTGCGCAGGATGTAGACAATCGTGCTAACCACAATCATGTACACACCCAGATCAAAGAGCATGGGGGAGACAACAGTGACATCGCCGAGCAGCGGAATTTCCCGCGAGCCATACGTAGAAGTTAGCGGTGCCCACCCCACAAACAGTGGCCACAACGCGCTGAGTGCCGACACCAGCAGACCGCCGCCGAGAAGTATCTCGTTAGGAATCGGCAGAGTTGCCGCCAACTCACGACGACCACCGATGAGATAACGCATGGTCAGTGCCAGCGCAGTCACGAGACCACCGGCGAAGCCACCGCCGACATCGTTATGGCCGGCAAAAAAGAGATAGAAGGAAACCACCATCATGGCGGGGAAGAGCACGCGCGATGCCACCAGCACCATGATCGGGTAGCGCAACCGCTCGGCTTCACCGGACTCATCGAGAGTGTTCAACCAACGGTTGGTGCGGCGAGCTCGATTCCGCTGCGGCTTAATCTTTGAACGCATATGCATGGTATGCGTGCGGAAGACCAGTGAGGTAATCCCCAGAGCCACCATCACCAGCACGGTGATTTCTCCAAAGGTATCCCAGGCACGGATGTCGACAAGAAGTACGTTCACCGCATTCTGGCCGTGCCCAATGTCGTGAGCCAGTGGCGGAATGTCGCCGGAGATTGGCTCAGTACGACGGGAGCCCATGGCGTAAGCGGCCAACACGGGAACCGTGACACCGACTGCAATGGCCAACCAAGCACGGTGTCGTGTCCACCTCGGGTTCGATGCCGGTGCCCGCGGGGAGAGCGTACGCAACACCAACACGAAAATAATCATTGAGATCGTCTCAACCAGCAGCTGCGTCAGAGCCAAGTCAGGTGCGCCGAACATGGCGAAGATAATGGCCAAGCCGTAGCCGGTCACGCCTACCAGGATGACTCCGGAAAGCCTGTTCTTCTGCCGGGTAGCGGCCAGCGCCGCGATAATCATGATGAGCGCAACTGCACCCTGCGGAGCTGAGTCCCACAGTTCCATTCGCAGCTCATCGCGCTCGCCGAGCAACAACGCACCGATGGACAGCACGATGAGGGTCAGCAAAATGACCGCTTCATTTAACGGGAGGGAACCACGCTGGGTCGCAGCAGTGACACGGAGAGAAAGACGGCGGGCCAAGTCCAGGATTCCGTCGTAAAGCGCATCGGCACTACCGAGAGCCGGTTGATCAAACTGCAGCTGACGCACCAGATTACGCTGCCAATGCATGATGGCACCCGCGAGCAGAATTGTGGCCGTCAGCGCCAGCGGAAGGGTGAATCCGTGCCAGAGAGCCAGGTGCGATTCTGCTTCCGTATTCGGGAATGCGCTGGTGAGGTAAGGCGAGATAATCGAGTCGAGGACGCGCGGAACCAGGCCGAAAACCAAACCTGCCAGCGCGAGCAGCCATGCCGGGCCAATCTGATCCCAGGTCGGGGAATCCATCTCGGCGACGGCAGGAGAAGTGCCACCACCGCTGGCGTGCGTGCTGGACTTGGTCGCAAAAGCGGCACGCAGTAGGTACAGAGAGTACGCCACGGTCAGAATCGATCCCACGACCAGGCCAATGGTGGTGAACACCGACGGCATTCCGTGCAGCGGCTCGGCATTGAGCGTGGCCTCCAGCGCCGCTTCCTTCGCGACAAAGCCGAAGAACGGCGGCACACCCATCATCGAGGCGGCAGCGAGAATCGAAATCACCAGCAGCTGTGGCGACTTTTTGCCCAGCCCGGAGAGCTTACGGATATCGCGCGTACCAGTCAGCCTGTCAATCGTTCCCGCGATCATAAACAGCGTGGCCTTGAACATGGCGTGGCCGAGAGTCAGCGCCAGGGCGGCCAGTAGCGTCGCGCGGGTGCCTATCGACGCTACCGTGATGATGAATCCCAACTGGCTGACAGTGCCATACGCCATGATCAGCTTGAGATCCTTCTGGCGCAGAGCCATCCAGCCGCCCATGATCATGGTCAAAAGGCCGAGCGGGATGATGATTGGTTGCCACGCGCTGGTGGCGTTGAAAGTTGGCGCGAGGCGGGCGACCAGGAACACACCGGCTTTGACCATCGCTGCCGAGTGCAGGAAGGAAGAAACCGGGGTAGGGGCAGCCATTGCGCCGGGCAGCCAGAAGTGGAAGGGCGCGATAGCGGACTTAGAAAGTGCGCCGATGACCAGCAGGATTGCTGCTGTGGAGACCGCCGTGGAGTTTAGCTGCGACGTGGTCAGCGCGCCAGGTGCTGTGAGGTCGGAGAAGTTCCAGAACCCGGTGGTCACTCCCATCAGGACGATACCGACCAGCATGATTAGCCCGCCAAGTGTCGTGACCAGGAGCGCCTGCCCTGCTGCGCGACGGGAGGAAGCTCGCTCGGCATAGTAGCCCACCAGGAGGAAGGAAAGAACCGAGGTAATTTCCCAGAAGACAAACATCAGCATGATGCTGTCGCTGATGACCAGGCCGTACATAGCCGCGGCGAAGGCAACCATCTGGGCTGCGAAGGAGCCTATGCGACGGCGTTTTCCGGGCGGCGGATTGACGAAGTATCCGGAGCAATACACCAGTACGAGAAAGCCGATGGTCAAAACCAGTGTGCCGAAGAGCGATTCAATAGGGCCTAATCGCAGGTTTACATCCAAGTGGATAATGGGCATCCACGAAAAATGCGTGACGGCGGGTTGCGTGATTGCGGAAGTTTCCCCGTTTGCATTCGCTAGAGCTAAGCGAACCAGATGGGCACCGGTGTAGATAGCGCCACCTGCCAGAGGGAGGCTGAGAACGAGGACCCCGCGGGTTCCGAGCCACTTAATCGTCCATGGTGCAATCGCTGCCGTAAGGAACAGGATGCACAGGAGGGAAGTCACCATTCCATAATGAATGGAACCCACCGGTTCATGCAACCCCGTTTTAGGGATTTAAGTATCCAAAACGGGGTTAACCGAGTGTGAGAAAATGGGAAATTTTTTCCGGTGTGGTGAAAATTCGGGGGTGAGGATTTGGGTATTTTTTGGGGCTTGGCAATCGACTGCCAAGCCCCAAAATCGGTGCACTTCTTACTCGTGCGCTACTCGAATGTCACCTGCGCATTAGCCATGCAGGCGGTTAGCAGCACAGACCAAAGCGGAGAGCACAGAAGCCTCCGGAGTCTGGCCAAAGCCCATGGTCCACACATGGTCATTGTTGTGGCCTGCGTAGACAAAGGTAGCCGTAGCTTCGAAAATCTCGAACTGGTGGAATTCCACGATTTCAACGCGGTAACCTGCATCAGCCAGCAAGTTGGTGCAAGCCGACACCGGCCCCATAGCGGTGATTTCCTGGGTGAAAGTGCGAGTGTGGCCGTCCTTGTCGGTCAGCGACAAATCAGCGTTGAAGTTCCAGCGGCCCAGGGTGCCACGGGTTGCCTCGAAATTCTTGATTTGGACTGGGCCGTTAGTGGGGGAGTAAGTGTCCTTGAACTTCTGCCAGTTCATGCCACGGGCTTCCTGCCTCAAGCCACGAGGCAGGCGATGTCCGAAGCGAGCCCTAAACGGATCGTCGGAATAAGTTCGCACATTGCCATTGTCCTGGTGCTCCAACGAAGGGCGCTTGCCCGTGAAGGTCGTCGAAGTGGACATATTCTTCTGGGTGCGAGTGGAAAACATTCTTTTCTGGTCCTTTGCTTAATTGCTTTGCTGTGAGTGGCGGACCAACCAAGTGCTTCGAGAAGTTGCGGCCAGAGACCCCGCGTGGAGGGGTCAGTCCTGTCGGCCTCCACCGGGGTTCGTAGCCTTCGCTACTCGAATAAGAATGTTCTGCTGCATGGGTCGAACCTTACTACAGAAAAAAGATGTGACACAAGTCATTCAGCCAATATTTTTGGCTTTGACTTAAATTCCGTTGACGGAAGCCAAGAAAACTGCCTCGCCAATAGCGATGTCGCGAATCTCGTTCGGGTCCACCGACTCGTCGGCCGAGTGAATGCGGGCCTGTGGCTCTTCCACGCCGTAGAGCGCGATGTCAGCACCTGGTACGGCCTCCAACAAAGTGGCGCACAGAGGGATCGAGGCGCCCTCGCCCATGCTTGCGGTTTCCTTGCCGTAGGCGGCCGACAGGCTGTCGGCAACCAGTTGCACAACTTTGCCCTCAACATTGGCCCGGAATGGGTTCGCCAACTCGTCGCGCTCAACCGTCACCTTCACGCCCCACGGAGCATGTGCGCGCAGGTGATTCTCCAGTGCGTCCTGTGCTTCGGCCGGGTCGACGCCGCCTGGGATGCGGAAGTTGATGTGCGCCATAGCGGTCGATGAGATTGCATTGACAGCATTGGTCGCTGGTGGACAATCGATTCCGGTCACAATCACAGACGGACGAGCCCAGGTCAGGTCGGAGACGGAAGTGTCCTCGTTGCTAATCAGGTCTACGCCGTCAAGCACACCCGCATCGGCGCGGAAAGTTTCTGGCGCGTAATCCAGGCCCTCCCAGTGCTGCGAGCAGTCCAAGCCGTCAATAGAGGTAAAGCCATTTTCATCGCGCAGGCTGTCGAGCATACGAATCAGCGCCGCGAGTGCATCCGGAGCCGCGCCGCCGAACATGCCCGAGTGAACAGGCTGTTCAAGCGCATCGACGCGAACTTCCACATCGGCGGTGCCGCGCAGAGTGGTTACGAGTGTCGGTTGGCCAACCTCGGCATTGCCGACATCCGCAATGAGGATAACGTCGGCGTCGAAAAGCTCCGGCTGCGTGGCGATGAGGTTGTTCAGGCCCGCCGATCCGCGCTCCTCGGAACCTTCCACGATGAGCTTGATGTTTGGCATGTCGACGCGGCCTGCAAGCGCGTCGTCACGCAGCGCGCGCAGCGCAGCTAGATGCATGACCACGTTGCCCTTGCAGTCGGCAGTACCGCGGCCGTACCAGCGACCGTCGCGCTCGTCGAGCGTCCACGGATCTGCGGTCCAAGCGGACTCGTCGCCCGCCGGCTGGACGTCGTAATGGGAGTAGAGCAGTACGGTCTTCGCGCTTTCCGACGACCCGGGGACGAAACCCGACAGTGCAATCGAGCCGTCGACGGTGTGGTGCGCCTTCAGTTCGATGCCCAGCTCTGCGTACATCTCGGTAACCGTCTGAGCTGCGTCAATGCAAGCCTGTTTGGTTTCTTCGGTGCCGTGTACGGAGGGGAAAGCCACCAGCTCGGTCAGCTGGGTGCGGATGGTCTCGCGTTGGCTGGAGATGTGGTCTCGCAGGGCGTCCGTGAGTTCCTTATTAATAATGCTCATGTGCGACAGTGTAGGCGCACAACCATGATGACGTTGGCAGTGGCATCGACGTTGAGAGTTACGGCGCTTAACCTTGCACTCTAGGGGGTTGAGTGCTAAAAAAGTGAATTAGCACTTGCTCCAATTGAGTGCTAATAAAAACAACTTCACACTTTGTGTATGTGTGTGTTGTATGCGAGTTGCAGCAAACTGCAGCACATACTGCAGCGCACGCTGAAACAAGTGTTGGAAAGTCGTTAAAAAGTACAGTGTTGACTCCGGTGATGGAGAGGGCGGCGCTTCCCTCGAATCACATGCCGTCGCGGGCGCCTGGGTCAACTTCCAATGTAAGTGCCACATAAATAGACGGAGGATTCTTCAAACCTCATGGCTAAGATGATTGCATTTGACGAGGAGGCCCGCCGCGGTCTCGAAACGGGTCTGAACACCCTGGCAGACGCTGTCAAGGTTACGCTGGGCCCGAAGGGTCGCAACGTAGTCCTCGAGCGCAAGTGGGGCGCACCGCTGATCACCAACGACGGTGTCTCCATTGCACGTGAAATCGAACTTGAGGATCCTTACGAGAAGATCGGCGCTGAGCTGGTCAAGGAAGTTGCCAAGAAGACCGACGATGTCGCTGGTGACGGTACCACTACCGCTACCGTTCTGGCTCAGGCTTTGGTTTCCGAGGGTCTGCGCAATGTTGCTGCTGGCTCCAACCCGATGGGCATCAAGCGCGGCATCGAGAAGGCTGTCACGGCTGTTACCGAGAAGCTCCTGGAGTCCGCTAAGGACATCGAGACCAAGGAGCAGATTGCTGCTACCGCTGGTATCTCCGCTGCTGACCCGGCTATCGGTGAGCTGATTGCCACCGCCATGGACAAGGTCGGCAAGGAAGGTGTCATTACCGTGGAAGAGGCCAACACCTTTGGTCTCGACCTGGAGCTGACCGAGGGTATGCGCTTCGACAAGGGCTACATCTCCGGTTACTTCGCCACCGACATGGAGCGCCAGGAGGCCGTTCTGGAGGATCCGTACATCCTCCTGGTTTCCGGCAAGATTTCCAACATCAAGGATCTGCTGCCGCTGCTGGAGAAGGTCATGCAGTCCGGCAAGCCGCTGCTGATCATTGCTGAGGATGTCGAGGGCGAGGCTCTGTCCACCCTGGTCGTCAACAAGATCCGCGGCACCTTCAAGTCTGTCGCTGTCAAGGCTCCGGGCTTCGGTGACCGTCGTAAGGCAATGCTGCAGGACATGGCTATCCTGACTGATGGCCAGGTCATCTCTGAGGAGGTCGGCCTGTCGCTCGAGACCGCTGACCTGCCGCTGCTGGGTCGCGCTCGCAAGGTTGTCGTCACCAAGGACGAGACCACTATCGTCGAGGGCGCTGGCGAGCAGTCCGCTATCGAGGGCCGCGTCAATCAGATCCGCGCTGAGATCGAGAACTCCGACTCCGACTACGACAAGGAGAAGCTGCAGGAGCGCCTGGCTAAGCTCGCCGGCGGTGTTGCAGTCATCAAGGCTGGTGCCGCAACTGAGGTCGAGCTCAAGGAGCGCAAGCACCGCATTGAGGATGCCGTCCGCAACGCAAAGGCTGCTGTGGAAGAGGGCATCGTCGCTGGTGGCGGTTCCGCACTGCTGCAGGTCTCGCACGTGCTTGACGACGAGCTGGGTCTGACCGGCGACGAGGCAACCGGTGTCCGCATCGTGCGTGCGGCCCTCGCAGCACCGCTGCGCCAGATTGCTTTGAACGCTGGTTTCGAGGCGGGCGTCGTTACCGAGAAGGTTGCTTCCCTGCCGCAGGGTGAGGGCCTGAACGCTGCTACCGGCGAGTACATCGACCTGATGGAAGCTGGTATCAACGACCCGGTGAAGGTTACCCGCTCCGCACTGCAGAATGCCGCTTCCATTGCGGCTCTGTTCCTGACCACCGAGGCTGTTGTTGCTGACAAGCCGGAACCGGCTATGCCGGCAATGCCGGGTGGCGACGAGATGGGTGGCATGGGCTTCTAAACGAAGGCCATGGGCTTAAGGCATGGCTGTAGCTGGTAGCTGCAGCCGAGCCTGAACTTTTCAGCTGGCACCCAGGTTCTAACTGCTTGAGTTAGCCTAAAAAGCGCCGCTGAGGGTTGTCCCTCAGCGGCGCTTTTTCTGTGTAATTTGACGAAAGTTTTAAGTCCCCGAACCCACCCTCGTTGCATCAGACGCCTCAGCGCTTGGTAGTGAAAAATAACCGATGATCTGTACCCATGTACGCAATGCCGAGGACTGTCTGTTATTCATCCTGTTGCCTCAGTACAGAGGTGAGATCCTTGGTGCCTCTTTAAGGCCAGAGACGGGCCGTCGCGCTCGCCGACAATCTGGATGCAACTACCGACTTTTTAGATTCTACAAATCCCGCTAACGAGTCTTACTGGTTATTCCGCAATTTCCGCTCTGCCAGTTTCACTAACGGCCCTTGCTGCTTAGCTACTCGGCCGGCTTATTCTCGGCCTCTATAAGCTCCGTCGACCAGTTCGCCTGCTGAATACGGGTATCCAAGTCCCGGTATTCCTTCGCTGCCTTGTCGGCTTTCTGGCGCAGCGACCGGATATCCACGGTGGCGACATAGCGAATCTCCGAAGCTGAGTATCGATCCCGCCGCCCAGAGCCCTGATCGGCTGCGGAGGTGTAGAACCGCCGCCGTGTTAGCAGGTGGTCGCGCTTCGCAAGTGCGTCGCTAAGCGTTCCGTCCTCGAAGGCAGTAGCGGAATTCGTTGCGTTAATCGAGCGCACCAGCCATTCGAAGCGTGTCATCAGACGCTCGGCTTCGGCGATAAGTGCTTGCGGATCTTCATCAGGCGTATCGCCTTCCTGCACCTGAGCAACCAGCGAGAGACGGCGATTAATTTCAGCGAGACGGTCAGAGACCTCGGATCGTGCGGCAAGAGCCTCGGATAACAACATGGCATTTATTGTACGCGCAGTGCTTATCGACGGTCGCTGCGTGCAGTCCCACCCCTCAGTTTCGGTAAGACGGAACGTTAACTGCTGGGAAATTGCAGGTAAGGGCACCCGCATGGGGGACGTGTGGCAGAGAAATTCAGTAGGATAAAGGGTATGGCTGACAAGAATGAAGAGGAATTCCACATCGTCGATTTGGCGAAGACCGAAGGTTACGTCGTCGATGATTCTGATGAGGACGATCCGGTACTGGTCACTCCAGACGGTGAGCGGGTTGATACCTGGCGCGATGGCTACCCGTACGAGGAGCGCATGACGCGCAAGGAATACGAGTCTATTAAGAGGAAGCTGCAGATTGAGCTTCTGAAGTGGCAGAACTGGACCAAGGAAACTGGTCAGAAGCACATCATCCTCTTCGAAGGCCGTGACGCCGCTGGTAAGGGCGGTACCATTAAGCGCTTTAACGAGCACCTGAATCCGCGTGGTGCTCGTACCGTGGCTCTGGAAAAGCCGTCGCCGCGTGAGTCCACCTCGTGGTACTTCCAGCGCTACATTGAGCACTTTCCGTGCGCTGGCGAGATCGTCTTCTTCGACCGTTCTTGGTACAACCGTTCGGGCGTTGAGCGCGTGATGGGTTTCTGTACTGAGTCGCAGCACGCAGAGTTCCTGCGTGAGGTTCCGATGCTGGAGAACATGATTTTGGGCTCCGGTATTTCGCTGACCAAGCTGTGGTTCTCGGTGACCCAGAAAGAGCAGCGCACTCGCTTCGCTATTCGCCAGGTCGACCCGGTACGTCAGTGGAAGCTCTCTCCGATGGACCTCGCATCGCTGGATCGTTGGGGTGACTACACCCGCGCGAAGGAAGAGCAGTTCCGTTACACGGATACCGATGAGTCCCCGTGGATCACCATTAAGTCCAACGACAAGAAGCGTGCCCGCATCAACGCAATGCGTTACGTGCTGAGCAAGTTTGAGTACACGGAGAAGGACCACGAGCTGGTCGGTACTCCGGATCCGAAGATTGTTAAGCGTGGCCGCGACCAGATTGGTGACTAGTTCGGTGGCTCGTGACTGACAGAGTTCTTGTCTAGTAGTAACGCCCGCAGGAGTGCTCAGGCACTCGGCGGGCGTTTTCTTATGGCTGGCAGCGCCGGGGCGATGCGAGTTAGTGCCTGAGTTTATGACAAAAACGGCCAGAAATTTTGCCCGAAAGTGTCATAACCTCGCACAGTTTCACATTTGCAGCCCGTAAGCTTTTTAGTCCGCCAGACTGTAGCCCGCCAGACCGCAGCCCTCTACCCCTCAATCAGCTCCTGGCCCCAGTAGGAATCTGGGGTGGTGCCAGGGGCGATCCAGTACACAGCGGAGCCGATGTGGCGGTTCCACTCATTGAGCAGATCGCCGCGATCCAAGCGGGCCTGGATTGCGCTGAACTGGTTGTCCGGGTTCTTCTGGAATGCAACCCAGACCAGGCCGACGTTCGGTCCTTGGAACGGGAAGGCCGGCTCACCGGGCTGGTCTTCGTATGCATAGGCGCGGCGACGCAGGGCGTCGTCAGGCTGGCCGTCCTGCTCACGGGACAGTGCCAAGTGAGACTGGCGGTGGATGAGGTACTCTCCCTTGTCATCGATGGCGTCCATGTCCTCTTCATCGAACTCGCTTTCGCCGCCGGAAAGAGGAGCGCCGGTGTGGAAGTCACGGCCGATAACGATGGAGCGTTCGTCGGTGCTGAGTTCATCCCAGTTGTTCAGGTCGAGTGCGATGCGGCGAACAACCATGACACAGGAATTGTTGATTGCCTTGTCCTTTGAGTCAATCCACACCTGCTCGGACCATTCTTCTGGAGTCGAAGGGTTGACGGTGCCGTCGAGCTGGCCCAGCGGGTTGCGTGGGGTGGCGCCGTAAGGTTGCGAACCCCAGGCGTAGGAGAAGCCCTTCTGGAACCACTTCACGGTAGCCCATGTAGCCGCTTTCTTTTCCAGCAATCTGGCCGCCGCGGTAACGGTGACGAGGTCATCGCCGCACAGCTGCAACACAAAGTCCGACTGGCTCCATTCCGGGCGAAGCATGTCGTGTTGGAAAGCAGGGATATCGTGCAGGCCAGCGGGCTTGCGCTCTGGTTTGCCCAGGATGTCGAAGATACGCTCACCGAAACCCGCGGTAATGGTCAGGTTTGCGGTGGCTGCGACCATTTCCGGTTCCAGATACCCCTCGATGTCCTGGCCTTGGGTGAGGCGGCGGGCAACGTCGGTAAGCGAGGAGAACAGTTCCTTCAGATCTGCTGCGTCGATGCCGTCCTTCAAATCGAATGCGACAAGGCGAAGATGCGCTTGGCCGGGCTGTTCAATGCCTGACTGGACCGAACCATCGAACGGAATCTTGGCGCCCCTCAGGGAAGTTTCGGAAGCCTGTGTCACTCGAGGTCACTCCTTGAAAAGGTGGGATAAATAGCCTTTATGACTACGAGCTTAATCACTTTGGCCCCAGCAGGAGAGCTCAAAGCAAAGGCTTGGGGAGGGGCTAAGTGAATGAGATATTTGTATATTGCGATATACTTCACATCCACAGCCGCCTCGAAGGAGTTCATAAAGGAAAGTGCTGCATATCGCACGTTTTCCGCGCAAGGTGTGTTTTTAGCCTAGCGCAATAGGCCCTCGAGTTATGCAGGGGAATCCCGGTGCAAGTCCGGAACTGTCCCGCAACGGTAAGCATCACCGCCAGAACTTTGGTTTATCCGACGCGTTGATAACCAATCTTTTCAGTGATGACAAGTCCGAATGCCTGCCGGTTGTGCAATTTCATATCCGATGCTGATCACGACTGACGAGGAAATCACGAGATCATGGCAATTCACGCAACCCTCGCGGGCATTCCGCGGATAGGGCGTAATCGTGAGCTCAAAAGAGCTCTGGAAAACTACTGGCGCGACCCGGCGACCGGCGGCTTGCTGGCCGCGACGGCGCGCAATACTGTCAATAGCTACATCGGCGCGGCGCTGAAGGCGGGAATCGACTCGGTTCCGACAATTGGGCGCTCGTTCTACGACTCCATGCTGGATACATCGGCGCTGCTTGGAGTGCTTCCAGCCCGCTTCCAGGATGCCCCGAAAACGGACGGTTCCAATCTGCCAGAATGGATTAACCACTACTTCGCCACCGCTCGCGGTACAAAGACGCAGCCGGCATCCGCAATGACCAAGTGGTTCGACACTAATTACCACTACATCGTTCCGGAACTGTCGGCCAATACGGAATTCACCATCGACCTCACTGACTGGTTGGACGATTCCTGCAGCTTGAACAATGGCGCCACAACCATGTTGCGTCCACATTTGATTGGTCCAGTGACCTACTTGAGCCTGTCGCGTACCGACGATGGTTCTAACCCACTTGGCCTTTTGGAAAAGTTGACCGATGCGTACGCTGACGTCATTGCTCAACTGGGAGAGAAAGGCTTTGAGTGGATTCAGCTCGATGAGCCGGTATTGGTCACTGACCTCGACGAAGTGACACTTGCTAGGACTCGCCAGGTCTACGAGAAATTGGCTGGCGTGTCGGAGTCTGCAAATGCCAAATTGTGGGTGCAGACCTACTTTGGTGATGGTGGTCAGGCACTGAAAACCCTTTCTGGCACAGGCGTGCAGGCCATTGGTTGCGACCTGGTAGCTGGTAGCTCCGAGCTGCCGCATTGGACTGGCAAGGAACTGCTGGTCGCGGGAATCGTCGATGGTCGTAATGTGTGGCGCACCGACTTGGATGCAGCCCTGGCGACGCTGGAGAAGCTGGCAGCTCGAGGCCCCATCGCGGTGTCGACTAGCTGTTCGCTGCTACATGTCCCGTACTCCCTGGCCTCGGAAAACCCGAGCGAAGAAGAAGCCGAGGTGCTGCAGTGGCTGGCCTTCGGCGATGAGAAAATCGCCGAGGTGACACTCTTGGCGAGGGCGCTTGATGCTAAGTTGAATGACCGCCAACTCGATGCCGCGGATTTGAAGGTGTTGAGGGAGTCCCGGGCAGCACTGGCATCGAGGGCAGAATCGAAGCGGATTGTTAAGCCTGAAGTTCGTGAAGCTTTGGCGGCAATCGAGGATAGCGACCGTAACCGTTCCCCGTTTGCAGCTCGCCAGGCGGCTCAGGCTGAGACCCTTAACCTGCCTCCGCTGCCGACCACCACAATCGGTTCCTTCCCGCAGACCAATAGCATTCGACGTGCACGTGCACAGCTGCGCTCGGGAGAGCTCACCCCAGCTGACTACGAGTCGTCAATGCTCGCTGAAATTCGATCTGCCATTGAACAGCAGGAAGAACTGGGGCTCGATGTGCTGGTTCACGGTGAACCTGAGCGCAACGACATGGTCCAGTACTTCTCGGAGCAGCTGGACGGCTACCTCGCGACCGCCAATGGCTGGGTCCAAAGCTATGGTTCCCGCTGCGTGCGGCCGCCGATCCTCTACGGTGATATCACCAGGCCAGAGCCAATGACGGTGCAGTGGTACAAGGCAGCGGCAAACATGACTGACCTTCCCGTCAAGGGAATGCTCACTGGGCCAGTGACCATGTTGGCATGGTCGTTTGTCCGTGATGACCAGCCAATCGGTGACACTGCGGATAATGTTGCGCTGGTTTTGCGCGATGAGATTGCAGATCTCGTGGCCGCTGGAGCGCAGATTGTGCAGGTCGATGAGCCAGCCATTCGCGAGTTGTTGCCCCTGAATGAAGCGGACCAGTCCGCCTACCTGAAGTGGGCTGTGGGGTCCTTCCGCCTGGCTACCTCTGGCGTGGCTGACGAGATTCAGATTCACACGCATATGTGCTACTCGGACTTCAATGAGCTCATTGACACCGTCGATGAACTCAACGCCGATGTCACGTCCATCGAAGCAGCTCGCAACGGCATGCAGGTGCTCGCAGCGCTGAAGGATGAGGGATACGTTCGTGGGATTGGTCCAGGCGTCTGGGACATCCACTCGCCTCGCGTGCCGACGGACGGAGAAGTCAGCCAGCTCGTGGAAGATGCGCTCGAAAGTGTTGACCCCAGCTTGCTGTGGATCAATCCGGACTGCGGTCTGAAGACCCGAGGTTGGGAAGAGGTTACGGCTTCACTGAAAGTATTGGTAGCCGCAGCGAAGCAGGCTCGTTTGCAGCTAGCAGAGTAAGCCGGAACCAAAAAGCCGAAAAATAAATAGCGGGTTAAGTAGCAAAAGTGTGTCCGCTCGGCGTGTCGCCGGGTGGGCACCTTTTGCTACTTAGCCCTACTTAGCCCCAATGCGAGTAACTGACTGCGTTTATGGCTGGCGGCAGCGGGCCAATGTGAGTTACTGACTGCGTTTATAGCAAAAATTGCCCGAAAAATGGCTTGAAAGTGCTATAAGCTTGCACAGTTTCACATTTGCAGCCCGTTGTGCCAACAAGGCCCCAACAAGGCCCCAACAAAGCTCCTACAAAGCCCTACACAAGCCGGGCTACTTCTTCTTTGCCACTACCGGCTCAATCGGGTTACCTCGCCAGGAGGTATGCGCAGGAACGTGGTCACCGCGCATAACGAGAGAACCGGGTTCGACGCGGCAGCCGTCGTCAAGCACAGATGCCGGCAGTGCGACTGAGTGCGGTCCCAGGACGGAGCCGTGTCCGATGTGGACGGTGTCGAGCGTCATCACGCGGTCGGTGAACAGGTGCGTCTGAACGACACAACCGCGGCCGACAGAAGCACCTCGCTCGATCGTGATCAGGTCGGTCTCGGGCAGCCAGTACGTCTCCAGCCACACGCCGTGGCCAACGTTCGCGCCGAGCAGCCGCATCGCGCGTGCGATACCGCCGGTGGCCATCGCCGGGTTCAGATACCACGGCGCGGCGACCATTTCGACGAACGTATCCTGCAGCTCATTGAGCCAGACGAACTTACTCCACAGCGGGTGGTCACCGGGCTTGTGCTTGCCGACGCACACCCACTTGGCCACGACCGTGATGAGCAGCCCCAGCGCACCAATAATCAGTAGCACGGCAGGGGAGAGCAGCCACGCGACCACCAGGCCGAGCAGGGCAGCGCCAACGCCACCTGCAGTGACCAGCTCCGCGGTGAACATACCAATTCCCTGCAGGCTAAACAGCGTGATCGTCGCCAGCATGAGAGAGACCATCGGCGCCAGGACACGCAGCGTCTCCACAATGCTGCGGGCGACCTTCAACCCCGTAGTCGGACGGTAGGTCTGCGCCGACTCATCACTGGAGACGGTTCCCACACGGCGCATGCGCTCTGGTGGCGAACCCCACCAGTTGGAACCGGACTTGGTCTTCTTCGGAGTAGAGGACAGCACGGCCACCAGCGAGTTCTTCGCCAGCTTGCGTTCCGGAAGCGTGATGCCGGAGTTGCCCAGGAAGGCGCGCTTGCCGATGCGGGAGTCGCCTACCAGCAGCCAACCGCCGCCGAGCTCGTAGCTGCCGACCATGGTGTCGTCAGCCAAGAAGGACTCGTCCTTGACGTGCAAGAACTTCGGAATACCAATCGCGGTGGAGACCTCGCTGTCGTGACCAATCTGGGCGCCCAGTGCACGCAGCCACAGTGGAGTCAGCATGGAGGCGTAGATGAAGAACAGGTCGTGACGAGCAGCATCCATCAGGCGAATTGTCGCCCAGGACTGCCAACCCACGCGCGAACGCACCGGGAACACTCCCGGCTTCAGGCCGATGCTGAACAGGCGCACGAGAATCAGCGTCAGCAGGGCATACACCGCAACACCGACGAAGGTGGCGGGAATAGCCCACAGCACGGCGCTGCCCAGCGTTGGCCAGAGATTCGAGGTGGTTAGCTCGGTGGTGCCGTCGATAAGTCCCGTGCCCCAACCGATGACAGCAGCCATCGCGACCGCAGCGGACAGCGGCACCAGCGTCAGCAAGACAGCGGTAAGACCGTAGATAGCCACCCAGTGGCGACGCGCCGGCGGGACTTCCTCCGGGAAGCGGTGCTTGGACCGGCCGACCTTGCGAGCCGGGGAACCCGACCAGCGCGCACCAGCCTTGACCTTTTTTTCACCGGTGACGGTGGACCCCGCCTCGATGTGAGCGTCATTGCCGATACGCGCGCCGGGCAGCAGCGTTGAACGGGCACCGATGCGGGCGTGCTTGCCAATAGTGACCTCGCCGACGTGGACGACATCACCATCGACCCAGTATCCGGACAGGTCTACCTCCGGCTCGATCGAGCAGTAATCATCCAGTTTGACCAGACCCGTCACCGGCGGCAGCGCGTGCAGATTCACGCCCTTACCAATGCGGGCACCCAGCATGCGGGCATACCACAGCACGAACGGAGCGCCCGCCACTGAGTGGGCGCCGGAGCTCTCTGCCAGGCGTTCAGCCGCCCATAGGCACAGATGCACCGAGCCGCCACGCGGGTAATCACCCGGGGCGATGTTGCGCGTGAGCAGGCGTGTCGTCGCCGCGTTGATGGGCATAACCCCCAGCGGGGTCAGGAACAACACGGCCAGTACAGCCACCAACCAGCCTGGTAGTGCCAGCGGCCCGCCGATAACCCAGTTGATAATCGCAAGCCACGTTACCCAGCGCATACCACGTGCCCACTGCAGCGGCACCATGAGGCCGACCTGCGCCCAACGGGTCTTGCGGGAGACAGGCGTCGGCTCGGGCACCTTTTCCAGGTGGGCGGTGGGGTCGCTGGCGTCGTCGGCAAGCATGTCGTCGCTGATGAAACCGCGAGCGACCAGTTCCTCGGCGAGGTTTCCCAGGCGTGGGTGGTCGTAGAGATCGCGCACGGCGACCTGTGGGGCGCGCTGACGAATACGCGCGATGACGCTCGCCGCCGCCAGCGACGTGCCGCCCAGGGCGAAGAAGTCCGAGGCCGCGCCGGGCGCAGGTACGGACAGCACGTCCGCCCAGATATCGGACAGCCATTTCTCCACAGGGTTCAGCTTGTCGACGTCGCCCTCCCCCGCACGCGCAGGCAGTGGCCACGGCAACGCCGCCTTGTCGACCTTGCCGGAGGTGCGTACCGGCAGCTCATCCATGATGTGCAGGCGTGGCACCATCGCGGCTGGCATGGCATCGCGGAGAGTGTCCATGCACTTGTCGTAGTCCATGGCTGCGGCGTCGCCACCGGCGCCGACGTAGCCGACCAGGATGGAGTCGCCAGCACCGGTCTTCTGCACCACGACAGTCGCCTGAGTAGCGCCGGGGAGGGCAGCCAGGTGCGCCTCGACCTCGCCGAGCTCAATACGGCGCCCGCCGATTTTCACCTGATCGTCGACGCGGCCGGTGAAGTACAGTCCGTCCTCATCCATGATGACGTGGTCGCCGGTGCGGTACGCGCGCTCCCAGCCCAGGGCTGGCAGCGGCGCGTACTTCTCGGCGTCCTTCTCCGGATCCAGGTATCGTGCGAGTCCCACACCGCCAATGACCAGCTCGCCCTTGGTGCCCGGTAGGACGGGGTTGCCCTCCTCGTCGATAACGGTGAGGTCCCAGCCGTCCAGAGGAAAACCAATGGTCACGGGCTTGCCAGGCTTCAGCTCGATGCCGGAGGCCACGACGGTGGCCTCAGTGGGGCCGTAGGTGTTCCACATTTCGCGTTCTGGGGTGGACAGTCGCTCGACCAGCTCTTGCGGGCAGGCCTCGCCGCCGATGATGAGCAGGCGCACGCTGTCGAGTGCCTCGGCGGGCCACAGGCCGGCCAGTGTCGGCACCGTGGAAACAGCGGTGATGTGGCGGGAAATCAGCCATGGGCCCAGGTCCACACCGGAGCGCACCAGCGAACGCGGGGCCGGCACCAGGCAGGCACCATTTCGCCAGGCCAGCCACATTTCCTCACAGGAGGCGTCGAAGGCGACGGACAGGCCGGCGAGAACGCGGTCGTCCGGGCCGAGCGGCCCTTCCGGGTGGTTGGCCAAGAACCATCGGGCCTCCGCATCGACAAAAGCGGCGGCGCTGCGGTGGGTGACCGCCACGCCCTTGGGCTTACCGGTGGAGCCAGAGGTGAAAATAATCCAGCAGTCATCGTCAGGAGTGGGCTCCTGCGAGATAATCTCGCGTGCGCTTGGCGGCGTCGGTTCCGTCTCTTCCTCGTCGGAGTCGGCGTCGGAGTCCAGCGGGCGGGGGCGATTACGTGCCGTGGAGCCAGCCAAATGTAGGCCTTCAGCATCGAAGTAACCGGCGATACCGGCCTCGTCGAAGACCATTTCGGCACGCTCGTCGGGGTCGTCCGCATCCACCGGAACGTAGGCGGCACCGGCAGCCATAATGGACAAAATTGCCAGGTAGAGCTCGCGGCTTCCCGACGGCATCCGCACACCAATGCGGTCGCCGCGACGGATGCCCTGTTCGTAGAGCCACGTAGCTGTGGAATCAATCTCGTTGATCAATTCCGCATACGTGACGACAACCTCGCCGTCATCGATGGCCTCAGCCTCAGGGAACCTTCGCGCGGTCGCCCGGACAATGTCAATGAGTGTGCGCTCAAGCGGCTGTTCCGTAGTGCGTAGGAACTTCGCTTCAGTGGTTGTCACTTGAGAGCCCCCTTCTTATTCTTCTTGCGCTTTTTCTTCTTCTTCGACTTCTTCCGTTTAGGACGCTGGGCATCGCTTGACGACGTCGCCTGCGTCTTATTCTCCGCCATGCCCTTGGTGTCTGTCTCAGTGGCCGTGGCCTCTGGGGTAGCGGTCTCAGGATTCTTCGCGCCGGCATTGTCAGAAAGCGGAGTACCGGTGTCATTTTCGTGGCTTGCAGCGGAGTCGTCGGCAAGCGATGCAAGCAGTGCGCGTACCTCGGGTGCACATTCGGAGACGGCGGCGCGCTCGGCTCTGCGGAGTGAGCGTCGCAGAGATGCGCGGGTGGTGTTGCCCGTTTCTGTCAGCGCGATGAGCTGGCGGCGACGATCTTTGGAGTCCCGGGTGCGCTCGACTAGATTTGCCGACTCCAGAGAGTCGATTAGGCGAACCATGTCAGAGCGATCCATGCCGAGCAGTGCGCTCAGCTCGGTTTGAGCCATGTCGCCGCCATCGGCGATGGCCTCCAGAACCCAATACCCGCGGATGGAAATCGACTCAATCTGAGTGCGGCCAAGAGCCGCGTTGACACTGGTACGGACAGCCGCGTCGAGCTTTGCCAGACACCAGGACGCGGATTTGCGCAGGGCCGCCGGTGCGACGGCGGGTTCGCTTGCGGAGCCGGGCTTGCACTTGGACTTAGTTCTGGCCTTAGCACTGGCCTTGTTTTTGGCTTTCGCCCCCTTGCGAGCCTTCTTCGCCTTGGTGCCGCTCTGTGCGTCGACAGCAGGCACCTTCGCGCCTACGTCGGCTGCCACACCACCGCTGGCGTCGGCGGAGTCTGCCGAGGAAAGTACGGATGAATCAGACATACTTCCCATACTAGACAATCTGGGGAACCATCAATAATGGGACATGGCCAACTAATAATGCCCCTGTTTGCCTGCGGATTGTTAGAAGGTCGGTGCTTTGGGGTGGGTAAATAAATGAAAAACTGCCCTGCAGGTAGGCAGGGCAGTTGTAGTTGATTTAGTTGGCCTTCTCCATCGGGCGGCCGAAGTGCTCCCAGTCGATCATGCCACCGGTGATGACGATGGTGTCGATACCGTTCTTCTCCAACCAGGAAGAAACCTGAGCGGCACGTCCACCGGAGCGGCACATCAGGTAAATGTCGGAATCCAGATCCAGCTCGCCGTAGCGGGACGGAATCTCTTCCATGGGGATGTGAATGGCGCCGGTGGCATGGCCGTCATTCCACTCCATCTGTGAGCGGACATCAATGATCTGTGCGTCTTCGGGTACTTCAGATACGTTTACGGTTTCCATAGTGCGCACTATACGCAATCTGGCCTTATCGCCGGAAGCGCAAAGGCCGCCGGAGGAAAACTCCGACGGCCGTAGCGCTGAATCACAGGAACTGCGTCAAAGGGGTGAACCCCAGGAAGGGGGGGTGGTCAGCGCAATTCTTAACTGTGGCTCTTACTTGTGGCGTTCGATAGCCTCAGCCAGGATGCGCTCAGCCTCGGCCTTGTCGCCCCAGCCCGAACCGGAAACTTCCTTGCCCGGCTCCAGGTCCTTGTAGTGGACGAAGAAGTGCTCAATCTCGTCCTTGGTGAACTGGGAGACATCGTCGATGTCCTGGTAGTGGTCAAAGCGGACGTCATCCAGGACGCACAGCAGCTTGTCGTCGCCGCCGGCCTCGTCGGTCATCTTGAAAACGCCGAGCGGACGAGCCTTGACAATAACGCCCGGGAAAACCGGCTCCGGCAGGATTACGAGAGCGTCCAACGGGTCGCCATCCTCGCCGAGGGTTTCATCGATGAAGCCGTAGTCGGCCGGGTAGGCCATTGGGGTGAACAGGTAACGGTCGAGGTAGACCTTGCCGGTCTCATGGTCGACTTCGTACTTGTTGCGCTGACCCTTCGGGATCTCAATAGTGACCTCAACGCTCACGGCGATGACTCCTTATAATCGGTGTACACTTCTCTGACGGCTATCTTATGCGAAACCCGCTCAAAACCGTTTATTTGTGCACCTTAAGTGAGGTTTTGTTTCCAGGAAGAAGGTGTTTGTGACCGTGGGGAGTACCGACTCTGACAGCTCCAAAACCGCCGCTAAGGGCACGCCAAATCGCCCAGTTCCGTAAAATCCGGCAAATCCAAGAAGTCGCGCGGACTGAAAATCGGCGGTGCCATCGCCGGTGTTCTCGTTATTGCAGCGGGCAGCGGCGTAGCGGTTGTCGTCAATAACAATCGTCAGACTGTGGTCGATGCGCCGCCCGCCGTCAGTCATGTTTCCGCTCCTGTGACGGCTGCGCAGTCTTCGCTTGACGACGGCACTCTGGCCCAAAAAGTCAGCGCCATCATGGACGCTGCTGCGGCTGATCCAGCTTTCGGTGAGCTGCATGGAATTGTCAGCGATGCTTCGACCGGCCAGAAACTGTGGGGGATCAATGACACCGCGGTGGCCTTGCCGGCGTCCAGCATGAAGATTCTCACCGCGTCTGCCGCGCTGTTGGACTTAGGTGAAGATCATCGGGTTTCCACTCGCGTCTACCGGGTTACGGGGACTAATGACATCGTTTTGCACGGCGGGGGCGACCCCACCTTAAGCAAGGACGGGGAAGGGTTCTTCCAGGATTCGGCTTCAATCGCTGAGTTGGCGAAAAAGATTTCCGTGGTCATTCCGGAGGGGGTCGGCAAGGTCTATCTCGACAACTCTCTATTCACCGAGAGTTTCCACGAGACCTGGGAGCGTGCGGGGCTGGAGGACGGCTACATCGCACCGGTGGAGTCGGTGATGATGGACGCCGGTCGTATCGATCCGACGAATGAAGAATCGCAGCGCAGCGCCACGCCGGCTGTGGATGCCGCTGATGCACTGGCCGAGGCGCTTGGTGCGGAAAACGGAGGCAGTCTGAGGGATGCGGCCAAGGATGGTCAGTCACTGCCTCTGGATCCAAACCTCATCGCGCTCGTGCAGTCAGCCCCGCTGGTTACCCGTGTGCACGAGATGATGAACTACAGCGACAACGTGCTCGCCGAGTCCATTGCCCGTGAGGTGGCTATCTCTCGCGGTCTGCCGCCGACCTTTGATGGGGCCGCACGTGCCGTGCGTGACACTCTCGCGGAGCACGGTTTTCCTCTCGATGGTGCGGTGCTGTCGGACTCCAGCGGCCTGAGCACGGATAACCGTATTTCTCCGCAGCATCTCTCCGAGGTGCTCAATTCCGCCGCGGGTCCGGTGGAATCGGCCGAGCAGGGGGGACTGGGGGAGTCACAGGAGTCGTCGGAAAGCACGTCGTTGCGCCCACTGTTGGATAGCCTGCCGGTGGCGGCGGTGTCCGGCACTCTGGCGACGCGCTTTGCCGGCCAGTCCGGGGCGGGCATCGTCCGTGCGAAGACAGGCACGCTGAATAAAGCCTCGGCGTTGGCGGGGTATGTGGTGACGAAGTCGGGACAGGTGCTGACGTTCGCACTGATTTCCAACGAGGCGAGCCTGTTGCCGGCAAGAGCTGCGTCCGATAAGGCAGCGAGCGCCCTGGCAGATATCTAAACTGAGATTCATTTACCACTGAAAATAATTTGAGGAGATGAATCCGCAATGGCCTCTCACACTTCCGCGATTAGGAACTTGCCCACCGTCCACGAGATTGCCGCGCAGGTTCGCGAGGGAAAGCTAAGCCCGGTCGACAGCGTGCAGCGCAGTCTCGACGCTATCGCCAGACTGGATGGAGGGATTCATGCCTTCCGTGAAGTGTGGGCGGATAGGGCTCTGCAGGTTGCGCGGGAACTCGAGCACAGCGAGAACCTCTCGGAGTTGCCGCTCGCAGGTGTGCCATTCGCGCTGAAGGAAAACACTGCTCTAGAGAACCCGTTTGTCCAGCAGTTGACTAGCGCCGGTGCAATCGCGGTGGGAACTACGGTGAATCCGCAGTTCTGTACGTGGGGGACGACGACGCTGCCGGGGCTGGCCGTCGATAATCCGATTCTGCCGGGGCACACTCCGGGTGGGTCCTCCGGCGGATCCGCAGCGGCTGTCGCCGCTGGGATGGTTCCGTTTGCGCAGGGCAACGACGGCATGGGGTCGCTGCGTATCCCTGCAGCGTGCTGCGGGCTTTCGACCCTGAAGGCGACCCCGGGAACAATGCCGGGGCGCGTGGGCGGCAATGACTGGTACGGAATGTCTGTCCAAGGGGTGCTCACAGTCAACAACGAGGACTTGCGCCTGATTACCAAGATCCTCACAAATGGCATGGTGGATGCGGAGGATCCGGCGAAGACCCTGCCTGAAAACTTCGCCGTCAGCGTGGACACCACTGCGCCCGTATTCGGGTTAAAGGCTGCACCGGAGTACGTCGATGCGGCGCAACAGGCGGCGAGAGTATTCGCGGACAAGGGCTTTGCCGTCACGGAAAAGAACATGCCGTACTCGCTGAACCCGCTGCCGATGCTCGCGCGCTGGACTGCGGGGGTGGCAGATCAGCTTCGTGACGAGCCGTGCCCGGATCACCTGGAGTGGCGCAACCGAGTCCACGCTGGCATTGGGCGCTTGCTGCGTTTCACAATCAATGGCCGCCAAGTGGCACGCGATGGCGCCCGCATCGAGCGTGAGCTGCCGGGTGACACCATCTTGATTACTCCGGCTCTGGCCAAGAATCCACCGCGGATCCGCGCATGGCATCGCATGCCCTGGATTGTGAACCTGTTGTCCAATCTGCGCTTCACCCCTTACGTTTCGACGTGGAATTACCTGGGATTCCCGGCCGGCATCGTTGTGGAGCCGACTTCTGGATTGCCGGTGCAGCTAATCGCGCGCCCGACTCAGGAGCGAATTCTGCTTACAGCGATGGAAACCATCGCAAGTGGTGGGCGCGTTGGCTAGACCTTTTTGGCCGGACCGCAGCCCTCATTTCCTCATCATTCGGCAAGCTGTTCGCGCGATAGTGCCGCAGGTGGGGCAGGAGTTGGGCAGCGGTATCGTCATTGGGCTTTCCGGCGGTGCGGATTCGCTCGCCCTGACCGCCGGGGCCTGTGCGGAAGCTTTCGGGTCCAAGGGGGCACTGGCCGGCCGCAACGTTCACGCCGTCGTCGTTGATCATCAGCTTCAGCAGGGCTCTGCAGAAGTCGCCGAGCGTGCCGCCACCATGGCTCGGGGGATGGGGGCTACGGCCGAGGTTATCGCGGTCGATATCAATAACGATTCCGACCGCGGTCCCGAATACGAGGCGCGTTTGGCTCGACACCGAGTCCTACGGCAGATTGCCCAATCTCGAGGTGCGGCACTGATGCTCGCCCACACGTTGGACGACCAGGCGGAAACAGTTTTGCTGCGGCTGGCCAGAGGGGGCGGCCCGCAGGCGCTGTCCGCTATCAGAGACAATCTCACGTGGTCGGACGGGACTCGGATTCTGCGTCCGCTGCTCGGTGTGCGACGCACCGACACTCAGCGCTGCTGTGAAGAGCTGGGCCTAAAAGTCTGGCACGACCCACACAATCAGGACGACCATTACGCCCGTGTCCGGGTTCGAAAGACGATTTTGCCGCTGCTGGAGCAGGAGCTGGGTCCGGGAGTTGCGGAAAATCTCGCTAAGACTGCGGGGATTGCAGCAGTCGACAATGACTTTTTGGACGCTCACGCCGAGTCGGCTCTGGATGCGCTGCTGGGGGAGGAAGTGACGTCGGCAAGCGGGAGCCTGTCTGTGCGAGGGGTCGCTGAGCTTGACGACGCCATCGCGGTGCGCGTCCTCGCTCGTTGGTTGAGGCAAGCGGGTGCCGAGCCCAGCAGTAAACAGATCGACATGGTTATGGCGCTCGTGCACCGCTATCACGGCCAGGGGGAAGTGCCGGTGACCCGCGGGCGCGATGGTGCTGACAGAAATGCCAGGTTGGTCGTTGAGCGAAAAGATGGCACTCTACAATTGGTAATGAATCGTCCTGCGGTGTCTTAAGAAAAGGTGCCGCAATCCAACTTCCGGCGGCTGAGAACTATCGGTTGCCTTAACCCTGAACTTGCACTGGGGCAGTTACGCTCCATCGACACGCCGCCATAGAAGTGCGGAAAGGAAATGCGATGCATGATGTGAAGGATTTCAACGTCCCCGCAAACCCCTACGGCGATGAGGTAGAGGCAGTTCTCATTGGCGAAGAGGAGCTGCATGCTCGCATTGCCGAGATGGCGCATCGTGTGAATGAGAAGTACAAAGATGCCGACAGCGATCTGATTCTGGTCGCAGTGCTCAAGGGCGCGGTGTTCTTCCTGACTGACTTCGCCCGTCAGCTCAGCATTCCCAGCCAGATGGAGTTTATGGCGGTTTCCAGTTACGGAAACTCCAGCTCGTCGTCAGGCGTGGTGCGTATTTTGAAGGATCTGGATCGCGATATTGAGGGACGCGATGTCGTGATCGTTGAGGACATCATTGACTCTGGTCTGACCCTGTCCTGGTTGATGAAGAACCTGCGCAACCGTAATCCGCGCTCCCTGGAGGTCATTACGCTGCTGCGTAAGCCGGAGGCTGTGCGCACCAAACTGGACGTTGCGGATGTTGGCTTCGATATTCCGAACGAGTTCGTCATCGGTTACGGCCTGGATTACGCCGAGCGCTACCGCGACCTGCCGTACGTCGGCACGCTGCACCCGCGCGTTTATCAGAACTAGGTCAATCTTCGGCACTTACTGCACAGTGCCGATGCTTTACGACGGGCATTGCGCGCGCACCCTCACGCTGTTCTAGCTGTGTTCTAGCTATGAAGAGTAGGAGTTGGAAACTTTTTTCGGTTGCGATGCGTTATGCCTACTGTGGGGTCAGGTGCCATGAGCCCTGGCCCCATGTTGTGTCATTGATGTGTCTTCGAGAAGAACTCGTTGATGCGTACAATTAATAAAAGCAACTAATAGATGTAGAGAGCGAAAAGCGAACTCACTGTATGGACAAGAAAAAGGTGTTCCGGTTTGCCACCGTTGCCGGCATCATCCTGATTATCCTCTTTGCTATTACTCAGCTGGCGGATGATTCCCGGGAATACCGCGAGGTGGATACGTCCGTTGCCCTGACCCAATTGGATAAGAGCAATGTCACGGAAGCTCAGATTGACGATCGCGAACAGCGAATTCGCCTCACCCTGAAGAAGGGCGTGGAGGTCGAGGGTACTGAGGACGTCACGAAGGTGATGACCAAGTATCCAGCGCGTGCGACCGACCAGGTCTTTGACAAGGTCGCTGCCGCCAAGGGCATGGAGAAGTTCAATACCAAGGTCACGCAGGATTCCTTCCTGATGTCCACCTTGGGTTTCCTGCTGCCGATGGTGATCTTCTTCTTCGTCATCATGTACTTCTTCAGCCGCATGCAAGGCGGCAAGAACGGCATGTTCGGCTTTGGTGGCAACCGCGCCAAGCTGCTGAACAAGGAGACCCCGACCAATACGTTCGAGGATGTTGCTGGTGCCGATGAGGCCGTCCAGGAGCTCGACGAGATTAGGGATTTCCTGCAGCACCCAGCTCGCTATGAGGAGCTCGGCGCCAAGATTCCGCGTGGTGTCCTGCTCTACGGGCCTCCCGGTACCGGTAAGACCTTGCTCGCCCGCGCCGTCGCTGGTGAGGCAGGAGTGCCTTTCTACACCATCTCGGGTTCGGACTTCGTCGAAATGTTCGTCGGTGTCGGTGCCTCTCGTGTCCGTGACTTGTTTAATCAGGCCAAGGAAAACAGCCCGTGCATTATCTTCATCGACGAGATTGACGCCGTCGGTCGCCAGCGTGGTGCCGGTATGGGCGGCGGCCATGATGAGCGTGAGCAAACCCTGAACCAGCTGCTGGTGGAAATGGATGGTTTTGGTGATCGTCAAGGTGTGATCATCATGGCTGCGACCAACCGTCCGGATATTCTCGACCCGGCGCTGCTGCGCCCGGGCCGTTTTGACCGACAGATTCCGGTGGGTGCACCAGACCTGAAGGGCCGCGAGGCAATTCTGAAGGTCCACGCTCGGAACAAGCCGCTGGGGCCGGACGCGGATCTGACGTCGCTGGCCAAGCGCACCGCCGGTATGAGCGGTGCTGATCTGCAGAACGTGCTGAATGAAGCTGCGCTGCTGACCGCTCGCGTCAACGGCAATATCATTACTGCGGATGCGCTGGAAGAGGCAGTCGACCGAGTTATCGGTGGTCCGCGCCGTACCTCCAAGGTAATCTCCGAGCAGGAGAAGAAGGTCACCGCCTACCACGAGGGTGGTCACACCCTGGCTGCGTGGGCGCTGAAGGACATCGAGCGTGTTTACAAGGTCACCATCTTGGCTCGCGGTCGCACTGGTGGCCATGCGTTGACCGTCCCCGAGGACGACAAGGGCATGTATAACCTGCCAGAGCTTTTTGCTCGTCTGGTCTTCGCCATGGGTGGTCGCGCTGCCGAGGAGCTGGTCTTCGGGCTGCCGACTACCGGTGCTTCTGCCGATATTGAGCAGGCCACCAAGATTGCTCGCGCCATGGTGACCGAGTACGGAATGTCGCCGGAGCTCGGCCCGGTGAAGTACGGGGAGGAGCAGGGCGACCCGTTCGTCGGCCGCGGTGGCAGCGGCTCTCTGGACTACTCCCCGGAGGTGGCAGCAACCATTGATCAGCAGGTTCGTTTGCTGATCAATAAGGCTCATGACGAGGCCTACGCCATCTTGAAGGAAAACCGCGACACTCTCGATGTTCTGGCTGAGAAACTGCTGGAGAAGGAGACCCTACGTCGTCCGGATCTGGAAGTCATCTTCACCGATGTCGTTCCGCGTGAGCGTCTGAACTTCTTCGATAGGGACACCAAACACCCGGCCGATGGCCGCGAACCGGTGAAGACACCGGTGGAGTTGGCAATCGAGCGCGGTGAGGAACCGCCGAAG
The DNA here is from genome assembly GCF_001838295.1 of Corynebacterium sp. HMSC074C04. NCBI lineage: Bacteria > Bacillati > Actinomycetota > Actinomycetes > Mycobacteriales > Corynebacteriaceae > Corynebacterium > Corynebacterium sp. HMSC074C04. Next base: position 132,180 of record NZ_KV836264.1, read on the forward strand.
CGTGTCAACATCTTCGCGCCGGTGCGTCGCCGCGAACCGGAGAACCAGGACGCGGGCAACAACGGCAATGGTCAGGGGGCGGCAGGCTCCGCTGGTGCCGGTAATGCTAGTGCTCCGGGTCTGCCAGGCACTCAGCAGGACCGACCAAATGTTCCGGTTTACGGTGGCACCCCACCGCCGGCTGGTTGGACCGCACCAGGTTGGCCGCCGAAGGATACCGGCAGCACGCACGGTTCGGCTGCCGCACCGGCACCGGCACCGGCTCCTCGCCCGGAGGGGCAGAGCCAGCCGGGTTCGCAGGATGGCCAGGGCAACGCGCGTGGCCAGCACCCGGGCACTGCTAACTACCCGGCAGGCTCCCCGGACTTCGGCTCGAAGGCAACCGGTATTGGTAGCGACGGTGGCAACGGCCCCGCGAATATCCCTGCCCCTCCGAAGATACCGTGGGACAGGCAGGGTGGACGTCACCACCAGGAAAACTCTGGTAGCGATGCCACCCCGACTACGGTGATGCCGTCGGCGGGACAGCAGCAGGAACTGCGCGGATTCCGCCTGCCGGATAACGAGCAGCCGGAACACACAGAACGTTCGGAAAACGCGAAGAACGCCGACAACTCCGATGACAAGGGTGCACAGATGCACGATTCGGATAAAGACAGCGTCGTCAAGCGAAACGAAGACAACAGCGCCTGGCAGGACAAGCCGGACACCAACGAGGAGCGATAAGTACACATCATGGAGCGCGAATTCGATCAGGAGCGAGCCGAGGCTGCGGTTCGTGAACTGTTGATTGCCGTCGGTGAGGATCCCGACAGGGAAGGCCTGAAGGAGACACCGGCGCGAGTGGCGCGAGCCTACCGCGAGGTTTTCGCGGGCCTGTTTGAAGATCCGTCTGAGGTGCTGGCGAAGACCTTCAACGAGGATCACCAGGAACTCGTTTTGGTCAAGGACATCCCGATTTACTCCACCTGTGAGCATCACTTGGTGCCGTTCTTTGGCGTTGCCCACATTGGTTACATTCCGGGCAAGGACGGTCGTGTGACGGGCCTGTCCAAACTCGCTCGTCTGGTCGATGGCTATGCGAAGCGCCCGCAGGTGCAGGAGCGGCTGACCAGTCAGGTTGCGGATGCCTTGGTGGAGCGGCTGGATCCGGCCTCGGCGATTGTCGTTATTGAAGCGGAGCATCTCTGCATGGCCATGCGCGGTATCCGCAAGCCGGGTGCGCGCACGGTGACATCAGCCGTCCGCGGTGGCTTCAAGACGGATGCCCGTTCGCGCGCAGAGGCAATGGCGCTGATCCGCAAGAGCTAACGCAACAGTTAAATGGTCGATTGGAAAGGCTGGACAACAAGGTGACTGAATCCCCCTTGCAAGCGCAGGCAGGACAGCAGGCGGAGATGGGTGTCGAGAATCAGCTCTGCAAGGTGATGGGCATTGTCAACGTCACCGAGGACAGCTTTTCCGATGGCGGCCTGTACAAGACCTTCGACGCGGCGATTGCCCATGCGCACGAGCTCCTCGCTGAAGGCGCACATATTCTCGACATCGGTGGCGAGTCCACTCGCCCTGGCGCACACCGCGTTTCCGAGGATGAGGAAATTGCCCGGGTCGTGCCGGTGGTCCGCGAGCTCGCGGCAGACGGGCACCTGATCAGCGTCGATACAATGCGCGCAAGTGTCGCAGAGGCAGCAATCGCCGAGGGTGCGGTATTCATCAACGATGTCTCCGGCGGTCTCGCAGACCCCAACATGTACGCAGTCTGCGCCGATGCCGATGTGCCCATCTGTCTGATGCACTGGAAGACCGATCGCTTCGGCTCCGCTTCTGGGCGCGCCGAAACTCACCCGGACGGCATTGTCGCCGATGTCCGTGAGCACCTGCTTCAGCTTGTCGACGGTGCCATGGGCGCCGGAATCGTCGAGGAAAATATTGTCCTCGACCCAGGCCTGGGCTTTGCCAAAAATGCCGATGACAATTGGGCGCTCCTCCACGACCTGCCGGAGCTTATTGACCTCGGTTTCCCCGTGTTGGTCGGTGCTTCCCGCAAGCGTTTCGTCGCCGCCGTTGGCAGTGAGGTACGCGCACCAAAGCAGGCTGATGCCGCGACTACCGCAATTTCCGCGCTGTCCGCAGCGGCGGGCGCATGGGCGGTTCGAGTTCACAATGTGGCCGACAACCTCGACGCAGTGCGTGTGGCGCAGGCATGGAACCTTGGACGTTCACTGACCGGTTACACAGCGGCCGGCGACTATCCGGAAGGTGGGTCTAACCGCGCTGCGCAGCACGACGAGTCGGCTGCGGAATCACCAGCCGAGTCGACTCTGGAAGGAGACGCGTAAACACAGTGGCTGATCGTATTGAACTCAAAGGTCTGAAAGCCCACGGCTACCACGGTTGTCTCGACTTCGAGCGCCGGGATGGCCAGGACTTCATCTGTGATGTCACCCTGTGGCTGGATTTCTCCGGTGCTGCTGCGAGCGATGAGCTGGACGACACCGTCAACTACGCCGACATTGCAGCCACAGCGCACGGGATTTTGACCGGCACTCCTCGCAACCTCATTGAAACAGTCGCGACCGAGATCGCCGAAGCAGTGCTTGCCGACGACGACGCCCGCGCCGAACGCGGATTGTCCCCACTGTTGCATGCGGTGGAAGTGACCATTCACAAACCACATGCGCCCATTCCGCTCGACTTCGATGACGCTGCGGTGACAGCCCGCCGTTCGCGGAAGAAGCGGTTGGCATGATTCGCGCAGTTCTTTCTATCGGCGCGAACATGGATCGCGCGCGAGAAAACCTAACAGGTGTGCAGGACTTCTTCGCCGATGAATTGGTCGCAGCCTCAAAAATTTATGCCACCCCGCCTTGGGGTGGGGTAGAGCAGGGTGACTTCCTCAACGCCGTACTCATTGTTGACACGCGCCGGACACCAATGGAGCTACTGAAAGCTGGTTGGAAACTGGAAAATGACGCTGGTCGAGTGCGTGAAATTCACTGGGGGCCGCGGGCGCTCGACGTGGACATTGTGCAGGTCATCGACAAGGAATCCGGCGAGGAGATTATTTCTGACGATTCGACTCTGACCCTGCCGCACCCGTGGGCAACCGAGCGTGCCTTTGTGCTGGTGCCATGGCTCGATGCCGACCCGGATGCCGAATTGGAGGGAGTTCGGGTCGCGGAACTCGTCGATAAGCTGGCACTTGAAGACGTAAACGCGGTGCGCCTAGCAGACAGCGCGGATGGAGAAGGGGCCTAGAGATGAAACCGACCTCACCAATTACGTTGGCAGCATCTGCGCTGGTTCTCGCGCTGGCGTCATGGATGATTCTGGCACAGTTTTTCGGTGCGCTCGGGCCGCGAAGTTGGTGGGACCTGGGGTTTCCCTGGTTGCTCACAGCAGTCTGTGTGGCGGCAGCGCGGTGGATTAAGTCGGTACTGAAAGAGGCGAAGGTCGGGCAGGATCGCAGTCAGGTGCAGCCGTTAACGTTGTCGCGATGGCTGGTGGTCGGTACGGCATCCGCGTGGTTGGGTGCGATTCTCGGAGGACTGTACGCCGGTGGCGTGCTGTGGGCCTTGCCGAAGTGGACGGAACTTGCGGCCGCACAGGCCGATGGACCGATCATGATTGTCGGCACAGTATCTGGCATTTTGCTCGCTGCGGCGGGGTTGTGGCTGGAAAAAGTTTGCCAATTGCCAACTGATGGCGAAAATTCTTCGCCTCCTAGCGGGGAAATGGGAACTAACTCGGTAGGGTGGGAGTTATGACTGACCTCTCCAACGCCGGTAATGACCCGAAGCGCTCGGGTGATGCCGCATATTTTCAGAGCGACGCGGCAGCTACTTCGTCGGATATGGCTGAGTCTCCGTCCCCGTCGCCTTCTTCAGCCTTCGAAAGCTACTCCGCTGGAGCTAATTCCGGGGCTGATGCGGCATATGCAGATGAGCAGAGCAATGATGTGACGAAATTTAGTTCTACCGATGGTATGACGGAGAAAACCGCCGTCATTCTCATGGTTGTGCTGCTGGTGCTCGCGGTGATTGCCAGTATCGTCATGCTCTTTGCCAGCTCTGCCGGCTGGATGAAGGTTGCCGTGCTGCTGGCGTTGTGGTCGGCAGTTATCGGGGCTGTGCTGGTGACTCGATACCGCAAGACTATTGCGCTGGAGCGCAAGCGGTTGGAGACAATCGAGGAGCTGCACAAGGTGGAGCTTGACCGCGAGCTGGCCACTCACCGTGAGCAGGAACTGATTCTCGAGCAGAACTACTTGGATTCGCTTGAGGGCAACAACGATGACAACATTGCGGCGCTGCGCGCTGAGGTCTTTGCACTGCGCGCCCAGCTTGCTGAGTTCATGGGTGAGGATTTCGACGACGAGCAGGTTGCTCTTCGCGCTCAGGCCGAGCGTCTGCGTGAGCTTGACTCGCCGCAGCAGGCTTCGCCAATGAAGAACCCGACAGGCCACGACCGGCCGACACCACGCGCGACTTCCCACCGTGCTGAAATGACCGCCAACGGCACTGTCGGTGCTCATACCCAGCACGGTGGCACTGGCTCCGCTTCGCCGGTTGAAGATGCCGAGGCCACCGACATGCGCCGTACATTCTCGCCGTCTGGTCAGCCGGTTGACGTCCCCGAAGTCGCCGACTCCAAGGATGACGAAACCGTTTCCAAGGAGAAGTTCTCCACTAACTCTTTCCGCGCCATCAACTGGCAGGAAACCCCGGCCGAGGACGCCGCAGAGGAAGATTCTCAGGGCGGTGCGCACGAGGCACACGGTGCACGGCACCCATTCGCTGCGCCGGAATCGGACGCCGCCTCGGACTCTCCGACTCGCCAGCTGCAGACCATTCGCGATGAGGACCTCGCAAAAGAGCCAGCTCAGGCTCCTGAACAGGAGCCTGCAAGCCACGGTCGGCGCCGTGCTGAGGACAACAAGGGCAGCCTGACGGTTGCCGAGCTGATGGCGCAGATGCGCAAGAAGAGGGAGCAGCGCGAGGACGAAGAAGCCTAGTCGCTTACCGAGTGTGCGCGACCTACTCACCGCACATAGCTGGTTTGGTCTAACCTAGTCAGTCATGACGCAAAGCCAGCATGATTCCCATCCCCATCGGACAACCGCTCCGCGGTTGACGGTGGGGATTATTTCTGCCGGAAAAGTCGGGGTTGCGCTCGGCCAGGCGTTAGAGCGCTGTGGACATCGTGTCACTCACGTGGTCGCGCGCTCACCAGAATCTGTCACACGAGCGCATCTACGTCTCCCGAACGCACAGGTCAGCAGCATTGCCGACACAGCTTCCACCTGCGAGCTCATCGTCATCGCTGTGCCGGATCGCGCCATCGCAGAGGTCGCCGAGGAAGTCGCCCGCCACGTTGGTCCCGGGCGCATCGTCATGCATACTTCTGGTTCCCTCGGGCGTGCCGTGCTCGATCCGGTCGCGCTCACCGGCGCGCTGACCATCGCCGCCCATCCCGCAATGACATTCGCAGGGCTTGACGACGACTCCGAGCTCCTGACCGGTTGCCCATGGGGTATCACGGTCGGGGATGAGCTCGCGAAAACAGTCAGTGAACTGCTCATTGGTGAACTCGGCGGTCGTCCGGTGTTCATCAACGAACGGCACCGCGGCCTCTATCACGCGGCCATGGCACACGGCTCAAACGGTCTGGGCGCAGTTGTGGTCGATGCAGTAGAAATGCTGGCAACCACTATCGGCGGAGATGCAGCAGCCGAAGACACCGACATAGCTGAGCTGCGTCGAGGCCAAGCCGCCGAGCTGCTCCGCCCACTGCTGGAAGCTTCATTGGACAATGCCTTGAGGTGGGGTTCCCGGGGGCTGACTGGCCCGGTGACGCGGGACGACTTGGGGACCGTCGTCAAGCACGAACGTGAAATTGAAGCGGTGGCGCCGGAAATGGGAACCGCCTACCTGGCCCTCGCCGAGCGCATCGCCGAGCTGCGCGGCGCCAACGAGGTTTTGCGGTACCTACGCCGATGACCTGAGCGGACTGGCTGTTCTGGTCATCCGGGATGTGGCGTAAGGTATTGCCGTCGGACGAAAAGCTTGGTCCGGTAGATCTGAACGCGGAGGAAACATGACGGGTTATACCGCCGGAGAGACAACTGTTCACAAGACTATTGCGGGAATCGCGCAGGTCACCCGTGCGTTGCGGAAGACCGGGCGGCCGGTGGTGCTTGTACCTACGATGGGTGCGCTGCACCAGGGGCACCTTGAACTAGTACAGGCCGCGAAGACGCTGCCGCGCGCGGTTGTGGTGGTGTCGATTTTTGTCAATCCGCTGCAGTTCGGTGAGGGGGAGGACTTTGACGCCTACCCGCGCACTCTGGAGGAAGACGTGGAGAAGCTCCGCGCTGTAGGTGCTGAGCTGGTCTTTGCTCCGAACGCGAAGGAGATGTACCCCAACGGTTTCCGTACGACCGTGCAGCCGGGTCCGCTGGCGTCGGAGCTTGAAGGCGCTACTCGCCCGGGGCATTTCGCCGGCGCGTTGACAGTGGTTAACAAGCTTTTCAACATCACCAACTGCACTGATGCTGTTTTTGGTGAGAAGGACTACCAGCAGCTGTGCCTGATGCAGCAGATGGTCACTGACCTGAATATGCCGGTGCAGCTGCACGGTGTGCCAGTGATCCGCGAGGCCGATGGGCTGGCTATGAGCTCCCGCAACCGCTACCTCTCCGAGGAGCAGCGCAATCTCGCAGTAACCCTGTCCGCTGCGCTGACTGCCGGTGCTTTTGTCGCGGACCGTGGTGCGGATGCTGTGCTGGAAACCGCGCGTGGTGTGCTCGCCAGCCAGCCTGAGGTCGAGTTGGATTACTTGGAGCTGCGTGACGCTGCGCTCGCCCCGCTTTCCGACGAGGCGTTGCGCGGCGACGGCCAGGAGACTGAAGCTCGCCTACTGGTTGCTGCGAAGGTCGGCACTACTCGTCTCATTGATAATGTTGGCTTGATTCTGGGTGCGCCGCGCCCGGATTCGGCAAACGGTTTCGGTCAGCTCGGGCAGAAGGACGCCGAAATTGCGTCAGCGGCCCTGTCGGCTGCGGGTCTGGACGGCGAGCTGACTGAGCAAGAGGCCGCTGAGTTGGCTGAGCTGCAGGAAAAGGTCCGCGCTGCTCGAGATGCCCGCCTGAAAGATGAGTCCAGCAAAGAAAACCTGAAGAACGCCGGCTTTGGCGTTGAGCAGGACAGCGAGTAGGACGGCTTTTCGAAGTAGTTTTTCGTGGCTGGGAAGTTGTCGTATTATAGTGTGCCGACTAACAACCTGCCACGCTAAGGGGTGCCGCGGTAGGCAAGCATCCAGGGGACGAATCCAGGAAGGGACCTACCTTTTTCATGTTTCGCACTATGTTGAAGTCCAAGATTCACCGTGCCACGGTGACTCAGGCTGATCTTCACTACGTTGGATCGTGCACGATTGACGCTGATTTGATGGAAGCGGCCGACCTGCTTGAAGGCGAGGCCGTCGACATTGTCGATATCAATAATGGCAACCGGCTTACCACTTACTGCATTACCGGAGAGCGCGGCTCGGGCATCATTTCCATCAATGGTGCCGCCGCTCGTCTGATTTCGCCGGGTGACCTGGTTATTATCATCGGCTACGGCATGATGGATGACGCTGAGGCGCGTACGTACAAGCCGAATGTCATTTTCGTCGATGAGAATAACAGGATTCTAGAAAGCGGCACTGACCCGGCGGATGTGCCGGAAGGCTCTGATTTGAAGAATCCGCGTAGTCCTGAGAACCAGGGCTAGTCCACGCAGCCCGCAGAGCTGGGTCTCGACTGCGTAGTTGGAGGGAAAGCCGAGCGGGAAAACCACACACCAGGGTGTTTACTTTGCGTTAAATTGTAAGCCATTAGACCGTCAGCTAAAGCTCATTGGCGAGTTGATCTTTAGAAACCGAAAGGTAACGCAACGTCCTTAGCTTCTTAGAGGATCTAAAAGTTTTAGTTTTCCATTTCCTCATCTAGTCGAAGCTATACAAAGGCGGTGTCCCCCGTGGTTCGTATTGGCAAGAATCTGCTGACAAATCCGTTTGCTACCTCTCGCAGCTCCCTGACCTGCACTTACAAGTGTGGTAATGCTTGTGCTGACGATGCTCCGAATGAGTTCTCTGACAACCAGTACTTCGGTGATGTTGCGAAGCAGGCATTCTCCCAGCGCGCATTCTCCCGTCGTGCTGCACTGAAGGTCACTGGTGCTAGTGCTCTTGCGGTCGGCGGTGGCGCCGTGCTGGCCGCTTGCTCCTCTGATGATTCGGGCAGTGCCGCAGGTGGCTCCGATGCCTCCGGTACCACTGCTGCCGGTGACGGTAGCAAGGGCGAATCGCCGGAGGGTATGCGTTTCGACGCCGTTAAGCCGAACACGGAAGACGCAGTCGTTATCCCGGACGGCTACGAGCAGAATGTTCTGATTCGCTGGGGCGACCCAATCCACGAAGGTGGCCCGGAGTTCGACTTTGACAAGCAGACTCCGGAAAACCAGCTGAAGCAGTTCGGCTTCAACAATGACTTCGCTGGCCTGATTAAGGCTGAAGACGGCACACTGCTGTACGTCTGCTCGCACGAGTACACCACTGAGCCGATGATGTTCCGTGCCTACAAGAAGGAAGATGCCACTAAGGAGCAGGTCGACATCGGACTGGCTGCCCACGGGCAGACCATCCTTGCTGTGGAAGAGGATGACAAGGGATTCCTGAAGCCGATCCTGAGCGACAAGCGTAACCGTCGTATCACTGGCTTCACCGAGTTCACAGTTGACGGTCCGGCTGCTGGTCACGATCTGCTGAAGACCAAGGCTGACCCGAGCGGTATGAAGGTCGAGGGAACTTTGAACAACTGCTCCGGTGGTGTTACTCCGTGGGGTACCTACCTGTCCGGCGAGGAGAACGTCGACCAGTACTTCGGCAACGTTGGCAAGCTCAAGGACGAGGACACAGTTAAGAAGCTCAAGCGCTACTCGGTCAAGAATGAAGAGCTGTCCGATCGCGCGTGGGAGAAGTACTACGACCGCTTCGATGTCTCCAAGGAGCCGAATGAGCCGAACCGCTTCTTCTGGCTGGTGGAGATTGACCCATCTGACCCGAACTCCACCCCGGTCAAGCACACCGCACTGGGTCGTTTCAAGCATGAAGCCGGTCAGATTTACGTCACCGACGACGGCACGGTTGTGTGCTACTCCGGCGACGACGAGCGTTTCGAGTACATCTACAAGTTCGTCTCTTCCCGCAAGGTTAAGGAAGGCGACCTCAAGCACAACATGGGCATTCTGTCCGAGGGCACGCTCTACGTCGGTAAGTTCAACGGTAATTCCGAGTCCGAGATTGACGGCTCCGGTGAGCTGCCGAAGGACGGCCGTTTCGACGGTGACATTGAGTGGCTTCCGCTGATGACCGCCAAGGCAGACGGCAAGCACGAGTCCCACGTTGATGGCATGACCGCCGAAGAGGTCTGCATCTACACCCGCATCGCCGGTGACAAGGTCGGTGCGACTCGCATGGATCGCCCGGAGGATATCGAGCCGTCCCCGAAGACCGGTAAGGTCTACGCGGCGCTGACCAACAACAAGTACCGCGGTAAGGCGAGCCCGGATAGCTCTGGCAAGACCCAGGACAACAAGGCCGCCAAGAAGACTGATGGCGCAGGGCGCCCCTATGAGGGTGCGACTGAGGTTGCACCAATCACCGAGAACAAGAATGGCCTTGTTCTGGAGATGGAAGATGACCACGCTGGTACCAAGGGCAAGTGGAACCTTCTGCTGGTCTGCGGTGACCCGAACGAGGCTTACACCTACTTCGGTGGCTTCGACAAGGAATCGGTCTCGCCAATTTCCTGCCCGGACAACGTCACCTTCGACGAGTACGGCAACCTGTGGGTTTCCACAGACGGCAACGCCCTGGACTCCAACGACGGCCTGTTCGCCGTTGCTGTCGAAGGCGAGCGTCGTGGTGAGACCAAGTGCTTCCTGACTGTTCCGGTTGCTGCTGAGACCTGTGGTCCGCAAATCTTCTCCAACTGCGTGATGGTCAACGTCCAGCACCCGGGCGAGATTGAAACGGATCAGGGCCACCCGGTCGGCGACAACCCGGACCCGACCACCAACCCGACCTCGCACTGGCCGGACGGTGGCAAGGAGCAGCCACGCCCGGCAGTCGTCCAGGTTGTACGCACTGATGGCAAGAAGATTGGTGTGTAGGTTGCCCTTGGCAAGGAGCTAAGCAAAAACGCGCGGATTAGCGCGTAGACCTATCGCGGCGCGTCTCGAACGAAAATAATGTTCGACGACGCGCCGCGACTGTATTCGGTAGAAAGTTAGTAATCGGGCGTTTTCTCAGCGCCACCACACTATCGATGGGATTAATCCTAGTGAACAGCATTGTCATAATCGGCATCATCCTCGTTGTCATCGGGGTCATCGTCGTTGTTGTAGCGCGTCGGAATACTCAGGTTCCGGGGTCTGATCGGGAGCGCTTCGTCGATCCACTGATGACTGATGAGTACCGCAAGTACGGCCCAACCTCTGTCGCACCGGGCGCAATCCTGAACTACGGTGGTGCCTCTCATGTTGTGCGCGGATCACTTGAGCTCTCTCAGGGACCGTTCCGCTGGTGGGAACATCTCGTCGACGGTGGGGCAGATGGTTCTTGGTTCGGCGTTGAGGAAGATGAGGGTGAAGTCATCCTCACCTGGTGGCGCAAGCTTCCAGGTAGCTTCAAACCAGCTAATCCCATCGTTGTCGACGGTGTGGAGTACTGGGAGGAAGAGCGGGGGACCGCCCGCTACACCGCGATTGGCACCACTGGGCTGCCGCCCGAGGGGGCTACGGACTTCGTCGACTACAAGTCCGGTGACGGTCGCTTGCTCGGACTGGAACGCTACGGTGACTCGATGTGGGAGGCATCCACCGGTATTAGGATTCTTCCCGGTGAGATTGATGTTATGGCAGCGCCGGACCATAATCCGGACACGGACAATCGCTAGTGACGGTCACTATGTCGCTGGCAATTCTAGATGTGCCGTTCAAAGACACCGCTGCGGAGCAACTCCGCGTTGCTTTTGACGGCCAAGTCCCGGACACCCTCTGCGAGGCGGTTATCTCACACCCCGACGGCAAAACACCGTCGCTGACGCTCGGTGTCCTCGGAGCGTCGCATGTGGTTTTCGTCGGTAAGCGGGAGAACCCGTGCTTTACCGAGGAGATTTCCTGTACTGCGACACACGGTGTGCCTCTGAGCGGGGCGGGCGTGATGGTGAAAGCTCGTGTGGAGAACCTCTCGCCAGAAGCCTTCGCTCAGCGCGCAAATGCTTTACGGCGTGAGTTCGGAGCGGGACATCCCCATTCGGTCGTCGCAGAGTTTCCCGGTTCTCCCGGCGCGCTGACTGTGTTGTCTGCGGAGCCGATTGAGCAGGGGTATCGCTGGGATACGTGGCACGGCTACCCGCCGGGGCAGCTCGTGTGGACGTCGAATACTTGGACTGCCGTTGCTGGTAACCATGGGGCTGAGGCAGACCGCGTAAAGGGAGGTTCCTGAGTCTATGGGACGCGGAAGTATTGGTTACGCACTGATCGTTGTCGGCATTATGGTCACGCTGGCTGGTTTCTTCGTCGGCGGGAAATCTGCGGAAGAGAGGATTAGCGAGCGCTATCAGTCCGCGCCCGGCGCAGCATCTGCGACGCAGGTCAGCAGCGGAATTGATCGACGTTGGACCTGTGGCGACCGCGACCCCATTGAGGTGGGGCGTGAGCTGAAAGAAGAGATCAAGCCACAGGCCTACAACGAAGATGGCGGGGCGGCGTACCTGAGGACGAAGAAGCACCTGTTCATCGTTTCGCGTCAGACCCCTGAGGCAGGGTCGAAGGACACGTGCCTGATAACCAGAGAATCACTTAGTGGCCGCTATTCGGGTGGGCACTTCATCTATCTCGGCCCCGGTTTCGGTCCCTCCGCCCCCTCCGGCGGTTCGGGTGGATCGGCCGGATCATTCGGAGGAGCGAAATAAACATGGGACCAGTAACGTACATGGCCACCACCGGGACGGCTATCCTCACGGCGCAGTCGGAGACATCAGAGACAGCGCAGTCAACAGTGGGCGAGCATCTGGCCGTCGGAGTACCGGCCACCATCGGTTACTTCCTTGCGGGTGCCCTAGTGCTTGTAGTCGGATTCATTGTCCTTGATCTGATTACCCCTGGGAAACTGCGCGACCTGGTGTTTCTCGAAAACCGTGCGGGCGCCGCGATGATAGCGGGCTCACAGCAGATTGCGCTGGCCTGCATTGTCGTTTCGGTAATCCGCGCATCCGACGACGCCCTGATGATTGGCCTGGGGGAGACCCTCGTCTACGGTGCCCTCGGCATTGTGCTGCAGGCAGCATCGCTGCTGGTGCTGGAAGCCCTGATTCCGGGGCGCTTCCGTGATGTCGTGATGGACGCGAAAGTACGCCCCCGAGCGGCGTTGGCTGCGACCGCCTTCATCGTTATCGGTGTGATTAACGCGGTGGCGCTGTCATAGATGGAGACCACCACGACTTCCCGGCGTTGGCGGGCTCTCCTGCTGGGCTCTGTGGCGGCCTGCGCTGCCTGCGGCCTGGTCTATGAGCTGGCGCTACTGGCGCTGTCGGCTTCTCTTGGCCGCGGTGACGTCGTTGCGAATTCCCTGATTGTGGCCGGTTATGTCGCAGCGCTGGGTTTTGGCGCCGTCGTGGCGAAACCGTTTGTGCGCCGTGCCGCGGTGTCTTTCCTCGGTATCGAGTGTGCTTTGGGTTTGCTCGGCGGTGTGTCCGCAACCGCCCTGTACTGGGTATTTTCGGTTACAGGTGAGAGCCTAGGAGCATTGGTCGCTGCCACTTTCATAATCGGAACGCTGGTTGGCGCCGAGGTGCCGTTACTCATGACACTTCTGCAGACCGGTCGGACGTCCTCCGCAGAGGACACCGGTCGCGTGCTGGCGAATCTCAACGCCGCGGACTACTTCGGAGCCTTGGTCGGCGGTTTAATCTGGCCGTTTGTGCTCCTGCCTACAGTGGGAATGCTGAAGGCCACTGCCATCGCCGGACTGATCAACGTCACCGCGGCATTGGTAATTGCCGCGCTGCTACTGAAGCAGATGTTGTCCCGCCGGGCACTTGTCACAGCTGTCGCCGCCCTCGTCGCGGCGCTGGTTGGGTTGGTTGCGTTGCTGGCCGGAATCCGGGACATCGAGGCGACCGCCCGGCAGTCGCTCTACGCCCAACCCATTGTTTTTGCCAAGCACTCGAAGTACCAGGACATCGTCGTCACCCGATTTGGCGGGGACCGGCGGCTTTATCTCGACGGGGGACTGCAGTACTCCAGTCGTGACGAGTACCGCTACACCGAGTCGCTGGTCTACCCGGCGGTGGATAAAGACACGAAGTCGGCATTGATTCTCGGCGGGGGAGATGGGCTGGCTGCCCGGGAGCTGCTGCGGATGCCCAACATCGAGCGCATTGTTCAGGTCGATCTGGATCCGGACGTCATCGAGGTCGCCCGCACTGTGCTGCGGGAAGATAACGGCGGCAGCCTGGACAATCCCCGAGTGGAGAAGGTTACTGCGGATGCTTTCGCATGGCTCCACGATCAGGCACGTGGCAAGACCCAGACGCAAAAATTCGACGCCATCTACGCAGATCTTCCCGATCCCGACAACGCAGTGTTAGCCAAGCTTTACTCTCAGGAGTTTTACGGGTTAATCCGTACGGTGGCCGCGCCGGGCGCGAAGCTGGTGGTGCAGTCGGGTTCGCCATTTTCGACGCCGCAGGCCTTCTGGCGCACCGACAGCTCGATTCGTGCCGCAGGCTGGTCGACCACTCCGTACCATGTGCATGTTCCCACCTTCGGGGACTGGGGGTTTGTACTCGCGCAGGCCGAGCCTGAGCCTCCTACGCTCGAGCTTTACGACGGCGCCCCGCCGCTGAAATTCCTCACTCCTGACGTGGCTCGGGCTGCGGCTGTGTTCGGTGCTGATAACGGTCCGCAACAATTGGAACCGTCGACACTGGCTCATCCTCGAATTGTGGAGGATATTCGTCGAGGTTGGCGGCAGGCGGGGGAGTAGTGCGCTGAGTATTTCGCAAAGAGCCGGGCGAGTAGCAGGTCGGCGGTGTAGTCGGCTAACCTTTATAGCCGTGACTGACGCGAAGAAGACCCCTGAAAACACCGCCACCGTTCCTGAGCAGCTGCGCATTCGACGCGAGAAGCGTGACCGCCTGCTCGAGGCTGGAATTCAGCCGTACCCGGTCGAGGTTCCCCGTACGCACTCTCTCAAGGATGTCCGCGAAGAGTGGGGCCACCTCGAGGCCGGCGAGGAGACTCAGGATGTCGTGACCGTCATTGGTCGTGTCATGTTTATCCGTAATACCGGCAAGCTCTGCTTTGCCGCTCTGCAGGAGGGCGACGGCACGACCCTGCAGGCCATGCTTTCCAAGGCTGAGGTCGGCGAGGACGCCCTGGCTGCTTGGAAGTCGGACGTAGATATGGGCGACTTCGTCCTCATTACTGGCCGCGTAATTTCTTCGCGCCGCGGCGAGTTGTCCGTAATGGCTACCAAGTGGCAGATGGCCTCGAAGGCTCTGCGTCCATTGCCGGTGTCGTTCGCTGATCTGTCCGAGGACAGCCGTGTGCGTCACCGTTACACGGACCTGATTATGCGTGAGCAGGCTCGTACTAACGCACTGACTCGCATCAAGGTCATCCGCGAGCTGCGCCACGCCCTTGAACGTCGCGGTTTCCTCGAGGTCGAAACCCCGATGTTGCAGACTCTGCACGGCGGTGCAGCTGCACGTCCATTCGTGACTCATTCCAACGCTTTGGACATTGATCTCTACCTGCGTATCGCGCCGGAGCTTTTCCTCAAGCGCTGCGTCGTCGGCGGTATGGAGCGAGTCTTTGAGATTAACCGTAACTTCCGTAACGAGGGCATCGACTCCTCGCACAGCCCGGAGTTCGCGATGCTGGAGTACTACGAGGCCTTCGGCACCTACGATGACTCCGCCCGCACCGTCCGCGAGGTCATTCAGGAAATCTGCGTCGCGGTCTTCGGTTCGACGACCGTTACGCTTGCCGACGGCACGGAGTTCGACTTCGGCGGCGAGTGGAAGCAGATTGAGATGTACCCGTCGCTGAACGAGGCACTTGCTCGCAAGTTCCCTGGTCAGCCGGAAGTCACCATCGACTCGACCGTCGAGGAGCTAAAAGCAATCGCCGACGTGATTGGACTTGAGGTTCCGGAGAAGGGCGGCTGGGGCCACGGCAAGCTGGTCGAGGAAATCTGGGAGCTGCTCTGTGAAGATCAGCTCGACGGTCCTATTTTCGTCCGCGACTTCCCGGTCGAGACCTCTCCGCTGACTCGTCAGCACCGCTCCAAGCCGGGCGTGACCGAGAAGTGGGATCTTTACGTCCGTGGCTTCGAGCTGGCTACCGGCTACTCCGAGCTGGTTGACCCGGTTGTCCAGCGTGAGCGCTTCGAGGACCAGGCGCGACTGGCCGCCGGTGGCGACGACGAGGCCATGGTTCTAGACGAGGACTTCCTGCACGCAATGGAACAGGGCATGCCGCCGACGACCGGTGTGGGTATGGGCATTGACCGCCTGCTGATGGCCTTGACCGGTCTCGGTATTCGCGAAACCGTGCTGTTCCCGATTGTGAAGCCGGAAGCGTAAGCGACGCTTCTTTTTAGCATGAAGTTATTCAAGTAGTGGTCAGCCGGAAAATTACGGCTGGTCGGCGAATTCATGTGTAGTTATCCCGGTGTTATCACCGGGATTATCTTTATCCCGTAATTTCTTCACCCATGACTTCGGTAAATGGGAATAAGAAAATTAATCGGCGATCCGTATTGCGCTTGGGAGCAGCAGCGGGAGCGGTAGCGGTGGCCGTCAATAGCGTCGGGACGCGAGCAGTTGCATCGGCGGCTCCGAACCAGGCGCCGTTTCCATTAACAGGTTTGACCAGTGGCCTCGTGGTGACGGATCTGGAAGTCGTGACCGTGACCGATACGTCAGTGACATTTTCGTGGGCGACGTATGCAGGCCCACATCCAGCGTGGGGGAAGCTGGCTCCACTGGCACCGGCCGATACTGAAGTTGCGCTAGTGCCAGTCGACGCTGATGAGGGCGGCGAGCTGCCCGTGGTGTATAAGGACGAGGCGCAGGTTGGCTACCACTTTGTGACCGTCGATAAGCTGCGGCCTGGAACCACGTACCGTTTCGAATGTCGATCGAATGGGCTGGTCGCCGAGCCGGGATTAATTACCCGAAACCTCCCCGATACGCCTGAACAAACTGGACGGTTCACGACGTTGGTCGCTCCGGAGGGGGAGTATCTGACCACGATTGCCATCCTCAACGACACGCATATCGGCGAAAACGGGCACGGTATTGTTGTCGGCAATTTGCCTGCACCTATTTTCCCTGAAGCCGGTGCCGCACCGTACCCCGAGGTCATGTTGACGGCTGCCCTCGCTGAGCTTCGGGGGATGGGTATTGAAAGGGTTTTCATCAACGGTGATGCCACGTCGGAGGCACGTCCGGTGGAGGTACGTCGATTTGCCGAGATTATGAATACTTTTGGCGCTCAGGGGCAGCAGTGGTTTGTCACCCGCGGAAATCACGATCGTCCGCATAAGCCAGATGCCGATCCGTCTGCTGGCTACGACGAATTCCCGGTTTTGGAGGGCACCGAAGATCATCGCGATCCCTTCGGAGTCCTACTGGGGCGTCCGCGACAAGAACTGTGGGTCACTCAGCAGGGGCCGGTCCGCGTCATCGGTCTGGATTCGTCGAAATTGGATCAGTCCGGTGGCGAGATTAGCCCGGGACAGTTCGATGCACTAGAGCAAGAACTACAGCGCGACCCCAACAAGCCGACGGTTGTGCTGGCTCATCACCCAATTACTTCTGAGGCTGGCTGGACAAATGCTGCCGGCCCCATATTCATTCTCAATAGCGCTGATGCACGACGTTTGCAGCAGCTGCTTAACGACGCTTCGGGTGTATTCTTCGCGGGAGCAGGTCACACCCACCGTGCAAAGCGTACTCGCGGTGATTTTGGTGCCGGCGTTGATTATTTGGAGACCGGCGCGTGCAAGGCATACCCCGGTGGCTACACGCTGCTGCATGTCTATTCCGGTGGTTACCAGGTTAATTTCCATCGTTTGAGCAGTGAAGATGCGCTTGCGTGGACTGCGCGTGCCCGTTGGGCGATGTACGGCTTCGAGCCCGAGGCGCTGCTTGGTGAGCTCGCTGATCGCAACTACGTTGTTAACCGTGTTATCGCCTGACAAGTTAGAAACCTGAAAGTTTTCTGTTACTTGGCAATGTTTTTTCAATTCCTGTGACAACGGTCACGTGATTCATTTATTGTTATGCCAGTAATAGTTCTGACTCGAAAGGCCATGATCACATGAGCGAGAAGAAGAACCGCGAAGATTCGACTGTCGGCCGCAATAACCCTGGTCGCGACGCTATCGGAGCGGCAATGCGGTTCATCACGTCGATTACTGGTTCGGACTTCGCCCAGAAGTACGACCTTCAGCCAAAGATCGACCGCGTGGTGTACCAGTCCACCAAGTCCGGTTTTAAGACCCTTGGTGCCGCGAATCGTCAGTTTAAGAAGATTTCCGGTTCCGGTAAGCCGGAGCGTCCGGCTGAGGAAGCCCAGGCTGCACAGGAGGCCGCAGCCGAGGAGAAGGCAAAGAAGCTCTTCGACCTCACCCCGACCGAGGATCAGCAGATGATCGTCGAGACGGTGAAGGAGTTCGCTGAGTCTCGTCTGCGCGAGGCTGCTTACAAGTCCGACCACGAGGCAACTCCGCCGGAGAACCTCGTCTCTGAGGCTTCTGAGCTGGGCGTCACCATGATCAACGTTCCGGAGGCTTTCGAGGGCATCGCTACAGGTGAGGACGTCACCACCAACGCGCTGGTCGCAGAGGCTCTGTCTTACGGAGACATGGGTCTGGCTCTGGCTGTGCTGGCTCCGGCCGGTGTCGCTGCCACCCTGACCGCTCACGGCTCCGACTCGCAGCAGAAGACCTACCTGCCGGCATTCGCTGGCGAGAACGTCCCGGCTGCCGCTGTTGTTCTCGCAGAGCCGCGTCCGCTTTTCGACGCGCGCAAGCCTGAAACCACCGCGAAGCGCGAGGGCGATTCGCTGGTACTCAACGGTGTTAAGTCCTTCGTTCCGAACGCCGGCGCAGCTGAGCTGTTCATCATCGGTGTTGAGCTCGAGGGTAAGCCAGCTCTGGTTATCGTTGAGTCCGACACTGAGGGCCTCCACGTTGAGGCTGACCCGTCCATGGGTCTGCGCGGTGCCGCAATGGGCCGTGTCATCCTGAAGGATGTCAAGGTTCCGGCTGAGAACATTCTCGGCGGTGCTAGCACCTCTGCTGAGGATCGTGAAGAGGCATACCTCGACATTCTGCGTCGTTCCCGCCTCGGCTGGGCTGCGCTTGCAATGGGTACTTCTCAGGCAGTTCTCGACTACGTCATTCCTTACGTCAACGAGCGTCAGGCATTCGGCGAGCCGATTTCCCACCGCCAGGCAGTGGCCTTCATGGTCGCCGATATCAAGATTGAGCTCGATGGTCTCCGTATGATCACCCTCCGCGGTGCTTCCCGCGCTGACCAGGGCCGCGGCTTCGCTCGCGAGGCAGCTCTGGCTAAGACCTTCGCCACGGAAAAGGGTATGAAGATTGGTTCCGACGGTGTGCAGCTGCTCGGTGGACACGGCTTCACCAAGGAGCACCCGGTTGAGCGTTGGTACCGTGACCTCCGCGCAATTGGTGTCGCCGAAGGCATCGTCGTTCTGTAAACCGCTAGATACTTCAGCCGAAAAGAATTAAGAGGAAAGAAAATGATTAACCTCGAACTGCCGAAGTTCCTCAAGGCGGGCGCGTCCCAGTCGCATCAGGCCGCCGCTGAGATCTTCCGACCGATTTCCCGTAAGTACGATCTCGCTGAGCACGAGTACCCGAAGGAACTCGACACCCTTGCCTCCATGATGGACGGCATGGCAGATGGTGGCCGTGGCTTCTCCGGTGCTTCCGGTGGACGTGGCGATGACAAGAAAAAGAAGCGTACCGGTGTGAAAAACGGTGGCAACATGGCTTCGCTGCTCAACGTTATTGAGACTTGCTGGGGTGACGTGGGTCTGACCCTGTCCCTGCCGTACCAGGGTCTGGGTAACGCAGCTATCGCAGCTGTTGCTACTGATGAGCAGCTGGAGGCTTTCGGTAAGACCTGGGCTTCCATGGCAATTACCGAGCCGTCCTTCGGTTCTGACTCCTCCGCTGTTTCCACCACTGCCAAGCTCGATGGTGACGAGTACGTCATCAACGGTGAGAAGATCTTCGTTACTGCTGGTGAGCGTTCCGATTCCGTCGTTGTGTGGGCGACCCTGGACAAGTCCAAGGGCCGCGCTGCCATCAAGTCCTTCCTGGTGAAGAAGGGCACCCCGGGCTTCACCGTGGAGCGCCTGGAAGAGAAGCTGGGTATTCGTTCCTCGGATACTGCAGTGCTCCGCCTGGACAACGTCCGCGTCCCGAAGGAGAATCTGCTGGGTTCCCCGGACATTGACGTTAAGAAGTCCTTCGCCGGCGCAATGGCGACCTTCGACAACACTCTTCCGCTGGTTGCCGGTATGGCCATCGGTGTCTCCCGTGCTTCGCTGGAAGAGCTGCGTCGCATTCTGGAAGAGGCTGGCATCGAGATTGACTACGATGCACCGGCACACACCCAGAGCGCTGCTGCAGCTGAGTACCTGAAGCTGGAGTCCGATTGGGAGGCTGCGTACCTCCTGGCTCTGCGCGCTGCGTGGATGGCTGACAACAAGCAGCCGAACACCCTGGAGGCTTCTGAGTGTAAGGCCAAGGCCGGCCGCGCAGGCACTGAGATCTGCTTGCGTGCCGTTCAGCTGGCAGGCACCTTCGGTTACTCCGAGCGTAACCTGCTGGAGAAGTGGTCCCGCGACGTCAAGATCCTGGATATCTTCGAGGGAACCCAGCAGATTCAGCAGCTGGTTGTTGCTCGCCGCACCCTGGGGCTGTCCTCCAAGGAACTGAAGTAATTACAGCTTCAGAGCAATCTACATACTGGTGAGCCGGTAAAAGTTCACTTGAGATGCTCAAGCCCCATTTCTTAAAACACCGTCCTTCCATGACCTGGTAGGGCGGTGTTTTATTTTGCGCTGTTGTAGTCGTGTGTCTTTTGTTGTTGTGCTCCTATTTTTCTGAGATTAGAGGAAGAGTTCATCTATTTTTCATCTTTAGGTTCTAGGCTTATTGGCCATGAGCATTTCCCGCCGGGCCTACCTCTCTGTTGCAACTCTTGCTGCAAGTTCAATGGCCGTCGCGAAAACCTCGGGAGCGTACGGCCTGGAGTACGTCACGTCGGGGCTGGGGCTTACCCAGTCGGATTCCAAGTCGTGGCAGGTACTGGCTAGCGACTTGGAGGTCATTACTGTTACAGATACGTCAGTGGCATTTACATGGGCAACATATGCTCCGGGAGTGCAGACAGCGTATGGCTTTATTAAACCGACCGTTCCTTCGGATGAGCGGGTGCTGCTTGCTCCAGCGGATTCAACGCAGCTAGAGCTCGTGCACGAGGGGTACTCAGAGTCGGGCTACCACCATGTGGTCATTGACGGGTTGGAGCCGGGACGGGAGTACCGCTTTGAGTGCTGGTCCCACAACTGCCGCGCGGTCCCATCGCTGAATATCACCATAAGCAAGACGGCGCCGGAGAAGACAGGCGTCGTAAGTACTCTGCCAGCGTTGGCGGGTGCACATTTGGCGACGTTCGCGCTGACGAATGACACACACATTGGTAAGCCCAATCACGACGGCATTCGCATTGGCAACCTCGGTCTTTCCTCTGATCCAGGAGAGCAGCCTTTCGCCTCTATGCAATTGCAGGGACTGGTGGACACGGTAAAGGCTGCCGGGTTAGACACTCTCGTCGTCAATGGCGATTGCACGGATAGCAACCGCCCTGAGGAGTATGACGAGCTCATCAGGGTTTTGGATACTTTCGGTGAGTTTGGGAAAAACTGGTTTGTCACCCGTGGTAATCACGATGTGCACCCGCCCGGACTGCCCAATATCAATGGTTTCCGGGGACGCGGAATCCGCAAGGGCAAGACCGCGGTTCCGGATTACTTCAGCCAGCGTCTTGTGCCGACGCAGCAGCACTGGTCGACTCGCGTCGGCGAAGTGCGTCTCATCGGTGTTGATACCGCCGAGTTTGGTTATGCAGGTGGGCGTATTAATGAGCGCCAGATGCGTGCATTGCGTGCTGAACTTGCAGAGGATCCAGAGCGTCCGACAATTTTGTTTGCGCACCACCCGTTTACTCAGGATGCGGTGCGTTCGCATTTCGGTGGTGAGGCATTCATGGTCGAGGCTCAACAGGCCAAGATTTTCCAGGAGATCCTGGCTGCCACGCCGGGCGCCAAAGGTGTGTTCGCTGGTCATACGCACCGTAGCCGTCGTGGTATTGCTGACTATGGGGATACGGACTTCTGTGAGCGGGGTGCTGCACTTGGCTATCCGGGTGGATACACGCAGATTCGAGTGCACACTGACGGTTACCAGATCAGCTACCACCGCACCACAACACCGCAGTCGCTGGCCTGGTCAACGAAGACTCGTTGGTCGATGTTCGGGTTGGAGCCAGAGTTTATGCTGGGAAAGATCTCCGATCGGAACTACGTCAATTTCTTCAAGAACAAAGTGCCACTCTGAGCTAGTGCTAGCTTCTAGCAGGGTACGCTGGGCAACGCATAGTGTTAATGGAAAATACGTAGTGGCAAGTTCCGCTGTGGGCGAAGTCGCAAGCCACCACGTTATTGGCCGAGCACAAGTGTGGCTCTGAAGTAATAAGGAATTTAGCGATGACCGACCAGTACAACCCGCGTTCGTCCTCCCCGCAGGATTGGGAGCAGGACGGTTATGCAACATCTGCCTGGGAGCAGCCGCAGGGTGGGGCTCAAGACGAGTACCAGCCTCAGTACCAGTACCAGTCGCAGGGGCCGAACCAGGGAGGTTCACCCCAGCAGTATCCGGCTTATCAGCAGGCTCCGGTACCTGAGCAGAAGAGCAACAACGGTCTGTACGTGGTTTTGGGCATCGTCGGTGTCGCACTTGCAGCGGTCGCCGGTATCGGTGGCGCGTACTACCTGAATAATTCCTCCGATAATTCCCCGCAGTCTCCCGATACGGTTGCGGCAGGGGACTCGTCGTCAAGCACTGCGTCCCCGGCGCCGGTGGAGACGTACACGGAAACCTATACCCAGACCGTCGAGCCGGAAACGACGAAGCAGCCGGAGAGCAGCGCTCCTACCACTACGCAGCGGGGAAATTTTGGTCTTCGCGCGTTCGGTATGAATCGCGATGATATCGATGCCAAAGGTTGGGTTGGCAGTACCGCTCGCTGCTCGGGTGGGTATTACGCGCGTGTGTTGGCGGAGACTTCTTCGGGTAAGGCCGTGATTTGTGAGAACTCCAATAACCGCCAGCAGCGCCATTACATTGGTGACTTCGGTGAGATTTCGGATACCCCGGATGCGTACACAGTAGATAGTTTCTCCGGGAACCGTGCTGTCGCGAAAAATGGTGGCTACACGTATACCGTCACTCCGAATGCGGTAACCGTGACCCAGGACGGCGAAGAGATTTTCCGTGAGCCCGTCACGGACTACGGTGTTTTGAACGCTGGCTAATCAGCTCTAGTTCTTCCTAGGACACGCAAAAAGGACGCGGTAAATTCCATAACGGAAGTTTTTACCGCGTCCTTTTCGTGTCTGCCGTTCGCTTTACGACGGTCCCTGCGCCCTAAGCCACCTTCTCCTCGGTGACATTCTCCCACGGCTTCGGCAGGTGGCGAGGAACCACCTTGCCGACTGCGTTGCGTGGCAGTTCATCGAGGAACACGGTCTCGCGCGGAACGGCGAATCGGCTGAGGCGCTGCTTGACGTATGTGCGAATCTGCTCATTGGTCAGGGCGCGGCCCTCAGGGGAGTCGTCGCGGACAACCCAGGCGACCAGGGCCTGACCGAAGCGCTCATCCGGGACACCTGCGACTGCGCACTCGCGGATACCCTCGAGCTGGCTGAGTGCATCTTCGGTCTGGCGTGGGAAGACGTTCTCGCCACCGGAGACAATCATGTCGTCCTCGCGACCGGAGATGTAGAGCAAGCCGTTTTCCATGCGACCCAGGTCACCGGTACAGACCATGCCGTCAATGACCTGCTTGTCCGCGCCCGGGCGGGTGTAGCCCTCGTACAACATGTTGTTGCCGACGAAGATTCGACCGGTCTCGCCGTCGGCGACGCGGTTGCCGTCTTCGTCGAGAATCTGGACACGAGTGCCCAGCGGTGCGCGACCAGCTGTGGTTGGGTTTGCCTTGAGCTCATCCGGGTTAGCAATGGTTGCCCAGCTGACCTCCGTGGAACCGTACTGGTTGTAGAGAACCGGCCCGAAGCGCTCGAGGGTCTTGGTGACAATTCCCTCTGGAATAGCCGAACCGCAGGATGCGATGACCTTTAGCGATGTCGCGCCGATGTCGTAGTTGTCCGGGAGAATCTCAATCATGCGCTGCAGCATGGTCGGCACCAGGAAGATGGTGTGCGGAGAGTGCTGCTCGATAATGCGCAGGCTGTCGGCTGGATCGAACTTGCGGCGCATAATCATGGTGGAACGCAGTGCGATGCACAGCTGCGCAGTCGCGAATCCCCAGGTGTGGAACAGCGGAGCCGCAAGGTAAGCCGGGCGACGCTGACGCAGAGGAATTCGGCTCATGATGGAAGATGCCGGCATCCAGCTGCGCGGCTCCGGACGCTTGGCACCCTTTGGAGTGCCGGTGGTTCCGGAAGTCAGAATAATAACGCGGCCACGGCGCGGGCGGGTTGGCAGCTCGGCGGTCGGCCACTTTGCCGGCGGTGCTGTCTTCAGCATCTCCTGCATGGAGGTCCAGCCCTCGCGAACGCAGGAGGTGTCACCGTAGTTTTCAAACCACGACACGGCGACCGGGCACTCATCGAAGTCCTCCGGCAGCATGTGAGTGAATTCCTCATCAATGAACAGGAAGTCAATCTTCTGTTCACGAATTACGGCCAGAGTCTGCTCGGCGGAGGCGCCGGTATTGAGCAGCACCAGGTCGGTGCCGAGACGACCGTGGGCACACAGAGCCATAATGAAACCGCGGTGGTTGCGAGCCAGCACACCGATGCGGTCGCGCTGCTGAATATCGCCGTGACGGAGTGCTCGCGCCAGGGCAGTGGAGCGCTCGTGCAGCTCCTCGTAGGTCAGCGAGCCGCCATCATCAATAATCGCAGTGTGGTGCGGATCGCGGCCGGCTGCAATGCCGAGGAGACCAGCTGGCAGGAAGTCCCAGCGGTAGATGGAACTTAATGCCTTACCAGCCGCGCCGGGCCCCATCGAGCCGAGGACGCCAGCCTGAGTCACCGGTGCGAGTCCGAGAACGAGGTCCGAGGTAGCTCGCGAAGCTTTGCGCACCTTATTGAGAATCGAGGTCTGTGGATTAGATGTCATAGTCACTCATCTTCCGTGGTTCATGTCCTGTGGTCTTCGGAGAGGCCTAATCAGGCGAAACCTCATCGGTAGGACTGCCGATTTAGTTTCTTTTACAGTAAGAATAAGTGTCCTAGGTCACTTTTGTGCGCCTTTTTGCAAAATTTTTTATCAGAAACGAATAGTTGTGAAGATATGAGGCGTGACCAGTGAAGATGGTCAAGTATCAGTTCTCTTTCGCAGCTCAATGGGTGCTGACCTTAGCCGGGGAGGGTTCTGGTTTGGAGCTGATTCTTTTGGGGAAAGCTCCTGAAACGTGTTCTAATCCAGCTGCGCCCTCGACTCGGTGGCGAAGGGCGAACCTATCCGATACGACTCCAGTCCAGACCACTACGGTGACGTCGACTGAGGAGCTGGACGATGATCGCGATGACGTTGATGACACGGATGATGATCGTGACGATGACCGTGTGAACAATTAGTCTTCTAATCGGCGCCGTAGATTTTGTGAATTATCGGCCCCACGTAACCCATGAACCCCAGCTCACTAGTGAGCTGGGGTTCATGGGCGTTTATGGCAGGGACGCTATTTATTGTTCTTCAGTGTCCTGTTTCTTATTGAGCTCAGCGGCATTACTGACCTTTTCGGCAATATCTGTGGCCTTTTCCTCTGCGTCGGCCCATGGCCCAGAGTCAGAGACCCACACATTGAGCCGAAGATAATCATCATTGTGGATGATTGATTTTAAGCAGCCGTCGGTTAATTTCCCTGTCTTGTCGTCACTACTTTCTCCGCTAACTAGAATGATGATCTCCCCGTCGGGATTTTCGAACTCGTACGAGCAGCCAACGCCTAGGGAGCCCCAACTAGTCTGTTGCGCCCCTGTTTCTGCGGGCATGTAGTCGCGAGCATCGCAGACGTTCAGCCAGTCGAGCGCCTTTTTGTAGTTATAAGCGGCTGCGGCAGCTTGGTCGGACTTGAGGCTCTCGCGATGAGTTTTCGAGTTCTTGTCCTCCAGCTCATCAATCTTTGTTTGCAGCTCGCTTTCCCGCTCCTCTGCCTGCTGTTGCAACGAGTAAATCTCTTCATTCGCGCTTGCAAGTTCGGACTCAGCATTCTTACCGCCCATGGCAAAACCTGCCGCGCCGGCAACAATCACTCCGACTGCGCCAAGGATGAGCGGCAACGTCAATGGCTTACTCTTTCCGGACTTAGTGCCGAAAGCTCTCTCCGACACTTTCTCGGAAGTGCCCGACTGGTTGCTATTCCACGGATCGATGGGTTCGTGAGTGCTCATTTTTATCCGACTACCTTTACTTTCTGTGCAATTGTGATGGGTTCGAATCCCGGTTGCTGGGCTGTCACAGCAACGATGTATTCACCGGGTCCTGTAAACGTTGCGTAGGCCTTCTCCCCAAACCGGCGAACGATTTGGCAAGGAGTATGTTGTCCAGTCACACCTGCGCTGGCACTTGCAGTCGGCTTGCCTTCGGCATCGTAGACCTCCACCTTGTTTTCGCAGGTTTCAGTTCCTCCGGTCTGGCTGAAATTCCACAGCAACCTGACGTTTGCTTCGCCATCAACCAGGGGATAGGTCAACAGGCTATTGGCCCCCTCGAAAGGAAACGTGATCCGAGCAGTGTCGAAGCCGCCCAATTCTTTTTGGTGAGCAGTTGCGTCAATCTTGACGTTTTGGCGCTTGGCGCTGCCAGGCTCCATGCCGCCAATTTTGGTCAGCTCCATCGAGCTGTTCAGCGTTACTACACCAGAGTCATCGTCCGAATCCGAAAGTTCGCTGTTGGGAGAATTCTTATCCTGCGAACTGTTGGCATATTCCTGTTCTGGATCTTCCGACTCGGTCGAACTCTCAGTCGAGCTAGGGGTCTCGGATTGTGCATCAGAAGCAGGGGACGTTTCTGTAACTGTCACCACTGCGGGGGACTCCGGGGCAGCGTTGTTAGTGGGCATACCTGAGCAGCCAATCAGGGTCAGGGCAGTCGCGGCGGCTGCCGCAGCCAAAACGTGCTTTGAATGAAACTGGGATGACATGGGCGTTAAAAACCTCCGAGTTAAGCGCCGAATAAGCGTTTTCTTCATCTGCTTGACGACGCTATAGCGGAGGCCTCAGAAGCGGTACGGGAGTTCTCCCGGTGACTTTCACTACCCGTGCAGGTTTAACTAAATCCTGTCGGGTTCAGCGAATTAATCGTTGGACAAAGGATTGAGGGAAAGAACCGTTTAATGAACCTCCAACAGCTGAAAGATGTGGCCAAAAGCTACTTCTCAAAAACCACAGATATTGTGAAGGGTGTTCCAGATCGTACTAAAGGTTGGCGCGGTGATTTGGAGGATCAAGGAATTATTCCAAACCGTGTTGGTGTAGATCAAGAAGGTCGTATCATTCCGCCATTTTTTGTTTGGTGGGCACCCTGGATGTTTCGAGTCGTACTCATTATCGCCGGATTCATAATTGGCGGAATTTTGGAATCCATCAATAGTGGACCATATCCAGATACGGCGATGTTGATTCCATTCGCCATGGGGTTTGCGATGTGGTTCTTGCGAAATCAGACTAGTTGGATTCCCGGCCTCATTATCACGGTGCTGGCAGTCACCGCAGCATCGCTTATGTCTAAAAGCGTCCTTATTTCGCTCGAAGCATTAATCCTTTTCGCTCTCGTAGTCCTAGTGGAATACATCTACGCTCGCGCCGCATTCGACTACAACACTGCCGCGGCGTTTGAAGAGATGAAGCAGGCGCTTTCCACGTACGGCACTGCCTATGAGCTTGAAGAACGAGAGGACACCAACGTCAACGGAGAGACTCTGACAACTGTCTCCGCGCTTGATTCGGGACGCCCTGCTCGGGCAATGATTCGACTGTTGCCGGAGCATGTAGACCCCGGATGGCTTATCGCAGTAGATCCCGCCAGGCGGTTTATGACAGGCCTATCTCCAGAACAGCGTGTTCGCATCAGTGAGATTCAGGAGCAGATGTGAGTCTGAATCCCGCAGTTCGAGACAACCTAGCTGAAAACTTATTTTCACCAGGCGCAGTGCCAACGGGCGCCAAGTTAGCTCAGCTGATTGCTGACATTCCCATGGGCGGAGATGCCTCTTCCTCGGATTTTTGGGAAGCGCGTGTCCGTTTAATTCGAGACCTGTTGTTCTTCGGTAAGCAGTCCCAGCGCGCACTGGACATTATCGATGAGCTGCACACCGAAGATTTTGTCGACGCAGTGCGAAAGAAGTTCGGTGTTTCTTTTCGACTTGTTCTCAAACGAGTACAGCGTCCTCAGTACTTCTTCACTGATGTGCAGATGAAGGCAGTTAAGGAGGGGTTCTTGAAGCCGTATGCAAAGGGCAGCGGAAAAGCGATTACCGAGCACGGGCTTGAAGAGTTCTTCGATCGGATATTGGTTCCAACGTCTAACCGCATGGAGCTCCGTGAATACGTCGACGTTGAAGATAGCCAGGAAATTGAGACTGATCCGACGAACAACGCGGAGAAACGAGTCTGGGCGGCCTTTGATGAGGCCAGTAGTGCAAATACCGACATTCGGTCGATTGCAGACGTCATTGCGAGCGGTTTTCGTGAACAGTCCGAAGGCTTTATTGACGGCAAGCCAATCGATAGCGACATGCTGAAGAGTGCAACTAAATCCATCGGTGCGAACTTTCGTACCGGTTCGCCAGAGGCTGAAACCCGCACCGGTTTTATTCGAAGGTTGCAAGCAGTCGATGATCCAGCGGATTTAGTGACTCGACATACTTTCGGTCTGCTTAACGACGGAACGTCGCTGGACCCAATGAGACTTCGTAAAGAATTGCAAATTGCTGAGGGAGCCTACTGTTCTAGTTCCGATTCAACAATTGAGAATCGCGTTCTTCAAAACGTCAATCCTGACGATGTCCTGAAGGCTGATACCGGAAGGGGAAAATCGGATTTTAAGACGCCCCATGCCGGTGAAGGGGATGCGATTGCCAAGGAGTTATTACGATTTCTTTCTCCATTTGTTGTGCTCGGTTTAATAGTGCAGTTCATGCAGGAGGGTAATGGATTTATTGCTGTACCGGTTCTGGCTATTTTTGTCGGTATCTTGTGGGCGTTGGTAAAGAAGCGAGTGGCAAAACGATGGATTGCTGTTTTTGGAATCGTATATTTCATTGCCATGGGGGTTATAAATGATAATTTCTATGAATTAGGATGGGTTCTATTTTCTATATTTATCATTACATTTGTGTCGATTGCCTATCTATTCGCTAAGGGGAAGGAATATAAAAATGGGGTTCTTTAATAACAAAAAGGATGAAAATAAAAGGTCGGTTAAACATTCAGACGGTCGTGCTG
This sequence comes from Corynebacterium sp. HMSC074C04, assembly GCF_001838295.1. Lineage (NCBI taxonomy): Bacteria > Bacillati > Actinomycetota > Actinomycetes > Mycobacteriales > Corynebacteriaceae > Corynebacterium > Corynebacterium sp. HMSC074C04. The sequence continues at coordinate 161,099 of NZ_KV836264.1, forward strand.
ATGAGTATCAGGAACGAGATCCTAAGTATCCGGAGGTTGACTTCGGTGGAGCGCATAATTTCGCCCCGCTGCCGAATTTTGATGAGTCCTTCGGCCCCCGGGGCACGGTCGACAATGGTGATACCACAGGTCAGGAGCCGGTCGAGTATTCCGGAGATCCAAAACTAGACACCGACGAAGCTGCATGGTCCAAGGTTGAGAACGTCGAATTTGACGGTGTTGAATTTGGTGGTGCCGAGTTTGGCCATGATGAAGACACCGCGGAAGGAGTTCCAGCCCAGCAGGATTTTCCTCCCGCGACAGTGGAAGAGCTCCCAGAAACGGATGCTGAAAGTACCGCAGGTGTTGCGGCCGGGAACGTCGTAAAGCAGTTGGATTTGATTCAAACACGGCTGGACACAATGAACGCAGTATTGCGCTCTCAAAGTGAAGAGTTGGAAGCGCTGACTGATCGTCGTTGGTACGCCCAGTTGATGCCGCTGGCGGAAAAGTTGGCGGCCATCCATGACGGGATTTGCGCTGACCTTTCGCGGCTCGAAGAAACTACCGAAACTGATGGCAGTGACCTGTATTCGACCCTGGATTTCCTGCAGGACTCGATCGCAGATGCGCTTCAGTCCATGGGAGTGGCAATTACAGAGGCGAAGGTGGGCGATGCCTTTGATTCTTCAATTCACCGTCGTACCAAATTCGCGGATTCGGATAACCCCGCGCTGCACCGCACGCTGGCGCCATCACGACGAATCTCGCACTACTACACCTTCACCAGTTCTACCAGTCCAATTGTGGTGGCCAAGGCGCCGGTCACGGTGTACCGGCACAGCGGCAACTAGGCCAAAACTCGAGTCTGAACAGAGCACAGCTCGAGTCCGGCCAGCACACAACTAGAGCGCTGACACGGCAAAAGAAGTCAAGAATCCAACAGATTTCAGAATAAGGAGAAAAATCATGGCTGAACGTATTTACGGCATCGATCTGGGCACATCCAATAGCGCAATTTCCTACGTGGACTCACTGGGTGTTCCTGTCATTCAAGAAAACCTCGACGGAGATCTGTCGACACCAAGTGTGGTGTGGTTTGAATCGAAGGCCAATACCGTTGTCGGAAAGCTGTCACGTGAAGAGAAGCTCTTCAGCCCCAATGACGTCATCGAGCTGGTGAAGCGGAGCATCGGCACCGATAAGAAATGGAATTTCAGCGGGAAGGCGTATACCCCGGAGGAGATTTCTTCATTGATTTTGCGCTCGTTGGTTCCAGACGAAGCAGCTGACGACGAGATTTCGGCAGTTATTACTGTGCCGGCATATTTTGGTGCGAAGGAGCGCGAGGCAACTCGCAACGCAGGGCAGATTGCTAATTTCAATGTGTTGGAGCTGGTAGCAGAACCGGTTGCTGCGGCCCTCTACTACGACTCCAAGCAGCCTCTAAAGGACAAGACCTTGCTGGTGTATGACCTCGGAGGCGGTACATTCGATGCCACGATTGTGCAGGGGATTGACAACACCTTCCGGGTTATTGCCACCGACGGTGATGCTCGACTGGGCGGTGCTGACTGGGATAAGGCGCTTGGTGAATTTATCCTGGATAAATTCATTGAGCAGACTGGTGACGAGGAGGCGGAAAACGATGAGACCTTCGTCGCTAAGTTGCATGAGCAGACGGTGAACTGTAAAGAGGCGCTGAGTAATGCGGAAAGCGCCACTGTGCGACTTGCCAGTGACTCTGGTTCCCGCGCCAAGTTTGCCGTTACCCGCGAAGACTTGGAGCGTGTCACGGCGCCATTGCTCGAGCAGACGGAGATTCCTTTGACCCGTGTATTGGAGACGGCAAAGGAAAAGGAGCCGGGACTGACAATTGATGAGGTCATCCTGGTGGGTGGATCTTCGCGAATGACCGCCGTAACCAAACTGGTGGAGCGTCTGACGGGTAAGAAGCCACTGTTGGTTGAGCCTGATCTAGCCGTTGCTAAGGGTGCTGCCCTTGCTGCGATGATCAGCAAGCTCGGGGGAGTGGTTAATGCTGAGTCCAGCCCTGCTGTCCAACAGCAGTCAATTGCGCAGATCGCGGCTGAGACAGGGATTGACGCCGGGCAGCTAGCCGCGCTGTCGGAGAAGAAGGTGGCAAATGTATTGCCAAAGTCGATTGGCATTCGAGTTGTCGATCATCTGAACAACCCGTACATCGACTATCTGGTCAACCAGAATGACATGATTCCCCTGTCTGAGCCGGTGGTCCGGGAGTATTCGACCGTAGCTGATGGCCAAGAGGAAGTAGATTTGACGCTGTATCAGCAGGCCAGTGACGTTCCATCCGAAGATGTCGCTCTCAATGACATCATTAGTGGATCGGAATCTATGCTGACAGGTATCCCGCCGTTGCCCAAGGGTCAGCCAATTCAGGTTAAGTTCTTTGTAGCAGCAGACGGCATGATTACCGTGGAAGGCACTCACGTTCCATCGGGTCGCTCAATCGAATCCCACGTGCGCATTGGTGTGATGAATGAGGAAGAGATTTCGGCTGCTCGCACGACGATGATGAAGGTTTCTGTCAGCCAAGGAGATAACTGATGACCGACGATCGCACTCTAATCCCGGGCGTCGATGACATTGACAGCGGTGCAAATTCCGATACTGATGGTCGAAATCGGAAGATTCTGCTGTTCGTGCTCGCCATTCTGGTTGTCGTCATCCTGGCAATGGTGGTCTGGATCCTAAATTTCCGCTCTAACCAGCAGGATAACGCCGACGGGTTGTTTGAAACCACTGAAAGCACCGAAGTGGAAGTCTCGCCGTCCTACTATGTGGGCGATGATCAGGAACCAACCTCGACTACAATCGCACCGCCTGCCGACGATCGGTTCGTAGACCCAGAGGTCTTAGCGTCGACCGTTGATCCGACGTGCCCGATGCTGCAGAGTGCCTGGTCAAACCAGGGCTCCGATATGGACTGTGAAGCATATTACGAGGTAGTGCGGGCGCTCAGTAAACAGCGGCAAGAGCAAGGAACACTGCCAAAGCAGACGACAATCGAGATTGAGTATGACGGTCAGCCACTGACGATGGAATGCCAAGAAGTTTCGCCTAATTATGATTGCCGCTCTGAGTCTGGGATTCAGATTATGGTGGGTAATCTCGATGGGTCTGGGCAACGGAACCGATGACTAATCTTCCCCAGGTAGGCGATATTTTTGAGGGCTACGAGGTTGAAGCTCTCATCGGTGCCGGCAATATGGGGACTGTTTTTCGAGTACGAAATCCCAAGCTGGGCCGAAACGAAGCACTGAAAATCGTCCCACTGCCGGAAGAGGCCAGTGCTTCTAAGCGAATGGAGGCACTGTTCCAGAACGAGGTTTCTATCGCAGCCACTGTTCACGTTCCCAACGTTGTGACCGTGTTCGATGGCGGGCGAGCCGGGAACCTGCTTTGGTTCACCATGACTCTTATTAGCGGTAATTCGTTGGGCGCTGAACTGGCCGAATATCCGCCGCGCACTTTCGATAAGAGCGAGGTCATGTCGATTGGTGTGGAGATTGCTACCGCGCTAGATCGGCTAGCAAAGCACGAACCAGCGGTGATTCATGGTGATGTAAAACCATCAAATATCGTCGTAGAGCGAGATTCGTCGGGGCTTGTGTTAAGCGCGACGCTTGTGGATTTCGGTGTATCAACCGCCACTGAAATCGACAGTGTTGGCGTGACCAATCGTGTTGCCGGCTCATTGCCCTACATGGCGCCAGAGATCTTCACTAAGGGTTGCATTAGTGCAGCTAGTGACGAGTATGCGTTTGCGTGCACGATATTCGAGCTGTTGCAGGGATATAAGGCATTTCCAGCTACTGACGCGGCCAGTGCGCGGCAATTGCACTGCGGTAAGCGACCGGTTACCAACCTCGGTGCGGTAGTTGATTCGGTCTTCGCCAAGGCGTTGGCGGTTGACGCCGATGAACGCTACGAATCCTGCAATGCGTTTATTAGCGATCTCATTGCTGCGCTAAATGGTGGTGCCGTCGAGGTTCGCAATCCGAAGAACCGGAAGAAAGCCCTTGCAGCGTTCTCCGTAGTGGCATGTCTAGGCCTTATTGGTGGTGGCATTGTTGTTGCCGAACGTAGCGGCATTGGAGATGGCGGTCTCTTTAGTGCCAAGCACTTGGCACAGCCAGTAGCTATCGGAGGTTCTGCGGAACCGATGCGACTTCGCGCTCCCGATTTGGCGAAGGGGCCTCGGATTCCGGTGGGTGACCGATGGACCCTTACGTCGTTAAGCGACGTCCCCATCGGTGAGAAGAGCTGGCAGGGGATTCAGCGGATGGGAACATTCAACGGTGCTGCATATCACGCGACGCAGTTTGCTTCGGCAGATGAATTCTTGCTGCCATTTCGCCACGGTATTGATGAGAAGAAGCCGATTGCAGAGGCTGAAAATGACAAATGGCGGGGTGAAATTCTGGATGCCGTGAGCAAGAACCGGTCAGTGGCTGAACCAGCTGGCTCTGAAGTGGTGAAACTGCGAATGGAGCCCGATGGTCGCCGGCTGGATGTCCTACAAACGTCAGGCTCATTTCAAGCTGTGAACAGCGAAGGTTCCGAGGCAACACGGCCGATTAATTACTGCTTGGTTCAGCCGGCGGAAAGTTCTGCGCCATCCAGTCCCGAAGTGCTTCGTCCGGTATTTGTCGTTTTGAGTGAAGGCGATCCTTGTCCTGCTGCCTATGACACGGTGGCGGCGTGGGCAATGCAAACCACGACGAATTAAGCGATAACGCCGAGAATATTTGTTATATTTCGGATAACTATCATGAATGCCAGTCACTTCAGCCGTCGTTGGGCGATTCCCCCAGGAGCGTTGGGTAGGGTTCCTGATTCGCGGTTGGTGGCTGGTGGTGCGAGAGAAAGGCCTGGTCAACGTGACATCGCTCCCAACACTTGTGGTTGATAATTTGTGTGGGGATGCGATTGTTGCCAATCCGAGTGAGGGATTGACCATCGGGCGTGACGCCGACCTCAAAGTGGGCGAAGATAACCGCTACATGCACCGCATAGCAATGTATGTGTATGCGGAATCCGGAATGTGGTTTCTGCTCAATAACTGCGAGCACGTGACTGCAATGGTGCACATTCCGGAGGCGTCGCGGTCATTCCGGCTGGCTCCGCAACAGCGTTTTGATTTGAGCTACCCGGAGTATTTCATCCGCTTTTCCGTCAAGGATGACCAGTACGAAATTCAGATTAAACAGGATATTGAGCACGCCGATGCGAAGGTCGTGCTGCCAACTGACGGGACTGAAACCATCTCGGTTGGGGAGCTGCCGGAGCGCCAGCGTGCTCTGATCGCTGCATATGCGGAGGATTATCTGCGCGGCCGAATCGACACCATTATGGTTTCATGCACCGATGCCGAGGCCGGCCGAAAGCTGGGAGGCAAGACCGCAAAGGCAGTCGAGCATTACCGCACCGCACTTTTTGAATCCGCTTTGAGCAAGGGGCTGGTCTCAAGCAAGGAGTGGCAACGGGTTAATCAAAAGAGCCGTCTGCAGCTGGTAGTTGTCGCTGCAATCGAAGCACGATTGGTCACTGCAGACGACTTGAAACTGCTCGCTTAACGACGGTACTTGCGATAAGTCAATCCTTTAATTGGCGTGTTCACAGTAGTGGTTCGGCCGCCACGGGCATTCTTCGTCCACCGAACGGGCCCCATGCGATAGGAATATCCGAGGCCAGAACGCGATAGCGTAACCCGGGAGTTGCGGGTGGGGCGGAAGGTCTTTCGGAAGCTGAATAGTTTGAAAGCCATTGATATAAATCCATTCTCGGTGCGTCACAGACTGCCATGCGCTCTGACCGTGCTGCTTTGGACAGCATCGCTCTCTGACTGCATTGTGCCGGTGACATAAGCGGATAAATCGTGGTGCGTTTGATGGCACCACTGTCCAGATTTGGGCAGTCCAGCATGGTTTAGCTAGGGGAGAACTCCCCGGGGAGAACTCCCGTTTCTTTTGTGTCCGAGAGTTTTAATCTGAGATCATGTTCACCAAGAAGATTTCCGCTGTAGCCGCCGCAATCACTGCCGCCACTGCGCTTGCTGTTGTCAATCCGTCCGTCGCCGATGCAGCTACGAACTACCCCAAGATCAACCGTGACTATGTCAGCTATTCCACAGACGGAGAAACCGTAGTCTGTGGTGGGTCGGTAAATCAGGACATGTTCCGCTGCCAGACCACAGCTAAGTGGGGTAACAAGAAGAACGCCCACAATCTGGTCACCTTTGATCTCGAGGATGCATCTGGAAGTTGGGAAGCCGGAATGAGCGGTGGAAATTGGGATGCCTCGCGCCCGCCATTCCGACTGAAGAAAGGGAAGAAGTACAGCTTCCACGGGATCGTGGTCCTGAATAAGAATGGCACCCTGTACTTCAGTTCTCCGTACCACGAGGTGCGCGGTGAAGTGACTCCGTATGAGTGGGAGATTATGGAGACTGACTGATATCCCGTGCAAATACTCCTTCTTGTCTGGCGTTTGGCTTAACGCGCAGGAGTAATTCATTCCAACATTCGTTTCCTCCCGGTGGCATTGCCGCCGGGAGCTTTTGCTGCCGTACGAGCAGTGATACCTCTCTCGACCAGGCTGTTCGCTACTGGCGTACGGCTATAGGGATTAATCTGTGTCGCGTCGCGTTTAAGCTAGGTGAAACAACCTTTATTGAATTACGGCAAAAATAGACACTTGAAAGGGCAGTGATGTTCGAGAGGTTTACGGACCGAGCACGTCGCGTTGTCGTCCTGGCACAGGATGAGGCACGCGAGCTCAATCACAATTACATCGGCACGGAGCACATCCTGCTCGGCCTGATTAGTGAAGGCGACGGTGTAGCTGCCAAGGCGCTGGAGTCCATGGGTATTTCCCTGGATGCTGTGCGCTCTGAGGTAGTCGACATTATTGGTCGTGGCTCCCAGCCGCCGAGCGGTCACGTGCCGTTTACCCCGCGTGCAAAGAAGGTGCTGGAGTACTCTCTGCGCGAGGCTCTGCAGCTGGGTCACAAGTACATCGGTACTGAGCACCTGCTGCTCGGCCTGATTCGTGAGGGCGAAGGTGTTGCTGCTCAGGTCCTGGTTAAGCTCGGCGCTGACCTGCCGCGCGTACGTCAGCAGGTTATTCAGCTGCTCAGCGGTTTCCAGGGCGATGAGTCCGATGGTTCTCCGGAGCAGCGTCCGGTCGGTGCTACTTCCGGCGCTCGTGTGCAGGAGGGTAACCACCAGTCGGGTTCGCTGGTGCTTGATCAGTTCGGTCGTAACCTGACCGTTGCTGCACGTGAGGGCAAGCTGGATCCGGTTATTGGCCGCGAGAAAGAAATCGAGCGCATTATGCAGGTTCTTTCTCGTCGCACCAAGAACAACCCTGTGCTGATTGGTGAGCCTGGTGTTGGTAAGACCGCCGTCGTGGAGGGGCTTGCACTGGACATTGTCAACGGTCGTGTGCCGGAGACGCTGAAGGATAAGCAGCTTTACTCTCTCGACCTGGGCTCGCTGGTTGCGGGTTCCCGTTACCGCGGTGACTTCGAGGAGCGTCTGAAGAAGGTGCTCAAGGAGATTAACCAGCGCGGTGACATCATCCTGTTTATTGACGAGATTCACACGCTGGTTGGTGCCGGTGCCGCCGAGGGCGCAATTGATGCAGCCTCGATTCTGAAGCCGAAGCTGGCTCGCGGTGAGCTGCAGACCATCGGTGCTACCACTTTGGATGAGTACCGTAAGCACATTGAGAAGGACGCCGCTCTTGAGCGTCGTTTCCAGCCGGTGAACGTGCCGGAGCCGAGTGTGGATCTCACTATCGAGATTCTGCGCGGTGTCCGCGATAAGTACGAGGCTCACCACCGCGTATCCATCTCGGACAAGGCTCTGGTTGCCGCAGCTACGCTCTCCGACCGCTACATCAACGACCGCTTCCTGCCGGATAAGGCCGTTGACCTGATCGATGAGGCCGGTGCTCGCATGCGCATCAAGCGCATGACTGCCCCGGCTGACCTGCAGGAGATTGACTCCAAGATCGCCGATGTGCGCCGCCAGAAGGAAGCCGCCATCGACGAGCAGGACTTTGAGAAGGCAGCTGGTCTGCGCGACAAGGAGCGCAAGCTGGGCGAAGAGCGCCGCGAGCGCGAGAAGAAGTGGCGTGCGGGCGAGTCCGACACCATCGCTGAGATTGGTGAGGAGCAGATTGCGGAGGTCCTGGCTTCCTGGACTGGCATTCCGGTGTTCAAGCTCACCGAGGAAGAGTCCTCGCGTCTGCTGCGCATGGAGGATGAGCTGCACAAGCGCATTATCGGTCAGGAAGAGGCCGTCAGTGCTGTCTCCCGCGCTATTCGTCGTACCCGCGCTGGTCTGAAGGACCCGAAGCGTCCGTCCGGTTCGTTTATCTTCGCCGGCCCGTCCGGTGTTGGTAAGACCGAGCTGTCGAAGGCCCTGGCGGAGTTCCTCTTCGGTGAGGAAGACGCCCTCATTCAGATTGATATGGGTGAGTTCCACGACCGCTTCACCGCTTCGCGCCTCTTCGGTGCTCCTCCCGGATACGTCGGCTACGAAGAGGGCGGCCAGCTCACTGAGAAGGTGCGCCGTAAGCCGTTCTCCGTCGTGCTTTTCGACGAGATTGAGAAGGCCCACAAGGAGATTTACAACACCTTGCTGCAGGTCCTGGAAGACGGTCGTCTGACTGACTCTCAGGGGCGAGTGGTGGACTTCAAGAACACGGTTCTGATCTTCACCTCGAACCTGGGTACCAGCGACATTTCCAAGGCTGTTGGTATGGGCTTCTCGGGCGTCGGCGAGGCCGATGAAGACGGCAAGTACGAGCGGATGAAGGACAAGGTCCACGACGAGCTGAAGAAGCACTTCCGTCCGGAGTTCCTGAACCGTATCGACGAGATTGTGGTCTTCAAGCAGCTGAGCCAGGCCGAGATTGTTCAGATGGTCGACCTCATGCTGGCCCGCGTCAGCGACCAGCTCGGTGAGAAGCGCATCACCATGGAGATTTCCGACCGCGCCAAGAACCTGCTGGCCAAGCGTGGCTTTGATCCGGTGCTCGGTGCCCGTCCGCTGCGTCGCACCATCCAGCGCGAGATTGAGGATCAGCTCTCCGAGAAGATTCTCTACGGTGAGGTTGGTCTCGGCGAGACCGTCTTCATCGATGTCGAAGGCTGGGATGGCGAGTCCAAGGACGTCGACAAGGCGAAGTTCACCTTCACCAACAAGGGCAAGGCCGGGAACGTTGATGCCGACGGCGGTGCTCTGGGGGAGTCTGAGGAAGACAAGGACGTTCTCGGCAGCGCTGGTACCAGCGAGTCCGATATCATCACCCCGGATGTACCGGGTGACGGCGGTTCCACCGCCGCTGGAACCGACCTAGAGTCCGGTTCGGACTCCGATGACGACGGCCACAACCCGCCACCGGCTGGTGCGGGTGCTGGCCAGCCGCTCTAAGAGGTTTAGCCGCTAGCAGTACCAACGAACACTGCCGCCCCAGTTCCGACTCCATTATGGGAGGAGGAACTGGGGCGGCAGTGTGTCTATATGCGGTCTTTCCTAAAAGCGCGGAGAGTTGTAGTTCTACTTGGCCACGCCGAGGTCGACCAATGCTTTCTTTGCTACTTCAGGGTCATCATTTTTGATCATGTACTCAACGATTCCCTGGTCCTCTGGGAGGATTTCCGCAACTGTGATGAGGGACTCCACTCGCTGCGCCTTGAATGTGGAACCGCGCGTTGATTCTGCCGGAATCTCAACGGCATCCAAGACGGGCTTGCCGTCACGAACGGCGGCGGTGGCGGCAGGGTCATCGGTGAAGACTACGTAACCAACGTCGGGTGCCTTCGTAGTATCCACGGAACAGTTGGTACCCATTGCCTGTGGGGCGGGGGCACTATCCGCACCATAGTAGCTAAACACCACTTCATAGTCTGTGCAGGCCCGCACGAAACTAGCAATCGGTTCGGGTGCGTGGTCGGCAGGGGTGAGGCCGCCAGCGGTATCCCCACCAGTGGCACCGGTAGCTCCACCGTTGGAAGCGCCGGGATTGGCAGGTGCTTCAGCGGCGGACTGTGCGGGAGCAGCGGACTCGTCTGACTTGTCACTAAAGAGCGCGTCTTTAGCTGCAACGTAGGCAATCGCTAGCACCACGATGCCCGCTATCACTAAGGGGAGGAGTAATAGCTGCTTCTTTACACTGAGACCTTTCGATGCGCCGCTGGTCTGAGCACCTGTCGTGCCCGCGCTGGAGTTTGACCTGGAGGTAGCAGTCGTATTTGCCGGAGATGCTCCAGTTTCTAGTAATGAGCCATGCTTGATGTAATGGCGATAGCCATTTTCCGCAATAGCCAGGTTTTGCTCGATGTGTGATGTGTCTTCTGCCCCATTAAAGCGGTCGGGCGAACCCGGGTATGCAAGTCGAATCATTATTCAGTCCACCACCGTGAATCAATGTCGGAATACAGGGAGCGCATCGCCCCTGCAAGCTCTTCCAAACTATTGCGATTGAGACGGTGCTTGTTTTCTTTCCATCGCTCAAAAAGCTCCGTCGACGACACTGCACGCGAGGCCTCCGTTCGTGCCTCTCGGCCTGCGGTCAGGGCCCACTGGGCAGCAAATTGCACACGTTTCGCAGCTTTTTCTGTGAAACCGCTCCACACTTTATATGTGTTGTAGAGCTGGGCCACGACGGCCCAGCCACCCTTGTAAGGCAGAACGATTACATTGGCGAGGTTGTCGAGTTCAAGGAACTCGAATTGAGACGGATCTTTCTTGTTGGCGGTCACGAGAATTCTTCGGTTGGTGACGAACGCTGCGCCATCGACTCCACTGGTTTTTGTAGCGGCGGCCTCGAGCACAATCTCGTCGACACCAAGACCTTCTACAACAGCGACGGCGGCAGTGCGCACAATCCCGGAATTACCGGCACGTTCAAGTGCGGCACCGAGATCTGGCCGGTCGGTCAATGCAATCTGGGATCCTGTCATGCACACGAGACTAGCAACACAATAAAAACCGCGCCTGACGTTCAGTACTATGACATAACTCACCCCAGGTGTGGGGTGGTGCGTGAAGTAACACTGACTCAACCCCGAAACCTCGGTACTTTGTGAGGATATGAGCCCTACATTCACCCCAGCAAAGTTTGATGATTCTTCGCTTTACAGGTTTGCCAAGTTCCCGTGGCCGGAACCGGCGCCGAGCAAAGATGAAGTGCGCCGCCACTCGTGGGGAATGACGTACAAGCACAATAAGGCGTTTGCGACCCCGCTAGGGGTTGAGAACATCAACGCAAGGGCGGTCAAGTACTACAAAGCATCTCTCGAGCAAAACTGGGGGGTCACCGGTGCCCAGGAAGCGCATCAGGTTATTGATGCCCTGCTTGAGGGCAACCAGCATGTGGAAAATGACCTGCTTTTACCGCTCGCATATGCAGTGAAGGACATCTCTGAGAACGAGCTCGAGGCAGAGATGGAGGAGCGGATCGAGTTTCTGAAAGACTTCTTTGTTGTCCAAGGCGTGGATCCGCGTGGTGCAGAACATAAGTTCCGCTACCTCGTACGGATGTTGCGCTCCGAAAACTTTGCCAAAGCAGCAGCCCCGGCATTGCCCGCCACTACTCGCGCATGGGACATAATCCGAATTCACAGCGTTGGTGGTGCGGCAACGGAGCTGGGATGGATCTCTCCAGAAGAGTTCCTTCAGATTTCCGATAAGGCCGTGGCGGCGTTGCAGCGCTACTTCGTGTCGTGGGCTGACGTAGCCGCAAGCTTCTGGTGGGGACGAATGATCTGGGCGAGTGATGGTGAGCCCGACGTTGCCGCTGCGATGAAAGACCAATCGCAACGGCTCACCGAGTTGCTCGCACACAGTGATTCACCTTGGGTTCGCGTGCCCTTGCATGACATCGTGGCCGAGGAACCATTCTCATCCTTAGACGGTCTGCACTAACTAGCTGTCGTCATTGTTCGGGATGCCGTGGCAGCGGCCGGTTTCATGAGCTCATTAGAATCGGTCACAAATAACGGATTGAGGCATCTATGGCGCAGGAACGGCGAGTTCAAGGGGCATCTGCAAGGCGAAGTTACCTTCACCAATATGGGGCAAGGTCGGTAACGTTGATGCCGATGGGCGGTGCCTTGGCCGATTCTGAGGAAGATGACGGGCGTTCTCGGCAGTGCTGACGGTATCCTGAGCGTTTGGATCTGGCGACATCAAAGCTACTGTCGATCAGGCCACTGCCGAGGCAGAGACCGAATCTGATAACTCCGAGGGAGAGAACTAAATGGGGATCCAATTTCGCAAGAAGCAGAACCTGGACAAGGACACGTGGCTGAACTACTCGGGTTCGGGAGTCTCTGGTTCGAAGCGTATCGGTCCGGTGACCATTAACAGCCGTGGCGGTTACACCGTCCGACTGGGCAAGGGCTTGACCTTCCGTGGTCGCTGGAAGAAAAAGTAGCTGTACTTGCTAGATGGAGGAAAGCGGCGGTTGTCGCCGCTAGTACCCCATTTTCTGATTCACCCACGCAAGCATCTCTTCGTGGGTGAGCACGTAGGCAAGGCCGTGCGTCCCATCACCGAGGTCAGTATCGACCTCCACGTAGGTGATGTCGGAGCCGGCCTTTTGCCATTTCTGCACAAGTTCGCGTGCCGACGTCACGGGTAGCACATCATCCAATGCGTTATGGGTAACGAATACGGGCATACTGGGAGTCTTTGTCCCCAGAGCTTGTTCTTCCACGTGGCGCCGAACGACGGGGGAGAGCTCCGGCGAGCGCAGATTTTCCGCTATTCCTAAGTCGTTGGCCGTGAATGCCTTGGTGTCATTGCGGGGCCAACGTTCGACAGTGGCGCCAATGCATTCATCGGCCGTGAGCTTCAGGAAATCCTGCCCCAGCGGGCTCAGCATGCGCTCGATCGGTTCTTTTGTCTCTGGGTACTCTGCAATCAAGCCGTTCATGAAGTAACCGACGAGCCCCGCCAGCGCCGAGCCGCGAATATGCAGTGCAGTGTCGGTGAGATCGGCCGGAATAGCCCCGGCGTAAACAGCGCGGATGTTCAGCTCCGAGGCGTACGCATCGGCTAGCTCGGCGGCTGCAGCGGTGGCGCCTCCGCCCTGTGAGTAGCCGAACAGCGCAATGGGAGTATCTGCAGGTAGTTGTAAAGTCTCAATAGCCGCTCGCGCCATATCGAGCGTGTTATTCCCGGCAATCTCACGGTTGAGATACGGATGTACCCCAGGCGTGCCGAGCCCCTGGTAATCCACAATGGCAACATTCCATCCCGGTGCCAGCAGCTGAGGTGCCGGAGGCGTCGGAGGCGCTTCGTAACGCAGGGCGACCGAACTGGCACAGTTATCAGCCATGCCGAGAGTTCCAGGTGCAATTACTGCCAGTGGGCGCGGGGATTTCTCTGACCATCGGGCGTAGGGCTGCAAAATCGTGCCGGACACGGCTGTCTGGCGGTGGTCGCGTGCACCTGTGGAGGAAAACACGACCCGCTGTGCGCGTGCGGGCGTATTGACCGGAAATGGCGTCTTCGTAATTACCTGCCCCGGAGGCAATCGCTTCACCGTAGAAGAGTCAGAATCCGAAGAACCGAAGCCAGTCGCTCCTAGACCATCCACCGCCGAGCAACCACCGAGCGTTCCCACGCTAGAGCCCAGAAGAGCAACTCCAAGCACTGTGCTCAGCGCAATTCTGCGCTTACTAGCCCCAAAGAGACAGCGCTGGCGCTGAGGTCGATGGGGCGTGGCATTCATGTGTCTAATTCTAGGCAACGCACTTGTTCGAATCTGGTCTTTACCGGAGCATTGCCTCGGCTTTAACGGGGCAACTGGAAGCGGCCATCGGAGGTTTGCTCCGCAAGTCCGTCGTCAAGCAGGGAAAACAGTGCGCGGGAACGCTGATGCGCATCATCCCAGACCGCATCCAGAGCGGCCTGTTCGACGGGGGAGTCGGCGGCGCGGAGCACGTCGAGAAGCAAGCCCCGGACTTGACGGTCGGTGCCTTCGAACTTCTGCACACGCCGTTTAGCAGCGGCGATTTCGTGGTCTTCGGGTTCGGGGCGACCGGCGGCAATCCATGCGCAACTGGTGGCGATGGGGCAGACCTCGCACTCGGGTGTCGTTCGACAGACGGTAGCGCCGAGTTCCATGAGTGCGACGGAAGTCTCGGCCGCAGTCGTGGGGTCGAGTGGTAGGAACTCTTCGACGAGCGTCATGTCGGCGCGTTTGGCGATGCCGGGTAGGTACGTGCCCTGACGGTGTCGCCGGAGTACGCGGCGCACGTTGATGTCCACCACCGGCGTACGCACGCCAAAGGCAAACGCCGCTACTGCCCGAGCGGTGTAGTCTCCTACCCCCGGAAGGGCTAACAGTGTGTTCACGTCGCTTGGTACTTCGCCGTCGTGCTTTTCGACGATCTTTTCTGCGCATTCACGCAGCCGGAGTGCACGTCGGGGGTAGCCGAGTTTTCCCCACATACGTAGGACTTCATCCTTGGGCGCGACTGCCAAATCGGCTGGGGTGGGCCATTTTTCCAGCCAGGCGCGCCAGGAGGGGATGACGCGGGCGACGGGAGTCTGTTGACTCATCACTTCGCTGACGAGCACAGCCCATGGTGAAGTGCCTTCTTCGCGCCAGGGAAGTGGCCGCATGTTGGTGCGATACCAATCACGTAAGGCGGCATCGACGTGTTCGTCGAAGTCGTCGGATTGGTTAATTGCAGAGGTCAATCTACATTCTCGCTTTCCCATAAACAGCAGAGTCGTTGCACAATATAGCTATGAGCAATTCTGAGAGGACTCCTGAGAGTGTATGGCAATCGATGGTGCGCGGAAACCTCCGCTTCTGCGAGAGCAAGACTGCGCATCCTCGCCAGGACTTGGTTCGTCGTAAGCAGCTGACGCAGGGGCAGAAGCCGAAGGCCGTTGTGCTGGCTTGCTCGGATTCCCGCGCTCCGGTGGAGATTATTTTCGATCAGGGCTTGGGCGATGTATTTGTAATCCGTACTGCCGGTGAGATTACTGACCTGTCGGTGCTGGCTTCGCTGGAATTCGCAGTTGATGGTCTTGGAGTTCCGCTGGTGATTGTTCTCGGTCACGAGTCCTGCGGCGCTGTGGCTGCGGCGAAGAATGCACTGGATGGTGGCGAACTGCCGGGTGGTTTCCAGCGTGTGCTGATTGAAAAGGTCACCCCGTCGCTGCTGGCGGCTCGCAAGGATGGCGAGACTGAAATCGACGAATTTGAGCGTCGCCACGTGCGCGAGATTGTTAATCACATTATTGATCGCTCTCCGGAGATTTCGTCGCGACTGGAGACCGGCGAGGTAGGCGTTGTCGGTATGCGGTACCGCTTGGAGGACGGACGCGCTGAGACCGTCGTTACCCATGGAGTCAGCGAGAACCCGCTAACCTAAATGTGTGACCAATAAGCTGCCTCCAGAAATCTACCGGCGTCGGCGTATCGCCGCGGCGGTGTTGCTCGTTATCATCCTCGTTCTCCTGGGCTGGGGTATTTCCGCACTGGTAAACCGGGACAGCGAGGATTCTGAACCGGTGAATGTCACCAGGGATGACGGGAAAGAGGTGACTCCTCCGGAACAGCCCAAGGAACCTTACGCGCCTAAGTCTGACAAGGACTCGGAGAACGACAAGTCTGACAAGGACGCCAAGAAGGGCGACAAGGAAGGCGAAGACTCCGCGAAGGATGACGCTCAGGCGGCGCTTGCGAGCAAAAAGGACTGTACCCTTGCAGATCTGCAGGTGACGGCCACCTCGGATCAGCCGAACTACGGCGATGAGCAGCCGACTCTGGCGATTACCGTCCACAATCCCACCGGCGGTGAATGCCGCGTGAACCTTGATGAGCAGCAGTTGCGCTTCGAGGTGTACGACCTGGCAACGTATGAGCGAGTCTGGTCGGATGTGGATTGCAATGACTCCGAAGGCCACGGTGAACTGGTATTGGCACCGGGCGAGGAAGTCAACTATGCCGCCACCTGGTCGCGTCTGACCTCGGCGCCGAACAAGTGCTCCGAAGAAGACCGGGTCCCAGTTCCCTCCGGGTCGTACATCTTCTACGGCGTGATTGGTGACAACAACTCTGACGCCTACACGTTCAACATGCGCTAGCGCTTAGCTCCTAACCCAAGCTCAATGGCCTCGGCAACGGTGGCTGCTTCCAGCAGCTGCATCCCTGCCGGGCCTTTTGCGCCTCTGGGCACAATTGCCGTGTCGAAGCCCATTCGATGAGCTTCCTTAAGGCGCCACTCCAAATCGGTCACTCGCCGCACTTCGCCGGCCAACCCCAGTTCGCCGAGTGCAATGGTTTTGTCCTGGAAGGTCCGCTTAGTCATGGATGAGGCCAGTGCCAGCGCAATCGCCAGGTCCGCGGCAGGCTCCGACAGCGTCATTCCGCCGACGGTGGACACGTACATCTCCATGCGGGCCAACTGCTTGAAGTTACCGTGTTCAGTCAGCACGGCCGCGACCATCGGCACGCGCCTCGGGTCGAGACCAGAGACATTGCGTCGTGGATTATGTGCCTCGGTGTTGATTACCAGGCCCTGCACCTCCGCCAGCAGCGGTCTGCGGCCATCCATGGCCACGGTAATTGCAGTTCCCGAGGTCGGTGTTCGGTGATGCAAAAACAGCCCCGAGGGATCCTCAACTTCCGCAATACCGCCCGCGGTCTGCTCGAAGCAGCCCACCTCATCGGTGCTGCCGAAGCGGTTTTTCAGACCCCGCAAGAAGCGTAGCCCCGAGTGTCTATCGCCTTCGAAGTTGAGTACCACATCAACGAGGTGTTCCATCGTGCGCGGGCCGGCCACATTGCCGTCCTTGGTCACGTGCCCTACCAAGAAAATCGCAGTCCCGGTCTCCTTTGCCAACGCCGCCAGGGCAGAGGTTACGGCGCGGGCCTGAGCAACGCCACCGCGAGCACCTTCGACGTCGGCACGCATCGTCTGCACGGAGTCCACAATGAGCAGACCGGGGGAGAGCTCTAGCGTCAGATCGATGACGTCCTCGATATTCGACACCGCCGACAGGTACAGCGAGTCCGACAGCGCGCCAGTGCGCTCGGCACGCAGTCGCACCTGACCGACCGACTCCTCACCTGTGACGTAAAGTGTCGGCCCCAAATCGCCGTCCGCGCAGCGATAGGCCACTTCAAGCAGCAACGTCGACTTACCAACCCCCGGCTCGCCGGCCAAGAGCACCAACGAACCCGGCACAATACCCGAACCGAGCACCCGATCCAGCTCACCGATGCCCGTGCGCACCGCGTGCGCAGCTTTGGCGGAAATCCCGGTAATGGCCGTCAGCTCAGAAGAAGAAGTGGGGATTCGATCTGTTGCGGATGTCTCGGCGAGGAAACGTTCCTCCGCATCGTCGTCAAGCGCGCGCTGTGCTAAACGCTGGCTCTCAGCCGCGACGGAAGTGGAAGATGCTTTACGACGGTCACCTCGCGTGCCGGGCTCCGTTGTGGCAGCACTCCGGCGACGTTGCTTGGCTGCCCGGGTGGCGATTTTGTCCTCAAGGGTGGAGCCGGACTTCCCTCTGCTGGAGCGGATAGTGACCTTCTCCAGTGTGCCCCACTCTTTGCAGTTGGGACATTGACCAACCCATTTCGACACCTGCCAACCGCATGCCGAGCATTCGTAGGCTTCGTCTTTGGTCTTGGCCACGGTGCAACCGCCTTTGCTTCAAACGAGGGGGCGACAGACCCGACAACGTTTGGTGCGGGATGTGCGGGAAATGTCGCTAAAAAATTGCCCCAGATACGCGAGAACGGGCCAGGGCAGAGTCAATGACATGTGTCAAGGACTGACTGTACCGCCGTGGCCCGTATCAAGCGACCAATCGCCCATGCCCGCTCGATGAAGCTCCTCGCGTTATTTGCGGGACAGGACTGCGCTGTACCAGCGCTAATAGTGCGCTGCGCGTGAACAGCGCAGGAACCGCGCCGTGCTGCGCTTACTTGGATTCAATCATGCCGTCAGCACCGCGGTTCGGTGCGCCAGCTTCCAGAATGTCAGCGGAGATGGTGATGTCCAGGTCGTAGGTGTTGGTCTGGCCCTGTGGGTCAGTGAACTCGAAGGTGGCCTCGCGGTTCTGGCCGGCAGCGCTGCTCTTGTCGCCAACCAGGGTGCTCGGGTCCAGCTCATTGGTGTAGTACGCGATGCAGCCGGTGTTGTCCTTAGCGGTCTTAGCCAGCGGATCGATGACGGACTTCGGGCCGGCAACGATCTGGCACTCACGCGGTAGGGAGTTCTCGCCCTTGGCAGCCTTAGCGAAGGAAGGAGTCTCAGCGACCTTCTTCAGCTCAACCTCGCCGATACCTTCAACGGTGACGGACTTCAGCGTGTAGACTGACTCGGCAGCGCGCTGCTGGTTGCTGGCGGAGAACTTCAGACCAGCGGTACCAGCCTCCGGGTCAACCAGGATGTGAGCGTCGCGGATGTTGACGAAGCCAAGAGCCGAGTTGGTGTTCTCAGCACCCTTGCCGGCAGCATCTTCGCCGCCGTTCATCGCACCGTCGACAGCCGGGTGCTGATTTGCGGTCTGCGAAATCTGACCGGCGCCACAAGCAGCAAGTGCAACTGCAGATGCTGCGGAGACGGTGACGAGGGCGCTGCGGCGAAGTACGGACTTGAAGGCCATGACTAGATTTCCTCCAGTAGCTTGAGGATGGGCGATAGGATTTTCAGTATTTAAAGAACACCTTAGTGTCTTCCTAAGATGTTCTCATACTACCCGTAAAATCATGGGGGGACATGATAGGGTGGAAGGCCGTTGGAAAGGGCGTGTGCATTACATGGAATTCAGCATTGGCGATACCGTAGTTTATCCGCACCACGGAGCTGCGAAAATCGAAAACATCATTGAACGAGAGCTTAACGGTGAGACCGTTCAGTACCTCGTACTGCAAATTCTGCAGAGTGATCTGAATATCCAGGTTCCCGCCAAGAATGCCGAGTTGGTTGGCGTCCGCGACGTTGTCGGTGAAGAGGGGCTGCTAAAGGTCTTCTCCGTTCTGCGTGAGACCGATGTGGAAGAGGCCGGCAACTGGTCCCGCCGCTACAAGGCCAACCAGGAACGACTGGGTTCGGGCGATATTAACAAGGTCGCTGAGGTAGTCCGTGACCTGTGGCGCCGCGATCAGGACCGCGGTCTGTCCGCCGGTGAAAAGCGTATGTTGAGCAAGGCTCGCCAGGTTCTCGTCGGTGAGCTCGCGCTTGCCGACGGCGTTGATGAGGCCAAGGTCGAGGAAGTCTTTGCCCGCGTCGATGCCACTATCGAACGTCACCGCACACTGGCACAGGAAGGTGCCGCTGGTGAGAAGAAGGATGAAGCCGACGATAAGCCGGTGGACCTGGACGCAGACGCATAAGTCGTTTCCCTTCCCCGGTTCCTTCCAGTAGGGATTTTCTGCACTTTTCCGGTTAACGGCTAGCGCACACACATTGCCCGTGTGCGCTAGCCGTTTTCTCTTTTTCACCCGTATCTATTTCCCCGCTATGCTCGGGGCTGTGACTTTTCAAATCTTCGATACCGCAACCCGCCAACTGAAGGATTTTGAGCCTCTCCGCGAGGGGCATGCCTCCATTTACCTGTGCGGTGCGACCCCGCAGGCTCAGCCGCACATTGGCCATGTTCGTTCCGGCGTGGCCTTTGATATCTTGCGCCGTTGGTTGATTGCCAAGGGGTATGACGTCGCGTTTGTGCGTAACGTCACCGATATCGATGACAAGATCTTGAATAAGGCCGCCGAGCACGGCCGCCCTTGGTGGGAGTGGGTCTCCCGCTTTGAGCGCGAATTTACCTGGGCCTACAACCAGCTCGGCGTTCTTCCGCCGAGCGTTGAGCCGCGCGCTACCGGACATGTCACTCAGATGGTGGAGTACATGCAGCGTCTGATGGATAACGGCTTCGCCTACGCTGTCGATGGCAGCGTCTATTTCGACGTGGACGCCTGGTCCAAGGCTGAAGGCAGCGACTACGGTAGCCTGTCCGGCAACCGCGTTGAGGAGATGGAGCAGGGCGAGACCAATACTCCGGGCAAGCGTGGCGCGCACGATTTTGCGCTGTGGAAGGCCGCCAAGCCGGGCGAGCCCTCCTGGCCGACGCCGTGGGGCAATGGGCGTCCGGGCTGGCACCTGGAGTGCTCGGCCATGGCCACCTACTACTTGGGTTCGGAGTTCGACATCCACTGTGGCGGTCTCGACCTGCAGTTCCCGCATCATGAAAACGAGATTGCGCAGTCGCACGCAGCTGGCGACGGCTTTGCCCGCTACTGGATGCACAATCACTGGGTCACCATGTCCGGTGAAAAGATGTCGAAGTCGCTCGGCAACGTTTTGTCTGTGCCGCACATTTTGACCATGGTTCGTCCGGTTGAGCTGCGTTACTACCTCGGCAGTGCGCACTACCGCTCCGTGCTGGAGTACTCCGAGGAGGCTCTGCAGGAAGCGGCAGCGGGCTACCGTCGTATCGAGGCGTTTATGCACCGTGCCGTCGATAAGCTCGGCGATATCGAAATCGGTGAGTGGACGCCGGCGTTCGAAGCAGCGCTCGACGACGACCTCGCTGTCCCGCGCGCGCTCGCAGAAATCCACAACGCTGTTCGTGGAGGCAATCAGGCGCTTGCCGACGGCGACGAGACCAAGGCCAAGGAGATTGCCGGTGCTGTCCGCGCTATGGCCGCAGTCCTTGGATTCGATCCGCTGAATGAGCAGTGGGCAACCTCCGATTCCGGTTCTGATGCAGCAATGCATGCGCTCGGTGTGCTGGTTGAGCACCAGTTGGAGGAACGCACCCGGGCTCGTGCAGAGAAGGACTGGGCTACGGCTGATGCTGTGCGCGACCGCCTGAAGGAAGCGGGTATCGAGGTAACTGATACCGCGGATGGTCCAGCATGGTCTGTCGCTGACTAGGGCTGAAAAGCTGGCTTTAGGCTAAAGAAAACTATTAACAACAGGAAGCAGGTAGCTATGGCAGGCAACGGTCGTCGTGGTGCAGTGCGCAAGGCAAGCAAGAAGAACGTTGGCGGCTCCGGTGGCCAAAAGCGTGGCTTGCGTGGCAAGGGGCCGACCCCGAAAGCAGAGGACCGCGTTTATCACGCAGCTCATAAGCGGGCGAAAGAGAAGCGCCGCCGTGACTCGGGGCGTCATGAGCGCAAGGGGGATGGCACCGAGCTGGTAGTTGGCCGTAACCCGGTCGTGGAGTGCCTGCATGCAAAGGTGCCAGCGGCCGCGCTGATTGTGGCGCTGGGTACCGACAATGACGAGCGCCTGCAGGAGTCAGTGCGTATTGCTAACTCCCGTGGTATCCCGATTCGCGAGGTACCCCGCCACGAGTTGGACACCATGACCGGCAACACCATGCACCAGGGTATCGGCCTGCAGATTCCGCCGTACAAGTACGCATCTGTCGAAGATCTGATTGATTCTGTGGCCAAGACCGGTGAGCCGGGCCTTATCGTCTGCCTGGATAACATCACTGATCCGCGTAACCTGGGTGCGGTCATTCGCTCGGTGGCGGCCTTTGGTGGTCACGGTGTGGTGATTCCGGAGCGTCGCTCGGCTGCCATTACGGGCGTCGCCTGGCGTACCTCTGCTGGTACTGCTGC
>NZ_KV836264.1:182846-204933 GCF_001838295.1 Corynebacterium sp. HMSC074C04
GGCGACCAACATGGTGCGCTCGCTCAAGCAGTTCCAGAAGGCTGGTTACCAGGTCGTTGGACTGGATGCCGGTGGCGATCACACTCTGGACACTTACGACGGCACCACCCCGGTGGTTGTGGTCGTCGGCTCCGAGGGCAAGGGACTTTCGCGCCTGGTGCGCGATACCTGTGACACCATCATGTCCATTCCGATGACCGGTTGGGTTGAGTCGCTCAACGCTTCCGTTGCTGCCGGCGTGACTCTGAGTGAGTTTGCCCGCCAGCGCCGGGCAAAGAGTAGCCAGTAGCGCATTTGATACCCCCGTAGGCACCATTACCAATTCGTCATAGTAATGGCGTTTACGTGGGGTATTTTGCGTTCTAAATGGCGGCCGGTACTTATGGCTACCCCCAGTAGTTCAGCGCTTTAAAGATAATTCTATTTCCGGCGTGCGCTGCAGAAATGACGGCGTTATTATCACTTCCAACAGAAAATTATCCGTAGTTTCCTGAAGGGGAGGGCGGGCAAATCATGCTCCTAGAAATGGGGGCGTAATTGGCCGTAATTTAGGGATGCTCACGGACCTAGCGGTGGCTTGTACAGCTAGCTTTTGGGTCACTGAGATGTCAGACCACGACATCCTCAGCGTTAGTTTTTCTGTCTGCCGGGTCACCCCATTTCGGCAGCCTCGCAGTCTTAAAAAGAGCGGGGGTATTGGAGTCTGCTTTTAGAGAATCCAGTAAAAATACGGGCAGCCCCTCGGTGGCGAGAGGGGAGGTGGACGCACCTTCTCCGCAATCGTCACTCGAGGAGCTGCCCGATGTTTTTGTTGTTTTAAAAGCCACTCCGAAAAGCGTATGTGTCTATTTGCTCCACTTGGCAGCCTGAACGTCGTCACGCGTTGCCTTACGCGACTGCACCGTTCCGATGGCGTAGCAGGTCAGGTAGATGACGAACGCGATTGTTGTCACTAGAACGCTGACCGGGATGCCCGGTGCGAGCGAGAGGACGATGCCGCCGACAGCCGCGACCTCGGCGAAGATGGTCGACAGGATGATGGCCTTCACCGGCGAGGCAGTGACGAATGCGGCCGCGGCACCCGGGGTGATAATCAGGGCGATGACGAGCAGGGAGCCGACAATTTGCACGCCCTGGGCGGCGACGAGACCGGTGAGAATCGCGAAGTAGATCGATAGCGCCTTGACGTTGACACCACAGGCGGCGGCCATGATGGGGTCAGCGGAGGCGAATAGCAGCGGCCGCCATTTCCAGGCAACGCCGCCGACGACGATGACCGCGACGATGGCCATCGTCCATAGAGAAGTGTCAGTCAGACCAATGATCTGGCCGGTGAGAAGTGAAAACGCGGTACTTGTCCGGCCAGGGTAGAGGTGGATAAACAGCACCGATAAGCCCATGCCGAAGCTCAAAACCACGCCCACAACCGCATCTTGGCGCCCTCGAAGCGACAGTGCTGCCAGGACTATTGCGATGAGCACCGAGCCGATAATGGCGCCGCTGCTGACACTGACACCCAGTAATAGAGCCGCGGATGCGCCCATGAGTGCCAGCTCACTGGTGCCGTGGACCGTGAAGCTCATCTGCCGCATGACAATCAGGGGCGAGATGATGCCGGAAATTAGCCCAAGCAGTGCTGCTGCAATGAGGGCATTGTGGACGAATCCGACCTGGAGTAGGGCGGCGGTGTCGGAGAAATACTGAGCCAGTAGGGTCATTAGGCGATAACCAACTTTCCCTCGACACGGGCAACCACAATTTTGGTTTGGTAGAGCTCCGAGAGCGTCTCTGAGGTGATAATTTCCTCGACCGATCCGACCGCATGTCCATGCGGCGTCAGGTAGAGCACCCGGTCACAGACGCCCAGGATGGGGTTGATGTCGTGGGTGACAAAGACGACTGCCGTGTCATTTTCCCGGCGATGCCGGTCCAGGCGCTTGACCGTGGTTCGTTGTGCCGCAGGGTCGAGGGAGAGCAGAGGCTCGTCGCAAAGCAAAAAATCCGGCGCCGAAACGAGCGCCTGTGCCTGACGGACAAGCTGCTGCTGACCGCCAGAGAGCGTGCCGACACGACGGTCCGCAATACCCGTTGCGCCGACAAACTCCAGCATCTGGTCGGTGGCGGAGCGGTTCTTGCCGGCCGCCAGCTCGACGAGGTCGCGAACCCGAATGGGCAGCGAGGGCTCGAACATCCGCTGCTGCGGAATGTAGCCCAGGTTTCCGTCGACTTTTACTGAACCGTGAGTCAGCCGTCGCATGCCAAGGGCGGTGGTCAGCAGCGTGGATTTGCCGACGCCGTTCGGACCCAGGATGGCCAAGAACTCGCCGGGCTCGATATCCAAATTCAGACCGGACCACAGCGGTTCGACGGCTGCGTCAGTAAAAGTCAGTGAGGGCAAAGTTATGCGGACTCCATATCGGAAAGGGTTTGCTTGTAGAGGTCAAAGAACGACTGGTCAGTGCTGGGTGACTCAAAAACATCGACGATTTTAACGCCCTTTGCTTTGGCTGCCTCGACGAGTCGCTGCGAGACCTGGTCGTGGGTCTGTGGCGAGTCGATGAGGTAGTCCAGCTCGCCGGACTCGATCAGCTTGAGCATTTCATTGACATCGCTTGCCGACGGCTCGGACTCATTCAGCGTGGACTGACGGTAGCCCTTCGGGGTGATGTCCTTGATCTTCGTGTCCTTCAGGATGTCATCGGCCAGCGGGTGAACCTGAGCAACCTTAGCGGCCTTGAGCTTGCTCTTGGCCTCTTCGATGTCCTTGATTTCCTTGTCGACAGCCTTGGTGTCGGCCTTGGCGCCCATCTTGGTCAGAGCTTCGGCGAGCTGCTCTGCAGTTTCTTCAACCGCATCGGTGTCGTACCAGACGTGCTCGTTGGCCTCGCCATCGTGGTGGTGCTCGTGGCCTTCGTGGTCGCCATGGTCGTGGTCGTGGCCGTCGTGGTCATGGCCTTCGTGGTCGTGATCGTGGCCCTCGTGATCATGGTCATGTTCATGGTCATGGCCCTCGTGATCGTGATCGTGATTGTGGCCCTCTTCCTGCGGCAGCGCAGAGATGATGACCTTATCCTTTGCGTCACGCAGAGAGGAGGTCAGCCATGCGTCGTAATGCCCGCCACCTGCGACGAGAATATCGGCGTCCTCTACCTTTGCCATGTCGGCTGCGGCCGGTTCGTAGGAGTGAGGATCGATGTCGTTGGACGCGATAATCGGGTCGATGGCGACCTTCTCGTCGTCGGTGACTGCGTCGGCGACGTCCGCCCAGACCTTGGTGGAGGTGACCACCTTAATGGTGTCTTCGGACTTGTCCGCGGACGTAGCGCTGTCATCATTGCTGGAGCATGCGCCGAGACCTGCGACGAGGCCGGCGCTGGCGACTAGCGCCGCGATGCGCGTGGAAAAGCGTGCCTTCATATATGTATCCAATCCTGTTGCGGGCTGAATTATTTCCTCTATTCAGCTCCTGAGTATTAACCGCTATTGAAAACAGTTGTCTTTTAGTTCAAAGAATATAGTAGTGGCTGCGGAGACCCAGTCACAAGGCGGATCGCTGCCGGAGTGGCAGAAATGACAGTCGCGCACATTCGTTGGGTAAAGTTGTCCGCGATTAGATGCGTGTAATGCTCGTTGCAGTTCTTTTCCATAAAACTGAGGTTTTCTACCTGAGGTAGATGAGTGAAGATAGCTGAGCGCGCAGTCACTGTTGGTTTTTCAAGAAGGGTCGGTATTCCGTGCAAAGTCGGCGTCGTCGTGGCACCTTGGCTTCCATCGCAGCAGAACTTGGGGTCTCGCGCACGACTGTGTCCAATGCTTACAACCGCCCTGACCAGCTCTCAGAGAAGTTGCGCGAGCACATCCTGGAAACGGCGGAGAGGCTTGGTTATCCGGGGCCGGACCCAATGGCTCGGGGTCTGCGCATGCGCCGGGTTGGCGCCATCGGCGTGCTGTTCACCGAGCACCTCCCATTCGCTTTTGAAGACCCTGCGTCGGTGGATTTTCTCGCCGGCCTTGCAGAAGAGCTCGGCGAAATGGGCGACTCCATGTTGGTCATCCCAGCTTCCTCCGAGGAGGGCGGGGACGTAGATCTCAATCTGATTCGGCAGGCGGTGGTCGACGGCTTCGTGGTCTACTCCGTCGCGGACAACGATCCGTTCCTCGCTGCGGTGCGCGCTCGCGGCTTGCCGACGGTCGTGTGCGACCAGCCTGCAGATGCGGCGGCTCTACCGTTTGTGGGCATCGACGACCGTGAGGCCATCAAGCCCGCGGTGCGGCACCTGACTGAGTTGGGGCATAGGAAGGTGGGAATCCTTTCGGTGCGCTTGTCGCGTACCCCGAACTCGGGATATGTTACGGAGAAGCGACTGGCAGAAGCTCATCACCAGGTGCAGAAGAATCGTGTCGAAGGTGCGCTGGAAGCGCTTGCCGAGGCCGGTATTCAGCAGGCAGATGTGCCCATCATCGAGCGTCACCTCAATGACCGCGAGAACAACCGCGATGCGGCTCGCCAGCTGCTGACCGACAACCCAGATCTCACGGCGGTGGTCTGCACTACCGATACTCAGGCAATTGCGGTCTTGGAATATGCCAAGGAGAACGGAATTCGTGTTCCGGAGGATCTGTCCATCACCGGCTTTGACGGAATTGAGCGCGCCCTCTTCCACAACCTGACCACCGTGATTCAGCCGAATAGGCAGAAGGGCATTGCCGTCGGCCGCGCGCTGGCCGAGGAGCTTGAGGCCGCACACGAGGACAGCGGTCGCGCTCCGCGCGTCTTGCTAGAGACTGAGTTTGTCGTTGGAGCGACAACTGCAGCGCCGTCGGTACCGTCAGCCGGGTAGCGGGCACGAGGGTAACAACATCGTGGCGCTATCGGAGGTTCCTGGGGTGGTAAACCCCACCTCGTCTTTACTGTGTTCGGATTCAGATTAAGGTCTATTACATGACAGATTCAACAAATTCGAGCACCGACCGATCAGCTGCGGCTCTCAATAGTCCGGAAGCTACCCGCGACGACCATGTCGAACTTGGTGGCCCCGTCGAATTGGATGAAATGTCTATCCGTGGCGCGATGAGTGAGTTCACCACTGGCGTGACCATTATCGCCACCGAGGATGAAGGCGAGGCGTACGGTTTTGCCTGCCAGTCTTTTTCCTCTCTCAGCCTCACTCCACCGATGGTTCTGTTTACTGTCATGAAGACCTCGCGGTCGTGGCCGCACATACGGAACGCTGGACGTTTCTCCGTCAACGTGTTGGCTGAGGATCAGGAGGATATCTCGGCAGCCTTCGGTCGCAGTAATGGAGAAAAGTTCAAGACGGGGAAGTGGACCCGCTCTGAGCTGGGCAACCCTTTACTGCACGGCTGCTCCGTGTGGATTGATTGCACCGTCGTCGATGTTTACGAAGGCGGCGATCACTGGATTGTGACGGCGGATATTGTGGCTATCGGCAAGCGTGAAGAAATCAATCCGCTCATTTACCACCGCGGTTCTTACGCACGGGTTTCTCACCCCGGCATCGATGCGCCTGTTGATCAAAAGTGGCGTCAGCGCCCCTCGGTGTAACCCGAGGTTGTCGCAGTCCAGCCACGGCGATCCTCGCCTGGCTTGGTGTCTTTCATCTCTCGCATGCGCAGACCGTTGTTGTCCTGCTTGTAGGTGAATTCGCCCGCAACAATTTTGTGGAAGCGCTCCGAATAGGTCTGCGCCTGGTCTGAGCAGTCCAAACTGCGAGTCTGCTCCGGGGCGCCGAATTCGACCGCCTCGCCCTTCCACTGCAGCGAACCAGAGCCGTTGCCACAGGAATCAGCGAAAGTATATGTTGTCTGCCCCAGCGTAATAGTCGGTGCCTGCGTTCCGTCCGGCACACCGTGGGGCAGGTTTGGGTCATCAAAAATCGCGGTTATCTGCCACTGCTTGCCGACGATCTCCGCTGCCGGCTTTGCCTGGCATGCGGTAGCCGTCATGGACACCGCCGCAACGACAGCTACTGTGGCAACCGCCTTTTTCCCGCTCCGCCCCATGCTGCGTGACCCCGTTAGTTAGCTGCCTTCTTGGTGCTCTTCTTAGCAGCCTTCTTCGTCGTCTTCTTGGCGGCCTTCTTTGTAGCCTTCTTCGCCGTCTTACGAGTGGTCTTCTTTGCTGCCTTCTTGGCCGACTTCTTTGCAGTCTTCTTAGTGGACTTGCGTGTGCGCTTTGCGGTCTTCGGAGCGTTTTCCTTCTCGTACTCCTCGTGAACCTTCTTGAAGCTCAGGCCTTCCTTCTCCACTCCGAGCATGCACATCAGAGTGACGGCATCGTAAAAGTCCTCGGCGAAGGTAGCCACAATTCGCCGTGCGCCAGCAGCGGTCTTTTCTTCGACCTTGTGAAGAGCCTCGTTCTGAGCAGTGCGAGTGTCTGTGACCTTCGGTGGCACGAATCCTCCTGGCAAGCATGGCCTTAATTGCGCCCAATACACCTACTTCTGCCAGCCATCTCGCCATATGCTCCCGTCACTGAGCTCAACCGAGTTCAGCGGAGAAGGAATGGGATTGTGATGACGCAGTTTCGGCTTTAAGCGCTACTTACAATTCAAAAACCTAATTCTACCACGTTGTTGATAGGTCGCGCGGTGTGGACAATGCTCCCACGGTACGGCTAGTCCACGCGCGGGTTCATACCGCCCTTGAAGCGGTAGTTGCGTGGACGGCGAGGCTTGTTCCGCGGATTCACAGGACGGATGCGACGCATACCGGCCCGGATTGGACGGGTCAGGCCACTGTCTTCGCGCAGTGCGCGAGGGCGACGGAGCCTGCGCGCCATCCATTCACCGAGGACAATGCCCGCAGCTAGTGCCGTCGCAATGCCCAGCGCTGAGGCCAGCGCCGTAAACCCCTTGGTCGGGTGGTCGTGCAGCAGTGCGTGCATACCGCGGTAGATTGTCATACCCGGAAGCAGTGGGGTTACGCCTGCCACTGCCGTAATTAGCGGCGGGATGGACCAACGTCGTGCCAGCAGGCCACCGATGAGACCAATCAGTGTTGCTGCCGCGCCTGCGCTGGTCACCGGATGAACTCCCAGCGGAGTCAACACGTAGTAGTAGGTCATTGACCCCAGCAGGGCGACCGTTCCGGACACTGCCAACGCGGTGAACCCAGCATTCGAGGCCAACGCAAATGCGATTGAGGCGGTAGTTCCCGCTATCACCCGCACTGTCGCCTGGGCCAGGTTGAGGTCGGAGCCCGCGATGACGTCGGGAAGCGGAATGCCCAGCATTCCAGAAAACTCGATGCCCATCGCGATGCCAGCGACGATGCCGCCGGTCAACAGCATGGTGTCGAAGAAGCGCGCTGAGCCAGTCACTGGCGCGCCGGTGATGCCGTCTTGCAGTGCTTGCACGAGGGTTAGGCCGGCGAGCATCACGATGATTCCCGAGGCAATTAGCCTGGATGGCTGCATTTCAAAGGGAAGGTATGCCTGTGCCGCATTGAGTACAGCAGCGGAGAGTGTGGCGATGAGACCGCCGACTGCGTTTTGGAAGAATGTGGGCAACTCGCGGGCGGCAAGCTCGCCAATCACAATGACAATGGCCAGTGTGACGGCAGCCGCGATGAGAGCGACCTCGAAACCAGAGCCGAGTAGCACTGTCACAGATGAGGCCAGCAACGCCCAGCCAGCGTAGATGACGCGGAGGCGGTATTTTGCGGGCTCACGCTCGACCTTGTCGATAGCCTCAATAGCCTCCTCCAGGCTCAGATGGCCCGCGCGAATTCGGCGGATGACACGGTCCGTGTGGCGCAAGCGCTCGAAGTCGGG
The DNA here is from genome assembly GCF_001838295.1 of Corynebacterium sp. HMSC074C04. Taxonomy (NCBI): domain Bacteria; kingdom Bacillati; phylum Actinomycetota; class Actinomycetes; order Mycobacteriales; family Corynebacteriaceae; genus Corynebacterium; species Corynebacterium sp. HMSC074C04. The sequence goes on from NZ_KV836264.1 coordinate 190,642, forward strand.
CACTGGTGCGGTGACTACGCGCATAGCCGTAATTGGTGTGCGGCGGGCACCGATGAGGTGGTAGACCGTCACCGAGGTCAACGTGATGTCAACCTGGATCTGGGTGAGGCCATAGGCTGAGGTCACGGTCTTAATCTGCAGCTCGGTGTCGCGGTTGCCCGAGCCACATGCCAGCAGCAGTCCTCCGATGCGAGCAGCGAGATCGAGTACGGCCGTAACCTGGCTGGGGTCGGAATAATCAATCGGTGCCAGCGGCAGTGGGGTAGTGGTCGAGTGCACTAGGTCGACAGTTGCCGTTGGGCCGGAAACGAAATCAATCACGCGCTGCTTGAAGGTGGACTGATTGTCGATTGCAGGAAACTGGGTCTGCGGAGTGTCGTCGTAAGAGACAGTGGGGTCAGCGGGGTAAGCGACAGCGGCTTCGGCATCGTAGGCATCATCCTTCGCAGCGGAGTTTTCTTCGGCGTTGGATTTGTTGCCACCATCGAATGGCATGTCGACACTTCCTTTCCCCGATACTGCCTGGGGTGCGTTGCAGCGCTATTGCAAAGACGAGTTCTAGAGGCGTTGCAGCAACATAGCCCCAGTGATTTAGCGATAGTCACACTACCCCGTCGGTGACGGAGAATCTCAATTCGTTTTCGGTGGGGTGAATTTACCTATCTGAGCGGGGCTTTTAGTGTGCAGAAAAGTGTTCAAGAAGTGCGGTTGCAGTATTCCTGTGGTGTCGTTTTTAACTTCTGCTTGCCAACCTGTACAATCGCCTGTCAGCGGCACAGCTGAGTTCGATTCTCAGGTTGACTCTGATTCTTTCGAGCCAGCGACGGCTAACGCCAAAAGGGTCGCTTTAAAGTTGCCGGGATGGCGCAATTGGTAGCGCAACTGATTTGTAATCAGTAGGTTACGGGTTCGAGTCCCGTTTCCGGCTCCAAAACCCCAGGTCAGGAAGTTTTCCGGCCTGGGGTTCTTTGGTTTAAAGGAGAAAAGTAGGGGGTTAAGTAGCGTGAGGGGTGAAATCGTCTAACAGAACGTCCGCATCCCTTCTGCCCCGTAAGCCGGCTTAGAAGCTGGAAGAACCACCTGAACCGGAAAACCCCGAGCTAAACCCGCTGTTGACGCCGCCGCTACTAGAAGAGCTGTCGCGGGCAGTGGTGGCATCGCTATCCCAGGTGCTCACGACATAGAAGGGCACGTAGCCGTGGTAGCCGGAGCCAGCGAAGAAATTAGAGTCGTAGATGCGCGTGCGCTCGGGGCGCTCGTCGGCCTCATTGCGCTTCTGCAGCTGGGACTGCACGTGCTCCGACAAGAGCGCGGAGCGATCCAAGAGTTCTAGGTAGCGCTCCATGAACTGCGGATGGTGTGGTTCCTTGGATAATTCAGTGGCGGCATCTTCCAACTCCTTCGCGTGGCGCTCAAGCGTCGAGTCGATGCTTGCGGCCAAGTAGCCTGCCTGTGCCAGATCCTTCCCCAGCTCGTAGAGTTCATAGCGGCGAGCATCCGCATCAGCGTTCTCAATGCGGTGCAGCTTTTCAATATTGACCTCAGCGGTTTCCACGCGCTCGCACAGTTGGCGCGCATTGGCGATGAGCTCAGAGCGTGAGCGGAATTGCTCATCTGGCGCATCCGCCGGAATCGACATGAGGGAACCAACCTGGCTATCGATCGCTAGGAAGTCATCGCGCAAACCCTCCCAGTCCTGGCGCAGGCGCTCATCCACCAGTCCTGATTGGAGCGAGTGCGCTCGAATATCAATCTCCCTTAGCCGTTGCGCCACATCGGTGTAGGTCTGCGACACGTAGTCCCAGTCCTCGCGTGCCTGCTGTGCCTTCTTCTGTCGGCTGCGGCGTATACCGCCGGCGAGGCCGACACCAGCGCCGCCAACGCTCAGGCCCGCCACCCCGAGGCCAACGGCCGCCCCCATCCGATCCTCTTTTGCGCCCTCGTACTGAGTATCCGCAGCACGGTCTACGTCGATTGCAGCCGCTGCGCCAGCAAAGAGGCCAGCAGGAATGTTGCCATCCCGCACGCCCGGCTTAATTGCTTCGATGGACTGTTTCAGATGGCTGTCATTCTTGCGTAGCTTCATTTGAGCAGCCACGTCCTCACCCGCGAAGACGAAGGCTTGGCGCGGATCAAGGCCCACGCCGACGAAGACCTGGCCATCAGCAAACTTATCCTTGCCGATGAGCTCCTGGTGGTTATCGCGCAGGTACTCCTCTACGGAGTCATTAACGTTTTCCTTGTTCTCGGCAAAGACCATGTAGTGCAGCTCTTGGGCCACGTCAGGGGCGGCGATCAGGGAGACATCGCGAAGCATGCGCTCTTCTTCCTCTGGGGTGAGCACATCGTCCGGGTCCATGATGTCAGCCTGTACCTCACGCTGCGCAGTCTTCATGACGTAGTCGGAGCGCTCGGGCACATCGAGAATTGCCAAGCAGGTGCCCGCACCGACACCTCCGAGAAGTAGGCCGCTCACTGCTGCTGCGCCGATGATGGAGCCGATGGAGGTCACTTTGGAGCTGCGGTTGGCTGCAAAAGGTTTAATATCGCGAGAGTCGGTCACGGTGATTCTCCTATTCGCGAGCGATTGGCCCCGCCAGTTTTATCCGGTCTAAGGGGGCCGGGGCGGGGAGCAAAGGATTCTTTTGAAGGCAGATTAAAGGGCAAATGCCTGTCGGGGGCTGGGGCGGGGGAATTTTCTGTCACTTATGCGCACGTTGTCGGAAGTCCCGGTCGACATATGGATGAGCTTTCCACTTATGGCCACGCTGCTGCGTATCGATAGGTGAATATTGCATCGATAGGACAGCGCAACACCGACAGCCGGACAGCGCAACACCGACAGCCGGAAAATCACAGGCCACGGAACGTTCACATCTGCAACTCTAGCCCCATGCTTCACAGGGGTTGCATGTGCATGTAAAGTGGACTTTGTTTTTAAGTCATAAGCGTCGATAGGGCTGGTCTCGGGGAAGGGCCTGCGCTATGGGCGCTTTTGGCATTTTTCCGCAAAACCTTCCAGAAAACCCCACAAGCTGGGGTGATTTCTCCGAGAAAAATATTCTACGATAGAGCCATGTCAGAGGTGCTCTTTGTCAGTAGTTCAAACATGGGACTCTCACGCGTACTCGAAGGGCTGCTGCGGCAAGCTGCCCCAGGCCTGACAGTTTTGTCAGCAGGTATCAGCATCGATGATGATGACCGCGGTCTGGATGAAGACGCGCGGCGTGCGCTCTGTGAGGTGGGGGCACGGTGCGATGGCGATCCTCATCAACTCACGCCGTCTCTCGCAGACAGTGCGGATGTGGTCATTGTTGTGGGGAAAATCGACGTTTCGGACTACATCGCGCCAGATGTAGAGACTGAGCGCTGGGAATATGATGACCCAGCTGACCGCGGGATTTATGGTTATTCCCGCTACGCGGAATTGCGGGATTTCTTCACTCTGCGCGTCAATACGCTGGCGGAACGGTTTGCTGCCTAAATAGTCGCTGAAATAGTCGCTGTCTTAATAAAAGGTGGGGCGCGGGAACCGTCGTAAAGCATGTGCTGAAGCTGACACACTTTTGTTTTCTGACAATAATGCCCGCGTTCGCCCGGTCAACACCTAATGTAAGTAGTTATGTCTATTGGTCCATCGCTGCGACGCACCCTGTACAAACTTGCTGAGAAAGAGATGTCCCCGGCTAAGGCAAAGTTCTTGCTGAACATTTGGCCGCCGCTGTTTGGCACCGGCATCCGTATCACCGAGATTGCGGATGACTGGTCTGAGGGACGATTGGAGCTGCGCCTAAACGCTCTGACTGCGAATATGCATGGCGCGGCATTTGGCGGTGCACTGTTTTCGATGACGGATGTGCTGTTTGGCACGCTGGTTATGCAGCGCCTGGATGTCAAGAAGTACGAGGCGTGGACGCGAACTGGGTCGTTTGAATTTATCCGGCCGGGTAAGAATGGTGCGTACCTCGAGGTAGAGGTGCCGGATGAGATGGTCGAAAAGCTTAAGGCCGAAACCGAAGGTGGCTATTCGACGGTCGTTCCATACACCTCTGTAATCCGAAACCGCGATGGTTCCCTGGTCGGTATTGGTCAGCAGGAGCTCTACGTGCGCCGTCGTGGTCGTAAGAAGCCGCCGGCCAATCCGAATCAGCAGGATCGTGTTGCCGGTGAGAACCTCATCTCTGCTGCTCGCACTCTTGCGCGGCTGGGGATGCGCGGGGTGGAAAACCGTGATGTGCTCGTCCAGCAGGAACGCACCGCACGACGCTGCATTTCGCCAGAGTCGCGTGCAGTCGCATGGCTCCACGGGGTCCTCGAGTACGGCGATGTCACTGTCGACGACTACCGCGCCGCAGGGCTTCCCGACGTCGTCATCGAGGCCCTCACCTCCGATAACCCCTCGCCAGCCGCGCAGCAGCTGCTTGCGGATGTCGTCACCGCGCGCGAGTCGCTGACCAAGTTCTAGGTCGAAGCCCTACGCCAATAGCCGAGTGATTAGGTCGATCACCTCGGAGTCTGTTTGCTGCTTCCAATGCGCAACAGACCTGCCCTCCAGCTCGGTTTCGAGCAAAACAGTTTGGCTGTCTGGCAGGAAGCTCTGCGCGGTATCGGACCACGGAATGACCAGGTTGTCATGGTGGCTGATGACATTAATCCAGTCAGGTGCGGCTGCCTTGCGCCCTCGGAGGTGCGGGGCAGTGTTGGCTGCAGGAAGTTCATATTTTCCTGCAGCTACCGCAATCTGATCGGCTAAAGCCTGTCCCATTAGCCAGCGGGCAGGAGCCCCATTCCACCAGCCCAAAATGCGGGAGATCTCAGTCAGATTTACACCGCCGACAGATCCCGACACACTGATGACACGTCGAAACGAAAAACGCTCGCATTCATGGTTTGCAAGACGCGTAAACAGCAGGAAAGCCAGTAGCCCACCCTGCGAGTGAGCCACAATATCGACCGTGTCCGAGTTCGTTTCAGTGCAGACTCCGTTGATATAGGACTCGACCTCGGCGACAGAATCTACAAGGGCAGCAGTGCCACGGTCTCCGTAGGCCGGTACATAGACTCGGCGGCCGAGGGTACGGAGACCGTCGGCAAGCGGTGCCCACGCGCCGGGACTATCGAGCGTGCCATGAAGTGCGATAACCGGAACGGGGTCTCTGAGGTCCCCCGACGCTGGACTCGGATTTGGTGAGGACGGATGTGCGGCTGTCGGTGGGAAAATCCGCGTTAGGAGCGGTCTATTCCGCATGCTCGATTGGGTCAAAATCCTCGCCTACCAGCTTGAATAGTGCCTCGCGAGTAAGTGCGCGGGGACGCCAATCGTGCGCCATCTGCTCATGCAAAATTATTGCTTGAGGGAACGTGTCCTGCACATAGAGATTGGTGACCATGCCTGTGTCACCATCATCCAAGAAACAGGACTGTGGCGGGGAAATGAGCTGGTCATACTTGGTGGCAATGCAGGTGTAAGTAACACCGGGACCGAGGATATCGTGGGAATTGGAGTTCAAAACCATCTTTGAACCCGTGAGCTGTTCCAAACCGGAAACGCCCCAGTAACTCTGAACGAAGTTGCTCATCAGCGACTTTGTGCCGGGGATCTTAGTGATACTGGAAGCGATGCCGCCCAGATTGGTGCCGTGATTGGGCGCGGCAAGGCAGACAACATGCTTGATGTACTTGGAAATGCGCAGAGAAAGCAGAGTGGCAATTAAGCCGCCTTGCGAGTGCCCCACGATAACGGCGTGCTTTGCGTCAGTGGCGTGCAGGACAGCCTTGATGTAAGGCACGAGCATGTCGATGGACTGATTGATGGGGTCTGTTGCACGGTGTCCAAAATCTGGCGCGAAGACAGCCCAGCCATCCTCCCGTAACTGACCGCCGAGGGTCTCCCAAATACCCTTGACCTGGCCTGTTCCATGCAGGAGGATGACCGGCCACGGCCGGGATTTGGACACTTTGGCTCCCCAGTTATCTTCGAAAACACCGCGCAGCGGACGGAAGATGGCATAGGGGAGCGATGCTGATCCTTCAGCTGCAGCCGGTTTTTGCGCCTCCGGTTCCTGCGCTTCAGGGGCAGGAACCGGAAGTTGTTCTTCCCGAAAATCCTCGTTTGAAGCGGCGATTAGCGCACCAACTTTCCGTCTTCATCAGTCCCGAGGACCTTCCGTAGCTTAGCGGCGGCCTCATCCATGGACTCTGCGGAAGGATTGCGATCGACCGACTGGAGGTTGTAGCCGGACATGTCGTGGGCAGGGAAGATATGGATGTGGGTGTGCGGAACCTCGAAGCCGGCGATGAGGTAGCCAGCACGTGGAGCGTCAAAAGCGGAGACAACAGCCTGACCAACCTTGTGGGCAACCTCATTGAGGTGAGCCCACAGCTCAGGCGAGGCATCCGTCCACTTGTCCACCTCTTCAATAGGGACAACCAGAGTGTGACCAGGTGCGATTGGCTCGATGGTCAAAAATGCGACGACCTTGTCATCGCGGTAGACAAAACGACCGGGGAGTTCACCGTTGATGATCTTGGTAAATACTGTGCTCATGTGCCAAGGGTAACCCGAATAGCGGATTGAGGGGTTGGGCGCGATGAGAGTTATCCGGGCTGATTAGTAAGATGATTGCTATGCGCATCCTCGTAATTGGCTCCGGTGCCCGTGAGCACGCCCTGTTGTACGCAATGAGTAAGGACCCGCAGGCTACTGATCTTCACGTAGCCCCTGGTAATGCGGGTATGAGTGAAATTGCCACCATGCATCCACTGGTCGTGGATGACCCCGCTGGCGCTGTTGCGCTGGCCAAGGAAATTGGGGCCGATTTGGTTGTTATTGGCCCGGAGGTTCCGCTGGTCGCGGGTGTGGCAGACGCGCTGCGCGACGCTGGCTTTGCAGTTTTTGGCCCGAACGCGGACGCGGCTCGGATTGAGGGGTCTAAGGCTTTCGCTAAGGACGTCATGAAGGCGGCTGGAGTAAAGACCGCCTCGGCAGAGGCCATTCAGCCGGAGGCTTCCGATGAAGACATCGAGGCCGCCATTGACCGCTTTGGTCCGAACTGGGTCGTGAAGGATGACGGTCTGGCTGCTGGCAAGGGCGTTGTGGTCACTAAGGACCGCGCTGAAGCTCTTGAACACGCAAAGGCGGTGCTGGCAGCCGGTAACCCGGTGCTGCTGGAGTCCTTCCTGGATGGCCCGGAGGTTTCCCTGTTCTGCCTGGTCGACGGCGAAACCGTCGTCCCGCTGTTGCCGGCTCAGGACCACAAGCGCGTCGGTAATAACGACGAGGGGCCGAACACCGGTGGCATGGGCGCTTACAGCCCGCTGTCCTGGCTGCCGGAAGGCGCAACTGAGCGCATCGTCACCGAGGTCTGCGAGCCGGTCGCTCGTGAAATGGCCGCTCGCGGCTGCCCGTTCCAGGGTCTGCTGTACGCGGGTCTGGCCTGGGGCGAGGACGGCCCGGCTGTCATTGAGTTCAACTGCCGTTTCGGTGACCCGGAGACCCAGGCCGTGCTGGCGCTGCTGGAGTCCCCGGTGGCGCAGCTGCTCAACGCCGCTGCTACCGGCACATTGGCGGACTTCAGTCCGCTGTCTTGGCGTGATGGGTACGCTCTGACTGTTGTGCTGGCAGCTGAAGGCTACCCGGTGTCGACGCGCACGGGCGATGTCATTGAAGGTGCAGAGCCTGGTCGTGAGGCAGATGGCATTCTCCACGCAGGTACTGCCCGCAATGCTGCAGGTGAGCTGGTCTCCGCTGGTGGCCGTGTGCTCAACGTCATCGGCGTTGGTGACACGCTGGAAGAGGCTCGCGACAAGGCGTACGAGACCATCAAGACCATTAAGCTCGAGGGCTCGCACTACCGCACCGACATTGCACTACCTGCAGTTGAGGGCCGCATTTCCATTTAAATAATGCTCGAGGCGGTCAGGCTGCACTCGAATACCTCACTGGTGCACCCACCCGGGCTGAATTGGATTTCCCGGGGGCCTCGGTGGCTGCAAAGATGAAGGTATGCACGCCGAATCTCCGCAGTCGCCAAAGTCGTTGCAGTCACCGCAATCACCGCAGCCGTTAAACTTCTCGGGGCCTCCGCAGGCATCCCAGCCCGAGCGCGATCTAGCATCCCGCCGCAGTGAGGTCGCACCTTTCCATGTGATGGATGTTCTCGCGCTCGCACAGGAGCGTCAGCGTACTCACGGTGACGCTCTGTTCCTCTGTGTGGGGCAGCCCGCGACTGCGGCCCCGGCTGCCGCGATTGCCCGTGCTCGTGCCGATTTGGAAAATCAGGTTCTGGGCTACACTGCGGCCGTCGGCACGCCTGAGCTGCGCGAAACCATCGCCGCCTGGCATCGTGAAAACTACGGCACGGCCACGGAGGCTGCTGATGTTGTCATCACCACCGGTTCTTCCGGCGGTTTCGTGGCACTTTTCCTCGCAGCGCTCGACGTCGGCGACGATATTGTGCTCGCGCGCCCGGGCTATCCCGCATACCGCAATACTCTGCAGGCGCTCGGCGCCAACATTGTCGAGATTGACTGTGGTCCCGAGACTCGCTTTCAGCTCACTGTCCAACACCTGCAGGAACTTCCGCGCGTGCCCAAGGCCGTGATCGTCACCAGTCCGGACAATCCCACTGGCACCATTATCGATGCCGACGAGCTGCGTGCCATTGCGAAGTGGTGCGAGCAGCACGATTGCCTGCTCATCTCCGACGAGATTTATCACGGCATTACCTATGGTCGAAAGTGCGCGTCAGCACGCGAGTTTTCTGATGCGGCGGTCGTAGTCGGCAGTGTCAGTAAGTACTTCTCGATGACCGGCTGGCGCGTCGGCTGGCTCATCGTTCCAGAGTGGCTGCGTGCGCCCCTGGATCGACTCGAAGCCAACCTCACTGTCTGCCCACCGGCAATTTCGCAGGAAGCGGCGGTAGAGGCGTTCAGCGCCGAGTCCATTGCCGAGCTCAATTCGCACGTGAGGCGTTACGCGCGCAACCGCGACGTTTTGCTCGAGGGGCTGCCCCGCGTCGGTCTCGGTAATATCGCCCCGCCCGACGGCGGTTTCTATATCTATGCCAATATCGCAGGGCTTTACGACGACCCGAACTCCGTCGACTCCATGACATGGGCTCGGGAACTGTTGGCTGCAACGGGCGTGGCCGTTGCCCCTGGAATCGACTTCGACACAGAGAACGGCCATGAGTGGGTTCGCCTCTGCTTCGCCGGTGAGACTTCCGAGATGGAAGAGGCTATTCGGCGTATTGGGGCGTTCACTGGTCGTGGTTAAGCGGCCGTTAGCGACGTTTGCGATGTGATTTACCTCACCCTTTCAGGGGTGTTTTTGAGGTCGGTTGAGATAGGGGCTCGGTGGATGAATCGCTGCTTTAAATCCTGTGTCGGTAACCGCTTGCTGGGCTGATGTTGGGGCAGTTTTGGGAGGGAGGCGTTGGGGCTCTGTTTTCCTGACTGCTCGTTCGCCGTAAAGGCGGAAAAACTGCCTCTGATTGAAGGCTTCGTGGCTGCGGCCACATCCAGCGAGGCTAGGGTTGAGTTGATAGAGGGGGGGGATGGCCTTCACGGTAGTGGTTTCGGCGGTCGGCAGCTCTGTCGGTGGGCTATTTATGCTGGCAGTGGGTTCTTTTTCTTTAACTGGCGCTGGGGTGGACCCCTGGGAAGCTGGTGGCTATTCGTGCGCGGGGTGACGATTGGGTGTGGTGTGTAATCCACCTTCAACGATGGTTACAAGCGCTTTCAGTGGGGATAGTTTATGTTCGGCCAAAAGAGACTTTCGCGCCTGGCTTTCGACTGTGTAAAAGAGCGTGATTTTGAAGCGGTTATCAAGGGCAGTAAAGCGAGGTATGGGGCGGCGTTGAGGGGCACTGTTTGTGGCTCAGTGTCTGAGCTAAAAAGTGTCCAAAAGTTAACAAACGGTTAACTAAAAATAAAGTTTAGTGCTTGCCAGGTCTTGTGTTGTCGTCTACGGTTGCAAGTCATAAGTTCCAAACGGTTCGATGAAACATTGTTTCAACTGCGGAATCGCAAAGAATCGGTTGGAGAAGTCCAACAATAAAGATCAAAGAGATCTTAAGAGAGGTGACCTCTGATGAACGCATTCAACGAGATTATGGATACTGTGTCCCCGATTTTCCAGGACGGCAAGGAATCCAAGCAGGATGCGCTGGCATCGCTGCTTGCCGAAGCCATCGTGGAGGCGAACCCGAAGCAGGGCATCGCCGCTGACGATCGCCGTGCTGCCTAACAAGAATTAGCTTTGGTCCGATTCCTGCTAGGCAGCTAGTGGGGAAGCAATACCTACTGGTTATTCCTACTGGTTCAGGAACTCCCGGACCTGCTCCATATCCTTATCACCGCGACCCGACAGGTTCACGAGCAACAACAAAGGCTCATCGCCTTCGTGAACCGGCAGCCCGAACTCGCTACCAGCGGCAGGGTTGGTTTCACGGAGTCGCGTAATTTTAATGGCCTGCGCCAGCGCATGCGAGGATTCCATCGCCGGAATAATGCCCTCCATGCGGCTGAGCAGCTGGAACGCTTCCAGCGCCTCCTCGTCGGTAATTCCGACATAGCTGGCGCGGCCATTCTCCTTCAGCATGCCGTGCTCCGGGCCAACGGACGGGTAATCCAAGCCCGCCGAGATGGAGTGCGATGGCAACACCTCGCCGTCGTCGGAAAGCATGACAAATGAGCGCATGCCGTGAAGGACACCAGTCTTGCCCCCATTGATGGGCGCGCCGTGACGATCGGTGTCGAGTCCCTCACCTGCAGGCTCGACGCCAATGAGGGCGACATCGGAGTCGTCGATGTAGTTAGCAAATGCGCCAATGGCGTTGGAGCCGCCACCGACGGCTGCGATGACAGCGTCGGGAAGCTTGCCGTAACGCTCGACCATCTGACTGCGGGACTCCTCCGAGATGACCTGCTGGAATTCACGCACGATAGTGGGGAATGGGTGCGGCCCGGCGGCTGTGCCCAGCAGGTAGAACGTGGAGTCGAGAGTCTTGCTCCACTCGACCAGTGCCTCGTCAATAGCATCCTTCAAACCGGCCTCGCCGGTGGTGACGGGAACGACCTTCGCGCCCATGAGCTCCATGCGCTCGACATTGGGGTGCTGGCGGGCGACATCGTGCGCGCCCATGTAAATCTCGCACTCAAGTCCCAGCAGCGCTGCGGCCATCGCGGTGGCCGTGCCGTGCTGGCCTGCACCCGTCTCAGCAATGAGACGGGTTTTTCCCATGCGCTTTGCCAGCAGCGCCTGGCCGACCACGTTGTTGCCCTTGTGCGCGCCGCCGTGGTTCAAGTCCTCGCGCTTGAGCACAATCGTCGTGTTCGGCGTGGATAGACGTCTGCATTCGAACAGCGGGGTTGCGCGGCCGAGGAAATCGCGACGCAGTTCTTCCAGCTCGCGCTGGAACTCCGGATCGCTCATCGCCTCGATGTAAGCCGCTTCCAGCTCATCGAGTGCTGGCAGCAGGAACTCCGGCACTTCCTGTCCACCGAAGCGACCGAAAATGCAGGCAAGAGGGTTTCGCGCACCTCGCCCGCGCCGTTAACGCTTGCCGACGGCACCCTGGTTGCAGTCGGTGCTGAAGCCTTGGCGATGGCATCCGCGCTGGGGTTGTAATCAGTCATTGAAGAGAGCCTTTCGTTGCTGTTGTTTATTTCAGCGGGCCCTGGTTCTCTTCGCCGAACCGATAAAAGAAAAGAGCCCGCCAGATTTATCTTCTTGCGAGCTCGTACTTGACGGGTTTGCCGTCGACATTAATGAGATGACGTGACGTTGCTCGCGGACTTAGGCGAGCCACCACCACTGTGCGCCGCACGGCGCGGGTGTGTTCATCAGGGGTGTCATCATGAATCTGACCATAACTCAAGGTTTCCGTAGTAGCCAAAGCGGGGTGGGGTGTGGGGGCAGGGATGGGGCGCGAAATGTGTACGGGATATCGCAACGGTGTCTGGGGTCGTAAAGCAGCTCCCCGCTAAGTCCCGGCATATGCAGAGGCGGAATATCAGCATTCCCCTCGACATCGCTGGCCACGAGGACTAACGTTCCGATGGTGATTACGCTGTCGCGGCAGGCCACTAAAACACGTCGGGGAGTTCGTCCCACGACGTTGGTGGTGTGGTGTTATGTCGCCTTGATAACCGCTGGCACGGTTTTGTTAATGCTGCCGATTTCGGCGGTCAATAGCCATCCTACGGGGCAGTGCGCCCCGAGCCCTGGGGATATGTGTTTGCCCACGGCGCTGTCTGATGCGCTGTTCACAGCCACCTCGGCAACAAGCCTGACCGGCCTGATCACCGTAGATACGGCCACCCATTGGTCAACCTTCGGCAAGGTCGTCATCATGTTGTTGATTCAGCTGGGTGGTCTCGGGTTCATGACCTTGGCTTCACTTTTCGGCCTCTTCGTAGCAGGAAGGCTCGGCCTGAACCGCCGTGCCGGTGCCCGCGTTGAAGGCCGCGGTATGGATATGGGCGAGATTTCGTGGGTTGTCCGTGCTGCCGTTAGCTTCACTCTGTTGGTGGAGTTTGTGGTGGCAGTGGCACTTACGCTGCGGTTCCACTCCGGATACGGGTATGGCTGGGGAAAGGCTGCATGGGAAGGCTTGTTCCATGCCATCTCAAGCTTCAACAACGCCGGTTTCGCTCTGTATACCGACAATGTCATCGGGTTCTATAGCGATGCCTGGGTGCTTTTGCCACTGGCCTTCGCCCTCATCGTGGGTGGTCTGGGTTTTCCTGTTTTGCTCGAGGCCTGGCGGCACGGCAAAGCGTGGCTTAGTGTCTGCACTCGAGGACAGCTGCCTAAACGCTGGTCGCTGACTACTCGCTTCACCATTAAAGGCACGATTCTGCTGATTGCTTTGGGTACGCTCATGGTGGCTTTTGGGGAGTGGTCCAATGCCATGTCTGGATTCACCGCGGGGGAGAAGATACTCAACTCATTCTTCGCTGGTGTGAGCCCGCGTACCGCGGGGTTCAACGCGCTCGATTACGCGGAGTTCCACCCATCGACACTGCTGGGCACTGACTTCCTCATGTTCATTGGTGGTGGCACCGGCGGTACTGCAGGTGGCGTGAAAATCACGACGTCGGCAGTCATTCTCGCCGCTGTTCTCGCGGAGATTCGCGGTGACACCTCCGTGTCCGTGGCTAGGCGGCGCCTCAACCCAAAGGTGCTGCGCCAGGCTCTCGTTGTCCTTGCCTTCGGTATCGGCCAGGTATTCCTGGCAGTAATCGCCGTCAGTTTCCTAGCACCACAGTTTTCTACTGACCAAATTCTTTTTGAAGTAATCAGTGCTTTCGCCACGGTAGGCCTTTCCACAGGTATTACCGCCGACCTGCCGGTGGCAGCACAGGCAATCTTCATCGTGCTGATGTTCACCGGACGTGTTGGCCCAATCGCCTTGGCGACGGCCTTGGCCGCCCGCCCACGCCAGCGCGTCTACGAATATCCAGAAGAAAGGCCCTTCATTGGCTAACTCGAAATTCAACCCGTTTGCTGGTTTTGCAGATCATTTCTCCAACCAAGCCAGCTCTTCGCCTGTTGTCATCCTCGGTATGGGGCGTTTCGGACAGGCACTCGGCGAGGAGCTGGTCGCTGGCGGTATCGAGGTTCTCTGCGTAGACCATCGCGAAAAGGTGGTTCAGGAGCTGTCCTCGACCTTCGACCACGTGGTCACCGCCGACACCACCATGCCGGAGGTACTGAAGCAGCTCGGTGTCGATGAAGCCGAACGTGTTGTTATCGCCATCGGCAGTGACATTGAGGCTTCATTGCTGACCGCGTCTGCGCTGGTGGATATGGGGGCGCCCATGATTTGGGCAAAGGCCGATAACCAGGCCCACGCCAAAATCCTGGGCCAGATTGGTGTGCACCACGTCATTCGCCCGGAGGCCGACACCGGTCGTCGTATTGCGCACCTCATCGGCGGCAAGGTCCAGGACTTCCTGGAGTTCGACCGCGATTACGCAGTAGGCAAGGTCGCGCCGCCAATCCACTGCCTGGATAAGACGGTGGCGGAGATTAACCAGAGCGCACCGATTACGGTTGTCGCCGTACAAAAGCGCGGTCAGCGATTCCGCCCTGCGCTTGCCGACGACCGCATTTCCGCAGGTGATCTCCTGATTGTCTCCGGCGCTATTCGGCAGTTGGAGACATTCGCCGGAGAGTAACAGGAAGCGACGGAGTCCGTGCACGCGGGGCTCCGTCGCGATGGAAATCAACGACCAACAGTGTGGAAAGGCGGGGTCCACGCCCAGCTCAACGGGCTGCAAATG
>NZ_KV836264.1:205033-213230 GCF_001838295.1 Corynebacterium sp. HMSC074C04
TGGTGCCCACCCAGCGACACGCCGAGCGGACACACTTTTTGCCTATTAACCCACACTTTTGCTACTTAACCCACGAAACTCAGCGACCGTTCGTAACCGCAGCGCGCAGGGCACGAGCTGCCTCTTCCGGGTTTTCTGCCTCGGTCAGTGCGCGAACCACCACAATGCGCTCCGCACCAGCGGCGATAACCGCATTGGCGGTCTCGGCGTTGATACCGCCAATTGCCCACCATGGCTTGACGGGGTCACTTGCGCCGCGGTCGTGTGGGCGCACAATATCGGCCACGGAATCCTGGTGGGACTCCGCTGATCCCTGTGCCCGCACTCTCCGCACCAGTGCCGCAGCTTCATGAACCATCTCGACTCCGACGGGCTGACGGTCGGGCTTCGTCGGGGTGGCATACACCGGGCCGATTACCGCGTAATCGATGCCATCGTCGGCAAGTGAGGCGGCGAACATGTCCAGATTTCGGTTGGATCGGCCGATGAGAACCTCGGGGCCAACGATCTGGCGGGCCTGCTCGGTCGTGAGGTCTTCCTGGCCCACATGCAGAATGTCTGCGCCGGTCAGCGCGGCAATGTCGGCGCGGTCATTGACGGCGAAGAGCTTGCCGTGTTCAGTGGCGACCTCGGCGAGGATCTCCACGGCGGCAATCTCGTCGCGAGTGTCGACTTTCTTGTCGCGCAGCTGGATGATGTCGGTGCCGCCTTCGTAACAGGCGTGCAGAAATTCGCGCAGATCACCGCGGGATGCACGCGAGTCGGTGCAGAGGTACAGACGGGCATCGGCAAGCAGGGCGCGTCGTGTTGTGCGAGTGGCAGCTGATGAGGCGTTCATGTCCCCATGTTAGGCGAGGTCGAGGATGCGGTGTAGTGGCGGCCATCGGGAAGTCATATGATGGGGGGGTACTACGTTCCGCGGGAGCCGTACTCGGCATCGATGAGATGCCGCTGGCTGAGAGGGCGAATAACGCCGACCGCTTTTACCTGATGCGGGTTATGCCGCCGGAGGGAGGAATGGCAGTGAATGCTGCCGCTATGGGTGCTGCCTCGATAGGTGAGGGTGGCACAGGGGATACGTCGTCAAGCGTTGTTATCGCAGGTGCGGGCATTATTGGCTTGGCGACGGCATGGAGACTACTTCGCCGGGGATTCGATGTGACCGTCCTCGATGCCGAGCCCGTTTCCGGCGCAACTTTCGCCGCAGCTGGCATGCTGGCGCCGGTGGCCGAAGTCGTGTGGGATCAGCCGACGCTGTATCCGCTGATGGTTGAGTCGGGCAAGCTCTACCGCGACTTTGCCCAGGCCATCGCTGAGGAATCAGGCCACGATGTCGGCTACATCGAGAATTCCACGTTTGTTTGTGCGGGTGATGCCGCCGACCGGCAGACCCTTAGCGAGCTCGTTGAGTTGCAGCATGACATGGGTATGGAGATCAACCGCATTACCGCCACCGAAGCGCGCCGGGCCGAGCCGGCACTGGGGCCGGGTTGTGTTGGTGCGGTGGATATTCCAGGAGATCACCAGGTCAATCCGCGTCTGCTCGCCGACGCACTGCTGACCATCCTGGGAGACCGTGTCATCCGCACCCGCGCGGAAGAGGTTATCTACGCTTCCGACCGCGCCATCGGTCTGCGCGGTGCGGACGGAAGTGATTATCTCGCCGATGAGGTCGTTCTGGCTGCGGGGTTGAACACTGCCGATATCACCGGGCTGCCGGAGAATCTGAATCTGCCACTGCGCCCGGTCTATGGGGATGTGCTGCGTCTGCGTGTACCGGAGCGCCTGCGGCCGCTGGTCACCCGCACTATTCGCGGTGTGGTTCAGGGGCGTCCGGTTTATATCGTCCCGCGTGCTGACGGCACCGTCGTGCTCGGCGCTACCTCGCGTGAAGATGACCTGACCGGCGTCTCCGCCGAAGGAGTCCACCAGCTACTCCGCGACGCATACCGCCTGGTGCCCGGCATTCTCGACTGCGAAATCTACGAGATGACCGCCCGCGCCCGGCCGGGTTCCCCGGACGATGTCCCCATGATTGGCCGCGTGGCTCCAGGACTGACCGTGTCCACCGGCTACTTCCGCCACGGCATTCTGCTTACGGCTATCGGTTCCAAGCTCACCGCCGATGTCGTCGCCGGTCGAGAAAATGATAACGACCGGGCGCTTCTTTCCGCCGTCAATCCATTCCGCTTCAGCGACTAGAGGAGGCTCGCTTATGTCCACCACAACACTCAATGGCGAAGGCTACACACCGGCTGCGGGGGAGATGGTCGCAGATCTCGTCGCAAAGCATACGGGGCACGTGCTTAACGACGACGGCACCACCGCGGACGGTACCCGCCTGGGGATTGCAGTAGCCGTGGATGGTGCGGTGATTCCGCGTGCTAAGTGGGCAACCACGCCCGTGGCAGGTGCAATCGACATCGTGACAGCAGTTCAGGGAGGCTAGAGATGACTGAGAAGTCCGCACAGGCAAATATGTCCGCACAGGCAAACGAAACCGGGGCGGCGAGCGAATTGACGCGCGAACTTACACGGGAACCGCTGCGCATTGGCGGGCTGGAATTGAACTCCCGTCTGATTATGGGAACTGGCGGTGCGACCAGTATGGATACGCTGGAGCGCGCGCTGGTGGCTTCGGGCACCGAGCTGACTACGGTGGCGATGCGCCGCTTTACGCCCGGCACGAAGCAGAACGTTTTTGAGATTTTGCAGCGCAACAATATCGCGGCGCTGCCGAATACCGCGGGGTGCTATACCGCTCGTGACGCGGTGTTGACTGCGCAGTTGGCCCGCGAGGCGCTGGAGACCAACCTGCTGAAGCTCGAGGTCATCGCCGACGAGGACACTCTGCTGCCGGACCCGGTCGAGCTGGTCGCCGCTGCGGAGCAGCTGGTGGCTGACGACTTCGTGGTTTTCGCTTACACCAATGACGATCCGGCGCTGGCCAAGCGGCTGGAGGATCTGGGCTGCGCAGCGGTCATGCCGGCGGGCTCTCCGATTGGCACTGGCCTGGGAATTCTCAACCCACACAACATCGAGCTGATTGTTGACCGCGCGAATGTGCCCATCATCCTGGACGCGGGCATCGGCACCGCCTCCGAGGCAGCGCAGGCAATGGAGCTGGGCTGCGATGCGGTGCTGCTGGCATCCGCCGTGACACGTGCGCATGATCCGGTGGGCATGGCCACAGCGATGCGCTTCGGCGTTGAGGCAGGTCTGACTGCTCGCGAGTCCGGTCGCATTCCACGCCGCCGACTGGCTCAGGCGAGCTCGTCGTTTGAGGGAATCATCACCGAACGCGTCAGCGGCGCACGCGAGCAGGATTCCCTGTAATGGCTGAGCAGGGGGTCAATCTATCGGATCGTGACCTGCGTCGGTACGCGCGGCATCTAACACTGCCGGGCTTTGGCGCCGAGGGGCAGCGAACTTTGCGAGCTTCCCGCGTCCTCGTTATCGGCGCTGGTGGCCTGGGATCGCCCGCGTTGTTGTACCTGGCCGGTGCAGGGGTCGGACACATCACCATTATTGACGATGACGTAGTCGACGAGTCCAACTTGCAGCGCCAGGTCATTCACCGCGAGTCTGACATTGGTCGCCCGAAGGCCGAATCCGCCGCCGATGCCGTGCGGCGCCTCGACTCCGAGGCATCGGTGACCGCAATTGTCGGCAGGTTGAGCGTCGACAATGCCGAGGAGCTCTTCGCCGCTCACGATGTAGTGCTCGACGGCGCGGACAATTTCGCCACGCGCTACCTGTCCTCCGATGCTGCGGAGCTGACCGGAACACCGCTGGTCTGGGCTACGATTCTGCAGTTCGCCGGGCAGCTGTCCGTCTTCTGGCCAGGCCACGGCCCCATGCTTCGCGATCTCTACCCCGACATTCCCGACCCCGGCTCCGTACCGTCGTGCGCCGCAGGTGGTGTCCTCGGCGCAATGGTCGGACAGATTGGCTCGATGATGGTCGTCGAAGCAATCAAGGTGCTCACTGGTGTTGGCAAGGTCGGCGTTGGCAAGCTCGTGCTTATCGACGCCCTGGAGGCAACCACCCGCACACTGTCCTTTGCAGCCGACCCGGAGCGCGAACCCGTTTCCGACCTGACCGAAATTGCGCAGGTGTGCGCAGCATCGTGGTCCGAGGATGAAGAGGACCCGGCGCAGAGCGTGCGCAGCATCGGTCCCAACATGGCACACGAGCTTCTTGCCAGGGGAGTGCCTCTCATCGATGTACGCGAACCCGATGAGCACGCGGAGGTCGCCATTGCCGGATCTGTGCTTGTGCCACTCGGTGACATTCGCAGCCGTCGGTGGGCTGCTGTGAATGAGGCACTTGCGCAGGCTGACGGTGTCGCAACTGGGGCAGAGGGAGTTCTCATTCACTGCCACTCGGGGGCCCGCTCGCAACAGGCGATTGAGCTGCTGGCCAGCGATACCGAGGCTGATGGTGTCACGCCGGAGCTCATTAACCTGGACGGGGGCATTGTGGCCTGGCAGGCGGCGGGGCAGGAGACCGTCGTGAAGCGTGGCGGAACGCACTAATTAGTAGCTGCCGCCACGCTCTGTTGAACAGCTTGCCTACGCCTGCGGCTGCAGCGTTGTCGACCACAATTCGGTGCCGCGGGTGGTGAGCAGACGGACAGTCATCTCGCGTGAGTCGCCGTCGATATCGACTTCGCCGAAGTGTTGGAAATCCTGTGTGGGGTCGGCGTTGGCATTGTCCTTACCCGGTGCGTGGACGTACTCCACCTTCGGCCCGAAGGTCGGATCCATTTCGTTGGGGCCGAAAGCGCCTGCGTGGAGAGGACCGGAGACGAATTCCCAGAAGGGTGCGAAGTCAGTGAACTGTGCGCGCTCCGGGCTGTAGTGGTGAGCCGCGGTGTAGTGCACATCGGCGGTGAGCCAAACGATATTTGAAACATCCTTAATGGCGCTGAGCAGACGGGCGATTTCACGTTCACGGCCTGCAGGCGCACCGGCGACACCATTGGATATGCTTTCTTGGTCACCATCGTCGCCGTCGGGGACGATGATTCCAAGCGGTAGGTCATTAGCAACAATCTTCCACGTCGCGCGGGAGTCCTTGAGGGAGTCGATTAACCAGCTTGTCTGCTTTTCGCCAAGGATTGGTTCTTCGGTTGTCGAGCGCGGATTATTGGAAGTGTTTTCTCCCTTGTAGCTGCGCATATCCAGGATGAATATGTCTAGCAAAGGGCCGTAGGAAACCTTGCGGTATACGCGCCCATCAACAGCCATTTGCTGATCAAGTGGCTGCCACTCATGGAAAGCCTGGTAGGCGCGCTTGGCCAGGGTGTTGACATCGCGCTCGGTATAGCGATCATCGTCTAGGACTTCGTTGGGGTACCAGTTGTTGACTGTTTCGTGGTCATCCCACTGGACCAGCTGCGGAACCTGCGCATTGAAGGCCAAGTAGTTCTTGTCCATGAGGTTGTAGGAGTACTGGCCGCGATAATCCTCGAGGGTTTCAGCAACTTTGGATTTGGCCGGAGTGACATGGTTGTGCCACACAGTGCCGTCGGAAAGCGTGACGGATTCCTCCAGTGGACCGTCGGCGTAGCAGGTGTCGCCTGAGTGAATGAATAGGTCTGGATTGCGCTCCAGCATGGTGGAAAAGCCGGTGTAGCCACCGATCTCGTCGTTAATTCCCCAACCCTGTCCTGCGACATCGCCGGACCAGTGCAGGCGGATGTTGGATGCGCGGTTGGGGGCAGTACGGAAGGTGCCGATAACGGGATCAGAGCAGATTCCAGTATCTGCCTCTTCGAGCGTGACGCGGTAAAAGATTTCCTGTCCCGGCTCGAGACCGACGACACGTAGACGTCCGGTGCCGTCCGTGTCCGGAGTTAACAGAGAGTTGCTGCGGAATACCTTGGCATTCTGGAAGCTCTCTGTCGCGGCAGTTTCAACAACCATGTGGGCGGGGCGGTCTGAGCGAGCCCAAATTAATGCGCCGTCGCCGCGGATATCGCCACTTGCAACGCCGTGAGTGAGCTGTGGCCGAGAACGCAATAGCCCTGGGGAGGCCAGTGACGGCGAACCCGGTGTAACTGAAGCGGCAGCTCCAGAGGCATGAGCGAGCGTGACTGAAGTAGCAAGTGCGGTGGATGCGCCTAAACGTAGAGCGCTACGACGGGAAAGCTGCATGGAGTCGAACTTTAGGTTTTCCACTTTGATGTTCGGTTAAACCGGCGTGAACTCGAAGGGAAAAGTCGCAATTGCAGTACAAAGACCCGGTTATTGAGAATGGCTCCGCTTCTTTTTGTAACGTAGATAACTGACTTGGGAGGAATGTGTCTTCCGAGCTGTCTTTTAAAGACAGACAATCTAGAAGTGAAAGGCGCCGACCCCGACAATGGGATCTACAACAACGCCACAAGTAAACAAGCAAGAAAAGAAGTCGGGCGGTTTTCTTAAGAACCTGCCGACCGACCCGTTGATCTTCACGACAGCGATAGGTTTCATTGTCCTCTTTGTGGCAGTGACCGTTGTGCTGGGGGACACAGCTCGGGGTGCCTACTCGGCCGCTTCCGAATGGGTTACATCTAACCTGGGCTGGCTGTTCATCGGTGGTGTTTCTGCGAGCTTTATCTTCCTCATCGGCTTGTTCGTGTCCCGCTACGGACGCATTCAGCTTGGCGATGACGACGAAGAGCCCGAATACAGCATCGCTGAGTGGTTCGGCATGCTCTTCGCCGGTGGTACTGGCTCCATGCTGATGTTCTGGGGTGTGGCTGAACCACTCAACCACGCCTACAACCCGCCGTTCGGTCAAGAGCCGATGACCCGCGAAGCTCAGAACACTGCGATGGCATTTACCATCTACCACCTGGGTATTCACATGTGGGTCATCATGGCGCTTCCGGGGCTCGCACTGGGATACTTCATTTACAAGCGCCATCTGCCGCCACGCGTCTCCTCGATTTTCGCGCCGCTGCTCGGTGCCCGCATCTACTCATGGCCGGGCAAGCTTATCGACGCCGTTGCCATCATCGGTACGGTCGTCGGTATCGCGGTATCGGTTGGCATGGGTGCGCTGCAGATTAACTCCGGTGCTGCTCGTGTAATCGGTACCCCGGAAAACTCGATGGTGCAGCTCATTCTGATTGCCATCATTATTGTGATTGCCTCGATCTCTGTGGCACGTGGTTTGGACAAGGGCATCAAGTTGCTGTCCAATGCCAATATTTGGGCCGCCATGGGGTTGATGGTCTTCGTGCTGCTGATGGGCCCGACTTTGACGTTGCTGCGCCAGACTGTCGACACGACAGGTGTCTACTTGGATGCGTTGCCACGCGTCATGTTCTGGACTGACTCCTACGACGTCAACCCGAATTGGAAGCAGGGTGCCTGGACGGTCTTCTACTGGGCCTGGACAATCTGCTGGTCGCCATTTGTGGGCATGTTCGTCGCCCGTATTTCTCGTGGCCGTACAGTACGTCAGTTCATCGCCGGTGTGATTGCACTGCCGACAATCGTGTCAATTATGTGGTTCTCCATCTTCGGGCGTGCAGGCTTTGAATTGGAAAATGAGAATCCGGGTATTCTGACCAAACCAGTTGTCGAAGGCGGAGATCCCTCGCCGGCACTCTTTATCCTCCTGGAGCAGTACCCGCTGGCAACGCTTGTCAGCGTATTTGCGCTCTTTGTGATCATGATCTTCTTCGTCACCTCCATCGACTCCGCTGCGATGGTAATGGACATGATGTCCACCGGTGAAGAAAACAAGGCCCCGACCTTTTACCGCGTGCTGTGGGGCATCATGATCGGTGCTGTGGCAGCTTCTCTGCTGCTGATTTCTGGTGAAACTGCACTGGAAGCGCTGCAATCCGCGGTGATTGTCATTGGTGTGCCGTTCTTCTTCCTCCACTTCATCATGATGTACTCCCTGGTCAAGGGCATGAGTGATGACCACATGGCCGTGCGCAAGCCAGTCACGCGACAGTGGAGCAAGACCGACACTCCAGAGAAGTTGGAGAAGCACGAAGCCGCACCCGCACCGGGCTACGACGAAGAGGGCAATGAGCTACCACGCTTTGAGTACACCCACGATGACGAGGGACGCCTGGTTATTCAGTCCGATGTGGTCGTTGAAGGTGAGTTTGAGTCTGGCGAAAAGTCGGAATCGGAGGAGCCAGAGGAGTCGGGGACCAAGTCTGAGTCGTAGTAGAGCACGGTCGCAG
>NZ_KV836264.1:213330-240127 GCF_001838295.1 Corynebacterium sp. HMSC074C04
ACGCTATTCACCTATCGATGCACCGGAGCCTGTCCATCAGTGAGTAGCTCATCGATAGGAGCGAAGGAAAACCAGCAAACAAAAACGCCGCCCACGGAAAACCTCTAGCAGTTTCCATGGGCGGCGTCGCTGTACACGTCGTAAAGCGAATGTGGGTGCGTGGGTAATGCGGCGAGCTTTACTCGTGAGTGCCACGCAGATCTCGGTGGCCTTCGGCGTGCCAGTCGACATTGGTTTCATCCTTAGTGGTGACACCCACGTCGCGTTGATGCGGGACCTTCGCAATGATGTTGCGTCGAGCGCGGCCGGCGCGGAGCTGGCTTTCGATGCGCTCGGCAAGGTTGGCCAGGCCGAAGTTGATGGCGATGAGAATGATTGCCACGACGACCAGCGATGGAATCATGGCGCCGTAGTACTCGCCAAGCTGGCGACCAGAGCGGACAACCTCGACGTAGCCAATCATGTAACCCAGCGCGGAGTCCTTCAGCGCAATGACCATCTGCGAGATAATCGCCGGCAGCATTGCGGCGACTGCCTGCGGCAGCAAAATGGTGACCATCGTCTGGCGGTGGGAGAGACCCAGCGCAATCGCGGCTTCTCGCTGGCCCTTCGGCAGCGACTCGATGCCGGAGCGCAGGGTCTCGCCAATCACAGATCCGTTGTACATGGTCAGACCAAACACAACAGCGGCAAAGCCGAGGTAATTCGACGGGAACAGCTGCCAGATGGCGAACACCGAGTAGGCAAACAGCATGAGCACCAGCACCGGGATGGCGCGGAAAAACTCGACAATCACCGAGCACAGCCAGCGCACGGGTGCGATTGGACTCAGCCTGCCGACGCCCAGGAGAGCGCCAATCACCAGCGACAGAATAATAGAGGCGACAGCCGCGACAATGGTGCTGACCAGGCCGGGCAGTATGTATGTGGTCCAGGTTGTGGATTCGAGGAAGAACGACCACTTATTGGCCTCGAACTGGCCCTTGTCGGCCAGTTTCATTCCCACCCAGGCGAGGATCGCAACGGTGATTGCGGCCACGATCCAGGTGAGAATTCGGTTGAAGCGCTGAGCCTTGGGGCCTGGCGCGTCGTAAAGAACTGTTGCGCGAGTAGCCATTAGCGCTTCACCGCCCATCGCTTGCCAGCCCAGCCGAAGAACAGACCGGTCGGCAGAGTCAGAATAATAAAGCCGACAGCGATGATGCCGAAGATAATCAGGATATCGCTGGCGTAGTTTTCGGTCATGGTCTTCATCAGCAGCGACGCTTCAGCCACACCGATGACCGAAGCAATCGTGGTGTTCTTCGTCAGTGCAATCAGGGTATTGCCGAGCGGCACGATAGCGCCGCGGAATGCCTGCGGGAAGATGATGTGGCGGAAGCTCTGGCCGAAGCTTAGCCCCAGGGAGCGGGCGGCTTCGGCCTGCCCGAATGGCACAGTATTAATACCGGCACGCAGGGACTCCGCGACAAAGCACGAGGTGTAGGCAACAAAAGCCAGCACCGCCAGGCGGAAGTTCTGCTTGACAATAAAGGAGTCATTCTCCGCAGCCAGCAGCAGGCCCAAGTTGTAGTAGAGGCCCATCGCGGCCAGCAGGACAATCAACGTCAGCGGCGTATTGCGGACGATGTTGATGTACCAGGTCGACAGGGTACGCAGGATTCCCACGGGGCTCACACGCATGGCGGTGAGAAGCGTGCCAAAGATCAGGGAACCAATTGCCGAGGCAATCGTCAGTTTGATGGTCACCCAGAAAGCCGGCAGCAGTTCCGGCCCCATTTCACTCCATAGTTCTGGATTCATTGTTTGCTCGCACCCCTTCCTACTTCTTCTCTACGAACGACAAATCGCCGATTGCTGGCTTTTCGTCGAGCTCGAACTTGTCGCCCAAGTGCTTCTTGACAATCTTCTGAAGTTCACCGGTGTCGTACAGCGACTCCAGCGCCTCGTTGATGGCCTCACGGCTGGCATCATCGCCCTTGGGTAGGCCGATGCCGTAGTACTCGTTGGTCCAGTAGGAGCCATCGGGGTTACGCAGCTCAACCACACGGAAGTCATCGCCGAAGCGTTTCTTGTAGCGCTGGGCGAAGCCCGCGAGAATGGTCGCATCGGTGGTCAGGGCATCGACGACTCCCTGCTTCACACCTTCGGCGCATGCGGCGTAGGTATCGAACTCCTGCAGCTGCACCTCCGGCAGAGCGTCCTTGACCTTCTGTGCTGGGGTGGAACCGGAAACAGAACACAGGCGAGTGCCCGGGGCGACGTCGTCAAGCCCCTGGATGCCCTCGGAACCGCGCACCAACAGTGCCTGGTGCGTGACCAGGTACGGGCCGGCGAAGTCGACGGCAGCCAGGCGGCCAGCGTTGATGGAGTAGGTGGCGGCAATCATGTTGACCTCGCCGTTGTTAATTAGCGTCTCGCGCTGAGCGGACGGGGTCTCGCGCCACTCCATCTCGGGCACATTCCAACCGTTCTTGTTGGCGATGTACTCGATGACGTAGCGGGAGACATCTGTGTCGACGCCCGCGAAATCGCGATCCGGGGTGCGCTCACCGAGACCCGGCTGGTCAAACTTCGTGCCCAACGTCACGTGCCCGGCCTCGATATCGGCCAGCAGGTTTCGGGGCCCGCCGCTACCGCAAGCCGCGAGGCTCATTGTCGTGGCAACAGCTACGACAGCCGCTGCAACTCGCTTGCCGACGATGCCTCGGCGGCTCTGGTTGCGACTGAGTCCCCGGCCTCCTCGTAATAGTGAAAGCTTCATGGTGACCAGCCCCGCCTAGTGCCCGACGATCTTGGCCAAGAAGTCCTTGGCGCGATCGCTCTGCGGGTTGGTGAAGAAGGTCTCCGGGTCGGTGTCTTCGACAATGGACCCCTCGGCCATGAACAGGATGCGGTCGGCCACGCGGCGGGCGAAGCTCATCTCGTGGGGGACGCAGACCATGGTCATGCCGCCCTTGGCCAGGTCGGTCATGACATCGAGGACCTCGTTAATCATTTCTGGGTCGAGCGCGGAGGTGGGCTCGTCGAAAAGCATGACCTTCGGGTCCATGGCCAGGGCGCGGGCGATGGCGACGCGCTGCTGCTGGCCGCCGGAGAGCTGTGCCGGGTACTTGTCGGCCTGTTCCGCAATGCCGACACGGGCGAGCAGCTTGTCCGCACGCTCGCGGGCCTCGGCTTTGGAGATCTTGCGGACCTTCAGCGGGGCCAGCGTGACGTTGTCCCGAATGGTCATGTGGCTGAAGAGGTTGAAATGCTGGAAGACCATGCCAACCTCAGCGCGCAGGCGGGTGAGTTCCTTGCCCTCTTCGGGAAGAAGCTTGCCGTTGATGCGAATTTCGCCACTGTCGATGGTTTCCAGGCGGTTGATGGTTCGACACAGTGTGGACTTACCGGAGCCGGAGGGGCCGAGGATGACTACGACCTGACCAGCTGGGATTTCCAGGTTGATATCACGCAAAGCGTGGTAGTCGCCGTAGTACTTGTTCACCCCGGCAATCGAAATCATGCTCTGTGGTGTGGATGATTCAGTCATGGGGGAAAGTATAGGTGATGCACCACACATAACAGTTACCGGTGTTCCTTGTCCGATATTCACCTGTGAAAAGTGACTGCACGCCAATTAATAGTGACTGCACACCAGTTAGTTCTGAATATTTACGTGATGGCGCTGCGCAACAGGCTTGCGGCCATGTACGAACCAGTAGAAAACGGCCGCGAGAACCACCACAGCCGCCAGGCCTGCGTACATCTTGTCGAAGCCAATCGTGGCAGCTACCGAGCCCAACACGATTGGGCCGAGGCCGATGCCTGCGTCGACAAGTAAGAGCAGCGTCGAGATACCCGTGCCCAACTTGTGCGCCGGCGCCAGGTGCACGGAGATGGTCTGGCACGCCGGCATCAGCGTGCCGTAGCCCAGGCCGCAGAGCGCGCCAGCGGCGATGACGTGCCAGTCAGTGGTTGCGAAAGCCAGAACAAGCAGTGAGATGGTGAAGCACACCAGGCCGATGGCAATTACCGGGTTGTCGCCGCGGCGATCCTGTAGGCGTCCCAGCGAGAAGCGTGCTGCCATCATCGCCACCGCATAGGCGATGAAGAAGAAGCTGGCGCCCCTAGTCAGGCCGCCCAGCTGCGAGTATCGGTTCAAAAACGTAATCACGCCCGCATACGCCAGGCCGATGAGCAGCATGAACAGGCCAATTGGCACCACTCTCGGCGTCATGATGTCATCGAAGGAAAATGTGCGCTTCGTCTCGCTTGCCGACGAATCCTCGGTGGCCTCGGCCTTGGTTTCCGCAGTGGCGGGCCCGTTGTGTTGTGGCAGAACGAGTGCCAGCACCAGTCCGACAATGGACAGGCCGAGGGCTGTGGCAAAGAGGACGCTGTAGCCGACCGAGCCAATAAGGGCTAGGCCGAGAGCTGGGCCAATCGCGGTGGCCAGGGTGGTGCCGAGCGAGATGTAGCCAGTTCCCTCTGCGCGGCGCGAAGCCGGAATAGCGGTCTGGGCGGCGGCCATCACGGCGGTGGAAGCTAATGCGTAGGTCAGGCCGTGGATGATGCGGATTGCAATCAGGACCGGCAGGGATGCGGCCCAAATGTAGGCGGCACAGGCTGCCACGATGACAGCGAGCGAGCCAAGCATGATTCTGCGACCACCGAAGGTGTCCACCAAGTAGCCGGAAAAGAGACGCGCGATGGTGGCGCCGACCACGAAAGAACTGGCAGCGAAGCCACCGGCGGCATCTGAGGCGGAGAAGCGCTGGACGGCGTAGAGCGCCATGACTGTGATTGAAAGGTAGAACACCAGGTACATGCTGAAGTTAATCAGCCAGCTGATGATGAACGCGGGGGAGAAGAGCTTGTCTTGCCCGTGCTGCTCGTCCTGCTCGTTCTGTCTGCGCCTGTTCTGCGTGGTCGTATGCGTTGTCATGCTGAAAATACGGTCTCTTTTCCCGTTTGAAAACGATCGTGGAATTAGTGCTGTGGCAAAACTGCTTCCCGGCATTTGTATCGTGCAAAAATGCAGTTAGGGGTCGAATTATAACAATTGGTTTGTATGATGCAAACGCGCTTTTTCGGTCTTAACCCCATCCGCGGCGCGCTAGAATAGGAGCTGTTCAGCAAACAGATACATCTCACAGGCCCATTAAAGGACCGACATATAGGCGACAAGAGGATTGACTGCCATCGTGCGAAACGACGACCTAGCCGCGCTCGTTTACGAGAACATGCTGCTATCCCGGGTGAGCTCCAGCGGCTACCGACCACATCGCAAGGACATCCTGTTGGATCGCTCCGCCGCAGCACTACTGGCACGACTGGAAGCGCAGCCGGATATGACAGTCGCCGAGCTTTCCGATGCGCTGGGGCTGGACATTTCTACGGTGCACCGCCAGCTGGCCGCCGCCATGCGGCAGGGGTATATCGCGAAGAGACCCGCGCCGTCGTCAAGCGCGAAGGTGCATAGCGCGACCGACAAGGGGCTAGAGCTGCTGCACCGGGAAATCGAGGCGCGTAAGAAAACCGTCGATGACATTACGCACGATTGGGAGGACTCGGAGCTCGTGGAGTTCGTGCGATTGATGCGCAAATTCAACGAAGGCGTGGAAGAAATGCGTGGTCATCCATGGCCTAGATAACCGCGGATGCCGGGGTCATGGAATACTTGAGGGCGTGGCTGAGAAAAAGAAGATTGCAAACGTCCTTGCTAACCGATACGCCTCTGCGACTCTGGCGGAGTTGTGGAGCCCTGAGTACAAGATCATCCTCGAGCGCAAGCTCTGGATTGCAGTTTTGAAGGCCCAGGTCGCCCGCGGAATTGAGGTTCCGGAGGGCACTATCGAGGCGTATGAGAAGGTCATCGACCAGGTTGACCTCGATTCCATTGCCGCCCGTGAGCGTATTACTCGCCACGATGTGAAGGCCCGCATTGAAGAGTTCTGTGAACTGGCTGGCACCGAGCACATTCACAAGGGAATGACCTCGCGTGACCTGACTGAAAACGTCGAGCAGCTGCAGGTACTGGAGTCGTTGAAGGTTGTGCGTGACAAGGCTGTCGCTGTTGCTGCTCGCACCGCCGAGAAGGCCGCGGAGTACCAGTCGCTGGTCATGGCGGGTCGTTCCCACAACGTCGCCGCGCAGGCAACTACTCTGGGCAAGCGCTTCGCCTCCGCTGCCGACGAGATGCTGCTGGGTATCGAGCGCGTAGAAGACCTGATCTCCCGCTACCCGCTGCGCGGCATCAAGGGCCCGATGGGCACCGCCCAGGACATGCTGGATCTGCTTGACGGTGACGAGTCCGCACTGGCCTCCCTGGAAAACGAAATCGCTGCAGGCCTCGGCTTCGACCGCGTCTTTGACTCCGTCGGACAGGTTTACCCGCGCACCCTCGACTTCGACGCTCTGTCCGCGCTGGTCGAGCTCGGTGCAGGGCCGGCATCGCTGGCCACCACCATCCGCCTGATGGCCGGTAATGAGACCGTCACCGAGGGCTTCAAGGAAGGCCAGGTCGGCTCATCCGCCATGCCGCATAAGATGAATGCCCGCTCCTGTGAGCGCGTCCACGGTTTCCAGGTCATTCTGCGTGGCTACATGACCATGCTCTCCGAATACGCCGGTACTCAGTGGAACGAAGGCGACGTTTCCTGCTCCGTGGTCCGCCGCGTTGCGCTGCCGGATGCCTTCTTCGCCATGGACGGCATGTTTGAAACCTTCCTCACCGTCCTGTCCGAGTTCGGTGCATTCCCGGCCATGATTGACCGTGAGCTGGAGCGCTACCTACCGTTCCTCGCCTCCACCAAGATCCTCATGGCAGCTGTCCGCGCTGGTATGGGCCGCGAGGAAGCTCACGAGATTATCAAGGAGCACGCCGTCGCCACCGCATTGGATATGCGCGAAAAGGGCGCCGAGCAGAATCTCACCGAACGTCTCGCTGCAGATGAGCGCTTCCCGCTGGATGCCACAGGGCTTGCCGACGCTCTGGCAGACCGCCACGCGTTCATCGGTGCCGCAGAATCTCAGGTTGACCGCGTAGTTGCGCGTGTGCAGACCGTCGTGGACAAGTACCCAGAGGCCGCGGCTTACAAGCCGGGCGAGATTCTGTAGCTTCACGTGCGTCACGCGCGAATCGCGAAACGTGAAACGTGAAACGCGCAAACGTAAGTACCTTTGAAAAACTCTGTCACGTTGATGGCAGAGTTTTTCTTCGTTTGTTGGCGAAACCACCAGTGAGCAGCCAAGTTCCTCGGTACGATGAGCGATAAGTATCGAAACCTCTACGCGAAAGGTGCCCGACGTGACATCGGCTGTTAGGACTTCGCTTTCTCGCCCAGGTGCCACATTGAATGTGCTGCGCTGGGTCCCAGAAAATGATAAGGGCGCGCCCATTACTCCTAAGGGAGTGGTGCAGATTGTCCACGGCATGGTCGAGTACGCCAACCGCTACGCTAAATTCGCCGAATACCTCGTATCCCAGGGCTATGCCGTCGTCGCGCACGACCATCGCGGCCACGGTATGACCAAGACGGATGCTGGCATCCCGGGCTACTTCGCTGACTACGGTGGCTGGAATCTAATTCTCGAAGACCTCCACGCAGTGCGCCAGTACGTTGATGCAGAATTCCCAGGCAGCAAGCACTATATTCTCGGCCACTCTATGGGGTCACTTCTGACTCGTAACTACATCGCCAAGTACGGCGAGGGGCTTACCGGCGTCATTATCATGGGCACCGTGTCGTGGCCAGGAGCTAAGGGCGATGCGGGAATGAAGGTTGCAAACCTGCTGGCTAAGATTCGTCCTACCGCGCCGGGCAAGCTGCTCAACACCCTCACCTTTGCTGATTACAACAAGGGCTTTGAGCGCCGCACTAAGTTTGATTGGCTCACCCGCGACCACAAGATTGTCGATGCTTATATTGCGGACGACAAGTGTGGTTTCGTTCCCACCAATGCCTTTTTCCGCGACCTTCTCGTCGGCACGCACTACGCGAATTCGTCTGAAGCCTATGAGAAAGCGCCTGATGATCTGCCACTTTTCGTGGTTTCTGGTGCCGTTGATCCGGCGGGTGGCGCTGCCTGTGTGACTGAGGTCGTGGGCAAATACCTGAACGCGGGGAAGAAGGACGTGCGTTTTAAGGTCTACCCGGATGGTCGCCATGAGATTCTCAACGAGTTGAATAAGGAAGAGGTCTACGCCGACATTTTGGCGTGGTTGGAGTCCCGCTAAGGGGAGCTGGTTAATAGGCGAAAAGTGTGTCCGCTCGGCGTGTCGACCGGCGCGTCGGCGGGTGGGGGCCTTCGATACTTACCTCAATGCGAGTTACTGACTGTGTAGATGTCAGCGACGGCGGGGGATCTGAGTTACTGACTGCGTTTATGTCAGAAATGGCCCGAAAAATGGTCTGAAAGGGTCATAAACTCGCACAGTTTCACATTTGCAGCCCGTATTCACGTGTGGAGTCCGTAATTTTTGGTGTCTGCCCAGTCATTATCTTGAGAATCAGACACACCTTTTGTCTATTAACCCAGAGGTGCTGGAAGAACGTGTGCGCTAGCTCGGGGTTCGCGCCACTAGTGGAGCGCCTGTGTGAGCCCTAGAAAGCCACCGCACTTCTAATAAGTTTCCATTGCGCGGATGCTTTTGTCGGGTAACGTTCTTTTCACGCTGGAAGAAAAGGAACCGACCACATGATCAGAACAAGACAACTCTCGGCGGTCGTGCTCACCATTTCCATGTTGCTGGTGCTCGTAGGCTCTTTTGCGGGAATCACAGCAGGGCGTGCACAGGCGCAAGAGACTGCGAGTACTATCTCGCCAACCATGGTGATCCTGGATGCTTCAGGGTCAATGCTTGCCGACGATGCGGGTGGCCAAACCCGAATGGAGGCAGCGAAGGACGCGACGAGTAAGTTCGCGGGATCTGTGTCAGAGGACTCCGAAATTGGGTTCATGGTCTACGGCACGGAAGTCGGCAATTCGCCGGAGGAGCGGGGAAGCTGGCTGTCAGGACATCACCACGCTGCTGCCCGTGCAGGCTGGCAACTCGGCGAAGATTCCTGCTGAAGTAGGAAAGATCCAAGCCTCCGGCCACACCCCGATGGGGCCTGCGCTGCGTCAGGCTGCCGATGAGTTGCCGAAAGAAGGGCAACGTTCGATTGTGTTGGTCTCCGATGGTGGGGACACCTGTGCTCCGCCACCGGTGTGCGAGGTAGCCAAAGAACTCAAGCAGCAGGGCATTGATCTGGTCATCAACACAGTTGGTTTCCTCGTTGATGCGGGCGCACGTGCTGAACTTGAGTGCATTGCTGAGGCCACAGGCGGCGAGTACCTAGACGCCCAGGACTCCGATTCGCTGGCTGAGTCCATGAAGACGCTGGCGACCCGCACCGCACGCACCGCGCAGTCCAGCGCGCAAGAGATACAGGGCGGCGACGCTCCTACGAGCGCTACCCAGGTGCCTGCCGACGTGGAAACGTTCTCGACCAAGCTGCGGGAAAAGACTTCTGAGTCCGAGCGCAGCATCAGTAATCAGGAAGGCGACGGTGCTGAGTACTTCTCCGTCCCGGTCGCTGAGGGAGAGCGGCTTGCAATTAGTGCGGCCACGGTGCCGGGAGCGTCGTCAGGCGCGACTTTGATGGACCTAGATGTCCGCAACTTCGCGCTCACTATGCATTTGGACGACAGCAGTTGCTTCCTTGCCAATGATTTCGGCAATGGCATCATCGACTCTAATGGCCCCTTTTTCGCATCGATAACAACCAAGCAGTCCGGAGGAGCGGAGGGGGACTGTAAGTCGGGCAATATGGTGTTCTCCGTGGCCCGAAAAGGAGGCCCCTTCGAAGGTCAGGACATTCCTGCAGAAGTGACCATCAAGCGTTTCGCCAACGAAAACCTGACCGATGTGCCGGAGGCGTTCCCGTCCGACAAGGAGAGCTTGAACCCTCCGCCCGCGACACCGGAAGCAGATCAGGCTAAGAAGGTCACCCCAGGTTCGTGGTTCGATGACGCCACGGAACTTACTGCCGACAACATCAGCAGCGTCACGGCCGACATTGTTCCTGGTGAGACGCACGTGTACAAGATCAAGTCCGAGTATGGGCAGCAGCTCCGCGGCGCCGTCAAACTCATTAACGCCCCAGAAGCTGACAAGCTTGCACAGATCTCCGGCCTGGATATCAAGACG
Organism: Corynebacterium sp. HMSC074C04; assembly: GCF_001838295.1. Classification (NCBI taxonomy): domain Bacteria; kingdom Bacillati; phylum Actinomycetota; class Actinomycetes; order Mycobacteriales; family Corynebacteriaceae; genus Corynebacterium; species Corynebacterium sp. HMSC074C04. The sequence goes on from NZ_KV836264.1 coordinate 223,511, forward strand.
CTGAATTCGGCACGCCAGCTCGCCGGTAGCGAGGAAAACCGTCCTGTAAATGAACACCAGATCGGCGAAGAGACAACATTTGGTAACTCGGCCCGGATTAACTACCGCAATCGGATCGGCGAAGATGGTGAAAAGTCGGGCGATTACGAGGCTGAAAGAGCGTGGCTGGATGGTGACCAGTACATCGTTGTCTTCTTCAACAACAGTTGGGGCGCCGGTAAATCCCACGATGTCGCGGATGTTCAAAACGTCCCGGTGACTTACCAGCTGACCACGGAGTTGGTCGGCGAGAAGATCCCGGGCCCAGCTTTTGAACAGGTCGCGCACAAGTCGCCAAGTAGCGAAACCCCGACTAGTAGCCAGCAGAATCCGAAGACCACCGAAGAAAACGAGGATGATGGCTCCTCGACGATGATGTGGTTCTCTATGGGGGCGGTGCTTCTGGTCTTGGTCGTCGGCGCGACAATCGCGTTGACCCGTAAGTAACGCTAGAGCGTCCAGTACACGCCGAATCGGTCAGGCTTGACGACGGCTTCCGTGCCCTCGGCAACCTCAGCGCCTGTAAGGCCAAGCGCTTGGCAGGCGCTTTCGACCTCTTCGGCAGAATCGCTGGAGAGACGCATCGCCACACCGTCGCCGAAGGTGAAATTGTGCATGCCCGGCGAGTCGAGCGTCATGAAATTCTCTGACCCGAAAAGTTGGTTGTATACCTCGGTGGCGGCGGCAGCCTGTGGTTCGTCGCCTGTCCACATGAAGTAGGGAATAACGGCGGGATTCGCTGTCTTTGCGGCAGAGTCCGTGCTTGCAGCCCCGCTGGTTAAGGAATTAATCATCAGTTGCCAGTTGACCCCATTGCCGTCGACCAACCAGCCAAAGAGCGGCGAGAAATCGTAGCTGGTCAGGGGCATGAGTGCAGCACCACCGCTGATGGTTTCATCACCCGCCATCAGATGCTCCCACAGGCTGCGTAGCTGGTTTTCCTGACCAGGGGCAAATCGCACCATAAAAGACACAGCGGGGGTTAATCGGCGGTTCCCGTTCTCAATGAGTTCGAAGTCCATCCCGCCGATGGTGAGCGTGGTGGAGTTGGGCTTGATGTTGGAGTGAAAACCTTCGGCGTAAAACCGCGCAGCGGCGCGGGGGTCGTCGTTAAGCGCGATCACGGCCGAGATAGAAACAGTCATGAAAATGAGCCTAACGACGAGCGCTTAGCCGTGCAGAGAACGCAGCGTTTGATCCTAGTCAGTGAAGAATCTTCATACGGCGATATCCCCAGTAACGCTGCGCTGATTAGGGGATTTCAGTTAGTGGCGTGGGCTCTGCTCTCGAACTAGGTCTGCAAATCTGTTGATGTAGTCGCGAACAAAGTCCTCAGTGCTTGACGACGTGAATTCTCCTTGTTCGTCAATGAGTGTTGGCGATTGTCCCAGGAAGACCTCTGGCTGACCGAGCATCGGCATGTCGAAGTACGACAGCGCGAGTCGCAAGTTCTTCTGAGAGCTATAACCTCCCATACGGCCGACGGAGTGGCTGATAATTCCCGCGGGCAGGTTCTTCCATGCCACATCACCGTTGGGCTTAGATCCGATGTCAACGGCATTCTTCAGAGCTGCAGGAATTGTGCGGTTGTTTTCTGGGGTGACAAATAGGATGCCATCGCTGGCTTTAATGGTTTCCCGGAAACTGGTGTATTCCGCGGGAGTCGCAATATCGGACACTGCGGGGTCGTCGTAGTCGAAGTTGTAGAGAGGGAGGTCACGAATCTCGACGATGTCGACTTTGAAGTCATCGGGGAAGTACGTGGCTGCCTTGAGTGCAATCTTTCGTGCATAGGAGGCTCGACGCAAGCTTCCTACCAGGATAGAAATCTGTGCAGTCATGCGAATGTTCCTTTCTTAGGATGTATGGGGAAAGACGTGGATTTAGAAATCCCAGTCTTCATCTGCGGTGTCTTCGGCTTTTCCGATGACATATGCGGAGCCGGAACCGGAGAAAAAGTCGTGGTTTTCATCTGACCCCGGGGTGAGGGCGGCGAGAATTTCGGGCTTGAAGGCGGTCTCTTCATGGTTAAACCGCTGCGGGTATCCCAAGTTCATGAGCGCTTTGTTGGCGTTGTATCGAATGAAGTTGGCAACGTCGTCGTAGAGCCCGAGTGGTTGGTATAGGGCTTCGGAGTACCTCAGTTCGAGCTGGTATAGATCATCGAGAAGTTCGAAGACGAAAGCCTTCATCTGCGTTTGCGTGGCGGTGTCGTAGGTTTCTACGCCTCGCTGGAATTTGTAGCCGGAGTAATAGCCGTGAACAGCTTTGTCACGCAGAATCAGGCGCACCATGTCGGCGGTATTGGTCAGGATGCCACGTGATGCGAAGTGCAGCGGGAGGTAGAAGCCGGCGTAGAGCGAGAAGGACGAAAGAAGCGTTGCTGCCGCCTTTCGCTTGAGTGGAACGTCGCCGTAATAGTGTTTGAGCACAGCTTTTGACCGAGCCTGCAGGATGTCATTGGCGACTGCCCATTGGTAGGCAGCGTCGATGTCAGGGGTATTGGATAGCGTAGAAAATACTGAAGAATAAGACTTTGCATGCACTGCTTGCATGAAAGCGATATTCGTGTAGACGGCCTCTTCATGTTCGGTGCGGGCATCTTGAATTTGGGAAATCTCCCCGACAGACGCCTGGACTGTGTCGAGCATGGTCAGTCCGGTGAAGACCTTCATGGTCAGCTCGCGTTCTAGATCGGTGAGACGTCGCCAGTCTGCAAGGTCATTGGACAGCGGAACTTTTTCGGGCAGCCAAAAATTTGCTGTTAGGCGATTCCACACTTCGAGATCTTTGTCATCTTGCACTCGGTTCCAGTTGATTGGCCGAAGGCGGGCAGCTGGGTCCTTTCGAAAAGACGGTGGCGTAGTTGAATAGCTGTAGATGTTCAAGAAGTAGCGCTCCTCCAGAATTTTTCCAGGCCCTCTTTGACGTTCTCCACATCGTGGTCTGTCCCCAGTAGCTCATAGTGGTATAGCTCCGGAACCTGGCATTTTGCAGAAATGATGGCTCCGGCTATGCAAAAGTCGGTGCCGAAATTTGTGTTGCCCGAGGTGATGACACCGCGGATGAAACTCCTGTTGGTTTCGTCGTTGAGAAAAGCGATGACTTGCTTAGGTACCGCGCGGCGCCGACATCCGCCACCATAAGTCGGTGTGATCAGGACAAATGGGCTGCAAACGCGAATCATTCCGTCTTTTCGCGGATGTAACGGGATGCGTGCTGCTGGTTGAGCCAGCTTTTGGACGAACCGGTGAGTGTTTTCAGAAGCACTGGAGAAGTACACGATTCGGGGTGACTCCTCCGGTGGGAGTTCCGTGAAAGTCAGCGGCGTCTTCGATGATGAAGACACTCGATTACCTCCTATGTTCAATGGATTGAACATAAAATAGAGGAGTGAATGGGGTGTCAACAAGGCGTTGCCTACATGCGGTTGAAAAGTGCTTAGTCACGCAATTGCGAAGTAAAGCCGCGACTCTGCATTATCGGCGGAAAAACCCAGCAGCTGATCTTCAAGGCGGGAAAGTGGCGGGGTTGCCGGCCGGGGGGGGGGAGAGGGAGGAGGCGGTGTCTCTCGGAGGGGGCTCCAGTCGTGCCCCGGGCAAAAGCACAACAGGGAAACAAAACCGCCGCGCTTTGGAAAGGCCCAGTCGATGAGGAGACTGGTTTTCCAAAGCGCGGCGTTTTCTACAGCGCTTTCGCATCAACTACTTCAGCGGACGAACACTTCCGGTGAAGTGCGGACGCTTCTTCTTGCGATCCCACGCGACAATGTTGACTGCGCGGCCGATGTTGGAGCTGCTCTCAGTCAGGTTGTGAGCAGCACCTGCACCGTCACCGGTGTGGGTGAGTGCGACATTGATGGTGGTCGGCAGAACGACCGGCGCACCGAAGGAAATCTGGAACTCGTACGACTGACCCGGCAGAACCTGTGCCTCAGCCAGCGCGCGGGAGGCGGTGTACATGCCGTGTGCAATCGCTGCTGGCATGCCCAGAGCCTTCGCGGAGACAGAGGTGATGTGAATCGGGTTCCAGTCACCGGAAACCTTGGCCCACTTGCGGCCGGTGTTGCCAGCCAGCTTCCACTGAGCGGTGGGGAAGGGGACCTTAAACTGCTCACGCTTGATGGTCTCGGCGCCGGACTTGATGGCCTCACGCTGTGCCTGGACCTCTTCGAAGCCCTCGGCGTCCTTCAGGCGAACGCCCTTGGCCAGGTACACCGATTGCTCCTCGACCAAGGTGGCGCCGGATGTGGACGATGCAACAGTCGACTCCAGAACAACCTCAGTGCCCGAGCGGTGAGCGCGGAATGCGGCAACCTTCACCGCGATATCAACCTTGCCGCCGAGTGTGACAGGCGAGATTTCGCGGTAGGTGTTCTCGGTGTGGACCAGGCCCATCATCGGCAGCGGGAAATCGTCCCCAGCCATCAGCTCCATCTGAATGGGCATGATTAGGGCGTGGATGTGGCCGAAGAACGCTTGCTCAGACTTCGGGGCGCCAACGACGTCGCGGAAGTCCTGGTCGCGGTCGGCATCGACAGTGACACCCTTGACCACTAGTTCATCGACCTTGATTTCGGTGGAGTTCGGGCGCTTCTTTGCCGAACCAGCAGCTGCCTTGGCGTAGAGCGGAACCAGATTGGGAATGGCGTCCAGGGTCTTAGCCATAAGTTTTCCTCTTTCCTCCTTATCGGGAGCCTATGCGGAAGTCACGACTTCGCTTAGGCGCCGACGATGTTCTGACCACAGACGCGCAGGACGTGGCCATTGACACCGAGCGCGCGGTCGGAGACCAGGAAGGCGATTGCCTGGGCGACATCGCCCGGCTGGCCGCCCTGCTGCAGCGAGTTCACGCGTCGAGCAACCTGGCGGTTGACGAACGGAATAGCAGCGGTCATGTCGGTCTCGATGAAGCCCGGAGCAACAGCGTTGATGTTGCCGCCGCGCTTAGCGAACTCCTCAGCGTAAGCCTCGACCATTGCGATAACACCGGCCTTGGAGGTGGCGTAGTTGGTCTGACCGCGGTTACCTGCGATACCGGAGGTGGAAGCCATGGTGGCAATACGCGGAGCCTTCTCGAAGGCCTTGTGGTTCAGCAGCTGCTCGTTCATCTTCAGCTGAGCCTCGATGTTGACGGCGATGACCGAGCCCCACTTGGCGTCGTCCATGTTGGCGAACATCTTGTCGCGGGTGATACCTGCGTTGTGGATGACGATGTCCAGGCGGCCGTAGCGGGCCACAGCAGCATCGGCAATGGCGTTGCCGGCGTCGTCGGCAGTGATGTCCTGCTGCAGAGCCAGGCCACCGAGCTCGTTGGCAACCTTGGACAGCGCCTCGCCAGCCTGCGGAACGTCGATGACGATGACCTCTGCGCCGTCAGCCTTGAGCTGACGAGCGATAGCGGCACCGATACCACGGGCGGAACCGGTGACAGCGGCAACCTTGCCAGCCAGCGGCTTATCCCAGTCAGCTGGGATCTCACCAGCGTCGGAGGAGACGCGGAGGAACTGGCCGTCGATGAAGGCCGAGCGGCCGGAGAGGAAGAAGTGCAGGGAGGAAATCACGGACGGGGCGGTGACCGAGACACCCGGAGCAACGAGGATGCCGTTAGCGGTGGAGCCGCCACGAACCTCGTGGCCGAGGGAGCGAATCAGGCCCTCGATACCACCGGCGACAGCGTTCTCAGCAATCTCGGCCGGAGTTGCGTTGTGGTGAGCATCCTTGGCGCGGGAGACGGTGACGATGCGGCCACCCTTGTCCAGCTTGCGCATGTGCTTTGCAGCAGCGAGCACTGGGCCCTGCAGCTCTGACGGGCGCTTAGCCTCGGTGGCGACGAGGACAATGGCACCAATCTTGTCGTCAGCGGCGTTGCCACGACGAACTTGCAGGCCCCACTCTGTCAGCTGAGCTGCAACTGCGTCTGCATCTGCACCCTCGCCGGTGACGAGCACCTTGTCGTTGTTCAGCAGCGGACCGCCCGGCTTGTGGCGGCGCAGGAACGGTGGCTGTGGCAGGCCAGCTGCTTTAGCCAGTCCAGTGAGCGGACCACCGTTGACGAGTTCCTGGTACTTATCGGTCATGGAAAATTCTCCTTGAAAGTAAAAGTGTCTTTATCGGTGGTGCGCTTTTAGACGCGAGCCTCGAGAACTGCGACAACACCCTGGCCGCCCGCGGCACAGACGGAGATCAGGCCGCGAGTGGTCTTGCCGGTCTCGTCTGCCTTCTGGCGCAGCATCTTGGCGAGGGCTGCCACAATGCGGCCGCCGGTAGCGGCGAATGGGTGGCCGGCTGCCAGGGAAGAGCCCTTGACGTTGAGCTTCTCGCGCGGAATCGAGCCCAGCGGGCCTTCCAGTCCGAGCTTGGTACGGCAGAACTCCTCGTCCTCCCATGCCTTCATAGTGGACAGGACGGTGCCGGCGAAAGCCTCGTGGATCTCGAAGAAGTCGAAGTCGTCGAAGGTCCAGCCGTTGCGGGCCAGCAGGCGCGGGGTGGCGTAAGCCGGAGCCATCAGCAGACCCTCGTCGCCGTGGACAAAGTCAACTGCGGCTGCCTCGGAATCGACGACGTCGGCAAGCACGGGCAGACCGCGCTCAGCGGCCCACTCCGGGGTGGAGACGAGGACGGCAGAGGCGCCGTCGGTAAGCGGAGTGGAGTTACCGGCGGTCATGGTCGGCTCTGCTTCCAGGCCGCGGCCGAAGACTGGCTTGAGCTTGGCCAGCTTCTCCGGGGTGGAGTCCGGGCGCATGTTGGTGTCACGGGAAACGCCCTTGTACGGGGTGACGAGGTCAGTGAAGAAGCCCTCGTCGTAAGCGTTTGCCATGTTTTGGTGGGAAGCGGCGGCGAGCTCATCCTGCTCAGCTCGGGTAACGCCCCACTTGGCGGTGGTGATGGCCTGGTGCTCACCCATGGACAGGCCAGTGCGCGGCTCGCCGGTCGACGGAGTGTCCGGAGCCAGGTCGGACGGACGAGCCTTCAGGAAGACCTTTGCCATGTCCAGAGTGGACTTCTGGCGGCTGGCCTCCAGCAGGATCTTGCGCAGACGGTCGTTGACAGCAATAGGAGCGTCGGAGGTGGTGTCCACACCGCCGGCGATAGCGGAGTCAATCTGGCCCAGCTTAATCATGTTGGAGACAGAGTTGAGGGCCTCCATGCCGGTGGCACATGCCATCTGAATGTCGAAAGCCGGGGTGTCCGGCGCCAGTGCGGAGCCGAGGACACACTCACGGGTGAGGTTAAAGTCACGGGAGTGCTTCAGCACAGCGCCGGCGGAGACTGCACCGAGGCGTTCGCCGCCGATACCGAAGCGGGCGACGAGACCGTCGATTGCAGCAGTCAGCATGTCCTGGTTCGACTCGTTAGCGTATTCCTTATTAGAACGAGCGAACGGAATGCGGTTACCGCCGACGACGACTGCGCGGCGCAGAGAGTTATTGTTGGCCTGAGCTGCCATGTGATTGTTCCCTTCAAAATTCTTGAAGTGTGACGTGAATTACTAAATTTAGACAATACTGGTATCGGTGTTTTCTGTCACGTTTTTAGAAATATTTTTGCCCAGTCATCTACCGTGCGGGGGAGGTGAGGGGTAAACACCGTCGTTTACCTGTGAAAAATTCGATGGGCAGCAGTCCGGAATCTCAAAATTTTTCCCGCTTGACGACGGTAATTGCGTCAATCCCCACTAGTTGGGGTGGTGGCCGGAGGTATCAATAGAGTGCAAAGGCGTATAGGGGTTTAGACTTTATCGCCATGCGACCTGAACTTTCCTCGTATAACCATCTTTCCGCGGGCAAGGTCCGGGAAATCTACGAGATTGACCCTGAGACTCTGCTGCTTGTGGTCAGTGACCGTATTTCTGCCTTCGACCACATTCTGGAGACCCCGATTCCTGACAAGGGTCGAGTGCTCACCGCGATGAGCGTGTTCTTCTTCGACGAGATCGACTTTCCGAACCATATGGCTGGCCCGGCTGACGATGAGCGCATTCCGGAAGAGTGCCTCGGCCGTGCGCTGGTGTGCAAGAAGCTGGACATGCTGCCATTCGAGTGTGTCGCACGTGGCTACCTGACCGGCTCGGGTCTCGTCGAGTACAAGGAAAACGGCACTGTCTGTGGTATTGAGCTGCCAGAGGGCCTCGTCGAGGGCTCCAAGTTGCCAGAACCGATTTTCACCCCGGCCACCAAGGCCGAACTGGGCGAGCACGACGAGAATGTCTCTTTCGACGCCGTTGTGGAGTCCCTGGGGCAGAAGCGTGCCGAAGAACTGCGCGATGCCACCCTGCGTATCTACACCCAGGCTGCTGAACTGGCTGCTAAGCGCGGCATCATCCTGGCCGACACCAAGTTCGAGTTCGGTCTCGACTCCGACGGCAACCTGGTGCTGGCCGACGAGGTTCTCACCCCGGACTCCTCCCGCTACTGGCCAGCCGACTCCTACCAGGAGGGTTCGGTTAACCCGAGCTTCGACAAGCAGTACGTTCGAAACTGGCTGACCTGCTCCAAGTCCGGCTGGAAGAAGGACGAGGGCACTCCGCCGCCGGCGCTGCCGGGTAGTGTTGTGGAAGCAACTCGCGAGCGGTACGTCGAGGCCTACGAACGACTGTCAGGCCGCCGCTTCTCGGACTGGATTGGAGAACCTGCGTGAGCGAAGTGACCTTGGACTCGGCATCCGTCGGCAAGTCCGCAAAAAAGGATTTGCCCGCACCCCGTGCACAACGGAAGCCGGTGACTCGGTCCTTCCACGGAAGGGACTTCACCGATAACTTCGAGTGGCTCCGCGATAAGGAAAACCCCGAGGTTATCGAATACCTAGAGGCTGGACATGCCTATACGGAGGCTTTTACCTCCAATCTTGATGGCACCGCGGACGCGATTTTTAAGGAGATCAAGTCGCGCGTGCAGGAGACCGACATGTCGGTCCCAACTCGCCTTAATGGCTGGTGGTACTACTCACGCACGCAGGAGGGCAAGTCCTACGGGATGAGCTGTCGCGTGCGTGCGGAGGCCGGTGACGGTCTTGCCGCGTGGACTCCGCCGACCATTGCGGACGACTCTCCGGCACCAGGAGAACAGGTCATCCTGGATGCCAACGAGCTGGCCGAAGGCCACGACTTCTTCGCCCTCGGCGCAGCGAGCGTCTCCGCGGACGGCAATCTGCTGGCCTACTCCACCGACGTCACAGGCGGCGAGCGCTACACGCTGCGCGTAAAGGATTTGCGCACGGGCGAACTGCTTGACGACGAAATTGCGGGCATCGCCGCAGGTGCTACCTGGGTTGGCTCGGAATGGATCTTCTATCAGAAGGTCGACGAAGCCTGGCGGCCGGATTCCGTGTGGCGTCACCGCGTGGGCACCTCTACCGAGGATGACGTCTGTGTCTTCCATGAGCCCGATGAGGCCTACTGGGTCGGAGTCGGTACGGTACGCAGCGAAAAGTACCTGATTATTGAGAGCTCCTCGAAAATTACCTCCGAGGTTTGGTACCTGGACGCCAGTGACCCGACCAGTGAGTTCGCCTGCGTGCGCCCGCGCGAGTCCGGTGTTGAATACGACATCGACCACGCCGTCATTAGTGGCCAGGATATGTGGCTGATTACACACAATATGACTGGCTCGAACTTCGCACTGGCCATGGTGCCGGTGGGGTCTTTCGACAGTATTTCGGATCTCACTGAGCTGGTCCCGCACCGCGATGACGTCCGTGTCGAGGGCGTTGACTGCTTCGCTGGGCACATCGCGTTTGGGTACCGTCGCGGCGGTATTGGGCGTGTGGCGCTGGCGGTATTGGCGCAGGACGAGGATGGTGCTGGCTCCGCTGAGACGGGCGATGCTGCCGACCCAGTGCCAGCGTCCGCTGTGAACTTCGTCGAGCTCGAATTCGACGAAGAGCTCTACTCCGCAGGCACTACCGGCAACGCTGAATGGGACACCCCGGTGTTGCGCTACGCCTACGGCTCCTTCACCACGCCGTCGCAGCTCTGGCAGATTGATATTGCCTCGGGCAAGCGGGTGCTGCTCAAGGAGCAGAAGATTCGCGGGGAGTTTAATCGCGGTGATTACGTCGCCAAGCGTGAATGGGTGAGTGCAAGCGATGGTGCCCAGATTCCGGTGTCGATTATTCACCGCGCGGATTTGGATTTGGATGCGCCGAATCCGACGCTGCTCTACGGCTACGGTTCCTACGAATCCTCGATGGATCCGGGCTTTTCCATCGCCCGGCTGTCGCTGCTGGATCGTGGGATGATCTTTGTCATTGCACACGTCCGCGGTGGCGGCGAGATGGGTCGTGGCTGGTGGGAGAACGGTCGCGCAACCACGAAGAAGAACACATTCACTGACTTCGTCGCCGTCGCTGACTACCTGCTGGATTCTGGTTGGACCACGCGCCAGCAGTTGGTAGCGCTCGGCGGTTCAGCGGGCGGCATGCTGATGGGTGTGGTCGCAAACATTGCTGGCGATAGGTTCGCGGGCATTCAGGCCGTGGTCCCGTTTGTCGACTGCCTGACGTCCATGCTGATGCCAGAGCTGCCGCTGACCGTGGTGGAGTGGGATGAGTGGGGCGATCCGTACCACGACCCGGAGGTCTACGACTACATGGCCTCCTACGCGCCGTACGAGAACATCTCGGCCGATGTGAAGTACCCGAAGATTCTCGCGACTACTAGTTTGAACGACACTCGCGTGCTCTACGTGGAGCCGGCAAAGTGGATCGCCAAGCTGCGCGAAGTTGTCGGCGGCGAGCCGGGCCAGTTCCTGCTCAAGACCGAGATGTCCGCTGGTCACGGTGGTGTTTCCGGCCGTTACGAACGCTGGCGTCAGACTGCCTTCGAGTATGCCTGGATTGTCCACACTGCTGGTGCGGTGGAGTAACGGCATGGATATGCGCACGCTGCTGTCCGCGCAGGGTTTTGACACCGATTCGCTTTCCGACGATCAGTTGGCCGTCTACCACACGCTTTTTCGGCGGCGGGATGTCCGCCGCGAATTCGCCGGAGAAAAGTTGGACAGGGAGCGATTGATGCGCGTGTTGGCGGCCGCTCACGCCGCTCCTTCGGTGGGGCTGTCCCAACCATGGGACTTTCACATCATTCAGGATTCGGCTCGCCTGCAGCAGTTTGCCGACCATGTAGCCGGACGCCGCGCTGAATTCGCAGCCAAACTCGAAGGCGAGCGGCGCGAGACTTTCAATCCGATTCAGATTGAAGGAATTGTGGACTCGGGAACGGGCATCGTCGTCACTTATGACCCGACCCGTGGCGGCAAGAACATTCTCGGCCGCGACACCGTCGATGACACCGGGTTAATGTCAGTCGCGCTGGCTATTCAGAATCTGTGGCTGGCTGCTACGGCAGAGGGGCTCGGCGTCGGTTGGGTCAGTTTCTACCATGAGGATTTCCTGGCCAACTTTGTCGGTGTCGAGGCGCCCGTGCGGCCGGTGGCCTGGCTGTGCATTGGTCCGGTAACGCACCTGGCCGCGGAGCGTGACTTGGAGAAGTTTGGTTGGCGCAAGGGTTTGGCGCTCGATGAGGTTGTGCACTGGGGATAATCTGAACTCTTACTTGAAAGGCCTCTGAGTATTCTCCAAGCTTTGTCCTCTCCGTTACCAAAAATTTACATACGCCTGTTTTTGTTGAATCCATGGCAGGCAGTGGGGTGCAAGAACAGATTCGGACGACAGACCAGGTCGTTCGTCCAGCGGGCAAAGAGCTCGTAACTGTTGACGGTGGTGTGGTCGGTTCGCCGCTTTTGGTGTCGGTGTCGGGTTTGCGCGATGGCACATTGCTCGATGTCGCTCGTTTCGTGGCAGCGATGGAACAGCGCGGTATTACGCCGTCTCTGCTGGTAGCGCCGCATGCGGGTAAGAACTGGTCGTTGCGGGAAGCTCCGGCGGTGCTGGATTGGCTCCGCCGTCGTAGCGATGACGGCATCGAGATTGTTCTCGCGGGGTTCGATCAGTCGGTTCGAGGCCGAGGCGCGGAATTTGCGTCGTTGAGCGAACATGAAGCGCGCTTGCGCCTGATTGCCGCAACGCGCCAGATGCGTGCGATGGGTTTTGAGACGGATGTCTTTGCACCGCCGAAGTGGACCATGTCGCCAGAGACCATGAACGTGTTGCCGGAGCTGGGCTTCCGTGTTGCAGCGGACCGAAATGGGGTCCGCGACCTGATCACTGGTGCTGTTGATCCAACTCGCGTGCTGGCTATCGGCGAGGGCTTCGGCGGCGCCGGTTGGTGGCGCCGCGCGGTGCGCTCCTCAGTGCAGCGCTCGCTGGAGAAGGGCCGCGCGGTGCGTATCTCCGTTAACGCTTCGAAACTGCGGGAGCACAAGCTGCGCCAGGATGTTGTCGGCATCATTGACCAGGCGGTCGATGGGGGTGCGCAGCCGGTCAACCACTCTTCGGTGCCGCTGGGCCGCGAGTTCTTTGAAGGCATGGAGCAGGTCGGCTAGTCGTCACCTCTGACGGCTATCGTGGGACTGCCCTAGTGTGGGGTTTATGAGCAATCTCTTCGACATCCCAGTGACCACTATCGACGGTAACGAAGCAGCGATGAACGACTGGGCAGGCCACGTTCTGCTTATCGTCAACACCGCCTCGGAGTGCGGTTTCACGGATCAGTACGACGATCTGCAAGGACTTTTCGACGAACTCGCACCCCGAGGCTTCTTCGTCCTCGGCTTCCCCTGCAACCAGTTCGGCGGGCAAGAGCCCGGCAGTGCCGAGGAAATCAAGCAGTTCTGCCAGCGCGAATTCGGCGTTACCTTCCCGCTCTTCCAAAAGACGGAGGTCAACGGCGACAGCGCTCACCCACTCTACAAGCTGCTGAAGGAAACCCCGGACGCCGACGGCGAGGCTGGGGACGTGAAGTGGAACTTCGAAAAGTTTGTTATCTCGCCCGAGGGGGAGGTCATCGGCCGTTTCCGGTCCAAGGTTTCGCCTGACGACGACGCTCTGCGCGACCTCATTGAGGAAAATCTGCCTATTTAAACTTGGCTATTTGCTGGCGTCCAGCGGTGCTTGCTCGAAGTAGCCCGTGGCGCCGTAGCCCACGATGCCACCTCGGTTGCGCAGGGTCATGCTAGCTAGACCGACCTTGCCAAGCTCATCGCCACCGATGGTGACCCAGTCACCCTGAACCGCGACAACCATGTTGGCGTGTACCCCAAGGCCTGCGGGGTAGCGGTAGAAAATGATGTCACCCACCTGAGGAGAGAAGTCCTTGTCGGTGACGAAAGCATCATGTGCCTTGTAGGCATCCATGAGCTGTTCGACATCCGTAACCAGCCATGGGTTCTCGGTTGTGGCAGTGCTGTTCTGCGCAGTGTTGTACTGCTGTGTGCTGTTGTTGTCGGTGGCACTATTGGCAGCCGAATTCTCGGGCGTATCAAAGACCGGAACACCCGCGGATGCGAGCAGGAATGACAAGAATGGCGCAGTCCAGGAACCGGAGCAGTCGACCGTGTCTCCGAATGCGTCAAGGTTTGGATTCAGCTTCGATGTCTGGTTCGTAGCCGCAGGTGCAGAACCCGGCCTGGTGGCAGCAGCGGCGGCGACGGCATCTTCATCAGCGGTTGGGTCTGCGTCTGAATTCGGGTGCTCGCCGACCTTGGGGATAACGCTGCGGATGTCGGCATCAGTAGCGCCACACGCCAGGCCGAAGTAAACCTCAGGGGAGGGCTGCTCCTCGTACTGATAGCGCGCAACATCCTTCAGAGCCTGCTGATAGTAGGGGCGGTCTGCCTCGGTGCGGGGGAACGTGCCACCACGCCAAGCCAGAACATTGATAGGACCGAAGAGCGTGAACCACCCGGCGAAGAGGAATACCGCCGTCAGTACCAGGATGGACACAGGCGGGATAGCGGCGCGAACACGTTGCAGCATGCTCGGTGAGGATGCGTTCTCCTGGCCGTCGTCAAGCGATGGTGAGGAAGACTCAGACCGTGGTGCGTGAGGCTGCTGTGCGGGCACAGGCGCGGGTGAATCGGTGGTCATATCTTCCCAGGATAGTAGGCGGAGCTGCGGTCGTCCTTGGCGAGTGCGTCTGAGCCGTACGTAATGGCATAGTCTGCGGCTCCTGCTGCGGAAGGGGGCGTGCAGTTAAACTGTGGTTCATGACTTCATCCGACATGCGTAACGAGGCCGAGCACGACCCTCGTGAGGATCTGCCGAGCTTCCTGCGTGAGCCGGACAAAATAGACAAGCTTCTCTATGCATCGCTGATGCTGGTTGCCGTGTACGGCTTTGCAATTATCCCGTTCCGCGCGGTTTTGCTGCTCAAGTACACGTTTTTGCATACGTGGCTGACGGGCTCGAATCTCTCGGTGCTGATTCTCGCGTCGGAAAACGAGGATAGGCCGCTCTTCCTCTTCGCTGTTGTGGTGATTGCGGCGCTGTCGACAATTAAGTTCATGCCGTTCTTCTACTGGATGGGCAAGAAGTGGGGCACGGAATTCATCACGATGAGTTTCGGCGGCCATCCACCGCGATGGTTTAAGAAGATGGAGAACTTCATCTATGAACGCATCGGGCTGAGTGTGCTGGCATCGTTTGTGCCATTCTCGCCGATTCCGGCCACGATCGTCGTGGCCATCGGTGGTATTGCGAAGGTGCGCGGCTGGGTAGTAGGTGTGTACCTCTTCCTCTGTGCCGCAATGCTCAAGTGCTTCTACCTGTACTTGGGCCTGAAGTTTGGCCCAAGTATCCAGGGCTCCCTGCAGACGATTGACCGGTACGTCACCTACATCACCTTCGCGCTGATTGGCTGGATGTTCCTATCCATCTGGTGGAAAAACAGGAAGCCGGGCGGCCAGGCGGCTTAATCCTGTTCGCGCTCAATCAGCGGTAGCGGGCTGTACTTGTCACGCAGCGCCTTCAGCGACAGATCGTGAGCGTGCAGGCGCTTGTCCTCATCCGTCGTCGGCTGGAAGTGCGGTACCGGCTGTGGGTTGAAATCGTCGTCAATTGCGACATAAGTCATGGTCGAGTGCAGAGCCTTGCGCAGTCCGCCGACACCCTTGCGGGGCTCACAGCAGTAGACCTGCACCGACAGGTGCATCGAGGTCGTGCCGGTGCGCAGGATGCGTGCGCGCACCTCAACTAGGTCGCCAATGTGGATTGGGTTGTAGAAGCGAATACCACCTGCGTACACGGAAATAGTCTGGCGTCCCGCCCAGTTGGTGGTAACTGCCGTCGCAGCCTCATCAATCCACTCCATGGCGGTACCGCCGTGGACGTTTCCGCCCCAGTTAACATCGGTCGGCTTTGCCAGGAAACGTGTGGTCAGCTCGGGTGCAGAGGAATCCGCGGAGTACGTTTGCGCGCGCATGCTGGCTTCGATGTCGCGGCGGAGCTCAAAACGGGAAAGAGCGGCCTTTTCAACACGCTCTTCTTCCTCCGTTTGCGGCACCCACTTCGGAACCGGTGTCGACTTACCATTTTCATCCATGGCCACGAAGATCACTAGGCAGTCAGCTGCGCGGGTGAACTTGCCCTCGCGCGGATCAGCTGAGAGCACCTCGTTGACGATGTGCATAGAACTGCGACCGGTATGCGCAATCTTGGAGCGCACCTCAACAATGTGGCCGCTGGGAATCGGGCGAGTGAAGTGAATGTGACCGAAGTACGCAGTCACGCAGTAGCGTCCCGACCAGCCGGTCGCACAGGCGTAAGCGGCCTTGTCAATCCACTGCAACACACGGCCGCCGTGGACGGAATTGGTTCCGGCCATAATGACATCGGTCGGCGACGCCATAAAACGGAGTACAAGAGATGGTGACGCTGGAGCGTGCACCTGTTCAGCTTTTTCAGTTGACTGCGTATCCATATATGAAAGCATAACTCTAGGATGAGGTTATGGTATCCAAAATCTCGCCTTTCGACGTTCGCAGCGCTCTTTCCACCGCCGCACCCTGGGCGGCGCAACGTCTTCTCGGCCGCGAATTGCTATCTGACCAAAAGGCTGCCTCCTTCGCCGGGGCAGATGGGGCGCAGGGGCCGTCGTTAAGCCGTGCGAGCCTCGCCAAAGCGGTGCGTCTGTCCGTGCGGATGCTCGCCCAAGAGGCGCCGGGGCATAGCGTCGAGGTGCGCGTGCCGCCCTTCGTCGCGGTCCAGTGCATTGAGGGGCCCAGGCACACACGCGGTACGCCGCCCAATGTCGTGGAGATGTCGCCGGAGATTTGGCTGGGACTCGCGTGCGGAATGATCACGTTAGAGCAGGTGCAGGCGCACATCGATATGTCGGGCACGCGTGCGGCGGAAATCGGGAATCATCTGCCGGTGGCGCGCATTTCTTAAAACCCGTTGGGGGGATGCTGAATTGGTGCCCGGGCGGGTGGGGCTATTAGTGTGAATGTCGTGGCCGATACCAACATTTCAGGTGCACCAAAGACCAAACTGTTGCCAATTTCGCCTTACGACGATCTGGGGGAGACATCCCCGCGTGAAGAATGTGGCGTCTTTGGCGTTTGGGCACCTGGCGAAGACGTGTCCAAACTCACCTACTATGGCTTGTTTGCCCTGCAACATCGCGGCCAGGAAGCCGCCGGTATCGCAGTCGGCGACGGCGACCAAATTCTCGTATTCAAGG
>NZ_KV836264.1:240227-267532 GCF_001838295.1 Corynebacterium sp. HMSC074C04
CGGCGACCAAATTCTCGTATTCAAGGATCTCGGGCTTGTTTCCCAGGTTTTTGATGAGCAGACGCTCGACGCTCTGAAGGGGCACGTAGCCGTCGGGCACACGCGCTACACCACCGCTGGAGCTCCTGCGTGGGAGAATGCACAGCCGATGTTCCAGATGGCTTCCGACGGCACGGACATCGCGCTGGGGCACAACGGCAACCTGACCAACCACCTCACGCTGTTCCGTGAGGCAGTGGATAAGGGGCTGATGCGCGATCAGGGAGAGTTGCCTAGCGACTCCGCAATTATGACCGCACTGCTTGCCGACGAAACCGGCAAGGTTGATCACCCAGAAGACCACGGCTGCAGCACCAACGTGGAAGCGGCTGCGCTGACGCTTCTGCCGCGCCTGAAGGGGGCCTTCTGCCTTACTTTCACCGATGGCGAAACGCTGTACGCTGCGCGTGACCCACACGGTGTGCGTCCGTTGTGCTTGGGCCGCCTGTCCGGTGGCTGGGTAGTTGCGTCTGAGACCTGTGCGCTGGATATCGTCGGTGCATCATTCGTCCGCGAGATTGAGCCGGGCGAGATGGTGGCCATTGATGCCTCCGGTGTCCGTTCGCAGCGTTTCGCCGAAACTACCCACGCAGGATGCATTTTCGAGTACGTCTACCTGGCGCGCCCGGACTCCAACATCCGTGGTCGCTCTGTCAATGCCGTGCGCCTTGAGCTAGGTCGCCAGTTGGCGCGTGAGTTCCCGGCTGACGGTGACCTAGTAATGCCGGTGCCGGAATCCGGAACCCCGGCGGCGGTTGGCTATGCCCAGGAATCGGGCATTCCGTTTGGTCAGGGGCTGACCAAAAACGGTTACGTGGGCCGTACCTTCATTCAGCCTTCGCAGACGATTCGTCAGCTGGGCATCCGACTGAAGCTGAACCCGCTGAAGGAAGTTATCGCCGGTAAGCGCTTGGTCGTGGTTGATGACTCCATCGTCCGCGGCAACACTCAGCGTGCCCTGATTCGCATGCTGCGTGAGGCCGGTGCGAAGGAAGTGCACGTGCGCATCGCCGCGCCGCCGGTGAAATGGCCGTGCTTCTACGGCATTGACTTCGCCTCTCCGGGCGAGCTGTTGGCCAACGGCGTGGATGAAAATGACATCGTCGCCGGTATCGCAACCGCGATTGGTGCCGACAGCCTGGGATTTGTCTCCATCGATGGCATGGTCGCCGCTTCCGAGCAGGCAAAGACCGAAGTCTGTTGTGCCTGCTTCGATGGCAAGTACCCGCTGGGTCTGCCGGAGGGCAATCCGAATGCGGCAGCTGTGGAGAGGATGCAGGCAGCCCAGGCTGCCAAAGCCGCAACGAGCAATTAGCTTCGAAACCTCCTTAGAATGAACTACGAGAACTGAACCGAGAACAAGGCGTAAGCGGTGCTGTGGATTGCAGCCGTTGCTTTGTTCCCGGTCCGCCAATACTCCCGGATACGGCAGTAACGCCGCCCGGGGGAGAAAGTTTAAAGCGAGAGCCTCTAATGACCGAGAACGTTTCTGGTGCTTCCTACGCTGCAGCCGGCGTCGACATCGAAGCCGGCGACCGCGCCGTTGAACTATTCGCCCCGATTGCCAAGAAGGCCACTCGCCCAGAGGTCCGTGGCGGGCTCGGCGGTTTTGCCGGCCTGTTTGCACTGGGCAACTACGAAAAGCCGCTGCTGGCCGCATCCTCCGATGGTGTGGGGACCAAGTTGGCCGTGGCGCAGGCCGTCGGCAAGCACGACACCATCGGCCTGGACCTGGTCGCCATGGTCGTCGATGACCTGGTCGTGTGCGGCGCCGAGCCTCTGTTCCTGCAGGACTACATCGCAATTGGCAAGGTCGTGCCGGAGCACGTCGCCGAGATCGTTTCCGGCATCGCCGAGGGATGCGTCCAGGCGGGTTGCGCCCTCCTGGGCGGCGAGACTGCAGAGCACCCGGGTGTGATGGAACCAGGCGAGTACGATGTCTCCGCTACCGGCGTCGGTGTCGTGGAAGAGGACAAGCTTCTCGGCCCGGACCGCGTGCGTGAGGGCGATGTCATTATCGCCATGGAGTCCTCTGGACTTCACTCCAATGGCTACTCGCTGGCTCGCTACGTTCTCCTGGAGAAGGCCGGTCTGGAGCTCGACGGTTACGTCGAAGACTTCGGACGTACCCTCGGTGAGGAGCTGCTGGAGCCAACCAAGATCTATGCGAAGGACTGCCTGGCTCTCATGAACGAGGCAGAGGTCCGCACTTTCTGCCACGTCACCGGTGGCGGATTGGCTGGCAACATGGTTCGCATCATGCCGGAAGGCCTGACCGCTGACATGAGCCGCGCAACATGGACCCCGGGCCCGATCTTCAAGACCATTGCTGAGCTCGGCAACGTCTCCCGCGAGGAGATGGAGAAGACCTTCAACATGGGTGTTGGTATGGTTGCGATTGTTTCTGCAGAGGATCGCGATCGTGCACTGGCTCTGCTGACTGCCCGCCACATCAACGCTTGGGAGCTGGGTACTGTCCGCAAGAGCGAGGCCGGCGAGGATAGGGCTGTTTTACGCGGCAGCCACCCGCGCTTCTAAGCTTTGGCCTTCGGCTGGTCGGGACTGGGGCGGCTGGTCTACTGTGGAGGGTGGCCGACTGCTGAGCCGCCTACATCCGGGTTGAGCAGCTGAGATCCCCAAAACCACGGGCTGCAAATGTGAAACTGTGCGAGTTTATGGCACTTCCGAGCCGTTTTTCGGGCTATTTTTGTCATAAACGCAGTCAGTAACTCGGATCGATCCGCCACGGCCGAGCATAATCGGCCGAGCATAAACGCGGTCACTAAGCAAAAACAAGCACCCACCAACGGAATCGTTGGCGGGTGCTTGTTTTATTGAAATAGAAACGCTTTGCGGAAAATACGACAGCGGTTAGCTTACGCTAGCTGTCGCGACCAGCGCCTGAGGCCCATTCCTCCCAGTCAGAGTAATAGTCGTCTCGATCGGACTCGTTCGACTTGCCGACGAGTTCCCGCTGCAGACGCTCCAAGTCCATTTCTGGTGAATCGTACTTGAGCTGACGGGCAACCTTCGCCTGCTTTGCTTTCGCACGGCCGCGACCCATGGCCTGACCCCCTTGTGTAATCCGTGGGACGGCACGGGGATACGGCCGACCCACTTATGTCTTATTGCGTTAATTCCTGTAAGACACCATAGCTGATTTTTAGACGAAGGGGTTACGCGGGGAGGCCCATAGTGGGTTGTGTCCTCGCGCTCAGGCAACTCAATATGTACTGTGAACTGGGGGAATAACCTTTCTGAAAAAGAATGGGAAAAGTTATTTTTTCACCACTCTGTCTGGTGGCTTTACCTATTTCCCGTTACTTATTTCCCACGCAGGCGGTTGATGGCCACACGACCCGGTGGCAGCTGCTCGACGCGGTCGATGGAGGAAGGGTCGACGGCCACGGCGCAGTCACCCACCACAAGGCCCTCGCGTTCCTGCGCCGAGCGCTTAAGCAGAGCCAATGCAATCGGGCCGTAATCGGCATGTTGCACGACGGTGCCTACGCGGCCCACGGCGCGCTTGCCCATCATCACTGGATCGCCGGTTTCCGGCAGAGTAGCTGAGCCGTCGAGCTGCAGCATCACCAAAACTCGGGGGGAGCGACCAACATTGTGGACTCGAGACACAGTCTCTTGGCCGCGATAGCAGCCCTTGTCCAAGTGCACGGCAGCCGTGTCGAATTCAGAGGCAATCCAGCGCGGAGCCTCATGCGGAATCATCTTCTCATCTACATCGATTCCCAGCTCCGGCCGCAAGGAGACTACGCGTTCGGCCTCCCATCCCATCAGTCCAACTGGGGAGGCGCCAGCGGCCATCAGCGCTTCCCAAGCACCGACTAAATCCTGTCGGCGCACGAGCACATCCACACGTCCGCCGCGTGGCCAAGGCAGGTGTCGGACATAGGAATGCCCCACCGTCGTAGCCTTGCCCACCTGCGGGAATGCGAGGCCGGCGGACACCAGTACCTCAGGGGCATCCGGCCCCATGACGGAAATAACCGCCCGTTCTATCTCAGCAATTTCCACCTTGGACCAGAACACCATCATGTTCAGGTACTTCAGCAGGGAGTCGAAGCCAACAGGGGGCACGTCGATAAGCACAGAATCGTCCAAACAGTCAGCGTCATGTGGTGGAGAACGTGACCGTTGGCATCCAGGTTCAGGGCTTCAGTGACAGTGCCGGGGGTGGCATCGTCGACCTTCTGTGAAAAAAGTGTGTTGAGGTAGGTCAGGCGATCCTCGCCAGTAACCTCAATAACGCGGTAGTACGAGCGATCTACTACTCCGCAGTCCTCTTGTAGATGACGTTGCTCTACCAGTGGACGGCCGTAGTGCCATGCCACGCTAGCTTGCCCTGTGGTTTGCTCGACGTTTTTCGCTGAGGTTCCGTCTGGGGCGTTCTCTGAGGCCTTCTCTAAACCTACCGTCTGTCCGCCCAATTCGAGGGCAGCGGCACCAGCCACGTGAGACATCAAAGGACTTACATACTCAACACTCACTCCCTCATGTTAACCAGAAATCCCCAAATTAAGCATGGATTAAGCTTGTGTGTATGACGGATTCGCTTTCTTCTCTAGTGCTTATCGACGTCTTCGCAGACGGTGGCCCGATTGCTGTCGAGGCAGGACAGCCGTTCCTCTACGCGGACGATCTCGGAGCTATTCGCGGCGACGGAGTTTTTGAAACACTACTGGTCAGGGGTGGTCATACCTGCAATACTGACCGGCACGAGAAGCGGTTCGCATCGTCAGCGCTAATGCTGGATTTGCCAACCCCGGACCTGGAGCAATGGCGGGCGGCTACCGAGGTTGCACTACGGGAGTTGCGCGATAGGTCAATTGAGGGGGATGCGACGTTGCGGTGGGTTTACTCGCGTGGTCGCGAGTCCACTGGAAGGCCGACTGGCTACGTTTTGGCAAGCTCCGCGAAAAAGGTGGCGGAAAATCGCCTGAAGCCGGTATCAGTCATGCTTGCAGAGCGTGGTTTCTCGCTCGACCTTGGCTCCCGTGCACCGTGGGCGCTCATCGGCGCGAAAACGTTGTCATACGCGGCTAATATGGCCGCATTACGCTATGCCAAGTCCAAGGGTTTTGACGATGTCATCTTCACCTCCGCAGAGGGAAAGCTCCTGGAAGGCCCGACATCGACCATCATCGTTCAGCGCGGCAATGAGCTGCTGACCCCCAACCCCGGTGAAGGAGTGCTGCCGGGCACGACTCAGGCAGCGCTGTTTGAAACAGCTGCCAACTGCGGCTGGAAAGTCACTCCGACGGTTCTGGTACCAAGGGACCTATTCACCGCTGATGCGGTGTGGCTAGTGTCCTCGGTGCGCATCGCGGTCGTGGTTAAGTCCATCGATGGTGAGCCCATTCCGCAGCCGGATGTAGCTGCGGAAAAGGAATGCCGTGACCTGTGTGACGAGGCGCTGGCGACGCAGTAGGGCTTGTCGCAGTAGGGCGCCAAGCCGTAGTGCGCAAAGTAATAGGGCCCCGCAGCCAGGCCACACAGCGCCCGTCGTAAAGCGGGGGAGAACCTAGCCTGCGTAACGCTTGAGCTGCGCGGACATACGGGGAGTGAATTCCTCATCCCGCAGGCGTTCGTCCACCCAGCCGAGATCGTTGTTCGGCATCAGGCCGTAGAGGCGCTTGCCCGGGCCAAGTGATGCTGGACCGGTAGCAGTGACCATTGTGGAGGCTGCCTGCAGCTCCCATGCGCGCTCGGAGACCGGCTTGCCGTAGTAAATCTCAGTGACGCCGGTGGAGTGGACGCAGATGAACTCAATCTCGTCATCGTTGTTGATGCGCCAAAATCCCGTTTCGCGCTGGTCAGGGCCGGTTGGTTTGCCTTCTTCATCCAGCTTCCAGATGCGCGACTCATACTTCAGGTAGTTCTCGCCATCGTGGCTGAAGATAACCTGCTGGCCGAAGTTGTACTCACCGTCGACGACGGTGTTTGCCTGCCCCTCACCGCGCCACACGCCGACCAGCGGCAGTAGTGCCAGCAGGCCGTCGTGAATATTCGGGCCGAAGCGCAGGTTAGCGGTCTCGTCAGGGATCGGGAGCCCCTCAAGCTCAGTGATGTTGCGCGTAGCGGTGCTCTTGGCCTGCTCGGCCGCGCGGTTAATGGCCTCGTTGCCGTCGAGGCGAGGGGCTGCCGCAGCTGCAGGCTCCTGTGCAGCGGCGTCTGTCTGGTTGCTGCCATTGTTCTCGGTCATGCTTCACACTCTACCGCTGAAGCTCTTGTGGCCATGTATGGGCTGTTGGCGCATGGTGCCAACGCTGCAACGACGTTTAACGGCGATGCTTGACGACGGCCTTAGCGACGCACCCGACAGTTCTTCTCCGGCAGCTTCTCCGTGGATTGTGCTGACGCCTCGGCATCCTGTTGTGATGTCGGCGGCATGAAGTTCGTTGGCGACACGGTGCACAGAATCTGTTCGCCTTCGATGGTGATAGAACCGCCCGACACGTACACGCGAGTCGCCGGCATGCCCATCGGTATATCCGAATCTCGCAGTGTCAGAGCGAAGGTGTTCATGATGTGCTGCGTATCAGCCTCAGACAGCTCAGGTTTGACGTGGCTCTTAGAATCCGTTGGGGACGAGGGCGCAGAAATAATCTCCATCGGCGTAATGACCACGTCGCGGCTGACAATGCGCAACTTCGCCGTGACCTGAGTTTTTCCCTGCCATCCGGCTGGTGTGGCCTCGAAAATTGCCTCGGTCTCCCAGCCGCCGGTGGGGGAGGAGTCCTTCAGACTCTGGATGCTCAAGTCCGTCAGCCCCAGCTTGTTGCCCAGAGAGACGCCGTCGAGCGAGAGCTTGGTGAAGTACTGCTTCGTCGGCGACTCTGGGAAATCTCCGCTGAGCACTGCCGATGCTGGGACCTTAACGTTGGACGCTCCGTACTCCAGAGATACCAAGCCGAAGTCGGGTACCTCCACATCGCGGATGCGCGAAGTTACGGAGCTCCACTTACCCGTAACAAAAGAGGACAAGTAGGCCTTGCCACCGATGGCGACGTATGGGGTCATCTCCAGTTGTGCAGTCTCTTGAATATGCTCGGAGAGCTTGTACTCCGCATGGCTGGCGAAGCCCATGTCGGTGGCGATCACCAGCGCGGCAACGGCGAGGATGGAGCCACCGATTTTCTTCTGTCGTCGGGAAATGGACACACTCTATTAGTACCCCATCGCTTTTGGCCCAGCGGACATCGGGGAAGTGTTGAATCCGCGGCTGTGTATAGGGTGGGGCGTATGAACGTAACCGAACTGCTTGACGTAGACACCACCGCCGCCAGTACGCTACTGCAGCGCGCCCACTCCACCGACGGCGTGGAGGCGTTCGGCGAGGCTTTCGTCCGAGGGCTTGACGACGACTCTTTCGGGCATCGACACTTTGCGATTATCGAGAACGACCGTTATTTGGGCCTGGCAGCCGTTGCGCCAGATGCTATGGAGATGGTTGTTGATCCGGAGTTTCGCAGGCAAGGCGTGGGAGCGAAGCTGCTTGCGCACATCGATGCTGAAGTCGGTGAGCGTCTGCCTATCTGGGCTCACGGTGATGTCGCCGGTGCCAGCCGCTTGGCAGAGTTGACGGGACGCAAGGTTGTCCGCGAGCTGTTGCAGATGTCCGTTTCGGGCTCAGCGTTGGAGAAGGCGGCGGGGGACGTCGATAAGCGTGATGATGTTGAAGCCTTGACCCTGACTGCGGCACGTGCGAAGTGGGGCGCGGCAGCGGTAGATCGAGCGTGGTTGGCAGTGAATAACGAGGCGTTTGATTGGCATCCGGAGCAGGGGGGTTGGTCACAGCCACAACTCGATCGCGCTCGGGATGTGCAGTGGTTCGACCCGGAGGGCGTGTTCTTTGCTGCGGATGTGGCCGGGGCGCGCGACAGTGCGGAGGAGATTTGTGGTTTCCACTGGACGAAGTGGCACGCTGAGGAGTCTGTGCCAACTGGTGAGGTCTATGTGATTGGACTGAGCTCGAAGGCGCGCGGACGCGGTCTGGGGCGATGGTTGACCAATGTTGGGCTTTCCCATCTCCGGAGCCGGGGAGCGGAAAAGGTAATTCTCTATGTCGAAGGCGACAATGCTCCGGCAGTGCGCACTTACCGTGCGGTTGGCTTTGAAGTGGCTCGCCGTGATGTGATGTACGGCGCGTAAATGTGACGGTTCGGTTTATTGGAGGCGAGTTGTTGGGGAAGGGCTGAGTTATTGGAGAGGTTATTGGAGAGGGCGAGCTTAGGTTTGTCTCAGTTTTAGGTGGTTTTCCTCTGTCGCGGGGGCAATGATACTTGTGATTTTGGGGAGATGTTGTCCAATCCTCAGTGTTTCAGGGGCGCATTTTAGGGCCTCTTACAGGGGAAATGAGGATAAATAAAGAATTACTTGCGCCGTTCAC
Organism: Corynebacterium sp. HMSC074C04; assembly: GCF_001838295.1. Taxonomy (NCBI): domain Bacteria; kingdom Bacillati; phylum Actinomycetota; class Actinomycetes; order Mycobacteriales; family Corynebacteriaceae; genus Corynebacterium; species Corynebacterium sp. HMSC074C04. The sequence continues at coordinate 248,674 of NZ_KV836264.1, forward strand.
CGATTGTTAATGTTTTGAACAGGTTCCGGTTACTATCGGTAGATAGGTTCAGCGCAGTGGACCGGAGTGTGGCGGTTCCACGAGAACTGTTTCACTCATTGTGTAAACCCGGAGGATTTACTGTGCTGAAGAAGAACCGTGCGGCATCCGTCATTGGCCTGGTCGCTGTTGCAAGTCTCACCCTGGCCGCTTGTGCTGAAGGGGGAACGCTGCAGGGCGAGGGCGCTACCTCGCAGCAGCGTGCGATGGACCTGTTCGCCACCAAGTTTGAAGAGGCCGGTTCGACCCTGTCGTACAACGCATCTGGCTCTGGTTCCGGTCAAACTCAGTTCATTGCCGGTACCGTTGCTTTCGCTGGCTCCGACTCTCCGCTGAAGGAGAAGGACGGCAAGGACCAGGTTGCAGAGGCTAAGAAGCGCTGCGATGGTAACGACGCATGGCACCTGCCGATGGTTATCGGTCCGGTTGCCGTTGCCTACAACCTCGAGGGCGTTGATGTCACTCTGACCCCGGCACTGGTTGCTGAAATCTTCGACGGCAAGATCACCAAGTGGAACGACCCGAAGATTGCTGAGGTCAACAAGGACGCGAAGCTGCCGGAGAAGGACATCAAGGTTGTCTACCGCTCTGAGGAGTCCGGTACTACTGATAACTTCATGAAGTTCCTGAGCGCAGCTGCTCCGGAGCAGTGGAAGCACGAGGCTTCCAAGTCCTTCCCGACTGCTACTGGACAGGGCGCTAACGGCTCGGCTGGTGTTGTCGACGAGGTTTCCAACATCGACGGTGCTATCACCTACGTTGAGGCTGGTTTCGCTAAGGACAAGGACCTGGGCATCGCCAAGATGGACTTTGGTCATGGCCCGGTTGAGCTGAACAACGACACCGTCGGTAAGGCTCTGGATTCCGTCACGTTCAAGACTGAGGGTCACGACATGGTTGTTGACACCGACGCTCTGTTCGCAATGGATGAGAATGGCGCTTACCCGCTGATTCTGACCACCTACGAAATCGTCTGCTCCGCTGGTTACGACGAGGAGACTCGTGATCTGGTTAAGAGCTTCCTGAAGGTTGTTCTGGAAGAGGGCCAGGGCCCAGAGCTCGAAGAGCTGGGTTACATCCCGGTTCAGGGTGAGTTCAAGGACAAGTTGTCCGCAGCGGTTGACGCTATCAAGTAATTCTTTGCGTGCAACGCGGGTGAAAGCAGAGTTGGTTCTGTTGTTACCCGGTTGGCGCGAGGATTACTTCAGCCGGCCACGCAGATTTGAGCTGTAGGCCGAAAACCTGACGTAGACCGGTTGGCTTTATATATCGACACCTCAGTTGATTGGGTACCGCTCGTAGAGGGGTACTGAGGCCAATCGGTCTTCATGTGCGTTGAAGCACAAATCACTTCTACTTAGGAAATGAGATCATGAGTTCCTCGACTCCCATTGAAGGGAAGCAGGAGGCTGTAGACAGCAGTCTGTTGCAGTCCTCAGCACCGCAGGTGGATTCCTCCGGCGACGAGAGCTCGGAAGAGCAAGCCATTCAGTCCGGCGTTGTTCGTCCTGGTGACCGAATCTTCAAGATTCTGGCGGTAGGATCTTCCGCATTGGTGACTGCTGCCATCATCGCAATTGCAGTGTTCCTGCTCCTGCGCGCAGTTCCGGCAATGTCCCGTAACGAAGCGAACTTCTTCACCTACACCGAACGATGGAACCTGGCGGATACCTCCGCCATGTACTTCGGTATTCCGAACATGTTTCTGGTGACCGTCGCGGTTTCCATCCTGGCGCTGATTCTGGCGATGCCGGTTGCGCTGGGTATTGCCATCTTCCTGACTGCCTATGCTCCAAAGAAGATGGTCAAGCCGCTGGGATACCTCGTGGATTTGCTGGCCGCAGTGCCGTCGATTGTTTACGGTCTGTGGGGCTTTATGGCTCTCGGTCCGGCATTGGCCGGTCTGTACGGGTGGTTGGCTAAGACACTGGGCTTTATCCCGATGTTTGCCCTGTACCCAAACTCACCGGCCTTCGAGACCGGTCGAAACCTCTTCACCGGTGGCATTGTGCTAGCAATTATGATTCTGCCGGTTATCGCGGCTACCACCCGTGAGGTCTTTGTTCAGACCCCGCGTGGTCACATTGAGGCATCGCTGGCTCTCGGTGCGACCCGTTGGGAGATGGTCAAGCTGGCTATTCTGCCATTCGGTCGTTCTGGCTTTATCTCTGGCTCGATGCTGGGTCTGGGACGTGCCCTCGGTGAGACGATGGCTCTGTACCTCGTGATCTCCCCGTCTTCGGCATTCCGTGGTTCGCTTTTCGACGGCGGTACCACCTTCGCAACCGCGATTGCCAATGCGGCACCGGAGTTCAATGACAACCTCAAGGCCGGCGCATACATGTCCGCAGGTTTGGTGCTGTTCTTGCTGACCTTCGTGGTCAACTCCGCAGCCCGAATCATTGCGAAGAAGTAGCAAGGTCGTAGGAAAAGAAACGAGAAGTAACAATGACTAGTTCAACTACTGATTCTTCGCCTCACGGCCCCGCAGACATGGTCCCCACCACGGAGTCGGCATTCACCCAGATTAAGGGTTCCCGCAAGGTAGCGGACAACGTCTCCACGGTCCTCATTTACTGCTGCATGGCTCTTGCCCTAATCCCGCTGGTGTGGGTTCTCTTTGAGCTTGTCGTCCGAGGTACCCCGTCACTGCTGAGTGGTGAGTGGTGGACTGCTTCCCAGCGCGGTGTCACCGTTGGTGCGTCTGCCGGCGGTGTTGCTCACGCAATCGTCGGTACCTTGGTTCAGGCTCTGGTCACAACTCTCATGACCGTGCCGTTCGGTATCTTCGTCGCCATCTACTTGGTCGAGTACGCAGGTAACTCCCGCTTGGGCAAGGTCACCACCTTCATGGTCGACATCCTCTCCGGTGTGCCGTCGATCGTTGCGTCGCTGTTCATCTACTCGATGTGGGTGGTCATGTTCGGCATGAGCCGCTCCGGCTTCGCCGTGTCGCTGGCACTGGTTCTGCTGATGCTGCCGATCGTGGTCCGCAACACCGAGGAAATGTTGCGCATCGTTCCGCACGAGTTGCGTGAAGCCTCTTACGCTCTGGGTGTTCCGAAGTGGAAGACCATTTTGAAGATTGTGCTCCCGACCGCACTGTCGGGCATCGTCACCGGCATCATGCTGGCCGTCGCCCGCGTTATGGGTGAGTCCGCACCGATGCTGATTCTGGTTGCAACCTCGCGAATCATTACCTACAACCCGTTCGGCCAGTCGCAGTCCTCGCTGCCACTGTTCATGCTGGACATGTACAAGGCCGGTAATACCGGTGCGGCATTCGACAAGATGTGGGGCGCAGCGCTCACGCTGGTTCTCATCATTGCCCTCATCAATATCCTGGCGCGCGTCGTATCCGCCAAGTTCTCCGTCAAGAGCAGTTAATGCTGGGCGCCTAACGTCCGCTATTTCAAGGAAGGTTTTCGAAAGACCATGGCTAAGCGCCTAGACCTTAACGATGTCAACATCTACTACGGCGATTTCCACGCTGTGCAGAACGTCGACCTGCACGTCCCGCCGCGTTCCGTTACCGCATTCATTGGCCCGTCCGGCTGTGGTAAGTCCACCGTGCTCCGTTCGCTGAACCGTATGCACGAGGTCATCCCGGGTGCCTACGTCACTGGCGAGGTGCTTCTCGACGGCGAAAACATCTATGGCCCGAAGATCGACCCGGTCTCCGTTCGTAACACCATCGGTATGGTGTTCCAGCGTCCGAACCCGTTCCCGACCATGTCCATCGAGGACAATGTCGTGGCTGGCCTGAAGTTGGCCGGTGTTAAGAACAAGGCTCATCTCCAGGAGGTTGCCGAGAAGTCCCTGCGCGGCGCCAACCTCTGGGATGAGGTCAAGGACCGCCTGGACAAGCCGGGCGGCGGCCTCTCCGGTGGTCAGCAGCAGCGTCTGTGCATCGCACGCGCAATTGCAGTTGAGCCGGAAGTTCTGCTGATGGACGAGCCGTGTTCCGCACTGGACCCGATTTCCACCCTGGCAATCGAGGACCTGATTCACGAGCTGAAGGAAGAATTCACCATCGTCATCGTGACCCACAACATGCAGCAGGCAGCTCGTGTGTCCGATCAGACCGCATTCTTCTCCCTCGAGGCAACCGGTAAGCCGGGTCGCCTGGTCGAGGTTGGCCCGACCAAGAAGATCTTCGAGAATCCGGACAAGAAGGAAACCGAGGACTACATCTCCGGTCGCTTCGGCTAAACGCTTTGCGTATGCCTTAATGGCCAAAATAATCAAAAAGCAAGAGCCCAGTACCTCACGCGTGTGCACGCGAGGTACGGGGCTCTTTTTGTTGTTGCGGTTTATGAGATTGCTATGTCGAGCACATGTTTTGCCACCCGATTGTCTAACCGCGGAGGTGTTTTGTGCCGGGGCACACAGTTTTTGTGGCGGGATCAAACAGTTACTGACTAGGTTTATGTCAGATGAATAACGTTTACTCGCAGTAAAGTGTCATAAACCTAGTCACTTTCTCGGGGTGGGGCGGTGTTTGGCTGGGGCGGTGTTTAGCCTGGTGTGACTTAAAAACGGCTCCACTCCGGCCTGAAACCCGCCGAGCAGTCCAACACCCAGCCCAGCTTAGCAGCACAACACCCAGCCCTCCTGAGCAACCCAACACTCACCCCAGCAGCCTGCAACTTCACGAACCTACATCCGCAGGTGACGCTCCAAGGCCTGCAGGCGTTGGTTAAAGCTGCGCTGGTCGCGCTCGTCCTCAAGCTTGTCCAGGTAGACATCGCGCTTGTAACCGGTGGCCAGGTAAACAATCCGGGCCGCAACCTCGACGGCGTGATCCGCGTAGCGCTCGTAGAAGCGACTCAGCAGGGTGACATCCACCGTCTGCGCGGGGGTGTGTGGCCAATTATCGTCGTTGGTCAGCGTAAACAGGTGCTGATGGATGTCGTCGATGCTGTCATCGGTCTTATCTAAGGCCAATGCCTGGTCAACGTTGTAGTCGATGAGTACCTGACGGGTTTCGTGCGTCATCTGCTCAGATACAGTGGCCATCTCGCGGAAAAATCCCTCCACGGGCTCCGGCAGTGCCTTGTTCGGGTGGCGACGTCGGGCAACGTTGGCAATATGCACACTCAACGCGCCCATGCGGGAGATGTCCTCGACAATGTAGAGGCCACTGACAATCTGCCGGAGGTCACCAGCTACAGGAGCTTCGCGTGCCAACAGCTCAAAGGCTCGCTGCTCCGCATCCTGGCGCAGGTCCTCGAGAGAATCAATCTGGGAAAGAACGGTTTCAGCCGAGACTAAATCAGCCTCAAAGAGGGCCTTGTTCGCAAGCTTGTGCATGGATCCAACTCGGTCACACATCACAATCAGGCTGTGGGCCAAGTTGTCCATTTGTTCTCGGTAGACAGTGCGCATGCGTTCCATAGTAGGCAATCCTCAACAAGGTCGCGCGTTAGTGGGGAGCCCCCAATTACCCCTCGTAAAGTTATGTAAACACTCGCTCAGAACCGAAGCTTAGCCACCGGAGTGCATAATCTCCGCGCCTTCAGGCACGGTGTCGTCCTCCGGGTCGTCCAGCCAGCCCTCCGGCAAGACCACCTTTGCAGGGGACCCTTGTCGGCCGCGGGCGCCGTCGGCGTCCTCCGGGCGGGCGTGGGCGCTGGGGCCGTCGTAAAGCGGCGTGAGAATCTCGTCGAGCGTTGCCAGCGAATCGACGCGTGCGAGAGACTTGCGCACCTCGCCGCCTGCCGGGTATCCCCGCAGGTACCAGGCGATGTGCTTGCGCAGGTCGCGGCAACCCTTACGCTCTCCCTCGTGCTCCACGAGCAGTTCCGCGTGACGACGGATAATCCCCGCGACCTCACCAAATGTTGGTGCCGGCGGCACTTCTTTGCCACGCAGCTCGGCGGACAACTGCGCGAATAGCCACGGGCGACCAAGGCAGCCACGACCGACGACGACACCGTCGCAGCCGGTCTCGTCGAGCATTTTGCGGGCATCGGTAGAGGCGAAGATGTCGCCGTTGCCAAGCACCGGGATATTGCTGAAGCCGGAGTCGACCATGTGCTCCTTCAACCGCGCGATCTGCGACCAGTCGGCGTGACCGGAGTAGCGCTGCGCCGCGGTGCGGGCGTGCAGAGCCACAGCCTGGGCACCCATCTCGGCGGCGATGCGGCCGGCATCGAGATGCGTGTGGTGCTCGTCGTCGATACCGACGCGGAACTTCACGGTCACCGGGATGTCGGTGCCCTCCGTGGCCTTGACAGCAGCGGCGACGATGTTGCCGAAGAGGCGGCGCTTATACGGCAGTGCTGAGCCGCCGCCCTTGCGGGTGACCTTAGGTACCGGGCAGCCGAAATTCATATCGATGTGGTCGGCGAGGTTTTCGTCGACAATCATCTTCGCGGCCTCGTAGGTCCACTTTGGGGCAGTGGTGTAGAGCTGCAGGCTGCGCGGGTTTTCGTCGGGCGCGAAGGTGGTCATGTGCATGGTCTTCTCGTTGCGCTCGACCAGTGCTCGCGCGGTGACCATCTCGCAGACATAGAGGCCGGAGACCGTGCCTGTACGCTGCAGCTCCTGCTCGCGGCACAGCGTGCGGAATGCCACGTTGGTGACACCGGCCATCGGAGCGAGTACCACGGGGGAAGCGAGCTCAAAGGGGCCGATGTGCATGTGCGCGGACGTGGCATCGGCGGGCTTGGCGGCGCTGAGTGGACTCGTGGAGGTATCTAACACGTACAGTATTGTGTCACGCTGAACTGCCGTTTTCGAATCTGTTTTGGTCGGCCGGTTGGATTGGTCGTGCGTTTGACTGCGCTCATTTATCCCACGAGTGTTTCAGTAGTTCCATCGCAAGTGTGGGGTGATTATTAAAAGTTAGCGCGCAATTGCTAGGCTATTTTCTTGCGCGGGCCTTTAGCTCAGTTGGTAGAGCTACGGACTTTTAATCCGCAGGTCGCGGGTTCGAGCCCCGCAGGGCCCACAAGCACGCAAAACCCCAGGTGATTAACAGCCTGGGGTTTTGTCGTATCTTGCCTGTTTTGCCCTTTCGCGGCAGCTACTTCTCCCGCTTGTGGTAACCCATTCGCGGCTTGAAGCCCGCGGGGTGCTTGAGCTGCGCGACAGCATCGGCGACTATTAGACGGAAGCGTGGCTTCATAGGTGGCATCTGTGAGATCTGAAACCATCCGACTTCGGTCGATTCGTCGTCAGCGACATGGGGGACGTCGTCGCCAACAACACTGCAGCGCATGGCGATATCCACGTAAGAGGTGACATCGCCATTGGGGTATTCGACAGGGCCGACGGCGCCGGTGCCGAGCAGGGCCTCGACTGTGACATCGAGTCCAGTTTCTTCTTTTACCTCCCGCACGGCGGCGTCGTGAGGCTGCTCGTTTGGGTCGATGATTCCGGTAACTGGAGTCCATTCCCCATTATCGGAGCGGCGAACCAGCAATACCTCAGGCAGGGCGTACATCGGTGCATTCGGCGGAACATCGCGAATGACGACAGCTGTGACACCGGGGAGCCATAGCGGAGCGTGGCCTATTTTTTCGCGGAGCTGAACAATGAAATCCGGAGTTGCCATAGTGACGAGCTTATCGGAGCGCTAATAGTGCTTTCGTAAATAGTAAGAAATTCCAGTTCAGCTGTGGATTTTGGGAAAAGGGTACTTATCCTCTATAGTTCTTTACGTTGCCAAGAGCGCGCGCAAATACAGTGTTCATGCACTGCAGAAGTACGCGGAATGTGTCATTGAGTGGCCAGCTCTTTGCAGCGTCAAGTCGGGCTCCCATCGTCTAGAGGCCTAGGACTCCGCCCTTTCACGGCGGCAACACGGGTTCGAATCCCGTTGGGAGTACCACTAAAAATCATGATGGCCCTGTGGCGCAGTTGGTTAGCGCGCCGCCCTGTCACGGCGGAGGTCGCGGGTTCAAGTCCCGTCAGGGTCGCAATTCTAAACACCAGTTCCGGTTGGAGCTGGTGTTTTTTGCTTTTGGTTAGTGGTGCGCTGGGCGTCGGTATGTGGGGGGGGGACAAAAAGTGTGTTTGATTCTCAAGATAGTGACTGCCCCCCCCAACTGCGGCAGCTCCACAACCCGGGGTCAAGTAGCAAAACTGACAGTCCGAAAGATTGCGGGCTGCACAAGCGAATGTGGGCTGCAAATGTGAAACTGTGCGAGTTTATGACACTTCCAGGCCATTTTTCGGGCCATTTTTGACATAAACGCAGTCAGTAACTCGCATCGACCCAACGCCGCCAGACATAAATGCAGTCAGTAACTCGCATTAAGAGCTAAGTGGCAAAAAGCGTCCACCCGGCGACATACTGAGCGGACATACTTTTGTCTGTTAACCCGTCGCTGCCACCGGGGCGCCACAGTCTAGGTTTCCCCGAGCCCCGGGGCCAGATGTCAGTTTTCAACTTAAAATATCTGCTATGAACTGGCGATTTGCTTATGTTTAGCGCTGTTCTGTAGAGTAACAACTCGTGCGCAGCGCTGGTAATCCAGAAAGATGAGCACAGCATTTAAGGCCCTGTGGCGCAGTTGGTTAGCGCGCCGCCCTGTCACGGCGGAGGTCGCGGGTTCAAGTCCCGTCAGGGTCGCCACTTGATTAATTTCAAGTCTGGCCAGATAGCTCAGTCGGTAGAGCGTCCGCCTGAAAAGTGGAAGGTCAGCGGTTCGATCCCGCTTCTGGCCACAATTAATCCCCAGTCCGGAAACGGACTGGGGATTCTTTGTTTTTACCAGGTGTTTGTCGTGGGGATCGTCGTAAAGCAAAGTGCATTGAGCCGTGCGAAAACCTTAAAGTGGGGGAAATTAAACCGCGTGCACACCCTAGCGGATAGGATGTTGTGCATGAGTAAGGAATTCGCCTCAGCAGGAACGCTGTCCCACGATAAGACGCTGCCGTGGGTCGTGCGCATCTTCGTCTACACGGATGCTGATGGCAGCCAATCGGCTGCTGAGAAGGTTCGTGGGGTGCTCGCGGAACTGATTCCGGATCAGGAAGTCAACGTCTACGAGGATGTCATGCCCGATGTGGGGCGCACCTCTTCGCTCGCTGATTTGTGGGCGGAGGCCAACCCAGGCATGGATCCGGGGGATCGGAAGCGTTATCGCATCAGTGTGGTGGCTCCGGGGCTTTCTCACTGCGAAATGGCGGATTTGGCAGGCCCGCTCGCTGAGGCCGTCAGCCCGGGGTGGGCAGAAGGTGAGGCTGCGGCTAAGGTCGCGAAGGGCGATGTCCCGTGCCGTGTCGCTGTCGGGCGTGCCGACGAGCACCCGGGCGAACCCCCGCTAGTGCAGAATTAGCCAGGATTCGGAATTAATCCGAAGCGAGAGCTGTTATCTGGGTTACATCCTAAGAGTCGTTTGCAATGACGACGCTTCACAACCACGAGAGGGAAGTGATTCCGAAAATGGCACACACTATTTCGCATGATGAGGCCGGTCAGCGCTACGTTCTCACCGTAGAGGGAGAAGAGGCCGGTTTTGCCGCTTACACCCCGGTGGAAGGTGCCCTGGATTTTGACCACACGGTAGTAGATGGCAAATTCCGTGGACAAGGCCTGTCCAAGCCGCTTATCGCAGGTGCGCTGGATGATGTTCGGAAGAACAACCGCAAGATTCGCACCAGCTGCTCCGCTGTTGCCAACTTCGTCGAGAAAAACCCGGAATACCAGGATCTACTGGCTGACTAGTCGCTGAAGGGCAAAGAACGCATAAAGAAACCGACCGGCTGCTCACGATAGCAAGAGCAGCCGGTCGGCTTATTTATGCGTAGAGATAGCTTTAGGGCAGGGCTAGATGAAGTCCCCGTCACCCTGGACGTACACCGCCGGATCGCACAACGGCTTGTGTTCGCCGGGCTTGGCAGGGCGTACGCGGCCCGGAATTCCTATCACGATGGAATCGGGTGGGCAGCTGTGGGTGACCACGGAGTTGGCGCCAATCGATGAACCCGCACCAATTGTGATCGGGCCAAGGACTTTCGCACCTGCCCCGACGGTGACGTTGTCCTCCAGAGTTGGGTGGCGTTTTACCTTCTCCAGTGAGCGGCCGCCGAGTGTCACACCGTGGTAGAGCATGCAGCCGTCACCGATCTCTGCGGTTTCACCAATGACGATACCCATGCCGTGGTCGATGAAGAACCTTCGGCCAATTTGAGCGCCCGGGTGAATCTCAATACCAGTCAGCCAACGGGAAAACTGTGCGAGTACTCGTGCAATGCCCTTGAAAATCCCGCCTCGTTTCCAGAGGCGGTGCGAGAATCGGTGAATCCAGATTGCGTGTAGGCCGGAGTAGACAATGGCATTTTCTACATCACTGCGCGCAGCTGGGTCATGCGCACGGGCATTGTCCAGATCCTCTTTGAGGATTCGGAAAAAGTCACTCATGGGCGTCAATTCTATCTGGTCGGAAGTGTGGGCAATGCAAAAACCCGCTTGCCGACGGAAAGTGCCAGCTAGCGGGCTCTGCAGAGAAGGTTACGGGCGCTTATAGCGCTTGGTTTTAGTCGCGCAGGTCCTCGTACAGGATGGAGGAGACGTAGCGCTCGCCGAAGTCAGGGACAATCACGACGATGTTCTTGCCCTCAGCCTCCGGGCGGGCTGCAATCTCGAGAGCAGCCTTGATGTTTGCACCGGCGGAAATGCCGCCGAGGATGCCCTCGGCTGCAGCAACCTTGCGGGAGACCTCAATAGCGTCCTCGTTGGTAACCGCAATAATCTCGTCGAGAAGCTCCTGGTCGAGAACCTCTGGGATAAAGTTTGCGCCCAGGCCCTGAATCTTGTGCGGGCCGGCGGTGCCCTCGGTCAGCAGTGGGGAGGCCTTCGGCTCAACGGCCACCAGCTTGATGTCCGAGTTGTGCTTCTTCAGCGTGCGACCAGCACCGGTAATGGTGCCGCCGGTGCCGACTCCAGCCACGAAGTAATCAACCTTGCCGTCGGTAGCTTCCCAGATTTCTTCACCAGTGGTTGCCTCGTGGATAGCCGGGTTGGCCGGGTTGGCGAACTGGGAAGCCAGGATTGCATTGTCGGTGTTAGCCACGATTTCGTTGGCCTTATCGACAGCACCGCGCATGCCATCTGCGCCCGGGGTGAGTACAAGCTCAGCGCCGAATGCGCGCAGAACGACGCGGCGCTCCTGGCTCATGGTGTCCGGCATAGTGAGAATGACCTTGTAACCGCGGGCTGCGCCGACCATTGCCAGCGCGATACCGGTGTTGCCCGAGGTACCCTCGACGATGGTTCCGCCCGGCTTGAGCTCGCCAGAGCGCTCGGCGGCATCGATAATTGCGTTGCCGATGCGGTCCTTGACCGAGTTGGCAGGGTTGTAAAACTCCAGCTTGGCAATCACGTTGCCCGGCAGGCCCTCGGTAACACGGTTGAGCTTAACCAGCGGGGTGTTGCCGATCAGTTCAGTGACATCGTTATAAATAGTCATTAATCTTATCCATTCCGGAAATCACAGAGGACTTCCTAATGAGTTTTCGCGTGTAGCCGTAGTGTACGCCTGATGCTGCAATTAGTACAGACCAGTTCGTCTATTTTGGGAATTGCGTGGGGAAGGGGGCTGTTAATTCCGGTGTCACCACCGTCACAGTTGCCGCGGCCGGCACCGTCGCAGTCACACCGCTGATTTCGCAATGCTCCTGCTCTTACCACGTTAACGCTATGTGATTGCCCTGCTCGTCTTTACCTCCATTGTGAGGGTAAAGAGCATTAAAGTTTCTTAGAATCCACTATTCTGAGACGTGATTTACGGTGCACGGGAATGCCTTGTAAATAGGCAGCGGCCCTCGCCACTGTGATTGGGCGCGATTGCGGCCGTTATCTGCACAGCGGTTATATGCGATAACCGAAAACGCAGGCAATGGATCCGATGATTGCGGTGCTTCGTCGAAGCCACTCAGGGGGACTCAAACCTTTGGGGAAGGAGGCGAGGCATTAATAGAAGTGTGAAGCTTTCCTCAGCCCATCAGCCAGGAGACCGACTGTAAATCATCCAATTCGCGTCCGCGGATTGGCGGTCGAGCGGTGCTGTCGAGGTGAATAGCGCCGCAGAAAGAAGATTTACATCATGCATATTGCTGAGGGATTTCTCCCAGTTACTCATTGCATTGGGTGGGGTGTAGCTGCCGCTCCCTTTGTCATTCACGGCGCAGTTCAAGCCAAGCGCACTATGAAAGAGCATCCCGGTAGCGGCATGCTGCTCGGTGCTGCCGGTGCGTTTACTTTCGTGCTCTCCGCAATCAAGATTCCATCCGTGACGGGTTCCACTTCGCACCCGACAGGTACGGGTTTTGGTGCTGTAATCTTCAAACCTCCGGTGATGGCGCTGCTTGGCTCCATCGTGTTGCTCTTCCAAGCAATCTTGCTCGCTCACGGCGGCATTACGACGCTTGGTGCGAACATCTTCTCCATGGCAATCGTCGGCCCGTGGGTCGGCTACGCCTTCTACGTATTGACTCGAAAGCTCGGTGGAGGCCTGCTGCCAGGTGTGTTTATGGCAGCGTTCTTCGCTGACCTCTCCACCTACGTCGTGACCTCCATGCAGCTCGCTCTTGCGCACCCGGCAAACCCGGGCGGTGTTGGCGGCGCGCTGGCTACATTCCTCGGCCTGTTCGCTATCACGCAGATTCCGCTGGCAATCATCGAGGCTCTCGTCACCGTCATTCTCATGCGCACCCTGCTGGCAGTGGCACACACTGAGCTCCTCGATCTCGGCTTCCTGTCCCGCTTCGGCGATGCGCCAGCACCGGCGCTGGAGGCGAAAGCTGCAGACACCACAACCAACGCTGTTGCAGGGTCTGCCACTTCGCAGAATGCTTCAGCTGCATCCGTATCCGGCCAGAAGCAGTAGCCGTCGTCAAGCGAAAAGAAGCGAAAGAGAGCACGATTATGAATGCAAAAAACAACGCGCAGATTGTCGACGCACAGGCAGCTAGCCGGCCGAAGAAGAACTCCGTGTGGGGCAGCGTCGGTCTTATTGTCCTGGTAGTCGTAATTGCCATGTTCCCGCTGTTCTTCAACTACGGCGACGACGACGCAGAGGAGCCGTTCGCCGGCACTGATGCCACCGCTACGGAGACAATTCAGGAAATCGACCCGAACTACGAGCCGTGGTTCGAGCCACTCGTCGGCGAACTGCCGGGTGAGGTCGAGTCGGGTCTGTTCGCGCTCCAGGCCGTTATCGGTGCTGGCGTCCTGTTCTACGTTATTGGCTTCTACCGAGGGAAGGCTGCTGCGCGTTCAGACAAGTGCGAGAAAGAGCAGTGAATGCGCTAGAAGCCGCAGAGGCGCGCAGCGCTTGGGCGCGCCGTAACGTGGGCGAAAAGATCCTGCTGCTCGGTGGGCTGTTGATTCTGGCGGTTGCGCTTCCGCCAATTCCCTTTGCGCCGGTCATTGCGGTCATTGCTTGGTTTATTGCGTACATAGCCCGGGTGCCCCGCAAGCTGTATGTGGCAATGGTGCTGGCACCGGCGGTTTTTGTGCTCGTCGGCGCGTTTCCGATTTTGGTAGCGCTTACTCCCGACGGTCTCGCGTGGTCGCCGGATGGCCCGCAGCGAATGGCGCAGGTTGTGATGCGTTCGTTTGCGGGTATCAGCTGCACGATGGTCTTTGCGCTGACCACTCCGATTTCGGAGCTCATTGCGTGGCTCGACAAACGTGGCATGCCTCGGTACCTGACGTACCTTGCTGAAGTGATTTATCGGATGACTGGCGTGCTGATTCACTCCGCGCACTCAATGACAGAAGCCCAAGCGCGACGTCTTGGGCACTCCACGCGCCGGGCGATGATTCGTGATGTCGCGGCGCAGTCCGCCAGCCTCTTTGTCATCGCTTTTGCTCGAGCCCGCAAGATGCAAGAGGGAATTGAGCTGCGTGCCGATCCGAGCGCAATGAAAGTACTGGTTATTTCGCGGCCGAGCCAGCCGAAGTTCCTCGCGATATCCAGTGCATTACTTTTGTCGTTGATTGCGGCCTGGGCGCTGCTGAAATGGGGTGTATAGGGATGTCGATCAGTAGGAAAAATAGCGCTGATCGCGTGGATGGTGCCAGCGGCGCCATTGTGGAAGCGGCCGCAGTTACATTCGCTTATGACGAAACCCACGTCCTGAAAGGCGTGGAGCTGGCAATTTCGGGTGGCGAGCGCCTAGCACTATTGGGCGCAAACGGTTCTGGCAAATCCACGCTGTTGCGTATGCTCGCGGGAGCGTCTAAGCCCGATGGCGGTGAGGTTCGCCTTGATGGCACCGCCTATAAGTACTCCCGGCACGGCCGCAATACGGTTCGCCGCTCAGTACAGATGGTCACGCAGGATCCGGATGAGCAAATCTTCGCGGCTAGCGTGTTTGCAGATGTCTCTTTCGGTCCCGTCAACCTGGGGCTGGAGAACGAGGAAGTCGAGCGGCGCGTCCGAGAGGCTCTAGGCACCGCCGAAATCACCGATCTCGCCGAACGCGTCCCGCACCAGCTCTCCTATGGTCAGCGCAAGCGCGTCGCTCTCGCAGGCGCGCTGGCGATGCACCCACGCGTCCTGCTTCTCGACGAGCCCTCCGCCGGCCTCGATCCGCAGGCGACCCGAAAGCTTGCACACACGCTCGATCAATTGCGCGATCAGGGCACAGCCGTCGTCGTCGCCACGCACGACATCGACTTCGCGTGGAATTTCGCCGATCGGGCAGCAGTGCTTGCCGACGGCAAACTGCGAGTTGGCTCCAAAGAGGAAATTTTGGCGGATCGACGGTTGGTCGAACATGCTCGATTGGCTTTGCCTTGGGCGCCCGTAGTCTCCAAGGCGATTGGGCGAGATGTGCTCCATCCAGAAGATGTTTAGGCGAGCGGTTTGGTTGGTGAATAGCTCATCGATATGTGCAGCTAAACCACGCTAAAAATGAGAGAAACGCCCGCGGGTAGGGCGCAATGCCTATAAAGATAGGCCTAGAAATATAGGCGAAGCTGTCGCATTTCTTCGCTTCCATTTCACGTCACACCTGTCCGCGGGCGATCTCCGTGGCCGTGGCACTTTGCAGTGTCTTCGGCGCATCAGGCAGGTATTCGGACTTCCTGGCGTGACCGACAATAAGGGGATGACGACTGCCGCTTGCTTCGATGCTTACGTGCAGAACCTTATTATCAATTTTCCTACTTTTCGCCGCTTCCCAAGGTTGAAATAACCTCAGTGCCGTTGGCGAATTTTGTTCCAGATTACCGCTGCGGGACAGTTCCGGAATTGCACCGGATTCCCTCTTGCGTTTGCTGTGCACCACCTTCGGACAACCACGTGGAGGACGTAGCATTGAAAGTGGAACTCAACAAAACCTGTTGCATGAATGACAATAGCGCACCAAAGTAAATCAGCGACAGTGTTTTTCGAAAATGTCCGCATTGGGGGTAAAACGCCGTTCATTACCCTCTGTTATCAACATTCACGCAGTTTATTAGCGGAAAAATAGCTACCCCCTGCCTTGTATCCATTCGGCCGAGGCGGGGCTAATGACAGGATTTATCCTGGTATTTTCTTTACGTACTTGTAGAGAAACCTAGTTGTTTCCTAAGATTGTGTGACGGATGCCTTAATGCAGGTGTACCCGTTCGGAGGGTACTATCTACTTTGTACGGTTTACAGCCCCCGAAAGGGTCCGTAGCCGCTGAGCGGTAGTTGGCCATTTCGTAGGAGTGTAAGTCGGCGCGAAGTCACAGGCTGATGGTGCCTCTGTGGGTGCCAGTGAAGTAATTTGCCCGTTACGCAGGAGGACGCGAGATGGATCCCCACCGCATTCTGGACGACAATGAGGTTATTAAGTCGTCCTTGGTCGCCCTAAAGAATGCGACTGGTATTCCGGTCACAATGTATGCGGAAGTCACCGATAACTCTAAGATGCAGATCAACAACTGGGTTGGCCTGCGTACCCCGGCTCTGCAGAATCTGACTGTGGAATCGGGTGCGGGTGTCGGTGGTCGCGTGTTGGCCACGCGCCGCCCGGTGGGTGTCAGTGACTACCTGCGCGCCAAGGTTATTACCCACGAGTATGACGACAAGATTCGTGACGAAGGCCTGCACTCGCTGGTCGCCGTGCCGGTGATTGTTTCGCGTCTTGTTCGTGGCGTGCTCTACGGTGGCGTGCACTCCTCGGTGCGCCTGGGGGACAAGGTTCTTGAAGAGGTCACAATGACCGCCCGTTGCCTGGAGCAGGACCTCGCTGTCGTCGACGCCTGTCGCAATATGGATCGCTCCGGTAACGGTAAGGGCGGTCGCATCATGAATGGCGCTGAATGGGAGCAGGTTCGCTCCACGCACTCCAAGCTGCGCATGCTCGCTAACCGCGTGGATGATGAGAAGCTGCGCCAGGAGCTCGAGGTGCTCTGCGACCAGATGGTCACCCCAGTTCGCGTTAAGCAGACCACCAAGTTGTCTGCTCGTGAGCTCGATGTTCTCGCCTGCGTCGCCCTCGGTCACACCAACGTCGAGGCCGCAGAGGAAATGGGCATCGGTGCCGAGACCGTTAAGTCCTACCTCCGCTCCGTAATGCGCAAGCTGGGTGCCCACACTCGCTACGAGGCTGTCAACGCAGCCCGTCGTATCGGCGCACTGCCGTAAACCGCTTGACGACGGGGCGCCGCGCTCCTAGCAAACTTGGCTAGCGAGCGCGGCGCTTTTTCGCATCCAGGGCCTCTTGGCGCTCATCTTCGCGTTCGCCACCGGGGACCCACTTAACGTCGTTTCCGGCATTGGCCACCCGCGAAAGGATGAACAGTAGGTCAGATAGTCGATTGAGGTACTTCGCCGGTAGTACTGAAGTAGTTTCGGGAAACTCGCGGCAGGCAGCCCATGCCGCACGCTCGGCCCGACGAGTAATCACCCGAGCTGTGTGCAGCAGTGCCGCGGCTGGTGTGCCTCCAGGGAGGATGAAGGAATCCAGTTTTGGCAGTTGCTCATTGAACTGGTCACACCAGTGCTCGAGTCGCTCGATGTAATCCGGCTCGATACGCAATGGCGGGTACTTCGGGTTTTCTTCAATAGGTGTTGCCAGGTCGGCTCCGGCATCAAAGAGATCATTCTGCACGTAGCGGATGACAGCCGACACCTCGTCGTCAAGCGTGCCGAAACTGAGCGCCTGACCGAGTGCGGCGTTGGCCTCTTCGCACGTGGCGTAGGCGATGAGGCGGGAATCGTCCTTGGGGACGCGACTGAAATCGGACAACCCGGTGGTGCCGTCGTCGCCGGTGCGAGTGTAAATGCGGGTTAGGTGAACGCTCATAGCCTCAAGCCTAAGCGCGATATTGCGAAATGTGGTTGGCTGGGGGAGTGGGAAATGAGCGATTTCTGGTTAAAGGCGGAGCGACGCTAAACGGTCAGGTTCAGATTTCCGGGGCGAAGAACTCGGTTCTGAAACTGATGGGTGCGGCGCTTCTCGCCGAGGGCACGACAGTACTGACGAACTGCCCTGAAATTGACGACGTGCCATTGATGCAAAAAGTCCTCGAAGGCCTTGGTTGCTCCGTGACGCGTGAGGGTGACCGGATTGAAATCACGGTGCCCGAAGAACTCTCGCATCACGCTGACTTCGATGCCGTGCGCCAGTTCCGCGCTTCGGTTTGTGTGCTCGGGCCGCTGACGGCGCGTACCCGTAATGCGATTGTCGCACTGCCCGGTGGTGACGCAATTGGTTCCCGCCCGCTGGACATGCATCAGGCTGGCCTGGAGAAATTGGGTGCACGCACCTATATTCACCACGGTTGCGTGGTGGCTGAGGCGGGGCGACTCAAGGGGGCGAACATCAAGCTGGACTTCCCGTCCGTCGGCGCGACCGAGAATATTCTGACCGCGGCCGTACTAGCTGAAGGTACGACTGTGCTGGATAACGCCGCCCGTGAGCCCGAAATTGTCGACCTGTGCGAGATGCTCGTGGAGATGGGTGCCAAGATCTCGGGTGCGGGATCTAACACCATCACGGTTGAGGGCGTCGAGAAGCTGCACCCGACTGAGCACAAAGTCGTCGGCGACCGAATTATCGCAGGGACCTGGGCCTATGCTGCGGCAATGACCGGCGGCGATATTACGGTCGTTGGTATCAACCCTAAGTACCTGCATCTTCCTCTGGAAAAACTGAAGAACGCAGGCGCTCAGGTCGAGACCTACCCGCAGGGCTTCCGCGTGCATATGGACGGGCGTCCGCAGGGTGTGAACTATCAAACGCTGCCATACCCAGGCTTTCCGACGGACATGCAGCCCATGGCCATTGCTCTGTCCGCGGTGTCCGAAGGGACGTCAGTGCTTACCGAGAACGTTTTTGAGTCGCGCTTCCGGTTTGTCGACGAGATGATTCGCCTCGGCACTGACGCGACTATCGATGGCCACCACGTGATGATTCGCGGAAAGGAATCGCTGAGTTCGGCACCTGTGTGGTCTTCGGACATTCGCGCTGGTGCCGGCCTGGTGCTGGCCGGGCTGTGCACTGAAGAGGGAGACGTCACCGAGGTGCACGATGTCTATCACATTGATCGCGGTTACCCGGGTTTCGTAGAGACACTAAACGCTCTCGGCGCTTCTGTTGAACGGGTCAGCTAGTGATCGTTGGCCACTGGTCGATAGCTAATGGCTAATGGCTAAGCGCACGGTGCTCATTAAACGCATGGCGCGGAAAACCATCGCAAGTCTTCGGTTCTGGATGCTTTAGAACCGTTAGGAGAGATTCTCCAGTGGGGCTTGTGGTGGTTTTCGTTCTCTTACCTGGGGTTTTGTGTCTTTGGTGGGGGTGTGTGTAATGTATTCGGAGGTCAGCGTGGCCAGGCGGTTGTTGTCTGGTTGGCTGATGTGGGGGAAATGTTTTCGTG
>NZ_KV836265.1:0-271 GCF_001838295.1 Corynebacterium sp. HMSC074C04
CAGTACTCAAGTTATGCCCGTATCGCCTGCACGCCCGGAGTTAAGCCCCGGAATTTCACAGACGACGCGACAAACCACCTACGAGCTCTTTACGCCCAGTAATTCCGGACAACGCTCGCACCCTACGTATTACCGCGGCTGCTGGCACGTAGTTAGCCGGTGCTTCTTCTCCATCTACCGTCAGAAACCCTTCGTCGATGGTGAAAGGAGTTTACAACCCGAAGGCCGTCATCCCCCACGCGGCGTCGCTGCATCAGGCTTCCGCCCATTG
>NZ_KV836266.1:0-242 GCF_001838295.1 Corynebacterium sp. HMSC074C04
GGTGCTTTCCTTTTTTGTGTTGGTTGGTTGTTGGTGCGCTGTTGGGTGTCTGGGATGACACACGTGTTGTTGTTCCTGTGTGACAGGTTGCTGCGTGCTGCAGGTGGGCTGCTGTGTGGTGGTTTGTTCTGTGGTGTGTGGGTGTTGTGTGAGAACTGGATAGTGGACGCGAGCATCTTGTTTTTCTGTAAGTTCGATTTTTCATGCAGTTTTTCTGTTTGTGATTGTTCTTAGTTATTTGT
>NZ_KV836267.1:0-408 GCF_001838295.1 Corynebacterium sp. HMSC074C04
AAACTTCGGGTGGGTGGTGTCATGCCAGACACTGAACAGTAGACGCGAGCAAAAACCCTAATTTTTCACACTCTCTTGTGTGTTGAATGTTTGGTCTATTAGTACCGGTCACCTCCACACCTTACGATGCTTCCAGATCCGGCCTATCAACCCCATCATCTATAGGGGACCTCAAAAGAAACCTAATCTTGGAACAGGCTTCCCGCTTAGATGCTTTCAGCGGTTATCCCTTCCGTACGTAGCCAACCAGCCATGCCCCAGGCGGGACAACTGGCACACCAGAGGTACGTCCATCCCGGTCCTCTCGTACTAGGGACAGCCTTCCTCAAGTTTCTACGCGCGCGGCGGATAGAGACCGAACTGTCTCACGACGTTCTAAACCCAGCTCGCGTGCCGCTTTAATGGGCG
>NZ_KV836268.1:0-437 GCF_001838295.1 Corynebacterium sp. HMSC074C04
TGCCAACTAAGCGTTGATCCGAGGGTGTCCGAATGGGGAAACCTGGCCGTCGTTGTGGGCGGTCGCCGTTAGATGAATTCATAGTCTAATTGGTGGTTACGCGGGGAAGTGAAACATCTCAGTACCCGTAGGAGTAGAAAACAATTGTGATTCCGTTAGTAGTGGCGAACGAACGTGGATGAGGCTAAACCGCGTGCGTGTGATACCTGGCAGGGTTTGCGTGCGTGGGGTTGTGGGGATGCATTGTTGCAGGGTCTGCTAGTCCTGCGTTGCGTGTGTGTGGGTGTAGCGGAAGTGGATTGGAATGTCCTGCCGTAGACGGTGAGAGTCCGGTACGTGAAACACTCGCATCTGCAATTGGTGTGTTGCCCGAGTAGCAGCGGGCTCGTGGAATCTGCTGTGAATCTGCCGGGACCACCCGGTAAGCCTAAATACCT
>NZ_KV836269.1:0-1501 GCF_001838295.1 Corynebacterium sp. HMSC074C04
CACCGCTTCCACAAGCCGGTGCCGGATCACTAGTCCCTAGTTTCCTACCTGCTCGACCTGTCAGTCTCACAGTCAAGCTCCCTTGTGCACTTACACTCAACACCTGATTGCCAACCAGGCTGAGGGAACCTTTGGGCGCCTCCGTTACTCTTTGGGAGGCAACCGCCCCAGTTAAACTACCCACCAGGCACTGTCCCTAACCCGGATCACGGGCCGAGGTTGAGATGTCCAATACGATCAGAGTGGTATTTCAACAACGACTCCACCCCAACTGGCGTTGAGGCATCACAGTCTCCCACCTATCCTACACAAACCGAACCGAACACCAATACCAAGCTATAGTGAAGGTCCCGGGGTCTTTTCGTCCTGCCGCGCGTAACGAGCATCTTTACTCGTACTGCAATTTCGCCGGGTCTGTGGTTGAGACAGCAGGGAAGTCGTTACGCCATTCGTGCAGGTCGGAACTTACCCGACAAGGAATTTCGCTACCTTAGGATGGTTATAGTTACCACCGCCGTTTACTGGGGCTTAAATTCTCCGCTTCGACCACAAATGATCTAACAGGTCCTCTTAACCTTCCAGCACCGGGCAGGCGTCAGTCCGTATACATCGACTTAAACGTCTTCGCACGGACCTGTGTTTTTAGTAAACAGTCGCTTCCCTCTATTCTCTGCGGCCACAACCAGCTCAACCACGTCGGTCACCAGTCATGGCCCCCCTTCTCCCGAAGTTACGGGGGCATTTTGCCGAGTTCCTTAACCACAGTTCTCCCGATCGCCTTAGTATTCTCTACCTGACTACCTGTGTCGGTTTCGGGTACGGGCCGTATATCCACATCGCTAGAGGCTTTTCTCGGCAGCATAGGATCACCAACTTCCCCAAATACGGGTACGCATCACGCCTCACCCCACTGTGCTCCGGATTTACCTAGAACACGGGCCACACGCTTACACCACGATATCCATCACGTGGCACGGCTACCTTCCTGCGTCACCCCATCACTTGGCTACTACCAGTTCAGGTCCCCAGCATCACACACACCAACCAACCTAAAAGGTCAGCGAAAGGCGCGTGTTCAGGTGGGTTAGTATCCCTGATTCACCATGGGCGCGGACACACGGGTACGGGAATATCAACCCGTTATCCATCGACTACGCCTGTCGGCCTCGCCTTAGGTCCCGACTCACCCTGGGAGGATTAACCTGGCCCAGGAACCCTTAGTCATTCGGCGGAGGAGTTTTCCACTCCTCATTCGCTACTCATGCCTGCATTCTCACTCGCGCACACTCCACACTAGGGTTACCCCAGCGCTTCACAGCAGTAACGCGACGCTCCCCTACCCAACCACCACAAAAGATGATTGCCGCGGCTTCGGCGGTGTACTTGAGCCCCACTACATTGTCGGCGCAGAACCACTCGACCAGTGAGCTATTACGCACTCTTTCAAGGATGGCTGCTTCTAAGCCAACCTCCTGGTTGTCTTCGCGATCCCACATCCTTT
>NZ_KV836270.1:0-48971 GCF_001838295.1 Corynebacterium sp. HMSC074C04
AAACCCCAGGTAGATTGATGCGTACTAGCGTTTTGCCTGTGCAGTAGAGCGATTCACCAAGGACCGGAAGCCCCCCTCCCCTTAACGAAAGCCGATAGCTTTCGCTCATCACTACCACCTTGGCTCCGGTTTCTACGCTCCCCTAAAACAACCAAAGCTCCGGACTGACCAGGAGTCAATGATTCTGAAATCATCATTCTCCTAGCTTGCCCGGAGCCTTAGCCCAGCTACCTAAAAAGAATCAAGCCGCATAAACGCCAATTGATCTAGAGGCCAACAACGCACCTACACGGAGACCAACCAGCGCCTACACGAACTTCACACCTGCGAAGTTCTTCTTACCGCGGCGCAGCACAATCCACTTGCCATGCAGCAGGTCCTCGGCAGCTGGTTCCCACGCTTCGTCCTCGATGCGCTGGTTATTGGCGTAGGCGCCACCTTCCTTAATGGTGCGGCGTGCTTCGCCCTTCGACTTAGCAAGACCCGCAGCAACCAGGAGGTCAACGACCGTTCGCGGTTCACCCTCGGCAATCTCCGCAACCTCGGTCTCAGAGACAGCACCTACCAGAGTGGCCTCGTCCAGCTCAGTCAGCTCAGCGCGTCCAAACAGCGCCTGCGCTGCTAGCTCCACTGCCTTGGTGGCCTCTTCGCCGTGAACCAGATTGGTCATCTCCTGAGCAAGGCGGCGCTGCGCTTCACGCTTGAACGGACGCTCCGCAACAGCGACCTCGTACTCCGCAATTTCCTCCTGAGTCAGGAAGGTGAACCAACGCAGGTAGTCAATAACAACCGAGTCACCAGCGTTGAGGAAGTACTGGTACCAGGAGTACGGCGAGGTCTTCTCAGCATCCAGCCACAACTTGCCGCCACCGGTGGACTTACCGAACTTCTGCCCCTGCGCATCAGTCACCAGCGGCACGGTCAGGCCGTGCACCTTGGCGCCGTCGATACGCCTGTTCAAATCGACACCAGAGACGATGTTGCCCCACTGATCGCCGCCGCCAATCTGCAGCACACAATCGTAGTTGCGGCGCAGCTGCACATAGTCGTTGGACTGCAGCAGCATGTAGGAAAACTCGGTGTAAGAGATGCCGTCGGACTCGAGGCGGCGCTTGACGGTGTCGCGGTCGAGCATGGTGTTGAGGGAGAAGTTCTTGCCCACATCGCGAAGGAAGTCAATGACGGACATATTCATAGTCCAGTCCGCATTATTGACCATCGTCGCCGGAGCATCGCCCTCAAAGTCAATGAAACGACGCAGCTGACCCTTGATGGCCTCCAGGTTATGCTCAATGGCGTCCTGGCTGAGCATCGAACGTTCACCGACATCACGCGGATCGCCGATGAAGCCCGTAGCACCGCCTGCCAGTGCAATTGGGTGGTGACCGGCCAGCTGGAAACGACGCAACATAATCATCGGAACCAGGTGGCCCGCGTGCAGCGAATCGCCCGTTGGATCAAAACCGCAATACAGAGTAATGGGGTTTTCGCACGCCTCGCGCAGCGCGTCAACATCGGTGGACTGATTAATCAGGCCACGCCACTGTAGTTCGTCGATAATGTTCTGTTCAGTCACGTCCTCCATCGTAACGTTTCGCTTGCCGACGTTCACCGCGAGGGTGACCTAGAACTCCTCAACCGCCTTCTTGTGGCGCCGATAGGCTGAGACTGAATCGTCCGGCAGCCACAGCCGCCACGGCCTATTCGCAGCTCGGCGAACGCCCACGCGCGGGCCTGCGTGGATGTCGCTAACTAAATCGGCGGTCTCCGGCTGCGCCACAAACACGCGTGACGACGGATCCAGCGCATCTGCCCCATAGTCGCTTAGGTCAAGGCCAAGCGCCTGACCAACATTGCCCGGACCACGTCCAAGACCCGCAACCGCTGGCTTTTCACCGCGGCGACGGCGCACCGCATCTATGCCTTGCTCAATGCGTACGGAGCGGACTAGCACTCCCCCGCCCGTGCCATCCGTTGCGCTAGTGATGTTGGCACAAAAGTGGATGCCATAGGAGCGGTAGATATACCAATGCCCCGCCGGGCCAAACATGGCGCGGTTGCGGTCGGTCGGCCCCATAAAGCAGTGCGCTGCCGGATCGGGATAGCGCTGGGCAGCTGGACCTCCGTAGGCTTCAACCTCGGTGATGGTGGCGGTGACATCCTCAGCGGGGATGACAATTACGCACCCGAGCAGCGTCCGCGCAGCTTCGATAGGAGCTCCCGACAGCATAGTGCGGTCGAGGACGCTGTAGCCGTCGGGAAGCGGGAAAAGCAATTATTTGTCCCAGGTGATAGCTTCGTCAGAAAGCATGACCGGAATGCCGTCGTCGATGCGGTAGGCGATTTTCAGACGGGGGTTGACCAGCACCTGCTCGTCTTCGAGGTATTCAAGCGGCCCCTTGTCACGCGGGCAAGCGAGGATATCAAGGAGTTTCGGATCAAGGCTCATAGTCCACTACCTTACCGAACTGAATTGCCAGGGTGTCACGATGGCCGTCCGAACACTTAACTGCGAACCGGCTTTTCAGCCCACTGTTTTAGCTCAGTGTTCTTCTCGTCGACACGAGCGAGTTGCTCTGCAACACGGACACCCGCGGTGCCACCACGGGTGTCGCGGGAAGCGACAGCGCCGTCGATAGTAAGCACTTCGCGGACCTTCGGAGTCAGTGCCGGGTGGACGCCGGAGAGGTCCTCGTCGGAAAGCTCGTCCAGACCGATACCGCCCTTGGACTCTGCAATGCGGACGCACTGGCCGGATGCCTCGTGAGCGTCACGGAAAGGTACGCCTTCGCGGACCAGCCATTCAGCCAGGTCAGTGGCCAGGGTGTAGCCTGCCGGAGCGAGCTCGCGCAGACGATCCTCGTGGAAGGTCAGCGTTGCCACCAGACCGGTCAATGCCGGCAGCAGCAGGGTCAGCTGCTCGACCGAGTCCACCAAAGGCTCCTTGTCCTCCTGGAGGTCACGGTTGTAAGCCAGCGGCTGAGCCTTCAGCGTGGCCATGAGCCCTGCAAGATTACCAATCAGACGACCGGTCTTACCGCGAGTCAGCTCTGCCACGTCCGGGTTCTTCTTCTGCGGCATGATGGAGGAACCAGTCGACCAGGCATCAGCCAGAGTGACGTAGCCGTACTCAGGGGTGGCCCAGTAGATGATTTCCTCTGCCAGACGCGACATATCCACGGCAATCTGGGCGAAGACGAATGCCGCCTCAGAGGCGAAATCACGCGAAGAGGTGCCGTCAATGGAGTTGTTCGTGGCAGAGTCGAAGCCGAGCTCCTCAGCGATGGCCTCCGGATCCAAATGCAGCGAGGATCCTGCCAGCGCACCAGAGCCGTACGGGGATACAGCCAAACGACGGTCGAGATCGCGGATACGGTCGAGATCACGCAGCAGCGGATGCGCATGTGCCAGCAACTGGTGCGCCAGCAGCACCGGCTGAGCCGCCTGAGAGTGAGTCTTGCCCGGCATGATGGCATCCGGATGTGCCTTGGACTGAGCAACCAGGGCGCCGACCAGGTCCGTGACATCCAGTGCGATACCGCGCACGGCATCGCGCAGCCACATGCGGAACAAGGTTGCCACCTGGTCATTGCGGGAACGTCCAGCGCGCAGGCGACCGCCGACCTCCGGGCCGACGCGGTCAATCAGACCGCGCTCCATAGCCCCGTGGACGTCCTCATCCGTCGCCTCTGGACCAAACTCGCCGGAGGCAACGTCGCGGCCGAGCTGATCAAGGCCTGCAATCATGGTGTCAAAGTCGGCATCACTGAGCAGCCCGCGAGCATGCAGCACTCGGGCGTGGGCCTTGGACGCAAGAACGTCGTAAGGCGCGAGCACCCAGTCGAAATGGGTGGACTTGCTCAATGCAGCCATCGCCTCGGACGGGCCACCCGCAAAGCGGCCGCCCCACAGGGAGCCTTCGTTGGTACCGTGCTTTTCGACCATTGTCTTTTCCAATAGGCCTTTCGCTCTAGTCGCTCTGGAGAATCTTTACAGGTTGAAGTCGCGCTTTGCGGCCATCTTCGAGGACAGGCCGTGCAGCTCGACAAAACCGCGAGCCAGGGTCTGGTCGAAGGTGTCGCCCTCGTCGTAGGTAGCCAGGTTGAAGTCGTACAGCGAGGTGTTCGAACGGCGACCGTTGACGTTGCAGTGACCAGCGTGCATGACCATGCGGATATCACCGGAAACGCCCTTCTGGGACTCCTCGATGAAGGCATCCAGCGCGCGCTTCAGCGGCGAGAACCACAGGCCGTCGTAGACCAGGTTGGCCCACTCGCCTTCGACCTGGCGCTTGTAACGAGCCAGCTCACGCTCAACGGTGACGTCCTCGAGCGCTGCGTGTGCGGCCATGATGGCAATTGCGCCCGGAGCCTCGTAGATCTCGCGGGACTTAATGCCGACCAGTCGGTCTTCAACCATGTCCAGACGACCGATGCCCTGAGCACCAGCGCGGCGGTTCATCTCTTCGATGGCCTCGAGCACGGAAACCTTCTTGCCGTCGATGGCAGTCGGCTTACCATCCTCGAAGGAGATGATGACCTCATCCGGAGAGTTGAAGTTCAGGGTCGGATCCTCGGTGTACGCGTAGACATCCTTGGTCGGTGCGTTCCACAGGTCCTCCAGGTAGCCGGTCTCAATGGCGCGACCGAACAGGTTCTGGTCAATGGAGAACGGCGACGACTTGGACTGCTCAATCGGCAGACCCTTTTCCTCAGCGAAGGCGATGGCCTTATCGCGGGTCCACGCGAAGTCACGAGCCGGAGCGATGATCTTCAGATCCGGTGCGGTGTTGGCGAAACCGACCTCGAAACGGACCTGGTCATTGCCCTTACCGGTGCAACCGTGAGCAACGTGGGTGCCACCGAACTCCTCTGCCGCCTTCGCCATGTGCTTAACAATCAGCGGGCGAGACAGTGCAGAAACCAGCGGGTACTGCTTCATGTAGAGACCATTTGCCTTAATGGTCGGCAGGCAGTACTCCTCGGCGAACTCGTCCTTAGCGTCGACAACGACAGCTTCGACAGCGCCGGCGTCCAGAGCGCGCTGACGCACGGACTCCATGTCCTCGCCGCCCTGTCCGACATCGATAGAAACTGCGACGACCTCGCCGTCGGTCATTTCCTTGAGGTACGGAATAGCAACGGTGGTATCGAGGCCACCAGAGTAAGCAAGAATAACCCGGTTGGTCATAGGGTAAGCGCTCCTTTAATCGGTGCTTTAAAGCATTTCGTGAAATAGTTTACTGGTTCGTTCCGGCGGCTAGACGCTGGGCTAGGTCAGCGCCGGAAAGTGGTTCTCTAGCCAGGCACATTACGGTGTCATCTCCCGCAATTGTGCCAACGATTTCTTTGAGTCCCGCACGGTCAATCACACTGGCTAGATACTGTGCGGCTCCCGGTGGTGTACGCACAACCGCGATGGTGCCCGAATGATCAATGGAGACCAGCAGCTCGTCTAAAACGCGCCGCATCCTGGCCACCGCCCCGCTGGAGACAGCGAGTGCATCTTCGACGATGGAATAACGCGAACCGTTGACTCCATCGCGAATCTTTCGGGCGCCCAGCTCATCGAGGTCTCTAGACAACGTCGCCTGCGCAATCTCAATGCCTTCGTCGGCAAGCAGCTCGACGAGCTGAACCTGACTGGACACGTGATGCTGCGCCAACAGGTCAGCGATGCGCGTCTGCCGAGCTGTGCGAGAACCTGGTTGTGCTGCGGTCATGACCTTACTGCCTCTCCACCAGCCAGGTCAGCAACGCCTTCTGAGCGTGCATGCGGTTTTCCGCCTCGTCAAAGACTACCGACTGCGGGCCATCGATGACCTCGGCAGTAACTTCGTTGCCGCGGTATGCCGGCAGGCAGTGCAGGAAGATGGCATCCTCATTTGCCTTCGCCATCAGCTCAGCGTTGACCTGGTACGGCAGAAACGGAGTGCGACGATCCAGGCCGTCGTTCTCCTGCCCCATGCTGACCCAGGTATCGGTGATGACAACGTCGGCACCGGCAATGGCCTCATCGACGTCTGCGGTCACGGCCACGGCCGCACCGGTCTGCTCCGCGACCTTCTTGGCGCGGTCGACGTAGACCTGCTCCGGCTGGAAGTTCTCCGGCGCACAGATGGTGACGTCCAGCCCTGCGGTGGCGAAGCCTACTAGGTAGGAGTTGGCCATGTTGTTGGCACCATCGCCGAAGTAGACAGCCTTCTTGCCACGCAGTCCCGCCTGGCTTTCTTCCGGGCACTTGTGCTCGATGATGGTCTGCAGGTCAGCGAGAATCTGGCACGGGTGGAACTCGTCGGAAAGTGCGTTGACAATCGGCACCGTCGCGGTTTCAGACATGGCCTCCAGCCCTGACTGTGCGTAGGTACGCCAGACGATTGCCGAGACGAAACGGCTGAGCACAGCAGCAGTGTCCTGGTAGGTCTCGCCCTTGCCCATCTGCGAGTTTCCGGTTTCAACCACAATTGCGTTGCCACCCAGAGCCGCAATACCGGCGTCGAAGGAGAAACGAGTACGAGTCGAGGTCTTGTCGAACAGCACCGCAACCGACTGCGGCCCCTCAAACGGCCGGCGGGAGTACGGCGCTGCCTTCAGCTCTGCAGCCAACTGCAGCACCTCAGCCTGCTCCTGTGGAGTCAGGTCATCATCGGCGAGAAAATGACGGAGCATCAGTTCCTAATTCCTTCCATTGTTGGCGACAGCCTCGGCGGCGTCGTTCAGGCAGGCATCAATCAACTCGACGGCGCGGTTGATTTCCTCATCACTGAGGTTCAGCGGCGGCACAATTCGCAGCACATTCGCCTGCGGCGCGTTCAGAATGACACCGCGCTCATAACCGGCGTTAACTGCTTCCTTCGCCAGGTTCTCGCACAGCACCAGCCCAAGCATGAAGCCGCGACCGCGCACGTGATCAACATGGTTTAACGACGCAAGCTTGCGAGCCAGGACTTTGCCCTTCTCGGTGACTCGATCGAGCAGCTTTTCTTCTTCCAGCGTCTCGATGACGGCCAGGCCGGCAGCGGCACAGACCGGGTTGCCACCAAAAGTGGTGCCGTGTGCACCGGGAGTGAACAGTTCCGCTGCGCGACCGTTGGCGATGACAGCACCCAGCGGCAGGCCGCCGCCGAGGCCCTTGGCCAGGGTCATGACATCCGGGACGATGCCGTCATGCTGGTGGGCAAACCACTGTCCGGTACGGCCAATGCCGGTCTGCACTTCGTCGACGATCATGAGGACGTCGAAGCGCTTGGTCAGTTCGCGGACCTCGGCGAGGTATCCCTCTGGCGGTGCGACCACACCGGTCTCACCCTGAATTGGTTCCAGAATCACCGCTGCGACACCCAACGGATCGGATTCGATGGTCTTGGTGAGGAAATCGATGTCACCGTAGGGCACGAACTCGACTCCACCCGGCATCGGCTCAAACGGCGTGCGCTTGTCCGGCTGACCGGTCATGGCAAGTGCTCCCATGGTGCGGCCGTGGAATCCGTGATGGGTCGCGATAATACGGTTGCGCCCCGTCAAACGCGCCAGCTTGAATGCAGCCTCATTGGCCTCGGTACCGGAATTGCAGAACATAACCCGGGTGTCATCAGTGTCCCAACCAGTGAGCTCAATGAGCTTCTCGCCCAGTGCCAGTGGTGGCTCAGAGGCGAAGATGTTGGACACGTGCCCCATCGTGGAAATCTGCTTGGACACGGCTTCCACGATCGCCGGATGCGCGTGACCCAACGCGTTGACTGCAATACCGGCGAGCAGGTCCAGGTATTCCTTGCCCTCGGAATCCGTGACAATAGCGCCCTTACCCTGCACAAGCTCAATGCGCGGCGTGCCGTAATTGTTCATCATCGTGTGTTGCCACTGCTGCTTGAAGTCGCTCATGTCGTCTTTCGACCTGCCTAACGTGTGTGTAGGTAAATTCTTGTCCGTCTTTTCTGCCTTATCCGGGCTCTACCATTGTGCCGATACCGCCGGAAGTCATCAGCTCCAGCAGCACCGAGTGTGGCTGGCGGCCATCGATAACGTGAGCCGCTGGCACTCCCTGATCCACTGCATTCAGGCAGGACTCCATCTTCGGAATCATGCCCGAGTCCAGCGTCGGAAGGATTTCTCGCAGGTGCGAAGTGGAAATCTTGGACACCAGCGAATCGCGGTTCGGCCAATCCGTGTAGAGACCCTCGACATTAGTCAGAATCACCAGACGGTTCGCGTTAATTGCCGATGCCAGTGCACCTGCTGCCGTGTCGGCGTTGATGTTGTAGACCTCTTTGCCGTCAGCGGACGGCGCAATCGTGGAGACCACCGGAATACGGCCGGCATCAATCAGGTCCAATAGCGTTTCCGAGTGCACCTCGGTGATATTGCCAACCAGCCCGATATCTGTCTCCTTGCCACCGACGTTTACCGTGCGTCGAGTACCGGTGAACAGGCCACCGTCCTCACCAGAGGTACCTACCGCATACGGCCCGTAGGCGTTAATGAGGTTCACTAGTTCGCGGCCGACCTGCCCGAAGAGAACCATGCGGACAATTTCCATGACCTCCGGAGTCGTGACACGGAAACCGCCTCGGAACTCTCCCTCCAGCCCCAGGCGCTTGAGCATCGACGAAATCTGGGGGCCACCGCCATGGACAACCACCGGCTTCACCCCCACGGTGCGCAGGAAAACCATGTCCTGCGCGAAGGCCTTCTTCAGTTTCAGGTCGGTCATCGCGTTACCGCCGTACTTGACCACCACAATCTTGTCACGGTGGTGCTGCAGCCACGGCAGGGCTTCCGCCAGCACATGTGCCCGCTGTTCGAAGGACAGCCCTTCGGTCAACTGGTGAACCATTGCAGAGTCTCCTCAAAACCGTTACGACGAATATGCCGAGTTGATGTGAACGTAATCGTGGGAAAGGTCCGTCGTACGAATCGTGGCCTCTTCCGGATTACCAGTACCGAGGTCAACCTCAACGGCGATGTCCTTGCCGGAGAGATCCACTTCACGAGCATCAGGCGTGCCACCGGTATCGCGACAGACTACGTGACCATTGAAGGAAACCGTGATGTGCTCGGGATCCATATCCACCGGCGCGGTACCGACAGCCGCCAACACACGACCCCAGTTCGGGTCCGAACCGAACATCGCACACTTGAAGAGGTTGTCGCGGCCGATAATGCGAGCAGCTACCAGGGCATCTTCAGCGCCACCGGTGCCACGCACGGTCACGGACACACGTTTGGTCACGCCTTCGGCGTCCGACTGCATCTGGCGTGCGATGGAATCACACACGCTGAGCACTGCCTGATCGAGCTCCTCCTGCGAGGGCTTCACGCCAGAGGCACCGTTGGCCAAAATGATGACGGTGTCATTGGTGGAGGTGGAGCCATCAATATCTAGGCGGTTAAACGTAACCTCGCTCGCCTTGGCAATAGCCTCGTGCGCCATTTCTGCGCTTACCGACGCATCCGTTGTAATCACACCGAGCATCGTGGCCATCGACGGGCTAATCATGCCAACGCCCTTGCCCATAGCACCGACAGTGAATCCGTCACCATGCGCAACGGCCTGCTTTGCCACCAAGTCAGTGGTCAAGATGGCCTCTGCTGCAGCCGTACCTGCGGCGGTATCGCCGCCCAGTTTCTCAATCAGCTTCGGCACACCTGCCAGCACAATGTCCATCGGCAACCGGTCACCAATCAAGCCGGTGGAACAGGCGCCAATCTCGGTAACGTCGACGCCGAGCCCATCTGCGACCTTTTGGCAGACTTCGAGGGCGTCGGCAATACCCGGCTGACCATTGCAGGCGTTGGCATTGCCGGAGTTCAGCACCACTGCCGACAGCTTGCCGTCAGCGATGTGCTTCTTGGATACCGTCACCGGCGCAGCCTGGACACGGTTGGTGGTAAAGACAGCCGCCGCGGTCTTCTCCGGCCCCTGGTTTACGATGAGCGCCATGTCCGGGTTTCCGCTGACCTTGATGCCTGCAATGACACCGCTGGCCGCGAACCCCTGAGGTGCACATACGCCGCCTTCGTCACCAGCGACGTTGACGAGACCTTCTTTTTCTTCCTTCATCATGGGGCAACTCCTACCAGTGGAAGTCCTGCAGTTTCATTCTGTCCAGTAACCAAATTCATGCACTGAACTGCGGCACCACCGGTGCCCTTTGTCAGATTGTCAATCGCCGAGGTCAGCACCAGGCGCTTGGCGCGTTCATCTACCTCGACCTGAATCTGAACCAAGTTAGAGCCAATTACCGACTGTGTCTGCGGCAGTAGCCCTTCGGCCAACACCTGCACAAACGGCTCATCCTTGTAGAACTCGAGGTAGGCTTCCCGTGCGGCTGCCTCCGTAACCCCGTCGACAAACGGGGCGGTAATAGTGGTGAGAATGCCGCGCGACGTCGGGGCGAGTACGGGCGTGAAGCTGACGGTGAGATCCTCTGCGTACGGCTTGAGGTTCTGCAGGAACTCTGCGGTGTGGCGGTGCTTGCCCGCAGTGTTGTAGGCGCGGAGATTGCCCATAACCTCGGACCCGAGCAGGGGCACAGCCGCCTTCTTGCCCGCACCGGAGGTACCGGTGATGGAAACAACGGACAGGTCCGGCTCAACCAGGTTCTTTGCAACTGCCGGCAGCGCCGTAATTGTACCCCCAGTGGGGAAACAACCCGGCACAGCAATGCGCTTCGAAGCAGCCACTACTTCCCTGTTGCCCGGCAGCTCTGGAATACCGTAAGCCCAGGTACCGGCGTGCTCCGAGCCGTAGTAGTGCTCCCACTCAGCGGCATCCTGCAGGCGGAAATCCGCGCCGCAGTCAATAATTACCGTGTCATCCCCCAACTGCTCTGCAATCGCAGCCGAATGACCGTGGGGCAGCCCGAGGAACACCACGTCATGTCCAGCGAGTGTGTCACCATTAGTCGGCTCAATACGGCGGTCAGCCAAATGTGCCACATGAGGCATAATGTCGCCCACACGAGCACCCGCGTTGGATGCTCCCGTCAGTGCGCCGATGGTTAGTTCGCCGGAAAGATACGCCGGGTGCGACAACAGGATGCGGAGAATCTCTCCTCCTGCGTAACCGGTCGCACCGGCAATGGCAACGGAAATACTCATGTCAAACATTCAACACTTTTATTCACTGTATTGCAAGATATTCATAGAATTCGTTGTCAAAGTGCTGGAATTCTACCAATGTGACGTGAGTGATTTATGAATATAACGCCGTCGTCGGTACATACACTTCGTTCAACCAGCACGCCGGACTATTCAACACCGGACTACTCAACGCCGGACTATTCAACTACGCCGTTTGACTCCTGGCTCATCACACCATCTGCCCACTGCGCCACCGATGACGTCGTGGTGTAGAGATAGTAACCCGACTCCTCCGGGGCGACGCTGCCATCAAAAGCCACTGCACCCGAGAACACCGCAGCCAGCTGGCCGTCGATAAAGAGCGGTCCGCCCGAATCGCCCACCTGCAACGCCGCGGGGCGCTCCATGTGCGCCAACACTGAGTCTTCCCGCACGCACTGTTGATACTTCACCGGGCACATCGACGCGGTGACGGTCGCCATCGGCAGCGAGCCATCCGCAACATCACCGAGCAGCGATCGCCCATAGACCGTGCCTGCCGTTTCTTGCTCTGAAAACGCTTGACGACGTTCCATTGCGGGATACTCCGGAAGAGCTGCATCGCCCGCTAGGTGAATAAGCGCTACGTCACCGGTGGGCGCAATCTCCCAGCGATCAATCGGTACACGCCGGGCATCCGGGCCGAAACCGACCTCGACTTCCCCAACCTGTACCTGGACATCACGGACGCAGTGAGCTGCGGTCATTACCCACTGCGGGGCGATTGCAGTTCCCGTGCAAAAGTTTCCGGTATGGGGACTGGTCCGGACCATGACCGACACCACGGAGTCCGCCGCCACACTAGGCGCAGCAGCCTCCCCGCCGACCAGCGCAGCCGC
This sequence comes from Corynebacterium sp. HMSC074C04, assembly GCF_001838295.1. Classification (NCBI taxonomy): domain Bacteria; kingdom Bacillati; phylum Actinomycetota; class Actinomycetes; order Mycobacteriales; family Corynebacteriaceae; genus Corynebacterium; species Corynebacterium sp. HMSC074C04. The sequence continues at coordinate 11,960 of NZ_KV836270.1, forward strand.
ACTCGGCGCGCCGGTGAGCAATAGACCTGCCGTGACAGCAGCTGCTGCCACAGTCGCCGCAGGCTTCGCACTGCTCACAGCGCGCACTCCGACACGCTGCTCTCGTGCCTCTGCGCTATTCAGCCTGTTGTCGCGGTGACGCAAGATGCCAATCATGGGTATCTCTGCCTGGGGCTTCCCCTTTTAGCCGCGCAGCTGAGCGCCGTGACGGGTAGTGGCCAGCTCAATGGCCGCCTCGCGAGCTGCGGAAGCTTCCTCTTCCTTCAGCGTACGGTCCGGTGCGCGGAAACGCAGGGAGTACGCCAGTGAGCGAACGCCTTCGCCCATCTGCTCGGAACGGTAAACATCGAAGACACGGATGGATTCGAGGAGCTCACCGGCGCCTTCCACCAGAGTCTTCTCCACCTCTGCGGCAGAGACCTCATCGCTGACAACAAGCGCGACGTCCTGGTGGACGGCTGGGAACGGGCTGAGTACCGGCGCCGGCAGGTGCTCCGTCACTGGCAGTGCATCGAGATTGATCTCCATAGCGCAGGTGCGCTCCGGCAGACCAGCATCCTTGCACACCTTCGGGTGCAGCTCACCGGCGTGGCCGACGACGTGACCGTCGACAAGCAGCTCAGCGCAGCGGCCCGGGTGCCACGGCAGCACCTCGGCGTTACGGATCTCCAGCTCGACGTTGGCAGCGCGGGCAACAATGCGCGCGGCTTCGATGGCATCGGCGACGGTGTACGCGTCCTCGTCACCCCAAGGGCTATCCAGGCGGATACGCCCACAGGCGACAGTGGCGACGTGCAGCGGCTGCTCCGGCAGCGAGTCCAGAAGCTCAGCGCGCTCGGCCTCGCTCGGCAAGCCAGCAGTCGACGGCATCGGCGAGACACCGTTACCGCGCTCGATGGATACCTGCTCCACACCATAGAGCGACAGGTCGACTTGGCCGCGAGCAACATTGCGCTTCAGCGACTCCAGCATGGACGGCAGCAGAGTCGTGCCCAGCTGAGCGTGGTCGGACTCCAACGGGTTGATGACCTTGACGGTATTACGACGCGGGTCATCAGCGTCCAGGCCCCAGACGTCGAATACATCGTTGGCAATGAACGGTGTCGGCAGAATCTCCAGGTAGCCATTGTGGGCCAACGCGTGACCGACGAAGCGGCGGCGCAGCTGACGCTCGGTCAGACCGCGGCCGGCCGGAGCGATTGGAAGGATAACCGGAATGTCTTCCAGACCCTCCAGTCGCAAGATTTCCTCAACCAGGTCAGCGGACATGGTCAGGTCCGAGCGCCAGGTTGGCGGAGTGACAGCCAGGCGGTCACCGTTGTCAACGACCTCGCAACCGACCTCGCGCAGGCGACCAATGACGGTTTCACGCGGGTAATCAACGCCCGCAACTTCGCTGGCGCGGTTGACGGCAAAGTCAATAGTCGGAATGGTGGCAACCTCGCCGAGCAGGGTGCGACCAGTGTCGATAGTGCCGCCGGCGATGTCAGCGAGCAGCTGGCAGGCCAAGTCCAGAGCCGGCTCGACAAGGGCGGTGTCCACGCCGCGCTCGAAACGTCGTGAAGCCTCGGAGCTCAGCTTGTGGCGGCGACCGCTGCGGAAGACGTGCAGCGGCGACCAGTTGGCGGCCTCGAAGACCACATCGGTGGTGTCGTCGGCAATCTCGGAGGTAAGTCCGCCCATGATGCCGGCCAGTGACTGAATACCGTTGTCGTCGCAGATGACGACGTCCGCCGGGTCGAGCTTGCGGTCCACGTGGTCGAGAGTCGTCAGAGTCTCGCCGGCCTTAGCGTTGCGGATGTGCAGGCCACCAGCGATCTTGGAGCCATCGAAGGCGTGCATCGGCTGACCGAGCAGCAGCATCACGTAGTTGGTGACGTCCGTGGCCACGTTGACCGGACGCTGACCAGCCAGCAGCAGACGGCGGCGCATCCACCATGGGGTCTCGGCGTTCGGATTGATGCCGGTGACGCGGCGCAGACCAAAGCGGCGGGTGTCGGTGTCCTCGTCGATGGTGACGTTCAGGATCTCACCATCGACCGGTAGCTCCTTGACCTTGGCTGGATCGGCGAAGTCGAGGTTGAATGCGGAGCAGATCTCGCGGCCAAGACCGCGGGCCGACAGCGCATAACCGCGGTCCGGAGTGATGTTGACCTCGAACTTTTCATCATCGAGCCCAATGAACTCCTTGGCGCACGAACCCAGCTCAGCCGGGGCCGACGGGAGCGTGAGAATACCGGCGGAGGAATCGGTCATGCCCAGCTCAGCTTCGGAGCAGAGCATGCCGTTGGAAACCTTGCCGTAGGTCTTCCTTGCGGAAATCTCGAAACCGCCCGGCAGCACGCAGCCCGGCAGTGCGACGACGACAATCGAGCCCTCTTCGAAGTTGCGGGCACCACAGATAATCTCCTGCAGTTCGCCGGTGCCATTGGCATCGCCGACGTTGACCTGACAGAAGCGAATTGGCTTCTTGAAGCCCTCGAGCTCCTCAATGTGGTCGACACGACCGAAAACCAGCGGACCCTCGATCTTCTCCAGCGGCTCGTGCCCCTCGGTTTCAAAACCAACGCGGACAAAGCCCTCATCCAGCTCGTCCGGGGTGACGGACCAGTCCGGGTTGATGGTGTTCTCTGGGCCGCGAACGATTTCAGTGACCCACGACTGTGGAATGAACATGTAAGTAAAACTCCTATCTGTAGGTCAGTGAATTAGCCGCGGATACCGAACGGCTGCGTGAAGCGAACATCGCCTTCGACCATGTCGCGCATATCGGTCAGACCGTTGCGGAACTGCAGGGTGCGCTCCAGACCCATGCCGAACGCGAAGCCCGAGTACACCTCCGGGTCAATGCCGGAGGCCCGCAGCACGTTCGGGTTCACCATGCCGCAGCCGCCCCACTCAATCCAGCCGGCGCCGCCCTTCTTGTTCGGGAACCAGACATCAACCTCAGCCGACGGCTCGGTGAACGGGAAGTAGTTGGTGCGCATACGGGTCTTGGTCTCCGGTCCGAACAGCGCCTTTGCCATATGGTCCAGCGTTCCGCGCAAGTGGCCCATGGTCAGACCCTTGTCCACAGCGAGCCCCTCGACCTGGTGGAAGACCGGGGTGTGGGTGGCGTCGAGCTCATCGGTACGGAAGGTACGCCCCGGGCAGATAACGTAAATTGGCAGGTCACGCGACTGCAGAGTACGAACCTGAACCGGAGAGGTGTGCGTACGCAGCACCTGCTTGGATCCTTCCGGCGCAATGTGGAAAGTATCCTGCAGGGTACGAGCCGGGTGATCCGGCAGGAAGTTCAGCGCGTCAAAGTTGAAGTACTCGGCTTCGACCTCCGGGCCCTCGGCAACTTCCCAACCCATGCCCACGAAGATGTCACCGATCTGCTCGGACAGGATAGTAATTGGGTGCATACCGCCACGCTGGCCTCGCGTGGTGTCCACCGACACGTCGATGCGCTCCGCGACCAGACGGCGCGCGTTTTCCTCTTCCTCCAGCACCGCAAGACGCTCTGCATAGTGCTTCTCGACGGCTCCGCGAACAACATTCACGCGACGACCAGCATCCTTGCGCTCAGCCTTCGGAATGGAGCCCAGCGCGCGGCGAGCCTGCGGAATGTAACCTTCATCCCCCAAGTGCTCACGACGGGCGGCAGAAAGCTCATCCAGGTTGCCGGCAGCGTCAAAGGCATCCGTGGCCTTCTGCGCAGCCGCCTGGAGGGCGTCCTCGGAAAGATCGATAGGATTTGGCGAATCGCTCACGTGTCAACCACTTCTATATAGGACTATCAGTTCTTGTGATGGAACAATCATAGTCGAGGATAACTGCACACGTGCACGCACCTCACCATCGAGGTTTCCTAGTTACCCCGAACTGTCTCCCACAGGCACATAGCCGCTGCGGTGGCGAGGTTCAACGACTCTGCCTCGCCCTTAATCGGGATGGCCACACTCGCCCCCGCCGAGGCCGTAATCTCCTCCGACAGGCCATGTGCTTCGTTGCCGAAAAGCCAGGCGACGGGACCGTCGGGAAGCGCATCAACACCGAGCGTGAGAGCGCCATCCATCGCCGTAGCGAGGGTGGTAAAACCCGCTTCCCTGACTCTCTCCACAACGACATCGATATCGCGCTCGCGTGCGACCGGTGTATGGAAAACAGACCCCGCAGAGGAACGCACGGCCTTCGAGTTCAAAGGGTCAACCGAATCGCCAGCAAGGATCACCGCACCAGCACCGAGGGCATCAGTCATGCGCACAATCGTGCCAACATTGCCCGGGTCATTGCACTCCACCGGAATCACCAGACAACCGGACTGCTTTCCAACCTCAATGGCCTCCTCCAACGAAGTGGACACCGCACCTGTGTCGCAGACGGCGAAAAGCCCGGTAGTGGTGACGGTTTCGCTTAATGAGCGGGCGGCGGAGTCGTCGATAAGCGAAACAGACTTGCGCTGCGTCCCAGGTTCGAGATACCCCGTGAGCAGCTCGCAGAACTGCTCGGTGGCGGCTGCCGTGACGAAGATTTCCACGACAGCCTCTGCGCGGATAGCCGCATCGACGGAATTGAAGCCCTCGACGAGGAAGCGCCCAGCCTTCTTCCGCTTGGCCGCACGGTGGAGCTGAATAGCCGCCGAGACGCGCGGAGTGCGAGGAGTAAACGGCTCGTCGTTGAAGTACAGCGCAGAGTTCATAGTGATTAATCCTAGTGATGCGGCTCGGGATTCATAACTGCCAGTACGGATACGAAAAACCACCGCCAAGGTTATTCGTTAACCCAATCGACGGTGGTTTTTCAAAGATGTTGGCGAGACCGCACTGCCAGTCGCAGGCGCTTGCCGACGCTACGTACGAGTTACCTCGTAGCTGCTTTACTTAGCAACAGGAGCGTTGACATCCTCCGGCAGAGCGTCCTTAGCGACCTTGACCAGAGCAGCGAATGCCTGCGGGTCGTTGACAGCCAGCTCAGCCAGGTTCTTACGGTCAACCTCAACGCCAGCCAGGTTCAGGCCCTGGACGAAGCGGTTGTAGGTGATATCGTTAGCGCGGGCAGCAGCGTTGATGCGCTGAATCCACAGACGACGGAACTGACCCTTACGGTGGCGGCGATCGCGGAACTCGTAAGTCTTGGAGTGGAGCATCTGCTCCTTGGCCTTGCGGTACAGGCGAGAGCGCTGACCACGGTAGCCCTTTGCGGAATCGAGAACTTCGCGACGCTTCTTCTTAGCGTTAACAGACCGCTTCACACGTGCCACGGTGATACTTCCTTTTCGTTGTCTTTAAGAACTAGTGAAATTAAGAGGGCGATTGCCCTGGGACGAGACTTGAAAAATTAAGCCTTGCCCAGCAGACGCTTGACGCGCTTGACGTCCGACTTAGCAACGTCCGTGGTGCCCTTCAGGCGACGGGTACGAGTGGACGGCTTGCCCTCCAGGAGGTGGCGGCGGTTAGCCTGCTCGCGGCGCAGCTTGCCGGAACCGGTAACCTTGATGCGCTTTGCGGTGCCCTTGTGGGTCTTCTGCTTCATGTTAAAACTCTCCCCTACCGATCTTTGACGCTCATGGCGCAAAGATCTCGTTTACAACCATTTCTGGTCAGGTCGGTTACTTCTTACCCTTATTCCGAACCGGCCCCAGGACCATAGTCATGTTGCGACCGTCCTGCTTCGGGCGAGACTCGACGGTGCCGTACTCTTCGACATCGGCGGCCAGACGCTCCAACAGGCGGAATCCCAGTTCTGGACGAGACTGTTCACGGCCACGGAACATAATCGTGACCTTGACCTTCGAACCCTTCTCCAAGAAACGAACAACGTTGTTCTTCTTGGTTTCGTAGTCGTGGTCATCAATCTTCGGACGGAACTTCTGCTCCTTGACCACAGTCTGCTGCTGGTTCTTTCGAGCCTCGCGTGCCTTCTGGGCTTGTTCGTACTTGAACTTGCCGTAGTCCATAATCTTGGCGACCGGCGGCTTTGCTCGCGGAGCAACCTCAACCAGGTCAAGGTCTGCTTCGTAAGCGAGCTTGAGTGCGTCACCGGTGCGGACAACGCCCACCTGCTCACCATTCGGTCCTACAAGGCGGACTTCCGGTACTCGAATATCCTCGTTAATACGAGCTTCAGCGCTGATGTGGCCTCCTAGGTTGAACCTGAACAATCTTCGTTTCAAACCGCGATAGCAAGCGGGAAAGGAAGAAAAGCCACGCGTCTACAGCGGATTACTACACACTGTATAAGGACGCCTTCCAATCGTGCGATGTGACATCACCGATTAGGGTGGACCCCGGCGCTACCGTAATTCTTTGGCGCACCTAGGGTGGGACTTAAATCCTCTTCGCTGCCGAATGCAACTAAATGCTCCCCGAAGGCAGCAAGAAGCATCACATTCTGGCGGTCGTACACGAGATGCTAACACAAGCGTTCTCGCATACCAAAACCGACTCTTACGCCAGGTTATTCGCCATCAGCTCCCCCGGCGCACTACCGAGCGTTAAAAAGTGCAATCGGAATTGTAATCAGATTGGTAGATTCTCTCCATAGTTTTTAGGTCAAACACGATTAAAGTCGTCACCATGAATACTGGCTCCAACGGCTTTGGCCCTAAAACCGAGAACACCAACCCTAATCAGCATTCCGCCCGATACGACAAGCCCCCGACCAGAGATTTTGTCCTGACCGGCGACTCCGTCTCAGAGCTTTCCCATGCTCTGGCAGATTTGGAGGCCAGCTCGCTTCGGCTGGCTCAACTCACCCGAACTTGGCAGGTGCGCCTTTCGCAGGCAAGCGGGCAAGCGCCGACTGTACCGAGCGCGCCTCAAACTACGGGAACGGAATTTGCGCCGGTACCTCAAGCGGTACCTAAATCGGCGCCTGAGCGGACACCTCAAGCGCCGCCCCATGCTGCGCCCCAAGGGGCACATCAACACAATCCGCAGCCACCGCCAACACAAGCGGACTGGCGGAATCAACCAGCTCCCCTGCCACAGAGCGACGCAGGTGCGCAGCCGATGTTCGGCTTCCCCTCTGCCCACCAGTGGCGGCGGGATTCGAAGTCGCCGCAGTCTTCTCCCTCACCGCAGTCTTCCCCAACCGGCTCCGCCCCGCCGCCGAAACTGCCAGAGGCACCGCGTGAACCTCGCGAGCCCCGCGAACCCTGGTGGCGCAACGAGAAGGCAATCATCAGAATCATTGCAATCTTTGGCGGTCTCATCACCGCTGCCGGTATCGCGTTCTTCGTCGCGGTCGCAATCCAATCCGGCCTGATTGGACCGGCCGGGCGTGTGGTCCTGGCTTACTTGTTGGCCGCCGTGCTCGCGGTCGCGGCTGTGCGAGCGCACCGTCGTCAAGCACCGCCTGCTGGCGTAACGGCATTGATTGCGACATCGCTAGCCGCTGCACACCTGACAACGATGTCGATGTCCTACCTCCTCGACTGGATTCCGGTGGCGGCGACGCTGGTCATCATGCTGCCTTTCGCCGCCGTCGGCCTATACGGCGCGCGGTGGACAAAGTCGAGCGCAACCGCCGCGTGGGCCATCACAATCAACACCGGATTAATGCTGTGGGCGACGATCGGCCTCAACTTCCACGCCCGCCCGCTGAGCTCTTCGCTCGCGCAAATCACCCTTCAACTGATGGTTATCGCCGCTATCGTCTGCTTCTTGAACATCCCTTTCCGGAAGTACGTAGTCGCATTCCTGCTCGGCGCAAACGTTCTCATCGGCGCGATTACGACCAACAATGCACTGGTGATGCCTGCAATCGCCGCACTCACCATTGCCCTTTTCGTGTTTGCCCAGTTCGGCCCGCTGGCGTTGGCTCGCCAACTCACTCCCGAGCTTGACGACGAGCCTTCGGAGACCAGCACTTGGGAAGACGATCTGGTCACCATCACGTCAGTAGTTGCCTTCTCGACTCCGGTTATAGCTGCAGTCCCAACGGTCAACGCCGCACAGTACACCTCCAGCCTCTGGTTGCTGTTCTACGGCGGATTCGTGCTGTTCATCGCAATTGCTGCGATATTCCTTTGGAACCGTGCCATCTTCAGCTATCTCGCCCCAATGGCCTTGGCCACGGCAATTCTGCCCTGGCTTGCACTCGCGGTAGCGGGCCCAGAAGGGGACGCAGGAGCCGGTACTGGAACCCACGCCTGGGGTCTCATCCCAATCTCCATCGGTGCCGCGCTCTTTGTCTGGGCGCTGGCCACAGCACCGAAGCACAGCGCGCTTGGCACCCGACTACAAGCTCCTGAGCCAACGCGGGATGCCGTCGCACCCTATACAAAGATTGCGGCGCTGACCTGGCTGCTCGGCGCAACGGTAGTACACCTCTACATCCTGCCCGCAGCGTTGAATGCCGGTGCTGCGGCTGACTACTCGGCAACGTGGGCAGAAATGCTTTCGCTGTTGTTCCTGCTGTGCGCCGACGTCGGCCTGGCCGTGACGGCGGCAAGGTCGCAGCTGCCGCCAGCTTTTGCACTGATTGGCCTGGCTGCGCTGGGTATGCCATTTATCGTGCTGCTCACAACTATTGGCGTGAGCTTCAACGCTGCACACATGTTGCTGAGTATTTTCTGGGCCACGATAGCTGGCATGCTGGTGCTATCGAAGAGGTTCCACCACATTCCGGCGCGACTGGCAGCGGGTTTGACCATTGCGGCGCTGTCTATCGTCAAGCTGATCTTCTACGACATGGCAACACTCGATGGCGTTATCCGCGCCTTGGCGTTCCTCGGCTGTGGTCTAATTCTGCTAGCCATGGCGGTCTCCGGAGCAAAGCAGAAGAATGCCGAGGAACCAGCGGCATCGGACCGTGACGGCACCGCCAGCGATTCTGACGCTGCCACCGCTGTCGGCGCTGCCGCTGCCGCCGATGCCAATGCTGCCGATGCCGACCCCGTTGCTGACAGACTGGAAGGCGTCACCCGCACCGACGGTCCAGGAATTTCCGACGGAAACGAGCCGACTACCTAAGCTACTTAAGCAGCGGCTTCAGGTACTGCCCGGTGTGGGAGCTGGAACAGTTCGCGACGTCCTCCGGCGTGCCTTCTACAACCACGGTGCCACCGCCGGATCCGCCCTCCGGTCCCATGTCAATGATCCAATCCGCAGACTTGATGACATCCAAATTGTGCTCAATGACAATGACGGTATTGCCCTTGTCCACCAGACCCTGCAATACCAGCATGAGCTTGCGGATGTCCTCAAAATGCAGACCCGTGGTCGGCTCATCCAAGATGTAAACGGTGCGACCATTAGAGCGTTTCTGCAGCTCACTGGCCAGCTTCACGCGCTGAGCCTCACCACCCGAGAGCGTGGTTGCCGCCTGTCCGAGACGGACATAGCCCAGGCCGACGTCGACAAGCGTATTGAGATAACGCGCAATCGACTGAATCGGCTCAAAGAACTCCGCTGCCTCGGAGATGGGCATGTCGAGCACCTCGGCGATGGTCTTGCCCTTGTAGCGAACTTCCAGCGTTTCGCGATTGTAGCGCGCGCCATGGCAGACCTCGCAGGGCACGTAGACATCCGGCAGGAAGTTCATTTCGATTTTGATGGTGCCGTCGCCCTTACACGCCTCACAGCGACCGCCCTTGACGTTGAAGCTGAAGCGACCGGGCTTGTAGCCGCGGACCTTGGCCTCTTGCGTCTCGGCGAAGAGGTTACGAATCTTGTCGAACACGCCGGTGTACGTCGCGGGGTTGGAGCGCGGGGTGCGGCCAATCGGCGACTGATCAACCTGCACCAGCTTGTCCAGGTGATCCAGCCCCTCCACGCGGCTGTGTCGACCCGGCACCTGACGAGCTCCGTTGAGCTCGTTGCTCATCACCTTGGCCAGAATTTCGTTGACCAAGGTCGACTTGCCTGATCCGGAAACCCCCGTCACACAGGTCAGCACACCGAGGGGAAACTTCACGTCAATCTTCTTCAGGTTGTTCTCGCGAGCGCCCTTGACCGTCACCATGCGCGACTTATCAATCGCACGCCGGCTCTCCGGCACTGCCAATACCCGACGACCCGAGAGATACGCACCTGTCAGTGATTCCTCGCAGTCAACAATGCCCGACGGGTCACCCTGGTAGACGATCTGGCCGCCGTATTCACCGGCCTTTGGCCCAATGTCGACCAGCCAATCGGCCTCGCGAATCGTGTCCTCATCATGCTCGACCACAATCAGGGTATTGCCCAGGTCGCGCAGGTTCTTCAGAGTCTTGATTAGACGATTGTTATCGCGCTGGTGAAGACCAATCGACGGCTCATCCAAGACATAAAGCACGCCGGCGAGCCCCGAACCAATCTGGGTGGCCAGACGAATTCGCTGCGCTTCGCCACCGGACAGCGTGCCCGCCGAACGCGACAGGGACAGATAGTCCAGCCCCACATCCAGCAGGAACTTCAGACGAGCCTGCACCTCACGCAGAACGCGACCGGCAATCATTTCCTCGCGCTTGCCCAAAGTCAGCGAATTCAGGAATGCCGAGCCATCGTGGACCGACAGCTCTGTGAGCTCGGCAATATTCTTCTGCCCGAACTCCGCCGAATCCAGCGTCACCGAAAGAATTTCTGGCCGCAGACGCGTGCCATTACACGCAGGACACGGCACTTCACGCATGTACCCCTGGAAGCGATCCTTCTGAGAGTCACTCTCTGCCTGCGACAGCTTGCGGTGCAGGTACGGCATCACGCCTTCAAACGGCGCGGTGTACTGGCGAGTACGGCCGTACCTATTGCGGTAACGCACCGTGACCTTGTGGCTGGAACCATGCAGCAGGGCCTTACGCTGCGGCGCTGTGAGATCCTCGAAAGGCGTGGTCGGGTCGAAGCTCATCTCGGTGGCGAGCCCCTCGACCAGCTTTTCAAAGTACTTCTTGTTCAGCGTCTGCCGCCACGGCGCAATCGCCTCAATCGTCGGCAGCGACGGATCTGGAATGACCAGGTCCGTGTCCACCTCCAGCTTGGTGCCGATGCCGTCGCACTCCGGGCAGGCACCATACGGCGAGTTAAACGAAAACGACCGTGGTTCCAGCTCATCGATAGCGATGCGGTGCCCATTCGGGCAGGCCATTTTCTCCGAGAAACGCTGGGTTCGACGCGGGTCATCTGCCTCTAGCCCGACTGCGTCGATGACCACGACGCCGTCGGCAAGCAGAAGCGCCGTTTCGACGGAATCGGTGAGCCTGCGCTGCTGTGACTCCTTCACCTGGAGGCGGTCAATAACCACGTCAATGTCATGCTTGACCTGCTTCTTCAGCTTCGGCGGATCCGTCAGGCGATGCATTTCGCCGTCGACGATGACACGCGCGTAGCCCTCGGATGCGAGGCGTTCAAACAGGTCGACGAACTCACCCTTGCGCGTACGCACGACGGGTGCGAGGACCTGGAATTTGGTGCCCTCCGGCATCTCCATGACCTGATCGACAATCTGCTGTGGAGTCTGTGAGGAGATTACTTCCCCACAGGTCGGACAGTGCGGAGTACCGGTGCGTGCGTAGAGCAGACGCAGGTAGTCATACACTTCTGTGATGGTTCCGACGGTCGAGCGCGGGTTGCGGTTCGTCGACTTCTGGTCGATTGACACCGCCGGCGAGAGCCCCTCAATCATCTCTACATCGGGTTTTTCCATCTGCCCCAGGAACATGCGCGCATAGGAGCTCAGCGACTCCACGTAACGGCGCTGGCCCTCGGCGAAAATTGTGTCAAATGCCAGTGACGATTTACCCGACCCCGACAGACCGGTGAAAACCACCATCTTGTCTCTGGGCAAATCGATGTCAACACCCTGCAGGTTATGCTCGCGGGCGCCTCTGACCACTAGACGTTCAGCCACAGTGGGAAACCTCAATTCGTCGACGATTCACTGCCGACCAGTCTACAGTCCATAACCAATTTTTCGCACATGTGTTCAGAGACTCGCAGTTAAGTCGCGTTCCTAGCGCACCGACAGACACCTCATTACCCTGGGGCGCATGAACGACGTCATTACAATTAGCCCCTACTCCAACGCGCCGAGCACGCGCGGCGTTGAGCGCATTGACTACGGCAATGTCACTATTTATAAAACCTCCGTCGGACCGATGGAAAACAACGTCTACCTTTTGGTCGACTCCCGCGAGCCCGACAATTCCCTACTCATCGATGCCGCCACCGACGCCGACCACTTAGTCCGCCTGGTTGAGCACGTCGGCGCGCGGGTCCGCACGATTGTCACCACGCACTCCCACGGCGATCACGTCCAGGCGCTCGGCGAGCTCCTGCAGGCATTCCCGGCCCGCCACATCACGTCATGCCTCGACGCTGCAGCCATTCCCGAACCCGCCGACCAGCAACTCGACGGCGGCGAGACCATTACTTTCGGCGAGGGCATCACGCTTCCCACGTTCATCTTGCGCGGGCACACCAAAGGCGGCCTCTGTCTCGACCTGTCCGCCAAGGTAACCGGCGCGCTTTCCGACGACACCCCGTCACACCACCTCTTCGTCGGTGACAGTATCTTCCCCGGCGGCGTCGGCAAAACGTACTCGTCCGAGGATTTTTCGCAGCTTATCGACGATGTCGAGAGCCGTGTCTTCCACGTCTACCCTGCCGACTCGGTGATTCACCCCGGCCACGGTAAGGACACCACAGTTGGCGTCGAGAGCCCCGAGGTGGATAACTGGCGCGAGCGTGGTTGGTAGCACTGGATGAGCGTGGTTGGTACTGCTGGATGCAGTCGCAGCGTCTGAAAAACTTGTCATTCCCACGACATAAATAGGCCAGGCTGCGTAGGATTAATAGTGAATTACAGCGACCAGATGGCCAAAAACACGGTTTCACCTGGACGACAAAGGAGATGGAATTTAGATGATTCGCAAGTTTGCCCGACCAATGCTGGCCTCGGTTTTCGTTGCCGACGGTGTCGACACGCTGATGAACCAGAAGGATCATGAAGAGGGCGCACGCGACCTGATTGCCCGCGTCCGCTCCGTAACCCCGAACCAGTACAACAAGTACGTGCCAAATAGCGAGAAGCTGGTTGTTCAGGCCGTCGCTGGTACCAAGGTTGCCGCCGGTTCCCTCTACGCTCTGGGTAAGGCCCCACGCCTGTCCGCCACGGCTCTGGTCGCTGCACAAATTCCGACGATGCTGGCTCGCCACGCATTCTGGGAGACCCAGGACTCGAAGGAGAAGGCGGCTCGCCGCACTGGATTCCTGACCGACATCGGTCTGCTGGGTGGCCTCTTCCTGGCTACCGCTGACACCGACGGCAAGCCGGGTGTCGCTTGGCGCGCTGAGAAGGCTGGCAAGCAGCTGAACAAGAAGGTTCAGGCTGCCCTGCCGACCAAGTCTGAAACCGAGCAGCGCACTGAGGAAGTCAGCGCAGCTTTCGCTTCCGCCGGCGAGAACGTCCGCGAAAAGGCCGGCCTGCTCCGCGACCGCGCTTCTGAGGCCACCGATGGGGCTCGTGAATACGTCGAGGACAACAAGGACAGCTGGCGCGAGCAGCTCACCGGCGCCTTCGACACCGCTAAGAGCTACGTCGAGGACAACAAGGACGACTGGATTGCCAAGGCTAGCGAGCTCGCTGAGGACGCTCGCGACTACGCCGAGGACCTGGGCAAGGATCTCAAGAAGGACACTCGCAAGCAGCGCAAGGAACTGCGCAAGCGCGCAGCCAAGGCTTCCAAGGAGGCCAAGAAGTCTGCAAAGAAGGCGCAGAAGCGCCTGCAGTAAGTTTGCTGCAGTAGTTCAGGCGGTATACTTAAACGCTCCCCACGCCACTACGCGTGCGGGGGCGTTTTCATATTTTTATATTCATTCAGCACATCAATTAGCACTAGTTTTAACGAACTGTTGAGGAGACCAGGTTGGCGTCGCTCGCATCCGAGCCCGGGCAGGACCAGACAGGCCGCATTGGCCGCACTGGCCAGGCAGGTCTGCCGGACCAGGCAAGTTCAGCACCACAGCGAGAAGAAGAGAGCACCCTCGCTGCAGAACAGGCCTACGTCGATCGTGCGTTCAGCTTCCTCGACCGGGCACGCGAGCGCGACCAGGAGTACCTGCGACAGGTCATGCTCATCGACGACCCAGACCCGCAAGCCCGCGTTGAACGCGAGGTGGAATACCACCGACTACAGGCTAACCTGGACCGCTACCGCTCAGCCGAGATTGGCCTGGTCTTTGGTCGAATCGATATCGATGACCCAGACCCCGACAATCCTTTGGCAGAGGAAGGGCCGGGGGCGACCGTCGATAAGCGATACATCGGGCGAATCGGCCTGTCCGATGAAAACGACGACTACCGCACGGTCATCATGGATTGGCGTGCCGATGGTGCGCGCCCGTTTTACCTGGCCACGACCGCGCATTCCGAGGGAGTCAGCCTGCGTCGACACCTGCGCACGCACGGCCGGAAGGTCCGTAGCATTGACGACGAATGGCTCTCCGGCGAGGAAGCCGACAGCGCACACGAGACCGAAGTCGAGGCTGGGGTCGGTGGCGAATCGGTGCTGCGCGAGGGCATGAATCAAGCGCGCACCGGCCATATGCGCGGCATTGTGGAGACCATTCAGCGCGAGCAGGACCTCATCATCCGCGACTCCACCCGCGGCACCCTGGTCGTCCAGGGCGGTCCCGGCACGGGCAAGACGGCGGTGGCGCTGCATCGTGTCGCGTGGCTTCTCTACACCTACCGCGATCAGCTGGCGAAAACCGGTGTCCTCATCATCGGCCCGAACACGACCTTCCTCGACTATATCTCGCGCGTGCTGCCGAGCCTCGGCGAAACAGGCGTGGTGCTGACCACCATCGCCGATCTCTACCCCGGCGTGCGCGCTTCCGACGCGCTTATCGACGGGCACAACCCCGAACCCTTGGTTGCGCAGGAAGTTAAGGGCTCGATTGAGATGCTCACTATCCTGCGCGAAGCCGTGCGGGCCTACCAGGAGCTCCCCGCGGAGTCGCTTGAAGTCCATAACGACAACATCATCCTGACCATCACGCCAGAGATGGTGAAAGCCGCGCGAACGCGTGCGCGGCGGACTCGTAAACCACACAATCTGGCACGTCCGATTTTCCGGGATCACGTGGTGGAACTCCTGGCCGCACAGATGGCCGAGGTCATTGGCGCCGACCCGCTGGGCGGCGAAAACCTGCTGTCCGTGACCGACGTTGCCGACCTGCGCGACGAAATTGACGAATCCGGAGCAGTCGCTGACATCCTCGACGAGCTGTGGCCCGCACTCACACCCGAGCAGGTGCTGTCGGAACTGCTGAGTTCCCGCGAGGCCATCGACTACGCCGCCAGCGATTACGACGAGCTGACGCGCGAGGCTCTCTACCGGCCGGAAGGCACCGACTGGATGCCTTCCGACGCCCCGCTTCTCGACGAGCTGGCGGAGCTCCTCGGTCCGGTTGGTGAAGCGGAGACCGATGACGAGAATTGGCAGGCCCGCGTCGAGGAGGCGCAGGGCGCGTTGGATACCCTGTCCAGCTCTGCGTCCCAGGACCTTGACGACGGCTTCGAGGCCGAGATTCTATCTGCGTACGACGTCATCGATGCCGAGGCACTGGCCGAACGCCACCGTGAGCGCGACCTGCGATCCACCGCCGAGCGGGCGGCGGCGGATCGCCTGTGGGCCTACGGCCATGTCATCGTCGACGAGGCTCAGGAACTCTCCGCGATGGCCTGGCGCATGCTGCGCCGCCGCAGCCCCAATGGTTGGATGACCCTCGTCGGCGACGTGGCCCAGACGGGCTCACCCGCAGGTGCCGCGACCTGGGACGATGTGCTGGAACCGATCATCGGCTCGAGGTGGCATCTCCACGAGCTGACCGTCAACTACCGCCCCCCTGCTGAGGTGATGGAGGTTGCCGCCAGCGTCCTGGCTGAGATTGATTCGGAGCTGGAGGCGCCGCAGTCGATTCGCGCGACCGGCCGCAAGCCTGTTCAGGCTCGCACCGTGACGGAGGCGTTGGCACATGTGGAGCGGGTTGCACAACCGGATCGCCTGGTCGCGGTCATCGCCCCGGCAGAGTTGCTCGACGCCACGCGCGCGGAGGTGCGGGATTTTCTCGCTGGCCGAACTGGTGGAGATGGTGAAGATGGCGGGGCTGGTGGCTCTAATGCTGCCGACGCGACTAGCGCCAATGACGCACCTGCTACTCGCCCCAACAAACTCACCAACTGCGCGGTCTACGACATCACGACCTCAAAGGGCCTGGAATTCGACGAGGTCATCGTCGTCGCGCCTGACCAGATTGTGGCGCAATCTCCGCAGGGGCTACAGGACCTGTATGTTGCACTGACTCGTGCGACCCAGGGACTAATTGTTGTGGCGCCTCAGCAGTCGAGCGTTTTGCCGGAGCTGCAATGGTTAGAATGACGAGGATAGTGCCGTACAGAATGAGTGAGACATAATGTCCCAAAACTATCTACCTCAGTTAGCTGAACTTCGCGCACGCCGTCTCATTGCCCAGAGGTTAGCTGCAAGTCAAGCACGCAGCGATTGGAATACAAATCTCAAGTCGCCTGCATTATCAGCAACGCATGGCATGGTTGCTCTACAAGGGCAGAATTATTCGAACGGTGTTAATGCCATCGCCCTACGCAGTGGCAGCACCTCCGACGATGTTTTAGCAGCCATTTCTTCTTTCGACATCGTTCGCTGTTGGTCTCAACGAGGCACCCTGCACTTTGTTTCAGCACAAGACGCGGAAGCAATTATGAGGTTGACGAATCCGCGCATCGAAAAGGCGGCAGCAAGACGCCGTACGACACTCGGACTTTCTCAAGATGATGTGCAGACCGCACGGGCAGCATTTCATTCCGAATTGCGCTCACGTGGTCTGTCCGACCCGCTGACTCGGACCGAAGCCTATGAGGTTTTCGCAGATCATGGAATAGACCCCACGGAACAAAGAGGCCCTCACCTACTGCGCACATTCGGCGGCGAAGGCGCTGTCATCCAAGGGCCACGAAAAGGAGCCCAAGATACCTTCGTCCTGCTTACCGACGTAACTTTCAAAGGCGGCCTCTCAGAAAAAACCACAGAGGGCTCCAGCACAGGACACTCAGCTGAATCCACGCTGGCCGACATTGCCTGGCGCTATGTTGATTCCCGCGGACCTATCTGTGTAGCTGACTTCGCGTGGTGGCTGGGACTGACGAAAACTCAAGCGAAAAAGGCCCTTAAGCTTATCGACCACTTAATAGTTCCTTTCTCCCTCGATTCCTCCGCCTCTTCGCACGCGCCAACTGACACAGAATTCACCGGCGAACCCCTCACGCAAAATGAGTACTTCATGCCGGCATGGCAGCAGAACGTAACTGAGGCCGAGCTTGAAGCCGCGCTTTCACTGACGCTTCGACTGCCCGCTTTTGACGAGTACCTCATGGGCTATGGCAGCCGTACCGAAGTTCTTCCTGAATCCCTTCGCAACCAGGTCTTAACTAGAAATGGAATTAGCTGGCCTTTTGTAGTTGAAGAAGGAGTTATCACCGGACGGCAATAGAAAAACCGGCACCTCAACTCAGAGGCGCCGGTTTAAAACGAAAGCTAAATTGTTAGCTCACCGTTTTGTAAGCTCACGGTTTTATTAGCTCACAGTGTGAACAATCATGACATCACAGTCCGACTGACGAGCAACATCCGCCGGCACGGAGCCCAGCAGACGACCAGTCAGCGAGTTAATACCACGGTTACCAACCACCAGCAGGTCCGCGCGACGGTCAGTGACCAGCGACATCAGAGCCTCAACCGGGGAGCCCGAGCGAACTTCAGTCTCAACCTTGGTCGCGCCGACGGCCTCTGCGGCCTCCTTAGCAGCAGCCAGGTTCTTCTGAGCCGGGTCATCACCGAGGACCTGGACCGAATCCTGGCGCAGGGTCTTGGACGCATCCTCTGCAGTCTCGTAGTAAGCGCAGCCGATAACCAGGGTGGCATCGAAAGCGGCAGCAATCGAGGCAGCGCGCTCTACTGCGAGCAGCGACGACTTAGAACCATCCGTGCCGACAACAATGGTCTTGTAATCACTCATGAAAACTATCCCTCACTGTGGAAGTTGCATTAAAACAGTTCATCGTGCGTAACGCCGTCGTTGCCCCGAACCCACTGGCCAGAGGCACTTTCGCGAATACACTGTTTTACTTCCCACAACAGTAGCAAAAAACTACTCGACACCGGCCTCAATCATCCCCTTAAGTTCCTTCTTGAGGTCGAAAATCTCATCGCGCAAGCGCCCCGCGAGCTCGAACTTCAACTCACGCGCAGCCGCGGCCATCTGCTCCGACAAATCTGCAATAAGAGCCTCGAGCTCAGCCCGCGGCATCTGCTTACCGCTGGCACCATCGGCCGCGCCCGAGCCGTCGGCACGCGAGAGCAGCGCATCGGCGGGCGCACCGGTCTTGCCTTCGTAATCAGTGTCAGCGTTGTCGTAAACCTGATCCAGAATGTCCGCAATCTTCTTGCGCAGCGGCTGCGGATCGATACCATGCTCGGTGTTGTACGCGATCTGCTTTTCGCGGCGCCGCTCCGTCTCATCGATGGCGAACTGCATGGAATCGGTAATCTTGTCGGCGTACATGTGCACCTCGCCGGAAACGTTTCGCGCGGCACGACCAATCGTCTGAATCAACGAACGCTCCGAACGCAAGAACCCCTCCTTGTCAGCGTCGAGGATTGCCACCAGCGAAACCTCGGGCAAGTCGAGGCCCTCGCGCAGCAGGTTAATGCCGACCAGCACGTCGTACTCACCGAGACGCAACTGTCGCAGCAGCTCAACGCGCTTGAGCGTATCCACATCCGAGTGCATATACCGCACTTGCACGCCAGTTTCGAGCAGGTAGTCGGTCAGGTCCTCCGCCATCTTCTTCGTCAGGGTGGTCACGAGGACGCGTTCGTCACGCTCGGTGCGCTTTCGGATCTCGCCAATCAGATCATCAATCTGTCCCTCAGTCGGCTTAACGACGATCTTGGGATCCACCAGCCCAGTCGGACGAATGACCTGCTCCACATACTCACCACCGGCCTTCTCGAGCTCATAGTCACCCGGCGTTGCGGACATGAACACGACCTGGCCCACTCGGGCATCGAATTCATCGAACGTCAGCGGCCGGTTATCCAGCGCCGACGGGAGGCGGAAACCAAAGTCGACGAGGTTGCGCTTACGGGAGGCATCGCCCTCGAACATGCCGCCAATCTGCGGCACAGTGACGTGCGACTCATCGATGATAGTGAGGAAGTCCTCCGGGAAATAGTCGATGAGCGTCGCGGGGGCCGAGCCCGGCGCGCGACCATCGATGTGGCGCGAGTAGTTCTCAATACCGGAGCAGAAGCCGACTTGCTCGATCATTTCGAGGTCGTACTCCGTGCGCATGCGCAGACGCTGTGCTTCCAGCAGCTTGCCGCGGTTTTCTAGGTCTGCCAGGCGTTCGGCGAGCTCGGCCTTGATGTCCGCGACGGCACGTTCCATGCGCTCCGGGCCGGCGACGTAGTGCGTAGCAGGGAAAATGCGCAGCTCAGGGGCTTGGTCGATGACGTCGCCTGTGACTGGATTGAGGTAGTACAGCGAATCAATCTCGTCGCCGAAGAACTCCACTCGCACGGCCTTTTCTTCGTAGGCCGGGATGATGTCGACCACGTCGCCTTTTACTCGGAAGGTGCCGCGGGTAAAGGCGATATCATTGCGGGCATACTGAATGTCCACCAAAAGGCGCAGGAACTGGTCGCGATCGACTTCCTCGCCCTCCTTCAGCCACACCGAACGGTCGAGGTAAGACTGCGGGGTACCCAGGCCATAGATGCAAGAAACAGAGCTGACGACGACTACGTCGCGACGCGACAACAGCGCTGAAGTAGCCGAGTGGCGCAGGCGCTCCACATCCTCGTTGATGGAGGAATCCTTTTCAATATAGGTATCGGTCTGCGCGATGTAGGCCTCTGGTTGGTAGTAGTCGTAGTAGGAAACGAAGTACTCGACCGCGTTGTTTGGCAGCAGGCTGCGGAGCTCATTGGCCAGCTGAGCCGCCAGAGTCTTGTTCGGCGCCATGACGAGGGTTGGCCGTTGCACCTTTTCGATCAGCCACGCCGCAGTGGCTGATTTACCGGTACCCGTGGCACCCATCAGGACGACCTCGCGCTCGCCTCTGTCCAGGCGTTCCGACAGTTCCGCGATTGCCTGCGGCTGGTCGCCCGAGGGCTCGAACTCGCTGATGACCTCGAAGGTTCCCTCCGCGCGCTCGACTTCACCGACGGGACGGAACTCCGAGTGCGCGAGGACGGGTTGCTCTGCTGCAAATGCCATAGTTCCCAGCGTAGCGAAGGCTGCTTTACATGGGCTGGTTATGCTCGCTTCCCTGGGCTTTGGGGTGGCTGTGGGGATTTGGGGCCAGCACAGGCACCGCAGGCACCGCAGGCGGGGTTCCGCTTCACCAGCTGGCCCTTGGTACGCAGCGACTGGCTCCTGGTGAAGCGCAAGCCGTCTTATCGATGGTCCGCGGGTACGAGGTTGAGGTTGAGGCTGCGGCTGCGCGGCTGCGGGCGGCCTGGATTATCCACACCTTGAAAGTTGTCCACAGATTGGACGCGGAGCCTCTCTCAAAGAAAAGCCCCTGAATCAAAAAGGCTTAGAGTCCCGACCATGGGAAGTTTCACCACGGCCGAGTTACGTGCACTCGGCATCGGAGAGAAAAAGACCAGAGCCCTCCTACAACAAGGCAGACTAACTAAATTAGTACGTGGCCTCTACATTGACGACCACTCTCCCGCCTCAGTCGCCCGAGCAATCACAGGGCATTACAAAAAGATTGCTCTAAGCGGTAAAAGCGCAGCTCAAATCCACTTGAGACTTCCCCTGACATTTCCTATCCAGACGGAAGGCGCGGGATCAGTTCAGGCCGAAACCTTCTCTATTAGGCATAGCCGCCTGCCGGCCTGCACCAGCATCAATGGCCTTCCAGTTGTCGAAGCACTCTGGGCAGCACGAGCTTCAAAAGACTATGCACGCAGAATCCTGGAAACACACTACGCCGGCCGGGACGGCGAGAAGCGACTCAACCACGACCTCAGCCGGATGCGGAAAGTCCCCGCATGGCTGCGTGAAACCATCGCCACCACGCCGATCGGCGCATGCAGCGAACTCGAGCGCAAGCTGGCTCGCCCATTGATTAAGCGCGGGTACCGGATCCGAATGAACCACTTCATCGGCCCCTACTGCTTCGATATCCTACTTGACCAGTGGAAAATAGCCATCGAAGTCGACTCCGAGAAGTACCACGCGAACGAGGACTCATTCATCTCAGATCGTTGGAAGACCAACTCCGGCACGCTGCACGGCTGGATAGTCCTGCGGTTCACAGACTCATGCATCAATTGGAATCTCGACAGCGTCCTCGACGAAATCGAGCAGGCAATCCGATGGGTACAAAAGCGCCGTCCCCGCGTGGACTATAAACCAGGATGGCCTGCCTGCCAGAAAGTCTGGGAGTGGAATCCAACGGTTGGCTACGCCAACAAGCAATGACACCTGTCATGGGCAATTCGTGACACCACCTATACGTCCATACCTCTAATCCGCGCTGAACTTGGAACTATGAATCCGGACGTAATTCTCGAGTTCTCCAATATCACCAAGCAATTCAGCAAAGGCCAGGTAACCGCACTCGATGATGTCAGCGCCACCGTCCGCCGCGGTGAGGTCGTCGCCATCCTCGGTGAAAACGGCGCAGGCAAAACCACACTTATCGATCTCATCCTCGGCCTGACCACACCCACCGCCGGCCGCATCGAAGTCAACGGCCAATCATCCAGGAACGCGGTCAATGCTCAGCAGGTCGGCGCTATCTTGCAGACGGGCGGTTTGCTTCCCGACGTAACGGTCGAGGACACACTCAAGATGATTGCCAGTGGCTATTCGGAGCATGTGGCGTTGGCGGACGTCGTAAAGCAAGCGCGGCTGGAACCCTTGCTGAAGCGGAAAGTCGGTAAGTGCTCGGGCGGTGAGCAGCAGCGATTGAAGTTTGCGTTGGCCCTGCTCGGTGATCCGGAGTTGATTGTGTTGGATGAGCCGACAGCGGGGATGGATCCGAGTGCGCGGCGCAATTTTTGGGCGGATATTCATGCCCGGGCGGAGCGTGGCACGACGGTGTTGTTCACCACGCATTACATGGATGAGGCGGAGGATTTTTCGAAACGAATCATCATGCTGCACAAGGGGCGTATCATGGCGGACTTGGATACGCCGAGCATGCTTGCGCTGAGTAAATCAGTGCTGGTTGAGGCTAATTTTCCGGGTGCGGCACCGGAGCTTTCAGAGCGCACTGAGGTCGATGAGGTCACCTGGTTGAGTAGCGCTGCTGGGGAACCGGCCGGGACCAGTAGGCGCGTGCGGCTGCGGACACGGGATTCGGACTCACTGCTTCGTCACTTGGTAACGGAGACGGATGCGACCGACTTCACGGTCCAGCGCGCGAAGCTTGATGACATTTTCATTTCTATGCAGCGTGACGCAGATGTTGCAGCTGATGCCACGCCCGATGTCGCCGTGGCTGCTGGGAACTAAAGGAAATAACTGGAAAGGATTGCCATGACGTACACCGCGACTGAAACTTCGTCCGACATACCCGGCGCGACTGCTGGTACCAGCGCAACAAAGCTAACTGAATCCCACGGCCTGTCGACATACATCGCCATTCAGATCAAACGCTATCTGTCCGACTGGTCGAACCTGTTCTTCTCCATCGGCCTGCCCATCTTGTTCTTTCTGGTGTTCGGTGCCTCGCTCGACCGCGGCGGCGATGCCTTCCCTCACGGCAATGTCACCGCCTACGTGATGATTGGCATGGCTATTTACGGCGGCGTCACAGCAGCGGTGGCCAGCGCCGGACAAACGATTATGGAGCAAACCACGGGATGGGGTCGCCAGCTTGCGCTGACACCAATGTCGACGTCGCGTATTGTACTAAGCCAGGCAATTCTGGTGCTCTTCGCCGCAGTGTTGCCGATTGCGGCAATGTATCTTCTCGGCCTCGTCATCGGCGCCGAGATGGAGCCACGGGCCTGGATTGTCAGCTTCATTCTCTGTGTTGTAACCTGTCTGCCGTTTGGTTTCTACGGCTATGCCTGGGCACTGCTGCTGCCGAAGCCGTCAGCGCTCAGTATCGCGTCGGGCTCGATTGTCGTGCTGTCTTACCTCGGTAACCTCTTTATCCCGATGCAGGGCACGTTGCTGGCAATCAGCCGCTTCACGCCACTGTTCGGTTCTGTGACTCTGTCGAGGTATCCGCTGACCGCAGGTCTTACTCCCAGCACGGATACTGGTGCAGGACTCTACACCGAGCCACTGTGGGTGCCCATTGTCAATGTTGCAGTGTGGAGCATCCTGCTAATCGGCTTCTGCATATATCTGAACAAGCGCGAGAAGTCGCGGCTGTAAATAGCGCGGCGAAACACGGCTAGATAGCAAACCCAAGCGATAGCCATCGCCTCCATCTAACCTGTGACTAACTAGACCAACTTCCCTCTGCCACCGACCGAGACCGCCTAGGCATCTATGACAACCACTTTGCGACGCAGCTTCAGCCATCCCTTCCAGGGATTCCATGTCTACTCCGCACTGTCGGCTGGCATCTGGATTGTGGTTTTACCCTTCGTCTTCTTCGGTTTCGGCGCCGAAAAGGTCGCTCAGATAACTGCGCTGATTGTCAGCTTTGCGCTGGTGTACATCTTCATCTGGGGCTCACTTCACTACTATCCTCGCGGCTGGTTGCAACGAGCTCGCAACATACTTGCCCTGTGCATAGTCGCAGCGTTCGGCCTGCTCTCCATCCCGCTTGTGGGAAACGGCGCCAGCGCATTCCTGCCATTTGTCGCAGCATTGCTCAGTTGGATGCTGCCCATCATCCCCGCCATCCTCAGCATTGGCGTGCTCGGCGCAACAATCGTTACCATTAGTCATTTCTTGGCTCCGGAAAGCGGTCTCATCTTACCCATCGATGCCCTGTTTTGGGCCGTCGTTGTCTGCTGCGTTGTTCAACTCAGCAGGTTCTCCCAGGAACGAGCCCAGCTCAACCAGGAAATTGAGCTCAGCCAGCAGCGCGACTCCATCGCCCGCGATGTCCACGACGTGCTGGGCCATTCGCTGACGGTCATCTCGCTCAAATCTGAAGTCGCGCGGCGTTTGGTCCACACCAACCCCGATGCCGCCGCTGCCGAACTCGAGGCCATCACCGCTCTGTCGCGCACATCGCTTGCCGAAGTCCGCTCAACAGTCACACGCATGCGCCAGCCGGATCTCGCAGGCGAGCTCGCCGCCGCCGCGCGGGCATTCCACACCGCACACATTGAGGCTTCGCTTCCCGACGATTCCAGCGGTGTAACCACCAATGCGAAACTCTTCTCCTGGGTGATTCGCGAGGCCACCACCAATATCATTCGGCATTCTGAGGCGGAGAATGTCTCAATCGAACTCACACCATCCAGCGTGGAAATCATCGACGATGGCATCGGCTTCGACATTTCCGACCTAGGCTGCGATTCCTCCGCGGCTACCACGGGCGAAGGCCAAACTGTCGCCGCTGGTGGATTGGCTGGGCTGAAGCAGCGTGTCCAGGATGCTGGCGGTGACCTCATTATCGAGTCCGCACCAGGTCGCGGCACTCGCCTTGTGGCCACGATGACGCAGTCACGCTTGCAGCGCTCGCACCGCTCCCACCACGCGGGCCGTTCATCCACCACAAGCTCCAAAAACCACCTCACTGACACAACCGTCACCGAATATGCGCGGGAGAATAGATGATTCGCGTTCTCATAGCTGATGATCAGCACCTAGTTCGAGGGGCTTTAAAGGCTCTACTGGAAACCGAACCGGACTTGGACATCGTGGCTGAAGCCGCCGACGGCATTGAAACAACGCAAAAAGTCATCGAGCAGGACGTCGATGTCGCGCTTATTGACATCGAAATGCCGCGCCTCAACGGCATTGACACCATCGCGAAAATTTCTGACCACTGCCGCTGCCTCGTCGTCACTACTTTTGCTCGCCCCGGCTACCTCAAACGCGCACTTCAGGCCGGTGCCAGCGGATTCCTGGCAAAGGACACGCCTCCTGAGCAGCTCGCAGAAGCTATTCGACGCGTCCACTCCGACCTCCGAGTCATCGATCCGGCCTTGGCCGAGGCCTCACTTTTCACGGCCGACTCTCCCCTGACCGACCGCGAAGTCGAGATCGCTCGACTGATTCTCCAAGGCGCTGATACGGGCACAATCGCCGGCCAGCTCTTCATTGCCAAGGGCACGGTGCGCAATCAGGTGTCGTCAATTATCACGAAGACGAATACCTCAAACCGCGTCGAGGCCGCGAAAACTGCTCGCGACAATGGTTGGCTCTAGAAAACAGGTCGAAATACCGCCCTGATTTTCATCGAATCGTTATTACTTTCATAGTGCGAAAACTCCCTACTGCCCACTGCGTGACGCCTACGAACACCCACCACACCTTTGCTTCACGACGTGCACTCATCGCCGGTATCCTCGCCACAACCGCATTGACCTTCACCGCCTGCTCTCAAAACGACGGCGCAGTAACTAGCCAATCGGCAGCTGACACCGCCACCATGACTCAGACTGACGGCAACGCATCAAACGCAAACTCAGAGAATAGGCCGAACCCAACCGGCTCAAACTCTGATGCTGGCGGCAGCAATAACGGTGGCGCTGCCGGAAACTCCGACGACACCTCCGACGATGCAAATTCTTCCGAGCCGGCCCCATCACAAAATGGTGGACAAACCAATGGGGATACGGAAACCACGTCTTCGTCGTCAAGCGAAAATGCAGACATCGGCCAGGCGATGAGGGACATCATCTACAGCAACTCGTCGCCGGGGACCACGTTTACCGGGGGCGAGGAGATGACTGTTTGCGTGTATGGCGATGGTTACCGCACGAATCTGGTCGTTGCCGGGCCGAATACCAGCTGTGAGTTTGCCACCGAGGTCTTCCATCAGCAGACCGACGGTCTCAACGCCACCACTGATAACATTCGCGATAATTTGAAGCCGAATATTCAGGCAACGAGCCCTGCGACCGGCCAGACCTACGATGTCAGCTGCGGCACGCAGGGCGATGGTGTCGTGGCGTGCAGCGGCGGAAACGACGCACGGATTTATATCAATTAGCGTTGATTGCCATTTCGGGAGCAGGCATTTCGTCTTCACTCGTTGACAGCGCAATTGCTGAATACTGCCCTGGCCGATTGATCAGTTTCGACAGACTTGCGGTAATGGCAGGCAACGATTTCACATCGGTGTAGGTCAAGTACCGAGACTTCCATACAGGCTTGAACTTCTCCTTGTAATTGCGCAGCCCGCGGAAGTTATAAATCCGTCCGCCGTAGTTGTACACCAAATAGATCGTTTTTTCGCTGAGCCTAGAATGCGGTCGGGCACCTGTGTTTGACATTGGTGCCATGCCAAAATTGAACTCGGTATATCCATGGTTCTTTGCCCACTCCATCAGATTCACGAAAATGCCATCCATCACGCCATCTGGCGCATCGGGGCGAATGCGCATCAAATCCACCGACGCAACGCTTAACCCCTGCGGCATTAGCGATGCGAACCCTTCAATACGATCTGAGTCTGCCGATCGGACTATGGCAATCGGTGCACGAGATAGATAATTCTCGTCGAAGAAGCCGAGAGAAAAACTCATTTCTGTGCGCTTTCCGAGCCACGCCTGCGATGCATCTCGCAATTCCGTAATGAGGTCTGGACTGTACGGTGCTTCGACAATTTCAAAAGTACAAGCGGAGCTTTCCAACTTGTTGTGCATGCGCCGGAAGGTCTTGCCCTTACTACCGACTCTCGTGAAGCCAGAAATATCAACCGTCGCATCTTCACCTAATTTGACCAGGCTCATCCCCTCATTGACGCACCGCGCCAAATGCTCTTCGCCCACTTCATAGAATGCGACGGAACACTGAAAGGTGTCTGCATAATCAATAAAGTCCGCGAATAATTGATTGAAAGAATCCGGGTCGCCAAATGGGTCACCGAGTGCAATCAATGTCGTACCCTGCGGGCGATACAACAGTGCTGCTCTATCCGCACCATTTCGCTTATCGACGGTAAAGAAGACCTGCTTGTCGCCTAGGTAATATAGGTGCGAGAAAGCATTTCCACCCCATTTTGCAATCAGCTTCTCGAAACGACGTGTCTGCTCTTCGCATGGCTCCTCAAACTCTGGAGCGCGGCAACGAGAAAACAATACCGCAATTGCCACTGCGCAGGCGAGCATTACGTAGAAAAGAATCATTGGCCAGTGGGTATTGGCATGATGGGATGGTGCGGGTACATTGACCACCTTGTTTACCCGAAGCGCATGCCAACTCGAAAGCACGATTGGAATAGCAATCGCCAGAGCTGCCGTCGGCACGAAACTACTCCACTTTAATGGGAGTGGATCTCGGTCAAAGGCACTGCGCGATGCAAATAGTGCTAGTGCAAAGACCGCGAGATAAATAGCCTCTTCATAGTCGATTCCGCGGGCTAAACAAGCAACAGCTGCCACACCGAGCAAGACCAAGACCAGCTGGTAACAACGCCTAACTCGCTGGTTAATCCCGCGCGCCAAGATAAGTAACATGACTGCGGTAAATAACACTGTCAAGTGCGATGCCTTCCGCACAGTACTTGGCAAAACCTCTTGGATGATTTGAATACGAGAGGCGATTTCAGGTGTTAGCGCTGAGATAAAGAGCAGGAGGCTAGAAAAAACGGTTACTAAAGCCAGCACCCGCGCCATGACACGGTGCGGAAAATCGGACTCGAGTTCTTTCACGCTGTCGGCGACCCACACGACCGTGGCCAACAGCCACGGAACGATGTAATAGAAAACGCGATACAGTACCAGCCCAAGCAAAACTTGATTAGTGTCGAGGCCAAGTTTGGCGCACAGTGCAATCACCGTGAGGTCGAAGCTACCGGCACCCGCGGGCAGGAAAGATAGCAATCCGGCCAAAGTCGCGGTTGCAAAAATAAAGATAGCAATTGGGAATGAGAAATACAGTGTGAAGACACGAACACATGCCCAGAAAAATAGCCCAGCTGCGGCCCAATCGATAACAGAGGCGCCGAGAAGATTCCACTTTTCGCGCATTCCTATCTGCGCAAACCTCGTTTTTCTTAAATCGATCACCCCAAGTTTCAATCTGTCCGCCAAGAAAAACAGCGGTAGATACATACATGAGATTATCGCGACGATAATTAACCAGCCATCGAAATGCACTGCGTACGGCAAAGTTATTGCCAACAGTACGAATAATCCAAGTAGGTTGGCAGCCCACACACTGGCCGAAACTCCAATGGACTTATCTCGGTCCGCACCCGCCCAGGTATAGTATTTTGCGCGAATTGTGCCTCCGGTGAGACCGCCAAATCCGGCAAAATTATTAAAGGCCTGCGCAATCCAACCGATTTTCAACGCTTCGCGCGGTGACACCTCCACACCGGCGTATTTGGAAGCGACCAAATCGTAGAGCCCCGTCGCGCTGAACGCAATCAGTCCCAATGCCATGATGATTGCATTTACGTGCATCGACGTATCAACAAATATTTCTCGAAGTTGGCTTCCTGAAATAGCGGCAAACTGGTCACGAGCGACAAGCACGATAATGGAGATTATCACAATATAGAAAACAATCTTTAAGATTTTTCCGTGCGCCTTAAGCCACTGAAATAACGATTGTAGCGTCATATCCTTGAAATCCAATCTTTTATCTCGAAGTTGATCTAAACAGACAGCCCACTTTTAATGGCGTATTGGGAAACATATTTAGTAGTCTTGCGACTTAGTGGCTCGGCGTCCGAATAAGATTCATTTTCGCCGCGAGCCAGGGAAGCTCGTCGTCAAGCGACTTCTCCCACACCTTCCATTCGTGCGTTCCAGAATAGGTGCGCTCCTGTACGTCCATTCCCTGGCTATGCCCGGCTCGGCAGACCTTCCAGAGCCCTTCGATGACGTCTCTAGGTTCCTTATCGCCAATGGAACAAAATGCGGAATACCCGGTGAAATCCTCCCCCGAGGAAAAAATCGAAAGTGGATTGTTTTCCTCAAATGCGGCCTTGTCACCGCCAAATCCCTTGTCGATAGTCGTCTCAAGGTTGTGCAGATTTGGAAACTCCTCACCCGACATGTCCAAAACGGTGCGGTACGGCCCACCTTTACGGCTGAGAACCTGCATTGCGCAGGTACCTCCATTGGACAATCCGCCAACAGCCCACGATTGCGGTCGAGTGTCTACTTGGAAGTGTTCCTCTAGCCACGCCGGTACGTCATGTTCCAGATAGGTTGCGACCGCCCCATTTTCAGTATCGGAGCAGAGCGGGTTCTTGAAGCTCGAAGAAAGCTGATCAGCAATCGCCACAATCGGCGCCAATCCATTGTGTTGCTCAGCAAAGCGGTCCATAGTGTTTTTTAGGTCACCGTTTACCAACCAATCCTTAGGCGTACCCGGCTGTCCTGGCATTAGCACAAGCACAGGCAGCAGCGGACGCGGTCGAGTAAAATATGCCGGAGGAAGGTAGACGATGGAGGGGCGCGGAGAGAAGTTAGTAGCAGGGATATCGGCTTGAACGAGAACGCTACTATCAGTACCTATATTTTCGGCTTGGCGTGGCCGCCACCGTTGTTCCAAGGATGTTTGTTTTGCCGACTCACTGTCACCGGGACGATAAACATCCGCGACCGGCGCGAGCCCATCTACCTCGCCAAAAGCCTGCACTTTGCCTGGTCCGCGTAGCACCTGGGCCAAGTTTGCATACGTGCCATAGTGAATATTGGGAACGGCATAGGCGCCGAGTACTGATAGTGAGCAGACGAGAAGACCCGCAATGATGCGCCTAGGCTTCTTGGAAGACGCAATTACAACTAGAGCAACGATGCCGGACAAGCCAGATGCGAATGGTCCGAAAACTTCAATACCGATGTAGTCCGGGATCGGTCGCCACACCTTATTAAGCACATACCAGCCGATGGTGCTCACCACAGAGACAGCCACTACAATCGCGCAAACTTGAATTAGTCCCGATTTTCTAGAGCTGTTCCCCTTTGCAACCAGCCAAAGGAGAAACCCGAGAGTCAGCAGCATTAGTATAACTGCGATAATTTCTGGAACTCTGCCACGCAGCTGTACCAATTTGGCAGCCTCAAGGGCGTACCACGACCAATCTTGCATGCGGTAAAGACTATTTTTTAAAAGGAAGAGAATGCACAGAATATCTGAAGCTCTTGTCTAGAATTGTCGCTTCGATTTGTAGCGCTCAGAGATGGCACGCCAAAGCTGGTGTACACAGCTTCGCGGACTGACGACCATCACATCCTGCAGCTTCATGCTTCGAACTCATGAGATTCCACCTACAGTAAATACCATGACCGTTTCCCGCTTGCGCCCTTTCGGCGAGACCATTTTCGCCACCATGTCCCGCCTCGCCACTGAGTACGATGCAATCAATCTTGGGCAGGGCTTCCCCGATTGGGACGGGCCGGCGGAGGTACTCG
This sequence comes from Corynebacterium sp. HMSC074C04, assembly GCF_001838295.1. Taxonomy (NCBI): domain Bacteria; kingdom Bacillati; phylum Actinomycetota; class Actinomycetes; order Mycobacteriales; family Corynebacteriaceae; genus Corynebacterium; species Corynebacterium sp. HMSC074C04. The sequence continues at coordinate 42,483 of NZ_KV836270.1, forward strand.
CTGAGGCGCAGCATCAGATAGCTGGCGGAAATAACCAGTACGGACCCGGCCGCGGTATGAAGGTGCTCCGCGAGGCCATCGTCGCCGATCGCGCCCGCCGCACGGGACAGGTCTACGATGCCGACACTGAATGCCTGGTCACCGTCGGCGCCACGGAAGCGATTGCCGCCACCGCCTTGGGGCATCTCGAACCCGGCAGCCACGTCATCGTCATCGAGCCGTACTACGACTCGTACAAAGCCGCCATCGCACTGGCTAACTGCACATATACCGCGGTGCCGCTCATTCCCACGGCCTCAGACACCGAACGCTTCTGGTCGCTCGACCGCAGTGCACTTGCCGATGCCGTCACCGCCGAAACGGCCATGATCATCATCAATTCGCCGCACAATCCCACCGGCACCATCCTCACAAACGAGGACTTGCAGGCTATCGCCGATGTCGCCATCGCAAACAATCTGCTTGTGCTTGCCGACGAAGTCTACGAACGCCTGTACTTCAACGGATTGTCACACTCTTCCATCAGCACTCTGCCGGGCATGCGTGAGCGCACCATTGTCGTGTCCAGCGCCGCAAAGACCTTCAACGTCACCGGCTGGAAGATTGGCTGGACGCTCGCTCCGGCCGAGTTGCTCGATGGCGTGGTCAAGGCCAAGCAGTTCTTGAGCTACGTCGGTGCTACTCCCCTCCAGCCGGCGGTCGCCCGTGGCCTGAAAGAATGTGCTCCATGGGTGGATGAGCTAGCGAGCCAACTCGAAGGCAACATGCGGCTCCTCGCCGATGGGCTGGAGGGCCTTGGCGCCGACGTCTTCACGCCGCAGGCAGGGTATTTTGTCGTCGCCGATGTCTCGAGCTGGGGGCATGGAGACGCACTGGAGACCTGCACCCGCCTAGTCAAGGAATGCCGAGTCGCAGCTATCCCCGTCACCGCCTTTGTGGATGACCCGGAGTCAGAAAAATACCGCTACCTGGTGCGATTCGCTTTCTGCAAGCGCGCCGAGGTGATTGAGGAGGCGATCGCGCGGCTGCGGGATTATCTTGCCGGTCGGTCTTCCTCCTAGATGGGCTTCCGCTGGTCAGTCTGCTTGCGGAACTGTTTACTGGTCGGACTGCTATTGCCCGGCCTGTAGCTGACGAATCTGGTTCAGCGGCTGAATAATCCGCTCCCAAATCCGGTCGACCTGGCGCACGAGATCCTCCTCGGTACCTGAGTTTTCCAGCACCACATCGGCGAACTGCAAACGCTTATCGTCGCTGATTTGCTTAGCGATGCGCTGCTTCGCATCCTCTCGGTCTACACCGCGGCTTTCCACCAGACGGTCGAGACGGACCTCCACCGGGGTATGCACAACCACGACGAGGTCCTGCACTTCCGACTGCCCCATTTCAATTAGCAGCGGCGAGTCGAACACGATGATGGCGTCACCTGCCGCGTTGAACTGCTCTTCGGTGCGCTGCTCAATACGCGGGTGAGTGATGGAGTTCAGCAGCTCCGTCTTCTCCGCGGATACGAAGGCCCGCTTCGCAAGCTCGCCGCGGTTGAGGGAGCCGTCGTCAAGCAAAATGCCCTCGCCGAAAGCTTCGGCGAGTTCGGCCAGCGCCGGTTCGCCGGGTTCGACGACGTCACGAGCAATCTGATCAGCGTCGATGATGGCGGCACCGAGCTCGGCAAACCTACGGGCGACCGTAGATTTTCCACTGCCCATGCCACCGGTTAGTCCTACTTTGAGCATGTCTCTAAGGGTACGTCGACACGCCCCGGCACGTTAGTGCTTTACGACGAGATCCTCGATGCGGTAGCCCTCTTCAACGGGATCCGGGTTGACTGAATCCGGAGCGGTACCGTTACCAAATGGGCTGCCACCAAGGTCTTCACGACCGTGCGGCTGGAGCAGGTCGAAGAGCTCCGGGCCCTTCGGGACAATACCTAAAGGATTGAGGTCGCGGTGGACCTCGTAGTAGTGGCGCTTGATATCGACAAAGTCAGTGGTGTCGCCGAAGCCCGGAGTCTGGAAGAGATCACGCAGGTAGTTGTATAGAACCGGCATCTCGGAGATCTTGTTCCGGTTGCACTTGAAGTGGCCGTGGTAGACCGCATCGAAGCGGATGAGGGTCGTGTAAAGGCGAATGTCGGCCTCAGTGATGTGGTCGCCCATGAGGTAGCGGCGGGTCTCTAAGCGCTCAGATACCTTGTCTAGGGCACTGAACAGTCGGTCGTAAGCTTTGTCGTAGGAGTCTTGCGAACCCGCGAAGCCGCAGCGGTAGACACCGTTATTGATTTCGGTGTAGATGAACTGCATGAGCTCATCCATTTCCTCGCGCATCTCCACCGGGTAGAGATCCGGGGCGCCGTGGCGATGAAACTCGGTCCACTCGGTAATGAAATCCAAGGTGATCCAGGGGAAGTCGTTGGTCACAACCTCGCCCGATTCAATCTCGACGATGGCCGGGACGGTAATGCCCCGCTGGTAGTCCGGGAAGCGCTTTAGGAATGCCTCCTGCAGGCGCTCGTAGCCGAGTATTTCGTCGCGGCCACCTGACCCCTTGTCGAATGTCCAGGAGCGGGCATCGTGAACCGGCCCTGGAATTCCGACCGAAATTGCATCTTCCAAGCCGAGCAGCCTGCGAACGATAAGCGTGCGGTGTGCCCACGGGCACGCACGAGCCGCAACAAGACGGTAGCGCCCGGCTTCAACGGGCCACGTCTTAATCCCCTCGCCTACCTCGCGACCGTTCTTAACAATGCGGTCATTGATATAGCGAGTATCGCGGTTAAAGTCTTTGCCCTCCTGGGAGTACACACCGCCGGTGGAATGGGAGGAGTCCTCTATCTGGTTAGCTTCATACTTTGTTGTCATATCATCAACCATATGGGTAGGCAGACAGGCTGTCAACGGCGGCCAGAACAGACAGAGCCACCAAATCGACAGGGCAACCACGGCCATAAGGGCCACCAAGGCCATTAGGACGGCTTGAGCTTCGCCAGCAGCCGGTTACTGTGCAGCAAGCCACTTCTGGTGAAGCGCAAGCCCGCCTTAGGCAACAGCGGTGCCACCTTCATGGCCCAAAGTCCCAACACCAGGACCAAAAATGCAGCAAGCCCCCAAGCCGCCACTAGAAAAAAGGCCGAGCGGGTGCCCGTCGTAAAGCAAAGAAGGCACGAAAAAGCCCCAGCGAGGAAAACCTCGCCGGGGCGATTTCTCAAAGGGACGTATAAGCCCTTAGCGGTCTAGCTTAGTTGCCAGCCAGCTTCTCACGCAGAGCAGCGAGCTGCTCGTCGGAAGCCAGGGTGCCGCCTGCGTTGTCTGCAGCCGGTGCGGCCGGAGCAGCCGGAGCTGCCTCGCCGGACTCGGAGGAGTAGTTCGAAGCAGTCTCTGCAGCCTCGGCAGCTGCAGCGCGGTGACGCTCGATCTGGGCAGCGTGCAGCTGGTGGTGACGCTCCGCCTCTGCGTAGCGAGCCTCCCACTCTGCGCGCTGGGTCTCGAAGCCCTCCATCCACTCGTTGGTCTCCGGGTCGAAGCCCTCCGGGAAGATGTAGTTGCCCTGCTCGTCGTAGGAGTCGCCCATGCCGTACTTGGTCGGGTCGAACTCTTCGGTGAAGTCCTCGTCAGCCTGCTTGAGGGACAGGGAGATACGACGACGCTCGAGGTCGATATCGATGACCTTGACCATGACCTGCTCGTCGACGGAGACGATCTGGTCCGGAACATCGATGTGGCGGGAAGCCAGCTCGGAGATGTGAACCAGACCCTCGATGCCTTCCTCGACGCGGACGAACGCACCGAACGGAACCAGCTTGGTGACCTTGCCCGGTACAATCTGGCCGATTGCGTGAGTGCGGGCAAAGACGCGCCACGGATCTTCCTGAGCAGCCTTCAGGGACAGGGAAACGCGCTCGCGGTTCAGGTCGACCTCGAGAACCTCGACGGTGACCTCGTCGCCAACCTGGACAACCTCGGACGGGTGGTCGATGTGCTTCCAGGACAGCTCGGAAACGTGAACCAGGCCGTCAACACCGCCGAGATCGACGAATGCGCCGAAGTTGACGATGGAGGAAACGACACCCTTGCGGACCTGGCCCTTCTGCAGCTGGTGCAGGAACTCGGAGCGGACCTCAGACTGGGTCTGCTCGAGCCATGCACGGCGGGACAGAACGACGTTGTTGCGGTTCTTGTCGAGCTCGATGATCTTGGCCTCAATCTCCTGGCCGATGTACGGCTGGAGGTCGCGGACACGACGCATCTCGACGAGGGAAGCCGGCAAGAAGCCGCGCAGGCCGATGTCGAGGATCAGGCCGCCCTTGACGACCTCAATGACGGTACCGGTAACCGGCTCGTCGTTCTCCTTGAGCTGCTCGATGGTGCCCCAAGCACGCTCGTACTGAGCGCGCTTCTTGGACAGGATGAGGCGGCCTTCCTTGTCTTCCTTGGTCAGGACCAGCGCGTCGATCTCATCGCCAACTTCGACCACTTCGTCAGGGTCGACATCGTGCTTGATGGACAGTTCGCGGGAAGGAATGACACCTTCAGTCTTGTAGCCGATGTCGAGAAGAACCTCGTCGCGGTCAACCTTAACGACGGTGCCCTCAACGATGTCACCATCGTTGAAGTACTTCATCGTCGAGTCGACAGCGGCCAGGAAATCCTCAGCGGTGCCAATGTCGTTGATGGCAACCTGAGGGACGTTAGAAGTGGACATATAAGATGTGCTCCGAAGCGGATAGAAATCGAAAAACGGACAATTTCGGCCTTGCCCCTCAAAGAAACTCCTGGACAACCGGGCCAAATCCGCTTTCGGCGAATCTCGCCATTGGCAATTAGTTAACCCGATGTCCCCCGGAACTCGAGGCTGCAAAGTCGGCATGCTAATGCATACCTAGCGAACAATACCGATTTGAGCTGCGACATTCAAGTCCGCAACACGCCCTCGGTGAGTCCGCAAAAGGTCCGCCGGCCGCGACCTCCGCCCCGCCTTCGCACCACTAATGCGCAGCAGCATCCCAGTTCACACCAGCACCGATGGAAACATCCAGCGGTACCAGCAATTCAGCCGCCGAGTCCATCTCCCGATGCAACAGCTCCTTGATTGCCGCCTCTTCCCCATCTGCAACTTCCACAACCAGTTCGTCATGAACCTGCAGGAGGACACGCGAGCGCAACCCGCCGCGTCGTAAAGCATCGTCGACCCGGAGCATCGCAATCTTAATAATGTCTGCAGCGGACCCCTGAATCGGCGAGTTCAATGCCGCGCGTTCCGCGTTATCGCGAGCGATGCGGTTGTCGGCGTTGAGCTCCGGCAGGTAGCGGCGCCGATCGAACATCGTGGCCGTAAAGCCGTCCTTGCGCGCCTGCTCAACAACCTTGTGCAGGTAATCGCGCACGCCGCCGAAGCGCTCGAAGTAGTCCTCCATGAGCTTCTTCGCCTCGCGCTGCGGGATATCCAGCTGCTGAGCCAGACCAAAAGCGCTCAGACCGTAAGCCAGACCGTAGCTCATCGCCTTCACACGACGACGCAGCTCGGGCGTGACCTCATCAATGCCGACCCCGAAGACCTTCGAGCCGACGTAGTTATGCAGATCCTCGCCCTGTCGGTAGGCCTCAATCAGCCCCGGATCCTGCGACAGGTGCGCCATCACACGCATCTCAATCTGCGAGTAGTCCGCGGTAATCAGCTGCGCATAGCCATCGCCCACCACGAACGCCTCACGAATCCGTCGCCCGAACTCCGTGCGCACCGGAATATTCTGCAGATTCGGCTCCGTCGACGACAGGCGCCCCGTCGCCGCGACCGTTTGATTAAAGGTCGTATGAATACGGCCATCATCAGCGACGGCCTTAATCAATCCTTCCACGGTCGACTTCATCTTCTGCGACTCGCGGAACTTCAGCAGGTAATCCAGGAACGGATGCGGGTTGACCTTCGCCAGCCCCTCAATTTCCTTCGCCGCCGTGGAATAGCCAGTCTTCGTCTTCTTCGTCTTGGGCATTCCCAGCTGGTCAAACAGGACTTCTTGCAACTGCTTCGGCGATCCGAGATTCAGCTCAGGCTTATCGACGAGGTTGCGAGCCTCACTCTCCGCCTCATCGGTAGCCGCCTGCGCCTGCTTGTGAAGCTCCTCGAGCGCATCGACATCCACAGCGATACCGACGCGTTCCATCCGGCCAAGCACTGGAGCAAGCGGAACTTCCAGGTCGGCGTACACACTGTAGAGCCCGGCCTCGTCGAGTTCGACCGCCAGTCGTTCAGCCAGGTCGATAACGGCGGCGACATGGGAAGCGTCTTCGGCCGGGCCATCGAGCAGGGTCATCTGACCGTCGGCCTGCGAAAGAGTCTGCCCCAGGTGCCGCTGGACGACGTTGTCCAAGCTGTAACTGCGCTGACTTGGGCGCAGCAGGTACGCGGCCAAGAAAGTGTCGTGGATAACCCCCGCCAGCTCGAAGCCATAGTTCCAGAGCGCATGCATGGCCGATTTACAGTCATGCACCAGCT
>NZ_KV836270.1:49071-75698 GCF_001838295.1 Corynebacterium sp. HMSC074C04
AGCCACTCGCGCAGTGTGTCGGCATCTTCTGCGGATAGCTCGCCGAGGTCGAGAGAAACGGCCTGACTGGAGGTCTTGCCCTTCTCATCAGCGGAGCCAATCATCAAGGTATGCTCCCCGACCTGCAACGCGGCCGGCTCGTGCAGTTCATCGAGCCAGACAGCCAGGGCGCCGTCGTCAAGCGAGACAGCCTCGAGCTTTGTCGCGCTGTCACTGGTGGAGGCGGTGACGCCCGCGCCTTCGATAGAAAGGGTGCGGAAGACGCGCTCGCGGAGGTTATCGCCGAATTCGAGGCGGTCGAAGAAGTCGATGATTCCCTGGGCATCAGCGGGCCGGAGCTCGAGCTCGTTCGGACCGTACGGCAAGGGCAGGTCCTTGACCATTTCGGTGATGTCACGGTTCAGCTGGACATTTGCGACGCGCTCGCGGAAGTTGTCGCCGACTTTGCCGCGGATTTCGTCGGCGTGATCGATGAGGTTTTCCAGTGTGCCGTACTGAACGATCCACTTCGTCGCGGTTTTCTCGCCGACCCCTGGAATGCCCGGGAGATTGTCGGAAGGGTCGCCACGGAGGGCCGCGAAGTCCGGGTACTGAGTCGGCGTTAGACCGTACTTTTTCTCAATAGCCGCAGGCGTGAAGCGATGCAGCGTGGTGACGCCGCGCATTGGATAGAGCACCGTGGTGGTGTCATTGACCAACTGGAATGAGTCGCGGTCGCCGGTGACGATGAGCGTTTCGAAGCCCTCAGGCTTGGCCTGGGTAGCCAACGTCGCGATAATGTCGTCGGCCTCGTAGTTGTCCTTTTCCAGCGTGACGATGCCCATCTCTTTCAGCACCTGTTGAATAAGCGGCACCTGACCACGGAATTCCTCAGGAGTCTTCTCACGCTGGGCCTTATACTCCGGGAAAATCTCGTTGCGGAAGGTCTCGCGGGCGACATCGAAGGCGACCGCCACGTGCGTGGGTTTTTCCTCGCTGAGGATATTGGACAGCATAGAAAGGAAGCCGTACACCGCGTTCGTTGTCTGACCGCCGGTGGTTGAGAAATTATCCACCGGAAGGGCAAAGAACGCGCGGAAGGCCATGGAATGACCGTCGATAAGCATGAGGGTCTTCTTCATGACATCCCAGTGTAGGAAAATATCGAACAGCGTAGGAAAACTGAGATTCGCGCTGGGGACTCGCGGGCTGCGCAGGATGAGCTGTTAGCCGACCAGCTTCGGTGAATAATAATTACGGTAATCAGGCTGTATTTTGAAACGGGCTCAGCAGCCCATTAGTCCACCTGAACAGTGATTCGCAAGAGGGAGCCTCCCTAGCGTCGCTTGGTACTTGGTTTCAGTTTCCGAAATACTGTAATCCAACTTTAATATTCGCCTTATTTTCCTGGAGTTTTTCCATATTTTCCAACGATTGTTCAACAACATGCATAGAACCTGCCCCCAATGAGGCGTCTAGAAATTACCCCCTCTTTGAGGTGGCCGCGAAAACATATCGCCACGTCCTGCGCGTGCACCTGAAAGCAATTGGCGTAGTTACGCTTTCATGGCTTTAGACTCGTCAGCATGAGTGAGTTCGATTCGACCAATTTCCAACGGAGTGCCCAGTCCACCCGCGAGCGCATTATCGCGGCTGCAGCTCGGCACTTCGCGCGCAAGCCTTTGCGAAGCGTGCCACTGAAGGAGATTGCCAGCGATGCGGGCGTTAGCGCGCCGCTCATCATCAAGTACTTCGGCTCCAAAGAAGGCCTCATGGCCGAACTGATTGACTTCAGCCAGTTCAAAGGCACGCTCAGCCGAGCTCCTTTCAATGAACTTGGCCAGCGGATGGCCAGCGCTATTTTGACTGGTCAAGGAATGGCCGGACAGTCCATGATTCCGCTGATCGTCGGATCCCTTGACTCCGAGGAAACTGCAAAAGTCATCGCCGAACGGTTCAATGAAGCTATCGCCGACGACCTGATTCACCGCGTCGAAGAAGACGGCCCAGAGAACATCAGCCACGAAACTGCTGTGTACCGCAGCCAGATGGTTATTTCCCTCTGCGTCGGATACCTAGTTCTTTCCGATACCGGTTTGATCGACGAGACCAACGCGCCGAAGATCTCAGTGGAGGCCCTGGGGAGCTGCCTGCAGCAGATTATCGAGCACGGCTAAGGTCCGAGCACAGCTCAACAGCTCAGGAAGCAGCTCCACCATCCACCACCCACCGCCTACTCCTGCGTAACTCACTGAATCAGCAGCGCCGCCCCAGGCGCTGCTTTTTGTTTTGTGTTCTTAATCGCACTCCGAAGCTGCTAATACACACACGGAAATACGGTTCTTCTCAGGTGGAAGACATACAATGGCCTGCGATGTCTACTGAAAATATGAGCGCTCCTGGTGCAGAGTCGACTACGCTGCCGACCACGAGCCCCTACTCTGAAATCCCGAAGCCGACCCCGCTGGGTGTCATCGCCAACGCAGTTCGTGGTGGCCTCATTGGTCTCGCCGAGACGATTCCGGGTGTCTCCGGAGGTACGCTTGCGCTGATTACGGGCATCTACGGACGCCTGATTGAATCGGCAAAGCGCATCACCGACCTGCCGCGAGCGATCTCCAAGGGCACCTTCAAGGAGGACCTGCGCAGGGTTGACTGGTGGCTGCTCATCCCGGTGGCTATCGGCATGGTTGCCGTGGTCTTCTCCATGGCAGGAGTCATGGAGAACTTCGTCACCAGTCAGCCGGTCGCTTCCCGAGCACTGTTCATGGGCATGATCGCCGCCTCAATCACCATGCCGCTGAACGAGCTGCAGCCGGGTGCCCTGCGTCAGCCGGGTATGCGAGGCAAGGCCATCGCAGTCTTCCTGTTTTTCAGCGTCGCCCTGTTCGCACTGACTTCCCTACCGCAGGCCGCACCGACACAGCCACCTCTATGGCTCGTGCTCATCGCCGCTTCGATTGCCGTGTGTGCACTAGTGCTGCCGGGCGTTTCTGGCTCTTTCTTCCTGTTGGTCATCGGACTCTACGCGCCGACCATGGGCGCAATTCATGACCGTGACATCGCCTACATCGGCACTTTCTTCGTCGGCGCGCTGATCGGCATCGTCCTGTTCATCCGCCTCCTCGAATGGCTGTTGAGTACACACCAGGCGCTCACGCTGGTCGCCATGTCCGGACTCATGCTCGGTTCCCTGCGCGCGCTCTGGCCGTGGCAGACCGAGAACAACGAGCTCCAGGGCATCGGCTCCGACTGGGGACTGGCCCTCGGACTGTTCATTCTCGGCGCCGCAATCGTCAGCGTCGTCGCTTATGCGCAGCGCCGTTTTTCTAATTCGGGGTCGATGGACTAAACTAGTCAAGGTCGCTTCGACAGAGCTTTTTCGCTTATCGACGGCTTTGCGCCCCTGTAGCCCAATTGGCAGAGGCAACGGATTCAAAACCCGTCCAGTGTGAGTTCGAGTCTCACCGGGGGCACGATTTTAAAACCCGCTTTCACCTGGTGTTTAACCTGGTGGGGGCGGGTTTTTGCTTGGGTTAGTATTCACTATCTTTCACTCTTTTTCACGCACTTTCACGCACTTTCACGGGTATTTTGAGCCAAAAGTGAGCCACAAACGCACCACGCAATTGCGCCGTAAAGCAGTACGATTTCCGAACTCAAGAGTTCGGCTGTGAAATCGTACTTTTCGAAAACAGTATCGTTGACTAGCCCCGCCTTGTAGGCATGAAAAAACGCCCCGCCAGCCAAGCCGTTCGAGAAAACCGAACAACTCAAACTAGCGGGGCAAAGATTCTTGACTCATTCCTCGCTCGGTGGATTCCGGGCCGTCGGTAGCGCCTGCGAATCCCCAACAATCCCGGTCAGTCTCGCCAAGTCCGGCTGCGGTGCGAAGCGTCCTGGGGTTAGTTCCGCTTCTTTTACTGCCCTGTACTGACCGGCTGGGTGAGATAGTACTCAGTTTCTATCTCTTGTGGGGAAGCGTAGTCCAATGCTTCGTGAAGGCGCTTGGTATTCCACCAATGCACCCACCGCAAGATGACCAGTTCGACTTCTCCGACCGCCGTCCATCGGCCTTGGGCATGAATGAGTTCCACTTTGTAGAAACCATTGACTGTTTCGGCCAGAGCATTGTCATAAGAAGCGCCGACTGTTCCCCCACTCGGGCGGATTCCAGGCTCAGATAAAGCCGTGGAATATTTCAATGACACGTACTGACTGCTCCGATCACTATGGTGAATCAACTGGTTGCCATTAATCCGCCCCAGCAGTCGTTAACGCATGCTCCAAGGCCTCCATCGGTACGCATCGTCGAGCGAGTAGCAACACCAACAATTTTCCGGCTGAAGACATCAACGACAAACGCGGTGTAGACGAATCCGGACAGGGCGCGAACGTAAGTAATATCGGCAGCCCAAAGCCTGCCCGGTCCGTGTGCACGAAAGTTTCGCTGCACCAGGTCCGGGCGATGATCCGGTGCCTTCGGGCTGATCGTGGTGACCGGGGTTCGTCCACGTCTGCGGCCTTTTCCGCCTCCAATGCCGCCATGCGCTCTTGCACCTTGAGCAGCTCGCCCCAACTGACCTGTTCGGCTTCCCTGGCCTTCTTTACCTGTGGATGAAGCTCCTTGTTTTCCGTGCGATACTTCGCTGCCTCACGACGAACCTTTTCCAACGCGGACTTGTAATCCTCGATGGTCATTACCTGCTTCTCTTCCGCGCCGTGATTCTCGCGAGCAGGTTCAGCCTGCACCGGAGCATCTGACGTGGAATCGGAGGCCGGTACATCAGCGGCCGCTTCATTCGTAGACATAGATCTTTTTGCCCCTCCTGGGAGAAAAACACTTCGGGTACGCAAAACCCCAAAGAGCCCGCCAGGGGGAAATGGGGTCAATGCCCGAGGAATCGAACCCCGACGCCGTGACGCCCCATGCCGGTTTTCGAAACCGGTTGCCCACCACGGGCGGGGCCTTCCATGACGGAGCCCGGCGCGCCCCGTAGTGGGGCGGCCGGGCTGATTAGGGCGTGATTCTGATTAGCCCCAGTTCGGACCGAGGTCGATTACCGGATCCATCGCAGCGAACTCGACAACGAGATCGTGAGTAATGCCCTCTTCCTCTTCCCCCGGGATTGCATCGAAAATGATTGGCTCATCGGCCCAGGTCATAAGGAACTCACGCTTGAGAGATTCAGGCACATAAGCTCGGGCTTCGACGAGATCATTGAGGAAGATTTCGAGGGTCAAGTCACCACCTGCTCCATGCAGCCGGTCGAACTGCACCCGCGGGCTAGACTCCTTCTCGATCCTCTGGCACAACGAAACGATACCCATCATTGAAAGTCACCTCCCGTATGTTTCCATCTTCGTCAATTCCGCGTACGCGTTCTCCTCGTGCGGAAAAAGACACTCGTAATTTTCAGGTCATATCCACTCGTCGACTTGGCCGGAGCCAACTGGACAACTAAATCGAGTTCGTTGCCCTGCTCGAAAAGCTCAACCAACTGCTCACGCTGCTGCTTACTTAGCGAACTTCGTGCTCTCAATGAAAGCTACTCCCCACGAGTCGGTAACTGATTTCTCAGTCCAACTAATGGGGAGCAATTCACCAATGTGACGGGATTGATGATTGGAGTTAGTGATTACTACGGTGAAGACTGCCCAGACTAGGTAAAGGTCTTAGCTGTTTCTACCAAATGCCACTTCCCTGTGTCATCACTAAGGTGCAACTCCGGTTTAATCCACTCCTTTTCGTTCAGTTTATAAAGCTCCTCATCTAAGAAGAGACCAAAATCTACACCATCAAAGCTGCTTGTAATATAGTCCATTTTCTGCCAACCGGGTTCATTGATTCGCACAGGAATCTGCCACTGCAAATCCCGGCCCCGGTATCGAATCAAAACAGCATCGCCGTCAGATCCGATAAAAGCAGCATGGTCAGCATCGACATGGGTGTCTGCCTCAAGAGCACCGATAAATTTTTGTGCAAACCCCATACTATTTACACCTCGACGTATTGGTGGGGTAGGCAGTAATAACGTGGTGGCTATGTTCAGCGACAAAGATTGATGGTTCAAGTGTCTTTACAATTATCCCTCGGACTTTATCAACTAAGTAAATCTGAGCGGACGCGCAAAACTTACCATCACGATTCTGACTTGAAGGTTCAACTCTCTTTGACCACGTAGTGTTCTCCAGTGCAGCATCAATCGCAATCCGGATTAGTGAATCCCCGTCCTTTCCTTCAATGTCTGCGAGCGTTGACCATTCAGGATGATTCTGTCGGATGTGCTTTAATCCGTGATGAGCATCTCCACAGCGCAATGTAATTTCATTTGCGTGCATGAAGTCTTGCGGCGTTCCTAAATCAACATACTTCCAGCTTGCTACCGTTTTTAATGTGTCAGTTGCTGGACCGCACGCTGCAAATGGCGGAAGCCCCGAATCGGGGTTCCACGACATGGGTACAGAGTTCAACGGATTCTCGTTGGGAATATCTGGCTTAATTCGCCATTCGAGAACTCCTTGCTTAGCGAGTTCTTCAATACTTTCAGCATGTGCAGGTGAGGGTAACTGCACCAGACATAGAGATGCTATCCCAATCCCGGCCAACAACCTGTTGAAAAGACTTCGAATCTTCTTTTGCATAAAGAACCCCTTCGGACGACCTATAGACAATCCAGGTACACAAATAAGTTAACGCATTAAAACACTATGTCTCCAGCCATTCGACTGCCGGGGTAGCCGGATGGCTGCCCTATTATTTGCAGCCTGCCCAGTCTTCAGCAGGTCCAGCCGAATCTGATATGGTCGGCACGTTGATATCATTTGTGCACGTAACCTTCACCACGCGGAACGTGGTCATCACCGCCTGCTTAAATTCTTCAGGATGTGCTGGTGGTACGGACAAGACGATTTCGTTCTCCACAAAGATCGGTGCCGACACGCTGACAATTATCGTGATACCCATTTGCCGATGGTATTGATTCTTTGGATCAATATGCAGGAACTAACCTACAAAGCAATCTCTACAGCATTGTATGCAAACCGAATTATCACTTTTAATTCGCGATGTGACTTTTCGATAATCCTTTCGTCTATTGCCACAAAGTACGTAGGACTCCCCTAAGGCTCGCCTTCAGCAGCACCAATCATCCACGAACCATTAGAGAAATATGCATAATCAGCCATCTAATCCACATTTTTCTCGGCACAATCTGCACCGCGCCGAAGTTTTGCTGCCGACAGTCGCTCAACTGCCAGGTCACGCATTAAAACAGTCAAGACGGTTTCCGCTTCACCAGCAGCCGTTCAGTGTGCAGCAGATGCATTCTGGTGAAGCGGAAACCGTCCTTTTGCAGCATGCATCCAAACGGGGCTCTGGCCAATTGGCGTCATCAACAAACGAAACCCGCTGCTACAGGTTATCCACCGCGTACTGAGCTTCCTCCGGGGTAAACTGCTCGCCATATTCCGACGTCAGCTGCTCGTAAATCGCATCCGGGGACATTGCCATCGAATCCTGGTAAGAACGCGCCTTTTCCAGTGCATTCTTATTCCAGTCCACTTCAAGGTTGTCCATTGCATACTGGGCAGCCTCCGGCGAGAACTTCTCGCCATACTCCGAGGTCAGCTGGTCATAGATGCCGGCCTTGGACATGTGCATCAAATCCGGGTAACTCTTGGCCTTGCGGAGAGCATTCTTGTACTCGGTCGGAGCCTTCTCTTCCTGCTTTTCCTGTTTTTCCTGCTCCTCCGCCTGGCCCTGCTGCTCCTCTAGAGCAGCCCCAGGGTTCTCAGCGAAATCGGCATTCTCAACAGAGCCAGAATCAGCCGCAACTGCAGTGTCCGAATCAAAGAGAGACGCAGCTTCAGAATCGGAGCCCGAATCAGCATCGCCGCCACCGGTCAAGCTGGCCGCCACGGCTAGGACCACAACAGCACCCGCGGCGATACCACCCCACTTGAAGCAGCCACCCTTCTTCTTTTCTTTCGGAGCCTGAGCCATCTGCCCAGCTGCCGACTACCCCTGCGGGTAGGACTGTTGGCCGAGCGGATCCTGCGGGTTGTGCTGGTAGGACTGTTGGCCGAGCGGATCCTGCGAGTTGTGCTGGTAGGACTGCTGCCCCAGCGAAGCCTGCGGATTCTGGGAGCCATACGACCCCTCGGGGCCATACGGCCCCTGTGGACACTGCGGGTTCTGAGGGAAAGTGGAATCGGACATCGTAAGAAGCCTCCTGTGTAGAAGTTGCAATAAACGAACAGCTCTCTGTCGTCAGTTGGAACTATCTCAGGAACCCCGGATTCAATCTTCCGCACTACACAAATAATTTCGATTCAAGAACCATAAGACGCCGCTAAAGGCAAGAAAAACCAGGCCCTACCCCGCCAAACGGGGATCGGACCTGGCTAAACTCTCTAAAACCTAACCTTCCACCTTGGCCAGCGCTTGCTCAATATCGGCAATAATATCGTCAACGTTTTCCAAACCAATGGACAGTCGAACAAGACCAGGGGTAATTCCCACCGCCGGCAGCTGCTCATCCGGAACCTGGCGGTGCGTGGTGGAAGCCGGGTGCAGCACGCAGGAACGGGAGTCGGCCACGTGCACCTGACGGGTCACCAGCTGCAGCGCATCCATGAAGGTCGTGCCAGCTTCACGGCCGCCCTTGAGGTCAATCGTGACCACACCGGAAGCTCCGTCGAGGTACTTCTGAGCAAGCTCGTAGTATGGGGAAGATTTCAGGCCGGGGTAACGAACGTCGTTAAGCAAATCCGTGCGTGATTCGAGATGTTCGGCGACCTTCAGCGCATTCTCACAGTGACGACGCATGCGGACATCGAGACTTTCGAGCGACTGATTCAGCATGAAGGCTGAGTGAGCAGCTGGGTACGCGCCAAAGTCGCGCTGTAACTGCATGCGCGCCTTAATGACAAACGGCGCGACGGCGTAGTCCTTGGTGTACACGACGCCGTGGTAGGACTCGTCGGGCTCGGTAAAGTCGGGGAACTTGCCGTTGGTGAAGTCAAACTTGCCAGAGTCGACTATGACGCCGCCGACCTGGATTGCGTGGCCGTCCATGTACTTAGAAGTGGAGTGGACGACAATGTCTGCGCCGTGTTCGATGGGCTTACACAGGATCGGGGCGGCGAAGGTGCTGTCGACAATCAGCGGTACACCCTGGCCGTGGGCGATGCGGGCGAACTTCTCGACATCGAGCACACTCATCGCCGGGTTGGCAATGATTTCACCAAATAGCGCCTTGGTGTTCGGCTTGAATGCTGCGGCGATTTCCTCTTCGGAGGCATTCTGATCGACGAAGATTGCCTCGATACCGAAGCGTTTCAGCGTGGTAGCGAAGAGGTTGGAGGTACCGCCGTAAATCTCAGACGAGGTGACAAACGAGTCGCCCGCGGAGCAAAGGTTCATGATTGCGAGTGCAGTTGCCGCCTGGCCGGAGGTAGTAGCCATTGCTGCGGCGCCGCCCTCAAGGTCGGCGATTTTCTCTTCGACGGCCATAACCGTTGGATTGGCGAAGCGGGAGTAAATCAGTGCGTGAGTTGGCTCGTCGAAGACCGCAGCGATGTCGTCGGAAGAGTCGAACGTGTAGGTCGTCGACTGAATGATCGGCACCTGACGTGGGTCTTTATTACCTGGGACGTAGCCGGCGTGGATGAGCTTGGTCTGATCTTGCATGGGACGAAATGGGCCTTTCAATCGATTGAATTCTGATTATAGGGCGCGAGGTGACGCAAACTGAGCTTCAGCAGCAAGGTTCCGCCCCCGCTCCCCCAACCGCAAAGATTTTATTTTCAACCCAACTGTCCATATAATGAGATACCAATCCCGTATGGCAAGACTGGTTAGGTTTTTTACACACACCACTACGTATCACTCGCCAGCTTTTGCTCCCGGCTTTGCGTGCTGCCCACCAGCAGCTCTCGCCGCGGTCGAGTTTTCTCAAAGTACAAAGTACTCAGTACTCAACACGTTTTGGACTGTCATCATGCCTGCTGCGAATTCTTCCTCTAGCTCCTCCGACCACACTGCGAACGCGAACTCCCCTAAGACGCCGCTTCACGCCGTGCCAGAGGACACCGCCCCCACAGATCCGTCGACCATCACCGATGCGGAAATCTTCGAGGCGCACCGTGGCGGTAAGCTCCGCTCGCACTCGACCATGAAGCTCGAGACGATTCGCGACCTCTCCATCGGCTATACCCCAGGTGTCGCCCGTGTCTGTGAGGCCATCCACGAAGATCCGGCCCTGGCCCGCACCTACACCTGGACCGGCCAGAACGTCGCGGTGATCTCCGACGGCACCGCAGTCCTTGGCCTCGGCGACATCGGACCCAAGGCTGCACTGCCAGTTATGGAAGGAAAGGCCCAGCTCTTCGAGCAGTTCGCCGGTATCTCTGCGGTGCCAATCGTCCTGGATACCCTCGACACGGAGGAAATCATCCAGACGGTCAAGGCGCTGGCACCGTCGTTTGGCGGGGTGAACCTCGAAGACATCTCCGCGCCTCGCTGCTTCGAGATTGAGCAGCGTCTCGACCAAGAGCTCGACATTCCCATTTTCCACGACGACCAGCACGGCACCGCCATTGTCATCGCCGCCGGCCTAATCAACGCCTGTAAGCTGACTGGCCGCAGCTTCCAGGATCTCCGCGTGGTCATCTCCGGCGCCGGTGCCGCTGGTGTCGCTGCGACGAAGATGCTGCTATCCGCTGGCGTGTCCGACATCGTTGTCGTCGATTCGCGCGGCATCATCCACCCGGACCGCGAGCCACTGAGCGACATCAAGCAGTGGGTCGCTAGCATGACTAATCCGCGCGGCATCACCGGCTCGATCAACGATGCGCTTGTCGACGCTAACGTGTTCATCGGCGTCTCTGCCGGCCGTATCGGCGAGGATGCGATTAGCCAGATGGCCGCTGACCCGATTCTGTTCTCGCTGGCCAACCCGATTCCGGAAATCCCGATGGAAATCGCTCGCAAGTACGGCGCAGTGGTGGCCACCGGCCGCTCGGATCACCCGAACCAGATTAATAATGTGCTGGCCTTCCCGGGTCTGTTCCGTGGCGCACTGGAGGCAGGTGCCAAGCACATCACCGAAGCTATGAAATTGGCTGCTACCCAAGCGATTGCAGGTGTTGGCGTCGAAGACCTAAGTGCCGACCGCATTATTCCGTCGGCCCTGGATCCGCGCGTGATGCCAGCCGTGGCGAAGGCGGTCCGCGATGCCGCACTGAGTGACCCGGCATCCGGCGCGGTCGAGCCGCTCGATGTCACCGGCTCAGGGCTAGCTTCTGCTAACGCAAACTAGAAATCCGGCGATGCTCAGCGTCCCCTTGTAAATCGGGCCTGGATAAGGTTTTGTTCCTTGTCCAGGCCCGAGTCTTGTTCAGTGTTTCGCAGCCAGTACCTGCAGTTCCCCACTCCCAGAAGCCTGAAAAGTGTGCGGTTTTCCTACACCAGCCTGAAGCGCAGCTGAATAGGGGTACCGAATTTAAGGTATTACTGCGCCTAGGTAACATATTCAGATATGAAAAGACCCATCGCATTGGCGGCTGCCACGCTGACTGCGACCTTGTTCTTAGGGCTTACAGGCTGCGTCACCAATGACGAAAGCGGTAACCCCGAGGGCTGGTCAGAAATCAAACCGGCAGCGGTCCCCGAACTGGCGAAACAGGTCCCAGCAGATCTTCGTAAGCGCGAAGTATTGCGCATCGGCACCAACCCAACATTCGCCCCGGCAGAGTTTAAGGATTCCGCCGGTTCCATCATCGGCTTCGACATCGATCTCATCCGAGCCATGGCCAGTGTCTTGGACCTGAAGATTGAAATCCAAGAACAGGATTTCGCACTGATTCTGCCGGCCCTGTCGGCCGGCGCAGTCGATGTTGGCGCATCCGGATTCACCTCAAACGAGGAGCGCCGCAAGACTTACGACTTCGTCGACTATCTGGATACCGGCCTGCAGTGGGCACGTCGCCCGGGCAGCGACGCCAGCTCCGGCAACTACTGTGGCAAAACTGTCGCCGTTCAGCGCAATACCGTCGCTGACATGGAGGACCTGCCGGTAAAGAATCAGGATTGTCTGGATCGTGGGTTGCCACCAATTAACAAGTTGGCCTACCAGGATGCTGGTACCGCCGCTACCACCGTGGTGCTGGGGCGTGCTGATGCATTGGCCGCTGACTCACCAGTCAGTGCCTACGCGGTCAATCGCTCCGAGGGCAAACTCGAACTTGCCGGAGATATCTACGATGGTGCCCCGTTCGGCTTCGCTATTCCGAAGGATTCAGAACTCGGCCCAGTGCTGCAGCAGGCACTGCAGTACCTCATCGACAACGGCCAGTACAAGCAAATCCTGACCACATGGGGTTTGGAAGACGGTGCTTTGGAACGCGCCACTATTAACGGAGAGGAACTTTAAGTGAGCGACTCATCTGCGTCTGGCGCCCGCTACGAGGCCACACAGGCGGAACTCAACGAAGAAATTAAGGCCAAACCGCTGCCACACCCGGGGCGCTGGATTACCGCAGCAGTGCTGCTGGTGCTCTTCCTGTGGTTCATCATCGGTGCCGCCCGCAATGAGGCCTACCACTGGGATGTTTACTTCCAGTACCTGTTCGACACACGAATCGCCGCTGCCGCTGGCTGGACCATTGCACTGACAGTCTTGGCCATGCTCATCGGTGTCGTCGGCGGTGCCATCGTCGCAGTGCTCCGCATGTCGGAAAACCCCGTTCTGTCCACAGTTGCTTGGTTCTACCTGTGGGTTTTCCGAGGAACGCCGGTCTACGTGCAGCTGGTCTTTTGGGGTCTCCTCGGCACTATCTACTCGACGATTGACCTGGGCGTTACCGAGGTTGATTTAAGCACCATTCTCTCCAATACCTTCGTGCTGGCATTCGTCGGTCTCGGCTTGAACGAGTCCGCATACATGGCTGAAATTGTCCGTGCCGGCATCCAGGCTGTCCCAGAGGGGCAGACCGAGGCATCGAAAGCATTGGGTATGAGCTGGTGGCAGACCGTCCGCCGCACCATCCTGCCGCAGGCCATGCGCATCATCATCCCGCCGACGGGCAACGAGTTCATTTCCCTGCTGAAGACCACTTCGCTGGTCATCGCAGTGCCGTTCTCGCTGGAACTCTACGGCCGCTCCACGGATATCGCCAATGCTCTATTCCTGCCGGTGCCGATGCTGCTGGTCGCCGCCACCTGGTACTTGGTCATCACATCGATTCTGATGGTCGGCCAGTTCTACCTTGAGCGCTACTTCGCCCGCGGCGCTACCCGTCAGCTCACCGCCCGCCAGCTGGCCGCGCTTGCCGACGCCGAAGGTGTGCCGCTTGCAAATGCTCGCGTTGTCGATAAGGACGAAGAGCACTTCTACCGAGAGGATCCGCAGTAAATGACTACCAAAGATTTGATGGTTGAGGCGCAAAGGGTTCGGAAGAACTT
Organism: Corynebacterium sp. HMSC074C04; assembly: GCF_001838295.1. Lineage (NCBI taxonomy): Bacteria > Bacillati > Actinomycetota > Actinomycetes > Mycobacteriales > Corynebacteriaceae > Corynebacterium > Corynebacterium sp. HMSC074C04. The sequence goes on from NZ_KV836270.1 coordinate 62,519, forward strand.
CGGCCGTCTCGAGGTCCTCAAGGGCATCGACCTGGAGGTTCCACGCGGTACGGTTACCTGCCTCATTGGCCCTTCGGGCTCCGGCAAGTCCACACTGCTGCGCTGTATCAACCACCTGGAGAAGGTCAATGCAGGCCGTCTCTACGTCGATGGTTCCCTGATTGGCTACCGCGAAAAGAACGGTAGCCTCTACGAAATCTCCGCCGCAGAAGCTGCCCGTCAGCGTCGCGATATTGGCATGGTGTTCCAGAACTTCAACCTGTTCCCGCACCGCACGGTGCTGGGAAATATCACCGAGGCACCAGTGCTGGTAAAGGGTGTCTCCCAGGAGCAGGCTGAAAAGCGTGCCATGGAGCTGCTGGAGACTGTTGGTCTGGCTCACAAGGCCGACGCCTACCCTGTTCAGCTCTCGGGCGGCCAGCAGCAGCGAGTTGCCATTGCTCGTGCACTGGCCATGGAACCGAAGCTAATGCTCTTCGATGAGCCGACTTCCGCTCTTGACCCGGAGCTCGTCGGTGAGGTTCTCAACGTCATGCATGGTCTGGCCGATAAGGGTATGACCATGGTCGTCGTGACGCACGAGATGGGCTTTGCCCGCGAAGTCGCCGACCAGGTTGTGTTCATGGCTGACGGCGTGGTTGTGGAAAAGGGCACCCCGGATGAGGTGCTGGGGAATCCACAGCACGAACGCACCCGCAACTTCCTGTCTTCGCTGTTGAAGTAACAGCCGTTGAAGTAACAGCCAGGGGAGGCTGGCAGGCGGAACAGCAAGCCTAAGCGCCAAAAGTTGCGGAGATTCCGCGAAGCATAGTGACTGCCGCGCCGGTAGTCGCCAGAATGACCGCGAGCTTTCGGGCTTGCACAATGGGCACTCGCCGAGAAACGCGAGTGCCCAAAAATATACCCACCACCATGGCAGCCAGACACAGCGGCCAGAGTATAACCGGCGTGGTGGAGAAGACGGAGACGTCAGCGCTGATTTCCTTGAACAGCAAGGACAATGCGCCGGAGACAAAGAAAAGCGGCTGCAAGGTGGCCGCAAACGTCTGCGCTGGCCAACGAGAGGCCTGCGCGTAAACGGTAATGGCCGGGCCCGCGATGCCGGCCAAGGTATTCATAAAGCCGCCGGCAACGCCAGAGGCAACGGCGTACTGTGGGCCGTCAACACGCATGCGCTGAGGCATAAAGGATGTCACCAGCAGCGCAAGCAGCACTAGCCCACCGACCAGAACCTGGAGTGGCCCGCTGGGCGTGTTGTGAACCACCCAGGCGCCTGGCAGCGCCCCAAAAGCCATCACCGGACCAATTAGCCAGAACTTCTTCCAGTCGACGTTTTCTCGCACCGAGATAGTCTGCATGACCGCATTGACGGTGGCGAGCACGTTGATAATCAAAATACCTGCTACTGGGCCTGCAATCAGTGAGAGGACTGGCCCTCCCAGCAGACCGAGTCCCATGCCAGCTACTCGCTGCATCAGTGCCCCGATGAAAATCGTTGCCACGATAAAGACAAAAGCCCACACTGATAACTCCATGGGAGGGAGTTTACAGCGTGGGCTTTTTGGCTACTCCACGGGCGGGGTCTCCGGGAACCCGTCGTAAAGCGGAGACGTTAGCGGACTCGATGCGAACTAGATGACGCCCTGAGCCAGCATTGCGTTAGCGACCTTCTTAAAACCTGCGATATTGGCACCGAGCACGTAGTTACCCTCGTGATCGTACTCAGCTGCGGTGGTCTCGCAGTTTTTAAAGATGTTGGTCATGATGCGCTTCAGGCGCTCATCGGTGTAGGAGAAGGACCAGGAATCGCGGGTCGCGTTCTGCTGCATCTCCAGAGCGGAGGTAGCAACACCGCCAGCGTTGGCAGCCTTGCCCGGTGCGAAGTGGACACCGTTGGACTTAAAGACCTCGATGGCCTCCGGGGTGGACGGCATGTTTGCGCCCTCGGCAACGAAGCGGCAGCCGTTTTCGACCAGCAGCTTGGCGGACTCGCCACTCAGCTCGTTCTGAGTTGCACACGGCAGTGCAACATCGGCCTTGAGCTCCCAGATGTTGCCACCCTCGTGGAACTCAGCGCCCTCAGCCTCGGCCACGTACTCGGAGACACGAGCACGACGGACTTCCTTGATTTCCTTCAGCAGCTCGACGTCGACACCGTTCGGAGTGGAGACGTAACCGGAGGAGTCAGAGAAACCGATGACGGTAGCGCCGAGCTCCTGAGCCTTCTTAATGGCGTAGATAGCGACGTTACCGGAACCGGAAACGATGACCTTGGCACCGTTGATGTCAGCACCGTTGGCCTTCATCATCTCTTCAGTGAAGTAGACGCAGCCGTAGCCGGTGGCCTCGGTGCGGACCAGGGAGCCGCCCCAGGTCAGGCCCTTACCGGTGAGGACACCGGACTCGTGCTGGTTGGCCATACGGCGGTACTGACCGAACAGGTAGCCGATCTCGCGGCCGCCGACGCCGATGTCACCGGCCGGGACATCACGGTACTCGCCGATGTGGCGGTGCAGCTCAGTCATGAACGACTGGCAAAAGCGCATGATCTCCAGCTCAGACTTGCCCTTCGGATCAAAGTCGGAGCCGCCCTTACCGCCGCCGATTGGCAGGCCGGTCAGGGAGTTCTTGAAAATCTGCTCGAAGCCCAGGAACTTGATGATGCCGAGGTTCACACTCGGGTGGAAGCGCAGACCGCCCTTGTACGGGCCCAGCACAGAGTTGAACTGAACGCGGAAGCCACGGTTGACCTGAACCTGGCCCTGGTCATCGACCCACGGCACGCGGAAAATGATCTGGCGCTCCGGCTCACACAGACGCTGAACCAAGCCGTAGTCACCGTAGTGTGGATCCTTTTCCAGGACGACCTTCAGGGACTCCAGAACTTCTGCCACTGCCTGGTGGAACTCCGGCTCACCGGCGTTTCGGGTAAGAATCTGGTCATAGAGTCCCGAAACCTTCTGCTCGATATTCAAAATAAACCTCTCTGCGTAACCATTATGGCGCCCACGAAGAACAACCAGTCCGCGGTTGTAAACCGCTTCTCGGTTGCCGTATCTCGGTGGCACAGGTTGTGTGCACAAGGACTGGGCAACTGTTGATATTGAAGCGGACATAATTATACAACGGCATATTGCTGGGAAAACTCGTAGTGTTTCGCACTACACCCGCTCTCTGAGCCAAGCACCGCCACTGTGACCAGTTACACTTTTCACCGATTAGGTAGGAAATTACCTAAATACGGCAACATTCCAGGGATACGTCGCAACAGATTCGAGTAATTCGTCGAACTCACGCAGCACCGGATCCGGGGGCAATTCTGCACGCGGAGTCAGTAGCTCCGAGAGGTCCATAGCGAGTTCATTGAGAGAACCACCGTGCTGATCGAAGCTCAAGAGATAACGGAATACCTTCCTCTCTCCAAGCGGCTCCTTCGGGTTCTCGCGCTCCCACTGCTCCACCAACTGCGCGTCAGTGTCCGCCGACGCCACCGACACAGCCACATCACTAACCCGCCCGGCGCGGTCAAACTCACTCAACTTAGTACGAAATGCCTCGGCCAGCGCCTCCGATTCGGTCGGCTTCACCAGGCAGTGAAAAACAATCTTCGACATAACTTCACAGGCTAAGCCACGCGAGACGGCCAGACAATAACTAACCGTCGTCAAGCTCCTATCCCCCTACGTTGACGCGCCGACCGCCAGCAAAGACGTAGTGTTGAACCTATGCAGGCTTTCAGCAATCCTCTCATCACGCTTGCCGACGGCACGGTGAAGCAAGTCAATCCTTTTTCCGGTACCCAGGTGTGGACAGTCCCCGGTCGTGGCAATCGGCCGCTGGGAATTAAGCACACGGATCCGCAGCCACTGAGCGAGGAGGATTTTGGTTCCCGCGATTCCTTCGGCTGGAACAATCTGCTGCAAACCCCACCAGAGAAGGCCCGCGTTGTCCTCGATGACTCAGTATTCGGCGGTTACACCACAGTGACCGGAGTACTGCCTGACCAGCTCTTCGACACCACTGCGGAATTCCGCCGCGTGCCCAACCTGTTCGAAATCGTCTCGTATGACTACTGGGCGGACAACTACGGATTCGAGCCCGACCGCGAGACTCAGCAGCGTATGGAAGCCTACCTCGACGACCCGATGGGCCGCGAGCATGTGCTCAACATCATTCGCACGCGCTACCGCGCCGCTGGACGCAGCGAAGAGGAAATCAGCTCGCTTTCCGACGAGGAGTTGCTGCGCCGAGCCCCGAGCTATTTCGCCGGCGGCCACGATGTAATCGTTGCCCGTCGTCACTTTGTGGACGGCGCTACTCACGATAACCAGCTGGCTTCTTCTGGCACGTTGAGCGTTGCCGAGCACCGCGCACTCATTGCGTTTACCGTCGAGTCGATTGCTGACCTGTACCGACGTAACCGCTACGTGCGTTATGTGGCCGCTTTCCAAAACTGGCTGAAGCCGGCAGGCGCGAGCTTCGATCACTTGCACAAGCAGCTTGTGGCCATCGATGAGCACGGCGAGCAGCTCAAGCGCGAAGTGCAAGCGGTGCGCAAGAACCCGAATATCTACAACGAATTCGCAGTGGACTATGCTGCCCGCCACAATCTGATCATCGCGGAAAATGAGCATGCAGTGGCTTTTGCCGGATTCGGACACCGCTACCCCACGCTGGAGATTTTCTCGAAGTCGGACATCTGCGAACCGTGGCTGCAAACCCGCGCTGAAATCGACGCCATGTCGGATCTGATTCACGCCTGTCATGCCGCTGCCGGCCCCACCATTCCATGCAATGAGGAATGGCATCACCGTCCTGTCGATTTGGATGCCCGCATGCCATGGCGGGTGATGATTAAGTGGCGCACCTCGAACTTGGCCGGCTTTGAAGGTGGCACCAAGATTTATCTGAACACCATCTCCCCATGGGATCTGCGCGACCGCGTCGTACCAGAGATGTACCGTCTACGGGAGACCGGGAAGATCTCGGACAGCATTCACATTGCGACCGAGTGCCAGTGCCTGCCGAATTCCCTGAAGTACAACCCGCTTGTCGAGGACGGAACGCGACTGTAGGCCTCTGGGCAGAAAATAGAGAAAGAAGTAAGGAGTCTTAATCCAGGTGAGCAACAATGAAGCACGACTGAGCCGCATTCGCGACCTCATCGCCACCCATCGAGTGCCGTTGGACAAACAGTGGGAAATCTACCGCTACCTGCACCAGCACCCGGAGCTGTCTCAAGCAGAGGAGAAAACTGCCGCTTATCTGGCCGGTGCTCTTCGCGACATGGGCACTTACACAGTGCATGAGGGAATCGGCGGCCACGGCCTCGTTGGTGTCATGGAAAATGGCCCCGGCCCCACTGTGCTGTTCCGCGCTGATATCGATGCGCTTCCAGTTTTCGAGGAAACAGGTGTGGACTTCGCTTCCTCAGCCACCGGTACCGCCCGCGATGGTTCCGCCACCGCCGTCATGCACGCCTGCGGCCATGATATGCACATGACGGCTGGTCTTGGCCTGGCTAGCCTGATGGCAGCGACTAAGTCTGAGTGGTCGGGTACTTTCATTGCCTTGTTCCAGCCCGCCGAGGAACTGGCCTGCGGTGCACAGGCCATGATTGACGACGACCTGGCAGACCTCATCCCCACCCCAGATGTGTGCTTCGGCCAGCACATTGTTCCCGGCCCCGCAGGTCAGGTAATGACCATGCCCGGCCCGGCACTTGCTGGCTGTGACACCATCAGCATCACGCTGACCGGTCGCTCCGCGCATGGATCTATGCCACACAACGCCATTGACCCGACGTACTTGGCCGCCGCGATCGTTCTGCGCTTGCAAGGAATTGTGGGGCGCGAGATTCCTCCCCACGAGTTTGGTGTTTTGTCCGTCGGCACGCTGCAGTCTGGCAATTCGAATAACACAATCCCAGGTCAGGCCAAGATTGTGCTGAACATTCGCTACTACTCCAACGAGGTACGCGCCAAGCTCATTGCGGGCATTGAGCGCGTTGTTCGTGGCGAGTGCCTGGCTTCCGGTACTGAGGTTGAACCTGTGATTGACTACTCGGATCACGGCGAAGTCACTGACAATGATTCGGAGGCGTTTGCCACGATTCGCCCGGTCTTGGACGCTGTTCTCGGCGAAGACTCCACCGATGCCGTGCCGTGGACGGCGTCGGAGGACTTCTCAGACCTTCCCCGTGGCCTGAACTGCCCGTATGTCTACTGGACAGTTGGCGCCACACCTCGGGATACGTGGGAAGCCGCCGTTGCTGCCGACCGCGTGGTCGAAGACGTACCATCGAACCACATGCCGACCTTCCTGCCGGACTTCAAGCCAACGGCTACCTCCGCGACTTCTGCCGCCGCTGCCGCCGTGCTGTCCTACCTGGCAAAGTAAAGGTTGTTTGTCGGCCACTTGCCACCGCGCACAGGGACAAAAAGACAGCCCAGGTTGAAAGGCTCTAGCAAAAAGCCGGTAAGCCCCACAAGGGCTTACCGGCTTTTCAAATGTGCCAAAGAGCTAGCGTGCGTCCTCGCCAATAACGTGGACGTGAATCATGTTGGTATTGCCCTCATTTCCTGGAGGGGTACCAGCAACAACGACCAGCGTGTCACCAGCGTTGTAGTTTTCCATGGTCAAGAGCTGCTCATCGATGACCTGCATGATCTCATCCGTGCTGTTAACCTCGCGCACCAAGAAGGTCTCCGCGCCCCACGTCAGCGCAAGCTGCGAACGAACCTGCTGATTCGGAGTGAATACCAGCAGCGGCAGGCGAGAGTGCAAGCGTGCCACACGGCGAGCGGTATCACCCGAGGTGGTGAAAGCAACCATAGCGCGGGCATTCAAGCGCTCACCAATATCGCGAGCTGCGTAGGAAATAACACCACGCTTAGTGCGCGGCATGTGAGTCAGCGCAGGAACTTCCCCCTCGCGCTCAGCGGCGGTAACGATGCGAGCCATGGTCTTCACCGTGGCCTGCGGGTACTTACCAATTGAGGTCTCACCCGAAAGCATCACGGCATCTGCACCATCGAGCACAGCGTTGGCCACGTCGGAGGCCTCCGCACGAGTCGGGCGCGAATTCGAAATCATGGAGTCGAGCATCTGGGTGGCCACGATGACCGGCTTGGCGTTCTCGCGGGCAATCTGAATAGCGCGCTTCTGAACCAGCGGAACATCTTCCAGCGGCACCTCAACACCGAGGTCGCCACGAGCAACCATCACGGCATCGAAGGCCAGGATAATCGCCTCAAGAGACTCGACTGCCTCTGGCTTCTCCAGCTTGGCGATAATCGGGACACGACGGCCAACCTCATCCATGACCGCATGGACCAGTTCGACGTCGGAAGGCGAACGGACGAAGGACAGCGCAATGAAGTCCACCCCCAGCTTCAGAGCGAAGCGCAGGTCAGCGATATCCTTCTCCGACAGAGCCGGCACCGAGATGTTCATCCCCGGCAGGGAAACACCCTTGTTGTTAGAGACCGGACCGCCCTCGATGACACGGCACACCACATCATTGCCATCTACCTCGATGCACTCCAGGCCCACCTTACCGTCGTCGACAAGCAGGCGATCGCCCGGACGGGCATCATCAGCGAGGTTCTTGTACGTGGTGGAGACGCGGTCGTGCGTGCCTTCGACATCGTCGACGGTGATGCGCACAATCTCGCCGTCAGCCCAATACGTCGAGCCTTCCTTAAAGCGACCGAGGCGAATCTTTGGCCCCTGCAAATCGGCGAGAATACCAACCGCACGTCCCGTAGCATCGGATGCTTCACGCACCCAGTGGTAGTTCTGAGCGTGGTCCTCATGCTCACCGTGAGAGAAATTCAGACGGGCAACATCCATGCCGGCGTTGACCAGCCCGGTAATCCCCTCCAGCGAAGCAACTGCTGGACCGAGGGTACATACAATCTTCGTTCGTCTAAGCACGGCCTCCAGCCTAGTCCCTTAACGGGCTATGCGTCAGTTGGAAACACTGTGAGCTTCAGCAGCCTCGCACTCTCCCCTGACTTCAGCTGCGGTTTCGCGGCTCTTCGCTCGCAGAATCCACAAAGCAATCACAGCGCAGAAGAAGACCACGAGCGACGTGATGTTATTAATACGCACACCGAATATCAGCGTTGCGTCATCGACGCGCATGAGTTCAATGAAGAAACGTCCCAAAGTGTAGGCTGCGACATAGAGTGCAAAGACGCGGCCGCCACCCATCTTGAACTTTCGGTCCGCCCAGACAATGACCAGACAGGCGAGGACGTTCCACACCATCTCGTAGAGGAACGTCGGATGCACCACGGCCAGCACTTCGCCTGTCGACGTTCCGGTGACAGGGGCAACTCGGCCAAACTCATCAACTCGTTGGTAAATTTCCAGACCCCACGGAAGCGACGTTGGGCCGCCGTAGAGTTCCTGGTTGAACCAATTGCCCAGACGCCCAATGGCCTGACCAAGGATGATTGCGGGTGCGGCCGCGTCAAGAACTGGCGCAAACGGCACCTTCCGCCACTTAGCGACCGCCCACGCGGCCAGCACCCCCAGCGCCACCGCTCCCCAGATACCGAGACCACCATTGGTGATCTTCAGTGCATCGGCGGGATTGGCGCCGGGGCCAAAGTACTTCTCCCAGTCGGTGGCGACGTGGTAGAGACGGCCGCCGATAATGCCCGCAGGAATAACCGCAATGGCAATGTCGAGGACCAACTCCGGGTCTCCACCCCTGGCCGCGTAGCGGCGCTGCATCCAGTAAATGCCGACGAGTACGCCAACCAAGATGGAAATCGCGTAACCGCGCAGTGGTAGCAGCCCTAACTGCCACACCCCCTGCGGCGGAGAGGGAATGTTGGCCAGATACGTCGTTGCAGTCTCAGCGAGAACAAGGGTGGAACTCATAGATGCGCTAGCTCTCTCCTCGTACGCCCGCAGCAAGTTCACGGGCGAGCGTTACCAGGTCATCGGTGCTCTTCATCGCGGCCTTGATCAGTGCCGAGCCAACGATTACGCCATCTGCAAACTCGGCAATCTCCGCGGCCTGTTCCCCATTGGAGACGCCCAAACCGACGCACACCGGTGTATCGGTAACCTCACGCGTGCGGGCAACCAACTTGCCGGCGGCCGAGTCGACACTGGCCTGGGCACCTGTGACTCCCATGTGGCTAGTGGCGTAGACGAAGCCGGTCGACGCGGTGGCAGTTAGCTGCAGACGCTCGTTGGTCGATGACGGAGCAACCAACATGATGTTGGACAGACCATTGGTCTCAGCTGCACGCTGCCATTGGCCGGCCTCCTCGGGGATGAGATCCGGGATGATGGTGCCACGACCACCAGCGGCGGCCAAGTCCTCAGCGAAACGCTCCGGACCATACTGGAGAATCGGATTCCAGTAGCTCATGACCACACAGGTACCGCCGTGCTCGGTGACTTCGCGGACCACACGCATAATCTCACGGGTGCGGAAGCCCGCATCCAGAGCCACGTTGGCGGCATCCTGAATGGTTGGGCCATCCATCATCGGGTCGGAGAAAGGCAGACCAACCTCGATGATGTCGGCGCCAGCGTCGACAATCGCCTTGATGTTCTCAATCGACTTATCGGTAGTCGGGAAACCCGCTGGGTAGTAGCCGATAAATGCTGCGCGGTTTTCCTCACGGACTTTGTCAAAGACGTCACTCAGACTCATTTAGGACTCCTCCATCAGATCAAACCACTTAGCAGCGGTGTCGACATCCTTGTCACCGCGACCGGAAACATTGACAATAATCAGCGGCTTACGGCCCAGCTCTTCATTCAGGTCACCGCTGATGAGTCGGGCGGCAGCCACCGCGTGTGCGGACTCGATAGCGGGCAGGATGCCCTCCATCCGAGTCAGGTCCTGGAATGCCTGCATCGCCTGGGTATCGGTCACCGGCAGGTAGGACGCGCGATCAATATCAGCCAGATAAGAGTGCTCCGGGCCCACACCCGGGTAATCCAGACCCGCAGAGATCGAATGCGACTCTGTAATCTGGCCGTCCTCGTTCTGCATCAGGGCGGCGAAGGAGCCCTGGAACACACCCGGATTACCGGCGGCCGAAATAGGGGCTGCGTGGCGACCGGTCTCAACACCATCGCCGCCAGCTTCAGCGCCAATCAGGCGAACCGATTCATCATCGATGAAGTGGTGGAACGCGCCGATTGCATTAGAACCGCCGCCAACGCAGGCCACGACAGCGTCGGGAAGCGAGCCGGTCTCCGCGAGAATCTGCTGGCGTGCCTCGGCGCTGATGATGCGCTGGAAGTCGCGCACCATTGTTGGGAACGGGTGCGGACCGGCTGCAGTGCCGAAGCAGTAGTAGGTGTCATCGGCGTGTGAAACCCAAAAACGCATGGCCTCATTGATTGCGTCCTTAAGAGTCTTCGAACCAATCTCGACCTCGATAACCTCAGCGCCAAGCAGGCGCATGCGGGCGATATTGAGACGCTGGCGAATCGCGTCGACCTTACCCATGTAAATACGGCAGTTAAGGCCGAGCAGCGCACAAGCGGTGGCGGTTGCAACACCGTGCTGTCCGGCACCGGTCTCGGCAATGATGTTCTTCTTACCCATGCGCTTGGCAAGCAGGACTTGGCCCAAGACGTTATTAATCTTGTGGCTGCCAGTATGGTTCAGATCCTCGCGCTTGAGCCAGACGTCAGCGCCGATGTCAGCGGAGAACTTCTCCGCGTAGTACAGCGGCGAGGGACGGCCGACATACGTACGCTGTAGCCGGTCGATCTCATCGAGAAAATCCTGATCAACGCGGGCCTTCGCGTAGCCATCGGTGACCTCACCGATGACGGCCATCAGCGCCTCCGGCACAAACTGGCCGCCCCACTTACCCCAGTGCCCAATGGCATCTGACTCGTGGTTCGTTGTCTCCGCGATAACCTCACCCATCGTAGGCAAGCGGTCACCTCGGGCATCATGATTCTTGAAATCTTGGTCACTCACAGTTATCTATTGTGGACTATCCCCACCCGTTGCGGGGAGATAAGGCCTAAGAAACTGTGGTGCGCCAGCACAACAGGTGTAACACGCAACCAAATGAGGCGGAATTCGCGGTGCGATGCAGCTGATTATCGCAACCGCGGACTATCGCTACTCGCTGCGGAGTGTCGGGTGAACACCGGCGGCAACGAGACGTCGGCAAGCCTCACCCGGCTTGCCCGCGGTGACCAGCCCCTCTCCCACCAGCACCGCGTCGGCACCGTGGGAGGCGTAGTAGCGCAGTTCCTCCGGTCCCTTGACACCGGACTCTGCCACCTTCACAACATGATCCGGCAGCATCGGTGCAAGGCGTTCGTACACGGAGAGGTCCACGTCGAGAGTCTTCAGATTGCGGGCGTTGATGCCGAGGATCTTGGCACCAGCAGCCTCGGCGCGCTCAACCTCTTCAGCGGTGTGCGCCTCAACTAGAGCGTTCATACCGAGCGACTCGGTGCGATCCAGCAGCGACTCCAGTGTCGGCTGATCCAAAGCGGAGCACATCAACAGCACCAAATCAGCACCATGCGCGCGAGCCTCATGGACCTGGTACGGAGTGACGATGAAGTCCTTGCGGAGCACCGGAATGTTCACCGCGCGGCGCACGGCATCGAGGTCAGCGAGCGAACCGCGGAAGCGGCGCTCCTCAGTCAGGCAGGAAATGACAGCCGCGCCACCCTGCTCGTACTCTGCCGCCAAAACTTCCGGCGAGGGGATGTCAGCCAGCTCTCCTTTTGACGGAGAGGCACGCTTGACCTCTGCAATCACCTGCACCCCAGGCTTTGCCAGTGCCGCCACGGCATCAATCGGCGACGGTGCCTTCAGCGAGAGCTCCTTGATTTCACGGTAGGAAATCTTGGCTTCCCGAGCAGCGAGATCTTCCCGCACGCCCTCAATAATCTTGTCCAGAACGTTAGCCACGGCCTTACTCCTTATCCAGATCCGTAGGATCTACACCGGCATCCAAAGCATCCCACAGAACTCGACCCGACTGCGGGTCTTCCTCCAGATCCTCGGCGATACGCTGACGGCGTACCTCCGGGGTCTCATACGCGCTGGACTTCTGTTTCTTCACAGCACCCGGTCGACGTACCAGCAATACCGCCCCTACCAGCGCCAGTGCGCAGCACAGCAAGGCCAGAGCTGGCCCCATCGCGTGTACCTGAATGTTATCGACCTGCGCCCAGTCTGCCACAGTCACCGCATCACTGGCGCGCTGTGAGGCGCTTCCCGATGTCAACAAATCCAGTGCCCGCTGGGAGTCCACACCGTCTTCTCCGCTGGCAAGCAAAGTCATCGGGGTCCACGACGCCGCAATTGCGAGCAGCGCCGCAAGCCCACCGACGATACGGCGGCCGAGTGCGCCCAAAATGGTGGTGGCAAAAAGCGCGGCCACCATTGCCAGCGCAATCGAGGTCAACTCCGGAGCCCATACTGCGCCCACCAAATCTGTGGTCGCAGGACCGGACTTGTCGTCGACAGTATCGACTGTCAGCCACGCACTTCGGCTGCACAACCACATTCCCGCCGCGGCCACACCAATGAGGCCACCGGAGAGCATCGTTGTCGACTTCATCGAAAACCTAGCTCCTTTCCGCTGGGACTAGTGTCTCAGCTGCCGCGACAGCTCGCAGCACAGCCGCGGCCTTGTTGCGGGTCTCTTCATCCTCTGCCACCGGGTCAGAATCACTGACAATTCCGCCACCGGCCTGGACGTAGACGGTATCGCCCTTCTTCACGCCTGTGCGGATGGCAATTGCCTGATCGGTATTTCCCCGGAAGTCAAAGTATCCAACGGTGCCGCCGTAAACACCCCGGCGCGTGTCCTCGAACTTGTCGATAATGCTCAGCGCGGAAGGCTTCGGCGCACCTGAGAGCGTTCCCGCTGGGAAAGTGGCCGCGAATGCGTCGACAGCCGTGGCGTCGCTGGAAAGCTCGCCGGTGACCGTAGAGACCAGATGCATAACGTGACTGTAGCGCTCAATATGACGGAAGTCGTGCACAACAACACTGCCCGGGCGGCAGACACGTCCGAGGTCATTGCGGCCAAGATCGACGAGCATCAAATGCTCACTATTTTCTTTCTCGTCTGCCAGCAAATCAGCTTCCAGCGCATTGTCCTGCTCCACCGTAGCACCACGCGGACGCGTGCCCGCGATGGGGTTGGTGATGACC
>NZ_KV836270.1:75798-127473 GCF_001838295.1 Corynebacterium sp. HMSC074C04
CACGAGCGATTCTGGGGAGGAACCGACAATTTGGAAAGCAGTACCGGAAAAGTCCTTGGTTGGAACGTTGACCAGGAACATGTAGGGCGACGGATTGGAAACCCGCAGGATGCGGTAGATATCAAAGGCGGAGGCCTGCGTGTCCATCTCGAACCGCTGCGAGAGCACGATCTGGAATGCATCGCCGGCGCGGATGTGGTCCTTGCAACGCTCAATACGATCCATGTGGTCCTCGGCGGCGCGCTGGCGACGAATCACCGGCTCTGGGAAGCTAACTTCCGCCGGACGCAGATCAGAGGTCCCCGACAGCCGCTCCACCATCGCATTGACACGATTACAGGCGGTGTCATACGCCTGATCAATCCGCTCATCCGAGCCGTCCCAGTTGACGGCATTGGAAATCAGCCACAGCACACCCTCGTGGTGGTCAAAAGCAGCCAAATCTTCCACCAGCAGCTGCATGAGCTCCGGAATCTGCAAATCATTGTCAGTGGTATCCGGCAGCTGCGGCTCAATGTAGCGGACAATGTCATGCCCGAAGTAGCCGACGAGACCAGAGGTGAGCTTGGGTACCGAAGCATCGTCGGCAAGCGGGAGTTCCGTGTGCAGCAGCTCCAGCGTGCGACGCAGCGCATCCAGCGGATTTCCGCCCTCTGGCGCGCCCGACGGCGCGTTGCCAATCCAAGTTGCCTCCCCCGCATCATCCACCGTCAGCGCGGCGCGACTGCCGCAACCGATAAACGACCAGCGCGACCACGACTGCCCCACATCGGAGGACTCCAGCAAGAAGGTGCCGGGACGATCGGCTGCGAGCTTGCGGTAGGCCGACAGCGCCGTTTCGCCGTCCGCCAAAACCTTGCGAACCACGGGTACGACCCGATGATGTGCAGCCAGTTCGCGGAAACGCTCACGCGTGGTCATGGTGATACGAGTCATAGCCGCTATTGTGCCACGCACCCCGGATTGCACATCACTTAACCCCGGACTTCACCGGAGTTGGGCGCGCTTGACGACGAAACCCCACCTCGGCAGCCAAGGTTGACCGCCTAGTCCTCGAACACGGGATGCACGTCAAAGCAGCTGTGCGAGCCAGTGTGACATGCGGCGCCGTCCTGCACTACCTGCATCAGCACGGTATCGCCATCACAGTCCAACGCCAGCGATGTCACCGTCTGGAAGTGGCCGCTAGTCAGTCCCTTGATCCAGTACTCCGACCGCGAACGCGACCAGTAGGTGCCGCGCTTGGTGGCGATGGTGTACGCCAGGGCGTGGGAATCCATCCACGCCATCATGAGTACACGGCCTGTAGACTCTTCCTGCACAATAGCGGGAATCAAGCCGTCAGCATTGAACTTGGCGATGTTCGCGATATCTGCTGGGAGCGTGTACTCCCGCGGATCATCTCCTGCACCGTGAGCTGCAGCTCCTGGGGCTAGGTCCGTCACTGACGTACCTCGATTCCTTCACGGGCCATCTCTTCCTTGACCTCAACAATGCTAACCTCGCCGAAGTGGAAAATGGAAGCAGCCAAAACCGCGTTGGCACCGGCGCGCACGGCTGGCGGGAAATGCTCCGCCTTACCCGCACCACCAGAGGCAATCACCGGAACGTCGACGGCAGCGCGGACCTTCTCCAGCAACTCCAGGTCGAAACCATCCTTGGTGCCGTCGCCATCCATGGAGTTCAGCAAAATCTCGCCGACGCCAAGCTCCTCGCCGCGGCGCGCCCACTCGACGGCGTCGATCCCGGCCGAGCGTGAACCACCATGCGTAGTGACCTCGAAGCCCGACGGTTGAGGCGTGCCTCCCTCGGGAACACGGCGGGCATCCACCGACAGGACGACGCACTGTGCGCCGAAACGACGCGACAGCTCGCTGAGCAGTTCCGGACGTGCAATCGCAGCGGTGTTGACACTGACTTTGTCGGCTCCGGCGCGAAGCAGCTGATCGACATCCTCGACGCTGCGCACGCCGCCGCCGACCGTCAGCGGAATGAAGACCTCACTCGCGGTGCGGCGCACCACGTCGAGCATGGTGCCACGGCCATCCTTGGAAGCCGTGACGTCCAGGAATGTCAACTCATCAGCGCCCTCCTCGCCATAGCGGCGGGCCAGCTCGACCGGATCGCCGGCATCGCGGAGATTCTCAAAGTTAACCCCCTTGACGACCCGCCCATTGTTGACATCCAGGCAAGGAATCACGCGTACTGCCAGAGACATAGTTTTTAAGTTCTCCTCGTGTTAGCTCAAAGTTGTGGCTCGACGGTTTGCGCAACCACCCAGCTCGGGGCGTCGCCCAAGTTTTAGCTCCGGAAAGTCTCCGGACGACCCAGTTGGTCAATAATCGACCGCAGCGTGGCATGGACATCTCGAGTTCCCGCTAGCACGCCTACGGAATCATGCCGCCAGGGATTGCCTGCCAAGTCTGTGACCACGCCACCAGCTTCGGAAATCTGCAGTACGCCCGCTGCGTTATCCCATACATGCGGTGAGAAAGTCACCGTGCCGCCGAATGCCCCCATCGCGGTGGAGCCCAAGTCCACTCCGACAGAGCCAGTAATTCGGATCGTCGGATAGCGCTCACCCACCTTTGACAGCAACAGTTGGCGCCACTTACGTGGGAGTGTGCCGTCGGTACTCGCAATGACG
Organism: Corynebacterium sp. HMSC074C04; assembly: GCF_001838295.1. Taxonomy (NCBI): domain Bacteria; kingdom Bacillati; phylum Actinomycetota; class Actinomycetes; order Mycobacteriales; family Corynebacteriaceae; genus Corynebacterium; species Corynebacterium sp. HMSC074C04. The sequence goes on from NZ_KV836270.1 coordinate 78,446, forward strand.
GAGCCGAAGGCAATCGAAACCGGGCGACCGGCCTCGGCATCGATGTTGACGCGACGGCCGTTGACAAATGTGCCGCTACCTTTAGCTGAGGTGATACGACGGCGCAGCAGAGGCATGGAGGTAATGCCGACCACCGGCTCCCCCTCATGCATGAGTGTGAGCAGCATGGCACACAGCGGAAAGCCGTTGGAATAGTTCGTGGTGCCGTCAATCGGATCGATGACCCAGGCGGTATGTTCCTCGGGGACTTTGCCACCGAATTCCTCGCCGTAGACGGGCAGGCCAGAATACTGCGTGAGGAGCTGGCGCAGACGACGCTCAATTTCCAGGTCGGTCTCCGTCGCGAAATCCCCGCGCGGCTTCATGACAACCGGGTCCGCGCCCACCTGCTGCGTGAACAGGCCTTCAACCTCATCGAGCGCCGCTTCAGCAATAGCGAGCATCGCCCGCGGTTCCAGGGCATCCATACTTTCTAAGTCCTTCATCCGCCGTCTCAGCCGGGGTGCCGTTTGCTCGTTAACGCTTTCGCTTGACGACGTCTCCCCGGCCCGGCCACGAAAGTGTTCTCTTTAACCGCGAGCTACTGCCAGGGCCTCTTCCAGAGTGAAACGCCCTGCGTAGAGCGCCTTACCCACAATTGCGGAGTCAACACCCTCATCGACCAGCGTGGCAATAGCTGCAATGTCGTCCAGGCTGCTGACACCGCCGGAAGCGACGATTGGAGCATCGGTAGCAGCAGCGACCTCGCGCAGCAGTTCCACATTCGGCCCCTGCAGGGTGCCGTCCTTGGAGACGTCAGTCACCACGAAACGGGATGCACCCTGAGCATCCAGGCGCTCCAGCACCTCCCAGAGGTCACCACCGTCGGAGACCCAGCCGCGGCCGCGCAGGCGCCACTGCCCCTCTTCGTTGAGGACGTCCAGACCAATGGCCACACGGTCGCCGTAGTTGGCGATAACCTCGCGGCACCACTCCGGGTTCTCCAGTGCGGCGGTGCCAATATTGACGCGGGCGCAGCCAGTTGCCAGCGCAGCTTCGAGCGAAGCGTTGTCACGGATACCGCCGGAGAGCTCCACCTTCACGTCGAGCTTGCCCACAACGTCGGCAAGCAGGTCGTAGTTCGAACCGCGACCGAACGCGGCGTCGAGGTCGACCAAGTGGATCCACTCAGCGCCTGCGTTCTGCCAATTCATGGCAGCTTCCAGCGGTGCACCGTAGGAAGTCTCGGTTCCAGCAGCACCCTGAACAAGGCGCACAGCCTGGCCATCGGCTACGTCTACAGCGGGCAGCAGGGTCAAACTCATGGGGGCTCTACTCTCTTCGACTTTTGGGCGTTGTGGCCATAGTCGCCACGACGCTTGTTGCTGGTTATCTCAGTATAGGTGGTCTAAGTGGCGAAATTCCGTCACCTACCAGGTAGTGCGGTTAGGGAAGATACTACCGATTGGGCAACTACAGCGTGTCCACCCAATTCTGCAGCAGCTTCAACCCTGCTTCGCCAGACTTCTCAGGGTGGAACTGCGTGGCCCACAGCGGACCGTTTTCTACGGCTGCGATAAACCGATCGGATTCGTGGGCAGACCACGTCACCAGCGGCGGAGCGATGCGAGAATCCGTATCAAGGTCCCACGTGCGCACACCGTAGGAGTGGACGAAGTAAAAACGCTGATCTTCCAGCCCGTTAAACATCTTTGAGCCTTCCGGCACGTCAACCGTGTTCCAGCCCATGTGCGGCAGAATCGACGCCTCGAGGCGCTCGACAGTACCGGGCCATTCACCACAACCCGGGGTGCCGGTGACAGCTGCGGATGCGTCGGTCTCCGCTGCATGGATGCCGTCGGCGTACTCGACGCCGCGGTCAAAGAGCACCTGCATACCAACGCAGATTCCCATCACCGGCCGACCACCTGCGAGTCGAGAGCCAATCAGGCGCGGCCCTTGCACTCGATGCAAACCCTCCATGCATGCGGCATAGGCACCGACGCCGGGAACGAGGAGACCATCGGCCTCCATCACGGTCTTCGGATCGGCGGTCACAATAACCTCGGCACCCGTGGTGGCCACAGCGCGCTCAGCTGAACGCAAATTACCGGAGCCGTAATCAAGGATGGCAACAGTTGGGGTCTTCGTCGAAGGTGAGACTTGTTCCATAGTTGGACATTTTAAGGCGCTGGGAATCGATGTTTCCCATTTACCCCAAGAAAACTGCCTGGACAGGCAAAAGCGCTGGTATACGCCCACCGAATACTTTGGTAAACTCAAGATTAACAACAGGTTAACTAAGTTATTGATTTATCCCTAATACTCCTGATTATTTTTCACAGAGAGACTCAGACGCTATGACTACCGCATCCGTTCTTAGTAAATCATTTGCCATTGTCCGCGAGGACCTTCACCGGCTCTATGGTGCAGCCTGCGATGCTGCGACTATCGATTCCATCCTCGACGATGTCATTGCAGAGCTATCCAGCTCTGCGAAGGTGACTAACTTCCTCCCCGTCCTCGCCGAACGCGAGGCCACCGAGCGCATCAAGGCCGCGAGCGGATGCAAGGACTTCGCCCCGCGCCAGGAAATTCTCTTTGCCGACAGCCGCGGCTCCGGCCGCAGCCAGATTGCCACTGCTCTGGCTTACCACCTGGCCGGTGACGAAGTCTTTATCCGCACCATCGGCCTGACTCCAGAGGATGGCCTGAATCCGCGCGTCGTCGAAGCTCTTCATGATCGCGGGGTGGACACCTCGCGCCTCACTCAAAAGACGATTACTCCCCGTGTTTCCCACCGCGCCGATGTCGTAGTGCTCATGGGCATCGAGGAGACGCCGGCAGTCCCAGGCGACCGCTACGTGGAATGGGATGTCGCGGATCCGGACAATCTCGCAGACGACGAGCTCCAGTCGCTTATCGACGATATCGAAACCCGCCTGCGGGCTCTCTTCACCGAGATGGACGTCGCCGTCGCGTAAACAGGCACGGCTGATCACACACCGGGGGTTGCATTTATTAACCAAAAAAGAGTGGCTGCGCTAGGACTAGCGCAGCCACTCTTTTTCTAACGTCTCTTTTTATGTAGTTACTTCTTCTTGCGGTCCCGAACCGTCAAGCGCGTCACTGCGTTCTTTGCCGGGCGGGCAACACGCACGGCTGCCTCCGGCGTATGACGCTTCACGGCATCTCCCAGACGACGCAGCGTAGCGCGGGTGTTCTGGTACTCCGCCACGCGGTGCTTTCCGATGATTCGGTCGAGCACCGCACCAATGAGGCCAACTGCCAGCAGAGCTGCTGCAAAGGCAAAGACAGCCGGGTACGGACGGAGCGCAGCCGCAGCTACGGCTCCCAGAACGAACGAGCCGATACCTGTGCCCGAGTCAAAGGACATGTTCCAGAAGGCACTGGCCTCAGCAGTACGGTCACGCGGCAGGCGGGCAAACATCAGCAGCAGAGCCTCATTTTGCACAATGCCGAAGCCCGCGCCGTAGAAAATGGCAGCGACCAACAGCAGCCAGGCCGACAGATCAAAGAGAACCACGCCGGACATCATCAGCAGGCCAATAAAACCACTGATCAATGCCGGAATCAGCAGAATTCCAGCCTCAGACTTACGGTCGGCGTAGATTCCTGCGAAGTAACGGAACACCATCTGCGCGCCACCGAGAACCGATAGAGCCAGACCAGCGACAATTGCACCAGAAACAGCATCAACCTCACGAGCTGCCGGTGCAAGGAAAGCGGAAATACCACCGAAGCCCATAGCAATCGTGCAGATTGCAAGCGCGGGAATGGCCACCAGCTTCCAAGTGGCAACGTGCTCAACTGGGCTCGGCTGCGTTGCTGCAGAGCCAGGAACGGGGTCACCGACATCCTCGTTGCCGCCCTTGCCCTCCTTCGGCGCTGGCTTAATCTTCGGAATGAATAGGGCCATCACCGAGCCAACGAGCGAAATGACGGCACCCAAAATATAAACCGGAGTGTAGGAGCCAGTCTTATCCGCAATGATGAGACCAAGTGGCAGGAAAATAAGCTCGGACAGACCAACGGCCACACCAAGTACACCAGAGGCCTTACCCAGGAATTTCAGGGGCACAAGCTCTGCGATCAATGCGGACTCGGCGACAGTCAACGCGCCGAAGCCCATACCACGCAAAACCGCAATCATGAGAACCAATGCAGCGTCAGTGCCGAAGATGTGCAGAATCGTCGGCAAGCCCAAGAACAGACCTGAAATCAGCATGGTCATGCCGTAGCCAAGATGGCGACACACACGTGGCGTCTGAGTCTGCGTCAGAACTGTGGCAGCCATGAAGACACCGGTGTAGGCACCGGCGAGCGAGGTTCCACCGCCATCGTCAAGAATTGCCTGCGGAATAACAGGCATGAGGAGAGACCAGCCACCGAAGGCGGCCATCACGGCGACTAGCGTAGGTACTAGTCCGGGCGCTTTCCACATGCTGTCCAGTTCGTCTAACTGCCTGCGGTCCATCACCCGGGACGCCATTTACTCCATCACTCCTAACAACCACAAAATCGCGCCGGCGAGAGCGATCACAGATAAAAGCCCGAGAACAATCGTTCCAACCCTTGATCCGGACTTATAGAGTGACCATGTTCCGCCCACCAGCAGACCAGCGACAATGAACAAAAAATAAGTGCTTAGCGTCGATGCGGTAGACACCTGCGCTAGAAGCACGTCTACAGACGTTGTTACCATTAGTCCCTCCAAAACTCCAGCTAAGGAAAAGAATTGGCCTGCCCTTAATAACTACCACGGCTGCCATTATGAGCTCGTTGTCGGTGCTATTTCGACTCGCAATGAACACGCATTAAACCGCCCCACTATTGCCCGTTACCTTGAAGTCATCCCCGATAATGGGAACAGTCGCTGGACCGGGTACGGCTTAATCGCCCTGTAGTTTCAATAAACCGGGGTACCGCCCGGCACCAGAACATTCGATGACAGCTAATAGGGACGCGGCCGGAATCTCCAGGCTTCAATGTAGACGTGGGTGTGCGCCACGAATGTCATGACACCAGCGACTGGCAAATCCACCACGTTTTCCTAGGAGCCATCCATGTCGCAGGATATTCCCATCGACATTCTCCTGGGCCTAGACGTAGGCAAGTCTCAACACCACGCCTACGCCTTAGACAAGGACGGCATAAAGGTTTTCGACAAGACTCTTCCCCAACTCGAATCAGAGTTAGCAGCACTCTTCGAAGACTTTCAGACTCACGGCACAGTCTTAGTTGTTGTTGACTAACCCAACACCATCGGAGCGCTCCCCATTGCGGTTGCCCATCAACACGGTTGCCAGGTCGGCTACTTACCAGGCTTGGCCATGAGAAAAGCTGCAAATCTCTACTCTGGACAGGCGACAACCGACAGTCGCGACGCCTTCATCATCAGCTGACACTGCATGAACAATGCCGCACACCCTACGGGCGGTTGACCGAAACAGTGAAGTACTCGCAGCCCTTAGGATGCTGTCCGGCTTTGACGATGACATTTCTCGTGACTGCACCAGAACCGTCAACCGCTTACGCAGTCTACTCACCCAAATCTACCCCAGTCTGAAGCGTGTTTTCGCTGGCAGCACGCGTACCCACACCCCGACACTGGACTTACTCATCCATTACACAGGTCCGACAGGACTGAAAAAGACTGGTTGTACCCGGGTTCTGGCGTGGTTATCCAAGAGAAGCCGGCACAACCCGGACGTGCTGGTGGACAGCATTTTCGTGGCACTAGCGGCACGAACTGTTACTGTTCCCGGAACCGAGGCAGCCGAACTTGTTATCCCGCAGCTGGCAGCCAACATTAAAGCACTAAAGACCCAACGCGAAACTGTCGTCGGCCAGGTCGACGGCGTGCTGGAGGATATCCCTGCCTCCGAGGTCTTGGATCGAATACGCCGGGAATCGGCATCAAGACCGCAGCACGAGAATCCTGCTTTCCATCGGTGATGGATCCGACTTCGCATCCTCTGGCCACCTGGCCGCCTATGCAGGAATTGCTCCTGTGACACGAAGATCAGGCTCATCAATACGAGGCGAGTTCCCATCCAGAACAGGAAACAAGCGACTGAAAAACGCGCTGTTCTACTGAAGCGTTTACTGCCATTCGAAGCCACGAAACATCCCGAACCTACTACGGGCGCAAAAGAGCAGAAGGCAAACGCCACAATGCGCCCCACTCATGTGCCCAACCAGACGCAGATGCAACGTCATCTACGCCATGTTTAAAAACAAGGAATTCTACCGAGAGACACTTACCAAACAATCAGTAGCAGTTTAGGCCGAGCAGTAATCAGGTCCACCAACACCAGTTGATGGGCCCAATAATCGTGCATACCCCCCCAAAAAAAGAGTTTCACCTAAGAATTCCGATTTAGGCTTGACAAAAACATAGGCTCCCCCCACACACACAAAACTGCACCTCCAAAATTGGGAACTATTTGAAAAGTCAGCACTAGCGCTTCCCCTCGGGGCTAAAGTCTGCGGATATGAGCCCGATGGACAATAAGCCCGAGTACCAGGATCTCCAGTACCAGGACATTGCCTTTGACAGCTACGTCCGGCGCCGCCAGGAATCACTTCAAACTGAGATTCCCCGATCTCAAGACCACTTTGAAATCGAGCCGGCCCACCAAAAGCTCATTAAAACGTCATCGCACTTTTTCTTGTCCACTGTTACCGGCGCTGGCTGGCCCTATGTCCAACACCGCGGTGGACCCGAGGGATTTGTCCATGTACTGAACCCCATGAAGCTGGGTTGGCTCGAATTTCATGGCAATAATCAGTTCGTCAATACCGGAAATGTTGACCGCGATAGTCGAGTCTGTATGTTTTTCATCGACTACGCTACGCGCAAGCGGCTCAAGCTCTTCGGCACAGCACAAGTGATTGAAAAAGCCGACGACCCAAAGCTGATGGATACGCTACGGCAGGTCAACGGCCGAGAAATCCGCAGCCCATATGAGCGCGCGATGGTAGTCGATGTCATTTCGGCTGATAGTAACTGTTCCAAATACATCAAACCTCGCTACACAAAGGAGCAGGTTGATGAGCGCATTGACCTCTACCGCCAGGACATCAAGGATTTGAAGCAGCAGGTAGAGGAATTAAATGCGCAGGTGGAACAGCTACAGGCGCAACTCGGGCGCGCGTAGCCTGCGAAAGCTATAGGGTGCCCTTAGTCGACGGCACACCGTGGACGCGCGGGTCGTCCTCGACGGCAGCACGCAGGGCACGGGCCACAGCCTTGTACTCAGCCTCGGTGATGTGGTGCGGATCGCGCCCGTAGAGACAGCGAACATGCAGCGCAATGCGAGCATTTAGGGCGAAGGACTCAAAGAAGTGCTCATTGATAACCGTTGCGTAGTGGCCACCAATAACGGCAGTCAACATCTGCTCTGGCTCGCCAGTACCAACAAAATACGGACGACCCGACACGTCAACCACTGCGTGCGTCAGAGTTTCATCCATTGGAATGAAGCTGTCACCAAAGCGGCGAATACCGGACTTATCCCCCAGTGCCTGGGCAAACGCCTGCCCCATAACGATGCCGGTGTCCTCCACCGTGTGGTGCGCATCGACCTCGGTGTCACCGTTGGCATGCACAGTCAGGTCGAAGCTGCCGTGGGAGCCGAAAGCGGTCAACATGTGGTCAAAGAACGGCAGACCTGTCGAAATATCGGTCTTGCCGGTGCCATCGAGATTCACCGAGCAGACGATGCTCGATTCACGGGTGGCGCGCTCGATCCGGCCAACGCGCTCAGTGCGCTCTGCCTCCAGATGGTCCTTATCACTGAAGTGCATAAGTCAAATCTCTCCTTGTAGTGGGGTGTACCGGCAGCATTTCGCTTAAGCCAGCGCGGTCGCTGCCAATTTCTTGGCCGCCGCCAGCAGCGCATCATTTTCGCTGGGCAGACCAATAGTGGCACGGAGACGACCGGGCACGCCAACGTCGCGAATGAGTACGCCCTCGTTCAAGAAGCTCTGCCATGCCGACGAGGCGTCGGCGAAACGCCCGAAGAAGACGAAGTTCGAGTACGAGTCAATCACGTCGTAGCCATAGCTGTTCAGGGCGGCTACGACGCGGTCACGCTCGTCGGCAAGCTTTGCGACGGTCGACAGCGTCGCATCCGAGTGGCGAAGTGCAACTGTGGCTGCGGCCTGCGTCAACGTCGACAGGTGATACGGCAGACGTACGAGCATCACAGCATCGATAAACGCTGGGTTAGCAACAAAGTAGCCGAGGCGACCGCCTGCGAAGTCGAAGGCCTTACTCATCGTGCGGGAGACAACCAACTTCGACGGGAACTCAGCCAGCAGCGTTGTCGCCGACGGCTCCTCAGTGAACTCGGCGTAGGCCTCATCGACAATGACGATGCCCGGCGCGGCTTCAATAATACGGCGCAGGTCAGCGAGCGTAGTCAGGTTGCCAGTCGGGTTGTTCGGAGTCGTGATGAAGATGACGTCAGGACGGTGCTCGGCAATTGCCGCGAGCGCACTATCCATGTCGATGTCGAAGGTCTCCGGGTCGCGGTCGATGCCGATGAACTCCGTCTGCGTGCCGGACGAGAGGATCGGGTGCATCGAGTAGCTGGGCACAAACCCCATTGCGCTGCGCCCCGGCCCGCCGAATGCCTGCAGCAGCTGCTGGAGAATCTCGTTGGAGCCGTTGGCAGCCCATACCTGGTCGACGGTGATGTCTACGCCAGTCTGGCGGGTGACATAGTCGGCGAGTGCGCTGCGCAGTGCTACTGCGTCACGGTCCGGGTAGCGGTTGAGGTCAGAGGCGACCTTCTCCACTTGCGCCACTAGGTCGGCGATGAGGTCATCGGATGGCGGGTACGGGTTTTCGTTGGTGTTCAGGCGAACATCGACGTCGAGCTGCGGAGCACCGTAGGCTTCCTCGCCGCGCAGTTCGTCGCGCAGTGGCAGATCTGCCAGCGCCAACTTGGCTACCGACGGCTGTGACTGGTTCTCAGGCTGGTTGCTCATTAGTTGTCGTTCCCCTTTTCTGCGCCATTGCTCTCAGAGCCGAGAAGCGTCTCAAAGCGGGCGCGGATGGCCTCGCCGTGCGCTGGCAGTCGTTCTTCGTTCGCCAGGACTACTACGCTGTCGGCAACTTCCTTCAACGCGGCCTCGTTGTAGTCAATCATGTGGACCGACTTGAGGAAGGTGTGCGTTGACAGACCAGAGGCGTGGCGGGCGGTACCGGAGGTCGGCAACACGTGGTTGGAGCCGGCCGAGTAATCGCCCAGCGGCACCGGCGAGAAGCGACCGATGAAGATTGCGCCAGCGTTGGTAATGCGTTCGGCAACGGCCTGCGCGTTTTCGGTGTGGATCTCCAGGTGCTCAGCGGCGTAGGCGTCTGCAACCTGGATGCCGATATTCATGTCGTCGACAAGCACGATGCCAGACTGCTTGCCGGTGAGCGCCTCACGAACGCGGTCGGCGTTCATGGTGACCTCGTAGCGGTTTTCGACCTCGCGGTCGACAGCGGCGGCGAAATCGGCGTCGTCGGTAATAAGTACGCTGGCGGCCATGATGTCGTGCTCTGCCTGGGAAATCAGGTCGTAGGCGACGGAGACAGGATCAGCGGCGTTATCTGCAAGAATGGCGATTTCGGTCGGGCCAGCTTCGGCGTCGATACCGACGACCGAGCGGCACAGACGTTTAGCGGCGGTAACGAAGATGTTGCCCGGACCGGTGACCATGTCGACCGGCTCGAGGCTCTCATTTTCATCGCCGTATGCGAGCAGTGCGACGGCCTGTGCACCACCGACGGCCCACACCTCGGTCACACCAAGCAGCTTGCAGGCAGCCAGGATGGTCGGGTGCGGCCAGCCGTCGTTGTCGGCCTGTGGCGGAGAGGCGACGACGAGGGACTTCACACCAGCTTCCTGAGCTGGGATGACGTTCATCAATACAGACGACGGGTAGACGGCGTTGCCCCCGGGGACGTAAAGACCGACGCGCGAAACCGGAATCCACTTCTCGCGGACAATGCCGCCGGGAAGAATTTCAACAGTCTTGTCATTCGGCTTCTGAGCAGCGTGGAACGCGCGCACGCGCCCGATGGACTCCTGCAGAGCAGAGCGGACGTCGTCTTCCAGCGCGGCTTCCGCGGCATCGATAACCTCCGCTGGAACGCGCATGGATGCCGGACGAATCCGGTCGAACTTCTCGGAGTACTCCATGGCCGCTTCCACACCACGGGCTGCCACGTCATCGACAACGGGCTTGACCGTGGGAATCATGGAATCAACGTCTGCCGCACCGCGCGGCAACACTCGACGCAGAGTGGCGGTGGGGGGAGTCTGACCGCGAAGATCAATAGTGGACAACATAATTAATTAGTAACCGCCTATTCGCACGATGGATTCATACGTGAGCACTTCAGAGTGACAAAGAAATGACAACAAAGTATTAAAAATCTGGGTCAAAGCCAAAGACTTTATCCACGGTTTTCGCTACTATTCGCCCTTAAAGGCACCCTTGAGTATGAACTAAGCATATATTTCTCACGTTAGGTTCATACCGATTGCCCCATTTAACCCCTCATACTGTGGCGCAAGTTAGCTCCGGCACAGTGACCCATTACAGTGTTAAGGAAAGTAGTAACCAGTCGTAGAAAGGTCAGCTGTTGAACCAGGTAGGAAACAGCCCGGATTTGCCGGAGCTCGTCGCAGCCTACGCAGACGCGACCGCAGCCGACAATTCCCTGGCCACGCGCCAACTGGAATCAGTTTTCGCGCATCATTTCTACAACCCACAACTCTTTTCTGCCCCGGAAGCCCACGGCGTTATCGAACACGTCGGCGCGTTTTACCGCATTGTCCGCGAGGTCACCGAATCGCTCGGCATGATGACAGCTGCGCACGATGCCGCCCTGAACTGGATGGTATGGGCATCCGATAACGACAACGTGCCGGAGTACTGGCGCGCCCGGGCACGGCTGGCGGCAGACGAAGCCCGCCGCTACACCACCTTTATCGCCGATGGTCAAACCTCTGCTGCCGCAGAGACCGAAATCCCCCTCATCGCACGCATGAGCAGGGAAATCACCTCGTACCGGGCACTCGTGCTTGCCGACGATTTGGATGCCCCAACCGGCAGCCACAGCGCGGTGACCACGGATGCGGATGGGCTGCGGCCGCAGGAATCGTCGGCAAGCGAAGAAGCGGATGAGCCGTTTAGCCCCCGCCAGTGGAAGAAGCGGGCGGCACTGACTGACGCGCTGATTCGGATTGCGAGCGCCTTGCGAAAGGTCAACCGCGAGGACTTGGCACGGGAGCTGCACGAGATGATTCGGGCACTGCCGAATGAGGATAAGTTTGAGTCGATTGCGCTGGCGAAGACTCTGACGGAGGCATCACTGCTGCACCGAGCCGGGAAGGTCGTCGACGCAGCGCGACTTTGCGCCTCACAGCTCAATGCAATCGGTAACCGCTCCGTAATCGCGGGCCTTGAGCTGAGGCAGAATTTGGCACGGTACTCGATAGAGACCGGTAATAGCGATACCGCGTTCCGAATGCTGTCGAACAACGTGGCAGTCGCGGACCAGCACAGACTGGACACTGACTATATTCTCGCGGTTCGTGAGATGGCAGACATCAACTTCGAGGTGGCACACAACAAGCCCGATGCCGAGGAGATGCTGAAGCTGACTCAGCGCGCCCAGGACGTGTCGGCAGACTACCCCGACTGTGAAATCACCATGGAAATCGCGCTGCTGAAGGCAACGGCACTGTACGAGCTCGGAGATTTCCGCCACGCCGGCCAGGAAGCGGAGTCGGTTGCAAAGTGGTCTGAGCCTACCCAGGATTCCGCGCGTACTGATTTTTCCTGTGCTATTGCGGCGGAATCGGCAGTCCAAGAGGGAAATACTGAACATGCGGCAGTGCTCTTCGACGCGCTGGCCGATATTCGTGCCGGATACTCGTCACCGATTTCACCTGCGGAAACTCTGATGGATGCCGCACTATCGCTCAGTAACGTGGGCGCCACAAGCGAGCTGACCGACCACCTGATGGAACGCTCGCGTGGCTACGTGGTTGGGTCCTGGGAATCGGCCAAGTGGCACGAGTCGCAGGCGCTGCTGTGCTGGTCGGTATGGGACAACGACGGCGTGTACAAGTACGCCGACGAAGCTGCCGAGCTTTTCTTAGAAGCCCACGCCCCTGCCGATGCCGCCCGCACGCTGACTATCGCAGTGCGTGCTGCTGCTAGTGACAACAATGAGGAACGCGCCCGCCGGTTCGCGACTCGCATCGGCGACCTAGTCGGCCCGGATCACCCGGTGCGCGATGAAGTTCGTGGACTAATGCGTAGCTTTTCAACCCCGGATTAACAGCGCATCCGGCTGTACAGGTCTGAAAAGCAAAGCAGTTTTGCATCTTCCCGATGCCACGGGCGAAGATAGTCCAATGGTCTGGTGGGAAGAAGAAAACTCTGAGTCTGAAATTCAAGTTGGCGATTGGGAAGCCGGCATCGCTGCCGACCACGTGTCAGTGAATTCGGAAAACGCATCAGCGACGGAGAACTCGTCCGACCCCTTGGACTTTCCTCCCCTGCCCAATCCGCTAAAGGCATTGCCGGACTCCCTCCCGGAGCTGCTGGTTATTTCCCGCAAGGCCGGCGCCACGCTCGACCACGTCACCAGTTGGCGCGCGGTCACCAAGTTCGCCCACACGCACTGGTTGGCCGACGCACCTACAAACTCCCCCGATGTCATTGGCGAATTCCACGCACTCAGGCATGCAGTTGCCGACCAACTCGAATTAGTAGAAGAAGCCACTGCTGCACGCGCCGAGTGGCTGCGTTGGGCAACTGAGGCCAACATTCGCCCCGCGATCTTGCACGCACGCTCCTACGGAGCATTCGCCGAGGCTGAGGCCTTCATCGACGCCAACCCCGGTGATGCCATCACCGGCCGTCGCCCCGAGGACTCCGAAATCCCTGAGCTGATCAGTCTTACTAAGGACATCGTCGCCACCACTCCACAGCCCGGCGAGGCCTATTACTACCTGGTCAGCGCGGCTGTTGCCGGCGCCGCAGCATCGCTGGCGCGCCGGGCGGAAATCGCCGGTCAGCTCTCTGAATGGTCCGCACGCTGGGCACCAAAGCGAAGCAGTTTCGACGATCGGAAGCTGTTGGAGGCGCAGCTCGCGCACAGCCGTGGTGAACTGCGCAGGGCCGCCCGCATCGCTGCCAGCGTCGCAGCGGCTCCTCAGTCGGAACCCGTCACCACGACGATTGAAGCGCGCCAATTTCTGGCTTTTCTCTCTCTGGAAGCTGGTGAGGAAGCGGAGGCAATCCGCCAGCTACGCCCAATCGTGCAGGCTGGTCTCGATGCAGGACTCACGGTCGCGGTGCTTCGCAGCGTGCGTCTGCTCTGTGCGCTTCTCAACGCCCACGGCGATTTCGCGGAATCCGCCGAATTTGCCCGCCGCGCGCTCGCCAGCGCCGAGGGCATGCCGGTCAACCCCATCACCATGGATATCCAGCTCGTTTTGGCCCGCAGTCTCCTCGATGCCGACGAGGTTGACGAGGCGCTGCGCTTTGCCGAACCAGTTGCGCACTGGTCAGCATTTACCGCCGATGAAGAACGCACCGACGCGGCGTTTTCTATTGCCTCCACAGCCGCGGGGCTCGGCAATAATCCCGCCGGGCGGCAAAGCTGCTCATCGAGCACGGCGAGCACCTTGAACGCAACGGCGATACCAAGGGCGCTGCCAAGGCCTACCGTCAGGCTGCGCGTTCTATCATTCATGTCATTGACCTGGTCATTTCCGAAGAGGGCTCCGAATTCACCGCCGAGATCGTCTCTGAGGACGCTTCCGCCGCCATTGACCACACGCTCAGCGAGGCTGAGGACCTTCTGCTGCGTTCTCAGAAGCTCATCTCCGACGACTGGTCACTCGCCGACTGGCACGACGATGCCGCCTACGTCTTCTACTCCGCTGGCCGCGACACTTTGGCCATCAACCATGTGGAAGCCGCCGCGAAGGGCTACCTGCAGTCCAGCGATGGCGAGGAAGCCGCCCGCGCGCTGCTGGCGGGGGTTCGCTACCGTCTCGACGCGGGTGATTCCGACGGAGCCGCCGCCTATGCTCGGCGCGTCGAAGAGCTTCTGCCCCGCGACGTGTGGGAAGGCCATCCTGTTCTCGATGCCCTTGACGTCATCATCATTCAGTCGCTTGACGACGAATACTAGCGCCCCGCCCACTTCGGTACTGGCGGTGACACAAAGTAGAGTGTTAGGTCATGACTACTTCTGGTGATTCCGCGACTTCTAGCCCGCAGCAGCTTTTCGACGCCGCCACGGCATTGGCTGAGGAAAACAACCTCTGGGAAGCAGCCCTAACTCTGATGCAGGGGTTCGAGGAACTCGGCGACAAGGCTGATGCCCCGCAGACCGACAGTCTGGGGCGCCCCATCCGTGGCTCTGCACCAAAGCTGATGGACAAGGCCGCGGATTGGTTGGATCTGCTGGATAACCTGGAAAAAGACGGCTTTGAGCCGACCGCGGACACCCCACCGCGCCACTTGCGCTGGGCGATGTGGCACACCTTGAACGGCCAGGCAGAGATTCGTCGAGGACATCAGGGGCGCGCCATTGATCACCTGGAGTTAGCGGCGGGACTTTTCCAGTCCGACAAGCTCAATATCCAGGCCGTGCCTCTGCTTGCACAAATTGCACAGTGCCACCTGCATTTGGGCGATGTCGGTGCTGCGGAGAAGGCGCTTTACCGCGCACAGGAAACCTGTGATGAGCAATCACGGGAGCGCTGGGGGTCGGCACTAAGCGAGATTGGGGCAGAGATCGCCCGTCGCCTGTAGGCGAAGCTACGAGGCGAAACCGGGGCTGATTCAGCTACTGCTCGTCGAAGTCGAGTCCGACATCGAACACCTTGGCCGAGTGGGTCAGCGCGCCCACAGCCAGGTAATCGACACCACAGGACGCGTACTCACGAGCCACATCGATGGTCAGTCCACCAGAGGACTCCAGCTGGGTGGCCGGAGAAATCTGCGAGCGGCGCTGCACCGCGATCTGGGTCTCCCAGACCTCGAAGTTGTCCAGCATGACGATGTCCGGCTTCATCGGCAGGATTTCATCGAGCTGTGCGAGGGTATCGACTTCCACCTCGCACGGCAGCTCCGGATACTGAGCCCGCACCCTCTTCAACGCACCGGACACGGAACCGACGGCCACCACGTGATTGTCCTTAATCAGTGCCTCATCGCCCAATGCATAGCGGTGGTTAATTCCACCACCGCAGGTCACCGCATACTTTTCCAGGTTGCGCAGACCCGGCAGTGTCTTTCGGGAATCGCGCACCCGCGCACCGGTGCCAACGATTGCGTCAGCCCACTGGCGCGTCGCAGTAGCTACACCACTGGCGTGCGTGAGGATATTCAGCATTGTCCGCTCAGCAGTCAGCAACCCCCGAGTCGGCGCAGAAATCGTTGCCAGCACTGTGCCAGGACGCACCAGGGTGCCATCTTCAACGTGCTTTTCGACGGTGAACTCACCCGAGATGACCTCCTGCAGCGTCCACTCCACCGCATCGATAGCCGCGATAACTCCCTCTTGCCGGGCCACCAGGCGGGCGCGTGCCTGCGCAGCTGCCGAGACTGTCGACAGCGAGGTCACATCCGGCCCGAAACTCATGTCTTCCTGCAGCGCCGTCCGAATGAGTCCGCGGGTGATGTTTTCGTTCAGCACCCCGCGCAGAGTGTCCTTCTCAAGAGTCATGGCTAGCTAATCCCCGTCCTTTTCAAACCAAGTGTGGCACCCCAAAGTATATGGTCGTGCCAATGCCGCTTCGACAACTTTCCTTGCGGCTACGACCTGAACCGATTGCGGGAGCCGATCGATAACCGCCAACGCCTGCCGCAAACTCTGCTCATTGCGCGTTACACCAGCACCTTCCTGCATCGCAGTCTGCAACCGGAAAAGCTGGCGCGGTTCCAGTTCTGGCCGTGGCTGCGGCAGACCTTCAACCGCCGCTGCGAATTCCTCGTCCCCGACCGGCACAGCGTGTGTTTCAGCGACTTTTTCGGCCACCCGCTTGCCGACGACCAGTCCTTCCAGCAACGAATTGGAAGCCAACCTGTTGGCGCCGTGCAGCCCCGTCGCGGAGCATTCACCGGCTGCAAAGAGACCCGGCACGCAAGTTGCACCGAATGGGTCGACGGCAATGCCACCACAGGTGTAGTGGACCGCCGGGGCCACGGGAATGAGGTCCTTGGTCGGATCAATCTCCGCTGCGGTCAGGCCCGCTGTGATCGTCGGAAAGCGGACGGCGAAGTTGTCGATGTGACGTGCGTCGAGGAAGACATGGTCCTCGCCGAGCTGGCGCATGCGAGTCGCGATGGCGCGCGAGACGATATCGCGCGGAGCCAGGTCTCCGCGTGGGTCAACGCCGGCCGTCACACTGTTTCCCCGGGAATCGACGAGAATGGCTCCTTCACCACGGACAGCCTCGCTGATGAGATGGCGTCGGCCGGTGCCGTCTGATGCCGAGCGCTCGTCATAGAGCACTGTCGGGTGGAACTGGATAAACTCCATGTCACGAATCTCCGCGCCAGCGTCGGAGGCCATGCCGATAGCCTCACCGCGGGCGCCCGAGGGCGCCGTAGTCGCGCGGTAAATATGCCCGACGCCACCGGTAGCCAGCAGAGTTGCACCTGCGCGAATAGCGCCGCCACCGCGGGGATCCGCTACCAGCGCCCCCAGCACGCGGCCGTCTTTGCCAACGATGAGCTGGCGCGCTGTAGCGTTCTGCAGTACTCGCACGCCGGTAACTGAGGCTTCTAGGGCGCGCTCAATTTCAGCACCAGTGGCGTCACCACCGGCATGAATGATGCGCCGCGCGTGGTGTCCGCCCTCTTTGGTGCGGGAATATACGGCCGGGTTATCCGGCGCCGGGTCAAATGTGCCGCCTAGCCCAATCAGCCACTCGGTCGCCGCAGCGCCGGCACGGATGATAGAAGCCACGGCCCCTTCATCGCAGTGGCCGGCACCGGCATCGATGGTGTCTGCGATATGGGAATCAGTGGTGTCGTCGAACCCATTGGCCACACGGCCGCTGGGGTCGTCGTCAAGCCCGACGACCGCGAGCCCGCCCTGTGCGAGATTCGTGGCGGCATCGGCGAAACGCAGCTGTTTGCGGGCACCGACGCGCCACTCGACGCTGTCGATAACCAGCACGTCGAGGCCGAGCTCAAGGGCCCTACGCGCAGCACTGAGCCCTGCGACTCCCCCGCCGATGACGAGGAAGTCACACGTCAGTGTCCAACTGTCGAATGATGGGCGCAGACCAAACGTGTTACTCGCCCCCGCCTGGATTACCGATGGCGATCATGCGCTCGACCGAGGCGCGCGCCTTGTCGGCGACCTCAGGGGCGACGTCGACCTCATCGGTGCCCTCAACGAGGCAGCGCAGCAGAGCCGCCGGGGTGATGAGCTTCATGTACGAGCAGGAAGCGCGGTCGTTGACTGGCTCAAAGTCGACATCCGGTGCGGCCTTGCGCAGCTGGTGGAGCATGCCCACCTCAGTGGCCACGAGCACCTTGCCGTTGGGCTCGTTCTCCTTCAGCTTCTGCGCCTCGGTCAGCATCTCGCCGGTGGAGAGCATCTGCACGCGCTCCGGCTCAATAGTGCCTTCACCCGCGAGGTAAATCGCAGAGTTCGCGCAACCGCACTCCGGGTGGATGAACAGCTGCGAATCGGCGTTCTCTTCCGCGCGGTGCGCGAGTTCCTCACCGTTGATGTTGGCGTGGACGTGGCACTCACCAGCCCATACCTTGATGTTGTCGCGGCCGGTCTCACGGCGAACGTGTGCGCCGAGGAACTGATCCGGGTTGAACAGGATCTCTTGGTCTTCCGGGATGGACTTGACCACGTCGACGGCGTTGGAGGAAGTACAGCAGATGTCGGTCAGAGCCTTTACGTCTGCCGTGGTGTTGACGTAGCTGACCACCAGTGCGCCGGGATTCTCAGCCTTCCACTCGGCCAGTTCGTCTGCAGTGATGGAGTCCGCCAGGGAGCAGCCGGCGCGCTCGTCCGGAATAAGGACAGTCTTCTCAGGGCTCAGAATTTTGGCGGTTTCCGCCATGAAGTGGACACCACAGAAAACGATGACATCGGCATCGGTTTCCGCAGCGATGCGGGAAAGCCCGAGGGAATCGCCGGTGTAATCGGCAATATCCTGAATCTCCGGCAGCTGGTAGTTGTGCGCAAGAATTACGGCATTGCGTTCGCGGGCGAGGCGCTTAATCTCCTGAGCCCAGCGCTCATCTGCAATTACGCCACCGTAGCGGCCATCTTTATCGACTACCGATTCGTACAGATCCGATTCAAGGCGCGGCAGGCTGGAAGCATTGGCCGCAAGGCTGGTATTCACGGAAAACTACGTCCTTACTTCAATGGGCTGTGGCTACGACCGGAGAAAACGCCGTCACCGTTACCGGCAACGATCCCCGGAGGCATTCGCAGCGGACTCAAACGGGCAAGTGCAAGAGACCTAAGCTCGCCACACAATATCGAAAATGCCCCTAAATCGGGGCGAATACCGGCATCGAGGACGAGCCTATTTCCCAAAATTGTA
Organism: Corynebacterium sp. HMSC074C04; assembly: GCF_001838295.1. NCBI lineage: Bacteria > Bacillati > Actinomycetota > Actinomycetes > Mycobacteriales > Corynebacteriaceae > Corynebacterium > Corynebacterium sp. HMSC074C04. Next base: position 97,066 of record NZ_KV836270.1, read on the forward strand.
AGGCTTGTATAAGCCTATTTCCCAATAACTACCCCTGTTCAGTAGGAAGTAGTGCTTTACGACGGCCCCCGCGCAGAACCTCACTGTCTCACTTAGTGACCGAATCTGCGTCCGTAGCATTGTCCGCAGCGCTCTCGTTGCCTTCCGTGAAGTCCGTTTGGAACAACACCCGGGACCACAGTGCGAGCATGGCAACCAGTGGCGCGACCAGCAGTGCTACATAGGTTTTGAAGTCCGGAATCACCGCGAACTTATCGCCCGGCTGCATTCCCGCCAGATCCGGCTGGAGCAATGCCGCAACCGACTGACCGACAAGGTACGTCACTGCTGCGCTCATCAACGCGGAGAAACCTGCCCATCCAATTGCTGTGAGCATCTGTGCAGGGGTCGTGATGGCACGGTTTCGGAAGGTAGTGATTCCCAGCACCAGGCCGCTGAGGGCAGTGACAGCAACAAACCAGAGCAGCCCAATAAAACCAGCGTCAACGGTTTCCTGAATAATCGCTAGTTGGTTATTGGGGAGCATTTGCACTTGCTGCTTGGGTCGCAGAAACGCCCAGGCCACTCCCGTTATCGCTCCCGTTACAACGGAGAAGAGAACAATACCCGAGGCCATTGCCACGCTCTGCTTTTCAACGTGTGGGACTCGGGTATTTTTCATAGTCATAGTTGACAAACTTACCTCACGGCGCGCATCCAGTACTAGCGCGCCTGAACGGCGCACTTGCACAACCAGCACCTTTTATCGCTGCTCTAACATAACGGAGTCTACTTCGCCGTGGCGCGAGCACTTTGCAGTCCAGCCGTCCGGACGCACCTGCACCACCATCCGACGTCCACAGAGCTGGCAGAACCGAGGTGCCTCCAATCCAGCTTTTGCACCATAAGAGCGTTCGCGCACCTCACCAGCTTGGAGGTTGGCGCCGGTAAAAGGATCGAACTTGGGCTCGTCTCCCAGCACCATGGCCTGTAGCAGCTCTGTGGAGTCGACTTTCCTATTCCGCGTCGCGCGCGGGCTAGATGGCCGAGGCTTAGACAGTTGCATTGAGGGCCTTAATTGGAAGTCGTACCTTGCCAAGCATGTCCAGGTCCTGCTCCGCCGGACGGCCCAGCGTGGTCAGGTAATTACCAACAATGACAGCGTTGATACCGCCGAGCAGACCCTTTTCTGCACCCAGGTCTCCCAGGGTGAGCTCACGACCACCAGCAAAACGCAGGATGGTCTTCGGCAGTGCCAAACGGAAGGCACCGATGGCACGCAGTGCATCCTTAGCTGGCATCGGCTCGCGACCGGCGAACGGAGTGCCCGGGCGCGGGTCAAGGAAGTTCATCGGCACCTCGGTCGGGTTGAGCGCCGCCAGGTCCTGAGCAAACTCAGCACGCTGCTCAAGGGTCTCGCCCATACCCAGGATGCCGCCACAGCAGACTTCCATGCCAGCTTCGCCGACCATGCGCAGGGTGTCATGGCGCTCTTCCCAAGTGTGGGTGGTCACGACCTGCGGGAAGTAGCTCTTGGCGGTCTCAAGGTTGTGGTTGTAGCGGTGAATACCAGCCTTGGCCAGGCGATCCACCTGTTCCTGCGTCAGAATGCCCATCGATGCGGCCACATTAATGTCAACCTCTGCCTGAATGGCGGCGACGGCCTGTTCCATCTGGCTGAGCAGTCGCTCATCCGGCCCCTTTACTGCAGCAACGATGCAGAACTCAGTCGCACCAGACTTTGCAGTCTGCTTGGCGGCGTCCACCAGAGCCGGAATATCCAGCCATGCCGAACGCACCGGGGACTCGAACAGACCCGACTGCGAACAGAAGTGGCAATCCTCTGGGCAGCCGCCAGTCTTCAACGAGATAATGCCTTCAACCTCGACCTCTTCGCCGCACCACTTCAAGCGCACCTCATGAGCCAGCGCCAGCAGATTCTCGATGCTGTCGTCGTCGAGGTTGAGAACCGCCAGGGTCTCCTCGTAGTTCAGCCCCTCTCCGCGGGCGAGCACCTTTTCGCGGGCGAGTTCCAAAATGTCCTGCTGCTGTTGAGTCATGGGGGGGCGACACTCCTTGAGGCTGGGGATAAAACTTGAACACTGTTTGAGAAGTTGTTCAGTTATCAAACTTAATACCGCATCTACAGAATGTCGAACAGGGTTCAATTCCCGTCGTGTCGCGGTTTTACGCTCCGCATTTCAGTCTTGAGACATCTTCCAGATGATCCTTCTTTCGTCTACGGTAGGCAGTGTGCAATTGACCAAGGACATCATTGTCGACGCAGCTCTTACCATTCTCAACGAGTACGGACTCGGCGATCTCACAATCCGCCGCCTGACTCGCCACTTGGGTACCGCTGCTGGCGCAATGTACTGGCACTACCCTTCCAAGCAGGCACTGCTCGGCGCCGTCGCTGACCGCATCTTGGCTCCCTGCACAGAGTTTTCCGCCACAGGCGATTGGCGCGCCGACACCGAAGCCATCGCCGAGCTGCTCTACTCCTGCCTCACCGCTCATCGGGATGGCGCCGAGGTCGTCTCGGCCGCGCTGGCTACGGGCACCGCCACGATTCGCCCCGAGCAATTGCTTGCCGACGTCCTGGAGAACGCACCCGAAACCTCCATCAGCACCCCATCAGCGGCTGATACCGCGTCCGTCCTCGTGTATTTCATTCTCGGCGCGACAGTCGACCAGCAGACAGCCATCGCGCTTAATCTGAACGGCGCCAAGTCTGTATCTGACAAGGGTGACACTAATAGCGAGAACAACGCTAGTACGGGCGCTGCGGCCAAGGCTTCCTCTGAAGATGCCGCTGAACAGGCAAAAGAGCTCGGTCGCCAGCGCATTGTGCTGGGAACCGAGCTCTTTATCGCCGGAATTGCGGGGGTTGCCGGGATTAAGGGAACCGCAGGTCAGTAAGCCCCACTGAAGCATTCGCCGTCATAGCCAAACACTGGCATTAGAGCACCAGAGCTGCTACCCAACCAGCTGCCAGCAGCGGCAGGTTGAAGTGCAGGAAGGTCGGGATAACCGAATCGCGAATGTGGTCGTGCTGCCCATCGGCATTGAGACCCATCGTCGGGCCGAGCGTCGAGTCCGATGCTGGCGAACCAGCGTCACCCAGAGCACCTGCAGTACCAATGATGGCGACGGTAGCCATCGGCGAGAAGCCCAGCGACAAACACAACGGCACGTAGATGATGGAGATAATCGGTAGCGTCGAGAAGGATGAACCAATACCCATCGTGACCACCAGACCGACGACTAGCATGGCGAATGCAGCGGCAGGCTTGTTGCCCGCAAACAGGTCTGCAGTGGCGGTCACCAGCGGCTCGACCTGGCCGGACTCCGACATCACCGAGGCGAAGCCCTGTGCGGAGATCATGATGAAACCAATCAGGGCCATCATCTTCATACCGGCAGTGAATACGTCGTCCGCCTCACGCCAGCGCACGGCACCGGTAAGCATGAAGATTGCCAGACCAGTGAGCGCACCAATCAACAATGGATCGGCATCGGTCTCCATAGAGTTCATCACAATCTGGACGACGAAGGTCACCACAATCGCAACGAGAGCAACGATGACTCGGTACTTCGACACCGGTTCGTCAGACTGGGATTCCACGCGCGAGGACTCGGCGATTGGCAGATCTTCGTAATGGCGTGGCTTCCGGTAGGAGAAAAACACAGCAATGGCCAGACCCGACAACATACCGAGAGCCGGGATGCCCATCGTCATCATGATGTTGATATTGGAAACATCAAGACCAGCATTCTCGATATTCCCCAGCAGAATGTCGTTCAGGAAGATAGAACCGAATCCGACCGGAACCCACATGTAGGTGGTGATCAAACCGAAGGTCATCACACTGGTGATCATTCGGCGGTCGATGTTGAGCCGGTTAAACACCGGCAACAGTGGCGGAATAATCAGCGGGATAAACGCGATGTGAACTGGGATGAGGTTCTGCGACATAATCGCCATGGCCAAAATACCGGCCACCATACCCCACTTGGTCCATGCTTCTGCCTTAGATTTAGCGCCTTCATCCTCTGTGCCAATCTTGGCAATCAGCCAATCGGCCAGCAATTTGGGCAGCCCAGAGGACGCCACTGCCATGGCAAAGGCACCCAGCATGGCGTAACTCAGGGCAATCTTCGCACCACCAGAGAGGCCTTCCTGGAAGGCAACCATTGTGGCATCGAGCCCCATACCGGCGGAAAGACCACCGACCAAGGCGCCAATAAACAGCGCTAGCACAACGTGTACCCGGCAGACCGCCAGGATTAGCATCACCAAAACGGCGAGAAGAACGGCATTCATAAGGAAAATATTAAGGCAACCTTAAGTATTTCCAGCAACCGGGGCTAGAAAGACTTCACCCCAAAATCTTTACACCCCGGCTAATGCGACTAATCAATCGAGACGAGTCCCTGGCCGCCCTGCACTGCGTCACCGACTTCGACATGAATAGAGCCGACGGTGCCTGCAGCCGGGGCCGTAATCTCGGTTTCCATCTTCATTGCCTCGAGAATGAGCAGCACCTCCCCGGCCTCAATCTTCTGGCCTTCCTCGACCAAAATCTTGCTGACCGAACCTGCCAGTGGCGCCACCACCGAATTGGCGGAGACACCCGAGACACTAGCGGTGGCTGGCTCAACGGAAGCGCTAGACGACCCACCCAAAACGATGGGCGAAAGACGCTTGGGCTCCTCAACTACTTCAACGTCGACATCGTAGGCAATGCCGCCGACAGTCACTTTCAATTTCATGGCTCAACAATCCTCACGTAGCAAAAGTCAATGAGTCAGGCTCAAATAAGTCGGTTATCGAAAATTTCCAACTAACGCAGGTTGCGCTGCTGCTGGATCTGGCGGCCCTGCGCAGCCCACGTCTTGTGGCGGTTGTAACGAATTGCCTTCACCTTGCCGCGATTGCCTAGGTACGCAGACACCGCTGCCGAAATGGCGATGACAGTGTCCTCGGGGATATCTGCGTCCACGCGTTTGCGCAGTTCAGCCAACTCGCTTTCTGCCTGATTCAGGCGTGCCGTGGCCTTCTGCAAGCTTGTCGAGGTCGCATCCAACCGGTCGGTCAGTTCAGCGACGAGCGCTCGCAGCTCCTTAATCTCACCGATGCTGTCCGACATTACTGTGGCCCCAATCCGTGCTTCTTGGCCGGGCGAACCTCACGCTTGTTACGCAGAACCGACAGTGCGTCAGCCACACGCAGGCGAGTTTCCGCCGGGTCAATCACGTCGTCGACCAGTCCTCGCGAGGCAGCGACATACGGCGTCGAGAAGCGTGTCTTGTAATCGGCGATACGCTCGTCGCGCACGCGCGCCTGCTCTTCCTCGTCGCCCGCGGCCACAATTTCCTTTCGGAAGACCACGTTGACCGCGCCTTCTGCGCCCATCACCGCAATTTCTGCGGTCGGCCATGCGAATACGTAGTCCGCGCCGAGGTCCTTCGAGCACATCGCCAGGTACGCACCGCCGTAGGCCTTACGCATGACGACGGTCACCTTGGGCACAGACGCTGCGGAGTATGCGTAGAGCATCTTTGCGCCGTGGCGGATGATGCCGCCGTGTTCCTGGGTGACGCCCGGCATGAAGCCAGGAACGTCAACCAGGGTGACCAGCGGGATATTAAAGGCGTTGCAGAAGCGGATGAACTTTGCGCCCTTGTCCGAGGAATTGATGTCCAACACACCGGACATCACGTTCGGCTGGTTGGCGACAAAGCCCACGGTACGGCCCAGAACTCGACCAAAGCCGACAACCAGGTTAGTGGCAAAACCCGCCTGGCACTCGAGGAAGTCGCCATTGTCGGCGATACGGATGATGACCTCGCGGACGTCGTAGCCCTTTTTGCCGTCCACAGGGACGATGTCGCGGAGCTCTGGATCCGGCTCGGCATCGAATACCGGATCAACAACCGGCGGCTCTTCTGTGTTGTTCTGTGGCAGGAAGCTTAAGAGCTTCTGCGCAATTAGGATGGCCTGCTCGTCATCGTCGGCAACGAAGTCGATATTACCGGCCTTAGCCATGTGCGCATCAGCGCCACCGAGCTGCTCGGAGGTGACTTCCTCGCCGGTCACAGACTTAATAACGCCCGGACCGGTGATGAACATCTGTGCCTTGCGAGTCTGAATGATGAAGTCCGTCAGCGCTGGCGAGTAGGCAGCGCCACCAGCACATGGACCTGCAATGATGGAAATCTGCGGCACCAGACCGGACAGCCAGACATTGTTGTAAAAGACCTGGCCGTAGCCCGACAGAGAGTCAATCCCCTCTTGAATGCGAGCACCACCGGAGTCGTTGATAAACACGAACGGAGTGCCGTTGTCGGCAGCGGCACGCATAGTGGCTGCAACCTTGCGGGACTGCGTTTCACCAGCGGAGCCACCCATGACTGTGAAGTCCTGGGAGGCCACGTGCACTGCCCGGCCGAGAACCGCGGCAGTGCCGGTGACCACACCGTCGGCAGGCGCATCGGCGGTATCCATGCCGAAGTCGGTGGTGCGGTGAGTCATGAACATGCCGGTTTCACGGAAAGTGCCCTCGTCGACGAAGTTGTCGATACGCTCGCGGGCAGTCATCTTCCCACATTCGTGCTGCTTTGCCTGCCGGGCTTCACCGCCACCGGCCTCAACACGGCGACGCTGAGCATCCAAATAATCCAGGCGCTCCGCCATCGAGGCGTCGACGCCCGGCGCGACGGCATCCGCCGAAGTCGGCTGGTTTGCTGAACTTTGCGACATTGCTATCTCTTCTCCCGATGTTCCTAGGCGGGTTCCACCTGGACGGTCTGCGAGCGACCGCCGACGGTGACCTTGTAGCGAATTGGCTCGCGAATGGCATTGGCTGCACCAGAGGCCTGCTCTGCCTCGCGCTTGAGCTGTTCGACAGTCTTACCGACGTTCTTCGGCCCTTCGCCGCGCGTGGTGAAGAATCCCGGTGCGACAGATGGGAACAGTGCGTTGGTCAGGACGTCTTCCGCGGTGCCGTTGTAACCGTCGAGCTCCTTGGCCTGCTCGACCAGGTCGTCCCACTCTGGCTCGAGGAGATCAGCCGGACGAACCGTGATTTCTTCCTTCTTGGTCTGCTCCGCTGCCTGCTTGATCAGCTCTGGGTTGCGCTCACCCGGGCACTGCCCGTAATAGCCGAGCATGAGGTCGGCGAACTCAGCCGTCATAACCTTGTAGCGTCCCATCAGTACGTTAAACACAGCTTGCGTGCCGACGATCTGCGAGCTCGGAGTCACCAGCGGCGGGTAACCGGCGTCCTTTCGGACAATCGGGACTTCACGCATGACCTCTTCGACGCGGTCGCCCGCGCCCTGGGCCTTGAGCTGGTTTTCCATGTTCGACAACATGCCGCCAGGAATCTGCGACATGAAAATGTCGGTATTGACCAGGGTTTTCGACTCGAACTCTGCGTACTTCGGACGCACCTTGCGGAAGTGGTCACGAATGGTGATCAGATTATCCATGTTCAGGTCGGTGGTGTAGTCGGTTCCCTCCAACATTTCCACCAGCGACTCGGTCGGGTTGTGTCCCGGCCCCAGCGACATCGACGAAATTGCTGTGTCCACGACATCCGCACCAGCTTCGATGGCCTTCATCAAAGTCACCATGGTGACACCGGTGGTCGAGTGACAGTGGACGTTAATCTGGGTGTCCTCGCCGTAAGTTTCCTTGATGCCACGGATGATGTCGTAAGCCGGCTGGGGTTTCAGCAGCGCTGCCATGTCCTTCAACGCAATGGAGTCCGCCCCCATATCCAGTAGACGACCAGCGAGCTTAACGTACCCGTCGACGTCGTGAAGCGGAGACGTCGTGTAGCAGATCGTGCCCTGCGCGTGCTTGTCGACGTTCTTGACCGCGCGCATGGCGTGCTCGAGATTGCGTGGATCGTTGAGGGCGTCGAAAACACGGAATACGTCCATGCCGTTTTCAGCGGACTTTTCGACGAACTTGTCAACCACCATGTCCTCGTAGTGGCGGTAGCCGAGGAGATTCTGACCGCGCAGCAGCATCTGCAGGCGGCTGTTCGGCATCAGTTTGCGGAATGTCCGCAGTCGCTCCCAGGGGTCTTCGTTGAGGAAGCGAATGCAAGCGTCGAAGGTTGCGCCACCCCAGCACTCCACACTCCAAAAACCGGCCTTGTCCATTTCTTCACAGACATCGACCATGTCTTCCATAGCCATTCGCGTTGCCATGAGGCTCTGATGAGCGTCTCGGAACGCTACTTCCGTTACACCAATGGTTCGTGGACTCATAATTCCAAAAGTAAAGGCCTTTGGGAATCTTCGCGCGTTGGTGACCGCGAATATTGGGGATTCGGCGCCCACCAAGGTGCGTTTAGAGTGTCAAATTGCCCACTTGCAGGGTTAAATACTTATTTTCGCGCGAACTTTACACGCTTAACCGTTCAACTCGACTTTTTGTCTGGGGGTCGTTTTTGCGAAGTGCGCTCGGCGAATAGGACGGTTTGCGCGCCCACACGGGACTGAAAATGGCTCATGTTTTTTACAAAGCGGTTAAGGTAGTCACATGAACCAAGCAAATACAGTCGGCGATTATCAAGTATGGCCGGGTGAGCCTTACCCGCTCGGATCTACCTACGACGGCGCTGGCACCAACTTTGCGCTCTTTTCCGATGTTGCGGAAAAGGTGGAGCTTTGTCTGATTAGCGCCGAAGGCGAAGAAACACGCATTGCGCTGGAAGAAGTCGATGCGCATATCTGGCACTGCTACATCCCGTCCATCATGCCGGGTCAGCGCTACGCCTACCGTGTACACGGCCCATTCGATCCGGCAAACGGTAAGCGTTGTGACCCCAACAAGCTGCTGGTCGACCCATACGCCAAGGCTTTCGACGGCGAATTCGACGGTCACCCATCACTGTTCAACTATGACATTCATGACCACTCGAAGCGCAACACCGAGGACAGCCTGGGACACACCATGACCTCCGTGGTCATCAACCCATTCTTCGACTGGGGCGCTGACCGCGCACCTCGCACGCCGTACAACGAGACCGTGATTTACGAGGCCCACGTCAAGGGCATGACCATGACTCACCCGGATATTCCGGAGGAGCTACGCGGTACCTATGCCGGTCTCGCTCATCCGGCGATTATTGACTACCTCAAGGACCTTGGTGCCACGGCTATCGAACTGATGCCTGTCCACCAGTTCCTCCAGGACGACCACCTGCGCGAAAAGGGGCTGCGCAACTACTGGGGCTACAACACCTTCGGCTTCCTGGCGCCACACCAGGACTACTCGGCTTCCCAAAAGCCAGGCGGCGCAGTCAGCGAGTTCAAGGGCATGGTGCGCGCATTTCACGATGCGGGGATTGAGGTTATCCTCGACGTGGTCTACAACCACACCGCTGAGGGCAACCACATGGGCCCAACCATCTGCTTCCGAGGCATCGACAACGAGGCCTACTACCGTTTGGTCGAGGGTGACCGACAGCACTACATGGACTACACCGGCACCGGTAACTCCCTGAACGTGCGCCACCCGCACTCCCTACAGCTGATTATGGATTCGCTGCGCTACTGGGTCTCCGAGATGCATGTCGACGGCTTCCGCTTCGATTTGGCCTCCACCCTGGCTCGAGAATTCCACGATGTGGATCGCCTCTCCGCCTTCTTTGACTTGGTGCAGCAGGATCCGATTGTCAGCCAGGTCAAGCTCATCGCAGAGCCGTGGGATGTCGGCGAAGGCGGCTACCAGGTCGGTAACTTCCCACCGCAGTGGACTGAATGGAACGGTAAATACCGCGACACTATCCGTGACTTCTGGCGCGGTGAGCCATCCACGCTCGGCGAGTTCGCTTCGCGTATCACCGGTTCCTCGGACCTGTATGCAAACAATGACCGCCGCCCAACTGCGTCGATTAACTTCGTGACCGCGCACGATGGTTTCACTCTCAACGACTTGGTCAGCTACAACGAGAAGCAGAATATGGCCAACGGCGAGGACAACCGCGACGGCGAGTCCCACAACCGTTCGTGGAACTGCGGCGTGGAAGGCCCGACCGACGACGAGCGCGTTCTTTCTCTGCGCTCCCGTCAGCATCGTAACTTCCTGACCACTCTCCTACTGTCCCAGGGCACTCCGATGATTAGCCATGGCGACGAAATGGGACGTGGCCAGAAGGGCAACAACAACGTCTACTGTCAGGACAACCGTTTGTCATGGGTGGACTGGAATCAGACTCGTACTAACTCTGAACTGGTCGAATACACCCAGTTCCTGACTGAACTGCGTGCAGAACACCCAGTCTTCCGGCGCCGCCGCTTCCTGCGCGGTGGCCCGCTCGGTGCGGAAACCGATGATCGTGACATTGCCTGGCTGACCTATGAGGGTCGTGTCATGACTACCGATGACTGGAACTTCGACTTCGGCAAGTCGTTGATGGTCTGGCTCAACGGCGATGCCATCACTGAACCTGATCGCCGAGGTCACCGGATTGAAGATGACTCCTTCCTCCTGTGCTTCAACGCCCACCACGAGGACATCATGTTCCAAATTCCGGGCACCGAATACGCACACAGCTGGGAAGTCATCATCGACACCACAGAGATTACGGGTCGACCGACTCGCGAGCGCATCGTTGAGCCGGAAGGCGAGCTACGCGTGCCGGCCCGTTCGACCATCGTGCTGATCGAGCGACACTAGCCGCGTCCGCGTTGGGTGTAGGGGCCCGGGCCTGGGTTGGAGCTGGGTTGGCTTCTGCACCGGGGCCTGGGTTGGTTCCTACACAAAAATCCCCTGTCGACGGAAGACCTTTCTTCCACTGACAGGGGTTTTCGGCTCTGAGTTCAACTCAGAACAAGGTTAAGTAGCAAAAACTGAGGGCTGCAAATTTGAAACTGTATGAGTTTATGACACTTTCAGGCCATTTTTCGAGCCATTTTTGACATAAACGCAGTCAGTAACTCGCATCGGCCCACCGCCGCCAGCCATAAACGCAGTCAGTAACTCGCATTGGGTCAACACAGCACCGCGGGAGCCGAGCTGGCGTGAAGTCTTCTTACGCAGATGCGCGCATATTGAACTCCGCCTGAGAGTTCAACCAGTACTCCGGCTCGGTGTCAAAGTAGTCGGACAGTCGATTTGCGAGGTCAGTAGTGACCGCAGTGCGGCCGGTGCGAAAGCGCTCCAGAGTTGAGCTTGGCACGCCGATGGCAAGAGCCAGTCGGTAGATAGAGAGGTGTCGCGGCTCGAGGAAATTATCGTTCAAGATAGAACCAGGGTGCACAGGATGCGTGCTCAAAATGTTTACTCCTTATTTCATCGCTTCACTGGCATACGTTGTTTCCGCTTTGCCCTTCGCTTGAGCTCGAAAGCTCGAACGACCAGTTACCGCCGTTCGTCGAAAAGTATAAGGAGCGCCCGCTCAAAATGCATCCGGACATTTAACCCCCCAAAACATGTGGTTTTCAGGGGTACAGACACCCCCGCTGTCCGAACATCCCATAAATATTCCTATTTTTGTGGGCATTTCCACATTGTCGGAAGCCACATGTACTCGGCGACAGCCGCAGGTACCGCAGCCTCTATGAGGCTCAATCCGCCATCGGCGCTACCATCTAGTGCATGACTACGACCACGCCATCCTCCGAGCCCGCCGTCGTCTTCGAGCTCACCGGCGACACGGTGACTATTACCGCAGATGGGCTCCGCCTTACCCACACCATCAACACGGCTAGCACCGACCCCGCGAAGCCCCTCCCGCTTGCCGACGTTGCCGAGGTCGCATCGGCAAGTAAAAACGGTGTCTACACTCCGGCCAACCGCTTCTTCCCCGGCACGGTAGACCTCGGAGTAGCTTTGCCAAAGGCCCGTGTGATGTCTCATCGCCAGGCAGCAGCGCAGTTGCTGGCAGACCTCATGGCGGAGATGGCCAAGAATCCGGAGTTCTACAGCTCAGCAGATGCTTTTACTTCCACGTTGATGCCGTGGGTGGCACAGCGCGCGGCGGTCACCGAAGGCGTGAGTGTGGTTGAGGGCGCGGGCGACGTCGTAAAGCACTCTGTGCCTTTTGCGCCGCTTCCTTCGGGGGATGAGGTTGCGATGTCGGACATCGCACCGTTTGCCGCGTTCGATGTAGAGACAGCGAACGAAGACACCGGCTCGATTATTCAGCTTGGCGTTGCGGTCGTGCGTGGCGGGAAGGTGACGGAGCGTTATTCCTGGATGTGCCGTCCGCCAAAGGGGTTGGAGTATTTTGATGAAGCCAATGTCGCGATTCATGGCATCACGGCAGCAGATGTGGCCGGTGAGCCGTCATTTCCGGAGCAGCTGGCGAAGTTTGTTGACATCGTCGGGGATTTGGACGTAGTTGCTCACAATGCGCGGTTTGATTTCACAGCCCTGTCGCGGGCGTGCCGGGCTGAGGGCGTCGCGGCACCAAAGTTGAATTTTGCGTGTACTTATATGTGGGCTCGGCAGATGCAGTTGGGGCTGCCCAACTTGAAGCTGCCGACGTTGGCGGAGGCCGCGGGAGCGTCACTGGAGAATCATCATGATGCGACGGCGGATGCGGTCGCATGTGCTGAGGTAGCGCTGTGGTTGATGGAGCAGCAGCACGCGACATCGGTGGCTGATTTGAGCAAGAAGGTCTCGCTGAGCTTGGGCCAGATTGGCAGTGGACGAGTGCGGATGGTGCGCTATGACCCGTCTGGTGTCGCCAGCACTGGAGCCGGAACCAACGCGGGCACTGGTGCTAGTGCTGGTGCGCAGTCCCGCAGTTCCGCGCCGTCACGTCGGCCGCGTCGCAATGCGAAATGGGATGCAGCCAAGACACCGGACACCATTCCAGACCCGAATCCGGACGCGGATCCAAGCGGCCTTCTGTACCAGCAGCGTGTGACACTGACGGGCGATTTTGCACCGTATGACAAGGGTTTTCTGTGGGACAAGATTGCCTTTGCAGGTGCGAATATCAATAAGGGTGTTACGAAGAAAACAACCATATTGGTCGCCGGTCCGTGGGATTCGGTGACGTCGAAGGAGAAGAGGGCTCGACAGCTGCAGGCCGAAGGCCAGGAAATCCAGATTTGGAGCGAGAAGGAGCTCTTTACTGCACTCGGGCTGAATCCGGAAGAGGATGGCGCGTCCGAAACAGGAGACACTGCGGAAGGGACACCTAGCGCCAGCGACGGAAACAACTCCAGTGAGTCGGTTCCGTTGTTTGGTTCCACTTCCCTGCCCGGCGATGACGGAATGCCACCCTTCTAGGCCACGTTCACGGAAAGAAATTCGTATTCGGGCGGCGGGCGCAGGCTCTGGGTCTAGCTGCTGCCACAGCAGTCGGGCAGCAGCTTTTCCTGGTGGGCGGTATAAAGGGGAACATGAGGCGCCGACCAATTACGTCCACCTACCGTCTCCAACTCCGTGGCCCCAAGGCCGATCCAAACGGGCGCGCTTTCACGTTCGCTGACGCGGCTGAACAGGTCGGCTACTTGGCAGACCTCGGAATTTCACACCTGTATCTGTCGCCTATCCTCACTTCCGTACCGGAGTCGAACCATGGCTACGATGTCATCGATCCGACGACTGTGAACCCGGAGCTCGGCGGCATGGAAGAGCTGCAGAAGCTCGCGCAGGTGGCGCACAAGGCCGGCCTGGGCATCATTATCGACCTGGTACCGAACCACCTCGGTGTTGAGGAACCCAAGCTCAATGCCTGGTGGTGGGACGTTCTGACCTATGGCAAGGATTCTCAGTTCGAGCCCTACTTCGACATCGACTGGCACGAGGACAACGGTGCCAACGGCAAGATGGGGTTGCCGATTCTGGGCTCCCCGGAAGATATCGACAAGCTGGAGCTCGACACCTCTGGCGATGAGCCACTTCTGCGCTACTACGACAACACATTCCCGGTGCGCCCTGGCACCGAGGACGGCACCCCGCAGGAAGTACATGATCGCCAGGCCTATCGCCTGATGTACTGGAAGGACGGGGTCATTGGCTACCGTCGATTCTTCAGCGTCAACGGTCTGGCCGGCATCCGCCAGGAAAACCCGGTGGTATTCGAGCACACACACCGCATCATCCGCGAGCTGCTGGCTGCGGACATCATTGACGGTGTCCGCATTGACCACCCGGATGGCCTCAGCAACCCATTCGGATACCTCAGTGAGCTGCGCCGTCTACTCGGCGATGACAAGTGGCTGGTTATCGAGAAGATTCTGGGTGCCGAAGAGCCACTGGATCCGAGGCTCCAGGTTGACGGCACCACGGGTTACGACGCCCTGCGTGAGTTCGACAATGTCTTCGTCAACCGCGACTCCCGAGACGCCATGAGCATGTTGGCTCTGCAGCAGTCCGGCTCAACCTGGGACAAGACTGCCGTGCAAGCAACCGCACAGGCTCTCAAGCACGATGTCGCTGCTCACGAGCTGGCTGCGGAGGTCCGTCGTCTAGCGCGTGCCCTGCGCCGCGATAACTGGTCTATCAGCGGTACCAGCGTCAGCGATGAGGTACTTATCGACACCATCTGCAAGCTGGTCGCGGCCATGCCTGTCTACCGTTCGGACTATGTCTCCCTGTCGCGAGTGGCTTCCACGGTCATTGGCGAAATGGCAGCGCGTTTCCCCTCGCGTGTCTTTGCTCTCGACCTCATTTCGGCAGGTTTGGTAGCCGGTGGTGAGGCCGCCACGCGGTTCGCGCAGGTCTGTGGCGCGGTCATGGCAAAGGGTGTCGAAGACACCACCTTCTACCGCGCCTGTCGCCTGATCAGCCTAAACGAAGTTGGCGGTGATCTCGGTCGCTACGGTATGTCGGCAGCGGAATTCCACCTGTTGCAGTCGGAACGTGCTCGCCTCTGGCCAAGAACCATGACCACGCTGTCCACGCACGACACCAAGCGCGGCGAAGATGTCCGAGCCCGCATTCTCCAGCTCTCCGATGTCTCCGGCGACTGGGCTGAAAATGTTCGCAACTGGATGGCCATCACCCCCGCCCCGGACGATGCCACCGGCTACTTCCTGCTGCAGAACATCATCGGAGTCTGGCCGACCGACGGCGTAATTACCGATGAACTGCGCGAACGCCTCCACGACTACGCCATCAAGGCTGTCCGCGAGGCAGATGTGCACACCTCCTGGACGGAGCCGGTCGAGGAGTTCGAACTCGGCATCCGCAGCTGGATTGACGCGCTTCTCGACGGCCCCCTGACCGACTCCATCACAGAGTTCGTCCGCTCCATTGCGCCCGCTGCCCTGACCACGTCTCTGTCGCGCAAGCTCCTCCAGCTTGTCGGCCCCGGCATCCCCGATACCTACCAGGGGACGGAGTTCACCGAGGACTCCCTGGTTGATCCCGACAACCGCCGCTTCGTCGACTACAATGCGCGCGTCGCGGCGCTGGATAAGGTTGCCCGCGATGAGGTCACGTCGGTGACTAAGAGTCCAGAGCACCCAGCTGAGCTGCCGGAGGACTTTACGGATGCCGATGCGGACGTCGCAAAGCTGATGGTGACTCACCACGGCGTGAAGCTGCGTGCGGAGCGCCCGGAGTCCTTCGTCGGCGGTGCCTACCAGCCAGTATTCGCCGTTGGTGTGGGCGAGCGTCACCTGGTCGGTGCAGCACGTGGACCGAAGGGCGAGCCAGAAGATGTTATCGCGCTGGTGACGCGCCGTCCGCTGGGGCTGCAGCGCGAAGGCGGTTGGGGCGACACTACAGTGACACTTCCCAAGGGATTCTGGACCGACCGTTTCACCGGCCATACCTGGTCGGGCACCATCGCCGTGGCTTCTCTGTTCAGCTCCTTCCCAGTAGCACTGCTGGTACGCGAGGACGATGACGACTAATCGGATGAAGGATTCGCTTGCCGACGATTCCCGCGAGCAGACCCGCAAGGCTCAGTTGGCGGAGGATCGAGAGGTTACACGTGCGCTGCAGTCGAAGTACGACTCGTGGGCAACTCGGCACCCCACTGCCGCACAGGACTTTGTCGATGCGATTAAAGAGATTCTCTCCGATGCCGGTTTGGCCTTTGACAATGTCACGGCGCGGGTGAAGTCTTTCCGCTCATTGCGGCAGAAGGCCCTGCGTCGTGAAGCGGACGGCAGCTACGTCTACCCTGACCCGTGGCACGGTATCCACGACATCATCGGCGTGCGTGTAACCACGTACCATTCGACGGAGATTCCCGCGATTATGGATGCGCTGGGAGATTCGCTAACTGTGCTGCGCACGATTGACAAGACCGCGGAGACACGAATCAGCGGCCGGTTGGGATACGGCTCCCAGCACTTGATCTGCAAGGTGTCGACGGCGGCGCCGTCAGAGCTAGCTTCATATGCGGATATGCAGTTTGAGGTGCAACTGCGCACTGTGCTGCAGCATGCGTGGGCGGAGTTTGAGCACGATATTCGTTACAAGGCCCCTGAGGGAGCGACAGACCCGCGGATTGATAGAGCTTTTGCACTGGCCGCTGGCCTTATTGAGCTCGCGGATCAGCAGTTCGACCAGGTCGTTGCCGTGCTGGAGGAATCTACGCCAGACGATTCCGCGCAAGGAGAGGGCGAACAGCCCTCAGTTCCGGCGAAGACCACAGCCGATGACATTGTGGTGACTGAGGAAACCCTACCCGGAGTGCTGACGATGTTGCTTCCCGATGCACCCCGCTCGAAATCAGAGCATTACGGCTGGGCAGAAGAACTGCTGGAGCGCAATGGCATTCGCACTGTCGGGCAGCTGCGAGAGCTACTTAATCCGCAGCGTCTCAGCGCGGTAAGCAAGGCCATGAAGTACCGCTTTAACCCAGGCCATGTGCGTGTTATCGATGACCTGCTACTAGCGGCTCGCGGCGACAAGCACATCAAGGCCACTGCGGATACCAGCCATAACCCGAAGCGCCGACCAGCTCGTTTGCGCGCACGATTGCAGCAACTAGCTGAGGCCGGGATGCCTATGAGCGACGTCCCCGAAGACGATCGAGCTGACGGCGATCGCGCTTCGTAGGCCGCCCGGCACCGCGGTCGCGCATCGGCATCGATGCGAGAATCTCCCTCGGAGGCGGTGGCGGAGAGTGGTCGATATAGCACTGCCTGGCCACCGGAGCTCCGACCCGCTTCTTCACAGTCTTGGTGACCTCAACAATGTGTTCGCGGTGGTTTGCCCACAATCGCACTCTGTCCCCTGGGACGACTAGAACTGAGGGTTTCACGGCCTCGCCGTTGACTTTGACGTGGCCGCCACGGCACGCATCTGCGGCCAATGAGCGAGTTTTCAGCAACCTGACCGCCCAAATCCAGGCATCGATACGCACTGGTTCGGTAGACAATTGCTGCTGAGCAGGCATTTACTGTGGATCCTTGTAGTTGACGATCCGCTGAACCTTTTGCCAATTGAGAAAACCACCGACCAGGCCGACTACTGCCAGGATGAGGAATAGCGACATGCTTCCGGCTAGAAGTCCGAGCACTGCACCGCCGACGACACCGCTGCCTGCCCATACAACGGCATTGCGGGAGTACTTTCGCACCGCGTTCTTGCGGAGCTCAATGGGGTTCTGAGGTTGGGGCTGAAGATAGCTCATGGAGTACATATTAGAGCGTTCTGGTCGCCCTGACGCATCGCATAGGTCGATAGGACGTACAATTCGGGAAAAATCCCGACAGATATAGCAAGCCTGCTAAATATTCCTATTTGGGTAGGTAATTAATACAATGGCGTAGCTAGGTTGCTAGAGTTAGCGCTATGACAGAAACTGTCCGCCCCCGCCACCGTATGGTCGACCGCGTTGCGGCGATTCTCGAACTCGTTGCGCGCTCTAACGAAGGTCTAACCCTCACAGACATCGCCCACACGTTGAACTATCCGCTCAGTACCACGCAGGGCCTTGTCAACGGTCTGACTGTGACAGGTTACCTTGACGAGTCCAACAAGCGTTACACGCTCGGCATGGCACCGTTTCTGCTCAATGTCATGGCCGGTCGTCGCATGGTCCATGTTCCGACGGCCGAGCTTGAGGCGATTCACAACGAGACTGGCTTGATTACCGTGCTGGCACTGCCGGTTGGTGGCAAGCTTTTCTACCTCAAAACCGTCGGTGAATCCATGCGCTACCAGTACCTGACGGAGAACTTCCTGCCACGCTCGCTGCTGCGCACCTCTGCAGGTTGGGTTTTGATGAGTCGGTTTGAAAAGCGCGAACTGTGGTCCTACCTGAACTCCGCGCGACCGGAAGACCAGGTTTATGTGGATGATTTCCTCCGCCAGGCCGGGGAAATCGCAGAGACCGGCGTCTGTGCTGCCCCGGGTATTGCCGAAGGCGGTGGCGTCGATGGTGTCTCTATCGCAGTGGAGGAAGACGGCGCTACTGTGGCTGCGGTCTGTGTCTTCGGTCGGCCGGAAAAGATTGCGGAAAACAAGGACGAACTGGTGGAAATTCTCAAGCGTCATCGCGGCGCACACAACGGCGAGGAGTCCCCGAACCAGGGTTAGTGGCTGTTAGGCGCGCAGCTCCCACCAGATTTCGCCACCGTCCGTAGACGGCTCGCTAGCTCCCTTAGTCAGCGCCTGCATTTCGCCGTCAAGCTGGGCAATCCCATCGGCAGTCACTGCGATGGAAAACTCCACGTTCTGCCCCCACCGCGTTTCCACAATCTCATAGCCGCGAGCACGCAATTCCGCCTCGATGCGACCGGCATCTGCTGCGGAGACACTGACTACTCTTAAGGCTCGTTGCACGCGCCGCATACGCGTAACTTTCTCTAGACACTCTGAGACCGAATCCGAATAGGCCCGCACAAGCCCACCCGTACCCAACTTGATGCCGCCAAAATAGCGGATTACTACGGCGGTGACATTTGTCATTCCAGAGCCCTGCAGTACATCGAGCATAGGGCGACCTGCCGTGCCACTAGGTTCACCGTCATCCGAGGATCGCTCCACACGATTCCCTCCGACGACCTCATGAATGTATGCGCTGCAGTGGTGGCGAGCGTCCGGGTACTCCGCCTTAGCCAAATTGATCACCGCTCGGGCGCTGTCTTCGTCGTCGGCACGCGCGATCCACGTAATGAAGCGAGATTTCTTAATCTCGATTTCATTCGTGACGATGTCACCGTCGGCGGGGACAATCAGCTCGATGTCACGCTGATTCTGTGTCGCCTCTGTCGAAGTGGATGGCTCGGTGGTCATAGTGTCCATTGTTGCGTATGGGCTTCGTGCACACCCAATCACCGTCGCTCGCTACTATCTCGACCTCACCCTACTATCTCGACCTCACCTTGGGCTCACCTCAAATCCGCAGTGTTCGAAAAAGTTTCACTGTGCCAATCCGCTGACTGACCTACCATGGTGCTCATGAGCAACTACCGAGTCTGGGCCCCGTACGCTTCCGAAGTCCGTCTGTTGTTGGGTAATCCTGACGCTCCTGCGATTTTTGATATGCATCCAATCGCTGATGCCACCCATGGCTACGGCGCCAACTCTGGTTGGTTCGAAGCTGATGTGGCTCGCACACCGGGGGATCGCTACGCATTTTCGCTGCGGGCACATGCGGGATACGGCGCGCCTGACGGCGAGTCGGAGGACGGCTCCTCCCCCGCTGTCGGCGACTGGACAATACCGCTGCCGGATCCGCGTTCCCAGTCGCAGCCGGATGGTCCGCATGGTTTCTCCGAGGTCGTTGACCTGGGTGCATATAAGTGGAAGGACTCGACCTGGTCAGGACGGATTCTGCCAGGAGGTCTGATTTATGAGCTGCATGTGGGCACCTTCAGCGATTCTGGTGATTTCGAAGGTTTGGTGGAACATCTAGACCACCTGATTGAGCTGGGGGTAACACACATTGAGCTGATGCCAGTGCAGCCTTTCGGTGGTGACCGTAATTGGGGCTATGACGGTGTGTCCTGGCACAGCGTGCACGAGGGCTACGGTGGCCCGCGCGGTCTGCAGAAGCTGATTGATGCCTGCCACCGCAAGGGTTTGGCCGTCATTCTTGATGTGGTCTATAACCACTTCGGTCCGGACGGCAACTATGTGGGATTTTTCGGGCCCTACACCGCTGGTGGTTCGACGGGTTGGGGTGAGGTTGTCAATCTCACCGGCGACAACTCTGATGAGGTGCGTGCGTACATTTTGGATGCGGTACGCCAATGGTTGGTGGACTACCACGTCGACGGTCTGCGCCTGGATGCGGTCCATGCCCTGCATGACGAGGGCGCATTCCACATTCTGGAGCAGATGCAGGTTGTCGCAGACACTGTCGCAGCTGAGACTGGTATTCCGCGTTCCTTGATTGCAGAGTCCGATCAAAATGATCCGCGCTTGGTCCGCCCGCGGGCTGCCGGTGGCTTTGGCCTCAACGCTCAGTGGGATGATGACGTCCACCATGCGCTGCACACGTTGATCTCTGGTGAAGACCACGCCTACTACTCGGACTTTGGTTCGGTGGAAGCGCTGGCTAGCGCTTTGGAAACCGGCTTCTGGCATACGGGCACAATGTCGACATTCCGCGGTCGTACTCACGGCCGCCCCTTTGACCTGTCCGTCCAGCCCATGCATGCTTTTGTAACGTACACGACCACGCATGATCAAACGGGTAACCGCGCTGTCGGCGACCGTCCGTCGATGAACCTCACCCCGGCGCAGCAGGTTTTAAAGGCAGCAGTTATCGCCTGCAGTCCTTTCACCCCGATGCTCTTCCAAGGTGAGGAATGGGGCGCCTCTACCCCGTTTGCTTTCTTCTGTTCCCATGAAGATCCGGAGCTGCAGCGGCTCACGCGCGAAGGACGACTACGTGAGTTTGCCCGTGCCGGGTGGGATCCGAAGGAGGTATCCGATCCATCGGATCCAGAGACCTTCCACCGCTCGAAGCTCAATTGGCAGGAGGTTTCGGAGGACTCGCACGCCACTATTCTGGCGGCCTACCGCGATCTCTTCGCGCTGCGGAAGTCCCACCCGTCGCTTCGCACGCCGTGGTCGGCATCTGTGGTGACCGAGTATGACGAGGACAATCGTTGCCTTGTCGTTGTGCGCAGCCAGGATGAGCGCGAAATGGGGGCCCGAAACTCGGATGCCTTTGAAACTGTCGCTTTGGTTGCGAATTTCTCCGACGCCGAAACCAGCGTCAGCCTGGATTCCGAGTTCGGCTCCGCCCACCTGCTGCACACTTTTGAAGACGCAGCAGCCAGCATCGTCAATGACGAAGCTGCTGGTCCCGAAATCTCGCTTCCAGCGTGGGGCTACGCTGTCGTCTCGCTCAGCTAGTCAGACAGGCTAGTCCTCCGCGTCAGCCGTGCCTTCAGGATCCGCGTCGGCCGCAGCGTCAGCATCAGCTTCGACATCAGCACCCGACTCGGGTGCTGGCCACGGCAGCTCGGTGACATCACCGTGGAGGACGTGAGCCACCAACGCATCGGCGATGAGAATATCGCTCATCACCAACGTCGGAACCAGGTCCGCCAGCTGAGCCCACATCGGAATCAGCTCACGGACAGCGGCGACACTGGCATCAGAGTTCTCAGCCTGAGTACGAGCCAATACGCGAGCAGCCACTGCAATAAGTAGCGAAGTGCCTGGCACCAGAGTCCAGTGCAGCGAAGGGTCATCCGCATCGATGCCGTCGAGCTTGTGGAAGCGCACATTGACCGCCTTGCGCAGTCGCGGTGATGCCTTCGACACCGTCTTGAACAACACCCGAGAGGCGGCGGCAAGCTGGGTCATCACACCGGATTCCACAATCTCAGCACGATTGCGTACCACTTCGTAGATTGCTGTGAAGCGAGCGTCATCGTCGGTCAGCGGACCCGGGACCATGCGGTACGGATCAAAGACCTGCGACAAAATAGCACTGGCCTGTGCTTCCGGCAGCGAGGTAATCTGCACCGAGCTCTGGTCGATAGTGGCGGACTCCAGAGTGGTGTCCTGGCCGCTGGCAGCAATGTCCAGCAGTCCCTGGCCACCAGTTGTGCGCAGGTAATCCAGCTGACGAGAACGGTCCACGCTCTCATCAGTGAGATCCGCCAATGCTGCCAATGCACCGAGCCACGGCACACGGCGACGCCCCGGCACCGGCTTAGTAGCGCTGAAGTCTCCCAGCACGAGTCCGGAGGCGATAAACATACCCGGCTGATCGTCGAGCGCAATGACTGAACGGTTCAACGCAGCCAGACCTGCGCGGGGTTCAGCACACAGGATTGCACCCAACCTAGGTGCGGCCAGCAGCGGATTCGCCTGCGCCATGTCGGTTGCACGACCAGCGCGCAAGGTCGCCAGCAGCGTCCACAAACGTGCGAGCTGATCCTGATTTAGCTCGCCCCACAGTTCCTGCACGCGAGCAACGGGATCGGTGTCCTCGCCATCGAGGTCAACAGCCTCGGCATCATCGACGTGATGCAGAATGGTCGACCCGGCCGCCGGCCACTGCGGGTGGCGTTCCTTCTCCACACCGAGAGTCACCTGCGCGACAAATGGGCCAAGGCCGCGGAGCTCGTCGGGAAGCTCGCATTCAGCCTCCACGACTTCCAGAGCGACGGGTTCACGCCACGGCTGACCGGCAGCCCAGAGCCACAGAGTCATCGGCAAGTGCGAAACATCGTCCGCGACATCAACCTCGATGATGTCAGTGGCTTCATCATTGAAGGCAATCTGGCGGATGGCATCGCGGGAGGAAGCCTCCACCAGCGGTACAGACAGGCGCTTACGTCCCGTCACACGTGTCCAGTCCAAACTGATGCGCAGAGCCTTCAGCAGGGAGATACGGTCAGCGAACTTGCCGAACTCCGCGTAGCCAGTATCGCCGAATCGCTTGATGGGGACGCGACAGATGTCGCGCTCACCGCTGGAAACTGCAACATGCGCATGGCGCAACTCACCCGGAGCATTGACGACAATCTTGCCGAAGGCATCGACACGCTTGGGACGAGTGACCAATGTAGTGGTGCGGCGGGCGACGGATTCGTCGGCAAGCGGAACCTCAAACTGCAGCGTGCCTGGCGTGACCTGCAACTGCAGCCATGCGCCCTCGTCGGTGGAAAGCTCGACGGCACCGGTGACTTCGTCCGCCCCGAGGCGCACGATAGCGGGCTCGGCATTAAGCGGCTTTTCGCCGGAGACAACGCGGATGTCAGCGGGGCTCAGACCGTCGACGGTTGGGATGCGGAAGCCGTCACCACCACCGCTGTAAGTGATCGTAAGGTCTGCCTGCTCCGCAATGGCGAAGTGCTTCTGGAAGCTGCGGCCACGCGGATTGACCAGGCGAACCACGAACTCGCCGACCCACGGATAATCGTCATCGGTAAGGATCTCAACCTCGCCACCCGCGGCGGGTACGTCAAGGTCATAGACCATGACGGAATCCGTGGTAAACGCACCATAGCCGCCAAAATCGGTGACGATGGCGCGCCAGGACTCGTCCTTACCGGACAGCGTCGGCGGGAACACAGCGACCGGACCACCGGCGTAAACCGGGGTGCCGTAGGCAGACACGGTGCCGTCGAGACGCGCGTGGAGCATGGTCATTCGCGGTTGACGCTGCGGTGACGCTGACCGAACCTCGCCCGCCGCCCCGGACCGACGAACCTGAACTGCATGAACATCGCGAAGATCGATCTCAGCGACTTGCCACAGCTCCCAGTTAAATGGGCGCGGGTCCGATAGCAATGGCATCTCAGCACCCGTGACGGGGTCAACGAGTGTGGCATCAACCGGGTAGACCACCGTAGCGGACGTCGAGTGTAGCGAGACCTTGTCTGTGACCGACTGACCGTCGGCACCGAAAATGAGAATCGGGTCCTCAGTGCTAATCGCCGGAACTCGCCAGTGCTTCTCATCGCCGATTTCCACCAGCACATCGCGCACCGGCTCATCGATGGTCACCACTGGACGCGGCAGCGAATCCTGCAGGCCCACCACCGGGGTCGTTGCTACCGTGCCGCCGAAGGTGACACGCCAGGTCCGCCCCGCCGGATCCAGCGGCGTCGGTAGCTGTACGCCAACGGTCTGCGTCAGCTCATCGAAGTACAGCTGCGGGCGTCCGGTCGTTGCCACCACGCCCACGGCTTCACGACGATTCGCAGTACCCGCCGGGCGCATACGCAGCTCTTCACGTGCAGCGGCCACCAGCATGGGCGGAAGGCCCGCATCGAGCTGACCGAGTTCTTCCCGAGCCTCCCAGTTGGCCGGATCAGCGGCGGTGGCAATGGCGTAGCCGAGGGTTGCCTTAAACAACTTGTGCGCCTGACGAGGTGCCGTCCTGGCCAACTGACGCAGCGCCAGCGGATAGACACCATCTTCGGCCTCTGCTATTTCGGTCAGCAGCCCTTCGAGCAGCGGATGTACCTTCGACAACGCCTGTACCAGGTCATTGGCCGAAGGATTGGTCAGCTCCGCTACCCCGGCAAGTTCCTCGCAGCGCTCGATAATCAGTGGCATCACCGATAGCTGCACACCCGCGTGCAGCAGAAGCACCTGTGCCGCTTGCTGCAGCTCATCCGAATCGGCCTGGTCGCTGTCGACGTCGTTAGGCAGACCGGCATTTGTCAGCATCGTCGGCACAGCGGCGGCGAGGTGCGAGATGAGCGCGCCGGTAGTGTCAGCGTCTGGATCCAGCTGCAGAGCCGCCGGCCAGTCCAGCCACATTTCGCTTGCCGACGCAACACGCGCGGCGCGCCCTACCAGCGAGGCAAGGGTGACCAGCGGGTGATTGTCAACGACGCTCTTCGCAGCATCAATATCGGCAGCGGTACCACCAGCCAGATGATGGGCCAGGAGCGTTCCCAAGAAGCGGTCGATACGCTCAACCTCGTCCATCGACAGCCCTGACCAGACAAACAATGGCTCAACTTTGGCCTGTGTGGCAGATTCCAGCAGCCCTGGAATCCGGGTGGCCAGATCCTGCTCTGCGGCAGCCAGCCACATTTCGACAATCACGGTATTTTCCACTCGGACACCCTGGTCGACACTGCTTGCCCCAGTCATTGTGGGTGGACGCTCCCTTTCGCTACAAAGCTTGCTCGAAAAGATTCATTTAATTAATGGACCTGGGAGGACTCCCTCGGAAGTTTCCCAGCTGGACCCAGCAAGTCTAGGTCAAAAAGTCATACTCTGGTGTGCCGGGCACTAGTCGGCGACACTTCAGCGGCGAGGCATCCATGCGTGCGAGCAATTCCTCGAGGTCAGAGGCATGACGTAGCTCAATACCGACGAGGGCCGCACCAGTTTCGCGATTGTTACGCTTGAGGTACTCAAACTGTGAGATGTCGTCATCCGGGCCGAGAACATCGCTGAGGAACATACGCAGCTGACCGGGCTTCTGCGGGAAGTTCACCAGGAAGTAGTGCTTGAGGCCACGGTAGACCAGCGAGCGCTCCATGATCTCGGCATAGCGCAGCACGTCGTTATTACCGCCCGAGATGATGCAGACAACAACCTCGTCCGGTTCAAACTGCATCTGCTCAAGAGCTGCCACAGACAGCGCACCGGCCGGCTCAGCGATAATCCCTTCGTTCTGATAGAGATCCAGCTGCGCTTCACAGACCGCGCCCTCTGGCGCAATCATCGGATGAACGCGGCTGCGGTTGGCCTCCAGGATGTGCCACGGCAGGTCACCGAAGCGGGCCACTGCGGCGCCATCGACGAACGGGTCAGTGTGCCCCAGCGTGATGGGCCCATTGTTCTCCAAGGCTGCGCGCATGCAGGCCGCACCCGCAGGCTCCACACCCATGACCTGGGTGTTCGGCGACATATCCGACAGGTAAGAGGCGACACCGCTGAGCAGGCCACCTCAGCCGACCGGTACGCAGATGGTATCCAGAGTCAGCCCCTGACCGGAGAGCTGCGCAATAATTTCAGCTGCGACAGTGCCTTGTCCGACGATGGTGTTGAAAGAGTCGAATGGCTCCACCATGGTGGCACCAGTGCGCTGTGCGTCGGCACGCGCAGCAGCGGCGGCCTCATCGAAGGAGTCTCCGACAACGACAATTTCAACGGCATCGCGGCCGTGGTAAGCGATACGGTCGCGCTTCTGCTTCGGCGTGGCATTGGGCACATAGATGCGCCCCTTAATACCCAGCTGACGGCAGGCATATGCAACGCCTTGAGCGTGGTTTCCTGCAGATGCCGCAACGACGCCTGCTGCCCGCTCTTCGTCGGTGACCTGAACCATGGCGTTGTAGGCACCGCGAATCTTGTACGAGCGCACGTCCTGGAGGTCTTCCCGCTTGAGGAATACCTTAGCGCCGGTGATTTCGGAAAGACGTGGGCTGAACTGCAGCGGAGTGGCTGCAATAACCGAAGAAATTCGTGCCTGCGCAATCTGAATATCGGCCGCGTGGACAAGTCGGCGTTCGGTCTGGGAAGCAGGCACAGAATTCTCACTCATGAGCTATGACTCTACTCGGTCATACAATCGGTTGCGACAATCAGGGCCGCGATAAGCTACCCCAAAATGCTGGCCCCAATCGTCGCCTTCAAATCACCAATCAAGCTGGCGTCTCGGTCGACCCGCAAGTGCTCGCCGAGAACCAAAGTGGTGTGGGAATCACCGTCGACAAGCTTGAGGTAAACGTCCGAGTCGCCGGGATTGTCCAACAGTACGGACTTCAGCTTGGCAATCATCTCCGGTGTGCACTGATCAGTGCGCATGGTCAGACGCAACGGTGCCGACGTGGAGCCATTTCGGCCAAGATCCGGCAGCTTCAGGTCATCACAGACCACACTCATGCGGTCATCGCGGTACTGAACGCGAGCACGAATAAGCACGATGGCATCTTCAGCAATGCTGGTGGCAATCATCGCGTATGTACGAGCAAAAGCCATGACTTCCACGCGCGCGCCGTTGTGGTCCTCAATACCGATAATCGCCCAGGGCTGACCGTTCTTATTCACGCGGCGGTCAACGCTGGAGACAATGCCACCAATAGTGATTTCGGTGTTGTTAGCGACCTCCCCACCGACGACCGTGGTCAAAGCGGTATCGGTCTGTGCGGCCAGCGATTCTTCGAACCCATCGAGTGGATGACCGGAGACATAGAGGCCCAGCATTTCTCGTTCCAGGGTCAGCTCGTGCTTGCGATCCCACTTTTCATCCGGCACACGGATTTCAAAGATGCTCTCCGAACCGGTGTCCTCTTCGCCACCAAAGCCCGCAAACAGGTCGAACTGTCCCTTGTCTGCAGCCTTCTTGGTCGACAGCACCGAGTCAATGGCTTCTTCGTGAATGAGCGCAAGGCCCTTTCGTGGGTGCCCAAGCGAGTCGAAAGCGCCAGCCTTAATCAGCGACTCGGTGATGCGCTTGTTACATGGCAGCGTTTCAATCTTGTCCAGGTAGTCCGAGAAGGACGTGAACTTGCCCTTCTCCTCGCGCGTCTTCACAATCGACGCGACCACATCATGGCCAACGTTGCGGATAGCGCCGAGGCCGAAGCGAATATCTTCACCGACCGGCTCGAAATCCATACCCGACTCATTGACATCCGGCGGCAGCACCTTAATGCCAAGGTGGCGACAGTCCGACAGATAAATAGCCAGCTTGTTCTTATCATCCGCCACCGAGGTCAACAGCGCCGCCATGTACTCAGCGGTGTAGTTGGCCTTCAAGTACGCGGTCCAATAGGACACCAGGCCGTAGCCCGCCGCGTGAGACTTGTTAAACGCGTACGAGGCGAAGGGCAGAATAATATCCCACAGCTTCTGGACAGCATCCTTGGAAAAACCATTTTCCAACATGCCGCCTTCGAAGTTCACGAACTCCTTGGCCAGCACCTCGGGCTTCTTCTTACCCATGGCCTTACGGAAACCATCTGCTTGGCCCGCGGTGTAATTCGCCAGCTTTTGCGAGATTTTCATGATCTGCTCCTGGTACACGATCAGGCCGTGTGTTTCTTCCAGGATTTCCTTCAGCTGCTCATCCAGTTCCGCGTGGATGGCGTTATAAGGCTTGCGACCATTCTTAATATCCGCGTAGTCAAAGTGCGCGTTCACACCCATCGGTCCCGGACGGTACAGCGCCAGCGAAGCCACGATGTCGTCAAAGCCCGTTGGCTGCATGCGCTTGAGCAGCTCACGCATGCCGCCACCATCGAGCTGGAACACACCGAGGGTGTCGCCGCGCGACAGCAGCTCATAGACCTTCGGATCATCGGTCTGAAGGTCATCGAGCAGAACTGTCTCGCCTCGGTTGGACTTGATGTGCTCAATACAGTCACCGATAACCGTCAGGTTTCGAAGACCTAGGAAGTCCATCTTCAACAGACCGATAGCCTCACACGCCGGATAGTCCCAGCCAGTGATGATCGCGCCGTCAGCCTGTCGCTTCCACATGGGGATGTGATCCAAAAGTGGCACCGACGCCATCACCACGGCACAGGCGTGCACGCCGGTCTGCCTAACGACGCCTTCGAGACCACGAGCCGTCTCGTAAATTCGAGCCACATCCGGATCGGTTTCAATAAGCTGTCGGACCTCGGCGGCCTCGCCGTAGCGTGGGTGCTCCGGGTCGACGATGCCGCTCAGCGGAATGTCCTTAGCCATAATCGCAGGTGGCAGCGCCTTAGTAATGCGGTCTGCAATCTGGTAACCCGGCTGACCGAACTGCACACGCGCCGAGTCCTTCAGAGCCTGCTTGGTCTTCACCGTACCGAAGGTGACCACCTGCGCTACCTTGTCTTCGCCCCAGCGATCGGCCGCGTAGCGAATCATTTCATCGCGGCGGCGGTCATCGAAGTCGATATCGATATCCGGCGCGGACGGACGCTCTGGGTTCAGGAATCGCTCGAAGAGAAGGCCGTGCTCAATCGGGTCGATATTGGTGATCCACGTCGCGTATGCAACCAGAGAACCGGCAGCGGAACCACGCCCCGGACCAACCTTGATTCCTACCTCACGGGCATGCCGAATCAGCTCCGCGACGATAAGGAAGTACGACGGGTAGCCCTTACCGTCAATAACCTCAATTTCGTACTCCGCGCGCCGGATGTACTCCTCCGGTACCTCGCGGCCCTCAAAGCGCTTGCGCAGCCCCTCCATCACGTTGTGGTGCAGCCATGTCGTCGGCGTTTCCCCTTCCGGAACGTCCGCCTTCGGCATGCGGTCGTGCGGGTGCTCTTCCCACAGCTCGTCGTAGTCCTCGACGCGTTCCGCGATGAGCAGCGTGTTATCGCAGGCACCCGGAACTAGATGATCCCAGGTCGCGCGCATTTCTTCGGCGGACTTAATAAAGTAGCCATCACCGTCGAACTTAAACCGGTCCGGGTCATTGAGCGTCTTGCCCGTCTGCACACAGAGCATGGCCTCGTGAGCCTTAGCCTGGTCACGGGTAACGTAGTGGCAGTCATTCGTAACCAGTGGCGGCAAGTTCAGCTTCCGGCCAATCTCCAGTAGCTCACTGCGCACACGGGTCTCAATATCCAGCCCGTGATCCATCAGCTCAAGGAAGTAGTTTTCCTTGCCGTAGATGTCCTGCCACATACCGGCAGCCTGCAGAGCCTCGTCGAACTGCCCCAGGCGCAGACGCGTCTGCACATCACCCGACGGACACCCAGTGGTTGCGATAATGCCCTCGGCGCGTTCCGCCACCAACTCCGCATCCATTCGCGGGTACTTACTAATTTGTCCCTCATACGACGCCATCGACGACAGGTAGAACAGGTTCCGCAGACCCTGCGCATTCGCTGCCAACATGGTCTGGTGCAAGTAGGAACCGCGACCCGAGACGTCATCTCGACGCTGATGCGGCTCACCCCACTGAATGCGCTTTTTGTTGAAGCGACTCTCCGGCGCCATATACGCCTCAATGCCGATAATCGGCTTGACGCCCTTGGACTTCATCTGCCGATAGAAAGCATTTGAGCCAAACATATTGCCGTGGTCGGTGACACCGACCGCAGGCATTCCCTGTCGCGCAACCTCGTCGGCAAGCAAATCAATCTTCGCCATACCGTCGAGCATGGAATACTCGGTGTGATTGTGGAGGTGCACGAAGGAGGAGTTAGCCATGAGTCCAGATTGTAGACAATCGCCCGGACCAAACACGATTCCTTCGAACACCGCTGATCAGAAAGGCTCCGCCGCCCACGCCGTCGTCAAGCTTGACGACGACAGTCTCGCCGCGCCTGTTATCCCCCGGCAAATGGCGGCAACACGTCAAGAGTTTCGATTCCGCTCACACTGGCAGACGTGTCGATGCGCTTGCCGTCGGCGAGGAAAGAACACTGCTCCGCAACCTGACTCAGTGTTAGCCCTGAGTCTGTGGTGCCCGGGAAGCGCTGAGCTAGTTCGGCAATAACGTCAGCGACAGTGGCGTAGTTGCCTTCCAGCTGCACGGACTCTTTTCCAACTGCTGCCATTGCGGCGGCGTACAAGCGAACTTGAATCATTGAATTCCACTGCCTTACACAATCAGCGATCAAATAATTGCGTATATTAAATACTAATATACTTGC
>NZ_KV836270.1:127573-158439 GCF_001838295.1 Corynebacterium sp. HMSC074C04
AACAGCGCCTTTCGGAGACGCCCTCACACTGCGGAGTATCGGTAGTCTCGAAAACGTAGTTTTATCCCGATTGGCGTGAAGGACTGTCATGACAAACTCGCATGTTCCCTGCTCCTCGTCGAGCTCATCGGAGACGAACACGGATGTGGATAAGCGCTCAGCAATTGTTGTTGTCGCTTCTACCCGCGCCGCTAGCGGAGAATACGAAGATAAAACGGGAACCGTGCTGGTCAAATTCCTTCGAAGCGAAGGCTTTTCCACGCCAGCGCCGGTGGTCGTCGCTGACGCCGATATCGCGGATACTGTGGCTCGGATTCTGACACCCGCTGATGATGCGCCAGATGTATTGCTTACCACTGGCGGCACGGGCATCACTCCGGACGATTTGACAGTGGAGGCCGTCGCGCCTCACATCACAAAAGAAATGCCGGGAGTTTCCTACGCTTTTTGGGCGCGCGGATTGGAATCGACACCAAATGCAATTCTTTCCCGCTGTGTGGCGGGAATTGCCGGCTCGACATTTGTCATGACATTGCCGGGCTCATCAGGAGCGGTAAAAGACGGAATTACCGTGCTGAGCCCCATTGTCCACCACATTGTTGACCTTGCTCACCGAGGAAACGGATAGCGCAATGACCACCCACAATTCTGGCTGTATTCTCGACGTGATTCTACACGACGATTGCCTGGAACCACTTGCAGCGACTGCTATAAAGCAGATTGTCACTGATGAAATGGGCGCTCTAGTTACTTTCGATGGCATTGTTCGCAATCATGACAATGGCCATAGCGTGGAATCGCTGACTTATACCGCGCACCCAGATGCACAGAAGTTTATGGCTGAAGTCGTCCAATTCGTCGCTGATGATTTCCCCGACGTGCGCCTGTGGGTAGCTCATCGCATCGGCAAACTGGCAATTGGCGAATTAGCATTTTGCGTCCTGGCTGCATCTGCGCACCGCGAAAATGCATTCCGCGCCTGCAGCAGAATTGCCGACCGCGTCAAAGCCGAAGTGCCCGTTTGGAAGGAGCAAGTGCTTGTCGACGGACGTTCCACCTGGGTCGGCCTCGATGAGAACATCACTTCATAGATTGCG
Source organism: Corynebacterium sp. HMSC074C04 (assembly GCF_001838295.1). Classification (NCBI taxonomy): domain Bacteria; kingdom Bacillati; phylum Actinomycetota; class Actinomycetes; order Mycobacteriales; family Corynebacteriaceae; genus Corynebacterium; species Corynebacterium sp. HMSC074C04. Next base: position 128,671 of record NZ_KV836270.1, read on the forward strand.
GACTATCAGTGAACTGTTATGACGAATTCTAAACTTTCTAGCTCTGACCTGGCACTTTCTGACAGATATCGCCGCCAGGTATCTCTTCCGGGTTTCGGGCTGAGCGCGCAAAAGGCCTTGGCCGAGGCCCATGTGCTGTGCATTGGTGCAGGTGGCCTCGGCTCACCTGCACTGCAATATCTCGCAGCTGCGGGGATTGGCCACATCACGATTGTCGACGATGACGTGGTGGAACTGAGTAATCTGCATCGCCAGATTATTCACACCACCGACGATATTGGGAAAAATAAGGTCGATTCCGCTGGCGCACATATTGCGGCAATTAATCCCGACACAGCGGTTGAAACGCACGCTCGCCGCCTGGACTGGAAATTTGCCAGGGAATTGTGCGCTCGCGCAGATGTGGTTTTTGATGGCAGCGATAACTTCGCTACTCGCCATATTGTCTCCGCCGCGTGCGCACAGGCTGAGATTCCGCATGTGTGGGGCTCGATTCTCGGATTTGATGCACAAATGTCCGTTTTCTGGGCAGGACATGGCCCCATTTATGAAGACCTCTATCCTCAGCCGCCGGCGGCAGGACAAGTTCCCAACTGCGCTCAAGCAGGTGTTTTGGGACCGATTGTGGGAATTGTCGGTACGACAATGGCTCTGGAGGTCATCAAAATTATCAGCGGTGTTGGCACACCGATGATTGGAAAAGTCGGCTATTTCGATGGATTACATTCGAACTGGCGGTACTTCCCCCTTGCCGCTAATCCGGAGGTTACGACCAACGTGAAACGCACAGGGCCGGTAACAAACGAAATTCCCAGTGTTCGCGATGCAGCCGAGGCACAGGCCACGGACCTGCCACTGATTGATGTCCGTGAACCAGCAGAATTTGCCGAAGGGCACCTCGAAGGGGCGCGCAATATTCCACTCAGCACAATTCGCGCAGATGAAGAATACAAACTGCCAAGCCCCGCCATTGTTTACTGCGCCTCGGGAATGCGGTCGGCCATGGCAATTGAACTTATGATGCAACGTGGAGTTACCGGAATACTCAATGTGAGAGGAGGAATACTGTGACGGAATCAGCAAATGCGGTCGAACCGATGACGGATAAATTCGAGCGAACCATTCGTGACCTTCGCTTCTCACTTACTGATCGCTGTAATTTGCGCTGTGTTTATTGCATGCCAGAAGAAGGCGCAGATTGGATTCGCCGGGACGACATCCTCACCGACGAGGAAATAATCCGTCTCATTCGGATTGCCACCTCACGGCTCGGTATCACCATGGTGCGGTTTACCGGCGGTGAACCGCTACTTCGCAAATCGTTGGAAAAGCTCATCGCAGCGACACCAGTCTCCACCGCAATTACCACTAACGGGCTCGGCCTGGTTCACCGAGCGCAGTCGCTGAAAGATGCTGGTCTGGATCGCGTCACAGTATCGCTGGACTCGGTAAATTCAGAGGTATTCTCTTCGCTGACCAGGCGCGATCGGCTTGACGACGTTCTCGCAGGCCTCGATGCCGCAGTTGCAGCCGGGTTGCAGCCCGTGAAGGTAAATTCCGTCGTCATGCCCGGCGTTAATAATGGCGCTGAGCTTAAAGAGCTGGCCAATTATTTCCTGGCTAAGGGGCTAGAGCTGCGTTTTATTGAACAAATGCCGCTTGGCCCACCGGCGCAGTGGGATCGCGACATTATGGTCAAGCGCGAAGATATTTTGGCGACGCTGGAAACGGAATTTGAGCTTTCCCCAGCGGAAACTCCGCGGGGTTCCGCGCCGGCGGAAGTTTGGCAGGCAACCAGCCGCAAGAATTCCGAGCTCAACGGAAAAATTGGCGTCATCGCATCTGTGACGCAGCCGTTTTGTGGAAATTGTGACCGCACACGCATTACTGCGGATGGTGCTGTTCGAAATTGTCTTTTCGCCAATTCGGAGGTGTCGCTGCGCGATGTCATGCGCGCGGGCGGCACGGATGATGAGGTTATTGCCGCATGGCGTCGGAATACGTGGGCAAAACTGCCAGGTCATGGCATTGATGAGCCCGGGTTCTTGCAGCCCAAGCGAAATATGTCAGCAATCGGAGGTTAATCAGTGAAGCCCATCGAAGAGTATTTGCGTGACGTGGTCTCCTATTGTCAGCCACGTGCAACTGTCACACTCCCCATTGCTGATGCGGCCGGATTGGTGCTAGCCGAAGATGCCATCGCTGGTCTTCCGGTTCCGCCATTTTCAAACTCGGCGATGGACGGCTACCTGGTGAATAAAGCCGATTTGGCTGGTGAAGGACCATGGACGCTGCCGGTATCGGGTGATATTCCCGCAGGTGATGCGCCAAAGCCGGTTGCTGCCGGCACTGCGCAGCGCATTATGACTGGTGCCCCCGTCGTTGATGGGGCTGACGTTTCTGTTATTCCGGTGGAAGACACCAATATTGCGCCAGGTCCAGTACCACTGCCAAGCGAAATTACTGTTTATTCCTATAATCCCGAGCGCGATCATATTCGTCGTCAAGGCACAAATATTGCTCCGGGTGCGGTGCCTGCTCCTGCCGGTACCGTCATCGATGCCGGGACAACAGCTGCTCTTATCTCTACAGGTGTAAAGAACGTACAAGTTTACTCGCCGCTTCACATAGCCGTTATCAGCACTGGTGATGAGGTGGTGTCGCCAACGGCAAACTTGCTGGCTGGTCAGTTGCCGGATTCCAACTTGCCAATGATTGCGCAGTTGTGCACCCAGTACATTCCTTCCCCGCTGACCCCGACTGTCTCACACTGTTCGGATGACCCCACGGCTTTCGCCGAGCTGCTCGATCAGCTTTCCGCCGACCACGACCTCATCATTACAACTGGTGGCGTTTCAGTGGGCGCATTTGATGTCACTCGTGATGCCGGTGAAAAGCGCGACATTTGGTTTGGGCCCATCAATATGAAGCCGGGCAAACCGCAAGGTGTCGGTAAGTGGAATGAAGCAGTGCTGCTCTGCCTGCCAGGTAATCCCGTTGCCGCTTGGGTGAGCTTTCAGCTTTTCTGCAAGCCCGCGATCGATGCCCTGCGCGGACTAGCGCCGACAACTTCACTGTTCAACCGCCCATTTGTGGACGCTATCGCAGGTGCTGACTTCCCTATCCCACGCCCATTCGGTCGTAACGTCGCGGTCCCAGTTCGAATGAGTTACTCCGCCGACGGCGCCGTGGCGACACCGTATTCCGGCACGACTCTTGGGTCTCACTTCGTTGGCTCGCTTGTCGAACTCGATGGGCTCTGCCTAATCAATCAGGAAGACCAGCTGCACACTGGCGACACCGTCCGTGTCCTCCTCTCCTAAACCTTTTACGATTTTCTGACAGGAATTCCTCACTATGACCGACAGCACCAACTCCACCGCCCCTACCCTCACCCACCTCGACTCCCGCGGTGAGGCACACATGGTCGACGTCACAGAGAAGAGGCCGACCAACCGCACCGCCACCGCCATCGGCGAAGTCGCCTGCTCACCCGAAATTCTCCGTGCGCTTAACGACGGCTCCGTCCCTAAGGGAGACGTTCTGGCAATTGCTCGCATTGCGGGTATCTCCGGCGCAAAAAAAGTACCCGAATTGCTGCCGCTAGCACACACCATCGGTGTTCATGGTTGCTCCGTGGATCTGGAAATTTGCGAAGACCACGTAGCTATCAGGGCCACAGTTCGCACGGCCGATCGCACCGGCGTGGAGATGGAAGCCCTGACCGCCGTTTCCATTGCCGCCCTCAATGTCATTGACATGGTCAAGGGCGTAGACCGCTCGGCGTACATCCGCAAGTGTGGAATTGTTGCCAAGTCCGGCGGTCGCTCCGGCGACTGGTCACGGACGTTGTAGCGAGAGCACCATGCCAGGTACCGAATCATTCGCGACACCGGACACCGATTTTCGTTGCGATGCCATTGTCCTTGCCGGTGGCGAGAGCCGTCGTATGGGTGCGGATAAGGCACAAGTTCGCATTGGCGGGCACACGATGATTGACCTCTGCCTGGCTGAACTTCAGACTCAGCCCACCGTAGGCCGTGTTGTGGTGGTTACGCCAAAGGATTTATCCGTTCCGTCTTCTGTGCGCGTAACGTGCGAAAACCCACCGTATGGTGGCCCGGTCGCAGGCATTGGAGCTGGGCTGGCATCCCTGCAAGCTACTGATGCTGATGCTGATGCTGGCACCTTCAGTACTGAAAACGACTTTGTTTTTGTCACCGCTGTGGACGCGCCTTTTACCTCACGCCTGTTAGAGGCGCTGTGGCACAAATGGCAACAGATTGACCTAGAGGTAGAAACCACGTCGCAAAGCACGGGTGTCGTAGTCGTCGACGGTGAACCGCTTTGTGCGCTGTGGCGAAAGGGCGAGCTGGCGCGTGCCCTTCAGCGGCTTCCGAGCACTCGCGATGTGTCGGTTCGCCGACTGATTCGCGAGGCGTCGGCAACGCCTATCCAGCTGACTAGCGCCGAGCAGCACTGGTGCGCGCAAGACTACGATACGCCGGCGGATGTGGCGCAGTTGCGCGCGAGACTCCTCGGTGATGATGCAGCTAAGTAGAAGGTTTGCAGTGGCTTAGTCAGTTTCATCGAGCTGGTCGAAAATTGGCTCTAGCAGCGGAATGACTACGCCGAGCGTGTCCTTGATGCCACCGCTGCTACTCGGGCAATTAACGATGAGTTTCCTGGTATCGGTGGTGCCTATAACCGCACGCGAAAGGCCCGCGCGAGAGGTGTTTTCCAACCCGACCAGCAGAATCTGCGTTTCCAGTCCGGTCAGTTCTCTGTCGATAAATTCCTTGGTGACATCGGGGACTCGATTGGCGGCGCGCAGTCCCGTTCCACCAAGGGTGAGAATCACTCGGGCCTGTGAATTGAGTGCTGCAGTCAATGCTGCGCGGAACTTCTCCGCGTCTTCTTCGATGACCGTATAGCTCACGGCATTGAGAGGATAGTCCGATATACGTGCGGCGAATTTATCTGTTCTTTCCCCGCTTTTAATGCGATCGTCATAGACAATTACGGCAGTATTGAATCGCTCGCCACTCTGACCTGCTGAACTGGACTCATACATCATTAACCCCTTTCGAGCATCGTTCAATCTTTTCAACTGCTTTTAATTGTGCTCAATAACAGAGTCCGACACATAAGATTCTAAAAATACACACCCCCGTTAGTAGGCAGAAAATAGTTGTTGAACTGGGCTTTCCACGTCAGACTTAATCACGTGCGCAAGCCTGCAACCACTGGACTATAATAATTATCCTAGATGCGCATTACATTATTTTTCTATTTTTACACCAAGATTCCCTACTTTCTTCAATATAAATTCGATACATTTTCGCAACAACTTTGTTGTTTAATTCTTCAATTTCTCCATTCTTCACTTCGCCAAGGAAGAGGTAAGGAAAATTTCTACACCAAATGCGGCCGCAGAGCTGGAACCTCTGGACACAAGCGGCAAAGTCATCAAGGGATGGGATCCCGAAGATCCAGCACACTGGGATTCCAAAATTGCGTGGAAGACGCTAACGATTTCCACCATCGCGCTGATTATCGGCTTTGCGACCTGGTACCTGGTCTCCGCAATCGCGCCGATGCTCAACCGGATCGGTTTCGATCTCACCGCTGGCCAGCTGTATTGGCTGACATCTATTGCCGGCCTATCCTGCGGTCTTTTCCGCCTGGTGTTCATGTTCTTGCCACCGATTATCGGTACCCGCAAGCTGGTCACCTTGTCGTCGTTCCTGTTCGTTATCCCGATGCTGGGCTGGTACTTCGCAGTTCAGAACACTGACACTCCATACTGGTGGCTGCTGACGCTGTCCTTCCTCTCCGGTATCGGCGGCGGTGTCTTTTCCGGCTTCATGCCATCGACCGGTTACTTCTTCCCCAAGCACATGTCCGGCACAGCACTGGGTATTCAGGCGGGTATCGGTAACTTCGGCATTTCGCTGATTCAGCTGGTCGGCCCGTGGCTCATGGGCTTCAGCCTGCTTGGCCTTGGCTTCGTCGCGCCAATGCGCACTGATGAAGGCCACGACGTATTCGTCTATAACCCAGCCATTGTCCTGGTTCCCTGGACCATCATCATGGGCATTGTCGCGTGGACGATGCTGAAGGATGTGCCGATCCGCGCAAACTTCCGCGAACAGATTGACATTTTCGGCAATAAGAACACCTGGATCCTCACCATCGTCTATCTGGTGACTTTCGGAGCCTTCTCCGGTTTTGCTGCCCAGCTGGCGCTGCTGACTAATGATGTCTTCGGTGCCAACTCCAAGTTCGCTGAGACCTATGCCCTGGCCGATCTACCACAGGGCGCCAAGTACGCCTTCCTTGGCCCGCTGATTGGTGCTCTCGTCCGCGCCCTCTGGGGTCCTCTGTGTGACAAGTTCGGTGGCGCAATCTGGACCTTCATCGGTTGTGCGGGCATGACCATTTTCACTGGTGTTGCGGCTATCTTCCTGACCCCAGACAGCCCGGATGAGTATGGCTGGTTCCTGGGCTCGATGCTGATCATGTTTTTCTTCACTGGCCTGGGTAACGCCGGCACCTTCAAACAGATGCCGATGATTCTGCCGAAGCGTCAGGCTGGTGGCGTTATTGGTTGGACCGGTGCAATCGGCGCCTTTGGTCCGTTCATCGTCGGTGTGCTGCTCTCCGTAATGGCTCCGGTGGCTTTCTTCTGGGGCTGCGTGGTCTTCTTCGCTTTCACGACCGTGCTGGTGTGGATCTACTACGCCCGTCCGAACGCTCCGTTCCCCGGTTAATTACTAATTAGGAAAATTCCCATGGCACAAGATTCCTCTCCATCTCACACCGGTTCTAGCTCCAACCAAGCCAACTCACTACTGCGTTTTGGCAGCTTCCTCCGCAAGGGCAAAGTCTCTGAGTCCGGTCAGCAACTGTTCCTCCAAGGTGGCCGTGGCGCCGATGAGTTCTACCGCAACCGCTGGTCCTTCGACAAGATGGTCCGTTCCACGCACGGTGTGAACTGCACTGGTTCCTGTTCGTGGAAGGTCTATGTCAAAGACGGCGTCATTACATGGGAGTCGCAGGCAGTTGACTACCCCACCACTGGTCCTGATATGCCGGAGTACGAGCCCCGCGGCTGCCCGCGTGGTGCATCGTTTTCCTGGTACACCTACTCACCGACGCGCATTCGTTACCCATACGCGCGCGGTGTGCTGGTAGAGATGTTCCGCGATGCAAAGAAAAAGCTCGGCGACCCGGTGTTGGCCTGGCGTTCCATAGTGGAAGACCCAATGAAGCGCAAGAGCTACGTCAGCCAGCGCGGCAAGGGCGGTCTCATCCGCATTCCGTATGAGGAAGCAATCGAAATGGCGGCCGCTGCCCACGTTTACACCATTCGCCAGTACGGCCCGGACCGCATTGCTGGCTTCACCGTCATCCCAGCTATGTCGCAGGTTTCTTACGGCGCAGGTACTCGCTTCCTGCAGATGATTGGTGGCGTCGCGCTGTCCTTCTACGACTGGTACGCCGACCTGCCACCGGCATCACCACAGACCTTCGGCGACCAGACCGACGTTCCAGAGTCCGGTGACTGGTTCAATTCCAGCTACTTGATGATGTGGGGCTCGAACATTCCAGTTACCCGTACTCCGGATAGCCACTTCATGGTCGAGACTCGCTACAACGGCACCAAGGTTGTCGTCGTCAGCCCCGATTTCGCTGATAACACGAAGTTCGCCGACGAGTGGATGCGCATCAACCCAGGTACCGATGGCGCACTGGCCTTCGCCATGGGACATGTCATTTTGAAGTCCTTCCACGTCGAGCAGAAGACGCCGTACTTCCTCGAATACATGCGCAAGTACACTGATGCTCCATTCCTGGTCGAGCTCGACGCGCGTGACGACGGCACCTTCGTACCCGGTAAATTCCTCACTGCATCCAATATCGAGGATGCGGCTCTGCACGATTCGCAGAATGCGACGCACCGTCTGCTGATGATGGAAGCCGATGGCAAGGTCGTTGACCCAGGCGGAACTCTCGCTGACCGCTACGGCGACGATGGCGAGGGCAAGTGGAACCTCCGCTTGGACAACGTCGACCCGGTGATGTCAGTAGCGGATGTGACCGACGGCTTCGAATCGGTCGAGGTGGGTTTCCCGCGCTTTGACCTGCCTGGCCTGGGTGAATCCGAGGAAAACGGCCCAATCGGTGCCGGAATTGTTCATAGAGGTGTCCCCGCCCGGCGCGTCGGCAAGCGTCTTGTCACCACGGTCTACGACATCATGCTGGCGCACTACGCCGTAAACCGCGAAGATCTGAATCTGCCTGGTCAGTGGCCGGTGGACTTCAAGGATGCTGCCGTGCCGGGTACTCCGGCATGGCAGGAGGAGCTCACCGGTGTACCGGCAAACGCTGCGATCCGAATCGCGCGTGAGTTTGCCCAGAATGCTGCTGACTCTGGCGGCCGTAGCCAGATCATCATGGGCGCTGGCGTCAACCACTTCTTCCACGCCGACAGCATTTACCGCACCTTCCTGGCGCTGACCTCCATGTGTGGCACCCAGGGCATCAACGGTGGCGGTTGGGCTCACTACGTCGGACAGGAGAAGCTGCGCCCAATGAATGGCTGGGCACAGTACGCATTCGCCCTGGACTGGCAGCGCCCACCGCGTCAGATGATTACCACGGGTTTCTACTATCTGACCACCGACCAGTGGCGTTATGACAACACTCGCGCTAATCGCCTGGCCTCGCCGCTGGCTAGCCACGGCGCTGTGGACGACAAGTTCACGTCTGAGACCCTGGTCGAGGCCATGAAGCGCGGCTGGATGCCCGCATACCCGCAGTTCGACCGCAATCCGCTACTGCTTGCCGACGAGGCGGAGGCCAAGGGCATGGCCGTCTCGGATTACATCGTCGATGAGTTGGAGTCCGGTCGGATGAAGTTTGCGGCAGAAGATCCGGATAATCCGGTGAACTTCCCACGAATCCTGCTCAATTGGCGTACGAACCTTATGGGGTCTTCGGCCAAGGGAACGGAGTTCTTCCTGCGTCACATGCTCGGCGTGGACTCCGATGCCACAGCGACGGAGCTGCCAGAGGGCGAGCGTCCAGCCTCTATTGTCTGGCGTAATCAGGCCCCAGAGGGCAAGCTCGATCTAATGCTGACGACGGATTTCCGCAATACCTCCACCACGTTGGTCTCCGACATTATTCTGCCGGCGGCCACCTGGTACAAGAAGCACGATCTGTCGACAACGGATATGCACCCGTTCATCCACTCCTTCAATGCGGCGATTAACCCGCCGTGGGAGGCACGCAGTGACTTCGAGGTCTTCCGCGACCTGTCTGCATCTCTGTCCGCCATGTCGGAAAAGTGGCTGGGCACACAGACGGATGTCATCACTGCCCCACTTGGCCACGACAGCCCTGACGAGCTGAACATGCCAAACGGCATTGTCCCGGATATGGATACTGAGGGACTTGTGCCTGGCAAGACCATGGCCAAGCTCATTCCGGTCGAGCGGGACTACACCAAGGTCTTTGAGAAGTGGACGCACTTTGGCCCATTGACGGAAAAGGCTGGTACAGGCACACACGGCACCGCGTACGACGTATCCAAGCAGGCCAAGGAATTGGCCATTATCAACGGCACGTCGATGACAGAGTCGGCGGGTAAGCGACCGAAGCTGGACTCGGCCATCAAGGCTGCCGAGATGATTCTGCATCTCTCCGGTGTCTCCAATGGTGAGATCGCCCTCGAGGGCTTCCGCAACCAGGGCAAGCGCGTCGGTGCAGATATGACCGACCTGGTCAGTGGCTCCGAACAGACTCACATCAAGTGGGACTCGGTGAAGGAGCGCCCAACGGAGGTCATCACATCGCCGGAGTGGACGGGCATCAAGAAGGACGGTAAGCGCTACACCGCGTTTTCCATCAACTTGGCCTACGACAAGCCGTGGCACACGCTGTCCGGTCGTATGCACTACTACCTCGACCACGACTGGTTCCTGGACTACGGCGAGGCGCTGCCGATTTACCGCCCACCACTCGACCGTCTCCACCTCAATGGTGAAGTTGGCCCAGGTGAGCTGCTGACCGGAGAGTCAGGTGACCCAGAGGTCACAGTTCGCTACCTGACACCACACAATAAGTGGTCGATTCACTCGCAATACTTCGACAACCTGCACATGTTGTCGATTTCGCGAGGTGGTCAGGTTGTCTGGATGTCCGCCAAGGATGCCGAGAAGATTGGTGTGGCCGACAATGACTGGATTGAGCTCTACAACCGCAATGGTGTGGTCTCAGCACGCGCGATTGTCACGCACCGTATCCCTGAGGGAACGGCGATTATGAACCACGCGCAGGAACGCACCACTGGTACACCGCTCAATGAGCACACGGGTCGCCGCGGTGGTACTCACAACTCGCTGACTCGAATCATGATCAAGCCTTTGCATGTGGCCGGCGGCTACGGACACATCACCTACGGCTTCAACTACATCGGCCCAACCGGTAATAACCGCGATGAGGTAACCCGCATTCGTCGTCGCAGCCAGGAGGTTAAGTTCTAATGCGCGTCATGGCACAAATCGCGATGGTCATGAACCTGGACAAGTGCATTGGCTGTCACACTTGTTCTGTGACCTGTAAGCAGGCATGGACCAACCGCGAAGGCACTGAATACATTTGGTTTAACAATGTGGAGACCCGCCCTGGTGTCGGCTATCCACGCACCTGGGAAGACCAGGAGAAGTGGAAGGGCGGCTGGGAACGCACCAGCAATGGCAAGCTCAAGCCCAAGGCCGGTGGTCGCTTGAAGAAGCTGGCTACCATCTTCCACAATCCGCTACTGCCGGGCATCGAAGATTACTACGAGCCCTGGTCCTACGAATACGACAAGTTGCTGTCGGCACCGCGTGGACAGAAGACTCAACCGACTGCTCGCCCAGTTTCACAGCTGGATGGTCGTCCCATCGACACAGTCAAGTGGTCGTCAAACTGGGATGACAACCTCGGCGGATCGACTGAGACGGTGGATAGTGACCCCACGCTGCAACAGATGAACCTGGAGGTCAAGAAGAACATTGAAGATACCTTCATGTTCTACCTGCCTCGCATCTGTGAGCACTGCTTGAACCCGACCTGTGTGTCTTCCTGCCCATCGGGCGCGATGTACAAACGCACAGAAGACGGCATTGTGCTGGTCGACCAGGACCGCTGCCGCGGTTGGCGCATGTGCGTCTCCGGTTGCCCTTACAAGAAGGTCTACTTCAACCACAAGACCGGTAAGGCAGAAAAGTGCACGCTGTGCTACCCGCGTATTGAGGTCGGTCAGCCAACCGTGTGCTCGGAAACCTGCGTCGGCAGGCTGCGTTACCTCGGCGTCATCTTCTACGACGCTGACCGCGTGGCTGAAGCCGCATCAGTGGAAGATCCACAGGATCTGTATGAAGCACAGCGCAGTCTGCTGCTCGACCCACACGATCCAGAAGTTATCGAGGCTGCTCACAAGCAGGAAATCCCAGCATCGTGGATTGCAGCCGCGCAGGAGTCGCCGATTTATGACCTGATCTTTACCTACGGTCTGGCACTGCCGCTGCACCCGGAGTACCGCACTCTGCCAATGGTCTGGTACGTCCCTCCCCTGTCCCCCATTGTCGACTCGATTACTGCATCCGGCATCGATGGCGAGGACCACAAGGTGCTGCTGACCACCTTGGCCAATATGCGAATTCCGCTGGAATACCTGGCGGGAATCTTCACGGCTGGTGATACTCGACCGGTGGAACTCTCGTTGCGTCGTCTAGCGGCGATGCGCAGCTACATGCGAGACATCAACCTCGGACGAGAACCGCAGGAGGAGATTGCGCAGGCCGTCGGCATGACAGGTGAGGATCTGTACAACATGTACCACCTGCTCGCAATCGCCAAGTACGACGACCGCTATGTCATTCCGACGACCTCGCCAGAGACGCCGCGCGGTATTACGTCGCTCGATCCATTCGGCGACAGCACCCCGGAGAAGCTGATGAATCAGTTCCGCGATTTGGGTCCGGGAGAAGGTGCACCGGAGGCATGTGGTTCCGGTTGCGGCACGGGCAGGGGCGATACACGCAAGGTTTCTCTGGTGTCGTGGGGCAATGAGGGGCCGCAGGCCATGTTTAAGAAGCCGAACGGATAGATCATGGCCAAACGTAATTTTCTCGGACGTATCCCTGAGCAGTTCGTAGAGTCGGTGTCGCTTACCAACCAGCAGCGCCAACTGCTGTATATGGCATGCTCACTGCTGTTGGACTACCCACATGAGAATGCTGAACAGCGGTGGGAGGCGGTCGCACGGGAGCTATCTGCGCTTCCGGCAGAGGTCGGCGACGAGCTCAGTGCATTTTTGACGGAAGCTGCCGCGATGCCGCTTCAAAAACTGCAGGCTCACTATGTGGAGACCTTCGATCAGCGCCGTCGGTGCTCGATGAACCTGTCGTACTACTCCGTCGGCGATACACGTCAGCGCGGTGTAGCTCTCCTTGCTTTCAAGGAGCAGCTGGCTGCACTGGGCTTTGAGCAGGAGCGCGAAGAGCTTCCAGACCACCTCTGCGTGGTGCTGGAGGCCGGCGCGCTTGCCGACGACGTTGGTCACCGCATCGTGACAGAGATGCTCGCTTCCCATCGAGACGGTCTGGAGGTTCTGCGAACTGCGCTGAATGATATCGCCCCCATGTACGCGCACGTCGTGACAGCGCTGTGCATGTCATTGCCAGAAATCGATCAGGAAACTATCGACGCCTACATCAATCTCATCCGCACTGGTCCCCCGGCTGAACTCGTTGGTCTTGGGACTCCGCTGCCGCACGTCGGCATGCAAGAAACTTAAAGGATTTAAGTCATGAATAACTTCGAGCTGTTCCTCTGGACAGCCTTTCCATGGCTGGCCGTCAGCGCGTTCGTCATCGGCATCATCTGGCGTTGGCGCACAGACCAATTCGGCTGGACCAGCCACTCATCGCAGATTTATGAATCAAAGATGCTGCGGCTGTCTTCGCCGTTGTTCCACTGGGGCATGATGTTCGTCATCATTGGACACCTGATGGGCTTGGCAATTCCGAAATCGTGGACTCGCGCCATGGGCATCTCGGATGGTTTCTACCACCTGATTGCTACGATCCCCGGCACGATTGCCGCAGTCGCCGTGGTGTTGGGACTAGCGGGGCTCATCTACCGACGTGTTGTCAACCGCACGGTTTTCTTGGCGACGTCCACGTCCGACAAGGTGATGTATTTGCTGCTGGCCCTGGCAATTCTGTCGGGCACTATCGCGACGGTGTCGCTGCAGGTATTCGGCGGTCCGCATGGCTACGACTACCGCGAAACTATTTCGCCGTGGCTGCGTGGAATCATGATTTTCAATGCCCAGCCTGAGCTGATGGCCGATGTGCCATGGCAGTTTAAGCTGCACGTCCTGGCTGGCTTCACCATCATCGCCGTGTGGCCGTTTACTCGCCTGGTCCACGCATTCTCTGCACCTATTGGCTACACTAACCGCCCCTATGTGGTCTACCGTTCTCGCGATGTCCGCACTCGCCCGGCGCGCCGAGAGGTAGCCTGGGAACCAATCCGTTCCCACGCGGAGCAGTTGGATCGCCACAGTCGCTAATTCGCGGCTGATGGCCTGATTAAGAAAGTCTGTGTGATGAGCTCGAGGAAAGTTCTGGCAGCCGCCGCCACCATATTGGTCACTAGCGCGGCCTGTGCACCAGAGACGAGCTCATCGCAGGCTTCCGGAAAAGAGACACTAACGGTCTTCGGAGCCGCATCCACTCGAGTTCTCAATGCTGACCTGCCGCAATCGGCGAACGTTGATACTCACTTGGCGTTCATCAACGGCGGTTCCGGCTCTCTGCTTCAGCAGTTGGAAGATGGTGCTCCCGGCGATGTACTCATCACTGCTGACCGCGCAACCATGGACGAGGCCGTCGAACGCGGTGTCGTGAGCAATCCTGCCAAAGTTGCCACTAACTCGATGGTGCTCATCGTGCCGAAGGGAAATCCTGCCCACGTCACCGGAGCGGATGCGTCTCTGTCCACAGCGAAGGTTGTCACCTGTGATCACAAGGTTCCCTGTGGGAAAGTCGCCGAGGAGCTCATTTCCTCTCTTGGGCTAGATTTCACTCCGGTTAGCCGTGAGAATTCTGTCAGCGATGTCGCAGGTAAAGTGCTGTCTGGCGTTGCGGATGCCGGTTGGGTATATCGCACCGACGCACAGGCTCTCGTGGATTCTGTCGATGTCTTTGACATCCCGGGTGCGGACAGCCACGCCAACGAAATCATGGCTGCTGTTGTAAAAAACAGTGACACAAAAGAAAGCGCTCTGGCACTGGTGAAGTATCTCGCCTCCGCCGAGTCTGCGCAGCTGTGGTCACGCCACGGTTTCACGCCAGCCACAGAAGCAACGGAGGACTCCGCGACTCAGTAGTCGATTTTCGTCATTATGCCCACTTCTTTCCGCCCATCGTCTCGCCCGCTGCCAGCCGTCGTCTGGCTCATTGCACTGCTGTGCCCGGTATTTCTGCTGTTTCCCGTCGCCGCACTGCTCTCCGAGGTGCCGTGGTCTCAGTTCGCCAGCATTCTCACTGAGCCGGAAACCATCGACGCACTGAAGATTTCCCTGTGGGCGGGCATGCAGGCGACTCTCATTGCGGTCATCCTGGCGGTTCCACTTGGCGCGGTCATTCATGCCATTCCGAAGGGGCAATGGATTGTCCGTCTCCTGGTTTTTCTACCACTGGCGCTGCCTCCGGTTGTCGCAGGTCTTGCGCTCACCAGCGCCACGCGAGCCCTAAATCTTCCGCTGCCATTTACATTTCCGGCGGTCGTGATTGCTCACGTTTTTGTCATTCTCCCCTACGCTGCCATTGCGATTGATACGTCCCTGGGCAGTCTCAAACAATCAGTTCTGATTTCCGCGGAGAGCCTCGGCATTCCGACGACCACAATTTTTCGCCGCATCATTCTGCCTACCATTACTCCTGGAATCCTGTCCGCAGCTGCGCTGTCGTTTGCTCGTTCGCTTGGCGAGTTCGGCACCACCGTCACGTTCGCAGGCACCTACCCAGGCATCACCCGCACGCTGACTTCAAGCATCTATTTGGAGCGGGAGCTTCATCCTGATCGCGCTTTTGTGCTCGCCGCATTATTGATTGGTATTTCGCTGATCTTCCTCGTCATCGCGCTATTACCCTATGCTCTAAGACGTCGCCCTGTGCCCAAGCCCGTGCGGCTGGAACCGATGGCCCGCCAGCGCCTAAATCACCTTTGTCTGCCTTCACGCTGCCCGGAGGATCTCGAGGTGCGGTGGCAGAACCAGACTTACCAGTTCCCCGCGGGGAAAGTAACGGCTGTCATTGGTCCGAATGGGTGCGGAAAGTCGACTCTTGCCGGCCTCATTGCCGGAGCATTGGAAGGCGCTGATGTTTATGCGGGTACGACGGAGCTTTCGGATTTACCACTTCGACAGCGTGGTGTCGTGATAGTTCCGCAGGAACAATCACTTCCTCCTACGACGACCCCGCTGGAAGCAGTTGCCATGGCGCTACTTTCTAAGTCGAATTCCGTGCCCAAATCAGCCACTGCTATTCACGATTGCGCCCAGGAAATTCTGGTGGCAGCCGGTCTGGAGTCTATTTCCAACACCCCGGTACCATCGCTGTCCGGCGGGCAGAATGCCCAAGCTACCCTTGCACGTGCTCTGGCGGTGCGGCCAGAAGTTTTGGTACTCGACGAGCCTTTTGCGCCGTTAGATTCGATTAGCCGACAGTCTTGGCAGCGACTCATCACTGATGGCATTGGCACCCGAACCGTCGTACTCATCACACACAATGCCACCGATGTAGAAAACATGGCCGACTGGGTCATCGTGATGAAAGATGGCATGCTCGCGAAACAGGGGCACCCCGCTACGCCAGCGATTCGTCAACATATTGACAGCCTGCGTTAGTGCTATTGACGCCTTTATCTCGATATTTGTATGGCTAAAGATGTGTTTAACATCACCCCTTCCTATCCTTTACTTTTCAAAACCAGTTGACAATACTCAACACCACGGTTCGTGAGGAAGTCCTCATATTCCCTCGCAGCCATAGAAAAACGCACTGCCCTCGAGCAAAGAACCAAAGGAGCAATACAGTGTTCGCACCACTTTCCGATGGCCACTTCACCTACTTCCCCAAGCCCGAGCTTGACGAGGTTCTTGCAACCATCGACCGCCGCCCCGTTGCTGCCGGCTACCTCGTCGATGGCGATGTCATCACCTCCAACATGGATGCAGCCCGCTACAGCTGGCTGGTCTAAAAAGCACAGACCTGGGAAATTCTGACTTTCTTTTCAAAATCAAAGACAGTACAGGTTTCCAATGATTACGTTTTAGGGCATGAAACTTTCTCGAGCTTCTGCCCCGGAGTCCTCGGGCACATCCCGCCCGGCTCCGACATCGATGTCTCACCTGCCTGAGGCGCTGCCGCCGCAGATGCCCCAGACAGCCCGCCCGCCACTAGCTACCGACACGCTGCTTAACTGCACTTCCTTTCCTGCAGTCGTCGTCGACCTCGCGGCGGTCGAAGCCAATGCCCGCGATATGCTCCGCCGCGCAAACGGTATGCCTATCCGCGTGGCCTCGAAATCGATTCGCATTCCACAGCTTATTTCGCACGTCCTGGCCTTCCCCGGTTTCCAGGGCGTGCTTGCATATTCGCTGGCAGAGGCGCTGTACCTATTCCGAGAAGGAATTAGCGACGACATCGTCGTCGCCTACCCAACACTTGACGCCCGCGCTATCTCAGAGCTTGCCGACGATGATGCAGCGCGCGCCGCCATCTGCGTAATGGTTGACCGTCCCGAACATCTGGAGGCGCTGGCGCCGTCGGCAAGCGAAAATGCGCCAATCCGCGTGTGCATGGACGTCGATGCGTCCTTTCGCCCTCTGCCCGGCGTGCATATCGGTACACTGCGCTCCAGCTTGTTCTCGCCGAAGCAGGCAGCGGCGTTTGCCAAGCAGATCATTGCCCGTCCGGAGCTACAGCTGGCGGGAATCATGATGTATGAGGGGCACATTGCCGGAGTGGGCGATGCCGGAAACTCCCTGCGTGCACGAGCAATTCGAATGATGCAGGCCGTCTCAAAGAAGGAGTTGGCAAAGCGCCGCGCGAAGGTTGTCGCTGCAGTCGAGAAAGTGGCGGGACCCCTGGAGTTTGTCAACGGCGGTGGTACGGGGTCGTTGGAGTCGACGTGCGCCGAAGCCGCAGTAACCGAGGCAGCGGCGGGGTCGGGATTCCTGGCACCAACACTGTTCGATAAATATCGCGCATTCAATCTGCGCCCGGCGTCCTGGTTTGTGTTGCCGGCGACGCGACGCCCTAAGAAAGGCGTGATCACGGTGTCCGGCGGTGGTCGAATTGCCTCTGGGCCGGCGGGAGATGATCGGTTGCCAACCCCCTGGTACCCCACTGGCCTGCGCTACGCGGCAGAGGAAGGCCCCGGTGAGGTGCAGACTCCGTTGCTCGGCAAGACCGCCGATGCAATTTCGCTGGGAGATCCCGTGTGGTTCCGCCACGCCAAGGCCGGCGAAATAGCCGAGCACACACAAGAAGTCATTGCAGTTCGAGATGGCGCCATCATCGCCCACTGGCCCACGTACCGAGGAAAGGGATTGATCTTCACATGAGCAATTCACGCAACAACGCCCGCTTCACAGTCTCTACAGTTGAGTCCCGCGTACCACGCGTACGTCGGCGTGCGCAGGCAAAAGCTGCTGCCAAGTCTCATTGGAACAATTGGGCTCACACTCAGTCGTGCACCCCGTCCTATATGCATCAGCCGCACGATGACGAGGGCGTCATCTCGGTAATTAAGGCAGCGAAGACCGAAGGAACTACGGTGCGCCCGCTGGGGGCCGGTCATTCTTTTACTTCCGTGGCCACCACCGATGGGCACCGCGTTCAACTCGACCGCTGCTCTGGTCTGGTCGAACTCGACGCCGCCAACCAGACCGCCACCCTGCGTGCCGGCACTCGTCTGCGCGATACTCCAGGTATTCTGCGCCCACTCGGTTGGGCCCTTCCCAACCAGGGCGATGTCGATCCGCAGTCGCTGGCCGGCGCTATCTCTACTGGCACGCACGGCACCGGGCTTGGGTTCACCGGCTTCGCAGGCACCGTTAAGGGATTCAAGATTGTCACCGCGGATGGCGTCGTCAGGCACTGCCATCCGGACGCTGAGGGAATCGACGGCGAGCTCTACCGCCTCGGACGGCTGGGGCTGGGTGTCTTCGGCGTGCTTACGGAGGTCACGATGTCCGTCGTACCAGCGTTTGATCTGCACGCCGACGAACACCGCGAAGAGTTTGATTCCCTGCGCAAGAGTTTCACTGAGCGTTGCAAAGAAGCTGACCACCTGGAGTTTTTCTGGTTCCCGGGACAGCGCGAGACGCTGGTCAAGCACAATACTCGGATTGAACCGCAGCGCCACCGCCGCCCGAGCCGCAATAGCCTGAAGCAGCGCCTGGGCAGCGCGCGCACGTATCTTAACGACGAAGTCGTCAACAACATGGGACTCTTGGCGTGCTGCGAGATTGCCAAAGCCATTCCCGCTACGACCGATACCATCAACCGGATTGCCACCAACACAGTGCCCGAGCGCCGCTACTCCAACGAGGCGCACAAGGTCTTTGTCTCGCCGCGCCGCGTTCGTTTCTCCGAGATGGAGTACTCCGTCCCGCTCGAGGCCGCTTCCGATGTCCTCGGAGAAATCCGCGACGCGATTGCCCGCAAGAGGATGAAAATCTCCTTCCCCATCGAGGTGCGCTCCGCAAAAGCCGATGATGTGGCCCTGTCAACTGCGTACGGCCGCGACAGTGCCTACATCGCCATCCACCGCTACTGGAAGGAAAACTACCGAGAGTACTTCAACCTCATTGAGCCGATTTTCAAGGCCCACGAAGGTCGCCCGCACTGGGGCAAATTGCACACGCTCCGCGCGGAGGATTTTTCGCAGCGCTACCCGCTGTTCGGCGAGGTCCAGGCGTTACGCGAAAAGGTCGACCCGCAGGGAATCTTCCTCAACGAGCACCTACGCGACCTTTTCTGCTAGTTATCTCCAGGCTTTACGACGTCCCGGGTAACCGCCCCATCCGTCTGGTCGGCGGCATCGTCGGGAACCGTGGCCGGTTCAATGCCAGCCTTGCGGAGTTCCCGGCGTACCCGACGCTGACGGCGCATCTTCAGGATGAGGTCGCAGATGAACAGCGCGACGGCACCCCAGATGATGAAGAAGCCAATCCAGCGCTCCAGCTCGAGCTCCTCGCCGAGCACGGTGACTGCCAAAGTGATCTGGAGAACCGGCGTGATGTACTGCATCAGGCCCAAGGTGGCTAGTGGCAGGCGCTTGGCACCTTCGCCGAAGAGCAGCAACGGAATGGCGGTAGCAACACCGGCGCTCATCATGAGCAGCGTGTGGCCGGTTCCTTCGGAGGTAAAGGTGCTCTGCCCGTTGGAGCTCAACCAGAAGATGTAGGCCAGCGCGATCGGTGTGATTACAGCGGACTCGGCCGTCAGCGACGCTGCCGAGGAAAGCGATACCCGCTTCTTCATTAGTCCGTAAAAACCGAAACTGAACGCCAGCGCCAGCGCACCCAACGGCGGATGTCCCACACCGATAGTGAGAACAATGACCGCAATGGTTGCCAAGATGACACTGCCGAGCTGCAACCGCGAGATGCTTTCACGGAAGAAAATCATCGCCAACAAAACGCTGACCAGCGGGTTAATGAAGTAGCCGAGTGCGGCCTCCGCCACCTGCCCATTGTTGACCAGGTAGACGTACACGCCCCAGTTGACGGAGATCAACAGTGCGGCAATAAAAATAGTGCCCCACGTCTTGGCGCTCGCGGCCTTCAGCTCTGGCCATGCGCGCATGAAGCTGAGGGCAATGGCCATAAAGACAAGCGTCCAGACGAATCGATGCGCCAAAATCTCCACGGCCCCCGCCGGCTCCAGCAGCGGAAAGTAGAGCGGAAACAGCGCCCACAAAAGGTACGCACCGAATGCCTGAATCACTGTTGACTGACTCCTTTTCGTTCTCGTTGAAACTGACTGCGTACTGGCGGCGTACTGACGGCAGAGTTCTAGCCGCTTCACCCTAGTCTTTTGGATTTGGGCACTTAGTTCTGGCTTCTATTAGTTCTGGCTCAGCCCCGGCGCAAAAAGCGGATCTTTATCCGTGAAACCGGAACTCAGCACCGGTCGGATACCAAAACGGCCGCGTGCCGCATCTGATGGCAGCGCCTCGACTGCTTTAACAGCAGGCAGTTTCTTGACATTCATCAACGCCTCAGCGTCTCCATAGACCAGTAAACCGTTGAAGCCGAGCCGTTCGTCGTCAATCGCGACGTCTGCGTAGGCAGCCGCTGACTCCAGTTGATCTTGCAGCAGCTTTTCTTCACTCGCCGTTTTGCTCGGCTGCGGCAAATACCGGGTACTCACGCCACCGATGATTGCAGTCGATACTCGCAGAGAGGGCTCTTTTTCATAGACCTGTGCCGCTTCTTGCGCATCGAGCAGCCGGTCAAAAGTCACCATCGCCCAGAACTTCGGGTCCTCCACGACTGGCTGGCCGTTCTTTAGCTGGTAGTCTTCCTTCTTCATATTCTCGAGGGACTCGTCGGCACGCTCTACGTACTGCTCGGTTGCTTCCCACGGGTCTGGACCGAGCGCATCGCCGTTGATATTCTGCGGCTTGCTCACGCGATCGGATGTCGAAGCGACTGCTAAAACAATCACCAATACAACAACACAGAAACCTGAGATTAGTGCCATCACTGGCGAAATACTGCCGTCACCGGTGCTTTTCGCACGAGTTTCGGGGCGCGCTCGATTCTTGGATCCCAATGGAGTCTGCGTCATGCGCCCTGCCTCAAAACTTCCAATGCGTGGTTCAAATCATCTGGGTATGGACATTCGATTTCCATCCAGCGACCATCTGCCGGATGGTGGAAACCAAGCGAAACAGCATGAAGCCACTGGCGGTTGAGCCCAAGCCGCTGGGCCAATGCCGGATCGGAACCGTACATGGGATCGCCACAACATGGGTGATTCAGCGCAGAGAAGTGCACACGAATCTGGTGCGTGCGCCCAGTTTCTAGATTCACCTTCAACAGCGTTGCTGGGGCGAAGGCCTCAAGCGTTTCGTAGTGCGTCACAGCATTTTTGCCATCCTGACGGACGGCAAAGCGCCACCCCGCCGAAGGATGACGGCCAATCGGAGCATCAATTGTCCCCGACAGCGGATCCGGATGCCCCTGAACCAGAGCGTGATAGGTCTTCGACACCTCACGGTTTTTGAACGCCCGCTTGAGCACGGAGTAGCCCCGCTCTGAGCAGGCGACAACCATCACGCCAGAGGTGCCAACATCCAAGCGATGCACGATACCTTTTCGCTCGGGCGGACCGGAGGTAGAAATGCGGAAACCAGCAGCCGCCAGCCCGCCGATAACCGTTGGACCTTCCCAACCGACCGACGGATGCGCAGCCACGCCAACAGGCTTGTGAACAGCTACCAAATCGGAGTCGTGGTAGAGCACGTCCATGCCCTCGACGAGTTCCTCTTTGGGAACCAATGGCTTTTCCACCGGCGGTAACAACACGGAGAGGAAAGCGTTTTCTTCCAAGCGGTCAGACTTGCCAACGCTCACACCATCAACCGTGATGTCCCCAGCCGCTGCCAAATCAGCCACCGCTGTGCGCGAGAGCCCCAGCAACTTAGCCACACCGGCATCTACCCGCATTCCGGCTAAGCCCGGTGGAACGGGCATCTGCCGGGTTTCTCGGTCGGGCTGGTGCGCTCCCCCGAGTGCTGCACCGCTATTTAGTGCATTGTCGTTCACTGCTGTCCTCCCTCCGCCAACTGCTTCTGATTCTTCTGAGCAGATTTCTTCTCCGCTGCAATCTGATCAGCGAAGAGATCCGGCTCCTTGGAAAAAACCATCCAGATAACGAGGATAATAACGCCCACAGTAATCGCGGAGTCCGCGATATTAAATACGGCAAAACCCTTCACCGACAGGAAATCGACAACGTGGCCGACATAGAAACCGGGCTCCCGAAATAGCCTATCGATGAGGTTGCCCAGCGCGCCACCAGCAATAAGCCCCGCCGCAGTCGCCGATATAGGACTGCGCAGCCAATGGGAACAGCACATCACAGCCAGGATGTAAACCAGCTGCAACGTGGTAAAAACCCAGGTGGCGTTCGTGCCAAAGGAGAAGGCTGCACCGGGGTTAAAAACGAGCCGCAACTCGAAGAGATCGCCAAGCACCTGCACCGCAGGACGGCCATCGAGAGTCTTCAAAGCGATAATCTTGGTCAGCTGATCAATAATCGCAACTGACACAATAACCGCGGCGAGAATCCCCCGCCGCGGGAAATATGTCCTCGTTTCCTTCTTAGTCACTGTCCCATAATGGCCTAACAAACCCATATTCAGCCAACTGACACCGCCCGGGTGGTTCCTATCCGCCAAGAAACCGGTACGCTAACCGGTGTGACTCGACGTTTCCAATCTCAGTTTGTTCCGGCCTCCTCCGCTTTACGACGCACAGGAGACACAACCCCCTCGTGGTTCCGTCGACCTAGCCACAGCGACCGAGCTGGTCACACCAAGCGTGGCCTGCTGGCAAGGGTCGGCACCGCAGTTGTTGCCGCTACTACTGTGGTGTCACTGGCCGCGTGCTCGTCGGAAAGCTCGGTGGAAACACAACCCGTGGACGTTGCACAACCCAAGATCGAATTGACCAGTGCTGGCAGCGGTGAGCTGGCGAGTGTGCGCTGGAAGGACGACGGTGCAAAGCAGGAGTCGACCGCGGCGGTGACACAGGGCTTCGCACAGCGTGGCGGAAACGCCGATAGCGACCAGACTTTCCCAGACACCCGCCTGGAAATCCCCCTGACCAGCACTGTTACCAGTGATAACGATACTCGTGCGGTGACGTCAGAGGTGGGTAAACCCCACGGCTCCAACGATGAGCTGAATGAGGATATCGCTACCGCGCAGGGATTTATCTCTGATTCGTCAACAACGGCCACAGGTGAGGTCAAGGAACTCAAGCTGGGAGCGCCGGAGAAGGCCACCGACACCGCTCGCGCTGGTGTGGAGATGGCGCTGCAGCAGCTGCATTCCGTACCTATCGTCTTCCCCTCCGAGGACATCGGAAAGGATGCGACCTGGACGGTCGAAAGCGAGGTCGAAGGCCAGACCAAGATGACGCAGAAGGTGACCTATACCCTGCTCAGCCGTGCGGGAGACATTGTTAATTTGAAGGTCGATGTCAAGCAGGTGCCGACCGTTACGGAGTTGGACACTGGCGGCGAGGGTGCACTGAAGGTTGTCGAGGCCACGACTGACATGCTTGCCGACCGCGTCACCATCGACCTGACCAAGCCCCTTCCGGTGAAGGGCAACATCGATTTTGTTACCTCCGTGACCTACGGCGACGGCAACTCCGATGTGCGCATCACTCAGCAGACGCATCGCGGGCTGGAGTTTAAGGACGGCGACGGCTCGAGGAAGTAGCCCAGAAGATTAGCTCGTACCACCGCAAGGTTAGAAGACGAGAAAGTGTCTAGGTTTATGTCACTTTTCTGCCCAAAAAATGGGCGGAACTGTCATAAACCTAGACACTTTCTTTTGTGTGGCCAGTGCACCCGACCGGACTAGGCCGTAACGCCTGGCCCGACGGCACCTAAGCCGGAGGCGGTGGAGGCGGTGCATCCTCAGCCGGCGGCGGTGGCGGAGGCGGAGCCTCTTCAGCCGGTGGTTCAGGCGCGGGAGGCGGCGGAGGCGGCACTTCCTCGACCGGCGCTTCGGGCTCCGCAGCCGGAGCTGGCTCCTCGACCGGAGCTGGGGCCTCCTCAACCGGAGCCTCTTCAACCGGGGTTTCTTCCTCTTCTGGCTCAGGTGGCGGCGGAGGAGTCTCGCCGGGCGCGAGGCAGAACCCAGGCTTGTGCTCCGGATCAAGTGTCGATGCCAGGTTGCAGGCCCATTCCTTGCTCAGCATCCAACGACCATCCCGGTGGATAAAGTCCACCTGCTCCACGAGCATCGGATCTTCCTCCGGACGGAGGATATTGACACCGGCTACGGCCTGCTTAGTAGTAAATCCAGGCGTGACCGGGTCAATGACATCAAAGCTGATTTCCTGCTCATTGGCACTGTGGGTGACAATGTCGAAGAAATCGCCGGCAGTATCGCCGTCCTCGATGGTCAGAGCCTTTTCCTCGATAGGTAGATCGGGGTTGATGAGGCGTGCGAGAACGTCGTTAAGCTCTGCACGCGTCGGCAGCATGATGACGGGTTCCGCCGAGCTGGATGTCTTCGATTCAGTCGTCGGCGCTGCAGTATTGCCACCACCGCAGGCAGCGAGCCCAAGTGCGCTGACCGAGACCATCGCCGCTACTGTCACACCACGCGCTGTGCGCCAACGCATTCCGCTAACGCGCTGGTTGCAGGGGACTTTCATATGTGCACTACTCCAATAAAATCTGCATGAAGATTCGCTGGCTTCACGCCTTCCATAATCCTACACAAGGCCAAAACACCGCCTGGGTAAGATGGTGGACATGTCGACTCAGGATCATTCCCCGGCTAGCTCGGCCTCGTCTATCCCGGCCTCCCCTCGCCGAATCGTTGTCATCACCACCGGCGGCACCATCGCCTGCACCACGGATCGCAGCGGTGCGCTAACCCCGACCATCTCGGGCGCGGAGCTCGTTGCGGCGGTCGCGCAGCGTTATCCAGAGGGCATGTTAGAGCTGGAGGTTCGTGAGCTCGGGATGCTGGACTCGTCGAATCTCGCGTTCACCGATGTTGACCGTATTCTCGCCGCTATTCACGAAGTGCTTGACGACGACTCCGTGGACGGTGTCGTCGTAACTCATGGCACGGACACGATGGAAGAAACGGCCATGGCTGCCGATATTTTCCATGCTGACTCGCGTCCGGTTGTCTTTACTGGTGCACAGCTTCCCTATGATCATCCCGAAACCGACGGACCGGGGAACCTCTTTGAGGCCGTGACCATTGCTTCCGATGCCTCTGCGCAGGGAATTGGCGTTCTTATTGTCTTTGGCCACGCAGTCTTGCCGGTGCGAGGTGCGACAAAGTGGCACACGACCGATCCTTTAGCTTTTGCCACTAATGCCCCGGAGGAGCCGGTTCGTCCAGATCCGCTGCCTCTGACCGCCTTGGCGGGCTCGAAGGTAGAGATTATCCCTGCCTACTTAGGTGCAGATGGATCACAGCTGAATTCGGCCGTCGCCGCCGGTGCACGCGGCATTGTCGTAGAAGGCCTGGGATCGGGCAATGTCTCCGATGAGTTTGCCGCCGCCATTGACCGGGCCATTGCCGCTGATGTGACCGTCGTGATGGCAACGCGCGTCCCGCGTGGTGATGTCCACGCCGCCTACGGTGGTGCCGGTGGCGGTGCGACGCTGGCTCGGCACGGTGTGATTAGCGCTGGTTGCGTGCATGCACCGCAGGCGCGCATCATTCTCGCTGCCGCGCTGGCTGCGAATGTGCACCCGCAGACGCTGTTCTAATTCACGCCTCGATGATGCGGATGATTTTCGCCGGATTTCCAGCCACGACTACGCCCGCGGGAACGTCCTTAGTCACCACCGCACCCGCGGCGACCACGGAATCGTCGCCGACATAAACACCGCCCAGGATGATGGCTCCACCACCGATCCAAGCATTGCGCCCGATGATGATTTCATCACCGGACTCTAGATAAGCGGCGCGGGCCTCAGCTCCCAGTGGGTGTACTGGTGGAAGCAGCTGCACATTGGGCCCGAGCTGCGCGTAGTCGCAGATTGTCACCTTCACCACGTCAAGTGCGGTGAGCCCAAAGTTGATGAAAACGTTGTCGCCGATGTGGATGTTATCGCCGTAGTCCAGGTAGATCGGCGGGCGGACGGTGCTGTCCTCTCCGAAAGACCCCAGTGCCGGTGCTAGCACTTGCTGTGCTGCCTGCTGGTCTTCCCGGAATGCGACGTCAAATTCCGCGGCCACCTGGCCAATTCGCGCGTTCAGAGCCTGCGATTCCGGATGATCGGCGATATACCACTGACTGTTCAGCATGCGCTGGCGGTTATCCAGACCGTCGTCGGGAAGTGTGGTCGTCGGATTCGGATCTCGATCGGTGTTGCGCAACGAGGCGCGGCGAGCTGCCTCGAGCTCTGCAATGCGGGATTCGGTAGTCATAGTGGCCCAGTTTACGGTCAGCGCATAAACAGGGAGGCGCGAACGGCACCGAGGATAACGGCGACATCAGGCAGCCGCATCAAGCATCCGCATCGGGGCCAACCTCATCTTCACTTTCACGCTCAGGTTGCGGCAAGTCAAGAGCTGCTTCTTCGTCGGAAGCCAGCCACTCTGGCCAGTCCAAACTGCACACCGCAGAGCACGGGCGCAGCTCCGGGTCGTCCTCCTTCAGCGTGATCATGCGCCCGGGGCCACTGGTGCGGCTTTCAAAACGGACAGTCACAATCCCGTGCCCCGACCCCTGTACCCAACCATGTCCATACTCACTGTGGTGCACATCCGAGGTAGGTGCCCACTTGGAGTCGGAAAGCCGAACGGTCGGCAACGCACCGGTTCCAGATAGCTCGACCAGGCCGGCGGGAGCGTCGGAAAGCGTAGGTGCCGGCACTCGATCTTCGACGGTGATAGCACGGTCGAGCTCAGGAAACAGGACTTCTTGTATGTGTGAATCCAGCCCGGAGAAACCGACGCCCACCAGTCGCACTGGGCCGACCTCCGCGGGTGTGAACGCGATTCGGTGAGCGACAGCCATGAGGGTGTCGAAGTCCTGTGTGGCGTAGGCGAGCGTCTCAGATCGGGTATGGATGCTCAAGTCGGACAGACGCACCTTGCAAGTGATGGTGCGGGCACCACGGCCATCTTTTTTGAGCCGTCGAAAAGCGGACTCACCTGCGCGATCGATGGCGGCGTGGAGTTGGGCCTGCGACTCCAGATCCTCGGGATAGGTGTACTCCGCCGATACAGACTTGGCGACATCGCGTTCCTTAACCGGCCGATCGTCTGTCCCCTGCGCCAGCTGCCACAGCATCACACCGGTTTTGGATGTCAGCGAAACCTCGACATCGCGCTGGGACATGGCGGCGAAATCACCGATAGTCTCCACGCCCAGTGTGTGCAGTTTTGCAGCGGTGACAGGGCCAATGCCCCAGAGCTTCTCTACCGGCAATGGGTGTAGTAGCTCGTGATTGCGTGCGGGGTCCAGCACGTACACGCCATCGGGTTTCGCCAGGCCTGACGCAATTTTTGCGAACTGCTTGCCCGCGCCCGCGCCTATCGACGAGGCCAAGCCGGTCTCCCGCCGAATATCTGCCCGCAGTTGCTCCGCCCAGGCAATGACCTGCTCCTTCGAGGCTCCCTGAAGCTCTTCGGGTTCCATGAAAGCCTCGTCGACACTGAGCTGCTCGACCACGGGCACGCGCTCACGGATTACAGAGAACACGCGGCGCGACACTGGCCCGTAGATGCCCTTGCGCGCGCTGACCGTCACTGCGGTCGGTGGCATGAGACGACGTGCGCGGGCCATCGGCATAGCCGAGTGCGCGCCGTACGCGCGGGCCTCATAGGAGGCACCGGCGACCACACCTCGACCACCCAGTCCGCCGACGAGAACTGGCCGCCCGCGCAGAGTCGGGCGGGTGAGCTGCTCGACGGACGCGAAGAACGCGTCCATGTCGATGTGCAGGACCCACCGCCCGGAAGTCGGCATTGAGATTACTCTCCCCTACTGCTTGGCAATATCCGCCGAGCAGCCGTCCGCCACGTCGTAGCTCAGTGGCTCTCCGCCAGCGACGACTTCGAAAGCGGTGGCAAGAACTTCCCGGGCGATGAGGTCAGCGTGGCGGTTTGCCCACTCTTCACGCTCGGACGGGACCTGCAGCTTCACCGAGATACGGTCGGTGACCTCGAGGCCAGCGTTCTTGCGGGCGTCCTGGAGACCGCGGATACGGTCAGCAGCCCAGCCACGGGACTCCAGGTCCTCGTCGAGCTCGGTGTCAAGCACGACCAGGCCATTGACGCCGTCGACCTCAGCGGTGGAATCCGGCGAGATCGCGACCAGATTGCGGGTGTACTCGCCCTCCTGCAGCGGAATACCATCGGCGACAACGGCGCCGTCGACAACCTCGTAGTTGCCGGACTTCACAGCCTTAATGACCTTCTGAACGTCCTTGCCCAGGCGTGGACCGGCCACGCGAGCGTTGACGGAGACCTCGAAACGTCCCACCGAGTCCACGTCGGAGGTGAACTCCACCTTGTCGACGTTGACCTCGGAGGAAACGATGTCGGCGTAATCACGCAGACGTTCGGCATCCGGGAATGCCAGGGTTAGCTTCTTCAGCGGCAGGCGGTTTCGCAGCTGGTTGGCCTTGCGGATGCGCGATGTTGCCGAGCAGACATTGCGGACAATGTCCATGGACTCAACGAGTTCGTCATCGGTCGGCAGCTTGTCGACGTCCGGCCAATCCTCCAGGTGCACCGAGCGGCCGCCAGTGAGCGAGCGCCAGATGACCTCGGTGGCCATCGGCAGCAGCGGAGCAGCCACGCGGGTGAGAACCTCCAGCACCGTGTATAGGGTGTTGAATGCCTCTGGGTGCTTGACATCGCCGGCCCAGAAGCGGTCGCGGGAGCGGCGCACGTACCAGTTGGTCAGTGCGTCACAGAACTGACGGACCTCATCGGTGGCAGCAGCAATGTCGGTGTTGTCCAGGCACTCAGTGACAGCACGGACAGTTGCTGCAAGCTTGGCCAGGATGTACTTGTCCAGGATGTTGTCGGAGTCCACCGACCACTCGGCCGGCTTGGAGGCGTAGAGCTGCAGGAACGAGTATGCGTTCCACATTGGCAGAAGCGCCTGGCGCACGCCCTCGCGAATACCCTGCTCGGTGACGATCAGATTGCCACCGCGCAGAATCGGGCTGGACATGAGGAACCAGCGCATGGCGTCGGAGCCGTCGCGGTCGAAGACCTCGTTGACATCCGGGTAGTTGCGCTTGGACTTACTCATCTTGTTGCCGTCATCACCCAGCACGATGCCGTGGGCGACGACCTTCTTGAACGCCGGGCGGTCAAACAGTGCAACCGACAGGACGTGAAGCAGGTAGAACCAGCCGCGGGACTGGCCGATGTACTCCACAATGAAGTCGGCCGGTGCGTGGGACTCGAACCACTCCTTGTTCTCGAACGGGTAGTGGAACTGCGCAAACGGCATGGAACCGGAGTCGAACCAGACATCCAGGACGTCCGGGACGCGGCGCATCATGGACTTGCCGGTCGGGTCGTCCGGGTTCGGGCGCACCAGTTCGTCAATCTCCGGGCGGTGCAGTGTGGTCGGGCGAACGCCGAAGTCCGCCTCCAGCTCATCGAGGGAACCGTAGACGTCGACACGCGGGTACTCGTCGTTGTCGGAAACCCACACCGGAATAGGCGAACCCCAGTAGCGGGTACGGGAGATATTCCAGTCACGTGCCCCCTCGAGCCACTTGCCGAACTGACCGTCGCGCACGTGCTCCGGCATCCACTCAATCTCGTTGTGGTTGAGCTCCACCATGCGCTCGCGGATCTTGGTAACGGACACGAACCAGCTTGGCAGTGCCATGTAGATTAGCGGCTCGCCCGAACGCCAGGAGTGCGGGTAGGAGTGCTCGATGG
>NZ_KV836270.1:158539-172939 GCF_001838295.1 Corynebacterium sp. HMSC074C04
GCTCGATGGTGCGGTGCTGGACGACGCGGCCAGCGGCCTTCAGGTCACGGATGATGTCCTTGTTAGCGTCGAAGACCAACTTGCCCTGGTACTCCGGCACCTGGGAAGTGAACTTACCGTCCATGTCCACCGGAATGATGACATCGATGCCGTATTCATTACAGGTGTTCATATCGTCTTCACCGAATGCCGGTGCCTGATGGACCACACCAGTACCGTCCTCGGTGGTGACATAGTCGGCCACCATAATCTGGAAGGCGTTCGGGTGATCTGCGAAGTACTCGAAGATCGGCTGGTAGGTCAGACCTTCCAGGTCAGCACCAGCGAACGTAGCCACGACCTCGTGTTCCTTGCCCAATTCCTTGGCATAGGCACCAATCAGCGCCTCTGCCAGCAGGAAGGTCTTACCTGCAAACTCCGGCACGGAGGAATCCCCTCCGACCTTAACTACGGCATAGGTGACCTTCGGGTTCACGGCCAGGCCAAGGTTGGACGGCAGCGTCCACGGCGTGGTGGTCCAAGCGATAGCCGCAGTGTCAGCGAGCACCGGGTTGTCCGCCAGAGTCTTCTCCGCTGCAGAGCCGGCCTTGGCGCCGGTGAACGGGAAGGTCACGGTCAGGGTCGGGTCCTGCCGCATCTTGTAGGAGTCATCCAGGCGGGTCTCCTGGTTGGATAGCGGGGTGTGCTCTGCCCAGGAGTACGGCAGCACGCGGAACCCCTGGTAGACCAGGCCCTTGTTATAGAGCTCCTTGAAGGCCCAGATCACGGACTCCATGTAACTCATGTCCATGGTCTTGTATCCGCCGTCAAAGTCAACCCAACGAGCTTGACGAGTGACATATTCCTTCCACTCGCCCGCATACCGTAGCACCGACTCGGCGCAGTACTTGTTGAAGTTAGCCAGACCCATTTCCTCAATCTGGCCCTTGTCCTTAATACCGAGCTGCTTCTCTGCCTCCAGCTCAGCCGGCAGACCATGGCAGTCCCAGCCAAAGACACGGCCAACCTGGTAACCACGCATGGTCTTGTAACGCGGAACGATGTCCTTGACGTAACCGGTCAGCAGGTGACCGTAGTGCGGTAGACCGTTGGCAAACGGCGGGCCATCATAAAAGACGTATTCGTCCGCCCCATCGCGCTGATCAATAGAGGCCTGGAAAGTGCTGTCCTTACCCCAGTACTCCAGAACCTTTTCCTCCAGCTCCGGGAACTTCGGGCTCGACGTGTACTTACCAAAGTCAGCAGTGCGCGGATACGCGCCGCCTGCCGGAGTGGCCTCAGCAGAGGCATTTACATCGTTCGAATTAGACACCGTTTTTACGTCACTTCCGTGGTCGAACATCATTAATACTCACCACGGGGACGCGTGCCTAGCCCCTTCAGCGTTGTTACTGGTGACACTGAAAAGGAGTCTCGCGCGGTACCACCCCGCTTGGCATCACGCTTTACGACGGTTCTTGCGAACAAGAACCATGCGGTTTCACGCGATAGCCCGCTTATTTAATACGGCTTTGTAACGGTGCCAAACCGTTCGGTTCTACTGGGCCCATTTATTGCTGGACTGTTCTTCCGAAACGCTCCCCGGTGATGGCCGGCTCATTGCGTGTATGGGTGTCAGTATAGCAGTGTCTCAGGCAACTACTACAACCCTGACCGAAACAAAGAATGCGCTTGGGTCGCAGGGAAAGATAACAAAAACCACCGCGCTCTGCCTCCCCTTCCTGGGGAGCCGAGCGTGGTGGTTTTCTACGTATTGGCTACGTAATTAGTTGTTGTAGCCGTCGGCCGGGGCAGCCGACTCGCGAGAGTTCAGGTCGTCCAGCTGAGACTCCAGGAAGGTCTTCAGGCGGGTGCGATACTCGCGCTCGAAGATGTGCAGTTCCTCGATGCGACCCTCCAGAGCGGTCTGCTGCTCCTTGACGGTGGTCATAATCTCGTGGTGCTTGCGCTCTGCATCCTCCTGCAGCGCGGTTGCCTTCTGCTGCGCTGCGGTGATGGTGGCGTTGGAACGAGCGTCTGCGTCGCTAATCATTTGCTCGCTGCGCTGGCGAGCGTCGGTGAGGGTCGACTCAGACTCGTTGCGGGCATCAGCCAGCAACTGCTCACTGCGCTCCTTGGCATCAGCCAAAGTTGCGTCTGCCTCGTTGCGAGCGTTGGTGACAGTGCGCTCGGCCTCTTCATTGGCCTCTGCCACGGTGCGGTCAGCGTTCTCACGAGCCTCGGTGACAAGCTTGTTCGCCTCAGCGTCGGCGTCAGTGGTGACGCGATCGGCGGTGTCCTGAGCAGCCTGCAGGATACGAGCAGCACGGAGGCTAACTTCCTGCGACTCAGTGCCGGTGCTTGCTGCAACTGTCTGCGGCTGCGCCGCAGATGCGGAGGAAGCCTGCTGTGCAGAAGCCTCTGCCTCAGAAGCACGCTTCTCAAGAGCATCCAGACGATCCTGGTAGCGAGCCTCAATCTCCTGCTGCTGAGCGTTCAGTCGCTCGTTGTACTCAGCGCGCAGCTCCTGCTCAATTTCCTTGCGCAGCTTGTCTTCATCGACAGCCGGCGTCGCAGCGGCAGCGCCGGAAGCGGCGTAGTCTGCGCCGCCACCCTGCTCTAGCTGACCTTCAAGGTCCTCAACGCGCTGGCGCAGCTCAGCGTTTTCATCCTGGAGCTCACCCAGTGCGTCCTCCACGAGGTCGAGGAACTGGTCGACCTCATCCTCGTTGTAACCACGCTTGCCAATCGGAGGCTTGCTGAAAGCCACATTATGCACATCAGCCGGAGTCAACGGCATGGTGAGTTCCCCTAACACTTTGAGCGGACAGTTCTTAAGAAATCTTAAGAGAATTATTTCCAGTAGTACTGTTTACCCGGCCAATCCTACCTGCTCTAGTCACAGTCCTCACCCCATTTATTTTGGGCAGGACTCTATCTCCCACGTTCTAACCAGTGGCAAAGTTCTAGTAAAACGTTAAACCTCGCCCTTACCCTGCACCTTTAGCCACAGAGCTTTACCCCCGACACAACAAAAACCCGTTGGGGATTACATTCCCCTACGGGTTCCTATTATTGCCCCCGATTAACACCCCCGGCAGCAATTCAATGCCCGAGAACATCACATTCGGGACAGTCAAAACAACACAGCTCCACCGAAATCCACATTGTGGACCCCAAGCAAACAGTTAGCGATATTTACGCCACCGCACCGAGAGCTACCTGCAGCACCATTCGCAGAATCATAAGGATGAAGAACAAAACAAGCACAGACATGTCCACCATCACGTTGCCCGTCGGCATAGGCGGGATGAGTCGGCGCAACAGCTTCACCGGCGGGTCGGTGATGACAAAAACAATTTCGCCAATCGACGAAAACACCCTGCCCGGTCGCCAGGATCGAGAAAATGACTGAATCATTTCAATCACGATGCGAGCCAACAGCAGATAGGTGAAAAGCTTCAGCAGGATTAGCAGAACTAGCAGTAGTGAAGACACGAATAAACAGTCTAGCTAATTAATCGAAATACGAAATACTAACAAGTCATGCGAGCCGGCTGACTAGCCGGACATCCGGTCGAACTGCCCCTCGTTGACATCGCAGCCGTGCGGGTACAGGGTAAACACGGAGCCGTCAGCCTTGATCCGGCCGCGCAGACCGAAAACCAGTCCAGCAACGAAGTCGACGTAGCGCTTAGCCTCAGATGGGTCGAGCTCACTCAGATCGAAGGTGACGATGTCACCGTCGCGGAAGTGTGAACCGATGTCCGGAGCCTTGGAGTACTTGTCCTGGAAACCACTTTCCGGCTTGATAAAGACCTGCTCTGGTTCCTTGGTCTCAGCAACGGAGTGCAGGTTGCCGTAGCGGTAGTCCTCCTCGCGGGAGTTCACACTTGCAGCCTCACCTGGAGCCTCTTCGCGCAGCTCGTAGCGGTGGCGCTCCGCACGACGCGAGTCGGCATAGGAGTCATCAAAACGCTCCTCGTCACGGCGGTCAAACTCGTCGTAGTGCTCGTCGTAAGCCGCGTCATCAGTCGGGGTAAGACCGAAGAAATTTGAAACCCCACGGAAGAAATCAGCCATCTTCTGCTACGTCCTTCTTAGTGTGCGAATTTAAGTCTGTGCTACCCACAACCTACCGGCTGGGTCAGCAATATCGCATAGACACGCGCAAATTTGGCGAGCCAAAATTACAACTTTGAAACTTAGTCCTGCTCAGGCAGGATCACGATGCCCGCCTGACGGCCAGTTTTTCCCTCCCGCCGGTAGGAAAAGTACTGCTCATTGTCAATAGTGCAGCTGGGCTCGACGTTGAGATGCCGCACGCCGAGGTCATAGAGCTGACGCAACAGGCCGGCGCGCACGTCGACACCGGCAGTCCCCTGCTTCGTTCGCGTCTTCGCTCCGGGCAAGTGCTTATCGACGTCATCGGCCATCGACTCAGGCACCTCGTAATTGTGCCCAGAAGCCGCCGCACCGAGAAGCGCATGGATATTCTCGGGCGTGGCACCGAGCTCAATCATCTTTTCGACAGATTTACGAACGATTCCGTTGCGGGCACCGGTCCGCCCCGCGTGTACCGCAGCGGCGACACCCGCATGATCGTCGGAAAGCAAGACGGGAACGCAATCGGCAACGAGCACTACCAGCGCGAGACCCGGCGTGGTCGTGACGATGGCGTCAGTAGCCGGGACAGGCTCAGTTTGTGGTTCGTTGACGACGGTGACCGTGTTGGTGTGAAGCTGCTCCATATAGACGAAGCGGGCGCGGTCGATTCCCAGAGAATCGGCCAAGCGCTGGCGGTTGCGTTCGACTGCGGACGGGTCATCGCCGACATGATCTCCAAGATTGAAAGAATCATATGGTGGCAGCGAAAACCCGCCGCGCCGATTCGTCAGAATTTTTCGGCTGCGGCGGGATTCAGTCATGATTTCTTAGAAGCCCCACTCCGGCAGGTCACTGGAGGCCTGGTAGCCACCACGACGATCATCGCGGTCATCGCGATCCTTGTAACGGTGAGCACCACGGTAGTTGCGGTTTTCCTGCGTACGCGGTGTCGGGTTGTCGGTGAACAGACCACCGCTGTTC
Source organism: Corynebacterium sp. HMSC074C04 (assembly GCF_001838295.1). Classification (NCBI taxonomy): domain Bacteria; kingdom Bacillati; phylum Actinomycetota; class Actinomycetes; order Mycobacteriales; family Corynebacteriaceae; genus Corynebacterium; species Corynebacterium sp. HMSC074C04. The sequence continues at coordinate 163,607 of NZ_KV836270.1, forward strand.
GGATTGGTGCGCGGGACAAAGCGGTCGCGGTCCTCACGCTCGCGCGGCTGTGCGACCGGACGCTCTTCCTCCGCACGCGGAGCCGGAGTGCCGAGGTTGTCACCGCCCGGCAGTGCGCTGCCCTGGCGCGGCGCCTGCTCAGCGGCCAGACGCGCCTCGACATCCTGTGCAGCCGGTCGTGCAGCGGCACCTGCGGCTGGCTTGTCCAGCGGGTTGCCGTTACCCTGCTCAAAACCGGTAGCAATCACAGTGACGCGAACTTCGTCACCGAGGTTGTCGTCGATGATGGTACCGAAGATGATGTTGGCATCCGGGTCAGCCTTTTCCTCCACGATGGACGCGGCGGCGTTGACCTCCATCAGACCGAGGTCGGAGCCACCGGCGACGGAAATAAGCACACCCTGTGCACCATCCATGGTGGACTCCAGCAGCGGGGAGTTAATGGCCTGAGTAGCGGCGTTCATCACACGGTCATCGCCACGTGCGGAGCCAACGCCCATCAGAGCCGAGCCAGCCTCCGCCATTACCGAGCGGACGTCGGCGAAGTCGACGTTAATCATGCCCGGAATGGTAATCAGGTCAGTAATACCCTGGACACCGTTGTACAGAATCTCGTCGGCAAAGCGGAACGCGTCCATCATGGACAAATCCTGCTCACCAATCTGCAGCAGACGCTGGTTCGGAATGGTGATAAGGGTGTCACAGACCTCCTTGAGGGTTTCAATGCCCTCAGCGGCCTGGCGCGCACGGCGCTTGCCCTCGAAGTCGAACGGCTTGGTTACTACGCCGACGGTCAGGGCGCCGGACTTCTTGGCGATGCTCGCGACAACCGGAGCTGCACCAGTACCGGTGCCACCGCCCTCACCTGCGGTAACGAAGACCATATCGGCGCCCTTGAGGGTCTCTTCAATCTCATCCTTGTGGTCTTCCGCAGAAGTGCGGCCAACCTCGGGGTTAGCGCCAGCTCCCAGACCACGAGTTGCCTCACGCCCGATGTCGAGCTTGACATCAGCGTCGGAGAACATCAGGGCCTGCGAGTCGGTGTTGACTGCGATAAATTCGACACCCTTCAGCCCCTCCTCGATCATGCGGTTGACAGCATTGACGCCACCGCCGCCGACACCGACGACTTTGATAACGGCGAGGTAGTTATTCGGGGAGGTCATTGCGCGTTTCTCGCCCTTTCCTATAGGTCCTAAATAATTTCATCTAGCCACGTTGCACATGGGCCGCACGACAGCATTGGCACCGCCGGGCAGTACAGCTCTCCATGACACCGCACGGAAGAAGTGCATCATGGCCGAAAAGCTGTTGACCCCATTGTGGTCGAAAACTGCAAATAATTCAGCGACCTTTTAGCGCGTGTCGCTACCTTAAACCTGCACTTGAGGGATAGTGTTTAGCCACAGAAATCACTCCAGACACCACCATTCTCTACTCTCCCTTTGCAGCGGGTAGTCGGGGGTTGGAGACATTCCAAATCTTCTCGCCACGGTTCAGGACAATCTCCGTCGCACGCGCTTTTTCTGCCGCATTATCCGAGGACCCGAAGTACACCTCGTATCCATCGGTCAGAAATAGCTTGATTTCTGCCTCGGAAGGCGCGCTAATCCGCTCCACACGGTGTGCGACGGGCTCCGGCAACGCCTTGACGACGTTCAAAACCGCCTTGATAACGCGCGGTTCGGGGTCAACTTTGCCGTCTGTTGGCTCATCCACGCGAGGTGCATCAACAACTTCGATGACACCCGGAGGCGGGGCTGCCGTGACGAACTCCTGCCCATTTGCGGAAAACAGATGCTCTCCGTCAGTGGCACGGACAAACACCACCGGGGTGAATTCCCGTACCGAAATAGTCACGCTCTGCGGCCATGAACGACTGACGGTCACGCTATCGACCCACGGCTGCCCCGCCACGGAGCGCGCTGAGGCATCCGTGTCCAAGCGAATGAGCTTTTGATTCTCGGAGATACCACTGGCCTCGACAATTGCGTCTTTATCCCCGTGGACGACGCCTTCAACATCGATGTTTTTCACAACCAGCCACGGCGAAAACCACACCACCGCTGCAACAATGGCGATAATCGCGACCAGGCCACCGCCGATGAGCCAGCCGCGTCGCGGGGCGCGCGCTGAACGCTGTCGCCGCGACACGTCTGTGCCCTGGTCTGCACCGTCGGTCTGCTGAGATTGCTTTCGGCTGGTTTTCACAGTGCTACGACTCCACCTGTTCGTCGTTGTCTCCGCTGAGCTCGCGCACGATTTCGTCGGCAAGCATCGTCACAGAGCCAGCGCCGATGGTCAAGATGACATCGTGCGGTTCGGCGATTTCGCGGACGCGAGCCGGGACGCTGGTGAAATGCGGTTCGTACGTCACAGGGATGGTCATTTTGTTGGCGATGAGCGCACCGTCGACGCCCGGCAGTGGCTCCTCGCGGGCACCGAAGACATCGAGCAAAACAGCCTTGTCCGCCAGCGACAGGGCGCCAGCGAACTCGTCGGCAAAGTTGCGAGTACGCGAGTACAAGTGCGGCTGGAAAACAGCGATGACGTTGCCACGACCGGCCTCGGTGACCAATTCCCGAGCTGCGCCGAGAACTGCGGAGACCTCGGTCGGGTGATGCGCGTAGTCGTCGTAGATACGAGCGCCAACAAATGGCCCCTCGCCGATACTGCCGTGATAGTCGAAGCGACGACGGACACCGGTGAATTCACCAAGACCGCGCGCCATACGCCCCAGATCTGCCCCGACGCAGTCGCCACCAACCATTGCGGCCAGCGCGTTGAGCGCCATGTGACGGCCGGGCTGATGCAGTTCAAACCTCACCGATGTCGAGCCAACGGTGGCCTCCACACGGGCGCCACCACCGACGGGAGTCCAGCCGTGCAAAACGGCACCAACCGGCAGCGTCGGGTGTTTAGCCAAGGCTTCTTCCCCACCATAAGCCAGCACGTTAATGCCGCGTTCCACCGCGCGCTCGCCCAATGCGGCCGCATGCGGATCCTCAGCACAGACGACCAGATGACCGCTGTCTTTAATGCGCTCTGCAAAAGCGTCAAAGACGGCATAGTAGGTCTCGTCGTCCCCGAAAAAGTCAAGGTGATCGGGCTCGATGTTGGTAATTACGGCCACTTCCGGCTGGTAAGTCAACAACGAGGCATCCGACTCATCGGCCTCAGCAACAAAGACGTCACCACTGCCCTGGTGAGCATTGACGCCGGCCTTGCTCCTTAGACCGCCAACAGCAAAAGACGGATCCAAACCAGCTGCCTGCAACGCGGCGACGGTCATCGACGTAGTAGAGGTTTTGCCGTGAGTACCGGCAATCAGAAGGGCCCTGGAGTCCTGCATCAACAGCGCTAGCACATCGGAACGCTTGAGCACCGGAATGTCCAGCTCATGTGCACCGGCCAGCTCCGGATTCGTCTTCGGAATAGCTGCGAAGGAAATGACCACTGCCTCCGGAAACTCTCCCTCACCGGCCAGCTCGAGATTCGCACGGTCATGGCCAATGGCGATGGTGGCTCCCATCGCACGCAGTCCCACCACCGCGCGGGACTCCTTGACATCGGAACCGGTAACACGAATGCCACGCGCCAACAGGATGCGAGCGATACCGGACATGCCGGCACCGCCAATGCCAATCATGTGGACACTTGCGGGCAGCTCTCCCGTTACCGGCTGAAAGTCATCGAAATTAACGTTCATGTTTATGCTCGCTTTACTTCTTAGAGTTCACAGCCGCAGACAGCACCCGACGGGCGATGTTCTCCGCAGCGTTACCATGTCCAATGTTGGCCAGGGCGCGGCGCCCGTCGGCAAGCTTTTCTGGGGACGTGACCAGCGGAATTACGATATCCGAAACTGATGCCGCAGTCAGCGACTCGTCGGCGATGAGAATGCCGCCGCCAGCATCGATGACATCGGTGGCGTTGAGTGCCTGTTCCCCATTTCCGTGTGGCAGCGGTACATACACCGCAGGCAGGCCGACAGCTGAGACTTCAGCTACCGTCATCGCACCGGAACGGCACAAAATCAGGTCAGCGGCGGAGTACGCCAGATCCATCCGGTCGATGTACGGCACAGCGACATAGGGAGCGTCCTCGCGGATGGACTCGACCTCGACGTGATTCTTCTTTCCGTAGGCATGCAGTACGGATACACCGGCCTGGGCGAGCTCTGCGGCTGCACCGCTGACAGCTTCGTTGATGGAACGCGCCCCCTGCGAACCACCGGTGACAAAGAGCACCGGTCCCTCCTGCGGTAAACCGAAGAACTCGCGGGCTTCGGCACGCTTGGCGTCGCGGTCCAGCGCCGCGAGGCTGGCACGCACGGGATTGCCGACGACCTCGGCCTTCAGACCCGAACCGGTCACAGCGGCCAGGCCGACGCCACCGAGTGCGACACCGAGCTTATTGGCCAGACCCGCACGGGCGTTGGCCTCGTGAACCAGGAACGGAATCCTCTTCCCCGCACGACACGCCATGTAGGCGGGTGCCGATACGTAGCCGCCAAAACCGATGACCGCATCAGCGTCAATACGCTTGAAAACCTTGCGGGTCTCACGCACCGCACGAGCGACGTTGAGAGGCAGCTTGAACAAATCCGCAGTCGGCTTGCGCGGCACCGGCACTGGCGGAATCAGCTCCAGGTCATAGCCTCGCGCCGGTACGAGGGTCGACTCCAGCCCCCGATTCGTACCGAGTGCAATGACGCGGGCTTCCGGCTGCAGGTTCAAAATCGCATCCGCCACTGCCAGTGCGGGTTCGATATGGCCAGCCGTACCACCGCCGGCCACCACAATGGTCGGAGCAGAGCCATCTTCCTTGAGAAACTGCTCAGACTCCGAAGCGCCTTTCGCCCCAGCGGCTGCGCCCAGATTCTTGTCTGCCATGGTGTTATCGATTCCTCCTCCGCGGTGCTGAACCGCCATTCCTATTGTTTCGGCCCGGGCGCTGGCGCGAACGCGACTGTCCGCCACGGCCTTCGCCCCGAATCCTACTGCCCCGACCTGAGCTTGACGACGACCAGGAGCCCTGTGACCGTCCAGCCCGCGGCGACCTCGCTGTAAATCCCCAAGCCCGTCCGTTGTCACTACGAGAGGAATAATCCACTTCGCGGCCACGAACGCTGCCGGAGGTTCGGGGGCCACGCTGCGGAGCTGCACCTCGACCACTGCGGCTGCCTCCACTACGGCCGGCCCGATTGGATCGGTCAGCTCGACCGCTGTAGGTTTCCCGCACCTGCGCCCCCTCGCCGCGTGGAGTACGCGCACCACTGGTCACCACGGGAGGGCCGAAGCGTTGCGGATCGCGATGGGCACGCACCTTCGGCGCGTGGCGACGCGATTCGTCATACGGAATCGGCTCCGGAATACCCAGGAACCTATCCAGCGCCGGACGGCCCGAAGTCTGCATTGCAGAGACTGCTTCCGATTCGTGGCGGGCACATGTGGCCAGCAGCCCCATCGAGAACAACGTCACCATCGCCGATGTACCACCGGCGGAAATCAGCGGCAGCTGCAGACCAGTCACTGGCAACGCACCAACGACGTAGCCAATGTTGATGAAAGCCTGCACCACGGTTGCAGCAGTAATCGTGCCCGCGAGCAAACGGAGAAACGGATCGTTCTGGCGACCGGCGATACGAAGTCCCACCCAGCCGAGCGCTGCATAGAGCAAAATAACCATCAGCGCGCCGAGGAAACCAGTCTCCTCACCGATAATGGCAAAAATGAAGTCATTCTTCGCCTCCGGTAGGTATCCCCACTTCGCGCTCGACTGACCGAGACCGACACCGGTGAGAGATCCGTCGGCAAGCGAAAGAAAGCCCTGGTAGGACTGGTAGGCATCGCCCTGCACGTCGTTGAAGTTACCGAGCAGCGAGTCCAAGTAGACCCTGATTCGCGCCGAACGGAAACCCGCGGTGACGGTGAAAATCACCATGGCAAAAGCCGCTGCAGCAAGAAGCCCGGTGATAAAGACTCGCGGCAGGCCAGCAAACCACGCCAACGCCACCACGACGAACGCCATGGAAGCAACCATGCCGAGGTCACGCTGTAGCATCACCAGTGCCAATATCACGAAGCTGACCGCGCCAAACAGCCCAAACAAATCGGTGTAGGACACAGCAGTGCGGACCTTCTCAGCCAGTAGCTTCGAGCCCCACAATGCCAGCGCAATTTTCGCGATTTCTGATGGCTGCATGGTGATACCACCAATACTCAGCCACGAACGCGCACCGGTTTCCTCCAGGCCAATGCCGATGCCAGGAATAATCACCAAAACCAGAAGCACAAAGGACAGAATCAGCGCTGCCGTCGATAGCGAGCGAATCAGCTCCACCCGCATTCGCAACACGATCCACATGGAGATGAGACCCGCCACCACCATGACCAGCTGGCGGATAAACACCGACCACACGCTGCCCGAGTCGTTACCCGCACTGGCCATGGATGCCGACAGCACCATCACCAGGCCGATAGACGTCAGCAGTGCGACGATAATCATCAGCAGGTGGTAGTCGAACAGCGGGCGCGACTTCCAGTCGTTAAAACGCTCCACCCACGCCGGCCGCTCTCGAGCACTAGTGCTTGACGACGAGGGCTGTTGTGCCTTGGTAGCCTTCGTCCCCTTTTGTGCTGTCGCGGCGCTAGCGCTTAAATTACGAGCCTTGCGGGAGTTATCCATCAGTTGATGTCACCTTCTGCGCCCATTGCGCGAACAAGTCGCCGCGTTCAGCCATACCGGAGTACATGTCCAAGCTGGCGGCAGCTGGTGCCAATAGCACCACGTCCCCCGGATTGGCATATTCACTAGCTGCCATACAGACCTTCGCCATGGCATCGACCTTGTCGGTGTCATCGATGACAACGACCGGCACAGCAGGTGCGATGCGGGAGAGCGCATCGCTGACTAGTTGCCTATCGACGCCCAGAACCACGGCGGCCTGCAGGCGATGAGCATGCTTTGCCACTAGCGGCGAGATTTCCGCGCCCTTGAGCTGGCCACCGACAATCCAAACAACACGTTCATGGCCGGACAGTGCCGCGTCGGCAGCGTGGGGATTGGTGGCCTTGGAGTCATCAATCCACACGACATCATTTATCTTATGGACGATCTGACCGCGGTGTGCGCGGACTTCGAAAGTCTCCAGCGCCGCTGCAATTTGCTCCGGTGATGTACCGATACTGCGCGCCATCGCGGTGGCGGCCACCGCATCGAGAACACCTGCCCGGCCGGGAGGAGAAATTCCCGCTACCGGTGCGATGACAATGCCCGGCTCAGAGTCGTCATCTGCGGCATCGCCACCGCCAAAAGCGCGGTCGACAATCATGCCATCGCGAACTCCGACCTGGTGTGCCTCCGGGGGACCATCGGTGAAGCCCACGACGGAGTTGCCGAGCTCATCGTTTTTCAGCATCTTTTCCACGTGCTCGACGACATCGGCGTCATCCGCGCCGTAGATTGCGACAGCACCACGCAGCGCACGGGTCTTGTCCAGACCGTAGTTTTCGTAAGAACCGTGCCAGTCGATGTGGTCTTCCGCCAGGTTCAGCAGTACTCCCGCATCTGGGCGAATATTCGGCGCCCAGTGCAGTTGGAAGCTGGACAGCTCTGCGGCCAACACCTCGATACGAGGCTCAGCGGTCAGTGCATCGTACAGAGCCACGCCAATGTTGCCCACAGCAGCGCCCTGCTCCCCGAGCATGGCGGCCAGCATGGAGGTAGTTGTGGTCTTGCCATTAGTGCCGGTGACTACCAACCAGGTACGTTTCGGCCCCCACAGTTGGGCACAGTCACCAGCGAAAGCCAGCGCCACATCGCCGAATACCGGGACACCGGCCTTAGCGGCTGCGTCGAACAGCGGACTGGTCGGACGCCACCCCGGGGAGGTCACAATCGCAACCGCGTCGGCAAGCTCGTCGCGAGCGTCTGCGGTCGTGACATGCCGAATCGAAAAGTCAGCGGCAACCAGTGCGCCGAGAGCGGAGTCGTCCACGACGACAACTTCCGGACAGCCGATGTCCTTGAGCATCGCAATGGCACCGCGACCGGAAACCCCGGCTCCTGCCACCAGAACTCGACCAGAGCGCACCGTAGCGACTAAGTCGAGGTTTCGGATATCGGTGAGGTTGGTCGGGTCTGGTGAGTTAATCATTGAAATACGCCTACCTGAGAGAGCCAGTCACTGTAGAAGATGGCTGCACCAATCATGTTGAAAATGCCTGCGAGTAGCCAGAAGCGAACGACAACAGTTGTCTCCGCCCAACCTCCGTTTTCGAAGTGGTGATGGAGAGGAGCCATGCGGAATACGCGCTTGCCAGTCGTCTGGAAAACCGCAATCTGGATTGCCACGGAAGCAACTTCCATCACGAAGATGAAGCCAATGATAACCATCAGCAGCTCAGTCTTGGTGACAAATGACAGACCCGCTACCAAACCGCCAAGAGCCAACGAACCGGTATCTCCCATGAAGATCTTTGCCGGCGCTGCATTCCACCACAGGAAGCCCAAGCAGGCGCCCAGACCCGCGACGGAAATAACGGCGATATCCAGTGGATCGCGGACGTCATAGCAGCCGCTACCCAGCGAAGCGTCGCAGGAGTTACGGAACTGCCAGAAGGAAATCAGCGTGTAGGTGGCCAGCAGCAGCGCGGTGGCACCAGCGGCCAGGCCGTCAAGGCCATCAGTGAGATTGACGGCATTTGTCCATGCAGCAATGACGATGAAGACAAATACCAGGAAGACAATCATGCCGAACCACACCGGCCCCGGAGCCAGATTCAGGAACGGAATATCTCGAATCAGCGACAAATTCGTCGTACCCGGAGTCAAGCCTGACGCATCCGGGAACTGCAGCAACAGCACGCCGAAAATCAACGCTGCCGCCAGTTGCCCCACTAGCTTCGCTGTCTTGTTCAACCCCAGGTTGCGGCCTTTGTAGAGTTTGATGAAGTCATCGGCAAAACCCAATGCGCCCATCGCCAAAACCAGGAACATGACCAACAGACCGGAGGCGGACGGCCCCACGCCAGTCTGGATATACGTAACGAGGTGAGAGAGGAAATAGCCAGCGACGATTGCGGCGATGATGGCGATGCCGCCCATGGTCGGAGTTCCGCGCTTGCGCAGGTGGCTCTTCGGCCCTTCTTCACGAATCTCCTGGCCAAGACCTTCAGCAGAGAATTTGCGAATAAGCACTGGTGTTAAAAAGACACTCACCAGGAATGCAATCGCACCACTGAGAATAAGTTGAATCACTTACTTTTCCTCTCCGCTTTCACTTTCGGGCGCAGTTCCAACCTTGGCAGCTAGCGAGTCCGCGACCCG
>NZ_KV836270.1:173039-180703 GCF_001838295.1 Corynebacterium sp. HMSC074C04
GTCCGCGTAGGAGGCCTTGACTAACACAACATCGTTCGGACGCACCTCAGCCGCCACCAACTCCGCGGCAGCGGATGTATCCGGCACCCTAGAAGTATTTAACCCCAACTCTTCCGCTTTGTCGGCCAAGGCATGCACATTAGAACTCTCTCCGACTGCAATTAGTCGATCGATGCCGCGGCCCACAAGGTACTCGCCCAGTGACGAGTGCTCATTCTCAGCGGAATCGCCAAGCTCACCCATCTGTCCCAGCACCGCCCACGATGAGGCGTCCTGGTGCGTTGGGCCAGCTGCTGTACGAGCCAGAGCATCAATCCCCGCACGCATCGAATCAGGGTTGGCATTGTAGGAGTCGTTAATAACGACGATATTGCCAGTGAGCTGCTGGACATCCATGCGCCGCTCCGAGGCTGCCACATGCGCGGCCATCGCCTTTGCGACTTGCTCAGCATCAATACCGGACTCCACTGCCACCGCAATCGCCGCCAGGGCATTGGACACTTGATGCGCACCATAGACCTGCAGTTGGATCGGGAATGTACGCCCATCCGGTATATGCAGGTCAAAGGACGCACGAGCAAAATCGTCGAGCTGCACATTCGTGGCGCGGTAATCCGCGGTTGCGTGGCGTTCGGAGTTCTCATCGGCAGAGAAGAACACCACCTTCGCCTGGGTACGTGGAGCCATGCCAGTGACGTAGTCATCGTCGGCATTGAGTACGGCCACACCGCCCTGCTCCGCAGCCGGCAGCGCTTCCACGAGTTCGCCCTTAGCCTGCGCGATTGCCTCGCGCGAGCCAAACTCACCAAGGTGCGCCGTACCAACATTGAGCACCGCACCGATCGTCGGTGGTGCGATGCGCGCCAGGTGAGCCACATGCCCAATTCCGCGCGCACTCATCTCCGCCACCAGGTACTTCGTCTCCGGAGTACACTGCAGCACCGTGTACGGATGCCCAATTTCGTTATTAAACGACCCCTTCGGTGCCACCGTCGGACCGTCGGTACGCAGCAGCGTCGCCATCATGTCCTTCGTCGACGTCTTTCCCGCTGACCCCGTGACACCGACGACATGCAGCTGATCCTTCTTCAGCTCGTCGACGACGTAACGCGCCAACTTACCAAGCGCTTCCAGCACCGCCGCCCCGGACCCATCCGGATCGTGTGCAAATGCGTCGGCATTGGAGTCCTGCTTACCAAGGGGCTTGACGACGACCGCAGGTTGCCCAACATCTCGTGCCGCCAGTGCCATCGTCGCTCCAGCTGCAACAGCCTGATCGATGAAGTCGTGGCCGTCGACCCGCGCGCCCGGCAGGGCTAGGAAGAGCGAGCCTTCGCGGATCTTTCGGGAGTCGAATTCTGCGGGTTGAGTCACTGTGGCGTCATCATCGACGTGGACGAGTTCACCTCCCACGATGTGAGCGATTTCCGCAGCGGTCAGGGCAATCATGATGTCTATAGTCCTTGTTGGTTAGAGTTCCAGGCGCCTAGTAAAGGATGATTTCTTGATTTTATTCGCCTACCGCGAGTGGTTCGCGGTAGGCATGTCAGGTGGTGCGCTTCCTCAGCGATTTCGGCAATCTCAATCAGCGAATCCGTCCAGTCGCTGTGTGAGTGCTTCGGCCAGCTGTTCACGGTCATCGAACGGGTGAATCACGCCACCGATATCCTGGCCGGTTTCGTGTCCCTTGCCTGCCACCACGATGCTGTCGCCGCTGCGGGCGAGCTCGACGACACGGCGAATTGCCTGGCCACGGCCGCCAATTTCCTCAACAACCGTGTCAGAACTGGCCTTGCCGCTGGCAACGGCTTCCTTCGCACCAGCGACCACGGCCGCACGGATTTCAGAGGGCACCTCAGAGCGTGGATTGTCATCGGTGATGATGACGACATCGGCACCGCAAGCAGCCTCAGCTCCCATAATTGGACGCTTGGCGCTATCGCGGTCGCCACCGGCGCCGACGACAACCAACACGCGACCTTCGGTCTGTGCACGCAATGTGGCCAACACCTCAGCTACTGCGGCTGGCTTGTGGGCATAGTCCACTACAGCCAGGAAGTCCTGTCCGCGATCGATGCGCTCCATCCGACCCGGCACACGAACCTGTGCCAGGCCGCTCTTGGCCGCGTCATTGGCATGCCCAATCGCATCGAGAACAGACCACGCAACTGCGGAATTGGCAACGTTAAAGGCGCCAGGAAGAGGAACTTCCACCTCAACTGTGTCAGTGTTATTTCGCGTTAGCTCCACATGCTGGACACCGTTAGTGGCGACAGTGGCTGCAGCGGCGTGCCATTCTGCAAAGACCTCGGCAGCTGGCATCTTGTCGGTTACGCGATGCTGAGTATGGACAGTGGTGACTTGGACATCCGGGTCGCCGGCAGCGATATCCGCCATGCGGACACCCCAGTCGTCGTCGATGCACACGACAGCCTTCGGTGCATGTGTCGGACCTGCAGGATCAAAGAGCTTGGCCTTGGCTTGGAAATACTCTTCCAAGGTCTTGTGGAAGTCCAGATGATCCTGCGAGAGGTTGAGGAAACATCCGACGTTGAAACTGACGCCGTCGACACGCCCCAACGACAGTGCGTGAGAAGAAACCTCCATGACAACGTGCGTCACGCCTTCAGAAAGCATCTGGTGGAACAGGCGCTGGAGGGCCGGAGCCTCTGGGGTAGTCAGGCTCGACGGAACGGCACGGCCATTGATGCGCGTGCCGGTAGTACCAATGATGCCTGTCGAGCATCCAGCTGCCAGCAGCGCGCCCTCCAGCATGTAGGTCGTGGTGGTCTTGCCAGAGGTGCCGGTAACTCCAATGATGGTCAGTGAATCCGAGGGGTGATCGTAGATTTCTGCAGCAACGTGCCCCATGACAGCCCGGACATCGTCGACGACCAGGACTGGGCGAGTCTCCCCGGCTTCCCGCAGGATTTTCAGACCTTCCTCATCAGTCAGAATCGCTGTAGCAGCCGACTGCTGCGCGTAACGCGCACCGTGCGTGCGAGTACCTGGGACGGCAGCAAACATTCCGCCTTCAGGTACGTCGGCAGCGTTGAGTTCGATTGCGGCGATATCCGTTCCTGCCGCCGCGGATTCGGTAATGCCGTCAAGTCGGCCATGCGCGAGGTTACACAATTTCGCAAGGGTGGCGGTCATTGGCTGTTCCCTCTTTCAAGTCAGTCGTTGGTGTACAACAGGTTGGAAAAATTCAAGAGATTCACTTTGCAGAAACCAAAGTAATAAAAGTCTGTGTATTAGTGCTGTCGCTGTAACTTCATTGTGGTGGTGACCTCGTTACGGCTGCAGCAACAACTTGCCCTCGCGGGGTGGCGACGGCGGTACGTTGTAGCGATTGAGCGCCCAGGCGGCAATGTCCTTAAACAGTGGGGCTGCCGACTGGCCACCTTCGCCATGGACACCGCGCTGGGGTTCATCAAGCATGATGCCAATGACAAAACGGGGATCGTCGGCAGGCGCGATACCTGCAAATGTGATGTGGTACTTGGAATTCGAGTACGCGCCGGTGTCGGGGTCGACCTTCTGCGCCGTACCTGTCTTGCCTGTGAGCGAGTATCCCTCAATACTATTGCCGGCAGCGGTACCCGACTGCTGCCCCGTGGGATCAGACTGCATAACGCCTTCAAACATGGCGCGCACAGTTTGGGCCGTCTCCGGGCTAACCACACGCACTGTTTCCGGGCGCTCTGTTGCCGTCTTCGTGCCGTCCGGGGAAATTGTCGAGCGAATCATACGCGGCGGGATGCGCTCGCCATCGTTGGCGATAGCCTGGAAAACTCCTGTCATCTGCAGCAGTGTCATGGCCATACCCTGACCAATGGGCAGGTTCGCAAACGTACCGCCGGACCACTGCGGACGCTGCGGCACCAAGCCGGAAGATTCACTGGGCAACTCGATACCCGTGGACTGCCCCAGCCCGAAGAGGTGCAGCATCTCAGCGAAGCGGTCCTGACCCAAACGCTCTGCCAGCATTAGGGTGCCGACGTTGGAAGACTTGCCGAATACACCGGTCGTCGTGAAAGCTTCCGTTCCGTGGTCCCATGCATCGCGCACCGTGACACCCGCCATATCAATAGTGCCCGGGACCTGCATAACCTCATCGGGTGTGGTCTTGCCATCTTCGATGGCGGCCGCGGCGGTAATGATCTTTGCTACAGAGCCGGGCTCAAATGGGTTCGATACCGCGGAGTTTCCGATAGTGCGACCCTCTTCGAGCTCGGCCCCCATATCCTTATTCGGGTTAGCCGTGTCCGCCTGCGCCATTGCTAGCACTTCGCCGGTCTTCGCGTCGAGCACAACTGCCGACGCATCTTTCGCTCCCGAGTTGGCCTTCGCCTGGTTGACCTGCTGCTGGACAAAGTACTGCATGTCTAGGTCCAGGGTCAGCTCGTATGTCGTACCGTCCACAGCCGCGTGAACATCGCGCGTGGATCCCGGGATTGCCACACCGTTGGAGGCGATATCAATGGTCTTGCCACCGTTAATACCCTGCAAAGTGGCATCACGAGAGGCTTCAAAGCCGAACTGGCCGACGCCATCCATGCCAATCTTGCCGATGACGTTAGCCGCCGTCGCCCCATTCGGGTACTGGCGAATATCCTGACGCTCCGCCACCAGTTCCGGATACTTTTTCACGATGGCGGCGGCCTTGTCCGGATCGACATTACGCACGAGTACCTCGTAGGTGCTGTCCTCATTGCGCAGCTTCTCCAGAATGTCCTTCGAGCTCACCCGGGACGGCGCGCTCATCACCGAGTTCTCCTCGGTTTCGGGTTCCGCTTGACGACGGCGACTGCTTTCCGACTTCTCCGCGTCGATGTCGGCCACGTCGAGTAGCTTCGGCAAATCCTTGGCAATCTGCTCGAGGCGTTCGTCGTAGGCAGCGACATCATCCGGGCGCTGCTTATGTGCGTCCCCAATCCACTTGCGCAAAGTGTTCGGGTGCACGGTAATACTGCGTGCCTCCATCGTGAAGGCAAGCTGAGCTCCATTACGGTCGAGAATCGCACCGCGCCGAGCTGCATCAACAACTTCCACCGTGCGCTGATTCTGCGCCGCCGCAGAAAGGTCAGGACCTGCGACGAGCTGCACCCAAGCCAAACGGGAGACCAGCACTACGACTGCGATAGCGCCTATAAACTGCAGCCAGTTGCGACGCCGGATGAAGTCCTTATTACTAATACGCATTTTTTCGCGCGGGGGCACGCTTCGGTTGGTATTAGCATCGAGCCTCCGGCTGCGCTGACCATCCCGAACTCGACTTTGGTCTCTGCGCTCACGGGATGTAATTCGGTAAGCACGTTCGCCGAAGTCATACCCCCCTCCACGGTTGGGGTAGTCGTCTTCAGATCGAATCATGCGCTAGTGCTTTCTACTAAGTCGATTCTCCCGCGCGCGATAACGTTAGGCGGTATTCCCTGCCATCGCGAGTACTGAATTAATTAGTCTACAGTCGCCTGACCAGAAACAGTGGAACCGCCAGAATATCGGACAGTTGGCCAGTTTGGCCGTGTTTAGTTTCTAAGTTCCTACGGTGCTGGAGCTGGCTCGGGTGCCGGTGCTTCCGGTGCTTCCGGCACCGAGGCTGGCGCTTCGGGCGCTTCCGGAGCTGGCGCTGGCGCTTCAGCCTCAGGCGCGGGTGCCGGAGCCGGCGCAGGTGCTGGTGCTGGTGCTGGTGCGTGGTTCTGCGGCGCATACGGAGCAGTAGCCGGCAACCCGTTCGGACGTGGATGCGCTTCCTCAATAGCCGGTGCCTGCATCCCCGGAACATTCTCGGTGTCCTTCGGGTTCGACGACGGCGCATGCGGATTATTCGGCGACTCACTGTTGAGGTCGACAATCTTCTGCTGCTTCTCATCGCCCGGTCGCACTTCCACGACCTTGCCTTCCGGGTCAGTAGTTAAAACGGCAGGCTGCTCCGGATTAACCATGCCCTCTTCCACGGCGCGCTGAGCGATAGCTCCAGTGGACTTCATGTACGCCACGTCGCGCTCGAGCACCTCCAGCTGGTTACGCAGCTCCTTTTCCTTGGTCTGCGCAGCATCCAGCTGCAAGGATGTCGATGTCGAAATACCAGACAGGAACATCGCCATCACGATGCCCGCGACAACGAGAAAAATCATTAGAGCCGCACCGGCAAACTTGTGGCTATCCCTCGAGGACGTCGTAACGCGACGCCCGCGCACCGAGATGACCTGCTGAGAACCTGTGCGCCCAAACCGCCGACGCCGATAAAGATCCTTTTCCGTGCGGGCGCTGCGACCGCGCTGACGAGTCTTCGTCTTGGCACCGGCGACGGTTGCAGACGCGCCGCGGGACGTGCGCCGGGTGGGGGCGTGCTCCGTGATTGTCGTTGCCATGCTCGAAAGTTCTCCCAGTACTTAGATTGTGAAGGGTGCGTTTGGTGCGGTTGGAAATGGTTGGGTCAATCGGCTCGAATTCGCTCGATACAGCGAACTCGTACCGGCGCGGCTCGGGGGTTGTCTTCGATTTCGCTTGCCGACGCCTTCTCCGCACCTCTCGTGATGAGAGCAAAGTGCGGTTCATGCCCCGGAAGCTCCATCGGGAGCCCCGGTGGGGTTGTCGACTTCACACGCTCCGCAAAGTCCTTCTTAACGATGCGGTCTTCCAGGCTCTGGTAGCTCATGAACACTGCACGCCCATCGACTGCGAGTGCATCGCAGACCTGCGGCAGCACATTTTCGAGAGCTTCAAGCTCACGATTTACCTCGATACGAAGAGCCTGGAACGTACGCTTGGCCGGGTGTCCACCCTTACGGCGAGATGCCGCCGGAATGGTTTCATAGAGCAGCTCAACCAGACGGCCGGAGGTGGTAAATGGTTCCTTTTCCCGCTCACGCAGGATTGCCGAGGCGATCTTGCCGGCGAAGCGCTCGTCGCCGTAAGTCGATAGGATGCGCGCGATATCACCGTGCGAATAGGTATTGAGCACATCCGCTGCGGTAATCCCCTGGCTTGCATCCATGCGCATGTCCAGCGGGGCGTCGACTCGGTAGGCGAATCCACGATTGACCTGGTCAAGCTGCATCGAGGAAACACCGAGATCGAAAAGCGCACCTGCGATGCCCTTCTCAGCGGCGCGGGCAAGAATGTTCTCCGCGCCACTTCCACCAGCGGCTGCAGGAATCTCACCACTGAGCACCTCGGCGAGCGAATCGAAACGCACACGGAACCCTACAAAGCGATCACCGAAACGCGCGAGACGCTCTTCTGCCCCGCGCAATGCATTGCCATCGCGATCGAGTCCAACAACGCAGAGCTTCGGAAACTGCTCCAACAGATATTCCGTGTGCCCACCGGCTCCAAGAGTGCCGTCGACAACTACTGCGTCGTCACCCAGCGCCTCGATGCCCGGGCGCAACAAATCAGTTACTCGATGAAGCAAAACGGGGACATGACCAAACTCGCCGGACTTGCGATCATCCGCAGGCGCCGATCCGTTCATTTCCCCTCCTCACCGGGTATGTTTGCACTGGTCAGAGAATCTATCGAGTGTATTCCCGGTTTGCTTGACGACGAGTGCCGCGCCAGCAACCAGACCGCACCTCATGTGCACTACTGGGAATGCTGCTATCGGTGCTTAAACAAAAAGCGGGGATGTTCACAGGGCCCCGCCTGACAGAACC
>NZ_KV836270.1:180803-197477 GCF_001838295.1 Corynebacterium sp. HMSC074C04
CCAGGGGCTATCAGGCAGAGTCCATGCGGACATTCCCTCTTTTCGGTTATTCCAAGCGGTTTATAAAACGCCGAACAGCGAGTCATCCTCACCTTCGGAGAAATCAGCTTCATGCTCCGCTTGGTAGGCCTCCCAGGACTCTTTGTCCCAGATCTCCAGAAAGTCAATAGAACCGATAACCACACACTCTTTTGAGAGATTCGCGTACCGACGGTGATCCATCGATAACGTGATTCGCCCGGAACCATCGGGGCGCTGCTCATCGGTGCTCGCCGCAAGATTTCGAATGAAAGCTCGCGCCTTGGCATTCGTACGAGAGGCCTTAGTGGCCCGCTGAGCTAGTTTGACGAACTCCTCTTTCGGATACACCGCCAGAGAATGATCCTGCCCTTTAGTGACCATCAGGCCACCTGCGAGATCCTCGCGGAACTTCGCCGGCAACGTCAGGCGCCCTTTGTCATCAAGTTTCGGAGTATAGGTGCCCAGAAACATGCGTCACTGGCCTCCTATCCCCGTGTCAACCTCAATGTCAACGCACAAACGCTTACCGAATCCGGGGATTTAGGCATTGCCTTCAAGCAGAGCCGGAGGGCCGTGCTTTTCCCGCCGTGCCAAAATCTCGCCAAACTTTAAGCGCAAATCGGATATTCACTTCTGCAATGTTGACCAACCTCAATCAACATCACGCCCCACTTTACCCCACTATCTGCCACTATCAACATAAGAAGGAGAAAAATAGCCGCAATATCAGCGCAACCCCACCGCTGCGACATCTAATTTAACCCAGTTGACATGGGCTTTTAAAGAAAATCGTCGACAATTAAAGTGTGAACAAAAAGTGGGGCACCCACCCGCAACCCCACAGATAACGACGCCACACCAACCACATAGTTAACAACAGGCGGCCTACACCCCAATACACACCACTTACCTACTAAAAACTATCCAGATTCAACCTGGTCGCCGGACTTAGCCCGCTGAACTGCAACTTTGTTTCGCCGGAGCCAAACTCTCAGGAATGCCGGCAACGACTGCAGATAAGAATTCCTCCATCCCAATGGCTAAGTGGAGGAAAGTGGGGACTCGTGGTGGGGCAAAGTGGGTGAGATCTTGTGGAGACGATTCGCGTCTAGAAAAACAAAAAAGTGAGGGCAAGCCAGCGGTGGCTTGCCCTCACTTTTTATCTTTAAGGCCTGTCCCCTAACGCCCCTCGAAGCGGCCACGGAAACGCGATTCCAACGTGGAGTCACCAGAGGAACCACGACCACCCGAGGCTCCTCGACGACTCTTTGCCGCCCCGGACTTAGACTTTCCAAAGTTCAGCCCCGAAGCAGAACTAGACTTCTCCTGCCTACCGGCGCCAGTCAGAGCCCAAACGCCGGAACCGAACATAAGACCAAAGCCGGCTACCGACAACACAATGAACCAATTGCTCACAGAGAAAAGAGCGACGCCGCCAATCAGCATCAGCAGACCAAGGAGCATGAGCGCAAAAACCTGGATCGAAAACCCACGGGGTGCGCTGTTTTCCTCCGGAAAGCTGAACGCATTTCCGGCCATCGTCGAACTAAATTTAGGATCCTCAGCGTAGAGTGCAGACTCGATTTCGTCGAGCATCCGCTGTTCGTGCTCAGATAGTCCCACAATTCCTCCATCGCCTACTTGAGCATTGCCCACCGCGATACTGGCGAGCCTCGACCCTTCAACTAACAGTGCCGATACAGCAAAGTTAATCACAGGCCACCTACTGCTAACGCGGCGTCCGTTAGCTTCATTCTTACCCCTTCAACGGGTGACTCACCCCTATTGTTCCATGAATCCCAACAATCCCCCATTTATTTAGGAAAGCAACGCTCTAACACGCTCCCACCGGCTTACGCAGCCGCGGGCAGAACACCCAGCTCGGCCCGGACAGCCCCCAAGAATGCACAACTTAAATCCCACAACTCCTGTGCCCGCCGCGAGTCAATGCGACGCGAAATACCCAACCGGACTTCCTCACGCAGTGCGGTGAACTGCTCGAATTTGGTGACCCAGCTATCAAATTCGGGCTGCTCTTTCCTTAAACGCAACCAGGCACTCTGTGTTGCCGAACGACGACGCCTAACTGCTGAGCCCGAACGAGAGCCCGAGCCAGAACCCCCAGCCACCGATGCATCGTCGCGATTCAACAGCGCGCCTGCGCAGCGCAGTGCCGCACAGTAGGAAAGCTCCAGCATCTCATCAGAGCCAGCATTCCGAGCATTCACTAGCAGAGCCTCTGCCCGCCCCAGCAGCTCCAGCGATTGCTTTGAGACACCGACCGGGGCGACCGAACCCGACTGCGAAATCGCCCTAAACTCCACCACGTTCGACCTTGCCACCGCCCTGCTTCTCCTTTCACACAGCATTCACATGAGCACAGATTTTCCGCTTCTCCTTAGCGGGATTGACTGCAATTTATCCCCAACCCCGGACTGCGCCAGGCATAGTTTCGCACACCTGTTCGACCCGATGTTATTGCAGTAATCTCACAACTAAGTTCGTCTAAGTCGCTAATCTGGTCACTGTGAAATACAGCGTGGTTCCGATGACAGCAGGAGACTTCAATCTCCGCCTGCAAGAAGCAGTGGCTCTCTACATCACCGCGATGCAGTACAACCCCGCAATCTTGCCCGGTCGTCTCCATGAATGGCAGAAGCAAACCACTCAACCCGGCTTCATGGCTGCTGCAGCCATAGCTCACCCCGAAGAGCTCTCCCCTGCCCAGGCTCTCCGCGACCCGCGCTGCAGGTTGGTTGGCATCGGCTACTGCCGCACAGGATTGGACACGCACTGGTGGTATCGCCAGGTAAGAGATGGACTGCTCATGGACGGGCGCTCGCTACCGGACGTCGTCAAGCTCTTGGGAAACTACGCCGAACTGTCTGAGATTCACATACACCCCAGCTTTCAGGGACGGGGACTCGGTAAACGGCTGCTCCGCGAGTTGGTCGATTCCCGCCCAGACACGCGAGTTCTGTTGTCAACGCCGGAATACCCGAATGAGGCCAATAGGGCATGGCAGCTCTACCGCCAATTTGGTTTCAAGGATGTTTTAAGGAACTTTTATTTCACAGGGGACTCCCGTCCCTTTGCAGTTCTAGGAGTAGATCTTCCCCGTGACATCATTACCGAGTGAACCTTCCACACCACGTCGACGGCTTTCGCTTCTGCGCATTACCACAGCAATGGCAGGGATTGCCGCCATCTTGCCGCTCAGCGGCTGCTTTGACGCGCAGGCTGGCATTACCATTTCCGGCGATGACAGGGTCTCGGGCACAATTCACGTAACGCCCACGGAGGAAGTCCGTTCCCAATTTGAGCAGTGGCAAGTGCCGGAAGATCTCTCCGACCGCGTCTCACAGGGAGAAATCGACTCCTCCATGGGAAAGATGGAAGTCTCGTTCAACGAGCTGCACTTCATTGAACTCACCGATACGCTCCGACAGTTTTCCGACGATCGCATAGACATCGACCTAGACCGTACCGGTGGCGGCAAGATTTCGATGAACGGTCACATGGATTTGACTCATCTGCCCGGCGCGAAGGTTGATTTCGTCGTCGCGTTCCCGGAGCAGGTTACTGACTCCAATGGCCGCCAGACCGAACCGAACAAGGTGGAGTGGCAGCTCGCCAGTGGCGAGAACCATAATGTATGGGCTTCGTCGCCGGCTGGATCCACCAAGCGGAATCAATTCCTCTTGTTTGCCGGTGTGACCACAGCCGCCGGTGTCCTGGCTTCAGTACTAGGCGTCCTGTGGGCGCGAAGAATCCGCGACATGCAGGACTTTTAGCAATTAAAAACCGCCGCGCAGCATATCCTGGCCGGTGCCCCATGCGGGTGCCATGCCGAGGTTGTGCAAAACCTCCTGGGAGGCGCGGGCGAAGTTCATAGTCATAAAGTGCAGCCCCGGCACGCCTTCGGCGATGAGACGCTCTGCCATGTTGGTCGAAAACTCGATACCAATCTTGCGAATCTCATCCTTATTGGCCTGCTCGTCACCATCTGCTGCCTTAATCAGGCGTTCCTCCAAATCGGATGGCAACTGAGCCCCTGAGAGCTCAACCTGCCTGCGCACTGAGCGCAGCGACGTAATCGGCATCAGCCCCGGAATGATGGGCTTGGCACCTTGCACTGGGTCGGCTTCCACCAGGCGGTCTCGAAGGCGCAAGTAGTGCTCAATATCGAAGAACATCTGAGTAATCGAGTATTCGGCTCCCGCGCGCAGCTTGGCAAGCGTGTACTGCGTGTCATGGTCCAAATCTGGCGAGCGGTAGTGTCCTTCCGGGAACGACGCAATGCCGATTTCAAATTTTTCGAACTCCGGCTCGGCCTTAATCAGCTCAATCAGCTCGCTGGCGTAGTGCAGACCACCCTCGGTCTCCACCCAAGGACCAAGGGGGTCTCCCGGCGGATCACCACGCAGAACGAGCAGATTAGTCAGCCCCGCGCTGAGGTAAGAACGCAGGATTTCTCGCAGCTCGTCGACGGTGTGCTCTACCAATGTCAGGTGCACAAGCGTTGTAAGCGGCTGCTTCGAAACGCGCTGGGCGATTCGCAGGGTGCGGTCGCGGCTAGAACCACCGGCGCCGTATGTCACCGATGCAAAGGAGGCGCCAAGATCATGGAAAGCCTCAGCTGCTCGGAGAAGACGTTCCTCGGCCGCGTCGTCACGCGGAGGCATGAACTCGACCGAGAAGGGAATACTGCCCGCGCTCGGCATTGAAAGAGCCTGGCGGATCGTCACTTGGCGGCCTGGCGACAGTGGCATTGTTGAGGACATAGTCACTCATACTAAGCGGTGTCCTATTCTTGAGTCAGCATTACCCGTCATCGACGAGAGGCTCACATGAGCGAAGAACTGGATTTGGCCGCGCTGCAGCCCCGCGAAGTACCAGCTGCTGTTACCAAAACGCTGGAGAATTACCTCAAAAGCCGTGGCGACGATGTCGCGTCGGTCGATGCGGTGTACACCGAGGCCATAGATTCGCTCCACTCCTTCGTCCTCAATGGGGGCAAGCGCGTGCGTCCAGCCTTCGCCTGGCAGGGGTGGTTGGGAGCAGGCGGACTCGAAGGCCGTTTCTCCCCAGCAGAGGATTCCCAGGCTGTGATGAACGCGGTGAGTGCCCTGGAGCTCATTCAAGCCTGCGCACTCATTCATGACGACATCATCGATGACGCTGATACGCGCCGTGGCGCACCGACTATCCACAAGGTATTCGAGGCCAAGCACGAGGCCAATAGCTGGAATGGAGCCGCCGACCGCTTCGGTATTTCGGCCGCAATTCTCATTGGCGATGTCGCTTTGACCTGGGCTGATGACATGATGCACTCTTCAGGTCTCAGCTCGGAGGCACTAACCCGCGCACTTGTCCCCTGGCGGGCTATGCGCACTGAAGTACTTGGCGGCCAACTGCTCGATATCACGGCCGAAGCCAGCCGGGACAGTCGCGTCGAGACCGCTGAGAAAATCAATCTGTTCAAGACCGCCGCCTACACCATCGAGCGGCCTCTCCACATTGGTGCCGCGATTGCCGGCGCGCCAGCGGAATTGGTTGAGGCCTACCGCAGCTTCGGCCGCGATATCGGCGTGGCATTCCAGCTCCGCGACGATCAGCTTGGCGTTTTCGGTGATCCCGAAGTCACGGGCAAGCCCGCCGGCGATGACCTCCGCGAGGGCAAGCGAACCGTCCTGGTCGGCCAGGCTTTGAGCCTCTACCGCGATTCCGCACCTGAAAAGGCCCGCTTTATCGATGAACGCCTGGGAACAGTCTCGTCTGCTGCAGAAATCGATGAGCTACGCAATCTTATCGCTGAATCCGGAGCTGCCGATGCCGTCGAACGTGAAATTGACCGCCTGACCAGCCGCGCTTTCTCCACTATCGAGAATGCAGACCTGCCTGCAACCTCGCGCGAGAACCTCATTGCTATGGGCGTTCGCGCCACCGCTCGTCAGCATTAGACCAGGTGTTGCGTAGTCATGCCCGCTGCTTCCCCCACTCGTGCCCTCAGTAATTCCCCGCGTCTGCGACGTGCGATCACTCGTCCTCATAAGGGCGCCACACCACGACTGACCATCATCGGCGCAGGCCTGTCCGGACTTACCGCCGCGCTCTACGCCATCGCCGATGGCTACGATGTCACCGTTGTCGAGCGGGAAAGTTTCGTCGGCGGACGCTGCGCCAGTGAACCTGTCACCGTCGAGATCGACGAGCAATCGCTCACCGCAGTCTTCGACACTGGCGCAACTGTATGGACCATGCCCTCGCTTGTCGACGATGCCCTCGCCGCCGTCGGCCTCTACGCGCGCGATATCGACCCGGGTTTTTCGGCCTCCCCAATCACGCCCACCTACCGTGCGGAATTTGCCACCCGCGGCGGGCTCGACGTGTTTTCCAACGAAGACATGATGGCCGATGAGCTCGCCCGCTTCGGCGCCTCTGACTCCACCGTCACCGGCTACCGCAAACTCCGCACGTGGCTGCAAAGTCTCTTCAATGCCTGCTTCGACAACTTCATGTCCCGCAGCTTTGACCGCGTTACGGACCTATTCACCGGGCCCGGCGCGCTTCGCGACCTCACTACGCTCCTCCGACTCGGTGCCTTCGGCGCCCTCGAACCTAAGATTCGTGTCTTCCTCGGAGATAATGATCTCGCTCGCGTTTTCAGCTTCCAGGCGCTTTACGCAGGTGTACCTCCTGCTAAGGCCCGTGCGGTCTACGGCTGCATTTCCCACATGGATACCTCGATGGGGGTTTACTATCCGCACTCCCCCGCATTTGGTTCGGGTATAGGCGCCGTCAGCGAGTTGCTCGCCGAGGCCGTCCGTCGAGCTGGCGGCACCATCGACTTCGGCGTTGATGTCACTGGGCTGAAGCTCGACGAGGCAGGCTTTGT
This sequence comes from Corynebacterium sp. HMSC074C04, assembly GCF_001838295.1. Classification (NCBI taxonomy): domain Bacteria; kingdom Bacillati; phylum Actinomycetota; class Actinomycetes; order Mycobacteriales; family Corynebacteriaceae; genus Corynebacterium; species Corynebacterium sp. HMSC074C04. The sequence goes on from NZ_KV836270.1 coordinate 187,723, forward strand.
CTCCGCCGTCACCACGGCAACTGGCGAGCGTCCCGCCGATGCCGTCATCGCTACTACCGATTTACCTGTGGTGCAGAGCTGGCTTCACGACGCGACTACCTCTGCCGCCAGTAGCTCATCGAAGTGGCGAGGCCTTCGGAGCGTCGTAAAGCGGACAGGAGCGCGGCGGCTGTTCCCGGTTCGATTTTCCCCATCGGCGGTGGTGGCGCACGGACTGATTCCGGTTTCGGAGACGACGACGTGGCCGAAACGGCATCACCTGATTTCGTTTGGCGAAAAGTGGAACGAGACCTTTGAAGAAATCTCGTCACCGCGTCATGGAAAGCTAATGTCGGACCCGTCATTGCTGGTCACCCGGCCTGCGGTGAGCGCGCCGGAGCGTATCGTCACAGATGCGAACGGCGTGCAGTGGGAGCCTGTCAGCGTGCTCGCGCCGTGCCCCAACTTGCAGTCGGCCAATCTGATTTGGTCGCGAATCGGTGGGGACTACGTCGCGAAAATAACCGCTGAGCTGGAGCGGCGCGGACTGACCGGGATCTCTACGAAGTGGCGAGTCGGTCGGATCGATACCCCTCAACAGTGGCAAGAACGTGACATGGGCGTTGGCTCGCCGTTTGGGCTGGCGCATCTGTTCCGACAGACGGGGCCATTCCGTCCCCGCAACTTCTCTCCGAAGATGCCAAAGAATCTGACGCTGGCGGGATCGACGACGGTGCCGGGAGTTGGCGTGCCGACGGTCATGATTTCTGGACGACTTGCGGCACAGCGGTTTGAAACGCCTTAGCTCCTGAATGTCTCCCGGATGTCTGCCGGTGGTCACTGACCAACTAGGATTAATGCATCAGCAATGTATCGATTGTTTAGGTTGACATGAATTTATCGCGGAGTGCTCAGCTGGGTGTCTACGGTGGCATCCTCATTGCTCTGGGCTCCTACGGTTCCGGTGCGAACCGCTACCGTGGCGGCCTTGTCCACGCTCTGGGACTCGACTGGATCACCTACGGTCACGGTCAGATTTTCTGTGAGATTGTGATTTGGGTAGGTATCGCCCTGCTGCTTATCTCGTGGCTGCGCATCGGGCGGGAACTGCTGTTCTCGACGGGGACTATCCGGGACATTGTGGCCGGTTCTGCCCATTCTGGCGACGCAGCAGACGCTATGGCGTCAGCGAACGCTGGCGGCGATGAGTCCACGTTGCGCCGGTTTAATTCAATCCTGTTGGCCTGGGCAATTCCCCTCGCGCTGGCCGCACCGCTGTTCTCTCGCGATGTCTATTCGTATCTCATGCAGGGCGCGATGGTCCGCGATGGGTTTGATCCCTACACCGAGGGAGCTGCAGCCAATCCAGGGCCAATGCTGCTGGAGGTATCCGCAGACTGGCGGAACACCACCACCCCATATGGCCCGCTGCATCTGGGAATTGGCGAGGTCATCACGCGGCTTGTCGGCGACAACATCACCGTCGGCGTGATTCTCTACCGCATCGTGTGCCTGCTGGGCTTCGCCGCCATTGTCTGGTCGATCCCGCGAATCGCCCGGGAGCTTGGAGCAAATCCGGCTTTCGCACAGTGGCTCGGAGTGCTCAATCCACTGGTGCTACTGCATCTGATTGCGGGTATGCACAACGAAGCACTGATGGTCGGCTTGGTCAGCTTGGCGCTCGTCGCCGCACTGTGCATGGAGCGCATGCGGGGTGGCCTGGTCGCCGCTGTCCTCATCGGAATCGGCGTCGCGCTGAAAGCCACCGCTGTCTTGGCGCTGCCCTTCGTCGTGTGGATCGTGCTGACTAGGAGCGAGCCCATCACCACGCTTCATAAGATGCTGCGCAAGATTCCGGCGATTGCCGGTGTGGGCATCGCGTTGGTCGCAGTCTGCGTCGGCACGCTTGCAGTGGTGACGTGGCTGACCGGCTCGAGCTGGGGCTGGATCTCTGAGATCAGTGGCAACACCAAGGTGATTAACCCCCTGGCAGCACCGTCAGCGGTAGCTGGTGTGGTCTCCGGTGTCATGGCGTGGTTCAACGACGACATCGGTTTCAACGTCATCGTCAGCCACACACGCGTGGTCTCCTCCGTCATCATGCTGGTGGGGCTCGTTATTTCCTGGTTCTACTTCCGAGCCACCCCTCGTAACAATGTCGCTGGCATGATTGCCGCATATGTGGTGGCCTGCGTCTTTAATGCCGTGGCACTGCCCTGGTACTACGCCAGCTTGCTGACTCCCATGGGAACGATTCGCCCGCCACGATGGGTGATTCAAGGCACCGTATTGTTCACATTCATCCTGTCGCTGTCGTTCGCCGGCGGCGGCAATCACCGCTTCTACGACGTGCCCTGGATGGTTATCATCACCGTTCTCGGCTGGTTGGCCGTCAGCTGGCTGACCACTGGAAAATTCAGCTGGAAGTACCCGTGGCGCGACGATAAAACCACCGCAGACACGGATTCCACGGTGGCGCCCCTGCCGCGGTCGACCGAGGTCGCCTAGTTGTCCATGCCCACCCCACAGCCTCTCTCGACCGTCGCGCTACCACAGTCCTACGAGCTCTGCCGCGATATTATGACCTCCCACGGTCGCACGTATTCCCTGGCCACGAGGCTTTTGGCACCTCGCCAACAGCGTGCGGTGTGGTCTCTCTACGCCTGGGCGCGCATTGTCGATGACTACGTCGACTGCCCCGCCGATGCCGACCGCTCGCCCACGCACATCGAAGCCACGGTCACACGCTTAAGCGAGCTTTTCCACTCAGCTGTCGTCATCGGTTCGCTTGACGACGTCCACCGCGGCCGCGACCGTGCCGTCATCTCGGCGGCCGCACAGACTTTTCGCGACTACGACATCGATCCACAGCTCTCTGCGGACTTTGTTCACTCCATGCTGATGGACGTGCCCGACACATCCTGCCATATTGCGCATTTTGAAACATGGGAGCAGCTCGACTCGTATATGTGGGGCTCCGCAGCAGTCATCGGCCTTGAGATGATGCCCATCCTAGGCACCCGCACAGGGGTCTCCTGTGAGGAAGCCACCCCCTACGCAGAGTGTCTGGGAAAAGCCTTTCAGGTGACAAATTTCCTCCGCGACATCGCCGAGGATTTTCGCCGTGGCCGTATTTACCTACCGCTGAATGAGTGGGAGGCCTTCGGAGTGGGTACCGAGGAAATCGGCTACTGCGCCGCCACGGGACAGACGACCCCGGCGGTACGTCAGGCATTGGCCTACTTCATCGCTCGCAACCGCGCGCTCTATGCCGAAGCCAGCAGCGGCGTGGACATGTTGGGGGTGCCAGGGCGTCAGGCTATCCGTGCCGCGGAGATTCTCTACTCTGATATTCTCGGCGAAATTGAGCGCATGAACTACAACGTCTTTGCGCAACGCGCTCACGTGGGACGCGCTCGAAAAGCAAAAATCGCCCTCCCACTGCTTTTCACAGCAGTGGCCGGGCGATTACGACAGGAGCTATCGGGGGCGTAGGACGCGGGCGTAGGACGCCGTCCGGGTTTTACAACGCCATAGCCTGTGCGCGGCGCATTACTTCGCGAGCGAGGTGACCGTGCAGGGCATCCACCGGACGCCCAGGCAGAGAATCATCTTCGGAAACAGCCACTCCAGCGATTCTTCTCGCGTGTAGCCGCCGTCGGCAAGCAAGGCGAGTGCGCCGGGAACAAAACGAGCGACTTCGTCGCCCTCGAAGAAGCGAGCGGGAATTTGTGGAACGCCATCGCGGTTGACTGCAATAAGGCGCCCCTCCTGCAGCAATGCGTGAATACGGGTGACAGCGACACCAATGAGGTCGGCGGCATCGGGCAGCGCAAGAGTGGGTTCGTCGGCGCTGAGGACATCGTGGCAAGTTGGAATCTTTCTCACACTGGTCACTTTAGCGCGTTGGCTTCGCGGTAGGTACGTCCCCATATACTTGTTGGAAGCAACTGATTGGAATAGGGAAGGCTGGTTTATGTCGCAGCTTGTCGAGGGGCAGATTCTCGATGGTCGCTACCGTATTGGAGCCACCATCGCACACGGTGGGATGAGCACCGTGTACTGCGCCACCGATTTGCGGCTCGATCGCAGGGTGGCCGCAAAGGTCATGGATCCGCGTTTTGTCGACGACGAATCTTTCCGCATCCGCTTCGAACGTGAGGCCCGCGCGGTCGCGCACCTCAATGACGAGTCGCTCGTCAACGTCTACGACCAGGGCACGGATCCGGCGGGACATGTGTTCCTCATTATGGAATTCGTCGACGGGGGGACCCTCCGCGAGCTGCTCCGTCAGCGCGGTCCGATGCCTCCGCATGCAGCTGCCGTCGTGATGCGCTCGGTTCTGCGCGCTCTATCGGTGGCGCATTCTCGCGGCATGGTGCACCGAGATATCAAGCCGGAAAATGTGCTGATTGCTTCGGACGGGCGGGTGAAGCTGGCGGATTTCGGTCTAGTGCACGCGGCCGCTGATGCCAAGGTGACCTCTAACTCGGTCATCGTCGGCACCGTCGCTTATCTGGCTCCGGAGCAGGTCACGGGTGAATCCATCTCCCCTGCCTCCGATGTGTATGCGGCGGGTATTTTGCTCTTTGAGCTACTTACCGGCACCACTCCATTCATCGCCGATTCCTCACTGGGCGTTGCCATGAAGCGATTGAACGAAGATGTCCCGCCACCTTCGGAGCTCATCGACGGCGTTCCCGAGGAGTTCGACGAGTTGGTCGCCCACGCTTGTTCCCGCAGGCCGGAGGATCGGTTTGAGACGGCCGAGGAATTCGGTGACGCCCTCGAAGACATTGCGGACAAGCTCGCGCTGCCCCCATTCCGCGTGCCGTCGCCCGTAAATTCAGCAGCCGCCAACGCTGCCGCCATGGAGGGGCTCACAGAGGACTTCCACCGACCGCGCAACGACCATTTCGATGACCGACACGGCACCGCAGAGACGGCACCCGAGCGCTTCGGTCACGACGGCTATGGCTTCTCGACGGACGTACCCGGTAACCCCGTTTCTTCCCGACCACCGGGACCACCGAATATTTTCGATGATTTCGACGACCCGAATGCGGGGCGGACACGCACTTTCAATCGCCATGACGGGTACAACCCCACTGGCTGGGAATCCCCGGAGCCGTCTGGTGGAGCTCTCGTACCAGCCGACGTCCCGGGTGCTCCGGAATATCCGCTGCCGCCGGACACTCAGGGCGCACAGCACCCGCAGCATCCGCAGCCGCGATCTGCTCAGACTCAGACGCCGAAGAGCCGTCGAGCTACCCGACAGCGGACGCGCCGTGGATGTGCATTGTGGCTGATTATCGCCCTGGTTGCCACGTTGGGCATGGGGCTTGGCGCATGGTGGCTGGGCTCTGGCCGTTACGGCGAAGTGCCTTCTATCGCTGGGCTGTCACAACCACAGGCGATGACCGCAATCAGTGAGGCGGGCTTTGAACCGGTGGTTGATGAGCGCTACGACAACGATGTCGCAGTGTCCCAGATTATTGGCTCGGACCCTCTGGCTGGAGCGCGGGTTGTCCGCGGTGATGATGTTCGCGTACTGGTCAGCCTTGGCCGCCCGACTGTGCCCGCATATCCCGCGAACCACTCAAAGGAAGTGTTCAGCGCTGCCCTAGCTAAGCGGACGTTGAAAGAAGAGGTCGGAGACCCCGTCTTTTCCGATGATGTCTCCACGGGCGGCTTGGTCTTTGCGGTTCCTGCTCCAGGACAGACCGTCGAAGTTGGCTCAGTTGTGACTGTGCATTACTCCCAGGGTCCAGCACCGGTGAAGGTGCCAAAGATCGTGGGGCTTCAAGAGGATGAAGCTCGTGAGCTGTTGAGCAAGGCCGGGCTGGAAGTCCGGGAGGTATCGGCGGAGTTTTCCTCCTCTGCTGAGCCGGAAGAGGTTCTTTCCGTGTCTCCTGAGGAAGGCACTGGCCTCGAACGCGGTAGTTCTGTGACGTTGACCATTAACAACGGCATCGAAGTGCCCAATGTAGTGGGCAAGTCGGAGGATACTGCTCGTCAAATTCTGCAGCGCGAGGGCATTGAGGTAAGCGAAGTAAAGGACGCGTCCTCCTCCTCGCGCGACTACGGCCGTGTTGACGCAGTCTCACCAAGTGCAGGTCGTCTGGTTAACCCCAATGATGCGACTGTCACGCTGACCGTGTCCAGAGCAGTGAAGGTTCCGCAGCTGCTGGGTAAAACTGTTGCGCAGGCACGTCGTGAAGCGGAGAAACAGCATCTTCAGCTCGACATCGACGGCTCTGCGAACGATGACGATCGCATCGTATTGCAGTCACCCCGACCGGGCGCTAAGGCCACGGCGGGTGACAGCATTTCGGTCAGCACTCTGTAAAAAAGTGCGGCGCTCTACTGAGTGCGGTGCTGCACTAGCTGGGCTAGTTGTACCTAGCTGAGCTGGTTGCAACTAGTTGCGCAGCATCTCGGCAACCAGGAAGGCCAGCTCCAGCGACTGCTGAGTGTTCAAACGCGGGTCACAGGCGGATGCGTAACGGCCTGACAGATCGACATCGGAAATGTCCTGCGCGCCACCGAGGCACTCAGTGACATCTTCGCCGGTCAGCTCCACGTGGATACCACCCGGGTGCGAGCCGATCGAGCGGTGCACCTCGAAGAAGCCCTGAACCTCGTCGACAATGCGGTCGAAGTGGCGGGTCTTGTAACCATTGGAGGCCGAGTAAGTGTTGCCGTGCATCGGATCGCACTGCCAAATGACCTTGTGACCAGAAGCTTCCACAGCCTCAACGATGGGAGGCAGCACGGAGCGAACCTTGTCATTGCCCAGACGCGAAGTCAGGGTCAGGCGACCAGGCTGGAAGAACGGGTCGAGCTTGTCGGCGTAAGCGACAGCCTCCTCCGGCGTGGTGGTCGGGCCAATCTTCACACCGACGGGGTTGCCAATCATGGCAGCCAGGTTGATGTGGAAGTCCTCAATACCACGGGTGCGCTCACCAATCCACAGCTGATGCGCGGAGAGGTTGAACAGCTCCTGATTGCCATCGTTTTCAGACAGGCGCAGCATAGCGCGCTCGTAGTCAACAACCAGTGCCTCATGCGAGCAGTAAATTTGCGCGGTCTGCAGGTTCGAGTCCGCAACACCACAGGCAGCCATGAACCGCAGTGCGTGATCAATCTCGCGTGCCAGGTCCTCGTAGCGGGCACCAGCCGGCGAGTTGCTGACGAACTCACGGTTCCACTCGTGCAGACGATGCAGATCAGCGGTGCCCGAACCTGTCAGTGCACGTACCAGGTTCATCGCCGCAGAGGCATTGGCGTAAGCACGCACCATTCGAGCTGGGTCGTGAACTCGAGCTTCTTCAGTCGGCTCAACGCCGTTGACCATGTCGCCGCGGTAGCTAAGCAAGCCGTCGCCGTCGATGTCCTTCGAGCGCGGCTTAGCGTACTGACCAGCGATACGAGCCATCTTTACAACCGGGGTGGATGCGCCGTAGGTCAGCACAACGGCCATCTGCAGCAAGGTCTTCACATTGGCGCGAATGTGCGGCTCAGTATTGGACTCAAAGGTCTCCGCACAATCACCGCCCTGCAGCAGGAAGGCCTTACCATTAGCGACGTCGGCAAGCTCCTGACGAAGCTTACGAACCTCAGGCGCGACCACAATTGGCGGCACCGATTCGAGAATGCGACGCACGTTAGCAGCGGCGCGGGCATCCCAGCTTGGCTGCTGTAGGGCTTGGCGGGATACGACATCAGCAAAGCGCTCAGCCATGTCGCCGGGAAGCGGTGGCAGATCGGGCAGGTCATCTACAGGGAGATCAATAGTCCAACTCACAGAAGTTCATTGTAGTGCCCCTGCCAGAAGGGTGTTAGTCAGGTCACCAAATATTCGCATTCCGCTGCTTAATCAAGCGGCAACTTCTGGGCAATCTTTTGAAACTTCAGCAGATTGTGCTGGGCATCTGCCAGCGCATCGTGCTTACCTGCAGTCTGTTTTGGTAACCGTGGCTTGCCCGCCATCTCCCAGTACTGCTTGAGTTCACGGGTATAGCGCGGCATGAACTGCGGCAGCTTGGTCATATCGCCCCAAAGCTGCACCAACGCAATATGGTCGTAGGCGCCTACCCAGGCCCACAGCTCTGGACTGCCCGTACCGGGTTCGGTGAAAAATGCCAGCAGTTCCTCGCGGATCGTGTCCCGGTTCTTCCACAGCGGAGATGAGGGATTGGGCAGCTGATTGAGCACATTGGCCCGCACCCACGGCCCAGCCTTGCTCTCGTTGAACTCGGTAGACACCGCGTAGTACTCGCGGCCGTCCTCAGCTACGACACCGATGGAGACAAGATCAATAGTCTTGCCGTCTTCAATAAACTCGGTGTCATAAAAATAACGCACGGTGTGGAATCCTCTCCAGCCTCGGCCTCGCGTCGGCTACCTCGCGACCAAAAGACCGCGGAGCCCTACCGAGCAAATCTTCCCCATGCACCGAATCGCCTTAGGAAGTGTGCAGCCCCACTGTCGCGAAAACTATCTGCGCCTTATTATTCTAGCGAGCGCGTCGGAACCAGCGACGAGGGGTCGGCTTCGGCCCCGGAGCCGGAAAAGTCAGCTCTCCCCCCGGCTCGGTTCCCGCTGGATAGCCGTTGCCGGCCTCCAAGGACTTCTTCACATCAGTCGCATAGGCATCGACATATTCCTGACCCGAAAGCTTCTGAATTTCCTTAATCAGGTCATCCGTCAGTGCCCTGGCCGCTTCATACTCATCGCTGTACTTGGCTTTGTACTCCGACGGATCAATCGGTTCGCCGATAATCGTGCCCCCCTTCCCCGGACGAGGAATCCACGAGCCAATCGGGTTGGCCTTCTCCGTATCAATCATCGCCATTGGGAACACCGGCACACCGGCCTCCAGTGCTACACGTGCCGCACCGGTTTTCCCGCGGTACAGTCGACCATCCGGACTACGAGTGCCCTCCAAAGAAATGCCCAGCAGATCACCGCGTGACAGCACCTTCAAGCCTGCATTCAGCGCATCGCGGGCTGCATCACCAGAGGTACGGTCAATCGGCACCTGCCCCACCGAGGAGAAGAAGAACTTCTGAATACCGCCGACAAAGCCCGGCGTGGTGAAGTACTCTGCCTTCGCCAGGAACGTCAGCTGACGGCGGCAGACCAGTGGGAAGAAAAAGTGATCCATCACAGCAAGGTGGTTCGACGCCATCAGCGCTGGACCTTCCTGAGGAATCTTCTCACCACCGATGTAATACGGGCGATTATAGATCCGCAGCCAAGGGCCAATGAGGATGTACTTAAAGAACTTGTACCAGCGATTATTCACAGTTTAAAACTATACAGGTTCACGTGGCCCGGCGATCCATCTCCGCAGCCATTCCCCACCTTTTCGCGGGCGAATTCCCCTACAATCCCCCAATTGACGCTTTACGACGATGCCGCACCCTCGGCAGCCACGACGCTGCGCGCAATATCCGCTGCACCAATCAACCCGGCATCGGCACCCAGTTCAGCGACCCGCACATCCGCTACCGGACGATAGCCAGCACCGGTGAGATTGCGGGCAAACTCGGCCTTGACCTTGTCCAGGTATAAATCAGACGCCGAGGCAACACCGCCACCGATGACAATCAATTCCGGATCAAAGACATCGCCCACCATCGACAAACCACGCCCGAGCCAGGTAGCAAAGTCATCAATCGCAGCCAGAGCCAATTCATCCCCCTGCCTAGCAGCCGAGACGACATCGGTACCAGTTACCGAGCCGGCCACGAGCCCGTCGGTAAGCCGCG
>NZ_KV836270.1:197577-226297 GCF_001838295.1 Corynebacterium sp. HMSC074C04
GAAGTAGCGGCCGGATTCAGAGAGCTCCTGAGCTGTGGTAACCAGCGCCGTACCCGAGCAGTAACGCTCCAAGCAACCACGCTTTCCGCAGGAGCAGGGACGACCCTCCGGCACAACGGTGAGGTGGCCGAATTCCGGCGCCGTGCCGTACGCGCCCCGGTAAATCTCACCACCCCGCATCATCGCGCCACCGATTCCCGTACCCAGCGCAAACAGCACCCAATTATCCGCACCGCGAGCCGCACCAAAGCGATACTCGCCCCAGGCGGCCGAGTTGGCATCGTGCTCAAGCTGCAGAGGGCACGGGAGAAGCAAGGATAAACGCTTGACGACATTCGCATCGCGCCACGGCAGATGCGGGGCGAACCGAACCGTCTGGCGGTCAGAATCCAAAAAACCAGCTACAGCTAAACCGATGGCGCTGACATCTGGAAAACGTTCAACCAAGCGCTCGGATGTCTGAACAATGCCACGTTCAATGGCATCCACACTGCCGTCAGAACTAGTCTGAACTCGATACAACACCTGCCCATCAGCGCTGATAACTGCAGCGCGCAGGTTTGTTCCACCAATATCAAAACCGATAGCCGGGCAATCAGCGGCGGCGGACTCGTCTGAGCTCGGATGAATCGGAATATCGGTGGACATAACAGTTGATTATAAAGGGATTGCGCAGGTTCGGAGAATTCGGCGAGCCCGAGCAGCCATGACCTCCCAGGTCCACGACTGCACAACATGCTCCCGACCACAGGCTCCCATCGCCGCCGCGCGCTCCGGATCATCCAAAATTTCAACCAGTCCGGTGGCGACGCTGCGCTGCGAGACCCCGTCGACAACGATGCCAGTTTCACCATCGATAACTGTCTCCGGGGCGCCACCAGACTTGCCAGCTATGACAGGGACACCGCAGGCCTGTGCTTCCAAGTAGACAATGCCGAGGCCTTCTACATCGAGGCCACGGCCTCGGGTTCGGGCGGGCATGGCGAAAACGCTGGCTGCATTGTAATAGGCGGGGAGATCATCATAGGAGACCTTGCCGACAAAAATGACCTGCTCGGAGACCCCAAGCTTTGCTGCCAGCTTTTCCAACTCTCGATTCAACGGACCGACGCCCACAATCAGCAATCTGGCACCTGGGTGCTGCTCAAGAACCTTAGGCATGCTGCGAATCAGCATATCTTGCCCTTTGCGGCGCACTAGCCGAGAAATACAGACGATAAGCGGCTGGGACTCACCAATTCCGTGGTGCTGCCGGATCTTCTGTCCCGCCTCGGGGTCCGGGGAAAACCTCTCGATATCGACACCAGAAGGCAGGTGTTCAAACGCTGTTTGCGGGCCAAAGGCTGTCGCAAAACGACCACGGGTGTAGCGGGAAATATAGGTCACAACATCGGAGTTCTTACCAATTCGCCCCAGCATCTGGCGAGCCAATGGCAGCATCGACCAGCCCACTTCATGTCCGTGAGTGGTAGCAACGATGCGGGTAGCACCTGCGCGACGACATGCGTCGGCAAGCAAACCAAGTGGCGCGGCGGCACCAAACCAGACGGTGTCAATGCGTTCGGCGCGAATGATCTGAGCGGCGCGACGAGCTACGTGCGGCAGTGGCAGCAGCACGGAATCACGCATGCGGTAAACACGGTACGGTAGCGACTCGTCGTAGGCGCGGAGCTTTTCTTTGGAAGCTCGCGAGGATGCGAGGACTACGAGGTTCTCTGGATCCAAACGAGCACAGAAATCGCGCAGGTAGGACTCGATTCCACCATCGCGAGGCGGGAAGTCATTCGTAATGAGCAGTACGCGCGCAGACATGGAGTCGAGTTTATCTACCTTGACTAAAAAGACGCGAAGTCACCTGCCGCTAGTTAGAAGCGGACAGCGCCTTGGTACGGGCCGCCCTGGTCGATGGAAACGACCTGGACCGGAATGCCGTAGTCGGAAGCATGGACAATCTGACCATTGCCGATGTACATGCCTACGTGGGTAATGCCCGGGTAGTAACCGATGATGTCACCTGGCTGCAGCTGGTCACGGCTTACCGGGGTGCCACCGGCGAGCTGTGCCTGCGAAGTACGCGGAATGGACTTACCAATCTGCTGGTACGCCCAGTACATCAGACCGGAACAGTCGAATGCGGAGGGACCAGCAGCTCCCCACGAGTACGGGGAACCCAGCTTCGACATCGCGGCATCAACTGCGGCGGAAGATCCGAGCAGTTTATCCAGCCCTTCGGTAATTGGGTTGTTCTTGGAAATCCAGATTTCCCGCTGTTCGGGGCTCAGCGCATCAACCATGGACTTGACATGCTCGGCGCGCTCATCAAATTCAGCGCTGCGCTTGTCCAAATCATCGCGACGCTTAGCCAGACCATCGAGCTGCTTGCGGATATCTCCCTGCAGACGCAGCGCATTGACCTTACCCTCCTCGGCATCCTTACGGGCTTGCACCGCACGGCTGACGACTTCATCGTTGTCGCGGAACATCTTATTGATGTAACCGGTACGGTCGATAGCGTCCTGAGCACTGGCAGATCCCAGTGCGGCCGACAACGGGTCGACGATTTCACCACGCATCCGCTTCTTCGCGAAGTAGGAAATCTCGCCAGAGAGCGCCTTGAGGTCATCCTGTGCTCGGAGAACCTGATCCTCAGAGCGCTTCAGCTCCCCCTCGGCGTGCCGGAGTTCCTCTTCCTTGGCCTGAACCTGAGAATCCAGCTCGGTAACTTCCTCCGAAATCGCTTCGGTATCCCGAGAAATCTTCTCCAGCTCTGCAATAATGCCGTCTGCAGTAGCCAGATCCGGGGCTGGCTGTTCATCCTGCGCAGACGCAATCGGCGCCAAACCTACGGAGCCAAAGGTTAGCCCAGCCACGACCGTCAGCCCGACTACACCGCGACGAGAGTTGTGGCGACGGCGAGAGGCACGGTGACGCGACAAATCCAAACCCTTTTCAAATTGTGTATTCAAATTTCTTCCCCGAAAAACAAAACATCAAACCACTTGACGCATTCGAGCAAATTGTAGCAGCCTTGCCGCGGAACAACACACCGACAAACCGCCAGCACAAAGGGGTATCCAAAGGGAGTAATCAGGATAGCCCTTCGACTCCACGCATTGCGTAACCACAGGGCAAAAACAAAAATGAGGCGAGCGCCCCCCATAGTGCTTTACGACGCACATAGCGTCAGCACCCGGGCGCTCGCCTCAGTGCCCCCCTCATTAAAAAAGAGCCAAGGCTCTGCTGGGCATCTAAGCCCCGCAGTTTGTCATCCGTTCAAACAGATTAGAAGCGGACGAAGTTGTGAACCGGCATGTAGTTCATCGGAGCTTCCTTGACGACATCGCCGGACTGCGGAGCGTGAATCACATTGCCGTTACCGGAGAAGATGCCGACGTGGGTAGCGCCAGAGTAGAAGGAAACGATGTCACCCAGTGCCGGGCTGGAGACCGCGGTGCCCTGGGAAGCCTGCGCCTGGGAGGTGCGCGGGATCGACTTACCGACCTGCTGGTATGCCCAGGAGGTCAGACCGGAGCAGTCGAAAGAGTTCGGACCGGTGGCACCCCACACGTACGGGGAACCGATCTTGGAACGTGCGGCGGAGACGATAGCCGAACCAGTGGACGGTGCTGCAACGTTTGCAACGCTGCCGGAGGTAACCTCACCTGCGACATCATTGAACTTGCCAACAACATCCTGCAGACCTGCAACCTGCGGGGTATCGAAGCCGTTCAGTGCGCCCTGGATGTCGTTCAGCGGGTTAGCGTTAGCGGTCGGAACTGCGAGAGCGGTAACGCCGGCGACGGTTGCGCCAAATGCGACTGCGTTGCGTGCAAAGTTAGAACGGCGGTGGTGCTTGCCCATTGTTTTGAAACTCCAAAATCTTCCTGTTTAGCCGACCGGGTTAGCTGACGGGTTCGGAAGAATGGAAGACTTCCTACCCTCCGGGATTTCCCTTTGGGATTCACCCCATGGTTCGAGGTGGGTCCCCGGCTCGAATCCCCTGAGGTTCTCACTACCTAGCCCCTCAGGACCTTCGATAAGGCTCTGTGTTTTCTTATCAATGACCGGCACCAACTCAGTGGCCCCGTTTCAATGTCTCGATAAGGTTACGAAATGGCATCAAGTTTTGTCTAGCCACTTGCCAAGAAAACCGCTCAAGGCCCGGTTGTTACCATCGATAGAACTAAACCGTTACCAAGCTGTTACAACTAGACACTCCCCCTATTGCGGAATAATAACAGTTTGATAAACGTGTCACTACCTGGCATTTTGAAGTCCGCCGAGAACTTTACACTTAACGCCTTAAGGTCGGAACATTTTTATCGCGAACTCAAAACGTGTTTTATGTCACACTCCAGCTTGTAGCAGCTCAATTTGCTCAAGTTTCACAGTTTTAACACTACTAGGAGCGCTCAGAATAGGATTATTGACGTGAATTCAGGACAACAGCACTTCCCTCTCGAAGGCTCCGTCGATGATTCTCTTTTCAACACCACCTTTGTCGTCGTAGACCTAGAAACGACTGGACTAAAGGCCAAGAACGACCACATCATTGAAATTGGGGCCATCAAAACCCGTGGCGGCAAGACAATTGGCACCTTTTCCAGCTTCATCGACCCCGGCATGGAGATTCCCGACCACATCACATCTCTCACCGGCATCACTACCGCCGATGTTGAAACTGCCCCACAGCTCGGCACAGTTATTACTCAGTTCCTCGAATTTGCTCGGGGAAGCGTCTGGGTTGCGCATAATGCCAAGTTCGATATTGGATTCCTCCGCCAGGCTTGCACAGATTTGGGCCTAGATTGGCCAAGCCCCAGCGTCGTAGACACTCTCACGTTGGCGCGTCGCGTCCTTGACCGCTCACAAGTTGGCAGTTTCAAGCTCTCACAGCTCGCACGGTACGTCGGTTCTCCGAATCGCCCCACCCACCGGGCGCTTGACGACGCAATCGCAACCGTCGACGTCCTTCACTACCTCATGGAGAGACTAGTCGGCGATGAAGTACAAACAGCGTCCGAGCTAGTGCATTACTCGCCGACCGTCGCTCCGGAGGTTCGTGCTAAACGGCATCTTGCCGATCGAGCTCCGCACACCCCTGGTGTCTATGTTTTTCGGTCAAGAAATGACGACCCCTTATATATAGGTACAGCTCTCGATTTGCGACGTAGACTTCTGCAGTATTTCAACGGCACTGATTCTCGTCGCAAGATTACGGAAATGGTCTCTCTAGCCGAACGCGTCGAGATCATCGAATGCCTGCACGGCTTCGCAGCAGAAATCCGCGAGGCTCGTCTGATCTCTGCACTCCGTCCGCCCTACAACCGACAACGTACCGAACCGACCCGCGGCTGGTACATCATCCCCGCTAGCCCCGGTCGGCCTGCCAAGATTAGCCGAACAGTCACCGACGCCCGCAGCCTAGGTCCTTTCCGCACGCGCGACACCGCTACTGCCATCCGCGACAGGTTCTCCGCACTTAACGACGACTTTGCGATAACAACCGCCCAGATCTCCACCACCGGCGCAGACGAGATCGCAGACATGATTGCTGAGATATCAGCACTTGCCAAAGCACACCGCTTCCAACGCGCGGCAGTGCAGCGTGACCGCACTGCGGAGTTCATTATCAGCTTGGATAAGCAGCAGCGCCTGAGCATGCTTGCCGCCATCCCATCTCTGCAAGCCGCTTTCCCCGATGGCAATGGTGGCTGGCACCTAGCGGAAATTCGCTATGGCAGGCTGGCCGGCGCCAGCACCGCACCGCGTGGCGCGGATATGAGCTACATCATCGACCTCATGGAGAGTTCAGCCCAAACAGTCACTCCAGATGACTCCTTATATAAAGGAGCATCAATTGATGAACTCAGTATTGTCTGGAAATGGCTGCAGCGCCCGGAGGTACGAATAAAGCCCACCGGAGGCGAGTTTTCCTACCCCAGGTTGGGCGCAGGAAAATACCTTCAGTGGGCAATTGACGCGCAGCAAGCACGTCGTGAAGCGCGACGCGAACCTTAACCCTTCATCGCCGCGGTAACGATGTCCAGGCACAGCCCCGACTGGAGCGTTTCCTTGACCTCTTCAATGGAGTCGGCCATAGCTTCCTTTAGCGGACGGCCACCCAGACCACGCGAAATGGCGATTGCGGCGGCGGAGTTAAGGATGACTGCATCGCGAATCGAACCTTCGAGTTCGCCAGCCCAAATGCGACGTGCAACATCAGCGTTGTACGCGGGGTCACCGCCACGCAGCGCGTCAATTTCGGAGTACTCCATGCCATAGTCATGTGGATCGATGACATCTTCGGCAACTTCACCGTTTTCCACAATAAAGACCTTGGTGGGGCCAGTAACAGTAATCTCGTCGAGACCATCGCTTCCGCGTACCACCAACGCGCGCTGACCACGGCGGGCGAAGGTGTCCGCCATCGTCTCCATCTGATCTTCGAAGGCACAGCCAATCAAGCTTGCCTGCGGGCGTGCTGGATTCGTCAGCGGCCCCAACAGGTTGAAGACTGTCGGAACCGCTAGCTCCTTACGCACCGGTCCAGCGAAGCGCATGGCCGGATGAAAGCGAGCGGCAAAGAGGAAGCGCACGTAGAAGTCCGGATGTTCCGGAGAAGTAACGAGACCGTTCTCAATGTCGATGCCAAAGGCCTCTAGCATGTCAGCTCCGCCCGACTTCGAGGAAGCCGCGCGGTTACCGTGCTTGAGCACCGGCACACCACTGGCCGCGATAACAATCATGGACATCGTGGAGATGTTGACGGTATTTGCGCCATCACCACCGGTGCCGACGATATCGACTGCACCGCGCTCAATAACACCGGCGAGCTGTGGATCATGAACTGGGCGGGCAAACGAAAGCATGCCCTCGGCCGCAGCATCGAGCTCGGCAGCCGTAATCCCCTTGGCGAGGAGACCGAAAGCAAACGTTGCGGTCTGGATGTCTCCGGAAGCACCTGACATGATCTGATCCATGGCGAATCGAATGCCCTCACCGGAAACTTCGCGGCCAGCGCCAATCGTGGAAAGAACATGGCGCCAGTTTTCGACCGCCCTCTTATCGCCGATCTCGCTCATCGCCACTCCCTTCCACTAGATAGTCAAGTCTGTACTCGTACTTTATTAATACAAATGCACCTAGGTGCTGCTGGTTATTCCGCCCACCAGATGCACCACATCACGGGGCTTTCTGGAAAATCCCACCGTGATGTACGTAATAAGACAAGATACCTCCCCCATATATCCAGCGCATCACCCGGTCCGCCTTTGCGTTCGTCGAAAATCTCACCCCCATTGGGGCAACTGGAAAAATACGATATTAAATAGAGCCGAACCTGCGATAAACTAACCGACAGCCGATGCCGCAGTATCGCTAACCCAGGTTCGCCGAAGGTGAACCTGGCAGTCCAGGGGGGATGGACTCCGCGCACCGCGGCACAACAAACCCCTCGAATTCACCCGCGTCGGATAAAGACACTGGAAAGTTCCCAACAGGGGGAAAAATTAGTGAAATTCTCAGAAACCTTTCCTTGCGACCTGGGATTTTAGGAATTTATATACAAAAATGGGGGTTGCAACGTGACTACTCCTTAAGAACAGTACATACTGTTAGATGTGACGAGCGCAGTTGAAAATCAAGGTATGACAGCACCACGTCGTGCTGCGACACTGAACCGACCGAATATGGTCAGTGTCGGCACGATTGTGTTCCTGTCTCAGGAATTAATGTTCTTCGCCGGTCTGTTCGCGATGTACTTCGTGTCACGCGCGAACGGCCAGGGCGATTCGTGGGATTGGGGTACCGGCCACCTCAACGTCCCGTACGCACTAGTGATCACCGTGATCCTAGTGTCGTCTTCGTTCACTGCCCAGTGGGGCGTGTTCGCGGCCGAGCGTGGCGACGTTTTCGCACTCCGTAAGTGGTACGCACTGTCTACCGCCCTGGGTGCAATCTTCCTCGTTGGCCAGGCTTACGAGTACTTCACTCTGGTTAGCCACGGTCTGACCATTCAGAACTCCATTTACGGTTCGGTCTTCTTCATCACCACCGGATTCCACGCAGCCCACGTTCTCGCGGGTGTGCTGGCCTTCGTTGTGGTGCTTATCCGTACCTCCAAGGCGAAGTTCACCCCGGCACAGGCCACTGCTGCCATTGTGGTCTCGTACTACTGGCACTTCGTCGACGTCGTGTGGATTGGCCTGTTCATCACCATCTACTTCATCCAGTAGGCCGTATTGGCCGTTCTTTGTTTAGTACGGCCTACAGCCCATCCACTTTCCACGAACAGTCTTAAAGGGAAAAAGATGGAAAACACTACCTCCGAAACCAAGGACACCACGTCCTTGGCTGCGGCCCCGAAGTCAAAGGGCCGCCGCAAAATGCGCCGTACTGCCTCCGGCATTATGGCTATGGCTCTCGCCCTCACCGGCGCGGGCTTCCTCGCTAATGCTCTGACCCCTGATGCACAGACGGCTACTGCTCAGCAGGATGAAGCCGCAATCATTCAGCAGGGTAAGGAGCTTTATGACGTTGCTTGTATTACTTGCCACGGCGCCAACCTCCAGGGCGTTAAGGACCGCGGTAAGTCACTGATTGGCGTCGGCGAGGGTTCGGTTTACTTCCAGGTTCACTCCGGTCGTATGCCGATGCTTCGCAATGAGGCTCAGGCAGCACGTAAGACCCCGCGTTACTCCGAAGAGCAGACGCTGGCTATCGCAGCCTACGTCCGGGCTAATGGTGGCGGCGCAGGCATTGTCCGCAACGAAGACGGCTCCATTGCTATGGAGTCGCTGCGCGGTAAGAACGCCGGCCCGAACGGTGAGCTTGACCAGGCTGACGTTGCTCGCGGTTCCGAACTGTTCCGCCTGAACTGTGCATCCTGCCACAACTTCACCGGTCGTGGCGGTGCACTGTCCAGCGGTAAGTACGCACCAGTCCTGGATCCTGCAAATGAGCAGGAAATTTACCAGGCCATGCTGACCGGCCCGCAGAACATGCCGAAGTTCTCTGACCGCCAGCTATCTGCTGACGAGAAGAAGGACATCATCGCCTACATCAAGAACTCCAAGGAAACTCCGACCCAGGGTGGTTGGGGTATTGGTGGCATCGGCCCGGTTGCTGAAGGCCTTGTCATGTGGATTGTAGGCATCGTCGCTCTCGTAGCGGCCGCTCTTTGGATTGGATCCCGCCGATGAGTAATAACGAAAACAAGAAGTACAGCTCCGAAGAGCTGTCAAAGATGAGCAATGCGGATCTCGCTCGTCTGGGCGCTGAACTCGACGACGTGACCATTGCCTACCGCAAGGAACGCTTCCCGATTGCCAACGACCCGGCTGAAAAGCGCGCGGCCCGTGGCGTCGCCATCTGGCTGGCTCTGTCGGTCATTCTTGGCCTGGCATTCATCGCCATCTACCTGTTCTACCCGTGGCACTACAAGGGTCACGGCGAAGAGGGGCTGTGGCTGTACACCATGTACACCCCGCTGCTGGGTATCACCATCGGTGGCTGTATCGTCACCCTGGGTATTGGTGCAGTTAAGTTCACCAAGCGCTTCATCCCGGAAGAGATTTCGGTTCAGCGCCGCCACGATGGTCCTTCCCAAGAGGTCGACCAGAAGACCATCGTTGCCCTGCTGAACGATTCTTGGCAGACCTCCACCCTGGGCCGTCGCTCCGCCATCAAGGGTCTCCTTGGTACCGGTGCCGTCCTGGCTGGTATCGGCATGATTCTTCCGCTTGGCGGCATGATTAAGAACCCGTGGAAGCCACGCCACGACGTTGACGTCACTGGTGACGGAACTCTGTGGACCACCGGTTGGACTCTTGTCGAGCAGGGCCACAAGGTTTACCTCGGCCGCGACACCGGTGCTATCGCTGAAGAGGGTGCACACGGCTACACCACCAAGGGCGTTTCCCGCCTGGTTCGCCTCCGCCCAGAGGATCTGTCCGCAGGTTCTATGGAGACTGTCTTCCCGCTTCCGGAAGAGGACGTCAACGACGGCGACAAGTACTCCAAGGATGCCGATGTCTACGAGGCACACATGCACTCGATTCACGGCTCCCGCAACTCGGTCATGCTGATTCGTCTGCGTTCCCAGGACGCTGAAAAGGCAATCCTGCGTAAGGATCAGGAAGACTTCCACTACGGCGACTACTTCGCCTACTCGAAGATTTGTACACACATTGGTTGCCCGACTTCTCTGTACGAACAGCAGACGAACCGTATTCTCTGCCCATGCCACCAGTCGCAGTTCGATGCACTGCACTACGGCAAGCCGGTCTTCGGTCCAGCTGCTCGCGCTCTTCCGCAGCTGCCGATCAGCGTTGATGAAGAAGGCTACATGTACGCAGAGGGCAACTTCGTTGAGCCCGTCGGTCCGGCATTCTGGGAGCGTCAATCATGAGTAATCCAACGAAACTAGCAACCGCTGCTAAGAATATGGATGACCGCTACACCCTGTCTGGCGGCATGCGTAAGCAGCTCAATAAGGTATTCCCTACCCACTGGTCCTTCCTGCTGGGTGAGATTGCACTCTACTCCTTCGTAGTCCTGCTCTTCTCGGGTGTTTACCTGACTCTGTTCTTCGACCCGTCGATGTCGAAGGTCATTTACGACGGTGCCTACGCGCCACTCAACGGTGTCGAGATGTCTCGCGCCTACGAGACCGCCCTGCAGATCTCCTTCGAGGTTCGCGGTGGTCTGTTTATTCGCCAGATCCACCACTGGGGTGCTCTTCTGTTCGCCGTGTCCATCATGGCGCACATGTTCCGCATCTTCTTCACCGGCGCATTCCGCAAGCCGCGTGAAGCTAACTGGGTCATCGGTTCCATCCTCCTGCTGCTGTCCGTGGCAGAGGGCTTCATGGGTTACTCCCTGCCGGACGACCTGCTTTCCGGTGTTGGTCTGCGTATTATGTCCGCAATCATCATCGGTCTGCCGATTATCGGCACCTGGCTGCACTGGATGATGTTCAACGGCGACTTCCCGGGTGACATGATCATCCCACGCCTGTACATTGCACACGTGCTGATTCTCCCTGCTCTGCTGCTGGGCCTGATCGCCGCTCACCTGGCTCTGGTCTGGTACCAGAAGCACACCCAGTTCCCCGGCGCAGGTCGTACCGAGAACAACGTCGTCGGCGTTCGTATCCTCCCGATCTTCGCGGTCAAGTCCGTTTCCTTCGGTCTGATTACCTTCGGCTTCCTGGCGCTGTTCGCTGGTATCTTCCAGATCAACGCAATTTGGAACCTTGGACCGTACAACCCAGCGCAGGTTTCCGCCGGTTCCCAGCCGGATATCTACATGCTGTGGACTGACGGTGCTGCCCGTGTCATGCCGCCGTGGGAGCTCTACCTGGGCTCCTACACGATCCCGGCAGTCTTCTGGGTCGCCCTGCTCTGTGGTATTTTGGTCGTCCTGCTCTTCGCCTACCCGTTCATCGAGGCGAAGATCACCGGCGACAACGCCCACCACAACCTGCTGCAGCGTCCGCGCGACGTGCCGGTTCGCTCCGGCCTGGGTGCCATGGCTCTGGTCTTCTACACCCTGCTGACTCTGTCCGGTGGTAACGACCTGATTGCATACCACTTCCAGATCTCGCTGAACGTGATGACCTGGGTTGGCCGTATCGGTCTGATTATCCTGCCGCCGATCGCTTACTTCGTCACTTACCGAATCTGCATCGGCCTGCAGCGCTCTGACCGCGCTGTCCTGGAGCACGGCATTGAGACGGGCATCATCAACCAGCTGCCTGATGGTTCCTTCATCGAGGTCCACCAGCCGCTAGGCCCGGTCGACGAGCACGGCCACGCCGTTCCGCTCGAGTACCAGGGAGCTTACGTCCCGAAGACCATGAACGAACTGGGCGCCGCTGGTAACCCGGGTCGCGGTAGCTTCTTCAGCCCGGACTCCCCGGAGATCGCCGAAGAGGCAGCTCGTATCGAGCACGAGAACCACGAGCAGCAGGCTCAGATGTTCCGTGACCTCGAAGCTCAGAACGCTGAAGAGCGTCGCCAGCTCGAGCACTAAAACTCCGCGGTAGATTTTCTACTGCGCTCAAATAAGACCATCCCGGTCCGCATCCACTTCGGATGTCGACCGGGGTGGTTTTTTGTTCCCCAGATTCTTTCGAGCTCGCCTTGACTCCCACATATGTCAGATACCAAATCTGCTGTTTACCAGTACTAAAATGGACATATGTCTACCAGTCACTCCCCCACCACCGACCTTTCGAACAACGCCACACAGCTTGTCGCCAACGGTGTCAACTTCGACTACGAGGCCACGCCTGTTCTGCGCGATGTCTCGCTCACGCTTTCCGACGGCGATGTCCTCGGATTGGTCGGAGACAACGGAGCCGGCAAATCCACTCTTCTTTGGCTGCTGTCGGGTCGTCGTCGACCCACGAGCGGTACGGTGACTCATATTGGCACGCGTGTGCTCGGCTCTCAGGAGTTAGAAGCGCCTTTCGACTCCACGGTGCAAATGCTTATCGATGAGGCTCTCGGCCCCTCGAAACGTCGTCTAGCGGAGTTGGAAGAGGCAGCTGAGGCGATGTCCTTAGCAGAGACCCCAGATGAGTCTGAGGCGGCAGAGAAAGCGTATTCGAAGGTCTTCTCGGATGTCATGGCTCACGATGACTGGAACGCCGAACATAACGCGGAAATTGTACTCGACCATCTCGGCCTGACCGGCACTGCTCCCGACGGCGCTCCCCTGGTAGAGCAACTAACCACGGAGATTTCCGGCGGGCAGCGGGCGCGGCTGGGGCTCGCGATTACGCTCATTCGAAAGCCAGAGATTTTGCTTCTCGACGAGCCCACCAACCATCTCGATGAACGCGGTCGCCAGCTCGTGATTGACACCATTCAGAACCACCCTGGAGTGGTTGTGGTGGCAACGCATGACCGCGACTTCCTGGATGCCGTTTGTACTGTAATTGGAGACTTGGTGCCGGGGCGCCCTGGTATTGGGCTGTTCCGTGGCAATTACTCCGACTACGCGAAGCACCGTCGCCACCAGCGTGAGCTATGGGAGCACCAGTGGCGCTCCGAGGAGCATGAACGCAATCGGTTGGAAGACACCATCGACAATGGCGCCCGTGAGGTCTCACCGGGCCGAGCAATGACGGACAACAACAAGATGGCTTATGACCGCCGTGGCGGTCGTGTAGAGCGGCAAATCGCGCGCCGCGTGCGTTCGGCTAAGCAGCGACTGGATGAGCTCATTGAGGAAGGTGTGGAGCGTCCGCCGGCTCTGCTGGGCTTTGATGCCCCGCTGACCGCACCCCTACCGACCAAGCGCGCTGCATCGGGAAGCGATGAGGATTTTCACATCAAGATGCGCGGTGTGGTCGTCCCAGATCGAATTCGGGTTGGTTCACTGACTATTCGTCCCGGAGACAAGGTCGTTATCACAGGCCCTAATGGGGCCGGAAAATCTACTTTGTTCAAGGTCATCATGGGGCAAGTTGAGACGCAGGCTGGCGAGGTGCGTATCGGCGAGAACTGTCGAGTAGCCATGCTGGCTCAGGAACAAGACTGGGAAACCCCAAAGAAGTCCGCCCGTGAGTTGTACGACCTTGCTCCCAATGCCCGCGTGCCTCTCGACGACTTTGGGTTGCTTAGCCTCGAGGACGCCAATCGACCTGTAGGTGACCTGTCCATCGGACAGCAGCGTCGAGTGGCATTGGCGCTCGTTGTGGCCAATCCACCAGAGATTTTGCTTCTCGACGAACCTACTAACCATCTGAGTGTGGATCTAATCGAGCAGGTCCAGGACGCTATTGCATCTGCTGAAGGCACAATTATTGTAATTACCCACGATCATCGCATGATCAACTCGCTCGAGGCGCGTCATTTGCAGGTGACCGACGGCGAAGTCGTCGAGTTACCTAAGGGGCAAAAACCTGTCGAGTTCGCTTAATGCCGAATCGCAAAACAAAAAAGTCTCTCCCACTAACGCCCTTGTTAGTGGGAGAGACTTTTCGGTTATCTACGACTGTGGTTCAGTCGGCTTGCACTCGGACTAGTGCTTCTCCGGCGGAGTGATGTACTGAGTGTTGAGCTTGGTGCCGGCGACGATCAGGATTACCGCGCCAAGAACAATCAGCCAGTAGGCCATGAATGCGATGCCGTAGCCCATGAGCAGGATGCCCATGGTCATCACGAACGGCCAAATCGAGCTAGCGGAGAAGAAACCGAGGGTTCCAGCACCGTCGGCAACCTCTGCCTCTTCGAAGTCGGCCGGGGTGATGTCGGAACGGCGCTCAGTGAAGTGGAAGTATCCACCGAGCATCAGGGTCATCAGAGCTGCGAGGACCAGGCCGGTTGCGCCGGCCCACTCGAGGCGACCCTGGCTTTCGTTGATGACGTTACCGGTGTCCTGGAGGTACTGAGTGCCGAAGATGTAGACGACAGCCATGAACCCCAGGAACACGGTAAGTCCGTAGAAGAGCTTTGCTGCAGACTTCATTTGAGAACTTCCTTTAGGTAAGAATCTTGCTGGGTTTACTTGGCGGTCGCGTTCAGGTCAATGGTGTTAGCACCACGATCACCCATGTCGCGGGTGTCGACACGACCGGAGTTGAACGGCGAAGTGGAGACTGCGAATGCCGGCTCACCGATGTGCTTCAGAGCATCAGCGTTAGTAGCTTCTGGGTTCTCCTGGCGGAACTTGATGTACTCGGTGAATGCCTCACGGGGGACAGCACGAATCTCGAAGTTCATCATTGCGTGGTAGGTACCACACATCTCGGCACAACGGCCAACGAATGCGTTCTTGACCTTGTCGCTCGGGTTGTCCTCTGGTCGGTTGGCAATCTTGTCCGAGTCAATCTTTTCGATCTGGAAGACACGGTTGGACTTGTTAGCCTCCGGGTGCGGGAACACGTCGCGCTTGAAGAGGAACTCCGGAACCCAGAAGGAGTGAATCACGTCAGCGGACGCGAGGTCGAACTGAATTGCAGTGTCTTCCGGAACAACGAGGACCGGAACCTCTTCGGTGGTACCGAGGGTCTCAATCTCGTCGTAGTGCAGGTAGTCGAGGCTCTCCTTGGAGCGACCGTGAACCGGGTACTCCTTCTGCTTTGCGCGATCTTCGTCGGACGGAACCTCGTGGCCACCCTCGGTGAAGAACTGCTCATCAGCCGGCTTCTCAATACGACCGTTGTACTCCTGGCCGCCCATCAGGTCAGCGGAGATGTTGGCGTAACCGAACTTCCAGTTCCACTG
Organism: Corynebacterium sp. HMSC074C04; assembly: GCF_001838295.1. Classification (NCBI taxonomy): domain Bacteria; kingdom Bacillati; phylum Actinomycetota; class Actinomycetes; order Mycobacteriales; family Corynebacteriaceae; genus Corynebacterium; species Corynebacterium sp. HMSC074C04. The sequence continues at coordinate 212,817 of NZ_KV836270.1, forward strand.
GAAACCGGTGACGTCGACGGTGACCTCTGGATCCTTATCCAGAGCAGTGACCTCGTCCTGAGTCTGAACCGTGAAGAAGAACAGAGTCATCACAATCAGAATCGGGAGAATGGTCAGAGACAACTCAACCGGAACGTTGTATGCAGTCTGGCGCGGGAACTCGCCCTTGCCCTTCTTCTCAGCCTTCTTAGCTGTGAAGTTTGTCATCGAGTAAAGGGTAACGCCCCAAACGATGATGCCGATAATCCAAGCTGCAACCCAGGTCCAAACCCAGAAGTTACCCATGGACTGTGCTTCCGGGGTCACACCTTCCGGCCAACCAAAGCGGAGCAGCTTGAAGAAGCCGTTCTCCGGAGGATTAACATCGCAGCCGGCAAGCAAGGCTGCGCTACCGGTGGCAACGCCGAGGACGCCGAGCTTACGGGCGACTCCGAACTTTCTACGCTGATTCACGTGTGTCTGCCTTCCTGATCCACACAATTTTCGATAACCGATTAAGGTTTCGTCCTACCCAAGCAGAGTAGTCGATTCTTAAGCTTTCTCCACAATAAATATGGCTGTGGGGTGCCTTTGAGTATATCTGCCCTAATAAAATTCTGAGAAAGCCCCGCCTATCGGGGGTGGCATTCTCACCAGTTACACCCTGTTGACGCTCCCAAGTCTATGAATTTTTTAGTGTTTGCGCCACGCGCTGACGCACACACCGTCCCGCACAACCTTGCCCCGAGCCCTAGACACGGCAGACTCAGACATTCTCTCTTTGACTCAAAAGGCATTAAAGTAGGTGCAGCATTTCTATGTGGTGCCAATCTGGGGTTCAACCCAGCTACTCAGCCACGCGGCGGTCCTTCACGGCCACCGGTTCAGGCGACAGCCAGTCGCACTGAGCCCCTAGCTACGGAGCCGCCGAAATCCACTAAGTGACACTAAGTGAAAGGTGCGCGCACGAAGCATGTGTGGTCTTCTCGGAATCCTGACTGCAAACTCTGACGCAGCGGAGCTCGTTCCCGTTGTCGAAAGGGCTCTGCCCTGCATGCGGCACCGCGGCCCTGACGATGCAGGCACGTGGCACGATGAGGACGCAGTTTTCGGCTTCAACCGCCTATCCATTATTGATATTGCCCACAGCCACCAACCACTGCAGTGGGGACCAGAGAATCAGCCGAATCGTTACTCCATGACCTTCAACGGCGAAATCTACAATTTCGTCGAACTTCGCGAGCAGCTGGAGAAGGAAGGCTATGCCTTTAATACCTCCGGCGATGGTGAACCCATCGTCGTTGGGTTCCACCACTGGGGAGCGGACGTCGTAAAGCACTTGCGCGGCATGTTCGGCATTGCTATCTGGGACAGCGTCGAACGCAAGCTTTTTCTGGCGCGCGATCCGTTCGGCATTAAGCCGCTCTACTACGCCACCACAGAGCGCGGCACGATTTTCGGTTCTGAGAAGAAGTCCCTGCTCGAAGCTGCGCCGGAGATGGGCATCGATGCGAAGAAGCTGAATAAGCGCGCACTGGAGCACTACGTCGATCTGCAGTATGTGCCGGAACCGGAGTCGCTGCACACCGAAATTGTCCGCTTGGAGTCGGGCTGCACAGCCGTCGTTACGCCTGGCGGCGAAGTTAAGCAGACCCGCTACTTCAAGCCGAGTTTCCCGATTCAGCCAGTAGCTAAGGGCGCTGAGCAGGATGTTTTTGACCGCCTTGCCCGCGCACTGGAGGACAGCGTCGAGAAGCATATGCGTGCCGACGTCACGGTGGGCTCGTTCCTGTCGGGCGGTATCGACTCCACGGCGATTGCAACTTTGGCTAAGCGCCACAACCCGAACCTGCTGACGTTTACCACCGGCTTCGAGCGCGAGGGCTTCTCCGAGGTCGATGTGGCTGCCGAGTCCGCCGCCGCCATTGGCGTCGAGCACATTGTGAAGGTCGTCTCGCCGGAGGAGTTCGCCGGGGCGATTCCGAAGATTATGTGGTACCTCGATGACCCGGTAGCTGACCCTGCACTGGTACCGCTGTACTTCGTGGCCGCAGAGGCTCGTAAGCACGTTAAGGTCGTACTGTCCGGTGAGGGCGCAGACGAGCTCTTTGGTGGTTACACCATTTATAAGGAGCCGCTGTCGCTGAAACCGTTCGACAAGGTTCCCTCTCCCCTGCTGCGCGGCCTGGCTAAGGTCGGCGAAGCTCTGCCAGAAGGCATGCGCGGCAAGTCACTGCTGCAGCGAGGCACTACTCCGCTGGAGCAGCGCTACTACGGCAATGCTCGTTCCTTTAACTTCGAGCAGCTGCAGGAAGTCCTGCCATGGGCAAAGAAGGAATGGGACCACAGCGATGTCACGGCACCGATTTACGCGCAGTCTGAAGGCTGGGACCCGGTGACTCGGATGCAGCACTTGGATTTGTTCACCTGGTTGCGTGGCGACATTCTGGTCAAGGCCGACAAAATCACCATGGCCAACTCCCTGGAGCTGCGCGTGCCGTTCCTCGACCGTGTGGTCTTCGACGTTGCACAGACGCTGCCGGTGGACATGCGGGTTTCTCACGGCACCACTAAGTACGCACTGCGTCGCGCCATGGAGCAGATTGTTCCGGAGCACGTTCTCAACCGCCGCAAACTGGGCTTCCCGGTGCCGATTCGCCACTGGCTGGCGGGCGACGAACTGCACGGCTGGGCCGAGGACATCATCCGCGAGTCCCAGACTGATGAGTTCATTAATAAGGACGCCGTGCTCAAGATGCTCGCCGAGCACCACCCAACCGAGCGCGACCACTCTCGCCGCCTCTGGACCATCCTGGCCTTCATGGTCTGGCACGGCATCTTCATCGAAGACCGCATCACTCCGGACATCGAGCAGCGCGACTACCCCGTCGAGCTCTAGTTCGCTAATTCACTTTACGACGGTCCCCGCGCTGCCATCCTGCCCCGGCAGGCTGCCACCATAGCCGGCGCAACCAAAAGAAAAGGCTCGGACCTCACTCAATTAACAAGAGTGAGATCCGAGCCTTGTACTATCCGACGCTTTTCACAGCGTCTGCTGACAGCTCTGCTCAGCTAATGACTTAGTTGAAGGAGTCACCGCAAGCACAGGAGCCGGTGGCATTCGGGTTATCGATGGTGAAGCCCTGCTGCTCAATAGTGTCCGCGAAGTCGATAGTGGCGCCGGACAGGTACGGAACCGACTGGCGATCAACAACCAGCTTGACACCACCGAAAACCTCGGCGACATCGCCGTCGAGGCTGCGATCATCGAAGTAGAGCTGGTAGCGCAGGCCGGCGCAGCCGCCCGGAGCCACGGAAATACGCAGTGCCAGGTCGGTGGCACCTTCTTGATCCAGAAGTGCCTTTGCCTTGGCAGCCGCAGCTTCGGTCAGGGTAACGCCAGTGCTCTGAGCAGTAGTCATAGCGCGTGTCCTCCTTGTTGAAGTGTTTAAGTATGCGAGTCGACCCCAAGGTCGGCTACGTCATTATTTATCACAACCATACCGACCAGTCTTTAATTCCCAATTCTGGGCTCTCTTTTTCTTTCTCTTTTTCTGAAGTCTCTTCTTGCCGCCACCTCGCAACCGCACCACGGCCTCCGACGCCCCAACGGCGCTCTCTCCGCCTCCGACCCCACGCGGCGGCCACGCCAAAAACCACGCCCCTTGCCCAGCCCCTGGCCCTCAACCTGCAACCAAATTAGGGAAGCACCTTGAAGACCTTATAATCTGGGGTCGTGAATCTACCGTGGAAAAAGAATGACAAAAAGTCCAAGGCAGCTGACGCAACTAAAGCTGACGCAACCAACGCCGGAGACGTAGCCACCGACGCGACCGCATCCAGCGGAGCCAAGGACACCGCTTCGGAGTCTCAGCAGCCCGAGAAGAAGCACAGCGGTGCCTTTACTCCCAAGAAGGGGCGCCCCACCCCGAAGCGCAACGAGGTTGAGCGCGCACGCGGCATCCGCCGTGGCCCGGTCGAGGCACCGCTAACCACTAAGGAAGCTCGCCAGCGCCGCAAGGAGCTCAAGGCCTCCATGTCCAAGGAAGAGCTCAAGGCCGCCAAGGCACGCGAGCGAGCAGAGCGACGTGAGCAGCGTCGCATTGCCGACGAGCGCATGGCCGCCGGCGATCCGCGCTACATGCTGCCGCGTGACCAGGGCGCTGAGCGCAAGTTTGTCCGCGACTGGGTTGATTCCCGTCGCTTCCTCGCTAACGTGTTCCTCCCGTTCGCGCTGATTCTGCTGCTGATTATGATGATTGGCACTTCCCTGCCAAAGCTGGCCAACATCGCATCTCTCATCGCGATGGTTCTCATCATCGCCCTGATTATCGAAGGTATCTACATCGGCCGCCGTGCCATCAAGCTGACGCGCGAACGCTTCCCGAAGACCACCGAGGGAGCCTGGGGGCTGGGCTTCTACGCTTACTCCCGCGCTTCTCAGCCGCGTCGTCTGCGTACTCCGCGTCCGCAGGTCAACATCGGCGACGAGATCAAGTAGCCTCCATCTGCCATGCGCACTCTGGTTCTCGGTGGCGCCCGCTCAGGCAAGTCCTCATGGGCTGAGCACGAGCTGCTGGCCACCGCCGCAGCCTCAACCGACTGTGCCTCAGATGCCGCAGCCTCAGCGGTGTTGCACTACATCGCAACTGCACGGCCCTGGCCCGGTGATAGTGACTTTCACTCCAGGGTCAAGGAGCACCGCATTCGTCGTCAAGCCCAGGCACAAGAGCACGAAGTGGTCTGGTACACGGTTGATGACGTCGATGCGGTGGATGCTCTCGCGTCGCCGAAGCGGCGCATGTTGCTCGACGATGTCGGCACCTGGCTGACGCACATCCTCGACGCGCAGGGGCTGTGGGAGGCGCCGAGGGGCAGCGTCGCGCCGTGGACACACTCGCTTGTCGACGCCGTGCGCAACTTCCCCACAGATTCCGACCTGTTCATTGTGTCGCCCGAAGTGGGCTTCGGTGTCATTCCCGAGCACCGCTCAGGGCGGCTTTTCCGTGATGAAATTGGCCTTCTCAACCAGCAGCTCGCAGCTGTCTGTGATCGTGTTGTCTTAGTTGTGGCGGGCTGCCCTATGGAAGTCAAGGCGGCGAGCTAGATTCACTCCACGCCTCTCCTCCTATGACGGTCTTCCTAGCAATGCGAATAACTGTGTACCAATGGTCGGTACACAAATCGTTTTCGGGTAGCGTTTGAGAGTATGAACGCGGATTATTTTGGACCGGTAGCACGCCCTGACGAAGAGACTGAACAAGCCGCCCGCGTGCGCCATGAGCAGTTGACTAAACCCGCAGGCTCACTCGGCCGGTTGGAAGAACTCGGCATTTGGATTTCGGCGTGCCAGGGAGAATGCCCTCCGCGTGACCTAGACGATTGTCGTGTTTATGTCTTCGCTGGTGACCACGGTGTTGCCCAGGGCGGGGTGTCCGCGTACCCGTCCGAGGTGTCTATCCAGATGCTTGCCAACATCGAGGCAAAGGGTGCCGGCGTGAACGCTATCGCTGACATCGCGGGAGCCACAGTTACCGGTGTGGACATTTCCCTCGACCACGATGCCGAAGGGCCATACCGTATCCGTCGCAGCTGCGGTTCTATCGACCGCGAGGATGCGATGAGCGAGGAGGAGGTCGATAAGGCCATCCGCACGGGTATCGCGATTGCCGACGCCGCCGTTGATGAAGGCGCTGACCTGCTCATTGCCGGCGACCTGGGCATCGGAAACACCACTCCAGCCGCAGCGCTGATCGGTGCCGTGACCAACTCCGAACCAGTTGTCGTCGTCGGCCGAGGCACTGGCATTGATGACGAGGGCTGGAAGCTCAAGGTCGCTGCCGTGCGCGATGCCATGTTCCGCGTGCGTCGCCTGCGCAATGACCCGGTTGAGGTGCTCCGTCGTATTTCCTCGCCGGATATGACTGTGATGGCCGCATTCTTGGCTCAGGCAGCGGTGCGTCGCACTCCTGTGATTTTGGACGGAGTGGTTGTCACATCCGCCGCTCTGCTAGCTGACCAGCTCGCGCCGGGCGCGCGCGATTGGTGGGTCGCCGGCCACAAGTCGGCAGAGCCCGCGCACGCGCTTGCCCTTCGACACCTGGATAAGGAACCACTTCTCGAATACGGGATGCGTCTTGGCGAAGGCTCCGGCGCCGTCGCTGCCCTACCGCTGGTCAAGTCCGGCGTATCCGTCCTGCGCAACATGGCTACCTTCGCCGACGCAGGCGTAAGCACCAAGCACTAATCGACTTGTCCGACAAAGCCGGCCCGTCTCACCAGGACAACCTCGACGGTGATCCCTCCGCTCACGGCAATGCCGTCGCTGAGGCCATCACCACTGCCCTGTCCTGGCTCACTGTCCTGCCTTTCAAAGGCGCGAGCGTGTTCGACCGCATTACCGGCCGCCGCGCCATCGCTGCACTGCCAGTAGCTGGGCTCGTTCCTGCCGCGGGTGCAGTTCTCATCACGGCGGGGCTGTTCGCAACGTCGTCGTCACGCACGCCCACGCTTTACGACGTCACCCCGATCCTCGGCGGCGCCCTGATTATGGTGGCGGCACAGATGTTGACCCGCGCCATGCACCTGGATGGGCTGGCGGATGTGGCAGATGCCCTCGGCTCGTATAAACCGCCGGAGGGGGCGCGCGAGGTGCTGCGCGATCCGAGCACCGGCCCAATGGGCGTGGGCTCCATCGTGCTGACGATGTTGACGACGACGACTGCTTTTGCCGTGATTGTGGCTAGTGTGCTGTCACATTGGTCTGCTGGTCAGATGTGGCCGAGCGTGGTTGCGCTGTGCTTGCCTTTTGTGGCCTCTCGCGCGGCGGCAACGACTGCCTGCTGGCGTGGCTTTCCGCCTTTTTCGAACAGCGGCTTCGGCTCCCTGACGGCTGGTACACAGTCCACCGTGACGGTGGCCTGCTGGTGGACACTGCTGCTAGCTGTGTCGGGCGGGTTGATTGGGCTCGTGGGCGTAGCCGCTTGTGTGCTGAGCTTCGGCGTTACACTGCTGCTGACACAGCACTGCGTGAAGAGGTTTGGAGGAGTCAACGGCGACGTGTTTGGTGCGGTCATTGAGGTAACATGCGCTGTCTGTGCCGTGGTACTTGCCATAGGGTTCTAGCAGGGAAAATGCACGCATTGCCCCCGTTGGGGTTTTCTTTAAAAAGAACTATTGACGGTCACTTTGACGCGGACGTATTCTGAGGGCACACCGCCGGGAAGGCGGAGTACAGGAGGCTCGTTTCGGGGCTCGCCCAAATTATTTTGCGCCGACCGTTTGCCGGGGCGCCAAGAACGAGCACACCTTCTAGCCTCCCAGCTAATTAAAAAAAGCGCGTCCCGTCGCAGCAATGCACGGGATGTGCTTTTCTATGTTGGGGTAATACTCCCAGGTTTGGGTTCTGTGGGGTTTGGGTTCTGCGGGGGGCTAGTGACTGCGGTTATGTTAGCGACGGCGGACCGATGCGAGTTACTGACTGCGTTTATGGCGAAAATGGTCCGAAAAATGGCCTGAAAGTGTCATAAACTCGCACAGCTTCACATCTGCAGCCCATCGTTCTTGGCCTGTAAGTATCATGCTTGGCCTGTCAGTTTTGGGGTTAAGCAGAAAAAGTGTGCCCACCCGGCGATATGCCGAGCGGACACATTCTTGCGGGTTAGCCCCTCCTGCTCAGGAGCTTCCTGAGCTTACGGTTTGTCTTACTCCTTGCGCTTCTTGTTCTGGTAGACGATTGCGCCTGCGATGCCGATAAACACGGCGACCACTGCCACAATGGTGCCAATGACCAGCGGGCTCATACCCTCGTCCTCCATGTCCGACGAGGATGCGGATGCCTGAGAATCCGTATCCGGGGAGTCAGATTCCTTCGACGCATCTTCCGAAGATTCCTTCGACGAATCCTTTTCCGACTCTCCCTTGGCCAGAATCGGCTTATCGGATGAAGTCGGGCCGTTCTTGTCGGTCGGTCGCCAGTCAGGCCCCTTAGTTGGCTTGTTGTCCAGGAGGAATGCGAGCTGGAACGGCTGATCGATACCACTGACCTCTTCATCCGGGCGATAGTTAGCCATTCGGACAGTCGCGTAGTAATAGCCGGCGTTGGCTATAGATTGTCCGCCAACATTGGTACTTCGGTTGTTGTATTCGACCGGACGATCTGTTGACAAATTCAGATCCTCGGAATCCTGATAAAAGTGCATTGTTCCATCCGCCACGGAAACCTCGAATGGATTCAACAGAGCAACTCCCATGGAATCGGCATTATCGCGCTCCGAATTTCCAGTACGGGCAGCAATCACTGGTCGCTGACCCCACTCGACGGGGATCTTGTAGAACTTCTGCTCACCGGGAACGATTGTGTCGGAGATAGTGTCCCCAGACTTGACTTCCGGGGCTTGAGCTGCGTTATTGCCACCGCTTACAGGCTTGGCTTCCCCAAAAGTGGCCTTCTTGTAGGCTTTGTCGCCGGAGGAAGACCGCCCTTCATTTAGCTTGTCAGCATCCTGCTTCTTCAGCACTGGCTCAAACTGAACGCTAACCTCGACCTTCACGGGTTCATCACGATAATCTGCTACTGATTCACTGTCATAGACCCACACGTTGTTTGCGACGAGCCACTTGGTTTGATCACAACTGGATTCTATGCGGTCGCTATCCCATTCAAGAATGCTTGCATCAGCCGAAGTTGGAGTCCACGAATCGGCACTAGCTTCGGCGCCTGTCAGCGACCTCATGCGACCGTCGTCCTGGCATTTTCCGCCGGTTTCATTGATGATTTCGTCAACTTCAGTTCGGACATCCTGCTGCCCCTTACCCTCAGCATCGATATTCGCCAACACCTTTGAGGTAACAATCGCGTTGTGCCCCTTCGGCACTGCGATTCGGTAGTAGAGCGGGGTGCGATCGTGCTGGGCGACCTCTGGCACCAGCGTCGTTTGGTACTTGCCCTCGCCGAGCCACTTCGCGCCTTCTTTAGTCTCGGAGAACTCGAACGGAGTGCCCGTGGTTTCGTAGCCCTGCACTGACCGCTGAGCCAAGAACTTCATGTGGTCTGCCAGCTGGGTGGCATCATCAGCAGTCATGCTTTGACCGCCAGTTGCCTGCGCAACACACTCAAGCTCAGCGCGAGCTTCTTCATCAACCTTGAAGCCCACGGTGTGAATGGTCAGGCCAACGCCCTGCCCCGCCAGTTCTTTCGCAACCTCACACACCGGTGGCGGTGCGCAGGTGTCAATTCCATCGGAAACCAAGATGATTGATCGCTCACCGTCTGAACCAAGCTCATCAGCCGCCTTACGCAGTGCATTGCCAATCGGCGTGTAGCCCTGAGCTTTCAACCCGGCAATCCTGCTCTTCAGGCCTTCTTTGTCGACCTTTTGAACCGGCGACAGCACCTCGATGTCCTGGCAACCTCGCTCGCGGTTGGATTCATCGCTGGATTCGCGCTGGCCATAAACCAGCATGCCAAGTAGCGCATCATCCGGGAGGGAGTCAATCAGCTCCGTGGATGCGCGCTTTGCCGCATCGAGGCGGGTGCCTCCGGCATCGTCGGCAAGCATCGAGCCTGACAGATCCATGATTAGCTCTGCTTTTGCTTCGCCCGTGCCCCCTTCGCCCGTAGGAGCGGGCTGTTCCACCCCGGACGGTGGCGGCGTATCTTGAGCTGCCGCCACAGGAGCCGGGATTGCGCTAAACCCGATCGTCCACGCCGCCAACAACAGCGTGACGACGATGGCTACCCTTAGGCGCTTTGAACTACTTGACGAAAAACTATCTTTAAAAAAGTCTTGAACTACCACCATCACAGCACCTCAAACTGTTTTCCCAACTACAAAAACCAATCGTGTTGGTAGTTTTTCACAGTGACCCCGGTCACGCTAGAGGTATTTTTAATGGCTAAACAAATGCCCTCTGAACAATTCATGAACCATGAGAAAACCGCACAGCTGTTGGGGAACCAGCGAAGCAAAAACGCAGCCCCTGACCAGCAAATACTAATCAGGGGCTGCGAAAGTACTAATTCTCGTAACAACTATTAAATTATCTTTTCCGACTTACGCCGAAACTTAAGCCTCAACGAGCTTGTGAATCCAACCGTGGGTGTCCTCAACCTCACCGTGCTGAATACCAGTCAGACGCTCGCGCAGCTTCATAGTCCACTCGCCAGTGTTGCCGTTATTAATCTCAAACTCCCCCTCAGCGGACTTCACAAAACCGACCGGGGTGATGACGGCAGCGGTACCACAGGCGAATGCCTCGCTCATGACACCGGAAGTGGCATCATTCTTCCACTCCTCGGTGGAAATGCGGCGCTCCTCGACATTCATGCCCAGATCCTGAGCAGCCTGCAGCAACGATGCCCGGGTAATGCCCGGCAGTAGCGAACCGGACAGCTCTGGAGTCACCAGGCGAACACCAGCGTCAGCGGTCTTATCCGGGTAGATGAACGCCAGGTTCATGCCGCCCATCTCCTCGATGTACCTACGCTCGACAGCATCCAGCCACACAACCTGGTCGCAGCCCTTTTCCTCTGCCTGCTGCTGAGCCGCCAGCGAAGCTGCGTAGTTACCTGCGAACTTCGCAGCACCGGTGCCTCCCGGCGCGGCACGCACGTACTCGTGGGAGATCCACACGGTCACCGGGTTAATACCACCGGAGAAGTACGCGCCAGCAGGTGAAGCGATGAGCAGGAAGGTGTAAGAGTTCGACGGGTGCACACCCAGGGTGCTCTCAGTGGAGAACATGATTGGACGCAGGTACAGGGATTCTTCGCCACCAGCTGGCGGCACCCATGCCGCATCGGCCTCAACCAGCAGACGGATTGCCTCGAGAAAGGTCTCCTCCGGCAGCTGCGGCATCGCAATGCGGTCAGCGGAGCGCTGGAAACGACGAGCGTTCTGCTCCGGGCGGAAAGTAACAATGGAACCATCCGGCATGCGATACGCCTTCAGCCCCTCAAAAATCGACTGCCCGTAATGCAGGACCGAAGAAGACGGCTGCATTTCAATCGAACCATATGCCTGCAGCTTGGCGTCGTGCCAGCCCTTGTCTGCAGTCCAGTCAATTCGGACCATGTGGTCGGTGAAGTGCTTACCAAAACCGGGGTTGGCCAGAATCTCCTCGCGCTCGACATCAGAGAGTGGATTCGGGTTACGTTCGATTGCAAATTCCAAAGCAGACATGTCTTTCATCCTAAACCGTCGAGGATCGAGTCGTATCAATACTCGCCCCGAAAGACCGTGTTAGTCAGGCTAATGTCAGCGTCGCGGGCACTAGGCGCGGGTACATTCCAAAAGTCGTGGCGCTGTCTCGTCGGTCCGCTGTCCAGGGGTGAAGGACACGAACCGGCAAATAGGGATACGGTGGTGTACCACATAGTACGACTACAAGGAGATGCAACTACATGCCAGTCCCCGCTAACAATGATTCGACGCAGTTCGGCGCCTCTCGCAACGCCGCAATTTTGTCCAATTACCTGCCGGCTATCGGCACTCGCGTGGTCATCGCTGCCGACAAGTCTCTGCCCGCGGACGCCGACGCGGTTCTCGTCGCGCTTATCGACGGCGAGGATGGCGTCGAGCTGGTCGCACCCGAGGCCATCGGTTCGGTTGCAGAGCAGCTGCTCGCCTCCTTTGAGGCAGTCTCCGCCAGTGCTAAGGCCGAGTCCGTGACCACCATTCCGGCCCCCGCTGGCCTGGATGTCGACAGTGTCACGGGCGTTGGCGTGGGTTCTGAGGACCTGGATGCAGAGGATATCCGCCGTGCCTGCGGTGCCGCTGCCCGCCGTATGTCCAAGGCCAAGGTGGTCTTTAACACTCTCGGCGCCATCGATCCGCAGGCTGCAGCCGAGGGCTTTGCACTGGGCGCTTACGCTTACTCCGGCCAGAAGAGCGCCGAAGAAAGCAACGAGGACACCCAGAAGGTGGTCGTGTTGGGCGCTGATGACGACGTCGTAAAGCGCGTTGCGGCGATTGTGGATGCCGTTGCCACCGCGCGTGACTTCGTCAATACAGCATCGTCGCACCTCTACCCCGAGACGTTTGCTGACGCTGCTGCAGCGCTGGGCCGTGACGCAGGGCTCGAGGTCGAGGTGCTTGACGACGACGCTCTGCGCGCCGGCGGTTTCGGAGGCCTCAATGCCGTGGGTGGCGGATCCTCGCGCGGGCCGCGCCTGGTGCGTCTGGTCTGGAAGGGCGATGAGTCGGCAGAGAAATCGCTGGGGCTGGTCGGTAAGGGCATCACCTTTGATACCGGCGGTATTTCGCTGAAGCCGGGCGCCAGCATGGAGAACATGATTTCCGATATGGGCGGCGCTGCGGCAGTTATTGCCACAGTCGTCCTGGCTGCCCGTTTGGGTGTTTCCACCCCGGTGACCGCAACCGTTCCGATGGCAGAGAACATGCCGGGCGGTAAGGCGTACCGTCCGGGCGATGTCATTACGCAGTACGGCGGTAAGACCATTGAGATTCTGAACACCGACGCAGAGGGCCGTCTCGTACTCGCGGACGCCATTGTCCGCGCCTGCGAAGACAAGCCGACTCACCTGATTGACACCGCCACCCTGACCGGTGCGCAGCTGGTCGCTCTTGGCGAGCGCACCCCGGGCGTCCTGGGTAATGACGAGTTCCGTGACCGTGTTGCAGAGCTGTCTCAGAGCATTGGTGAAAATGGTTGGGCAATGCCGATTCCAGTTGAGCTAGCAGAGGCCTTGAATTCTCCGGTCGCTGACCTGCGGAATGTCACGAACTCTCGCTTTGGCGGTATGAGCGTTGCAGCTGCATACCTGCGCGAATTCGTTGGTGAGGATGTTGAATGGGTTCACATCGACGTTGCCGGTCCGGCCTTCAACACCACCGGGGAGTATGGTTATACCCCGAAGCGGGGCACTGGCGTTCCGGTTCGGACGATGTTCTCTGTGATTGAGGATTTGGCAACGAAGTAGCCGGTCATCCGACTGCGCCCCACCCGGCTGGAATCCTGGCTGAAATGAGCTATTCCACGCACCAGTCGAAAGCGGGCGCAGCCCACGGGGCAAGCAGAGTTTTCAACCTGTAAGCTAATTTGTAATAACCGTCTTAAAACGAGATTTCTTAACTTTTCGAGGAGTGCACAAACATGGCGACCTCTATTGAGATGCCGGAGCTCGGTGAATCAGTTACCGAAGGCACCATTACCACCTGGCTGAAGAAGGTCGGCGACACCGTCGAGGTCGACGAGCCGTTGCTCGAAGTTTCCACCGACAAGGTCGACACCGAAATTCCGTCCCCGGTCGCCGGTGTTCTCACCGAGATTCTCTTTGAAGAAGACGACACCGTCGATGTTGGCGAGGTCATCGCAAAGGTCGGCGAGCCGGGCGAAGAGCCGGAAGGCGCTGACGATTCCGCAGAGGAGACTGAGGAAGAGGCTCCGAAGGAAGAAGCTGAAGAGCCAAGTAAGGAAGCACCGAAGGCCGCTTCCGGTTCCGCTACTGACGTTGAGATGCCGGAGCTCGGCGAATCCGT
>NZ_KV836270.1:226397-252262 GCF_001838295.1 Corynebacterium sp. HMSC074C04
TTGACGTCGGCGAGGTCATCGCTCGCGTTGGCGATGCAGACGCTGCTCCGGCCGCCAACGAATCGGCTGAGGAAGAGGCCGAAGAGACATCTGCTGCAGTCGAGAAGGACGAGGAGCCAGTAAAGGCCAACGAGGAGACTGAGGAGAACTCCACTGACGTTGACGCTGGCGACGCCACCGACGTTGAGATGCCGGAGCTCGGCGAATCCGTCACCGAAGGCACCATCACCACCTGGCTGAAGAAGGTCGGCGACACCGTCGAGGTCGACGAGCCGTTGCTCGAAGTTTCCACCGACAAGGTCGACACCGAAATTCCGTCCCCGGTCGCAGGCACCCTGCTCGAGGTCCTCTACGACGAAGACGACACCGTTGACGTCGGCGAGGTCATCGCTCGCGTTGGCAGTGGCCAGCCAAAGAAGGCCGCACCGAAGAAGGAAGAGCCAAAGGCAGAGTCCAAGCCGGAGCCAAAGAAGGAAGAGCCGAAGAAGGAGGCTCCAAAGGCTGAGGCTCCGAAGGCTGAATCCAAGCCTTCCGCCAACAAGGACGTTCCTTACGTCACCCCGCTTGTTCGCAAGCTGGCTGACAAGCACGGCGTTGACCTGACTAAGGTCCAGGGCTCTGGGATTGGCGGCCGCATTCGTAAGCAGGATGTTCTGCGCGCTGCCGAGGGAGGCCAGGAGACTGCTGCTGAGTCCGGCTCCAACTGGTCCACCAAGGGCGTTCGCCCTGAGCTCGCTGAGCTGCGCGGCACCACCCAGCGTGTCAACCGCATCCGCGAGATTACCGCTGCCAAGACCCTCGAGTCTCTGCAGACTTCCGCACAGCTGACCCAGGTCCACGAGGCAGATATGACTGCCATCTGGGATCTGCGCGCTACTAAGAAGGCTGAGTTCGAGAAGAAGCACGGCGCGAAGCTGACCTTCCTGCCATTCTTTGCAAAGGCAATCGTTGAGGCTCTGGTCAGCCACCCGAACGTCAACGCTTCCTGGAACGAAGAGACCAAGGAGATTACCTACCACGAGCAGGTCAACCTGGGTATCGCTGTCGATACCGAACGTGGTTTGCTCTCCCCGGTCATCCACGACGCTCAGGATATGTCCCTGCCGGAGCTGGCTGCTGCTATCGCGGACATCGCAGACCGCGCTCGCAATAACAAGCTGACCCCGAAGGACCTGTCCGGCGGCACCTTCACCATTACCAACATTGGCTCCGAGGGCGCCTTGACCGACACCCCGATTCTGGTTCCGCCACAGGCTGCAATGGTCGGCACCGGCGCGATTAAGAAGCGCGCAGTAGTCGTCACCGAGAATGAGGCAGATGCCATTGGCATTCGTGCCATGGTCTTCCTGCCAATTACCTACGATCACCGCCTCATCGACGGCGCTGATGCAGGTCGCTTCATGACGACCGTTGTTGACCGCCTCGAGGTTGCTAACTTCGAATCGGATCTGCAGCTCTAAGCAGCCTACTCCCCTCCTGGGGTGGTAGCGCCGCGGAAATATCTAGCTGGCTTGCTAGCAGGAGGTTCCATCTCTTCCCTGCCCGCGTTAGTCGCACTTTGCGACTGACGCGGGTATTTCTTTTTCCGCATTCGTTCCGCAGTTGAACCTAATCAGCGATTCCTTCAAATGCGCAGCCACCCTCTTCTTGGCTAGTACTCAGATTTCGCGTAGCCACACATAGCTAACTCCATCGGCACAAAGAATTTACGCGCTGTTATTGCGCCATTAAGCCATTAGCGAACAACGGGAGGGTCTAGCCGAAAGCAAAGCCACAAGTAGCGAATGTGCATACTTCTTGTACTGCCGAAATGCGAAAACGCCACACACCCACGCACTCAGTTTCGGCTATCGCTTCCAGCTACGCCAACGAGAGCCATAGATAGCGATAATTAAATTCATTATTTGTTAACCTAGTCGTCATCTAGTTAGCAATTAGCCTTTACCAATCTAAGAAATCATTAGACAGCAGGCTTCTTTGGCGTGCCTATTTTTGCTCTCTGTACGTAACTTAGAAAGGTGGAGCATGTCCTCGGCTCCAGCGAATACTAGTTCGTCGACCGGGACCACATCGTCTGAGCAATCGAGCTCCTCAGATAAGTGGTGGCATCTCTTCTTCGGCGGGCTTCTCGCAATCAACATCGTAATTTTTGCCTTCTGGGCTTATGACTTCGTCGGCCCGCAGGCAAATACGGCAATTCTTCTGATTACCATCGCGTTCGCCGTCTTCATGGCATTCAATATCGGCGGTAACGACGTTGCTAACTCCTTCGGTACTTCAGTCGGTGCCGGCACCCTGAGCATGAAGCAGGCGCTAGTTGTCGCTTCAGTCTTTGAGGTTTCGGGCGCCGTCCTCGCAGGTGGCGAGGTTACTGACACCGTCCGTTCCGGCATTGTGGACCTGAATGCGATCCACGGTTTGGACCCGATGGAGTTCGCCTTCATCATGATGTCCGCGCTTCTTGGCGCGGCAGTGTGGCTCCTCGTTGCCACCCGCATGGGTTGGCCAGTTTCCACTACCCACTCCATCGTCGGCGGTATCGTTGGTGCCGCACTGACGGTCGGTTTCATCACCGGCAAGGGTGGCTGGAGCATGGTCCAGTGGGATCAGATCGGCCAGATTGCAATTTCCTGGGTTCTCTCCCCGCTCCTTGGTGGTATGGTCGCGTTTCTCCTGTTCGGCGGCATTAAGAAGTCGATTCTCGTCTATAACGACAAGGCTTCTCAGCAGCTGCAGGCCATCCACCAGGAAAAGGCCGATCTTAAGGCTCAGCACCGTGAAGAGTTCGAAAAGCTGCCTGAGCACGAGCAGATCTCTTACACCAACGCGATGCTTCGCGACGCGACGACGATGCGCGACGCCGACTGGGAGCGGAATGACCTGGAGTCTGACTACTTCCGCAAGCTCGTTGACATCGAGTCCAAGGTTGATGACGTCCGCGCTCACCGCGCGCTAGAAGCCTGGGTTCCAGGCCTGGCCGCATTGGGCTCCGTCGTCATCTCCGCGATGATGCTGTTCAAGGGGCTCAAGAACCTGCACCTGGGCCTGTCCGGCCTGGACAATTTCCTGATTATGGGCATGATTGCCACCGCCGTGTGGCTCGCCGTTTACATCTTCGCCCGCACTTTGAAGCGCCAGGACCTCGACCGCTCGACCTTCCTGCTGTTCAGCTGGATGCAGGTCTTCACCGCTTCTGCGTTCGCTTTCTCCCACGGTTCGAACGACATCGCTAACGCACTTGGCCCGTTCGTGGCAATTCTGGATGTTCTCCGTACCAACGAAATTTCTTCTGAGTCTGGTGTTCCGCTGGCAGTCATGGCCACAATGGGTGTCGCTTTGATTTCCGGTCTGTGGTTCATCGGTCGCTACGTTATTCAGACTGTCGGTTCCGGCTTGACTAAGATGCACCCGGCGTCGGGCTTCGCCGCAGAGCTCTCTGCTGCTGTGGTCGTTATGATCGCTTCCCTGTTGGGTCTGCCGGTTTCTTCCACCCACATTCTGATTGGTGCTGTTCTCGGTGTCGGTATCGTTAACCGCGCCGCTAACTGGAACCTGATGAAGCCGATTGGTCTGGCCTGGGTTATCACTCTGCCGGCTGCTGCAGCTATCTCGGCAATTACCGTTTCCATCCTGCGCGTCGTCTTCGGCTAAACCCAACAAGAGCACGCCACTTTCGCCCCGGCGGTCACTTTCTAGTGACCACCGGGGTATTTTTGTGGCTGGTGCTATCCAAGTAACAAGAAAACTAAGGCCCACAGAAATTCGGCGTATCCTATAGGCCACCATGACTGCCCCAAGAAAACCTTTTACTCGCGCAGATAAATCCATTCGAGACTCTAGCTCCGACATCGAGATTCAGCACCTGGGTCTTGTCGACTACGAAGAGACCTGGCACCTACAGGCAGACCTTGCTGCCAAGCGTGCGAAAGACCTGATTCCAGATCAGATTCTCGTGCTCGAGCACCCGAGTCTTTACACAGCAGGAAAGCGCACCCAGCCCGAGGACCGCCCTACCAATGGGTTGTCGGTCGTCGATGTCGACCGCGGGGGCCGCATCACCTGGCACGGCCCGGGCCAGCTTGTGATGTATCCCATCATCAAGCTCGCTCAGCCGGTCGATGTGGTGGACTACGTCCGCAGACTGGAAGAAGCCCTCATTCAAACCGTTCGCCGGGCTGGCATCGCAGCTGCTGGCCGCATCGATGGCCGCTCGGGGGTATGGATTCCCGCATCAAACGGAATTAGCGACCGAAAGATTGCGGCACTGGGAATCCGCGTGACTCATGATGTGACCATGCACGGACTGAGTCTGAACTGCGACAACTCTATGGAGTTCTACAACTACATCATCCCGTGTGGCATCTCCGATGCTGGAGTGACCACCCTATCCCGGGAGCTTGACCGAGATGTTAGCGTGTCAGAGATGACAGAGTCGCTTCTGGCGGATTTACAAGATGCTTTGGAAGGCCGTCTGACCGTTGCCGACCATTCCTTTGGCTCCGCGCCCGACCCCACGAAGGGCCTGCCACACCGGGTGAAGCACAACTCCACTACCGGCATATTCGAGTACTCATCAACAAACAAGTAGGGTGAAACTGTGACTGTTAAGCCAGAAGGACGTAAGTTACTGCGCGTCGAGGCACGAAATGCCGAGACCCCTATCGAAAACAAGCCACGGTGGATCCGCAACCAGGTTCGCCCGGGCCCCAGCTATAAAGACATGAAGAGCCGTGTCTCGGGCGCCTCCCTGCACACAGTTTGTCAGGAGGCTGGCTGCCCAAACATTCACGAATGCTGGGAAGACCGCGAGGCCACCTTCCTTATCGGCGGCGACAAGTGCACCCGCCGCTGCGACTTCTGCCAGATTAACTCTGCCAAGCCGGATCCCTTGGACAAGGACGAGCCGCGCCGTGTCGCCGAGTCCGTCCGCGAGATGGATCTTCGCTACGCGACCATCACCGGTGTCGCCCGCGACGACCTGCCCGACGGCGCATCCTGGCTCTACGCAGAGACATGCCGACAGATTCACGAGCTCAACCCGAATACGGGGGTCGAGCTCCTGGTCGACGATTTCCGTGGCGACGAATCCGCTGCACAGCAGGTCTTCGATGCCAAGCCCGAGGTTTTCGCCCACAACTTGGAGACGGTGCCGCGCATCTTCAAGCGCATCCGTCCAGCATTCCGCTACGAGCGCTCCTTGGAACTCATCACTCGTGCTCGCGAAGCTGGGCTGGTTACCAAGTCCAACCTCATCCTGGGCATGGGCGAAACCTACGACGAAATCATCTCCGCTATGGAAGATTTGCA
The DNA here is from genome assembly GCF_001838295.1 of Corynebacterium sp. HMSC074C04. Taxonomy (NCBI): domain Bacteria; kingdom Bacillati; phylum Actinomycetota; class Actinomycetes; order Mycobacteriales; family Corynebacteriaceae; genus Corynebacterium; species Corynebacterium sp. HMSC074C04. The sequence continues at coordinate 231,705 of NZ_KV836270.1, forward strand.
CGGAGCCGGCTGCGACATCCTGACAATTACGCAGTACCTCCGGCCCACCCCGCTGCACCACCCAATTGACCGTTGGGTCAAGCCGGAAGAGTTCGTCAAACTCTCCAAGGCTGCCGAAGAGATGGGCTTCGCTGGCGTCATGTCAGGACCGCTAGTCCGTTCCTCTTACCGCGCTGGACGGCTCTACGCCCGCGCGCTGGCGCACCGCGGTCAGGAGCTGCCTGAGCATCTCTCCGCGCTTGCCGACGACGGCGGCAGCGACCTCGCCCTGCAGGAGGCCTCAACCCTACTCGACCGCTATGGTGCATCGGAGGATACGCCAGTCACTTCGGCTATTCCGGCTTCCTAGAGGCCTGACGGCCTCAGCGCCGTCGTAAAGCGAAACGGCGCTACGGCGCGGTCTATTGCCTAAAACTACATCGCATGCCCTAAAGTTGGTGATTATGGCGACCAATGATGCGAAAGAAATGAAGAAGGCGAACCGCGCCGCCAAGCGCGCTCAGCGTAAGCAGACCCGTAGCCAGATGTGGCAAGCGTTTAAGCTGCAGCGCTCGCGGGACAACAAGCTCGTGCCGTACATGGCACTGGGCTTCTTCGGTCCGATTATCCTTCTGTTATTGCTTGGCCTGCTCATTGGTGGAGTCTGGCCCTGGGTTCTGACGATTATTGGTATTTCGATCGGCTTTATGGTCGCGATGTACATCTTCTCCAAGCGTCTTGAGGCTTCCTTCTACACAGAGGCAGAAGGCCAGGCCGGTGCTGCGGCGTGGACGCTGGACAATATGCGTCAGGGCGTTGGCTATGTCTGGCACGTCAAGACCGGTGTTGTCGCTAATCAGCACATGGATGCTGTTCACCGTGTTATTGGTAACGCCGGTGTTGTGCTGGTCGGTGAAGGTGACCCGAACCGCGTCAAGCAGATGATTGCTCGTGAGAAGAAGTCGCTGGCACGCATTGCGGGCGAAGCTCCGATTTACGACATGATTGCTGGCAGCGACGAGGGGCAGGTCCCGCCAAAGAAGCTGCAGCGCGAACTCATGCGTCTGCCGCGCAACCTGAATAAGGATCAGGCCAATGCTTTGAATGAGCGCATCCAGTCGATGGACCGCATTCGCGATGCGCGCGCGAACATGCCCAAGGGGCCGATGCCGAAGGGAGCTAACCCACAGGCCGGTATGAACCGTCGTGCGCGCCGTGCGGCAAACCGCGGCAAGAAGCACTAGAGGCTTAGCTAGGTTTCACCAGAGCCAGTTGCTCGGGCAACCCGACGAGGGACAACCTAGGTTGAAGCAGAAAAAAGGGGCTTTCGGGCCCCTTTTTTCTGCTCTAAAGCTTTAAAACGAAGTCCAAAACCACGACTTCAAACACAGTTATTGATGTCTTGTTGAAGTGATTACTCTCACTTATCACGCCGTCAGCAAAGGTTATATCCTTGCTGAAAACAATGCTTAATGAAGATTACTGCTAGTTGTGCCACCATGGGATATGTGCAACTCTTGGCTGAAAATGAACTCTTAGCGCTTCTAGTGATTTTGTTTCTTGGCCTGGCAATTGGCCAGATCAAGATCTTCGGCTTCAAGCTTGGCGTGGCTGCCGTCCTCTTCGTCGGCCTTATCCTCGCGACCATTGAGCCGGAAATTCAAATCTCCCCGCTGATTTACATCGTGGGCCTGGCATTATTCGTCTACACCATCGGGTTGGAGGCGGGCCCCGAATTCTTCAGCTCGTTACGCTCACGCGGTATCAAGCACAACTTATTCGGCATTGGTGTGCTCGCAGTTGTCACTATCGAGTCTTTCTTGCTAATCAAGTTTTTGCCTATCGACCCGGTGGAGGGCGCAGGTGCCTTCACAGGCGCCCTGACCAACACCCCGGCTATGGCAGCAATCGTCGATGCTCTTCCTAGCCTCATTTCGGATAAGGGCGAGCTGGCCGCTGCCCACGATATGCCGGTGATTGGTTACTCCCTGGCCTACCCAATCGGCGTGCTGGCAGTGATTGCCTCAATCGGTATTATGTCGAAGGTCTTCCGCGTCGATCACGACCAGGAAGCTATTGACGCAGGTGTCGCCGCGCTTCCGCTGCATACTCGGGACATCAAGGTCCTCAAGGACGACCTGCCGTCCATCACTGACCTTCCGTCGAAGTTCGGTTTGGACATCACGGTTTCACGCATCGAGTATAAGGGCCACCTCTACATTCCATCTCCGGGTGACACTGTCTCCGTCGGCGATATTATTTCCGTCGTCGGTACAGAGGAAGAAATTGCTCGTGCCGCCGAGTACATTGGCGAGCTTATGCCAGGTGATCCGACACACGACGGTCGCCTGGACTTCCGTCGCATCTTCGTCTCCGCATCTGACGTGGTGGGCGTACCCATTGCGGAGCTTCAGACTCGTATGGATGGCATGATTATTACGCGTATTCGCCGCGGCGACCACGACATCATCGCGGAACCAAACATGCGCCTCGACCTTGGCGACCGCGTCCGCGTGGTTGCACCACCAGAGAAAATCAAGGACGCAACAAAGTTCTTCGGCGACTCTTACAAGAAGCTTTCCGACGTCAACCTCTTGCCTCTCACCCTTGGGCTTACGCTGGGTGTATTGGTCGGTCTCATCAAGATTCCGCTTCCGGGCGGCAGCTCGCTAGCCCTGGGATCCGCTGGTGGTCCACTGGTTGTGGCGCTGATTCTGGGTGCTGTTGGTCGCACTGGCCCGTTGGTTTGGCCTATCCCCTACTCGGCCAACCTGGCGTTCCGCACCATGGGTCTGGCACTGTTCCTGGCTGGTATCGGCACTACTGCTGGTAAGGGATTCCAGGCTGCGTTGTCTGACCCGGCATCACTGACAGTTCTGGGCCTTGCCGCCATCATCGCCTTTAGCTCCGCACTGTTGACCCTCATTATCGGTCACCGCGTGCTGAAGATTCCGTTCGGTCAAACTGCGGGTATCCTCTCGGGCTTGCAGACTCACCCGGCAGTGCTCTCATACGTCAACGACCAGGCCAAGAACGAGTTGCCGGCAATGGGATACACAACGGTGTATCCGATGGCCATGATCATGAAGATCATTCTCGCCCAAGTCCTGGTCGTGTTGGTGCTATAGCGCTAACCCAAACAGCGCTACCCCAAAATAACTGCCGTGCCAGTGGCGCGGTCGTGCATGCCGCGCATATCCGAGTCGGTGATTGCTGGCGGCAGTAAGAAAAGAGTAAGCAAGCTGCGGAAGAAGGCACGAACAAAGCCGACTCGCGCGCCGGGCTTGTCCACGCGAGCGACGCCCATCTTCATCATCCACTGCCCCGGAGTGCGGGCGAACAGCCAAACCGACACCGTGCCAATAATGAGGAAGACAACTGGCGTATAGGTCGCAAGGAATGACTGCCAGGCGATAAACGAATCTCCGAACTGGTCAATTTGCTCCTCGCTCGGGCCGAAGAACATCGAAAAAGCGCCGGCAATCATCAGGGAAATGATCCAGTCAATGAGAATGCCGCCGACGCGACGCATCAGCGTCGCTTGCGAGCCTGGGCCATCGGGGGCAAGACCCAACGCCTGGCCGGGATAGTCCGAGAGTTTGTCCGGATTATCGAACTCTCCCGGAATCTGAGGGCCATCTAGCCAACTGTGCTTTTCTTCCATGGATTCATAGTCTAATGCAGTAATCCGGCTATCAAATCACGGGCTGGGACAGCCACTCAGCCTACGCGGGGGTAATCCGGGGGCGATGTTGCGTCGCCTTTTCCATTTTCTTATCAGCATGGGAGCTAAAGGCTCGTCGTAAAGCATGTGTGACGCGAATGCGCAGGGTATTGCCGAGTTTCCACAAACAGATAACCCGCTCCCTATTTGCGTAACCCATTCCGTATTGGTGAATTCCTCACGCGCCATGTCAGAAATTCGTGGTTCTAATTCCAGAATGAATGCGTGGTTCGTTAAGCTTAAAGGCGTCAACCGGCCAGTCCTTGACAGCGCGGCAGGTGCACGAAACATCGTGCAAGAATTCCCTGCTGTGTACTAAACAAGGCCAACTAAGGAGACCGCACATGTCCTTCAAAACTCCCGAGGAAGTAGTCGCATATATCAAGGAAGAGGGCGTCGAGTTCGTAGACGTCCGCTTCACGGATGTTCCCGGCATCGAGCAGCACTTCACCATCCCGGCATCCGCATTTGACGAGGACGCGATGGCCGAAGGCCTGGCATTCGACGGTTCCTCGATTCGTGGTTTCACTTCCATCGACGAGTCCGACATGGCTCTGCTGCCCGACCTGAGCACGGCGCGCATTGACCCGTTCCGCAAGGCGAAGACCCTGAACGTCAAATTCTTCGTCCACGATCCGTTTACCCTCGAGCCGTTCTCCCGCGACCCGCGTAACGTCGCCAAGAAGGCGGAGGAATACCTCATCTCCACCGGCATCGCCGACACCTGCTTCTTCGGCGCCGAGGCGGAGTTTTACATCTTCGACAACGTCAAGTTCGAGACCGACACCAACCGCGGCTTCTACGAAGTTGATTCCATCGAAGGCTGGTGGAACCGCGGCAAGGACCAGAACCTGGACGGCTCTGCAAACCTGGGTTACAAGACTCGCCTGAAGGGCGGCTACTTCCCTACCGCTCCGTACGACCACTACCAGGACCTGCGCGACAAGATGTGCCTGAAGCTCGCTGATGCCGGCTTCGACCTGGAGCGCGCCCACCACGAGGTCGGCACTGGTGGCCAGCAGGAGATCAACTACAAGTTCAACACGATGTTGCACGCTGCAGACGACCTGCAGACCTTCAAGTACATCATCAAGAACACCGCCTGGGAAGAGGGCAAGTCCGTCACCTTTATGCCGAAGCCGCTGGCTGGCGACAACGGCTCGGGCATGCACGCTCACCAGTCGCTGTGGAAGGACGGCAAGCCGCTGTTCCACGATGAGGCCGGTTACGCAGGCCTGTCGGACATTGCTCGCTGGTACATCGGCGGCATCCTGCACCACGCAGGTGCGGTACTGGCCTTCACCAACCCGACCCTGAACTCCTACCACCGCCTGGTCAAGGGCTTCGAGGCTCCGATTAACCTGGTCTACTCGCAGCGCAATCGCTCTGCCGCTGTTCGCATTCCGATCACCGGCTCCAACCCGAAGGCAAAGCGCATCGAGTTCCGCGCCCCGGATCCGTCGGGCAACCCGTATCTTGGTTTCGCCGCCATGATGATGGCCGGACTGGACGGCGTGAAGAACCGCATCGAGCCGCACGCTCCGGTCGACAAGGACCTTTACGAGCTCCCGCCGGAGGAAGCCGCCGACATCCCGCAGGCTCCAACCTCTCTCGAGGCCGCGCTCGAGGCTCTGCGCAACGACCACGAGTTCCTGCTCGAGGGCGATGTCTTCACCGAGGACCTCATCCAGACCTACATCGACTACAAGTACGAAAACGAGATCGAGCCGGTTCGCCTTCGCCCGACTCCGCAGGAATACGAAATGTACTACGACTGCTAGAGTTTTCGCTTCACGACGACCACAGCGAGCAGCACCCATTGCTCCTCATGGCCGCCCAATGAGCTTGTTAGATGCCGCCTGACCACAGTTAATGTGGCCAGGCGGTTTTTCGTTGCGGCCATGCTGGCTGCGGGTGCCTGGGCCCGCATACGCGCGCATATGTGAGCACGAATTTGTGCGCGATTCCGGGCCACTTCCCTGAACAGGACCATATACCACCACAAAAGGGCCGCACCTCCTGCACGAGTAGAGTCGCGCACTCTCCTCCCCGGTCTTATCGATGCAATATTCACTTGTCGATGCGCTATAGCGTGGCCATATGTGAACAGCGTATCGACAAGTGACAGGGTGGGGAGAACCCCCTGCGCATAAGAGCCGGACAGTTGTCGAGAAGTGACGAAAAATCGTCGACAAGTGAAGGAAAATCATCGATAGGTGCCAGAAAATTGGCCATAAGTGCGAGGGTGGCGCTAGGGAGAACGCGAGGGACGAATGCGGGGGCGGCTACCAAGGGTGGATTCGGTGGTCGCTTCAATGGCGCAGGCGTGAAGTAGTACGGCTCCAATGCCGATAACCGCCAGAAGGACCTGCCACGTTCGATCCACCTGTTCATTCTCAACGATGCAGTTACGGGTGCACCAAAGGCTGTCATGTCGGCAAACCTCCTTTCGGCATACCGCACTGGCGCTGTCCCGGGTGTCGGAGTCAAGCACCTGGCCGTCGAAGATGCCGAGGTCGTTGGCATCATTGGCCCGGGTGTTATGAGCCGCACCATTCTCGGCTCTGCTATGTCGCAGCGTCCGAGCATCAAGAAGGTTAAGGTCAAGGGCCGCTCCCAGGCTTCGACTCAGAAGGCTGTCGATTGGATCAAGAACGAGTTCCCGCAGCTTGAAGAGGTCCGTATCGTCGAGACCGAAGAAGAGGCCATCCGCGACTCCGACATCCTTATCGCCGGCACCTCGACTTCCTCCGATGGTCCGTCCGGTTTCCCGTACTTCAAGAAGGAGTGCTTGAAGCCCGGCGCGCTGCTGCTCATGCCGGCCGCTGCACGCCTCGACGACGACTTCGTGCGTTCCGACGACTGCAACCTCGTCGTTGACTACACCGGCCTGTACGAAGAGTGGTTCAACGAAAACGGCCCAGACGTGACCTATGAGCGCTTGCTCGGTATTCCGGGTAACCGCTGGTGGGACATGAAGGAAGAGGGCACTCTTCCCGCCGAGAAGCTTGTCAACATTGGCGATATCGCCTCCGGTAAGGCTCCGGGACGCCAGAACGACGAGGAAATCTTCTGCTACTCCATCGGAGGCATGCCAGTCGAGGACGTCGCCTGGGCCACCGATGTCTACGACAACGCCCTGACAAAGGGCATCGGCACCAAGCTGAACCTGTGGGATGTTCCACTGCTGAAGTAGCTGACGCGGACTGTGTGGGCTCGATTAACCATGAGGTCGAGCGCCACCTCAACGCTCCACCCCACGCACAAACAAGCCGCACAATTTCATAGTGACCAGCAAGTTCGACAAGACGACCAACAAGCTCAACAAGCTAGACGCGAAGTAGGCGAGTTTTACCAATGGGTAAGTTCAGACCCAGCAGTGACCAGACAACTCCGGAAGGGATCCAACGATTCATCCGGGACAATGACATTCGCTGGGTAGACGTCCAGTTCACCGACGTTCCCGGCATCGAACAGCACCTGACCGTTCCGGTATCCGAGTTTGATGAGGACTCAGCCTATGAGGGCCTCGCCTTCGACGGATCGTCCATTGCGGGTTACACCTCGGTGGATAACTCCGACATGATGCTGCTGCCCGACCTGGACACGGCTTTCATCGACCCGTTCCGCAAGTCGAAGACGCTGAACATGAAGTTCTTCGTCCACGACCCGCACACCCGCGAGCCGTTTAGCCGCGACCCGCGCAATATTGCCCGTAAGGCCGAGAACTACCTGAACGAACTGGGCTTCGCCGATACCTGTAATTTCGGCGCTGAGGCAGAGTTCTACATCTTCGACTCCGTCCGATACGACGCCACTTCGAACAAGTCATTCCACGAGGTGGACTCGGTTGAGGGCTGGTGGAACTCCGGTGTGAAGGTAAACCCGGACGGATCGCGCAACCTCGGCCACAAGGTACGCACCAAGGGTGGCTACTTCCCTACTGCTCCGTATGACCATATGCAGGATCTTCGTGACGAAATCGGTGAGCACCTGCAAGATGTTGGCTTCCATGTTGAGCGCTCTCACCACGAGATGGGCTCGGGTGGCCAGCAGGAGATTAACTACCGTTTCAATACTCTGCTGCACGCCGCCGATGACATGCAGACTTTCAAGTACGTGGTGAAGAACACCGCCAAGTTCAACCAGAAGTCCGCTACCTTCATGCCGAAGCCGTTGGCTGGCGATGGCGGCTCTGGTATGCACATCCACCAGTCGCTGTGGAAGGATGGTAAGCCGCTGTTCCACGATGAAAACGGTTACGGTGGCCTGTCGGACATGGCGCGCTACTACATTGGCGGCATACTGAAGCACGCCGGCGCAGTCCTGGCTTTCACCAACCCGACGATGAACAGCTACCACCGTCTGGTTCCGGGATTCGAGGCCCCCGTCAACTTGGTCTACAGCCAGGAGAACCGCTCGGCTGCCATCCGCATCCCGATTACCGGCGCAAACCCGAAGGCCAAGCGCATCGAGTTCCGCGCTCCGGACCCGTCGGGCAACCCGTACTTGGCTTTCACCGCCGTAATGATGGCTGGTCTCGACGGCATCAAGAACCGCATCGAGCCGGGCAAGCCGATTGACAAGGACCTCTACGAGCTGCCGCCAGAGACACTCAAGGATGTTCCCACCGTCCCGCATTCGCTGGAGGGTGCCCTCAACGCACTGGAGGAGGACCACGAGTTCCTGCTCGCCGGTGACGTCTTCACAAAGGACCTCATCGACGCGCACATCCGCTACAAGTTCGAGCACGAGATTATGCCGGCACGTCTGCGCCCGACAACGCAGGAGTTCGAGCTCTACTACGATTGCTAGCACTCGCCCAGTAAAACTCGCTTGACGACGCCCACACCGCTACCCCACCTAACCGTCTTGGGGTAGCGGTGTTTTTAGCTGGGGCATGCTGTTTAGTCGGAACATTTAGTGAACATTTAGTAGAGCTAGCACCACTGCGAACTAAACGGATTAGGGCTACCCTTGATAAGTATGAACAACAAGTCACTGACCCGTTCCACCAATAACAAAATGGTTGCCGGTGTGCTCGGTGGGTTCGCTGAGTATTTCAACTGGGATGCGACTTTGCTGCGCGTTATATTTGTCGCGTCTTTCCTGATGCCGGGCCCGCAGTTTCTTCTCTACATTGCAGCATGGATTATCATGCCGAAGGAAACTTACGTATAAGCGCAATCAACCGGAAATACCTAAATATCCATACCTCGGAGTATTTATCTAATGAGCGACGCCGCTCCCGAAAGATCCACCAAGAAAATTTACCGCTCGCGTAATGACCGCCTCCTCGGTGGCGTCCTCGCAGGAATTGCGGAAAGCCAAGGTTGGGATATCACTTTCACGCGAATGGTCTATATCATCCTCCCCTGCGTTGGATCGATGCTTGGCTGGAAGATTGGCGCTGGATTCCTAGCTCTTTACCTTTTGGCATGGTTCGTCCTGCCAGATGGCAAGTACACGCTTGACGACGATGCCCGCGGCTCCAACCCCACGGGGAAAGAAAATAAGCAATAAACATCAAGCTTAATAAGATTGATACCTTTCCGTTACTCGCAACGCCCTCACCAGCACTATTCCAATTTCGCAATCACGTAAATTCGGTAACAAATAGTGCATAAAGTACACAGATTCACGCAGTTTGACTTGCACAAGCCTCAGAATTACCTAGTGTTCTTTCTGTAGGGCTTTGAAGCCACACCATCTTCCAATGCCTGATATTCGAAAGAATTGTCGTTTTCTCTTTGAATTTAATATCGGGCAAATAGTGGAACATGCCAATAATTGAATAGGTAACTTAGTTAGCTCTCAAGAAAGTGGTTTGAAATGCAGAACAAGAAGATGACCCGTATCGCTACCGCAATCGTCGGCTCCGCCGCTCTTCTCGGCGGCCTGGCTGCATGTTCTTCCGATGATGCACAGGATGCTGCTAACAACGCCAAGGATCAGGCTGGCCAGGTAGCAACCGACGCCACTGATAAGGCTGGCGACGCTATGGACGGCGCTAAGGACAAGGCCGGCGACGCTGCTGACGGCGCTAAGGACAAGGCTAACGAGGCTATGAACGGTCTGGGTCTGGGCGACGCTGCTGGCGAGGATGTGGCAGAATCTGACCTGCCTGAGTCCATCACCGAGGCAGCTTCTTCCTTCACCTCCCCGTACGGTACTGAAGCTGGCGAGTTCAAGTCCGCTAAGAAGGCCGGCGACGCAGTTGCCGCTGAATACGAGAATGTCACCTTCGTTGAGTCCCCGGAGACCAACGGTGCACAGCCACTGATTGGTAAGATTCGCGAGACTTGGGTCTCCAACGGTGCACTGGAAAACGAGATTGGTCTGCCGACCGCTCCGGAGTCCGAGATTGAAAACGGCTGGGAGCAGCCGTTCACTAAGGACACCATGAAGTGGACCTCTGAGGACGGCCAGAACTACTCCGACTCTTACGAGAACAAGTAGTTCTACACGAACCGAAAGATTTTGAGCGTGCCGGGTGGCACGCTCATTTTCTTTCCCTAGCTAGTCACATTCCCCACTCACCTAGTTTCCCCCTCGCCTAGTCAAAAACGCCAGATGCACCGCGCCGATGTGCGCCAACAATGTTGATATCGACAATCCCCACGGCAGCCATTGATGCAAAGACCGTGGTGGGGCCTACGAACTTAAAACCGGCATTCTTCAATGCCTTGGCAAGCGCCTTGGACTCCTCGGAGAAGCTGGGAACCTCTTCGATTGAACGTGGCTCCGGAGACTTCTCCGGTTTAAACGACCACATCAGCTCGGCTAAGCCGCCGTGCTCACGCAGAGCAATAGTCGCCTCGGCGTTATTGATTACTGCGGTTATCTTCCTGCGATTCCGAATGATCCGTTCATCATTCATCAATCTTTCGACATCTTCGTCATCGAAATCAGCAACCGCATCGGGGTCAAAGTTCGCAAAGGCTTGCTGAAACGCGGGCCGCTTCTTCAGAACTGTCTCCCACGACAGTCCTGCCTGAAATACTTCCAGGCTGAGCCGTTCGAATAGTCCTTGCTCATCACGCACCGGCATCCCCCACTCGGTATCGTAATATTCTCTCAGCAGCTCGCTGTGAGCCGCCCACGCCGGTCGAGCCAATTCATCCTCACCGATGATGAGCCCATTGTTTTCCGTGTAGTCCGATCCAATTTTCATCAGTCTTTCCAATCCCCCAATTCCGGTTTGATTTAACTGCGCGTCGCAGCTGTTAATCCTCGTGGTTCTGTTGACGCCCAACCAGAGCGCCAAACACCAGATCGAGTGTCGGTGTTTCCACTGACACCTTCTGCCCCATCCTGCGGATTGCGCCAATCTGGGCATCGAGCTCATTGGCAAGCCCCGCGGTGTAGTCACGCTGCATCGACGAGGTGTTGTCGTACCCCTGAGCATCAGTAAAGGCCAAGGTCCGCGACACGATGTCCTCTGGCAGCGCGACACCGCAGGCTCTACCAACTGCTTCAGTTTCTTCAAACATCCGCGTCAAGCTGTCGCGCATTTCCGAACGCAAGTAACCAATCGGACTATCAGCCAGGGCACCTAGTGCACCGAGGTTAGCCACGAACATCGCCTTTGCCCAGATATCGCCCCAGATATCCGGGAGCTGTTCGCCACCGAGCCCAGCCGTGTGCAATGCCTCGATAACTTCCCCGACCAGGTCATTAGTGGAGCCATCGAATGTGCCGATGCTCAGGCTCATCGGTCCTGGGCGGAAGGTGACTTCCGCAGGGCCAGTGTGAATAAAGAAACCGCGGATAACACCCGGGAACACCTTGTCCTCACCGAACCGCCCCGCTGCCAAATAAGGGATTTCCACCGAGTTATGGGTGGTCACTACCGCAGCTCCAGCCGGAACTTGTGGGAAAGGATCATTGCCCCGCAGCGCCTTGGTTGCCGCAATCACAACATCGACGCCGATGCCATCGGCAGTGAGTTCGTCCCAGTTGTCGGCTGCCTTAACGGGGATAGTGCTGCGTTCCCCGTGCTCGTCGATAAGCGTGAGCCCCGCCTCACGAATACGTGTCAGGGTCTTACCGCGGGCGAGAAAGACAACATCATAGCCCGCTTGCACGAGGCGACCGCCAAACCAGCCGCCCACTGCTCCTACACCTAAAACTCCAATCCTCATAGCTGCCACCTTACGACTTCCGTGTTGACCGCGAAGGAAGTTGCATGCGGTTGTCCACAGGAAATCCGGGCTGTCTCCAAATGTAAAATTTGGGCTTGAATTACTACCTTGCCAAAACTATGTAAAACGGAGTAGGGTCGAAATCAATAGATATCAACCCAGGGTTGTTACTCTTTTGAGGCAAGACCTGAGGCCCACAGTTTGTGGTGTCTCGGGTCTTTTTTGCGTTTAACGGCCCTGTTTACCGCGAAGGAAGGTCACGATGGGGTCGTCAAAAGATTCCAGCGCGAGGGCAATAGTTGAAAACCTCGGTGGACCCGGAAACATCACAAGCATGACGCACTGTGCGACGCGTCTGCGTTTTGAACTCGGTGATGTCTCCAAGATCAACGAGGACAAGATTGACAACGTGCCGGGCGTACTCGGCGTCGTTCACCAGGGCGACAATCGCTACCAGGTCATCTGTGGCGGTGGCGTCGAATCGATGTACACGGCAATTAAGCACCTACCGGAAATGAAGGGCGCCGGCGCGGTCGCCACTAAATCCGACGCAGATGTAAAGGCAGAGGCCCGTTCAAAGGCACGCGGCAAGTACGCGTGGCTGGACAACTTCTTCGAGTATCTCTCCGATTCCTTCCGCCCGATTCTGGGCGTGCTTCTGGGAGCCTCGCTAATCATCGCGATTGCGGCTGTACTCGACGCATTCGGAGTCGTTGATTTCCGCGCCGATGATAAGTCCGCTACTTGGATCTTTGTTGATGCCATGTGGCGCAGTGTCTTCTACTTCCTGCCAATCATGGTCGCCTACAATGCGGCGAAGAAACTACGGGTGGATCCATGGCTAGGTGCAGCCATTATGGCTGCACTGATGACGCCGGAGTTTATGAGCCTGAGCGATACTGAGCGCTTCCCCGACACTGTCCGGGAAGTCAACGAATCGCTGGGCACTGAGGCTTTCACCGCCAACATTTTTGGTCTGCCGATGCAGCTCAACGACTATGGTGGACAGGTCTTCGTACCGCTGATTATGGTCGCGATCCTGGCTGTGGTTTACCACAACTTGAAGAAGGTCTTCCCGGAAAACGTCCAGATGGTCTTCGTACCGTTTATCTCCATGCTGATCATGATTCCGCTGACCGCCTTCCTCATTGGCCCATTGGGCATCTGGCTGGGTAACGGTATCGGCGCAGGACTGGCATGGATGAACTCGCACGCACCGTTCGTGTTCGCAATTCTGATCCCGATGCTCTACCCGTTCCTGGTGCCGCTGGGCCTGCACTGGCCGCTGAATGCGCTGATGCTGGTCAATATCCAGACGCTCGGCTACGACTTCATCCAAGGCCCAATGGGCACCTGGAACTTCGCCTGCTTCGGCGCAACCGCCGGTGTGCTGGTTCTTTCCATGCGCGACCGCGACACTCAGATGCGCCAGACGGCAACCGGTGCACTCGCCGCTGGTCTCTTCGGTGGTATCTCCGAGCCGTCCCTCTACGGTATTCACCTACGCTTCAAGCGGATCTACCCGCGCATGCTGCTCGGCTGTTTCGCCGGTGGTCTGACCATCGCCATTCTTTCCGCTCCGTACGAGGGCGTCCAGACCAACGCGTTCGTCTTCACCTCGCTGCTGACCCCCGTCGTGTTCAAGCCGATGTGGGTCTACGCCATCTCCATCGCCGTGGCATTCTTCGTCGCCATGTTCGCAATCATCCTCACCGACTACCGCACACCAGAGCAGAAGGCAGAGGCCGAGGCCGCACGCGCTGCAGAGCTTGACGACGAGCCCCGCGACGACACCCCACACGCTGCCTCCAGTGGCTCCGATTCCACTCCGGCGGAGGCTTCCGGTGACCCTGGTACCAACACCGAGGCTGTCGCACCGGCTGCCGCAGCAGCTGGCGTCGGTGGTGCCGCAACGGCCGTTGCTACCAAGCCTGTACAAGTACAGGCCCCAGTTGCCGGTGAGGTTGTCAACCTTGCCGATGCCGGCGACGCGGTCTTTGCCTCCGGTGCTCTCGGTGACGGTGTCGGAATCAAGCCGACCAGTTCCACCGTGGTCGCCCCCGTATCGGGCACGTTGATGACCGTGGCCAAGACCGGTCACGCCTTCGGCATTAAGACCGATGACGGTGTGGAGGTACTCGTCCACGTCGGTATTGACACGGTCAAGATGGCCGGTGAGGGCTTCGATGTCCAGGTTTCCAAGAAGCAGCACGTCCAGGCCGGCGATGTTCTTGCCGAAGTCGATTTCGACAAGGTCAAGGAAGCTGGTTACCCAACCACGACACTGATGACCATCACCAATACCAAGAAGCTGACCAAGGTTTCCCCGGTCGCCGGCATCTCCGTCCACGCCGGCGACACGGTCATCGAAGTTCAGCCATAATTGATTTCTAGAAGGCATACCGGCCTGAAATCCCTCAACTTATGGAGGAGTTCACGGTTACCGACATGGAAATCTTAAGAGTATTCAATAACAACGTGGTCCTGGCCAAGGACGCGGCCGGCGAGAAAATCATCACCGGCCGCGGCATTGGCTTCAAGGCCCGCCCGGGGCAGTCGGTTGATTCGAGCAAAGTTGTTCGAATCTTTGTCCCAGCGGAAGGCCGCGATCCGGACCATATTGCCACGATGCTCACAGAGATTCCGTTGGCCCACATCACTCTTGTGACCGATGCGGTAACCGCGGCCGGTCTGCCGGAATCAATGACAAAGAACGCTTCCCTTCTTGTGGCGTTGGCCGATCACATTGGTTTCGCCATCATGAGGGCAGCTAACGGGCAGCGAGCTGATTACCCGCTGCTCGCGGAAGTCAGCCAACTTTATAGTGAAGAGTACGCGCAGGCGCAGGCCATTTTGTCGCATATCAATCGCGCTCTCAATGACCGTCGTATAGCGCCATTGCCCCGCTCAGAATCGGTGGCAATTACGTTACACCTGGTCAATGCTGGTTTTTCTACAGGCGATTTGAGCTTCACCTACACCATGACGGGCGTGCTGCAGCAGCTGCTCACAATCATTGAAAGTGATTTTGACATCACGCTGGAGCCAGAGACTGTCAATGTGGGACGCTTCATCACGCACCTGCGCTACCTGTTCGTCCGGATTGCCAAGCATGAGCAGTTGAAAGACCACTCCTCCGCTATTGGCCAGGCCATCCGTGACTCTTCCCCAGAGGCATATCGTTGCGCACAGCGCATATCCGCAGTCATTGAACTGCGTCTGGGGTCGGGGCTAACGGAAGACGAAATTTCCTACCTCACCCTGCACATTGCACGCATTGTGCAGGCAGCGGCTGTATCTCCCACCGCCTCCGGGGTTTCCCGGAGCATGCGCGACGTTGATGCTAAGCAAGCACCAGCGGGCGGCGCACCCGCGGTGGGGTGTACAGGCCCTGTGCCTGAGTCAGAGAATTCCACACACTCGACCCGAAAGGATTCAACCATGATTACTCGTACCGCTACCATCGGTTCCTCCGTAGGCCTGCACGCTCGCCCGGCTTCCCTGTTCACTCAGGCTGCTGCTGAGTACGACTACGACATTGTCATTTCCCTCGATGACGAAGAGGCCGATGCCGCTTCGATCCTGGAGGTCATGACCCTCGGCGCTAAGCACGGTGATGAAGTCACGCTGAGCTGTGAGGACGACTCCGCAGCTGCAGCTCTGGACGAGCTCGCTGCCATGCTCGAGCGCGACCTGGATGCCGAGTAAGCCCAGCTACAACACTCCTGGATAACACCACGGCACACCACGACCGACGGGTCTCCCCGCAGAGGTCCCGAAAAGGAGATCGGAAGCAATGAACGAGCAGCACACTGTCATCTATGGCATCGGTGTCTCGACCGGTACGGCCAGCGCTGAAGTAGTAAAGGTACTCCCCGCTCCGGGAGTTGATACCCAAGAGCCGTCGTCGACCGACCCTGTCGCCGATGGTGAGCGCGTCCGCGCAGCGATGGCCAACGTCGCAGAGTCGCTGAAGAAGCAGGCTGAGCATTCCAGCCCGCAGGCGCGTCCGATTCTGGAGGCCACTGCGCAACTGGCTTCCGATAGGGCACTCGCCAAGGCTGTGGTAAAGAAACTCAAGGCGGGCTCCGGCGTCACCCAGGCAGTTCACGATGCCGTTGAAGACTACGCGCAGCTCCTCTCAAGCCTCGGCGGCTACATGGCTGAACGTGTCACCGACCTCTACGATGTTCGCGACCGCACAATTTGCGAGCTGCGTGGCCTGCCAAAGCCGGGCGTCCCGGATGTCTCCACCCCCACTATTCTGCTTGCCGACGATCTCGCGCCCGCCGAAACCGTGGGGCTTGATCCCGAGTTGGTCGTAGGCATCGCCACCGCTGGTGGCGGGCCGACCAGCCACACGGCTATCCTCGCAGCTCAGCTGGGCATTCCGGCCGTCGTTAAGGCGAAGGGCGTCATGGAACTTGAGGCCGGTACCTTTGTCGCCATTGACGGTGGTGCCGGTGAGGTGATTGCGAATCCGACCGCCGATGAGGTCGCCGAGTTGGAAGAGCGCGCTCGTCGCCGGGAAGCCGCCCTGGCGCAGTCTGTGGGCGCAGGCAAAACCGCTGATGGTTACCCTGTGAATCTGCTGGCCAACATTGGTACGGCGGAAGATGGTGAGTCTGCAGCAGCGCAGGATAATGAGGGCACCGGCCTGTTCCGTACTGAGTTCCTTTTCCTCGACCGCGACAAGGCTCCGAGTTTGGAAGAACAAACGGAAACCTACACTCGTGTGCTGAAGGCATTCGGTGAGCGACGCGTGGTTGTGCGCACACTGGATGCGGGTGCGGATAAGCCGCTGAGCTTTGCCGACCTAGGCGAGGAAGAAAACCCGGCGCTGGGTCGCCGCGGACTGCGCCTGTCGCAGGCTCGGGAAGATTTGCTGGATACGCAGCTGGATGCACTCGCCGCTGCGTTTGATGCCACCGGCCGTAAGGCTGACCTGCGGGTTATGGCTCCGATGATAGCAACGGTCGAAGAAACAAAGTGGTTTGCGGACAGGGCGCGTGAGCGTGGCCTGCCGAAGGTCGGCATCATGATTGAGGTCCCCGCAGCAGCAATTCGCGCGAAGCAGCTGCTGTCCATTGTGGACTTTGCCTCCATTGGTACTAACGACTTGTCGCAGTACACTATGGCGGCCGACCGCATGCAGGGGGCTCTGGCGGATCTGCTTTCCCCGTGGCAACCAGCGGTACTGCAAATGATTAAGTCCGCATGCAAGGGCGGCAATGCTACCGGCAAGCCCATTAGTGTCTGCGGTGAAGCCGGCGGTGACCCGCTGCTGGCACTGGTCCTGGTGGGTCTCGGCGTGAGCTCGCTGTCCATGGCTTCCAAGAAGGTACCGGCCGTCCGCGCCGCTCTCCGCCTCCACGACCGCGCTACCTGCCAGCAGATGGCAGCGTACGCTGTCGATGCCGAGACTGCGGCCGATGCGAAGGCCGCAGTGACCGCGCTGGTGGATCCGAAGGTGAAGGATCTGCTGTAGAGCGACGGAATTATTATTGAGCCTGGCGCACACACGGTCAGCGTAAAAGTGTGTGCCAGGCTCTTTCTTTATTGGCGCATCGAACGATCACGAGCAGCGAACTTTCTGGGAGTTTTCTTGATTTTCCCTCTCTCGAACGCCCCATTAAGATAAATAGAGTGCCTTCGTCGGCACCACCAACGCCGTCGAAGCCCCTTAATAGTTCAAATAAAGACGGCTCATACAAGCCACAACTTAATTCACGCAACAGGCTCCACCCAGCCCGTGACAATTCACAATTTCACATTAAAGTGTCAGTTTTCGGCATCGTGGCCTGTCATCTACATGGGCACACGAACTGCAATTGCGCTGCTGTAACGGGCGTTTGCGCTACCGCAGCACCAGCAACAACGGCGTCGCCACAGCAGCATGCAGCATCGCCCTTGACCTTATGGGCGACACTAATTTAGAAAGAACACAATTCTCATGACCAAGTCGAGCGGAGTGGAGTCCCCGAAGTCTTTCGCTTCCATAATCGTTGTTACAGCGCTCATGCTGTTTTCGATGTTCTTCGGCGCGGGCAACCTCATCTTCCCGCCGAAGCTCGGAGTGGATTCCGGTACCAACTTTGGCCCCTCAATCACCGGCTTCCTGCTCACCGGTGTGGCGTTGCCAGTTCTGGCCATCATTGCGATCGCCATTTCAGGCAGCAATTTACGTGACCTAGCGTTCCGCGCGGGCCGCATCTTTTCCCTGGGCTTCCCGGTAATCGCATACCTTTCCATCGGTGCTTTCTACGCTCTGCCGCGTACCGGTGCCGTGTCGTACGAAACCGGTGTCCAGCCGATTTTCGGCAGTGATTCGCTGGCCGCCGCTGCGTCCTTCTACTTTGTTTTCTTCGGTATCGCGTTGGCATTGGCGTGGAATCCGAATGAAATTGTGTCCAAACTGGGCAAGATTCTCACCCCGGCTCTGCTGATTCTCTTGGTTGTATTGGTTGGAATGTCGGCATTCAAATTCGATGCCGCTCCGGCTGCGCCAATTGAAAAGTACTCCTCTACCCCATTTGCCTCCGGCCTAGTCGAGGGCTACCTCACCATGGACTCCATCGCCGGCCTTGCATTCGGCATCATTGTCATTTCTGCCCTCCGCGTCAGCGGTGTCCCAGAGGGCAAGCGTATGGTTCGCGGCACAATGATCTCAGGCCTGTTCGCCGGCATTTTGCTGGCCATCATCTACTTGGGATTGGGCTATGTCGGCCAGGTGCTGCCGAATGCTGCCTCCTTCGATAACGGCTCGGGCATCCTCGCAGAGGCTTCCAAACAGGCCATGGGTCAGGGCGGTCAGATTGTCTTCGGTCTCATCGTTCTGCTGGCATGCATGACCACGGCCGTCGGTCTGATTGCCGCAACCAGTGAGTTCTTCAATCTGCTGCTTCCGGGTATCAGTTACAAGGCCTGGGCGATTGTCTTCACGGTTATGTCCTTCGTAATGGCAACACAGGGGCTGTCTCAGGTACTGGCGATTGCCGCGCCGATTATCACCTTTATTTCCCCGCCGGCAATCACGCTGATTGCACTGACACTTCTCGACCCAGTCATTTCCTACTCCTTCAAGCTGTATTACACCTACCGCCTGGGCGTCTGGGTTGCCACCATCTGGTCGGGTATCTCAGTACTCTCCGGTTTGGGTGTCGGTGGTTCTGCTTTGGCGGACTTCCTTAGTCTCGTGCCTGGTCAGACCATCGAGTTCGGATGGTTCCTGCCGACTCTGGCAGCGGTGGTGATTGGTTACGCAATTGACGTCGTCACGCGAAAGCAGCGCGCAAATCGCCCGGCGAGTGTGCTTGCCGACGAGGCCGTTACAGAAGAGGTAGCCGAAAAGGCGTAAAACCACACCCGGTCATTTGCGTTGCTTAACGTAAATACCGCACGCTAGAGAAGTAAATTCCATCCGAACAAGGATTGACTATGAGTACCCGAATGCGTTTTACGCAAACGCTCCTATTCCGCGTTATTGTCGCGATTATTCTGGGCATTGTCTGCAGCTTTTTCTTCCCGGAATGGCTGGCTCGAATTTTTGTCACTTTCAATGGCCTCTTTGGTAACTTTCTGGGCTTCTTTATCCCGGTGCTGATTTTTGCCCTCATCACGCCGGCGATTGCCAGCCTGGGCCGTGGTGCCGGAAAGTGGTTGGGTATTACCACTGCTATTGCCTACGGCTCGACGGTGTTTTCGGGCCTATTGGCCTACGCCGCTACCCAGGGGCTCTACCCTTGGCTGCTCGGCGCTGATCAGGCCGGTGCATCGGTGGATATTGATGAGGGCGCGCTGGAGAGCTTCTTCAATGTAGAGATGCCACCGCCGTTTGACGTCATGACCGCCCTGCTGCTGGCTTTCACGGTCGGTGTGGCGATGACCACCGTGAAGTCGGACTCGCTCTACCGCGGTGCGACACAGCTGCGCGATGTGATTATGAAGATCATCTCGGCGTTTATCATCCCGCTGCTGCCGGTTTACATCTTCGGCATGTTCCTGTCTATGGGCATGAACGGCAACCTGACCACGACGCTGTCGATGTTCTTCAAGGTGCTCGTTCTGGCAGTCATCGGCACCGTGCTTCTGTTGGCAATCCAGTTCTCCATCGCGGGTGCCATCGCTGGCCGCAGCCCGTGGCAATCCCTGAAGAACATGCTGCCGGCCTACGCCACCGCGCTCGGCACCTCGTCCTCGGCCGCTACCATTCCGGTGACTTACAAGGCCGCGCTGAAGAATGGTGTCTCGGAGAAGGTCGCTGGCTTTACCGTGCCGCTGTGCGCGACCATTCACCTGGCCGGTTCGATGATGAAGATCATCCTGTTCGCGTTTGCGGTGATGTTCATGGCGGACAAGCCGGTTTCGCCGGGTATGGCCATCGGCTTCATTCTCACTTTGGGTATCACCATGATTGCGGCTCCGGGCGTTCCGGGTGGCGCAATTATGGCCGCGGTCGGTGTGCTGCAGTCCATGCTCGGCTTCGATCAGGAGCAGGTCGCTTTGATGATTGCCGCCTACATCGCCATCGACTCCTTCGGTACCGCATGCAATGTCACTGGTGACGGCGCAATTGCCATGATCGTTAACCGCTTCGCCAAGGATGATGTCGTCGACCGTTCCGAAGAGCTCAGCTTCGACGCGGAAGTGGCCAATTCCGCATCTTCCGCAGCCGAGGCCTGACTGGCTTCAGTGCATATGTAAAAATTAAA
>NZ_KV836270.1:252362-297769 GCF_001838295.1 Corynebacterium sp. HMSC074C04
CCACCGGTCAACCCCGCCGCAATCTTTCACAAGGCCTTCTTATAGGCCGATGCGGCGGGTGTTGGCATACATGTAAGGGGCCCGCCTTGGACTTCATTTCGACTCGCGACCCAGAGCGCACGCCGCACAAGTTCTCAGACATTCTCCTGGGAGGTCTCGCTAACGACGGCGGCCTCTACCTGCCGGTCGAGTACCCACAGGTTGACGATGCCACTTTGACGCGTTGGCGCTCCGTGCTTGTCGACGACGGTTACGCAGCCTTGGCTGCAGAGGTCGTCAGCCTTTTTGTGGACGACATTCCGCTGGAGGATTTGCGCGGTATCTGTGCACGGGCGTACACCTACCCGAAGTTCTCCGATCCGGATATTGTGCCGGTGACGAAGCTGGAAGATCAGCTCTACATCGGTCACTTGTCCATGGGCCCCACAGCGGCATTCAAGGATATGGCGATGCAGCTGCTCGGTGAGTTCTTCGAGTATGAGCTGGCTCGTCGTGGCGAGACCCTGAATATCCTCGGCGCCACCTCTGGTGACACGGGTTCCTCGGCCGAGTACGCAATGCGTGGCCGTGAGGGAATCAACGTGTTCATGCTAACGCCGGCTGGTCGAATGACCGCTTTCCAGCAGGCTCAGATGTTTGGTCTGCAGGATGCCAACATTCACAACGTCGCCCTCGACGGTGTCTTCGATGATTGCCAGGACATCGTTAAGGCTGTCTCCGGCGACTTGGATTACAAGGCCAGCCGCCACATTGGCGCAGTCAACTCCATCAACTGGGCTCGCCTGATGGCTCAGATTGTGTACTACGTCTCCTCGTGGATTCGTGTCACTGGCGGCAACGGTGCTGAGGCCGATAACTCGCAGAAGGTCAGCTTCAGTGTGCCGACCGGCAACTTCGGTGATATCTGCGCTGGTCATATTGCACGTCAGATGGGTGTGCCAATTGACCGCCTGATTGTGGCTACCAATGAAAACGATGTCTTGGATGAGTTCTTCCACACGGGCGGCTACCGCGTGCGCAGCGCTGCGGAGACACAGGCGACCTCTTCCCCATCGATGGATATCTCCCGCGCGTCTAACTTCGAGCGTTTCATCTTCGATCTGCTGGGGCGCGATGCTGAGCGGACTGCAGACCTCTTTGGTGTCAAGGTCAAGGAGGGCGGCTTCTCTCTTACTGCTGATCCAATCTTCCCGGAGGCTTCTGCCAAGTACGGGTTCCTCTCCGGTCGTTCCACCCACGCTGACCGCGTCGAGACCATCAAGGACTGCTGGGAGCGCCTGGAGGTCATGGTCGATCCGCACACCGCTGACGGCATCCACGTCGCCCGCGGCCTGGTAGACCAGGTATCCACCCCAATTGTCTGCCTGGAGACCGCCCTGCCGGTGAAATTCTCCGAGACCATCCTGGAAGCCACCGGCCGCGAGCCGGACTGTCCGGAGCGTTTCGCGGACATCATAAATGCCCCACGCCGCGTTACCGAGCTTCCGAACGATGTCGATGTGGTGAAGAAATTCATCGACGACAACGTGGCTTAAAGCCGATCTAGCTCAACGCCCCCCCATCCGCGCAGCAGCGATGTGGAATAGTGCCCTCTTTTTTAAGGGCAAACGGCATTATCTTGGGCTATAGGGCTGTTATTACCCCCGTGGTTACCTCACAATTGTTCACATGAGTTTCACTCGAGTTAATAGCCGTCCTATGCCCCACGCGCCCGCGTCTTCCCCGCGGGAAGGTTCCCAAAAGACCACAACGGTCTCGCGGGCGCTGGCCGACACACTGGCCCAGCACTGCGACCACTGCTTCGGTCTCATCGGCAATGCGAACTCCCACTTCACGTCAGCCCTTACTGAATCGGGATTCGGCTACTCCTCCGTCCGACACGAATCGGCTGCTGTCGGGGCCGCCGATGCCTTCCACCGCGCAGGCGGAGGGCTTGCTATCGCGACCGCCACTTGTGGCGCAGGATTCACCAATGCGCTAACCACTCTGGCGGAGGCTCGCGTAGCCCGTATCCCGCTTATTTTTGTCGTCGGCACGCACCCGGAACGCCCCCGCCCCTTTGACCTCAATCAGGCGGCGCTCCTCGACGCCCTCGACGTCTGCCATCGCACTGTTACTCCCGAGTCCGCGCTTGACGACGCAAACTTTGCAGTCCAGCACGCACTGAGCTCTCGGCAGCCTGTCGTGCTGCTGCTCCCCTATGACCTCCAAGAAGCACAGATAACGACATCTGCGTCTGAAACACAGTCAGCTAACCAGGAGCATCTACACACCAGCAGACCAGAATGGTTAGAGTCAACTGTCACGTCGCTGGCAGAGGAACTGCAGGCTGCCCGTCGCCCTCTCATTATTGCTGGTAGAGGTGTGCTACTCTCCGATACCGCCGAGCTAGTCCGCCGCATCGGGGACAGTGTAGGGGCACTGTTTATGCACTCAGCGATGGCTCGTCATGTGCTTTCCAGCCCGTGGCAGATCGGCACCGTGGGCGGTTTTGCGCATACGTGGCAGGTAGAACTAGCTCGACAGGCCGATATGGTGCTGTTCCTGGGAGCAAGCTTCAACGCTTTCCAAAACCGTGGCGGCAACATGTTTGCACCGGACGCGAAAATTATCCAGGTTGTAGACGAGCCCCATCCCGCCGCTCAGCCATCGGTGACACCGCTATTGGCTAAGTTGGAGGAACTTCTGCCCGTCCTGGCAGAGCAGCTGGAGAAGCCCCTGGAATCTCGGGCGCAGACAGCCAAAGATAGCGCAATGGGTGAGACGCTGGGATCGTCGTCAAGCACATGGCGTGCGGAGTTGAAGGCACTGCCGACGACAGCGCAGGTCGAGTCGCTGACGTGCGCGGATGGCCGGTTGGATCCGCGGGCGTGCCTGCAGTATCTAAATCGTATCCTGCCCAATGAGCGCGCTGTGTGTAGTGACGGTGGCCATTTCCTGGGATGGGTTCCGAAGTATCTCGATGTACCTGGTCCGCAGCAGCAAGTGATTGTGGGCACGGCGATTCAGTCAATTGGTTTGGGCATGGGCTCGCTTGTCGGCCTCGCGGCGGCACGGCCCGAGGACTATTGCGTGCTAGTCGCCGGTGACGGTGGCGGCACGATGGGTATTGCGGATTTACCTGCGGCGATCGAGCAGCTGCGGTGTGGTCGTGGCGGTTGTGTGGTGTTCATTAACGATGCTGCCTACGGCGCGGAGCTGCACCAGTTTGGCGATGTCGGGTTGGACACCTCGTCCATGGAGATTGCCGACTACAACTTCGCCGCAGTCGGGTGCGCCTATGGCGCTCACGGTTTCAGTGTCGGCAAACCTGAAGACTTTGCCCAGCTCGACGCTTATTTCCATGACGTTTCCAACTCCGATGAGGCTTCCGTTGCCGTAATTGATTTCAAGGTCTCACGGCTGGTGGTTGCGGACTTCGTGAAGGAAGTTCTGGCTAAGGCACAAAGGTAGTTTGCCGCGAGCATGATCGGGTCACCTAGCCCCCCGGTGCGACCCCACTTCAGGCCGGTTAGTTGATGGGGTCTACAATGTGGCGAGTGGTAAAGCAGCGTAACGGTAAAGATCAGATTTCATCAACAGATCAGCCCTCCACCGCGGTGGCAAAGGACCCGCGCGAGCACGTCACTGGCCGCGCGATTGCCGTCTGGCTGGCGGCGCTGATTACCTACATCGTTGCCATCGTCGGCCGCACCTCCATGGGTGTCGCTGGCGTCGAGGCGCTCGATCGCTTCCATATCAACGCCTCCCAACTCGCGCTGTTCACCGCCGTGCAGGTTGGTGTCTACGCCCTGGCGCAGATTCCGACGGGCATCATCATTGACCGCGTCGGCGCCAAGAAAACCATGGTCGTGGGCGCACTGATCATGGCGCTGGGCCAGGTCATCATCGCGTTTACGACATCGTATCCGCTGGCTGTCATCGCTCGTGTATTCATCGGCGCCGGCGATGCCACCGCATTCCTCGGTGCTATGCGCCTGCTTCCCGCATGGTTCCCGCTGCGCGTCACTCCGCTGTTCACACAGCTCACGGCTGGTCTTGGCCAGCTCGGTCAGTTCATCTCTGCTGTCCCATTCCTCGCGATTCTGCACGCCGCAGGGTGGGTACCCGCGTTCCTGTCGCTGAGCACCGCAGGTCTTCTCATCGCCATCGTAGGCATGATCGCGCTTGCCGACGTCCCGGAGAACTCCTCCACAGCGAGGATGTCACTTCGTGAACGCCGCGCCGCCAAAAAGTCCGCGAAGACGGCTGCTGATGGCGGAGCCTCTGCCACAGCCGATGAGAAGCTGACAATCGGACAGACGCTGAAGACTGTGACCACTCACCCGGTGTGCTGGCAGGGTTTCTTCACGCACTGGACTGGTTTGATGCATCAGTGCATCTTCACATTGCTGTGGGGCATGCCTCTGATGATGCTGGGTATGGGGCTTAAGCCCTCCGAGGCCAGTGTCGTGCTGGTCATTAACACGCTGTCAGTAATTATCGCCGGGCCGTTGATGGGCATGGTATCGGCACGCACCGGCCGCGACCGCATCAAGGTTGTTGTCGCAATCGCGTTTATCAACATGGCCGTCTGGATTGTGTTCCTGGCACCGAGCACCCCACCAGCGTACTGGGCAATTATCGTGGTCAACATCCTCATGGCCGGTCTTGGTGCGATGTCCAACTTCGGCTTCGACTCAGTGCGCGAAGAGGTCGATCGCAAGGTACTCGCCACCGGCACTGGGCTGGCGAATATGGGCGGTTTTGTGGCCACCATGCTCGCCGCACAAGGTGTCGGCTTCCTGCTGGATATTGCAGCTCCCGATGGAAACTACACCTGGGAAACCTTCCGCATTGGCTGGTTGGCTGTCGTCGGTGTGTGGGCGATTGGTTTCGTTGGCCTGCTGGTCGCAAAGCGTGCGGCGGCACGCTTTGTCGCCCAGCAGAGCCGTTTTGAGCTGGAACCTACGGAGTAGGAACTACAGGAAGCCGAGAGACAGATTGGTTAGAACAGCGAAAGCTGCTCTGGCCCTTCCAGCCCCTCCGAGTCGTCCGAGTCCTCCGAGTCGTCCGCTTGCTCAGAGGTGTCTGCGTGGCCGCTATCCGCCGTGCGTTCGCTGCCATCGGTCTGAGCACCATGGGAAACGCGCTCACCGGTGTCAGTTTCGGGGGCTGCGTTCTCCGGGGCGTCGTCAAGCGAAGGCGTTGGTTCTACGGCCTCACGCTCATACATTTCCTGCAACTTCTCGGTCTTAGTAATGCGGACTAGCTCGGCGTAGATGACCAGCTTCATAGAACTATTGACCAGTGGCCCCAGCTGGGAAAACAGGACATCAACGTCACCGTCAACCGCGAGGCATGCGCGACGCAGGCTCTCCTCGGAAGTAATCCAGCGGGAGGTTTCCGCGCAGGTTTCGCGGTCACCGATGAAGTCCAGCGCGAGGGCAACCTGATTACTGGCGACGCCATCCAGTGTGGCAGCCAGACGCTCGTTAGGCGCTGCATCCTTGAACAGGCGGGCAATCTGGACTGCCTCCGCCGTCGGCACCTGGCCAGCGGCATACTCAGCGATAAGTTCAGCGATACGCTGAGCTCCGACATGCTGATCAGTCAGCCAAATGTCGTGCAAGGCATACATGATGGCCATGGCCTGCCACGAGGCGTGCCCATGGTAGAGAATGCCCAAGATGCCGGCCTGCTCCAGCAGCCAACCGACCATCGCGTCCCCATCAGCGCCGTTGCGAGCGCAGAGGTTGTCGACATTCCAAGCCATATGCCCTTCGACGCAGCAGCCATAGAACTTCTGGTCTTCCTCCAGCTGCGCGGCCAGCGACACTACTTCACGTGCGGCAAACGGGTAGCCGTAAGCAAGGGTGGCATGCGACAAATCATCGACACCCACCGTCACCCACGGAAACTCACCGTGCCACGGACCGCGACCAACGAGGAAGCCCGCCACGAGATACGCCCAACGGGTCGAGGCATCGGCGTTGTACCAGTACTGCAGTGCACGCGGAGTCGGATGCCCGCTGTCAGCGTGAATTAGTCCCGCGTTGACCAGCATCTCCACAATCCAGGGCGCCGCGAAACCGCTCGCGCCTATTGATGCTGCAAAGTCCTGAATCCACAGCAGGCTCGATTCCTCATACATGTGCAACGGGTCCTTCAGGCGCCCGTCGCCGCTGCCCGCAGCATCCATAAACGCCGAAGCAAACGCCACCGCAGCCACAGAAGCTTCGGTCAACTCCTTTGACTCCAGCGTTGCCGGGAAAGACTCCGTCGGATGCGGCTTACGAATCGACCACATGTCGCCCTTGAGCGCCAACGCTACTGCGCCCACCAGACGGGCAACCTCTGTCGGCCCGTTGTGTGCTTCCGCCTCTTGCTCGAATACCGGCATCGCCGGTTCTTCAACCACAGTCAGCAGCAGACGCTCTTCGGCCCATCGCACCGCGTCGGCACGCAGTTCGGACCACATGTAGGAGGGCAAGTATTTCTCGTCGGTTGCCATCCAACGCAGCTCATTGCGAATATCCACCGGCGCTGTCATCACCAGCGCCCGCACCTTCACCGGATCGCAGAGGAAGCCTGCAACTTGCTCCACCTGGCGAGCCTGCAAATTGCGCACCGTCAAATCGCTGGCGTTCAGAGCTCGCGGTGCGCCCTCTCCGCGCGCGCTATCCGGCTCCAGCCCCATGCGCTCCATACGACGACTCAGCACATCCGCTGGCATATTCGCCACCAAGTCGGCGACGCGGAAGTTGAGGCTCGGTTCCGCCGGGAACACCTCCGAAATATGTGGCGGCACATGCCACACGCCCGCCGGTTCCTCCCACACGAGCCCCTGGCGCTGGCCACGGCGTAGCACATGCTCAAGCTGTTGCTTGCCGACGCGACGACGTTTGCGGTCAACACCCTTCGGCGTATCGTGTGCCATCACGTCCGCATCCGATGCCCAATAGGCCACTTCTGCGAGGGTATCCAGCGATGCGGAATCCTCCAGAATATGAACTAAGTGAGCCACATCGAGAACATCGGGATCACAAAAAGACAGCGCCGTATGCGCTGAATCCTGTGACATCAGCAATTCCACCGCCTCTTGTCCAGCAGCTGAGGTGTCAGCTGCTGGACACGTGCGGCTCAATAAAAAACGCAGGTCAGTGCCATCGAGGTTGAGAATGAAATCCTCATACCTAGGGCGTACCGAGTAATCGACGTTGCGTTCCATAGCCCACCATTATGCCCGGTCGCCGTGCTAAGACAAAGGCTGCACCCCGCTGCCGCATAATGAGCCTCGCAGCAAGGTTCGGCAGACCTCTGCCCGGGCTACTCGTGGTCGGGGTTCTCCTCACCCCAAAACACGCGATTGACGACACGGCTGGAGTGGCGAGTCAGACGCAAATAGTGCTCAATAAAACCGTTGGAATCCGATGCATCCCATCCTGCAGCACCTGCGACCTGAGTCAGCTGACGCCCCGGCTGTGGCAGCTGGTCCGTACGCTTACCACGCGTGAGCACCAGCGCATTACGAGCATTCGTCGCCATCAGCCAGGCATCCCGAAGTGCGTCGGTATCCTCCGCATCTAGAATCTCGCGATTTTTCAGCACTTCCAGACACTCCAGCGTCGAAGTGTTGTGCAACTCCGGCACTTCATGGGCATGCAGCATGATTAGCAGCTGCACAGTCCATTCAATATCGGTCAGTGCGCCGGAACCGAGTTTGGTGTGGGTACGCCGATCAGCGCCGCGCGGCAGTCGCTCCGAATCAACACGCGCCTTCATACGACGGACATCGCGGACCATCTTGGCATCAGCTCCGCCCTGTGGGTACCTCAGCGAATCGATGGCCTTGAGGAAGCGGGTGCCGAGGTCTTTATCGCCGGCAATCCAGGTAGCACGTAGCAGTGCCTGAATCTCCCAGGTTTCACCCCAGCGCTCGTAGTAGGTCACATAGGAATCCAGGGTCCTGACAATCGGGCCCGAGCGTCCTTCTGGACGCAGGTCCACATCGACCTCCAGTGGCGGGTCCTGGCTTGGCTTTGCCAGTCGACGACGCAACGAGTCACAAATCCTGGTTGCCCACTTGACCACCTCGGAATCGTCGACAAGCGGCGTTCCTTCGGTGTCCTTGCGAGGTTCACAGATAAACATCACGTCGGCATCGGAGCCGTAGCCCAGTTCAGCACCGCCAAGTCGCCCCATACCAATCACGGAGATAACGCCCGGAACCTCCGAGTCAGGATGCTCCAGCGACCACGCACGGATTTCGGCGGCGAGGGCAGCTTCGAGCACGTTGTCCCACACCATCGACAGAGAGTGACAGACCTCTTGCACATCCATCAGCCCGAAGAGATCCGCGGAGGCAATGCGCGCGAGCTCTGCACGGCGCAACGCACGTGCCACACCAATGGCCTTAGCTGGACTGTTGTGACGGGCAGCCGCTGCGACCAGCGCACGCCCGACTGCATCGGAGTCGGTATTCAGTAGCTTCGGCCCGGACGCACCGTCGCCGAACCGTTTAATTACGTCCGGCGCACTCATAATCAAATCAGACGCGTAGGGCGAAGAACCGAGCACGCGCATCAGCCGCTGACCGACGATGCCCTCATCGCGCAGCGTTCGCAGAAACCAGGTTTCGTCGTGGAGCTTCTCAGAGAGCTTGCGATAATTGAGCAGACCCGCGTCGGGATCTGGCGTCGAAGATAGCCACTCCATCAGCGTAGGTAGGAGCATCGCCTGAATACGCGATTTGCGCGAGGTGCCTGCCGCCAGCGCAGAAAGATGCTCGTAGGCGCGATCCGGGTACTGATAGCCCAGCGCGGCCAGCTGGCGCTTTGCCGCATCGGCCGATAGCTGCAGGGTTCCAATGTCCTGCTCCACCACGGAGTTCAGCAGTGGACGGTAGAAAAGCTTGTTGTGCAGGGAGCGGATCTGCGAGCTGGCCAGTCGAACCTGCTTGGCCAGCGGTTTGCTGGCATCGGTGCCGCCCTCACCGCCGAGGCCAGAGGCTCGACCGAGCCACTGAAGAGCTTCGGTGTCGTCCTCGGCGGGCAACAAATGCGTCCGTCGCATCTTCTGCAGCTGCAGGCGGTGCTCCAGCAGACGGATGAATTCGTAGGCGTTAATCAGCGCGGCACCGTCTTCGCGACCGATGTAGCCAGCCTCGACAAGTGCATCGAGTGCCATCACAGTTGGCAGCACGCGGAGGCTACCGTCATAGCGACCGTGGACCAACTGCAGCAGCTGCACCGCGAACTCGACATCACGCAGACCACCGCGTCCAAGCTTGAGCTCTCGGTAGCGAAGCTCTTCGGGGACGTTTTGTACCACGCGGGCGCGCATGCGTTGAACGTCGTCGACGAAAGAGTCTCGCTGAGAGGCGGTCCACACCATCGGGGCTAGAGCATCGATGTATTCGCGGCCCAGCTCGACATCGCCTGTCATCGGCCGCGCCTTCAATAACGCTTGGAACTCCCAGGTTTCAGCCCAGCGCTTGTAGTAAGCGACGTGGGAATCCACGGTGCGTACGAGTGCACCCGACTTGCCCTCCGGGCGGAGATTCGCGTCGACCTCAAAGAAGCAGTGGCAAGAAATCCGGATAAATTCGCTGGCTAGACGAGTAGCTCGGGCATCCGCCGGCTCTGCGACGAAAATGACATCCACATCGGAGATGTAGTTCAGCTCTTCCGCACCACACTTACCCATGGCGATTACGGCCAGGCGTGTTGAGACCGGTGCGGAAGGAAAGACCTGTTGAACAGCCACAGACAGTGCAGCCGTCAACGCTGCATCCGCCAAGTCACTGAGTGCCTCCGAGACCTGACGGAATGGGACTTGTGGCTGTCCAGGGCGGCGGGGACCCCGTGGGTACGTACCAGCCAAGTCGTGGCACGCAATACGCATAATCAAGTCGCGGTAGGCGCACTGCATCGCAACTTCGGCCTCACGGCCGGTGAGCTTCGCACGGTACAAACCGGGGCCTTCAAGCGTGGCGGGCGCAACGACCGGCTTGCGGTACTCCGGTTCCTCCTGCTTTTCCAGACTGGCCTCATCAGTGAGTTCGATGACCTCGGGCACAGCCCCAACGCTGGAGAGCATCTCGCGGAACATGTCTGCCTCAGTGGGAAGCTCAGCTTGGAGCAGAATCCACTTTTCTGGGTGCGCAACCAGGTGATCGCCCAGTGCACTCGATCCCCCGAGCAGCGCAAACATACGCGTACGCAGCGGAACCTGCTCACGCATGGCCTCATCGAGGCCAGACCAGGTGGCCCAGTTCTCCAGCTTTCCATCCTGCTCCAGCTCGTCGAGAGCGCCTTTGAGCCGCACTAGTGCCACGAGCGCCAGCTTGGGGTCGCTGGCTCCGGCAAGCCCCCACAACAGCTGTAGGGACTCCTCGTTGTACCACCCCAAATCTTCCAGGTCAGCGCGCGTCCGATCGTCGTTACGCAAGCCCAGCGCTGCGGGCCGCGGCACTGACTGGCGGGATGTGCGAGGTCGATTCATCACCATTGAAACTGGTCACCCAAAAACTAAAGACGAAAAAGGTAGGTAGCGGTTCGGGAAAATTAGTAATCCAGGGTTGTGCGCAGCTCCCACTGCGTCACCTGACGCTGGAACTCGCGCCACTCGCGCCACTTATTGAGTAGGAAGAACTCGTAGACATGGTCACCGAGAGCATCGGCCACCAAATCGGAGCGTTCCATCTCCTGCAGCGCCACCTCCAGGGACGTCGGCAAATCGCGGTAGCCCATCGCACGGCGTTCCCGCTTGGTCAGCTCCGAGATGTTGTCCTCTGCCTGCTCCGGCAGCTGGTAGCCCTCCTTAATTCCCTTCAAACCGGCGGCCAAAATTACCGAGTACGCAAGATATGGGTTACATGCGGAGTCCAGGGAACGAATTTCCACCCGGCGCGAGTGCGCCTTGCCCGGCGAGTACATGGGAACACGCACAAGAGCCGAGCGGTTGGCCATGCCCCAGGTCGCAGACGTCGGAGCTTCATCACCAAAGACCGTGCGCTTGTAGGAGTTGACCCACTGATTGGTCACAGCGGAGATTTCGCTGGCATGAGTCAGAATGCCAGCAATGAAGCCCTTTGCGGTGTCGGAGAGCTGATTTTCATCATCCGGATCGTGGAATGCATTTGTGTCCCCTTCGAAGAGGGAAATATGCGTGTGCATGCCATTGCCCGGCAAGTCCTGAAAAGGTTTCGGCATGAATGTCGCCTGCACACCATTTTTCATTGCAATCTGCTTAATGATGTAGCGGAAAGACATCACGTTATCCGCCATAGTCAGCGGATCGGCGTAGCGCAGATCGATTTCCTGCTGGCCCGGCGCGTTTTCGTGATGGGAGAACTCCACGGGGATTCCCATGTCTTCCAACACCGTGATCGCTTCTTGGCGAAAGCGGGGAGCGCGGTCGTAGACCGCCTGGTCAAAGTAACCGCCATTGTCGTTGGCACCGGCGGCTTTCCGTCAGTAGCCAGGCTCTCTACTAGGAAAAACTCAATCTCCGGGTGGATGAACGCGTGGAAGCCCTCGTCGGCAAGCGCCTTAATTTGGCGGCGCAGCACCTGGCGTGGATCTGCCCACGACGGCTGACCATCGGGCATGACAATGTCGCAGAACATGCGCGCGGACGTGATTGTGTCTTCTTTGTGCAGGCGTGGCATGACCTGGAACGTCGAAGGATCCGGTTGCGCAATGGTGTCAGCCTCGGAGACGCGGGAAAAGCCCTCTACCGCGGAGCCATCGAAACCGATGCCCTCTTCGAAGGACCCCTCAAGCTCAGCCGGAGCGACGGCAACGGACTTCAGATACCCCAAAATATCAGTAAACCAGAGGCGGATATAGCGGATATCTTGCTCTTCGATTGCGCGGAGGACGAATTCCCGCTGACTGTTCATACTTTCCAACGTTACCCAGGTGCCCGGATTCGCGGTACGCATTTTGACCATTCGGCGTGGCTAGCCAACTGCCCCACCCGCGTCATAACTGCTGCCCTCGTGGTCTCGGATTGCGTGTGACTATGGCATGCTCTATTGGCATGAGCGGAAAAAAGATTCGTCTGAATAATCTGGCCGAATGGAAGGCTGAGTCTCGCCCCTGGGCAATGCTGACTTGCTACGACTACTCCACCGCGCGCGCTTTTTCCGCCGCCGGTGTCGAGCTGCTACTGGTCGGCGACTCTGCAGCAAACGTCGTCTACGGCTACGACACCACCACCGAGATCACGCTGGAAGAAATGATTCCGCTTGCTCGCGGTGTCGTCCGAGGCGCTGGCAACGCACTTGTGGTTGCCGATTTACCCTTCGGCACTTACGAGGCCTCCGATGAGCAGGCCGTGCTGTCCGCCGCGAAGATGATGCGCGAAACCGGCGCACACATGATCAAGATCGAAGGTGGCGTGCGCATCGCTCCGCGCATCCGTGCGCTGGTCAACGCCGGCATTCCGGTTATGGCACACATCGGTTTCACTCCGCAGTCCGTCAACGCGCTGTCCGGCTTCAAGGTACAGGGACGCGGTGCGGGGGCGGAACAGCTACGTGCCGACGCCCACGCGGTAGCCGATGCTGGTGCCTCGGCCGTGGTCCTGGAAATGGTGCCTGCAGATTTGGCCACTGAGATTACCCGTGATCTATCCATCCCAACCTGTGGCATTGGCGCTGGTAACCAGTGCGATGGCCAGGTTCTCGTCTGGCAAGATGCCTTTGCAGTTCCGGCCGATGGCCGCAGGCCGTCGTTTAGTTCGGTGTTCGAAGAGGTCGGCGAGATGCTGACCAAGGGAGCTAAGCAGTATGTCGACCAGGTGCACTCCCGCGAGTTCCCAACTGAGGCACAGAACTTCTCGGGTTAACCGCCCTGGGGTGAGCCGATTTTTTGGACTGGGCTTTCGTCTAAAGGCCCCGCCCAGCCCCCGTCTACGTCTAAGGGCACCGCCCAGTCCAGGCAATCAAATACGAAAACCAGACATCCGTAACTTAAGGGTTCTTCGATTCGGGGGTAGAATTGGTGCTTATGGCATCTAAGTCTGGTTCTAAGTCCAAAACTCCAACTGCGGCGTTGGAGGTGGAATCTAAGTTCTCAGCTACCCCAGAGGTGGTAGCCCCATCGTTCGATTTCGTTCCACAGGTTGGCTCCACCACCACTGAGGTGCAAAATCTCTCCGCGATTTATCTGGACACGGCGGACCTGCGTCTGACCCGTTCCAAGCACACCCTGCGTCGCCGCACCGGCGGCCCCGATGAGGGTTGGCATCTGAAGGCGCCGGGCAACGGCGGTCGCCTCGAATATGGCGTTGACCTGGAAGAGGGCTCTGTTAACGGTGAAGGCCGCGACGCCGACTACGTCGTGCCCACCGAGTTGCTTGCCCCTGTCCGCGCAATTGTGCGCAATCACCCGCTGCAACCAATCGCGCAGGTAGACAATGAGCGCCACGTCACCACGGTGTTTGCCCTCGATGGCACTCCCATGGCGGAGTTCGCGGATGACCACGTCACGGCGACTTCCTTCCTCGACGGCGGAGAAACCACCACCTGGCGCGAGTGGGAGATTGAGCTTCTGGGGGATTGGGCAGATCACCCGGACGGCAAGGCTGTAATGGCAGCGATGTCCAAGGTCGCTGAGGTGGCTGGTGCCGTGCCGTCGGAAAGCCCGTCGAAGTTGGCGACGGCGTTGGGTGACTCCATCGATTCTGCTCCCCTGCCGCCGACTCCAGCGAAGCTGCCGAAGGGCACGCCGGGGCGCACCGTGGTCGATGCGCTGGCCGCTAACGTGGCCAAGATGGTCGAGTACGACCCGAAGGTACGCCGCGATGAATTTGACTCGGTGCATCAGATGCGCGTCGCCACTCGTGAGCTGCGCAGTCACATGCAGACCTTCCACGGCATTGTCGTGGGCGATAAGGTCGCTGAGCTGGAGAGCAACCTCAAGCAGCTGGCGGGTGTTCTCGGTGTGGCCCGTGACGCAGAGGTCGTTGCTATGCGCTGGGAGGAGCTGCTGGCCAATCGCGAAAGCGCCGCTTTAGGCGAGGAGCTGCGTGCGAATCTCGTCGAGGATGTCCAGAAGGACTACGACCGCGCTCATCAGCGAGTCATTTTCGCACTCAATTCCAGCGAGTACCTGCAACTTCTCGACGATCTCGATGAGTTCCTCGCCAACCCGCCAATCGCCGCAAACTCGGAAGAGGCCGAGGCTGGGGAAAAGAAGTCCAAGAAGAAGGATGATTCGCTTGTCGACGACGCGGAGGCCGCAGCCTCCGAGGATGCTTCGGCAGCTGACTCCGAGGTCGCGGCTGAGACTGATACTGCTGCTGCCGCCGATGCAGCTGCTTCCACGACCTCAGACAAGGCCGAGCCGGAGAAGGTAAAGGCACCGAAGGAACTCGACACCACTGCGGTGCTGCTCGATCACTTGCGCAGCGCGTTTTCGAAGTTCCGTCGTCGCCACAACCTGGTACTCGATGGCCGAGAGGATGCTGACCTTCCAGAGGCAGATTTGGACGAGCGCTACCACGATGTCCGCAAAGCTGCGAAGAAGCTCCGCTACAGCGCGGAAGCTGCTCAGAACGCGGACCTGTCGACCGAGAAGCTCTACGCTGCCTGCAAGAACCTGCAGTCGGTTCTCGGTGACTTCCAGGACACCTGTACTGCGCGTGACTTCGTGTTGGCTCGCGCTAAGCGTGCCTCCCGTGCGGGCAGGGACGCCTTCGGCTACGGCGTGCTTTACCAGATGGAGTACTACGACGGCCTGAAGGCCCTGGCTGAGTACGACGATGCCGTGGCAAAGGTTTTCAAGGCCTTCCGTAAGATGGAAAAGAAGATTAAGAAGGGCAAGAAGGCCTAAACGCGTAGAGCCTTATTTCTCAGCTACGCCCCAGTCATCATCTTCTTCATCCCAGTCGTCGGCCGCCTTGTTGCGCTCGGCGACTTTTTCCATGGCAGCGCGGGCTTCCTCTTCGGAATCATAAGGGCCCATTCGGTCGTCCCAACCGGTTTTCTTCCCCTGAAACACCGTGCCTGTCGATGGCTGGTAGTACCACTTACTGCTGTTGTCGCTCACGATTCTTCTCCTCTTCCACATCGAAAACATGTCGAGTTATCAAGCGGTTGTGCCACCGCTAACTCCGCCCATAAGCAAGCTTGCAGAAAGGCAATCCTTTGCCTGCCATGTGCGCTGCGGCGACATAAAATCCCAGTATATAGGTTTGTCACTGTCCCCCGAGCCGGGTATTATCGACGGAATTGTTCACCTTAGAACACAAGCGCTGAATCCGAGCGCTGAATACAAACACTGCACACAAGCACTATGAGTCCGATCTCTGGAGAGGTTTCACCCATGCCCGCCGCACCCGCTGTCGTAAACGACGTCTTCGATGCCGTCGGTTCTAATGCTTCAGTTGCATACGCCCCGGGTTCCATCAACCTGTTGGGTGAGGACTGCGCGTCCTCCGGCGGCATGCTCCTAACCACCGCCATTCCAGCTTATGCCGCGGTCGGTATTGAAGAGATCGACGAGCAGCAGCTCATTGTCGTGTACAAGCGCGAAACTACCAAGATGGATTTCCCGGACAGCGTCCCCGCCGCTTTTTCGCAGGTGCCGACCGCTGTCGCGGCTACCATCGTCGCATTGCAGCACTCGCTGCACCTCGTTCCGCGCAACAGCAATGGCCTGAAGGTCACCATTGCCTCCACTATCGCGCCAGGTCGCGGTTTTGGAGAGATTCCGGCAATTCAGTGTGCACTCGCGCTGGCTCTCAATGCGCGTTTTGGCGACCGTGATGATGTACCTACCCGCACGCGTATTGCCACCGCTATCCACGAGACCATGGTGCAGGTAAAGGGCCAGTCGTGGCCGCTGTACCCCTACACCACGGCACTGCGCAGCCGCCCGGACAGTCTACTGTGCATCAACCACTCCGACGAGGCAGTCACGCAGACGGCGTTGCCACAGTCGTTGGCGCTGACTATCGCTTACTCCCCGGATGTCACCGGCGGTTCGCCAGACGAAGAGCGCTACGAGTTCTTCCAGCAAGCCTGCGCTGCTTTCGGCGTGCCGACTCTCGCTAGCCTCCCCGACGCACAGGAGCGGGTCGCGGACTGGGTACGCGCTCGTCACGAGGTGCACCCGGACGACGAAAACATCCCCACCATCGGCCGCGCCATCCAGTGGCTTGACGATGCCGACGCATCCTCCGACCGCGCCCGCGCAGTCATCGGTCACATCCGGCACAGCGATATTCAAGCAGCCATCGCAGGGGTTTCGCGCGATGTCAGTGAGCGTGGCTCCGCGCCGTCGGCAAGCTCTGTACTGGGGCAGATTGCCGAGCTGACCGACACCATCGACTGTGAGAAGATTGCCCGTTGCGCGCCGTGCCCGGGCGCGTCGCTGGTGATGTGGTCCCACGTCGACGACGCCGATCGGATTGCCTCCGCGCTTAACGACGGCGGTTCCGAGACCATCCGCGTGGAGAACACTTCGGCCGGCGCGGTGGTCGAGTAAAAAAGCTTGTGTGAACGAGTCGGCCTATGAGCCGGATTCTGTCCCTCGGCGCTCCTTTCGGAAAGCGCCGGGTGGCGATCATCCATCTCGGTCTGCCATTGCTGACAGCCTGAAGCAGCACACCCGCGAGTATCGGACGGGCAGCCCTCAAACACTCGCGCACACGCACGACGAAGCATGCGCGATTTTGCCTTGCTCCTGGTGGGGTTTACCTAGCCGGTGCAATCACTTGCCCCGCTGGTGCGCTCTTACCGCACCTTTTCACCCTCACCGGATCTCCACAGCTTTACGTCAAAGACATCGGCTGTGCGCCCGGCGGTCTATTTTCTGTGGCACTATTCCCGCAGGTCACCCTGGGTTGCTGTTAGCAACCACCATGCCCAGTGGAGTCCGGACTTTCCTCGACAGCGGCCTGGACACACTCTGTAAAAGAGGCGTCCGGTTCCGTTAACTGCCGCGATCACCCGGCCGGCTCGCTCGAATGGTTAGTGTACCCGCCACAACCGCAATTCAAATAACCCGCCGTACCGGGCTGCTAACCACGCAGGTAGCTGGTGTCGTTAATCAGCCGCACTGATGTCGGCCCATCTGCGTAGAACTCCGCGATGGAGAGGCTGGCCAGGTCCAGGTGCAGGCGGGTGAAGATTTCAAAGCCACAGCCGAGCCCCTGGCGCAGCAACGACTTGATTGGCGTGACATGGCTGACTACCAGCACATCAGAGGCACCGAATTGTTGAGCGATGCGCTCACGCGCGGCGCCCACTCGGCTATCGACCGAGCGGAAATCCTCCCCCTCCGGCGGCGCCACGGTCGGGTCCGCGAGCCAAGAACTGTGCAGCTCAGGGGTGGAGTTGTGCGCCTCGGAGAAAGTCATGCCCTCCCACTGCCCGAAGTCGGTCTCCCGCAGGTCCTCGTCAACGTGGATATCCAGGCCGAGCGCATTTGCTGCCGCCTCTGCGGTCTGCTGTGCACGACGCTGTGGAGAGGCCACAATGGCAGAGAAATTCATGTTGCCGCTATCGACCAGCTCTACGAGGTGCCGTGCCGCCGCTGCCGCTTGCTGCCTGCCGACCTCCGTCAGGTCGGGGTTCGAACGACTTCCCGAGTACTCCCGGCGAATCGACATCGGCGACTGCCCATGGCGCAGCAGCACCAGCCGCGTGGGGTCCGTGGTCGCACCCGTCCAGCCCGGCGCGCTATCGCGCTTGTCTGCAGCCTGGCTCATTTACTTGCCTTTCACTGCTCCCAGCGTTTCCGCACGCACGATCATCGCGCCACGTTCAGGACAGAACGTCACTTCTTCCGGCGCGAGCGTGGTGAATTCATGCACGGTTCCGACATCGAGCTCCATGAAGCAGGAACCGCAGGTGCGCCCGTTCAGGCGTGCAACAGGGATGCCGTTAGCAAGCGCTAGACGACGGTAAAGCTTGGCTGCCGAACCATCAATGAGTTTGTCAGCCTCTTCGATTCGGGTCTCAGCGATGGAAATGCGCGCAATGAGGTCAACCTCGGCGTCGTTAAGCCTTTGCTTGGCGGCGACGATGTCATCGTGCGCCTCGTCGGCGTCGTATTCGTGCTCAGCGTCGACCTGATAGGCCTCCTGCATGCGCTCGTACTGCTGGAGTTCCTGTTCAGCGCGCTCGCGGCGGCGCTCGGTGGAGCGCAGGTCGTGTTCGAGGTCACGGCGCGTGGATGCGTCTTCTGTGGCACCGAGCGACAGACGGTCTGCCTTTTCGCGAGCCTTCAGCTTGTTGATGTCCGATTCCAGCTTGGCAATATCGCGGCCAATATCGGAGGCGCTGAGCTTGGAGCGCGCTGCCTCACTGGCCTGACGGCTGTGCTTTTTGCGCAGCTCCTGCAACTCGGCACGCTCGGGCAGAACGTTCTGGCGGGCGGTGAGCCCATCCAACAGAGTTTGGTTTTCCGCCTTTTCCAACATCGCCACTTGGATTTGTGGACTAAGCCTCATGGTCTTCACTTCCTTGCCTGTGTCGACGATTCTGCCACTGTCCAGGGATCGGTGCGCACCTCAAGGACCTCGGTCGCGACCCCGAGCCTCTCGGCCAGCATGTCTGCGGCCTGGTAG
This sequence comes from Corynebacterium sp. HMSC074C04, assembly GCF_001838295.1. Taxonomy (NCBI): domain Bacteria; kingdom Bacillati; phylum Actinomycetota; class Actinomycetes; order Mycobacteriales; family Corynebacteriaceae; genus Corynebacterium; species Corynebacterium sp. HMSC074C04. The sequence continues at coordinate 270,930 of NZ_KV836270.1, forward strand.
CACCAGGGGAACTCGCTGGCCCAGTGGGCCGTATCCACGACGCAGAAGTCCGCGGTCCGCAGCGTCTCATCTACAGGATGATGCCGCAGGTCCGAGGTAACAAAAGCATCGACGCCCATCTTCGCCACAGTGTCCAGGAAAGAGTCGCCCGAACCAGATGCAACGGCAACCGTACGAATCATCCGCTCCGGATCGCCTGCGCCGCGCACGCCCCATGCCGTTGCAGGCAGACGCTCAGCCACACGCGCAACGAAGTCCTTAAATGGCATCGGCGTATCTAGCGTGCCCACTCGCCCAATGCCCACAGCCTGCTGCGGGTCCGGACCGGTGGCCTGATTGTCCACGATGTCGAATGCCGGTTCCTCATACGGATGCACTGCAACGAGAGCCTTAACAATCGCCGCGCGCATGGACCGTGGTGCGACCATCTCCAGGCGCACTTCCTCGACATACTCGACCTGCCCCTCGGCGCCGATGAAGGGATTTGCCCCGCTCAGCGGGCGGAACTGGCCGCGGCCGTTAATGCGAAACGCACAGCTGTCGTAGTCGCCGATAGTGCCCGCGCCCGCCTCAAACATGGCTTGCGCGACCTTATCGACGTGATCTGCCGGAACCTTCACCGTCCAGGTATCCAAGCCGGGAGCCGGCTGCGGAGCTAGCGGCGCACCCGGTTCGACTCCGAGCATCGTGGCCAACTGGTCATTGACACCCGGTCGTGCGCTGTCAGCGTTAGTGTGCGCTGCAAAGAGAGCTACACCTGCCCGAATCAGCTTATGAATAATCCGACCCTTCGGTGTATCCGCCGCCACGGAATTCACACCGCGCAGAAGCAGCGGATGGTGCACAACGAGCATCTGAGCACCGGAGGCAATCGCGCGATCTGCGACCTCGTCAGTGCAGTCCAGCGCCAACGCGATGCGACGCACCTCATCCTGCGGGTCACCGCAAATCAGGCCAACTTTATCCCAGCTCTCCGCCAGTGCCGGCGGGTAGGCCGCGTCCATCGCCGTACGCACGTCGGCAACGGTCACCACCGAGTTATTGCCCTCGGCACGGGTCTGCGCAGAGTCCGTCATACATCCATCCCTTCAACATGCATTTCTCTCCAGCTTCTCTTCCAGCGTAGTGAACTCCGCCCCACCGCATCAGTTCTGCGACAGCAAATCCGCTACTTCCGCAACAAGCCGCCGCACACTCGCGTCATCCCGCACGGCCAGCCGCCACCACGAACCGTCCAGGCCGGCAAAGGTGTCGCAACGCCGCACGGCTACTCCGCGCGCAGCGAGCCGCTGTCTCAGACGCTCATGCTTGACGACGTCAACCTCCGCAGCACCCTGCCCATCGTGAGAACTCCGGTCACCTCCCGGACGCGCCAGGACAAAGGGAGCCTCGGAATCCAACACTTGCCAGCCGACGGCCACTAGCAGCTGGGTCATAGACTCGCGCTGCTGACGAATCTCGGCACGAATTTCTGATAGCAGCTCTTCCTCACGACGCGCGATTTCCGCCATAGCGGTAAGTTGCAACGTGCCCAGCGGCCAGTGCGGACGCCGTCGCGCCAGCTGTGCCAGGAGCTCCGGGTGACCGAGTGCGTAACCGCAGCGCAGACCTGCGATTGCCCAGGTCTTAGTCATACTGCGGAAAACGATGACATTATCGGGGATTCTGTTCGCTTCCCCCGGCCTGCAATCGGCTAGCGAGCACCGCCGAATAATCTCGCCATCGGCGACGTCCATAAACGCCTCATCCACGACCAGGATTCCACAACGGCTGGCGAGCCCCCGCAGGTCATTCGCTGAATGAGCAACGCCGGTGGGGTTGGTCGGATTGCCGATGATGACCATCCGGCCTTCAAGCTGCTGGGAATGCGGGAAGGATGCGTTCTCGTGGACGTCGGCAAGCGTAGGCATGAGCGTGTACGGCGACGGCAGTACCAGCGAATCCACCTCGACTCCTGCGGCGAGGAAGGCGGCTTCGGGTTCGGTGAACTGCGGCTGGACGATTGTGGCGGGCAAGCCCAAGTGAGGCAAGAGCGAGAAGCCCTCGGCGACGCCGTGGAGAAGCAGTACCTCGTCGGCGCTGCGATTGTGGTTGGCGGCGATGGCGGCGCGGACGTCGGCATCGAGCTGCGCCGACGGATACGCGGCAAGTTCTCCGAGGGACGTGGCCAGCGAGTGCTGTAGCCACTGCGGTGTGGTGCCGTGGACATTGACGGCAAAGTCCAGGTCAGCGCCATGGGCGGCCTGGTCGCCATGATAGCGCAGCGGGTCGTCTAACATGCCATCCAGCCTAATGACCTTTTAGGATGAACAATATGTCCACTGGCCATCGCCCCACTGTCCTTATTGATGTCGACGGCACCATCGCCGATTCTCTCCCCGCAATCGCACATGGATTTCGCCTTGCATTGGAGGAAATTGACCGCCCACTTCGGCCTGAGAGCTTTATCAACACGATTCCCGGGCCGCCAATGGTGGAAACACTCGCATCTCTCGGGCTTTCCGACGAACAGGTCGACCGAGCCTTCGCTGTGTATATGGAGCATCAACACGCCGGTGCTTGGCAGCGTGCCGAGATGTTCCCCGGCTGGCCGGAGCTCCTGCGCGATTGGCGGGCAGCAGGGGTACAGCTAGCCACTGCGACTTCCAAGGGCGAGTACTTCGCCTGCAAGACCCTGGACAATTTCGGACTTCTCGACGCCTTTGACTTCATCGGCGCCGCCAGCGACGACGGCTCACGGCAGACAAAGACTGAGGTCATTGAGTACACGCTCAAGGAGTTGGGCATTGAACCCGATGAAGCAGTGCGCCCGCGTGGTTCGGTCGTAATGGTCGGCGATCGCATCCATGATTTTGAGGGCGCAGCACAGTTCGGCATCCCCGCCATCGCTGTTAAATGGGGCTACGGCTCAGAATCTGAGTGGGCATCGGCAGCGGCGGTGGCGTCGTCGCCTGGGGACCTGAATCGTGTTGTGCGGGAAATGCTGTATCTTTAAGACTCGTCAACGATTAGTGACAATCCTATTTTTATTTTCCGAGAAGTTTGGTTTTGCCTATTATGCTTATGAACTCGTCGCATCGTACTGAGTCCGTGTACGTCGTGTTTGTCTGCTCCGGAAATATCTGCCGCTCCCCCATGGCTGAAATCATCGTCCGTGACGCAGTTGAAGCCAATGCGCTTGCCGACGATGTCCTGCTCGCCTCCTGCGGAATCGGCGGCTGGCATGTCGGCGAACCCGCCGACGAGCGGGCGCAAGCCGAGCTGGAAAATGCCGGCTACGACCCAAATCACACCGCCGCACAGCTAGGCGATGAGCACATGGATGCAACGCTTTTCATCGCCATGGATGAATCGCACATCAATGGTCTACTCCGCGCTGGCGTGCCAAAAGAAAAGATTCGCCTGCTGCGTTCCTTCGACCCGGCGTCCCCGAAGGGTGCCGTCGTGGCCGATCCCTACTACGGTGGCCCGGAGGGGTTCGTCCGCACTCGAAACGAAATTGAGGCCGCGACGCCGGGCATCATCGCATGGTTGCGTGAGACTCTGGCGCTGGCCTCTGAACGTTAAGGTTTCAAAACAACCTTTTCTTTTGTTTTATTGGCATTGCCTCGGTTTCGGAACGCCCAAATCTTATTCAAGATGAAGTTAGCGGGCGTGCCCAAGATGACACCGATGAGGTTTGCCCAGTAGAGGCGGTTCCTAAAACCGGTGGAGTCGTCGAAAATGTCCGTTGGCAGTGCCAGCGGCGAGGTGGGGTTAGTCAGCAGCGTAATGACAACCAGGTTCACAATCAGTGCTGAGATACCTGCAAATAAAAACGGGAAGAACTGTCTAAACCAGTTCGGGCGATTGTCAGTTCGGAAAGTCCAGGACCGGTTGAGCTGGAAGTTCCAAATATTAGCCACGACAAACGCCAGAGTTGCATAGACGTGGGAGTAACGGATATTCCACCGTGTTCCGAACAGGTTCAAAAACACGTCGTGTTCATTGGTGCCCAGACTGAGACCCAACTTGCGGGCAATGATCACGACAATCAGGTTGACAACCACACCTGTGCCGCCGACCAGACCGAACTTGATGAACTGGCGCGAGACTGTGCTGAAGCGACGTGAAGGCGAAGATTTCGCTGTTTGCGTGCCCACCACGACACCTCTCTTTCCATCTATCCCGGGTAGATTCCCCGTCAAATACGCTCAAACAACTTTACCCGAAGTTCACTCAATCTCCGCGCAGGTGAATCCTTGTGAAAGCGAGATTTCCCTCACGGCAATCAGCCTTTTCCTCCCCCTCATCACCTCATCAGCACTGTGCTCATTTGGTATGCACTTTTAAAACAGGTGCCACTGCCCACCCGCCACAACAGTGCCATCCGCTCTAGTGCCAGCCGCTCTGGTGCCAGCCACAGCACCGGGTAAGCTCAATGAATGTGTTTAAGAATGTGCGCCAGTTTCTGACCCCTGGATGGGTTCTCACTGCGATTGTCGCCATTGCGTTTTCCTATCTCGCATTTACTGTTCTGGCTCCGTGGCAGTTGGGTAAGAACACCGCGACGCAGCATCGCAATCAGCAGCTTGAGCACTCATTCGAGCTCAACCCCGTAGATGTCAACGAGCTAATGCCCAAGGGCAAAGGCTTCGTCGAGGGCAACGAATGGCGTCGCGTTACCGCCACCGGGTCCTTCCTGCCGGATACCCGCGTACTATTGCGTAACCGCCCAGTAAATGGCGCACCCGCTGTCCAGGTACTCGATGTCTTCGTCGCTAACAATGGCGAAAACTACCTGGTCAACCGTGGCTTTGTGCGTCCTACAGACTCCAGCACCCCCAATGTTGAGCCAGCCCCGAAGGGCACCTTGACTATCTCGGCCTTTATCCGCCGAAACGAGGTTCCCGCCGAGACCGCCCCAATCCCCGGCACCCCGCCGCAGGTCTACGGAATCAATACCAAGGAAGTGTCCGAGCTCGTCGGCACCGAACTCAACCCCGATTGGCTTCAGCTCTCGGACAAATCCGATGCCGTCATCGAGGCCATTCCGCTGCCCACCCTGGAGTCCGGCCCCTACCTCTCCTACGGCATCCAGTGGATCTTCTTCGGCGCTCTCGTGCCGCTGGCTGTCGTCTGGTTCATTCGCGCCGAGATTGTCGAACGCAAACGCGACCGTGCGGAGCAGGAGGAGATGGCCAAGAATCTCCGCGATGCCGAAGCCGCAGAACCAGTCGATTACGCTGATGACACCGAGGACGCGGCACCCGAATCGGACGACGACGCCACTCCCACCTCTCCGCCGGCTAAGCCCGAAGAGGATCGCGCCGCTGAGCTGCACCGTCAGCGCATGGCGCAGCGCTACGGCAACACTGGCCACCGCGCCGCAGGTTATCGCGATAACCGATACGACGAGCGTTTCTAACTCTCAGCTCGCGCTTTCACTCGTCGGATACATCCGGCAATTACTGCTGCTCCGGCGCAGCTGAGCGCAACAATGTTTTGTACTCGCTTGCTCAGCCCTGCGGCACGCCGCACATCGGCCACCGCAGGCCTCCGACCACTGCCAAGCACCGGGCGCATCTCCACTCCGCTGGGATACACCGTCGCGCCGCCCAGCTGCAGCCCCAGCGCGCCTGCAGCGCTTGCCTCCACGACGCCCGCGTTTGGACTTGGGTGGTTGTCGGCGTCTCGTCGCCACGCTGCCAATGCTTGACGACGGTCCGGACCTGCAACCACAGTTGCGACAGCTGTAAGTCTCGCGGGGAAGAACCCGACGACGTCGTCAAGCCGTGCACTGGCCCACCCGAACTGCCGATAGCGAGCGTTGCGGTACCCCACCATCGCGTCGAGGGTATTAGCCGCTCGATGAGCGACCACACCAGGAGCGCCTGCAATGGCACCCCACATGAGAGTGCCGGTGACTGCGTCGGAGGTATTTTCAGCGAGCGATTCGACGGTCGCTCGGGCGATGCCATCAGCGTCGAGAGCTTCCGGATCACGCGAACACAACCACGGCACAAGTTCGCGGGCGGCATCGATGTCGCCGGAAGTGAGTCGGTCAGTCATGCGCTCGCCAGTACGGCGGAGAGTGGTGCCGCCGAGCGAAGCCCACGTGGCGGCAGCCAGCGTGAGACTCGGTGCGACTGTGCTGGCTGCGGCGGCAAGCGCTACCGGCGTGGCCACTGCGATTGCGGTGAACGCCACACCGCGCGCTTTGGAGTCGGCGTAGATTCGGCACTCAAGTTTGCTGACGGCCTGCCCGTAGAGGGCCACCGGATGGTGATTGGTGGGATCTGCGAAAATGCGGTCAAGTGCATACCCCACTGCGATGGCCGCTCCACGCCGCCAGAGGTGTCGACTTCTGGCATGTGTACACAATCTAATCAAATTGCCCCTGCAGAACGGCTGCGACATCGAGCGGAGTGACATGCGCTGCCGGATGGCGGTGCTGCGATGCGGCCATCAAGGTGTAATCACAAGTGTGCCGGATACCGAGCAAGTGCCCAAACTCGTGGGCAAGAGTGCTGCGAATTGCATCGGGATAGAGAGTGGAAGTAACGAAAACCGTCATCTCCTTACTAATTTCCGATGCAGAAGCCAAGACGCGCGAGTCCGGCCTTGGCACATAGCGAACGTTCACAGTATCCGAATCAGCCTTGTCCTTGGTCACTTCCCGAAGCACAACCTTGCCACCGAGCTTTTCATTCCACTCTTGAGTAGCAGCATCTAGCTGTGCGCGGTACGGAAAATCTGGGGCAACAACGTAATCCAAAGTGCCGTCGGCAATATAGGAAGGCATCTGATCCGAGAGATGGAGAATCGACGGATTATCCACCGGCTCGCCCGCATTTGCAGCCTTGACCATTGCTTTACAGGTGGCCGAATCGATTATCGGTTTACCACCCCCGCCGATTGCGTAGGCGGGAGCGCCCGCGAGCAGAGATCCGACAAAAACAATGGTGGCAAGCGATTTTGTAAAACGCACAGACCGGAAGTTTAGCACAAACAAAATCCGCCCGGATTCTCCGTTACAAGAATCCGGGCGGATTATATCTGTGCGGCGAGAGGGTTTCGAACCCCCGACCGCTGGTGTGTAAAACCAGAGCTCTACCGCTGAGCTATCGCCGCGCTGCTGCGAAACTCTAACACACGGAAAACATAGATTGCCAATTGCGCACTACAAACAGCGTTTATGTCGATTGTTTCAACAGCTCAGCTAGTAGCCGATTCAAACGGGACAGCTAGAGCCGGTTAGCTAGAGCGCTGCACCAGGCAATTGCCCTGCCAATCCCCCAGCCGAAGCGCCGAGGTGTTGGAGAAACCTGCCAGCTGTGCGGACTCGTCAATCACGCCAGGATCAATGGCACCCGGCTGACCAGCGCCCGGCGTGAGTAGCCAAACGCGACCTTCATCCTCCAAAGGGCGGGAAGCATCCACAAGACCATCGACCAAGTCGCCGTCTTCTTCACGCCACCACAGCAATACGACGTCGACAACTTCATCCGTGTCTTCGTCGAGCAGGTCTGCATCCAGGAAATTCTCGACCGACTCACTGATTGCTGAGTCACAGTCTGTATCCCAGCCAACCTCCTGGACTAGCTGACCTTCCTTGATGCCGAGCCTGCTCGCATATTCATGAGCAGCGCCTGTGGCGTTGACCACTTCCCTTTTCCTCCTCTAGAAAAAATATTCAGCTCGATTTTTCGAACTATGTGGAGAAATTTTACCGCTCAAATACATTTTTCACAGCTGCAAAATAAGAATTTCCCCAAAAAGGTGCAGTTTTCGCGGTGTTCTTCGCAATGTTCGTCGTAAAGCCAAGCGGATTATTCGGTGAAAGCGTGTGTAAGAAACGGCTAGGGGCACAACAAACGATTCAGAAGTAGAGTGGAGAACAATAACCTTTGCCTTTCCTTCAGGGACTGAAAGGAGCTCACAATGTCCGATACATCGTCAGGTACGCCACAAGCCCACTCTGATGAGTCAAATTTTGCCCTTATCCGTGATGGGGTCGCCTCCTATCTCACGGATGCAGATCCTGAAGAGACCAAGGAGTGGCTTGAGTCTCTCGACGGCCTGTTGGAAGAGGCAGGTCCGGAACGCGCACGCTTCCTCATGCTGCGACTGCTGGAACGTGCCACGGCAAAGCGCGTGGCCCTACCGCCGCTGACCTCGACAGACCTCGTCAACACCATCCCGACTGAGATGGAGCCAGAATTCCCAGGCGATGAGGACATTGAGCGCCGCTACCGCAAGTGGATCCGCTGGAATGCGGCAATTATGGTCCATCGCGCACAGCGTCCAGGTATCGGCGTGGGCGGACATATCTCCACCTATGCGGGTGCCGCACCGCTTTACGAGGTCGGCTTTAACCACTTCTTCCGCGGCAAGGACCACCCAGGCGGCGGTGACCACGTCTTCTTCCAGGGCCACGCTTCGCCGGGCATGTACGCCCGTGCATTCCTAGAGGGGCGCCTGACCGAAGAGGACCTCGACGGTTTCCGACAGGAGGTCTCCCTCGGTGAGGGCAATGGCCTTCCCTCCTACCCGCACCCGCATGGCATGCCGGAGTTCTGGGAGTTCCCGACGGTGTCTATGGGGCTGGGACCAATTAACGCTATCTACCAGGCCCGTTTTAACCGCTATCTCCATGACCGCGGCATCAAGGACACCTCACAGCAGCACGTTTGGGCCTTCCTCGGTGACGGCGAAATGGACGAGCCGGAATCCCGTGGTGCCATTCAGCATGCGGCGCTGAACAACCTGGATAACCTGACATTCGTCATTAACTGCAACCTGCAACGTCTCGACGGTCCGGTGCGCGGTAACACCAGCATCATCCAAGAGTTGGAGTCGTTCTTCCGCGGCGCTGGTTGGAATGTCATCAAGGTCGTTTGGGGCCGTGAATGGGACGAGCTCTTCGCCAAGGACAAGGACGGCGCACTAGTCGACCTGATGAATAAGTTCTGCGATGGCGATTACCAGACCCTGAAGGCTAACGACGGCGCTTGGGTGCGAGAGCACTTCTTCGGCCGTGACCCGCGCACTGCCAAGCTGGTCGAGGACATGACCGACGAGGAGATTTGGAACCTCCGTCGAGGTGGCCACGACTACCGCAAGATTTACGCTGCCTACAAGAAGGCCTTGGAGACCAAGGATCAGCCGACTGTCATCCTGGCGCACACGGTTAAGGGCTATGGCCTTGGCCACAACTTCGAGGGCCGCAACGCGACCCACCAGATGAAGAAGCTAGCACTCGACGACCTGAAGCTTTTCCGCGATAACCAGCGCATTCCAATCTCCGACGAGGAGCTGGAGAAGGATCCCTACCTGCCGCCGTACTACAACCCGGGCCCGGAGTCCGAGGAAGTGCAGTACATGCTGGAGCGACGCAAGGAGCTCGGCGGTTTCGTGCCAGAGCGCCGCACTAGCTACGAGCCTCTGACAGTGCCAAAGCCTGAGAGCCTGAAGAACCTGCTCAAGGGATCAGGTAAGCAGAAGGTTGCCACCACTATGGCGACGGTGCGTGTTTTCAGGGACCTGATGCGCGATAAGGACCTCAAGGATCGTTTTGTGCCCATCATCCCTGATGAGGCCCGTACTTTCGGCATGGACTCCTGGTTCCCGACGCTGAAGATCTACAACCCGCACGGCCAGAATTACACTCCGGTCGACCATGAGCTGATGCTGTCCTACAAGGAAGCGAAGGACGGCCAGATTCTGCACGAGGGCATTTCCGAGGCGGGCTCTGTGGGGTCGTTTACCGCTGTCGGCTCGGCGTACGCCACCCATGGCGTTGCCATGATTCCGCTCTACATCTTCTATTCGATGTTCGGTTTCCAGCGTACGGCTGACTCCATTTGGGCCGCTGGTGACCAAATGACCCGTGGCTTCCTGCTCGGTGCTACAGCTGGTCGCACGACGCTGACCGGTGAAGGCCTGCAGCACATGGACGGTCACTCCCAACTGCTGGCGGCTACGAACCCGTCTGTGGTCTCCTACGACCCGGCGTTCGCCTACGAGATTGCCTACATCGTCTGCGACGGTATCGACCGCATGTACGGGCCAGAGCGCGGCGAAGATGTCATCTACTACCTGACTATCTACAATGAGCCGACTTCGCAGCCGGCTGTCCCGGAAGACCTCGATGTCGAGGGGCTACTTGGCGGTATCTACCGCTTCCGCAAGGCTGAGGGCGACAAGCATGTCAACCTGCTGGCTTCCGGCATTGGCATGCAGGAGGCGCTGCGCGCCGCGGACATCCTGGAAGACTACGGCGTGGCTTCCTCGATTTACTCGGTGACATCGTGGAATGAGCTGGCCCGCGATGGGCACGAGCGTGACACTGAGCGTCTACACAACCCGGCTGAAGAGGTCGACGACGCCTTCGTTACCCGCCAGCTGTCCGACACCGATGGGCCGTTCATCGCAGTGACCGACTTCCAACGTGCGGTCCCGGAGCAGATTCGCAAGTGGGTTCCGGGTGACTACACCGTCCTCGGCACCGACGGCTACGGCTTCTCGGATACCCGTCCGGCCGCTCGCCGCTACTTCAACTCCGACGGCGAGTCAGTCGCTGTTGCGGCCCTGTCCGCACTGGCACGCGCTGGCAAGCTCGACATGAATGTCGCCCAGGAAGCAGCTGAAGAGCTGCAGATTACCGATCCAACCGCAACCACTCAGGACGCTGAATAATGACCTCAAGCCTTGGAGATCAGCTCAGCGCCCTACTGGGCACACAGGTCACCGGTGACGCTGACGATGCCTCACCTAATGCAGCGAACGGGGGCTCGAAGAAGAGTTCCGCCGACGCTGACCTGCCCGCAGGTCTTCACGGCGAGGTCGCGGCAATCGTCAAAAAGATGGCTAACGACGAGGTGGAGTCCTTAGAGCTCTCCACCCCGCTGACCGACTACGGTTTTGACCGCCTAAGCGTCGTAGAGTTGGCCGTCCGTTGCGAAGAAGAGCTGGGAGCCCGCGTTGAGGACGAGGACATTTCCTCGTTTAAGACCCTCGGCGATGTAGTTGACTACATCGCCGCCCGGCGCGGGTAGAGCTGCAGCACGTTAGCTGCCTCTACCCCACCAAGGTCTGCGTTGCCAGCGGTCGAGTTGCCGCTGGCACTGTCGGTCCCGGCAGGAGTGGACGTCGTAAAGCAGTCTTCGGGGGCGTAGCCTGCCGTCATCATGCGCATCGGCTCTAACACGCGGTCCCACGGCCCACCGATGGCCGCGTCGAGGGCACCTTTGATGTCGCCGCCGCGCGCCATGATGGAACGCAGCGCGTCTTCGTTGATCACGATGTTTCCGGCGGCATCGGTCTGTCCGGCGAAAGTCCCCAGCTGCGGGGTATGGCAGTAGCGCATACCGTCAATGGCGTAGCCGTCATCATCCACGGCTGGGTCTTGCGCCAGCTCGAAATAGAGGCGCGGCCACCTAGCCAGGTTGTCCACCAGTGTGGCGATGGTGTCAGCACTTGCAGTGAAAGGCACCTCAGCGCACAAAGTGGAATCCTGGTCGGTCGCACGCCAAATATCCCGGCCTGGCTTAGTGCCATCGGGCATGCTGAGTCGGGCCAGCGCCCACGTGATGTGTGGTTGCAGCGGCCCTGGCATGCTGTGAATCCACAGGACGCCTGAAAGTTGGGTGCGCATAGACGAAGGTCCTCGGAAAGGTTGCGGTCAATTGGTGTAAGACGAGATTCGTCTTCCCCTACGAACTCATCCAACGACACTTGCCACACTGCAGAAAAAGCACTGCGGTAAAACAACACTTCTGAGGTTTGCGTTGCACGTGTTTATGATTGTTATTTCCAAGACGGCTGCTGGCAACCCTCAAGTTGTCCTTAATCCCCCAGATGTGATTTAACGCTGAGACGAAAAATCGGCGCCGCAAGCGACGCCGGCTTACTCCACATCCCCCTTAATCCTCAGCGTGTTCTTCCAGCTCACTCCAGAGTTCGTCGTTGAAGTCGGCCCATAGAGGCTTTGCCCACTCGCCGAAATCTCGGTCGGTCAGCGCGATTGCCGCCCGTCCGGTTGGACGATGCAGCCACAGGAGTGTGCCCGCTTGCCCAAAATGGCCTGCGACATCCTTGGGCATCGAGGCACCAAACCACAGCCCCTGCTTGGAATCGGGGTGCCCGAAGATCTCAAAGCCCAGGCCCCAATCGGCCGGACGTTGCATACCATAGCCAGGCACAACACCATTCAGCCCCGGGAACTGCACCGTCAACGCCTCAGTCACGGTATCGGGATGCAGAAGAGTCGGGGCGAGAATCTCATCGACGAAGGCCATGAGATTAGCGACGCTGCTGCGCGCGCCATGCCCTGCCGAGCCATCCAGCACGGAATCCGCCATCCCTAGCGGCTCAAACACAGCCTGGCGCAGGTATTCACTAAACGGCATGTCTGCCTCCGCGGCGATTACATCGGCGATGATGTCAAAACCCGCGGAGGAGTAAATACGCCGCTCCCCTGGCTCTTTTTCCAGCTCACGGCTGGCAAACCCCACCCCGCCGGCGTGCGCCAGTAGGTGACGCACAGTCGCACCACGACCGGGTGGCGTGAGCTCTTGATTGAGCTCCAGCGCACCCTCTTCGACGGCCACAAGCATTCCCACGGCCGCCAACAGCTTGGTCACACTGGCCAGTTCAAAAACTCGGCCGCTATCACCGTGGGTGTGCCAACTGCCATCGTCGGCACGCGCGGCAGCCGCGACCGCGTCGACTGGCCACTGGTCAACTTGCGCTAGAACAGAGGGCTTCCAAGAAGTCATGTCCTCAAGACTACGCAAGCGCGGCAGACGTGGACTTCTCAGCAGGCGCGTCCGCAGACTCGTCGTCCGACTCGTCAGCTGTTTCGTCGGCTGGCGACAGGTCGGCGTTGGCGCTTGCGTCCCACTCGCCCTGGTCCCAAATTCCTGCACGCTTTGCGACGACCAACGGGACCACGGCCTGACCGGTGACGTTTACCGCGGTGCGTCCCATATCCACAATCGGCTCGACAGCCAACAGGAGGCCGACACCGGCGAGTGGCAGGCCGAGGGTCGACAGGGTCAGGGTCAGCATGACGGTAGCGCCGGTGGTGCCAGCAGTTGCAGCCGAACCGATAACGGAGACGAAGATGATGAGCAGGTAGTCCGTGAAGTCCAGCGGTACCCCGTAGAACTGCGACACGAAGATAGCTGCGATAGCCGGGTAAATGGCAGCGCAACCATCCATCTTCGTGGTAGCACCCAGCGGCACTGCGAAAGAGGCGTACTCATCCGGCACTGCCAGACGACGCGAGACAACGCGCTCAGTGACCGGCATGACGCCCATCGACGAACGAGTAAAGAAGCCGAGCGAGGTCACTGGCCAGACGCGACGGAAGAAGTCGATTGGGCTAATGCCATGAATCTTCAGCACAACTGGGTACACAACTGCGATAACCAGGAACAGGCCAATGTAGATGGCAATGGCGAACTTGCCCAGGCTGCCAAGTGCTTCCCAACCGTACTCAGCGACAGCATGACCGATCAGAGCCGCAGTACCGATTGGTGCCAGACGGATAACCCACCACAGCACCTTCTGCACGATGGTCAAAAGAGAGCCGGAGAACTCGATGAACGGTTCAGCCTTCGGGCCGACCTTTACTGCGGCAATACCGAAGACAATCGCGATGACCAGCAGCTGCAGGACGTTGAAGTTCAGCGAGCCGGATACAGCACCGTCAGATTCGCTGATCTTCACACCAAGGCCGAGGAAGTTCTGCGGGACAATGCTCTGCAGGAATCCCCACCACGAGCCCACAGAATCCGGTTCCTGTGCAGCCGAGGCATCGACGCCGGAGTTAACGCCCGGCTTGATAAGCAAGCCCAGGCCAATGGCAATAACCACCGATACAAAGGATGTGATGGCGAACCAAATAAGCGTCGAAACAGCCAGCTTGGCTGCGCCTGCGACCTGGCGCAGGTTGGCAATCGACACCACGACTGCGGTGACCACCAGCGGCGGAATGAGCAGCTTCAACAGCGTGACGTAGGTACTGCCGACCTCGTCCAGCGCTGTGCGCAGCGAGGAGTCATCGCCAGTACTGCGGGCCATGAAGCCCAAAATGAGACCAATAATCAGGCCATAGACAACTTGGGCACCGAAGCCGGTCGCCCATTTGAATTTATTCACTTTTCCTCCTGGAAGTTTATCTGTCTGAAAACACTTATGGCGCGCTTTAGGTCATCTGACATATGCGCGTGATGGGGTATCCGAGGGCCGCTGGGCTCAGCTTCGAAGAGGTAGGCGCAACGGGGGCGGAAACCTGAAGTGTTTAGCGACAGGAGGAAGTGGAAATTCGGCCGTAATCGAGCCAACGCCGCTTTGTGAGCATTTTCATGTTGGTCATTTCTATCTTGCAAGTCCGGTTAAGAGACAAACGATAAGACTGCCACGATTGATGTTGTGACACCAATTCCCAACGCAGGCTCACAGCCAAATATTCCGAATCTTTAATTCGTTTTCTCAGCCTGCTTGCGCAGCTGCAGCACCTTTAGCGAGCAGAGGAAACCGATAGTTAGCGCACCGACGGCGGAATACAGCGCAAACTGTGTGGCATGTGCAAACGCATTTGTCAGCGGGATCAATACAGCGTCGGAAGCGCCCTGCGCCCGCAGACCAATCAGGATAGAGCCGGCGGAATCCTTCAGCCCCTGCCCCATCTGCTCCAGTCCCGGCGACAACTTCGCAATCTCGCGATCCAGCCCAATCGTCAACGCCATACCACCGAGTGCCGCACCGAGAGCAGAACCAATCTGCCGGATTGTCGACTGCGTCGCCGACGCCTGTCCCGACAGACGCACCGGAATATCGCCGAGCACCAGCGAGGTCAGTTGCGCCGACGCCAGGCCAAGGCCCAGACCGTAGATAATCAGCGCAAACACAACTAGCCACAACGGCAGGCCAACACGCTCTTCCGCCGCCAACTGCAGCGAACCAAAGACCTCGAGCCCCAGCCCCACAATCACGACACCGGCCGGGGTGATCCGGGCTGCTAGATGACGCGCCATGGCACCTGCGAAAAACGCGCCGAGAGCCATCGCTGCCAGGACCAGGCCAGTTGCAATCGTCGACAAGCCAATCGCCGACACCAAGTAGAGCGGCAGCACGAAGACCAGCGCGAACTCACCCACCGCGACGAGCATCGCCGTCGTATTCCCCCAGCTAAACGTGGCGTAGGAGAACATCGACACGTCCAACAGCGCAGGATCCGCGTTCTTCCGACGACGATTCTCCCACAGCACGAAGGCGACGAGCACCACCGCACCAACCAAGAGCGTGACGACGGGCGCGGAGGGAAAAGCAAACCCAATCTTGGCACCCTGAATGATGCCGAAGACGACGGCACCAAAGCCGATTCCAGATAGCAGCAGGCCGAGAACGTCGAAACCACCAGCGCCATTGGTCTCGCCCGCGGTGTTCGGCACCCAGCGCAGCGCAAGGAGGAAAAGCACCACGGCGATGGGCACATTGACCCAGAAGATGGCTTCCCAACCAGCGAATTGAGTAAGGACGCCACCCAAGAGCGGGCCGACTGCTGCGGCACCGGACATGACCGCACCCCAGATGCCGAATGCGGTGGCGCGATCTTTGTCACGGAACAGTGCGTTAACGCTGGACAGTGTCGACGGCAGAATGCACGCGCCACCAATGCCCTGGATAACGCGGGCTATGACCAACGGGGCCAAGGACGTGGAAAGCGCGGCCACAACGGAGCCGCCCGTGAAGATGACCAGACCGACGAGAAAAAGGGTTCGACGGCCAAAGCGGTCACCAGCACGGCCAGAGGTTAGCAGCAGCGCGGCGAAGACGGCGGAGTAGATAGTGGTAATCCACTGCGCACCGACGATGTCGAGGCCCAGCTCCGAAATGATAGTCGGCAGTGAGACACCAACAATGGTGCCGTCGAGGACAATCATGCCTAGGCCAACCGCAAGCACGAGCAGGCCCCACCAGCGCTGTGGCGAGGCCGAGAACTCAGCAATCTGATCCTCGTTGGCGATTGCCGTGACGGCGGTGCCCTCCGCTTTCTCTGTAGCACCGGGTTGTGCGTCGGCTGAGACGTCGGCGCTGCTCAAGGAAGGTTTCGTACTCATAGGATTAATGCTAGAAGTGTCCAAGCACTGATTCATCAACCGAAAGTCGTAATTTTCCGGAGCTTTGGTTCGTTGAGCACGGGAGACGCTTTGCTTCATCGAGCTCAGAGATGAGGGCATCGAGAACGCGGGACAACTTCTTTGAATCCGCGCAATGGCAGCAGAACCTGCTGGCTATAGGGCTTTTATCACCACGCAGTGGCAGATTGCTATGATGCTATGAGGTCTCGGGCGCTAATTAATAGCGCTTAATTGCCGCTTCGCAGTGCCCGAGCCTTGCCCCTATAGCTCAGTCGGTTAGAGCAGAGGACTCATAATCCTTTTGTCCCAGGTTCGAGCCCTGATGGGGGCACTACCGCACCTACCGCGTCCTGCAGCGACACGGACAGGTGTTCGAGGTCACCTGCCACTACCCCCGCGTAATGCCGGAGCGTAGTGGTCGCATCAGCGTGTCCAAGGTGCGCTGCAACAACCTGCGGAGCAACACCCGACCGCAGTGCGAGGGTCGCGCAAGTATCACGGAGCGCATGAGGAGTGATTTTCCTCACACCCGCACGGGCACACGCAGGCTGTAATGCCCTTGCCGTCCAGTTCGTCCTGTGCACCGGAGTACCAACAGCCGAGGTAAACAGCAGCTCGGTTTTACAGCTGGCGGCGCACACTCGCAGTCGCTCCATCACAAAACGCGGGAGGTACACCCGACGACGCTGATGCGTTTTGCCGTCAGAGCGCAGCCACCCGCCACCACGAGCAGGGATAAGACCGCCCGAGACCATGATGTACTCATCGTGCACCGACGCGGGTTTTAGAGCTGTAACCTCGGAAAATCGCAAGCCCCCGTAGACCAAGACCTCAAAAATCAGCAGGTCACGACCAGACAGCTGTGCGGACACTCGCTGTACCTCATCCGGGGAAAGCGGGTCAGGCAGCGCCCTAGTGGCAGGCGGCATTTTCACTAGCTTCGCCGGCGAGGACTTCACATAGCCCTCAATCTCCGCCAGCCGGTACACCTGGCGAACAACAGAAAGCGACTGTCGCACCTGGTGGTAGGCGTGGGGCGCAGCCTCTATCACCCAACCCTGCACATCTCGGTAAGTGATTTGATCGAGACGGAAACTTCCAAACACAGGCTGTAAATACTGCTCCAGCAACCAGCGGTAATCCTCAGCGGTTTTCTCTGCAACAGGATGCATCGACAGCCACTCAGCCGCATAATCGCTAAAATACGGTGCCTGACCAGCCACTATTTTTCACGCACCCTACCAGACGCATACGCGTCCACACTCTCAGGGACATAACGAACGAGCTCGCCAACCTGCATATACCGCGGACCAACACCACGGTCACGCCACCGCATGAGAGTCTGACGGGACACACCCAAACGGCGAGACACCTCGCCGGGGGTCAAAAGGGAAGTCATTTGTAAACCAACTTTCAAAAGAAACAAAATCAGAACTAAAACAAGGTAAAGGTGCGCCCGCCGTAGCGGGCGCGGTCAATGAGGAGACACAAGAAACTGCAGGGATACCCGACCTAGACGACGGAGAACAAAACCACCTGGTCACCCGCCCTATCGGGGCAGGGACAAAGGGGCTTTCGCCCCTCTGTACACCCCTCTGTGGACTAGGCAGACACCAGACGCACAACGCACCGACCAGAGGTCACCGCACCTGTGGTGCGATTCACATCCTCATAGGCCAGGCAGATGCGCTCCGTAGGGGCGGCATCCCTAGCCGTAACCGGAGAAACCTGCAGGTCAACCGGGTTTTTCGGCATACCGTACAGGCGCTCCTCACTTTCCAAAACCTCTCGCGCCTGCACACAACTCCGCTCCCGAGCCTCGTCGATGTACACACTGCCGGACGGCTGATAGTTACAGTCTCGCTCTACACGGGCACGAGCGCGGTCAATACGACACTGCCCAAAATCCTGAAACAGACCGCCGCATTTTTCCGGCTCCCCCGGAGTCACGTTCTCTGGTGCCTGGTCACCACCACCCTGAGCAACCACCAGACCGATACCAGCGAACAGCGCGAGCACACCGCCAGCGATTTTCCGCCCCCTACTCATCAGACTCACCTACTAGTGGAGTGTGCTGATCGAAGACGTACCGCCCGATGCGGTCGTAGTACTCGTCATAGTCCATATCCGGAGACTGAAACCAGGTGAAATCCGGCTTGCCGATTTCGCGAAGCACACCGCGACCTGGCTGTAATGCAATCATTCGAGCAACGACCTCGGGTTCTACCTGGTCAAACATCATTTTGATGCTGTCCGTGTTGTCCTGCGCGTAGGAGATTCGACGACCATACTGCGACCGGTCATGCAACGTTTTCGCTTCCGCACGCTGCAGAATCGTAAAAACGCGAATGCCGACCTTTGCGCCCTCGCGGAGTAGTCGACCGACAGCGCCAGTAAAAGATGCTGCCTGCTTTTTATCCCAGGCGGTCATCGACTCAATCAAACCGGAATATTCCTCAAGCACGCAGAAAATGATTGGCTGGCTTACCGAGAAGTCGTCGATTTTCTCTCGGCGACCGAGGTTCGCCATGCGGCTTTCCATTTCGGCTACCACCGCGTTAACCAGCGCAATTGCCGCTTTTAACGACGCTTCTGAGGTACCAAGAACAAAGTCCTGCGGTCTGCCGGAATACTCCCACCAGGGGCGCAATAACCCAAAGGCGGGGTCGATGCCAACTACCTGAATATCGGAGTGTTTTGCCAGCTGAATTAAAATCGATTGGCTGCCCTTACTTTTACCTGAGCGGGTGATGCCCGCAATAAACGTGTGGTAAGACGCATATGGGTCGAAACATACGAGATGTCCGTCCTCGTCCTGCGCCCACCAGAGGGGTGCCCCTGTATCAGTCAAGGAAATCGACCCCCAGCTTCTTCTCAAAAGCATCACGGGTGATGGCATACAGGCGCATTTGACCAGGACGCTCACGCTCTACCTGGTAGTCGCGAACCCCCTCAATATCTGCGTACGCGCCGAGCTTTTCGACACCCTCACGAAAACCCTTTTCGCTCATACCCTGTGGGAGCCTGCACACCAGGGCAACCCCACGGGAATCTTTCAGGCGACGGACTACGGTCGGGGTCAGCCGTGACACCTCTTGCTTTTCCTCGCCATCTTCAGTGCGCACTGTGCGGACCGTTTCGACGTAGCAGCCGACCGCCTCCAGTGCTGTATGCAGCTTTTTATCCGTGCCGAACCTGCGGAAAAATTCGCGCTCGCCCGCGCGAAGATCGTCCTTATCATCCTTGCTCAGTCCATGTAGCTGCTGGCGGTTTTCACCCCACGACTCAGCCAGGCTGATTACCGCAAGGATGCCGCCGACAATCAGCACAAGGAGAAACAGGCTTCCAAAATCGATGCCATTACTCATTTTCAGCGCCTCCCCACAGACCAGCCGCAGCCTCGTCACGTCCGCGAGCGGTCAGAGTGAGGCGCTCGATTTCGGGATGGAAATAGTCGCGCTCTCCATGAACCCAACCTCGGCGGATAAGCTCCACTACGACCTCTCCTATCTCCATATCCGACACGTCAGACATGCAAATAAGTAGCTCGCCATAGGTCATCGGAAAACCCTTGGACAGCCACTCTTCTAGCAGTCCTACAATTTGCCGCTCAATCGATATAACGCTCACAGCGTCCTCCAATCTTATTTTGGGTGGAATACCTTTTTGGTGATTCCTAGTCGCTCCCCCAACCACTCGCCGGGGGATGCGGTACAAACCACCAGACAAAAGCGGCTTAGCGAGCTAGCTGCTCGGAGAAATCCACGACCTGCTGCAGCTCACCGATGCGAAGCGTAGGGCGCATTTCCGCGAACGTGCTGTCACGGTCAGACGAGGCGCGCACCACCAAGTCGCAGTTTTTTCCAGCCGCAAGCAACTTGCCTGCAGGCAGTGCAAACGGCTCGGTGCTCTGCACAGTGACCGTCATCTGCTGCCCCTGCCACAAAGCAGGAACGTCCGCGATGCGGTGAATCTCACCACCGTCATCATCAAGCGCGGGCTTGTCAGTCGGACGCCGATTTTCCCACTGCATCATCTGGCG
Source organism: Corynebacterium sp. HMSC074C04 (assembly GCF_001838295.1). Taxonomy (NCBI): domain Bacteria; kingdom Bacillati; phylum Actinomycetota; class Actinomycetes; order Mycobacteriales; family Corynebacteriaceae; genus Corynebacterium; species Corynebacterium sp. HMSC074C04. Next base: position 291,105 of record NZ_KV836270.1, read on the forward strand.
AGACTCCGCATCAGCAAGAACCACCAACTTCACGCCTGCAGCCGGAACAGTAAACGAATTGAGCGCCATTTTGGCTTCCTCTCTACTAAACAAAACGGACCACATCCGCCGTTCCCGTTTGGAACTATTTGTAGTATATCACACTTCTTGTTTCGCTCGCTCCAAAATGTACCACCCGGCACATGTGAGCGCAACACAAAGAATCAACCTGCTAGATTTGCACCGCCCGCATCACATAGACTCAGCCACATGAGCACTAGCGACTACCGCCGACTGGCGCAAGAAAAAGAAGATGCAATCCGCGAACTGCAAGCCCAAATCGAGCACACTCGCGACATCATCGAAGCCAACCGCGAAGCCTTAAAGACGCTCACTAGCTTGGCTTTTGCCGACTTCGGCGTACCACAACGCCGAGTCGCACAGTGGGCTGGAGTATCGCCGACGCAAATCCACCGGTGGAACAAGGAAGTCCAGGAATCCCTGGCAAATCGTCACAGTGACGATAAACAGTCCGACGTATCTACCACCGCCAACACTGATTTTGTACCTAAAATTTTCGACGCCCGGCAATCCGGTCACACCGAGGAGATAACCGAGACGGAACAAGCAAAAATCGAAGCCAGATACAACCGTGACGCACTACTGCGTCGCCTGGCGGAGAGTAACTGATCCGCGCATACCCACCGGCAGTTTTTTATCGCCTGAACGATACGCATTTAGCGCCCTGAACAGGTCTTTTGCCATACCTGGTGCATCATCCATCAGTAACCACCCCGCACGCCATTTACCCAGCATGCGGCGTTTTGTACCAAACTGCGCATGCGCCCAGCGGGCGAGAACTCGTCCGAAAAAAATCATTTCATCAGCAGTGATTAGTGCCACAGCCATAACTTTTTTCAGTCCAAAAACGCCCCAAAAACGCCCGATGCCCGCACCCGACTCAATCCACTGCGCAGGCGCAACATTCTGATACCCCTTTGATCCACCATCCGCGCTTTTCGCCGCATACTTTGAAAAATAAAAACTTGCATGACGCGAGGACTCAAAACTCTGCCGCGTGTGGTGCACACCAGTGCCCGCCATCAGATGCCGCGCACGCTCCCCCGAGCTTTGATCGGCAGCAACAATTTTTGCCCATGTCGCAGCAAGCCAGCCAGTAAAATCCACCTGCACCTTTTCGCTGGTCACAGGGCTTTTCACGGTACACGCCCCCTCTGGCACCACCATCAAAAGATGATAGTGAGGGGCACCCCTACGCTGGAACTCACGCTTCCACACTCCCAGCAGCTCGCGTCCCCAGTCACGCTGAAACTGCAACCTCAACCGATTCAGGTGCGCATACACGGTTTTTGCATCGGGAGCGACCGCCTGCCAATCCCCCGGATACGTCAACGTCACCATGGCGATTTCGCCAGGTTGCTCCAAAAACGCGTTCCAGTCCAATTCGGAAAACGTTGCAATCATTCGAGTGCGCGATTTTTGCGACCACTCAGTAATTCGACGGTCTTCCTCGCGTCGCTCACAAGCATCCAGCTGCTCTAGGTAGACCGCCCATTTTTCATGTTCGTGCTGGTTATGGGCGTTTTTCAGGTTCTCGGTTGCCATCCTTTTTAGAGTCGGCAGAGTGCCCTCTGCCAGCTCTCGGGCATGCCTCAGCGACTCCAGCGCCGCATCCAGCTTTCCGCAGCAGGGATAACCCCAAGCCCCCGCCACTCGCGCATCAGTACCGTGTGCTCACGAATCGCATCCGCACGGACATCTACGTCCGTCGAGGTATCCAGTACGCCCTCTAGCTCGGTTAGCCGACGCTCTACCGCCACAACGCGCTCTTTATGCCGCGCACGTTCCCTCTCAATCTTCAACAATGCCTTTTGCTGATCTTGCATCTTGCGGTCACGTTCCCGTGCCCGCTCATCCCTCTTCTCCCGAAGATTAAAATCGTAGGCACCCAGCCTCAGTAGCGCCGGGGAAATTTGAATCGTCGCCACTTTCCCCTCTTCCCCTTCCCACGTCCGTGAGGTCAACGTTTCCGCCGCGTCCCGGCATTCTTCTACCGTGGGAAATCCCCTATCTACCTCGGAGTTTTCCTCCCGGGTGCGAATTTGTCGTGTTTTGGCACATATGGATAAACCATGTGCCAGCTCGTCGCCTGCGGCTCCTCGCCACGCCCCGCCGTCGGCTACACCTACGCTACCGCGCGCGGTCGCTCCCACACCTACCGCGCCACTCCGCTGCCGCGGGCGCTTGCGCATGCGACCTTCGGTCGTTCGCGCGCCCTTGCCCCTGCGCTCTGCTCCCGGCTCGTCGCTGCACACGTCCACTACGGCTCCGCCTGGCTGGGCAGTGGGGGTAGAAAACATTTTCGACAACTGCATAATGAAAACACCTAGTGTAATAGGAGGAAATTTTTACAAAACGGCGGTTACCTAAAACCGCAGGTCAGCCCCGCTCCTCATTTTTGAGTAGCGACTCACTACCTCATAATCCTTTTGTCGCAGGTTCGAGCCCTGCTGGGGGCACTAAATGCCCTGGTGAGAGAACTTCCGCGGTTCGACTACCGGGGCTGTTCCCTTTTTGTTCCCTATTTCTCGTCGCCTGTTTTCTTGTCGCACTCTAGTCTCGGAACTGTCCCCGCCCGCTCACGCCCACTTACCCGACATCCGGTTGTAACAGCTGGCACACAGGGAGATGTACTTCGGCGCTTCGAGTGCCTCAATTTCCACGGTCTCGCCGTCGAGAATAATGCTGCCGTCCGGGTTTAACCGCGCCGTAAAGATGGCCTTCTGCCCACAGGTGCAAATTGTCTTAATTTCCTCAATGGTGTGGGCGACTTCAAGCAATCGCTGGGAGCCCGGGAAGGCATGCGTGCGAAAGTCGGTACGCAGGCCATAGCAGAGCACCGGAGTACCGCGAAGGGTAATGCCCAGCAACTGGTCAACCTGGTCAGGGGTGAGAAACTGTGCTTCATCGATGATTAGGCAATCGTGGCCGTCGGCAAGCGAGGAAAGGTCATCGCCGTCGTGGATGAGGTGCGCGCGTTCCGCAATTCCGATGCGGGAGTGCACGTCGCCGTCAGCCAAAGTATCCACGGCCGGTTTGGCGATCAACGGTCGCATATCGCGCTCGCGGTAGTTGTGGGCGACGCGAAGGACCTCGATGGATTTTCCGCTGTTCATGGTCCCGTAGCGGAAGTACAGTTTTGCCATAGCCATCGATTGTAGGGCATCGATTCGCGGGCTCTGACAGGCGTGAAACCGGGCGGCCAACGCGGATTTCAATTCGCGACTATCCTATATTTTTATGCAGCCGAATCCTGACCTGAATGAGAATCCAACCGTCGTTGTATGCGGATCGATCCACCTAGATACCCTGGTCCAGGTCGATAGCGTCCCCGCCGAAGGTGGCACGCTCATCGTTGATGACGGCACTAATTCGCTAGGCGGTAAGGGCGCTAACCAGGCCGTTGCCATTGCTTACGACGGTGTCCGTGCTGTCATGGCCGGTACGGTTGGTGAGGATCGCGCTGCGGACGTCGTGGTCGAGGAACTCAACGCACACGGCGTAGATGTCCACTCCATTAAGACTTCCTGGGATTTGCCGACCGGCAGCGCTTTCGTTGCAACGAACCGCAAGGGCCGCCCGGTCATTTTTGTCCAGCGCGGTGCCGACGCACTGACGGACCCCACCGATTTCGTCGATGAGTTCGCATCAGCGGATGTCGTGCTCGCACAGGGCGAGCTCCTCCCGGAAGCAACTGAGGCCATCGCGTCCGTCGCATCCATGTACAGCGCGCGACTGGTACTGAACCTCAATCCGGTCGTAACCGTTACACCTGCGCTGATTGACCATGCAGATCCGCTGATTGTCAATATGAAGGGCGCCTGGGAAACAATCCGTCGCCTGGACATCGCCGAGGGTATCCGCGCTACCGACTACCGCGCACAGCTCGAGGCACTACTGCAGTACTGCCCCAGCGTCATCATGCTCCGCGGCGACCACGGCTGTCTCTTCGCACAGCACTCCGACGGTATCGATGACGAGCCGACAATCTACGAGCACCCCGCGCTCAAGCTGCCAGAGGAGAAGATTGTCGACGGCACTGGCTCCGGCGATGCGTTCGTCGGCACGCTCACCGCGGAACTGGCTAAGGGTACCTCGCTTTACGACGCCATCCCTCTGGCCACCGCCGCGGGTGCAGCAGCCGTACAGGCGGTCGGCGCATGCTCCGCGTTTGTCCGCCGCGAGAAGCTGCTAGAGATGGTCGAGGCGGAGGACTTTCCCCAGATTAAGGAGTACGAGGGCTAAGGGCCGTCAGCAGCCTGGTGTGCGAGCTGGCACCGATTAAGTCAGTGCCAGTGGAGCCAGTGGGAAAACCTACCCAGCATTGTCTGGCAGAACGGGCTCAAGCGCCAGCATCACTAAATACCAACTCAGCGAGTACCCGATGAGGAAGACATAGGTAGCGATCGCGTAGATCTTCGCCGGAAAAAAGAAAATGGCCGCGGGCACGATGAGAAGCGCCAAAACTGCGAGCGCAGTCCGCGGCAGGTTTTTGACGGTCATGCTGGTGGCCGTTGCCAGGGTTCGGCGTAGCGACGATTGACCGTCGGAAAGCGAGCACAGCGAGTAGACCCACGCGGTAATTCCCAGCAGTATTAGCGCCCCGGAGGTAACTCCTGCGGCGAAGATTAGGCCGACAGTGCCGAGGTCCGCGCGCGAGATAACGTAGAACTCATAGCCGATGGCACCGGCGAGAACCAAGGTGAACAGCCACCACAAGGTTGGTGTGCGCCAATTGTCCAACAGGGCGCGTAAGTAACGCCGTACGGGCCTCGAGCCCTCGTCACGGACCATATCGCGAGCGACCACTACTCCAGCGCGAGTTGCTGCGCCTGCAGTGACTATCGGGATGGATGCGACGATCATCAGCAGGTTGATGATTACAAGGTCTGCTAACAGCGACCAGGCTGCGTAGAACTTTGTATCGGTGCTGAAAAATCTATCCACGAGTTCATATCCTAATAAAGGCTGATTAACAGACGAAAGCCTCAACCTACGCGGTTGAGGCTTTCGCTTTCGTAAAACGCGGTGCTTGGCGCCCTATGCGCTAACGCTTAGGCGACTACCCCTTAACGGCGCCCGCAGCAACACCCTCGATAATGTGCTTCTGGGTAGCGACGTAGAAGATCACAATCGGAATGATTGCGAGCACCAGCATTGCCATCATCGCGCCAAGGTCACGGTTACCGTTGGAGCCAACGAAGCTCTGCACGACAACCGGGATGGTCTTGTACTTAGTGGACAGGCCAATGACCAGGTACGGCAGCAGGTAGTCGTTCCATACCCACATCGCGTTAAGAATTGCGACTGTCACTGCAGTCGGCTTGAGCATGGGCAAAACGATGCGGAAGTAGTTCTGCATCGGAGATGCGCCGTCAATCATCGCGGCTTCCTCGATATCGATCGGGATCGACTTGATGAAGCCGGCAAACATGAATACCGACAGACCAGAACCAAAGCCCAAGTAGAGAACCACAATGCCGATTGGGTTGTTCAAATGCAGCATGTCGGCGATCTTGACGGTCGGGAACATCACCATCTGGAACGGGATGACCATCGAGAACACAAACAGGTAATACAGCAGCGAGGTCCACCACGTCTTCACCCGCGTGATGTAGTAAGCCGTCATCGCAGAGAAGAACACAATCGCAATAACCGAGAGGATCGTGATGACAAAGGACCACACGATCGCCCAGCCGAAGCCCTCCTTCATCAGGCCGACGGCGTAGTTTTCGAACCCGACCCACATGTCACCTAGTGGCAGCTGGAAGGGGTTATCTGAAATTGCGAACTTGGACTTGAACGAGTTGAAGATAATGAACGCGATTGGCCCCAAGAACACGACGGTCAAAAACACCAGAATCGCGTAGATGATGACCTTAGATACGCCTCCCACCTTGGCCTCGTCCTGCTTAGCGGGCTTGGACTTTGGGAGCTTGGTGGTCGTTTCAGTGGTCATTGCAGCGTCGACAGACATTTATGCCTCCACTTCCTTGCTGCGAGTAGCACGCAGCTGCAGCATCGCGATCGCTACGACCACGACGACGAAAATTACTGCCTTGGCTTGACCAACGCCCTCCACACCAACTCGGTTGAACATGGTGTTGACGATGTTCAGAGCAACCATTTCTGTCTCTGAACCCGGCGCACCATTGGTCAGGGCCAAGTTTTGATCGAAGAGTTTGAAAGTGTTCGACAGGGTCAAGAAGAGGCAAATGGTAATCGATGGCATGACCATCGGGATAGTAACGTGCCGCAGAATCTCCCAGCGTCCAGCGCCATCAATCTCCGCAGCTTCAATGAGCTCCGGCGGGACATTCTGCAGACCGGCAATATAGATAATCATCATGTAGCCGACCAGCTGCCAGTTGATGAGGATGATCAGACCGGCGTAACCGAACTTCCAGTCGGACACAATCGTCGTACCGTACGATGCCAGCACGGCGTTGATCATCGACTGCCAGGTGTAACCGAGCACAATGCCACCGATAAGGATCGGCATGAAGAAGACTGTTCGGAAGAAGTTCGTACCCTTCAGCTTGCGCGTCAGAATCCATGCGATCCAGAACGCGAACAAGTTCACAGTAATGATGGAAACAACAACC
>NZ_KV836270.1:297869-307924 GCF_001838295.1 Corynebacterium sp. HMSC074C04
ATTACGAACGGCACCAAGAACGCGATTGCAAAGGCAATCAGCGTGGGTAGCACGAAAATTGGGAAATACTTTTTCAATGTTGCTTGCATTTACAACACCGCTCCTAAAGCTAAAGGCGGAGCCCGGTGCCTCGAGACCGGTTTAACAGGTCACCGAGCCCCGAGCTCCGCCTTGCCATTGGTTGAACTCATTCCGTCGGTTGTTCATGCACGAGAAACTTTCGCTTCACACTCACCGATGGAATGGCTCACCTTTGATTTGCTGGTATTTAATTGTTTGGAGATTCCGCATTCCAGCTGTCGGCGAAAGTCTCGACAACCTTGTCCCACGGCATCTTTCCGGAAGCGTACTGCGCCAGCGCTGCGCCAAAATCATCCTTGAACTGCTGAGACGGGAAGTACTGGAAGTCCCACGGGATGGTGGTCAGATCCTCGTTCTCAATTGCTGCGGCAACTTCCTTGGCCAGCGGGTCATTCGGGGTGTCGGCTTCAGTGAAGTTCTGGAACGGAGCGATGAATCCAAGATCCTCGACGACGTACTTCTTGCCCTCATCGGTGTTGAACAGCCAATTGACGAAGTCCTTCGTTGCCTTTTGGGAAGCCTCCGAAGCCTTGGAGTTGACCGTCAGGTAGTTTTCAGTACCAACCGAGATGCCGGTCTTATCCTCGTCCTTCAGACCCATGTACATAGGCATGAACTTAATCTTGTCCTGCTTGACCACGTTGCCAGAGACATCGTTGATCTGGGACCATGCCCAGTTGCCATTCTGAACCATAGCGGCCTTGCCCTGAGCGAACTCAGCCATCGAGTCGGACACAGCCTTCGACGGGGCCAGAGTCTTTTCGACAGTGGAGTTATTCAGGTACAAATCAAAGAGGTTCTTGAACTCCTTGTTGTACTTGAACTTCACATCAGCGGTTTCCTTGGTGCCAAGGTCCTCGAATTCATAATGAACCGGCCCGTTGGCCAAGTGCGTCTGCCAGCGCCAATCCTCACCGGATGCGAGCGAGGTGGAAGCGAAGGTGCCGGAGATTCCCAGCTTGTCCTTCTTGGCCTGCATGTCCTCAGCGACTTCCTTCAGCTTTCCGAAGGCCTTGATTTCGTCGATGCTCTTGGCCTTGGCATCAGGCATCGCGAAGTACTTGTCCATGATCTCTTCGTTATAGATCAGGCCAAATCCCTCGACTGCAAACGGGACGCCGTATACCTTGCCGTCCTCCCCCTTCAGCGGCTCAATGCCCTCGTTGAGGTTTTGTGCAATTTCAGTGTCAGACATGTCTGCCATGTATTCCTGCCAAGTACGCAGGCCCGCCGGACCATTGACTTGGAACAGTGTTGGCGCGTCCTTTTTACCAATCTCGGCCTTCAGAGTCTGCTCATAGGAATTCGAAGCAGCGGTAACGACCTTGACCTGAACACCAGTCTTGTCAGTGTATGCCTTCGCAATCTTCTGATATGCGGCATCCTGCTCCGGCTTGAAGTTAAGGAAGTAGACACCACCATCTGCAACCGCATCATCACTCGAGCACGCAACCAAACCAGCGGTTGCCATCAGGCCTGCTGCACACAGAGCTGAAAGGCGCTTGAAGTTCTTCACTATATTTTCTCCCTTGAGAAGAAAGGCCACTTCAATGGCACCCTCCGAGTAATTCGGACGGATATTTGCCAACAGCCGTGGCCTAATTGGATTATCCCGCCCTGCGGCTAGAAGTAGCCTTTCATGCGAACTTCGATGCCACCCACGCGGGCATTCGGTCTCACCAAAATCTTACTTGACCAAAACCAATTTAGGTTGGCCTTCAGTCAGCTGTGAACAAATGCAAAGGAGAAAAATAGTAAAAGCTCTCGAAAACACACCTAGAATTAGAGCTGTTCTCGAGCTGTTTTCACTGAACAGAGCCATCTACCGACACCAAAGCAAGCACCTGGCCGCGACAATCACACACAGACCCGACAACCACCCGACCGCCAAAAGTACCCCTGTTTGGCCTGTATGTATATTTTTATATACATTCTGGTAGGTCGTTTGGTTGTCACTTTTGAAATAATCGTACGCTCAACAGTCTGCTTTTAGAGAGCTACTCGACCTCATCGCTCGCCGGAAGATATACGGACTCGTCGCGATGCCCGGGCAACACTCGGGCCACGTAGCTCTGCACCGCTTCTTGAAGCGGCACATCCGCACGGCGTTTTTCCGCTATGTACCAGCGATGTTCCAAGACCTCGTGGAAAATCTGCGCATCCTGCAGCCTTCCACGCAGCCCCTCGGGCACAGCCAGGATTGTGGCCTCGAAAACTTCACGCAGCCATCGGTGCGCAACTTGCTCTAGCGGGATCCCTTCCAGACCTTCCGACAACCGAAAGGTCTGCATACTATTGAGCATCCTCCTCGCTTGCCCCTCTTGCACGTCCAATCCTGTCAGCCGCATCAGCTGCCGATGATGATGGCCTGCGTCAACCACCCGTGGTCGGAACACAACGCGGCCACCATCACTCGTGACTTTCAGCTCACCGACATCGAAACCGAGGTCATTGAGCCTGCGCATCCGCTCATCGACAAGCCAAGGCTCCTCAACACCGATGGATTCTTCCCCCGTCAGCTCTTGCCACAGATCTTCATAACGCTCAATAATGCGTCTACCCACCGCAATTACATCCATTTCAGGATCCAGGAATCCGCCGGCCTGCAGATCCATGAGCTCCCCGATGATATTGGTATGGGCAACGTCGACATCGTAGAGCCTGCGGGAATCTGAGAGCGTACCTTGCAAATCTCCCGTCTCCGCGTCGACAAGGTAGGCGGAAAAGGCATCTGCGTCACGACGAAACAGAGTGTTCGACAGCGACACGTCACCCCAGTAAAAACCAAGCAGATGCAGACGAACTAGCAGAACTGCTAAAGAGTCAATCAGGCGAACCACAGTTTCGCGGGTGACCTGTTGAGAAAAAACTGCACGATACGGCAGCGAATACTCGAGATGTTCTGTGACGAGTGCGGCAGTTAACGGTTCGCCATCTGCATCCTTACGGCCGGTAATTACCGCGAGCGGGCGAACCGATGGAGCACCGAGCCTGATCAGGTCACGCAACATTCGGTATTCATGATGAGCAGTGAACTCACCAATTTCTTTCACTGCAATGACGCGGTCGTCTAAGTTGACGAATCGGACAATGTGCCGGGAAATTCCCTGAGGTAGGGCGGCTAACAAATCATCTGGCCACTGTTCCAGAGGTATATGCCAAGGAAGGCGCAAAAGCTTCGAAGCCACCGTTGTCGCGGCTATTTTCATAGTTTCCGACACGGTGGCTCCTAAAACTGTCCTGCTGCCCTACCAGCTACTCATTTCATCTAAACGTAGGAGTTTAAGCTGGAAGGCGCATACCAGTCGACTTAGAGAACAGGTGCAGCATGCCCGGGCGAATCTTGCCGTAAACTACCGAGCCCAACTTCGGCGCGGTGCGCGGGGCGGTACGAATAACCACCTGACCGTGCTCCTCTTCGTCCGGATTAGAGGAGGATCCGGAACTCAGTGCTCCACCACCGACGAGGTCGCCATACATGAATGCATCGGAGCCCAATTCCTCGACCAAATTGACCTGCACCGGAATGACGTCATCGCCCGGCCCCTCGACCAGGTCAAATGCCTCCGGACGGAAGCCCACAATAATCTGGTTCTGATCCTCCGGCACGATTGCAGCAAGTGTTGCTTCCGGCAGCTTAATCTTGGCCTCACCCAACGTGGCGTAACCATTCGAGACGTTGAACGTGCCCAGGTTCATCGCAGGTGAGCCAATGAAGCCTGCGACGAATTCGTTTGCCGGGGTTTCGTAGAGTTCACGCGGAGTACCGACCTGCTGCAGAACACCGAAGTTAATAACGGCGATGCGGTCGCCCATGGTCAGCGCCTCAGTCTGATCGTGGGTGACATACATCGTGGTCACGCCCATCCGACGCTGCATGGCCGCAATCTGTGTGCGGGTTTGAACACGCAGCTTCGCGTCCAGGTTCGACAACGGCTCGTCCATCAGGAACACCTGCGGCTTGCGCACAATCGCACGCCCCATTGCCACACGCTGACGCTGACCACCGGACAGAGCCTTAGGCTTACGGTCCAGGAACTGAGTTAGATCCAGAGTCTTTGCAGCCTCTTCGACACGACGGTCAATCTCGTCCTTGTCCACACCAGCAATCTTGAGCGCGAAGCCCATGTTCTCGCGCACCGTCATATGCGGGTACAGTGCGTAGTTCTGGAAGACCATCGCAATATCGCGATCCTTGGGCGAGACATTGGTCACATCACGATCTCCAATGAAAATCTTGCCCTCATTGACTTCTTCCAGACCGGCAAGCATGCGCAGTGTTGTGGACTTACCACAACCGGAGGGGCCCACCAGAACCAGGAACTCACCATCGGCAATTTCCAAGTTGAACTTGTCCACAGAAGGCTTCGTCGCACCAGGGTAAATGCGAGTGGCATCAGAAAAAGTCACAGTAGCCATGTGAATGCAAACCTTTCATCGGCAGGTACGTGCCGAACGATCCGAGTGAAAGTAACCGCAGGAACAGCTCCTACGTATCTGCCTCATAAGCTTACTCTTAATCGAGCAGCCCCGTCACGAGCTCCGCAATCTTCGAGCGCTCCGAGCGCTTCAGCGTGATGTGTGCAAAAAGCTCATTACCCTTGAGTTTTTCAATCACCGCCTGTACACCGTCATGGCGGCCGACCCGCAGGGTGTCACGCTGCGCCACATCGTGCGTAAGGATGACCCGGGAATTGCTACCAAGACGCGACAGTACCGTCAGCAGTACGTTGCGCTCCAGCGACTGTGCCTCATCGACAATCACGAAGCTGTCATGCAGGCTACGACCGCGAATGTGAGTCAACGGCAGTACCTCTAGCATGTCGCGCGAGGCAATCTCATCCATGACGTTCTCCGAGACCAGCCCCTCCAGCGTGTCGTAAACAGCCTGCGCCCACGGGTTCATCTTTTCGTCCTCACTACCGGGCAGGTAACCAAGGTTCTGGCCACCGACCGCGTAGAGCGGACGAAACACCACGATTCGGCGATGCAGACCGCGCTCCAGCACCGACTCCAGACCCGCGCACAGCGCAAGCGCCGACTTACCCGTGCCGGCTCGGCCGCCGAGGGAAACAATCCCCACCGAGTCATCCAACAGCAGGTCGAGCGCCACACGCTGCTCCGCCGACCGCCCCTTCAGCCCAAACGCCTCCGTATCGCCCCGCACAAGCTTGACGACGCCCGGGGCGCTCACCCTTGCCAGCGCAGACTGGCTACCGGCGCTGAGCTGCACGCCGCAGTGCAGCGGCTGCTCCTGAACCTGCTCGAGCTCCAAAAAGCCATTGGCGAAGAGACGATCAATTTCCTCCGGGTCGACGTCCACTTCCACCATTCCCGAGTACCCAGTCAGTACGACGTCCTGGGCGCGGTAATCGTCGGCAGGCAATCCCACCGCCCCAGCCTTAACGCGAAGCGGAATGTCCTTGGTGACCAGCACGACATCATGGCCATCGTGCTGAAGGTTAAGGGCGCAAGCGAGAATGCGGTGATCATTTTCGGCGGTGCGGAAGCCTGCGGGGAGGATGGAAGGATCGGAGTGGTTGAGCTCAATATGCATAAACCCGCCAAGGTCATTGGCGGGCACAGGCCGGTCCAGGTGGCCGTAGCGGTAGCGCAGCTCTTCGAGGAAACGGAGCGCTTCTCGGGCGAACCACCCCAGCTCTGGGTGGTGGCGCTTGGCCTCCAACTCACTCACCACGACCAGCGGAAGCACAACTTGGTGCTCGTCGAACTTCTTGGTGGCGTGGGGATCGGACAGCAGGACCGAGGTATCAAGCACGTAGGTACGCATGCCCTCAGGCTAAAAGTCAGAGGTAGAAATTACGTGGTTGTGAGATGAATGCTTGGTTATCAGATGAACCACAGTTGGTTACGAGCTCTAATCCTCAAGTTGAACCCTAAGGAACTGGCCGAGCACCACTGCACGGCCACTCCACTGCCCTTTTAATGGCAACTAGTCGTTGCAATGGCGACTAGTCGTTGTGGCGAATCTGACGTCCCAGCAGCTTGCGGCGAAGTGGATCGACAGCCAAGGTCGCAGCGCCAACTGCCAAAACTCCCAAGACGTACGCCAGCGCAACAACAAGTGAGCGTTGCCCAAAAGTGATTTCGTTCGCGACCGGACCGAACATGAACGCCCCCAACAGCGCACCCATGACAAAGCCGAAGATGCTGGTCACAAGCATGGGGAAGAATGTCTGCTTAAAAGTGACCGTGCGGTGGAAGGTGATTGGAGTACCGATGAAGTCCAGCGCCTTTGTCAGCGATGCCTCTTCATAGACAGCTGAGGCCTGAGTCAGCACGGTCGATACCAGCAGCAGAATGAAACCGATTACGAAAGTGATAGTCACAACGGTTGCAATATCGTGCGCGAATGTGGCGTCTGCAACCTCTTCAATCTTGTCTTCGCCAGGCACCATCATTGTGTAGCCAAGCAGCAGGGACAGGAAGGCCATGGAACTTACTCGACGCCACGATTCCTTAGCGTTAGTCGCTACTCGTCGCGTCGCCACAAAATCACTTGAAGTACCGAAGAAGCTGGAAATGCGGGCAACAAGCTGGATAAAGAAAGGCGCCACTAGGCCAATTGCCCAGACCATCAGGTACATCATCGCTGCGACACCAATTATGGTCGAGAGGGTTCCACCCGCGATATTGGAGTTGCCAACCACGTACAGCACACCCGCACCGATAACAGCGGCCACAATCATGCGCCATGCCTTCATCGACTTGGGCACTTCTTTACGGCTAACGCCAAGCGGTGAAATCATCACCCTACGCAAACCAACCACAGCCGCAAAGAGCGCGAGAAGCACCACGGCACCCCAGACGAGTGGGTAGCCCCACCAAGACAGCAGCATGTCCCAGGTATCCAGGTAGTCATTATCGAACTTGATCATCGCCCAGAATGGCGCGGTGGCAACCGACAAGAGCGTGCCCACCACAAGCCCAACAGCCGCCAACACGAGGGTTTCGATAATAACCATGCGTGTAACTGCCCTGTTAGACAGACCAATCAAGCGCAGAGTTGCCAGTCGCTGCTCCCGCCCTGCAGCGCCAAGCACCGCCGACTGTGCCACCAGCGAAACCATTGCCGGAATCACAAAAACACAGGCCACGAGTGCCAGCTGCAGGTACATCTCGCCCTGACCTTGATTCATGTAATCCTCAGGCGTTGGGTTCGGCGGCAGCTTTGGCTCAGCCTGCCAACGGCGGTAAAACATGGCCGTGCCACCGACGACGACCAACGCCAACCAGGTACTCACGGTCATGGCCACCACGGACAATGCGGATAACCAGCCGTTTCCCGAATGGGATTCACGCCCGGCGCGCTGCAGCCGCGTGCTCAGGTCCGCTAGTGCGCCGGTAGGGATTCTTTGAGGTTTTGGTGCTTCAGTTACGGTGCTCACTTTGTAACCTCCGCTCCTGCCAGCAGGCGGTCGTCGTGAATCAGGCCATCGCGGATCTCCACACGTCGACGACACCAGTCGGCCACCCTCACATCGTGAGTAACCATCACCAAGGTCGTGCCGGTCTGCTCCACCAACGCAATCAGTTGCTGCATGACCTCATGACCTGTGGACTGGTCCAACGCGCCAGTCGGCTCATCAGCAAAGATGACACCTGGCTCACCGGCCATCGCGCGGGCAATGGCCACACGTTGCGCTTGACCGCCGGACATTTGTCCTGGGCGACGGCGCGTGAGGTCTTTTAGGCCCAGGCGGCTGAGTACATCGTCGGCAAGCGCGAGTGACGTTGAGCGCTTCCTGCCCTGCAGAATCATTGGCAAAGCGACGTTTTCCCTGGCAGTCAGCTCGGGCAGGAGCTGGCCGTCTTGGAAGACGAAGCCGAAGTCGTGCAGGCGGAGGGCGGAGCGGTCGGCGTCGGAAAGCGAATTGATCTTGGTGTCACCGAAGATGACGTCGCCGTCGTCCGGCAGCAACACGCCGGACATGCAGTGCAGCAACGTGGACTTACCAGAACCGGACGGTCCCATGACTGCAACGGTTTCGCCGGGCTCAATGGTCAGCGAAATGCCGGTGAGAACGGGAGCGGAATTGTAGGACTTAGTGATGTCACGAATACAAAGTCGTGCGTTTCTTGGGCTGTTGTTCTCTGTCATGACACTCATTTCACTCGCACGGAGGCGATTTCAACACCGTGCCCACTTTCCTTTTGCGGTAGTGCTAGGTCTACCATGCCGGAAATTAATTCCTCCGCACACAGAGCTTTCGTACCATAGGAAACTATGGAGCTGAAGGATTATTTCCGCAAATATATCGGCGCGAACCGCCGCGAAAAAGCGCATAAACGCAGCTACGAGGAATCCGCCGCCGCCCGCATCGCCGAACTTACCGCTTCACGACGAACAATTGCCGAAGCCTTTGAGATTGAACGTCGCCGCATCGAAAATGACCTCCACGACGGAGCTCAGCAATACATTGTTGCGGCTTCAATGAAATTAGGACTTGCGGAATTAGAGGCATCCAAGACTGGCAATGAGGAACTAATGCAGCTCCTGTCGGAAACGCGCGGCCATTTGGAGGATGGATTACGTGCTTTGCGACGAACAGTCCACGGAATTCACCCGCAGGTGTTGCGCGATCGCGGTCTGCAAGCGGCTGTTGAGGAAATTGCTGAAGGGTATGGCCCTCACGTTGTTGTGCACACTCCCTATCCCCTGCCGGAATTGGAGGAAAGCGTGCTCGCCGCGGCATATTTTTTCTGTGCAGAAGTACTGACTAATGCGGCGAAATATGCACCGAATGCCCCTGTTTCTGTGTTGCTCACCTCAGATCAAACACTGAATATTTCAATTACCGACCAAGGCCCCGGTGGTGCGAAGTTGGGGCGCGGATTGCGGGGCATGAAAGAGCGTCTAGCTACTTTCGACGGTGCGATGACCATGCACTCTCCCGAAGGCGGGCCAACGCAGGTAATAGCCAGAATTCCCTTGATGCTAAATCGCTGGGAATCGGGCATTGGAGAAATGGAAGGCGTGGATATGGAAAGCGTAGAGAAGAAAGGTGCGGAGAAAAAATGAAAATTGTCATTGCGGATGACTCGGCACTCCTGCGGGAGGGAGTCGCGGGGCTCGTCGAAAAGCGTGGACATGAAGTCATTGCGATGGTCGATACTGCCCACGGCCTGGTGGCGGACATCGATGACCGTTTTGATGACACGGGCGAGTTGCCAGATCTGGTGATTACCGATGTGCGCATGCCACCGAAGATGAGTGACGACGGCCTGCGGGCGGCGGTCGAGTTGCGCGAGCGTTATCCGCAGCTGAATGTGATGGTGTTGTCGCAGTATGTGGCGCCGGCGTATGCGCGTGAGTTGTTCTCGCCGGGCGGTGCTGGAGGTAGTGCTGGGGTTGGTACTGGGGTCGGCTCGAGTGGCAGCAGCTCGAGTGGCGGGACCGGGTATCTGCTCAAAGACCGCGTTGGCCAGGTGCTGGACTTCTTGGGTTCGCTCGAGGTCGTCGCAGGTGGTGGCGTGGTGATTGACCCTGATGTGGCGACGGCATTGATGCAGTCCGGCAAATCGGGGCTAGCCAGTTTAACGGCGCGCGAACGCGAAGTGCTCGAGCTGATGGCACGAGGCAAGTCCAATAAGCAGATTGCCGATGACCTCGTGCTTTCCGGGGCGGCAGTGGCGAAACACGTGTCCAACATCTTTATGAAGCTGCATCTGGAGCCCGGCGAGGAAAACCGCCGTGTGCGAGCAATCTTGGAATTTCTCACGGCGACGTCGGGGCAGATTTAGGGTCGGCAGCAATCGCATCGCTCGCAAAGGCGATGAAAAAATAAGTGTTGCTAGTAGCACAAGTCACACTTTAAAGTTGGCTCGTACGTTTGTTGTTTTCCCACCGAAAGGACGTGTCTACATGACTGTTTATGCCAACCCCGACACCCCCGATGCAATCTTCACGTACAAGGAGCAGTACGAGAATTTCATCGGCGGTAAGTGGACAC
>NZ_KV836270.1:308024-321948 GCF_001838295.1 Corynebacterium sp. HMSC074C04
CACAAAGCGAAGGACTCCTGGGCCGCGGTCCCTGCGGCCGAGCGGGCGCTGATCCTCCACCGCATCGCAGACCGCCTGGAGGAAAACCTTGAGAAGATTGCAGTCGCCGAGACCTGGGAGAACGGTAAGGCCATCCGCGAGACTCTCGCCGCTGACATCCCCCTCGCCATCGACCACTTCCGCTACTTCGCCGGCGCCACCCGCACGCAGGAAGGGCGCATCTCGCAAATCGACGACAACACGGTCGCCTACCACTTCCACGAGCCACTCGGCGTCGTCGGCCAGATCATCCCGTGGAACTTCCCCCTCCTGATGGCCGCGTGGAAAATCGCCCCGGCCCTGGCCGCCGGCAACTGCATCGTACTCAAGCCCGCAGAGCAGACCCCCGCGTCGATTCTCATGCTCACTGAGATCATCGCCGATCTGATTCCTGACGGCGTCCTCAACATTGTCAATGGCCTCGGCACCGAGGCTGGTGCTGCGCTGACTGCAAGCGACCGGATTTCCAAGATTGCGTTCACCGGATCGACTGCCGTGGGCCAGCTGATTAACAAGGCAGTGTCCGACAAGATTATTCCGATCACGCTGGAGCTCGGCGGCAAGTCCCCGTCCATATTCTTCCCCGATGTCATGGACGCCGACGACGCGTTCCGCGAAAAGTGCGTCGAGGGCCTGGCCATGTTCGCGTTGAACCAGGGCGAGGTCTGCACCTGCCCGTCGCGAGCCCTGGTTCACGAAGACATCGCTGATGAGTTCCTGAAGCTCGCGGTCGAGCGCGTCAAGCAGATTAAGACCGGCAACCCGCTAGATACGTCGGTGCAGATGGGCGCCCAGGCCTCCCAGGAGCAGCTGGACAAGATCTCCGGCTACTTGGAATCCGGACCGAAGGAGGGCGCCGAGGTCCTCACCGGTGGCAACGTCGCCAAGCCCGAAGGACTGGAGGGAGGATTCTACGTCGAGCCGACAATCTTTAAGGGCGACAACTCGATGCGCTTCTTCCGCGAGGAGATCTTCGGCCCGGTCCTGGCCGTAACAACCTTCAAGACCCTGGAAGAGGCTCTCGAAATTGCCAACGACACCATCTATGGCCTTGGCGCTGGCGTGTGGAGCCGCAACCAGAACAACGCCTACCGCGCTGCCCGCGGTATCCAGGCCGGTCGCGTATGGGTGAATAATTACCACAGCTACCCTGCTCACGCAGCCTTCGGCGGTTACAAGCAGTCCGGTATCGGCCGCGAGAATCACTTGATGATGCTCGAGCACTACCAGGAGACCAAGTGCATGCTCGTCTCTTACGACGAGAACCCGACTGGCCTGTTCTAAAAATCCGCTCCCTCTGAGCTGGGCAATCTTTCGATTCCGATTCACGTCCGATAAAGGTGTCGACAATTGCCTTGCCCGCCCCCAAAAAACGCCCTCCGCGCCTAGCCGGTTTCGATAGTCGGCCTTAACCTGACGCACCAGGCGCTGGCGACTCCAAATTTAGAGGCCTAGCTCACGGCCGCCAGCTAGGCCTCTCTTTCTTTCTTCACTTGCCGGTACCACCTACGCATCCGATTAATCGCGGCGCTGGCGGCCCATCCGCCGAGAAAAAGTAGCGGGATGTAGAAGAACACGACATAGGCGACGACCAGGCCGTCCTGACCATCGGGCGACGTGGTGAGAAATAGGAATACCAGATCGCCAAGCGCGGCAATTCCTGCGCCGGTAGCTGCTGGGACAATGCTCCGCGCGCTGGTCATCCCCCGGGCCGACGAACCATCACCGGCAAAAACAGCTATTGCTCCGACCAGCACTACTGAGACCAGCATGGACACGATCCACGACGCAATTCCTTCGTCGTAGGCGAGATTGGGCTCCGGCAAGATTAGCCCACTCAAAACACTCCACGCGACCGCGGCGAAAAAGGACGCCAGCAAGGGGCGGGTTATATTGTCGAGCCTCATGCGTCCCAGGTTACGTGAGGAGACCTGCAGCGTGACTGAGTCTCTCTCCCCCTCCAACGGAGAATCGAGTTACGCTCACAGGCGCAAAACCCTCCGAGCATAGAGTGGGCTAAGTAGAAAAACCGACAACCCGGAAACTTGCGGGCTGCAAATGTGAAACTGTGCGAGCTTATGACACTTTCAGGCAATTTTCCGGGCCATTTTTGACATAACCACAGTCAGTAACTCGGATCGGCCCAACGCCACCGGTCATAAACGTGGCCAGTAACTCGCATTGGGACTAAACGGAAAAAGGTGCCCACCGGCGAAACGCCGACCAGACACACTTTTTGCTACTTAACCCATATTTCGGTCCACGAAGATACCTACGCGCTGGAGAAGCTGGCCGAGGTCAAGTCAGCGCGCAACCTCACCATGATTCTGACTCCTGGTAACCACGATCAGATTCACCCCAAGTTCCAGCCTGCGGTGCAGATGGAATGGATGGGCGCCTTCCAGAATGTCTTTGACCTCATCAGCCTGAATCTCCAGATTAAACAGGGCAAGAAGGCCTATCTCTTCAACCACTACCCCACGCTGATGGATCGGACCGCGTCCAAGAATGCCGTCCGCTGGGCTCCGCACGCTAATCGTTGGACCGGCATCGTTCACGGTCACACGCATTCGTCCGTGACGCTCATGCCCGGCCACGTCAACGTCGCGCCCGAAGCCCACGACCTGCAGATTATCCACAGTTCGACACTCTGGGACCTCCTGGATCAGGTCTAACCTTTAGCTTTACGACGGTCCCCGCGCCCCAGCCCAACCGCGCCACCTGCGGCTTCGGCTGGGGAACTCATAGCGCCCACGTCTCTAAGTACTCAGGTACTGGCTAGCTCGGGCAGCTTTGTGCCCCCCCCCCAAAAAAAATAGTGCTCCATCGCCTCCTATGCGCCTGTCCACTTATGGCTTAACTGTCCGCCTATGGCCCAAAAGTGACCTGTGGCGCAAATGTGTACATATGGTCGCGTACACAGAGCCAAACGTTACTGTCGAGCCATACGTCATCTTCGAGCCATACGTGGCGTGCTGCCGCGATGCCGTGATGGCTCCTCTTCACTTGTCATTGCGCTATTGGGATTCTAGAACCCCCGCATAAATGGCGAGTAAGTGGCAACCTTTCGGCTCCAGCGCTCTGGCCCAAGACTCCAGCGACTTGTGGCCAAGGTATTCACCTATCGATGCGCTGGAGCGTGGCCATAAGTGAATACCTCATCGACATGTGAGAGACCCGGCCAATACCGTGCGCATAAGTGCCGAAAAACCATCGACAAGACCCCGAAACTTGGCCATAAGTGGCGGAATAGAAAATAGACCGCTCACTCCCACGGCCCAACCCCTCAATAACCAGCCGGGGCGCGTCGGGGAAAGACACGAATTTTGTCCTTTGGCCCGAATATTTAATGATTGTTTTAGTGGATTAACACTGCGAATAAAAAACCAGGCCAGAGAAAAACTCTCTGACCTGGCCTAATTGCTCCTCCAGCTGGACTCGAACCAGCAACCCTTCGATGCTAAACGTCCCTATTTTCAGTTATGTTTAACATCAATCATCGTCAAAACTGCAGGTAGAACGTTCAACTACTTTTAGCCAGCGTCTTAAAAATCATTGATTTTGATTATTTTCTGTCTGTTTTTTGTCTCCGTAATCCAGCGTTACACCTCATCAAGGACGCAAGACACCGCCACGAATATCACTTCGAGCCACCCAGATAATCATCAACAACCTCTGGAGCACCTAGGTAATACTGCTGGGTTACCTGGTTAGTTGAGTGACCAAGATGCAACTGTGCCGCGTCGACGCCATGCCGGTCACGGATGTACGAGCCAATAGTCGAACGGAAATTCTTTGGCACAATGTCACGCTTCAGTTCCTCACGTAAGCGCACTGTGGCATCACGCAGATCACGGTTGAGATTATTGGCCGTCCGATAAGTTCCACTCCGAGACGGAAACAATGGCTCTCCCCAAAACTGCACCAGCTCATGATCCAACTGCTCCTGAATCGCATCGGCAGCATCTTGAGTGATGCTGATAACCCTATGCGAAAAACGGCTAGTCTCATTCTTCAAAACTTTGGTTCGACTGCCGTCTGACGTTGATTGTCCACACACCGTTATTCTGCGATTCTTCGGATCAACATCCTGGATACGTAGACCTAGCGCTTCAGATGTTCGCAGTCCAGAACCGGCGATAATCCGAATGACCTTATCCGCCCCGCCACCGCGCCCTCTCCTGCCAGCTGGTTTCTTGGCATCTTTCGGCTGGTCAACATTGAAGCCAGCACACCACCGCTTCACAGCAGCGATATAGGCCTTCTGTTCATCCCCTGTGAGAACTTCAACTTCCGTGACCTCACCTTTCGGCAGGACGATAGCCCGCCACGGAGTTATTTCCAGGACGCCAATTCGCACCGCGTAGTCCAGCGCGCTCGATAGCACCGCCCGGCAGGTCGGAGCGATGCCTGGCGCCTTCTCGTTAATGAACACCTGCAGAACCTGGGGGTTGAGCTCATTCAGCCGGAGCTCGCCAATGGCCGGAATGATGTGGTTATCCATGGTGGTCGCGTAGATTCGTTTCGACCGTTCGGAAACATCGTGCTGTTCCAACCATGTTGTAAGGAGGTCTTTCAGCTTTGATTCCGGCCGGAGTGTTCCCGCCGTGAATGTTCCCAGCCGCTCCTTGCATCGTTCTTCCAGGAGGTTGCTGACCTTACCTTTGCCGGTTGACGTTGCGCGAACGGTTACTGTCCGTCCGCTGTGAAGGCGTAGCCGAGTGAAGGCTTTCCACTTGCCAGGTGATTCTTGCCAGATGTCGACCTTGCCGTGTGTGCCAGGTGGGGTAGCTGGTCTACCTCTCCCCATGAGTGTTATCTCCCCTAGAGATTAAAGTTAGTAAGAACCGGTTCTTGTGGTTCCTAGAGGTCACGATAGGTTTTTGTACGGTTCATATGAACCAAGGAACCAGCGGAACCGTTGCTGTCGACGCTGACGCCCATGGCCTAATTCGAGCCGCCGCCCATGAGTTTTAGAGCTTCAGCCGAAAAAGAGTGCCAGGAATAATGCACAAAGACAGCGTTATTGTCCGTATAGAGGTCCATTGCCGCTTCCTCGATTGGCTGAACGGTTTCCAGCAGATCTAGCACCCGCTCAACATGGTTATTAGGCAGAGAAATTCTTCCATTCGGAAGCTTGAGCCCGGTCATCCCCGCTGGAGGGGCTTCTGCGATTAGGTGATTCGCTTCTGCAAAAGCGACTACAGCTTCTTCAAGATCATGCACAGCCTCCGCCAGCTGCGGGATGGTTGAACTTAGCGTATGAAGATTCTCCTCAAGGTGCTGCTCGGTTTCTTTTAGGCGCGCAGCTGCTTGGACTATCGGGTGTTGTCCGGTCATATCGACGAGCATTAGGTTACTCACCTCGACGTCAAACACCTGGCTTAGGGCAAAAAGCTCCGATGCCCTTATTGGCCGTTTTGCATCTTCCGCGCGTCTGATTGCCGTTTCGGAAAATTCTGCACCGTGAATAGCCGCCCTTTCTGCTAGTTCTTTTCGACTCATTCCACGCGATTCGCGCAGATAGAGAAGGTTTCTAGCAAGAGTCCTATCAACCGAGTTTGAAGACATGTGACAAACACCACACCCTAGTTTGTCAATATTGACTTGTCACTTCTAGCGTCATCATGTCAATATTGACTTGTTAGCAATGAACACCACTGTTCGTTTGTTTCTGTTAATTGCTAACAAGACTACCACCTAGGAGAGCCAAGTTATGACCTCTACAGTCACAGTTCCTACCGCCGCCGCGTTACTCGGCATGTCGCAGTCAAGTGTCTACCGCGCAATCCGAGACGGAAACTTCCCAACACCAGCGCATCAGATTGGCGGCCGCTACATCATCCCCGCCCGCCCACTCCTGGACTTCCTCGGACTGGACGAACTACCGGCCGACGCCGCATAAACAGGAGAAAACCGATGCCACTAACATACGAAGGACTTGCCAAGGACATTGCGGACGCAACCGGCGCCGCACTAGAACCAGTCCGCCACCTCACCCACCTGGCAATCAGCCGCAAAGACTCCGAAGTCGACGGCCAGCCAATCAACCCCACCAACATCAGCCGGGATGACTACTACAACATCCGTAGTTCCCTGGTCGACGTCATAGACCTGCGAATGATTAACGGGGAAATTCCCGACAAGGACAGTGCCCCGCAGCCCGACAGCATCCTGTCGACCGTCAACACGTCTTCACACCGAATTACCGGAACACACTCGGTTAAGCACTCGAAGCCGCTTGTGGTCGAAACCGGCTCAAACCGGACATTGCAGGAACTCGTCGACGGAACCGTGAATTTCTGGAATCACGCCAATGGATCACGTCGTGACTTCACGGTCGAAAGTGTGGACACCGACCCGACTGGAGAGGTTCGGGTGATTATCCAGGGAACCGTTTCCGAGATAACTCCCTACGGTTCCGAACCTCTGGAAACAACCTTGACCTTGATCGCCACACCACGTTTTCCCAAGGCAGCTTAAGGAGAAGCCATGTCACATCAGCCCGATTTACAGGAACTTGCACAGTTTCAGCGTGATTGTGGATACACCCTTGGACTTGCGGTTCTGAAGGCCGCCGAAGCTGGTCTAAACCCCAACTCTGACGAAAAGGTGGCCGGAGCCCTTCTTGATTTCCGTGTCGCCTATGCCGAATTCCTAGCTGCAGCCGAGCAGCGCGACAACTAAGGAGCCAACACAATGAAGAAGCTTGTGGACATTTCCCTGACCCATCAGTTCTCGCACTTCACCGAGTACGACTTCGCCGTTTACCGATACGAGGTAAACATCGAGGGGCAAGCCTGCGGGTTCACTGACCGCGCCATGGCTGAAGACTTTGTTCATTTCATGCGCTGCAAGAACCTCACGGCTGAAGAGTTCGCCAAAAAGGACATTGCAGAGTGGCTAAATGACTACAACACCACCCTTCCAAAGGCGCCGCTCTCACGTGACGATATCCAGGCACTGAAGGAGGTTGCCGAAGCCATGACAAGTTTTGGGGCAAGCACCTACGCGTACCCGGAACATTGGGACGTGGTTAACGCTTCTAGCTTCAATCAGGACTATCCGCTGCGTAGCCGAGTTCTTAGCGCAATTAGCGCTGTAGATCCAGTGTGGGAGGATCTGGAGTTTTTCATTCAGCAGGCCGAAGCCGCCTTGGAAGGGTAGGCATAAGAAAAGCGCCCTACAGTACCGGATCTGCAAGGCGCCGTTCTCATTCCGAAGCCAGGACGCATCAGAACTAGGAGTCTTAACCGATGCAAAACCAGAATACCACAAAATTCGAACACAATTCCGAGCAACGCGCGGATGTTAAATCGAAAAGGCCACGCCGCCGAGCTGCTCACAGCATCGTCCGCCGGACCGAGGCAGGCGACCACGCCGCATGTGGCCACTTCATTGCCCGCCAGTGGGTAACTCCCGTGAAGGTTGATAGCAACGGCGTACCGCTGTCCGTCGAGTACTACCCTTGCCCAGCTTGCCGGGACATGAAGCAACTCGAAAAAGAGATGAAAGGCCACTGGCCGAAGTTCCTCATTCCGGCAGATATGGCGCTCGACATGGCCGACCGTTGGGAGGTCAAAAAGTGACCTCCATTATTTGCGACCAGCTGCTCGAGCAGGCCGACAAGGAACTCGTCTTCGACATGACAGACCTCCTGGAGCGCCTAGATTGCAGCGATTTTCCACACCACCGCCCTACCCCAATAGCGGCCTAAAACGCAGGTGTGACAAAAGTCCGTGACGAAACATCACGGCATCCCGGAACGGTTCATTGACGGAGTTCGATTCTCCGACCGGGAGCGGAAACCCCACAAGGAGTTTT
Organism: Corynebacterium sp. HMSC074C04; assembly: GCF_001838295.1. Lineage (NCBI taxonomy): Bacteria > Bacillati > Actinomycetota > Actinomycetes > Mycobacteriales > Corynebacteriaceae > Corynebacterium > Corynebacterium sp. HMSC074C04. The sequence goes on from NZ_KV836270.1 coordinate 315,888, forward strand.
CCAACTATGGCTGGCTGAACAATTTAATACCCGAGCTCGCTTGGAGAAAGCAAGGAAACAGTGTGACGCAATTGGAGATTTTCGATACTAGGAGGATTGCGTTTTGTCACAGCAATACGCAGATGCCGCGACGTGGGCTAGTTGGGGATTTGAAGTATTTCCCCTCAAAGGAAAAGCACCACTAACCCGCCACGGACACAAGGACGCCACCGCCGACCAATCACAGATTGAATCATGGTGGACACGCTGGCCAAGCGCCAACATTGGAGCCCGACCCGCCGCAAACGTTGTCGTGCTCGACATCGACCCCCGCCACGGTGGTGATACAACATGGCGCAACCTCAACCGAGGTAAGAGCCTGCCGAAGACTTTTATCACACGCACCGGATCGGGTGGCCTGCACGTGTGGTTCCAACTGCCACATAAGTCCGCCGTGAACAAAACCGCCGGAGAAGGCATCGACATAAAAACCAGGAGGGGCTACCTGGTTATGCCAGGCAGTATCCACCCGAAAACTGGCCGCGAATACGTGGTGCAAGAGTTCCAACTTCCAGAGAATCTTCCGGTACTGCCGGCGCATCTACACCGCGCAGTTTTCCGGCCACCGGCACGACCGGCACGCATACCAACACCATTAATCGACAAGGAAGGACGAGCAGCTGAACTAATCCAGGACGTAGCAAACGCCGCGCCAGGAACCCGCAATGATGCACTGAACAGATCCGCATTTATTGCATTCCGGCGCGGTTTGAACATTGACGAAGAATTAGCTTCGGCCGCCGCGTGCGCTGGCCTGCCGGAGCCGGAGATCATGCGGACGATTAATAGCGCCCGCCGAGCTGCCGGGGAGGTCGCAGCATGACCAACACTTTCAACTCCATGAATGTTGTGGAACGAATCAAGGAAGGACTGCTCGAAGAGCCGGAGAACTGGAATGTCTACCCGGAACCAACGCAGCCTATGAGCGTGGCACGAAGCCTTATCTTTGATTGCTTCACGGCACCAGGAGAACAGCCGCTTCTTGTGTACTGGCGTGGCGCATTCTGGCGCTACACCGGCACCTGCTGGCAGGAGTACACCAACAAACTAGGAGTCCGCCGACCGGTCTATGAACGACTGGAGCAGTGCATCTACATCAACGGCAAGGGACTACCGGCTCACTGGTCACCAAACCGCGCGAAGGTCACAGATGTTCTCGAACCGCTGGCAATTCTGACCGAGCGAGACGATACTGCTACCCCACCGTTCCGCATGGAAGGAACCAGGAACACTCCAGAAACCTCCATGATCGCTACGGAAAACGGGTTGCTGAATCTCGAGACCAAACAGCTCGAAGACCACGACCCGAGCCTGTTCACCACATGGTCACTGCCATTCGCCTACGACAAGAACGCAGAATGTCCCCGCTGGACGAAGTTCCTAAACGAAGTTCTTGGTCACGACCCTGCAGGCATCGAAGCACTTCAGCAGTACGCCGGTGTCCTGGTCACAGGTGACACGACGCGCCACAAGCTCCTTGCGCTCATCGGCGCTAAGCGCGGCGGCAAGGGCACGATCTCCTACATGCTCCAGCAGCTCGTCGGAACAGACAATGTTGCCACCACGACGCTGCGCGACCTGGCAAGCGATTTTGGGCTGTCCTCACTCATCGGCAAGTCCGTCACCGTGCTGGAGGACGCGCGCGGGAACGCGAAGGTTAACAGCATGGCCACCGAGCGACTCCTGAACCTAGTCGCAAACGACACTGTTTCGGTCAACCGGAAAAACCGGGACTACTGGACCGGCCGACTAAACACTCGTCTTGTGCTGGTCTCCAATGAGGTGCCACGTCTGCCGGACTCCAGTGGCGCCATTCAAACCAGGTTCCTGACTATCAAGATGATTCGCACCTTCAAGCCGGACGAGCAAGATCCGCATCTAAAGGACAAGCTCACGGCCGAGCTGCCGGGAATCTTCAACTGGGCTCTGGCCGGTTACGAGCAGCTTCAGAAACAGGGCACGTTCACCGAACCGGCAAGTGGCGCCGACTTTGAGACCACCTTCAGCGAGCTGTCGAACCCGCTGCAGGTGTTCGTCGACGAGGGCAATTGCTTTGAGGTCACCGGCAAGGCGTCCGACTTCATGGAGATGTCGAAGGTTCTGAAGCACTACCATACGTGGGCTGAAGCTGAAGGCCGCGCAAGCAAGAACCGTGAGTCCCTGGCGCAAGATCTCACCGCCGCCTACCCGGAAATTCAATACAAGAACACCAATCTGGATGAGAACGGGAATTACGACAAGGACGCTCCACGCCGCCGCTACCTCGTTGGGGTTAAACCTATCAATGATTTTCGGCAGTTCGTGAAGACGGCCGCCTAGAAACTGAAAAACAGTGCTTTTCGGGAACCGCGAACCATTTGTGAACCGGTACGGAACCGACCAAAAACCTTATGACCAGCGCGAACTACGGGAACCGGTTCCTGAGCACTTTAACTCGCCACAGATATTCACACGCTAAAGATAGGAATCTTCTAACAATGAGCCAATTCCGAGTCACCGCTCACCGCGTCAATGGCGAGCGTCTGCAGGTGCTCGTCAAGCCAGACCTTAAGCGCCCCGGCAACATTTTCATTCAGTTCCTGGGAGCCAAGACCGCCATATCAGTCCCCCCGGCCAATGCCGTGAAACTCACGAACGGGATCGCGGACATTCTCGAAGAGCGGGGAGATACCAACTGTGAATAAGTTCCCGTCCGCCAAACAGCTCCCCAAAAGACTCCTGCCTATCCGTGACGCATCACTAGCCGGAGCCGCATGCGCTGGATACTCACCATTGTTCGACAGCGACGTCAACGGCGAATCGAAGGAGCAGCGCGAAGCCCGCCACCACCAAGCCCGCTCAATCTGCCGTCAATGCCCTGTCCTCACAGAATGCACAACCACGGCAGGAACACTCCCCAAAGACCACCGGCAAGGAATCTGGGCAGGAATGTGGATTGACGAACCTACACGCCACAAGGGGACGGCAGCATGAAACTAACCAGTGGTGTCATTCTCTCTGACCCCGCCGAACTCAGAGCCGCCTACGAACTCCTGCAGCACGGCAAGCACACGATGCGCCGCAACGGATACCGACTAACCCCCACCCATGACCAGATCATCTCCGACATCGGAGCCCTGGCCTTAGCCGGACACACGGACGTCCGACCACAAGCACCTTTGCGACACTACCCACGAGTAGTCACAGACCCAATCAGCACCCGGCAAGCAGCCCAACTACTCGGAGTATCAACACGGCAAGCACGACGCCTAGCCAAGGATACCGGGGCTATCAAGCGAGCCGGGGTGTGGGTCTGGAGCAAGCAACAACTTCTCAACTACATGGAAAGGAAGCACTAATGCAGCCAATGGAGATAAGGCGATTCGTTACCGCCGCCCACAACGCCGGAGCCACCGACACCACCCTCGAGCCGCTAACCCGGCTCCTTGACCGCATCCAGGCACTGAAGAGCACCCTGGCCGAGACCTACAACCTCCCCACGGCCGCCACTGACCTTCTTACCTCTAACCGTGCCCTCGACCTCCAGACACTCACCAAAGAAGCTGAAGCCTACAACAAGCACCAAGGCGTCATCAGCTACATGGAAGACGGCCTGCGACAGACCGAGCAAGCCGTCTACCAGGTCGCAACCGAATGGAAGAACGACGGTGGCGTCGACCAAGCACTCGCTGACGTGCAAGCCCACTGGCACCACTACAACAACGTAGCGCAGCAGGTGGCCGACAAGTGGGGCACCGCCGACCCTGATCCTTCAACAGTCGCAGCAGTAGCAACACCAAAGGAGCTGAAGACTTACCAAGAGTTCGTCGAAGGCAAAGAACTGAAGAAGACGATTGACCTATTCCTAGGAGAGATCACACCAAAGCAAGGCATCTTCGGAATGGACTTCTTCACAGTGATTGGAACAATCAACAACGAAGACCAAGAACGACAAGACGGAAAAACGAACAAGCGAACGGACTTCTTTTGGCGTGAAGACGGAGAACTTGGAGACACACAGCACGCACGACGCACGCTGAACCAGATCCGAGCAGCCCGTGAAGCCCACAAGTTCATTGACGGCCTAGTCTTCAATCATGGCCGACTCAAGTACAAGCCCACCTACCTGATCGCCACCGCCCACAAGGACACCACCGACTTCGACCGAGACGGCCTACCCCTAGACAAGACCCACCTCGAGACCCACAACGGCCTACTAGACCGCCTAGGCATCCCCGCCGACTGGAATGTCCTGAAAACCCAAATCACCCGCGATATCACACGACCTTCAGAAAACCCTCCACTAATCCGAGTCGGCAACCTGAAGCCATTCACCATGTGGGAAATCAAGAAGCGACTCGAAGACAACTAAGCCCCCCCCTGAAGCCCCAGCACCACTAACCCGCTGGGGCACCACCACAAGACCCGCGCCAGGACAAACCAACCCAGCATGGAACAGCATCCACGGACAAACATCCGACAAAGCAGACCCTGGGAGCTATCCCCCACCCCACGGCCAGCCGAAGCCCCCCAAAGGCGTAGGCGCTAGGGCTGGGTACGAATTCCACGTTTCGGGTTGTTGTGGTGGTTTTGGGTGTTTGTGTGGTGTTGTGGTGGGTGTTTGGGGGTTGGTTGGGGTGTTTTGGTGGGTTGGGGAGTTTGTCTTGTCTGTGGTGACCGTTCTTTCTTTACCCTCTATTTCTGCTGGTCACACTATTAAGTCGTGACATTTTAGGGTAAGATTAGAGGCATGAAGGTGATATGCGAGCAGTGTGGACAGGAGTTTGATGCCACTAATCGCCGTGGCATCACGCCGAGGTTCTGCTCGGCTACCTGTAGGCAGCGAGCTCATCGAGCTAGGAAAGCTCGGCAACCATTGAGTGAGTTTCGCAGTGAGCGCCGCTGGGTTCGGGCTGAGGGCAAGCGACCAATCATGCCGTGTGGATCTCCCGCGTCTTCCACTAATCCCGGAACCTGGTCGACGTTTGCTGAAGTTCAGGCGTCAACGGCTGGAGACGGCTTTGGAGTCATGCTTGGTAGCGGTCTCGGATGTATCGACATTGACAATTGCTTCGACGGGGACGTCGTGGCGCCGTGGGCAAGCGATTACGTCAACGCTATGACGGAGCCGATTCTGTTCGTTGAACGGTCGGTTAGTGGCCGTGGTCTTCATGTCTTTTTCCGCCCCGTGGCCGAGTCTGCCGGTACTCGACGCGCTGGCATTGAGCGTTACACGCGCCAGAGATTTATCAGAACAACTTTTGACAGCTTCACAATGAAGGACAGGTGATTTCTTATGGGTGGCCGTGGTCGACCTCCTAAGCCAGCTCACTTACGAGCACGACGAAACAAAGACCCTTTTCCAACCCGCGTGATTGAAGCCAATCCAGTTCCCCAGCCCGCGTTACCGGACGCGATGCCAGGTGGTGAGCCGTGGCCGGAAATTACCCTGGAGTGGTGGCGCCGTTGGTCACGCGATCCATTAGCGGCAGGTTTCCGCGCGTCGGACTGGTCGGAACTTATGGACACCGCCGCGATTCACGGAGCGTTCTGGTCTGGTGAGATAAAGCTTGCTGGAGAACTTAGACTTCGCACTGCGAAGTTTGGTTCGACGGCTGAAGACCGTGCCCGTTTGCGTATCCAGTACGCTGCAGCTGACGAAGCGGACGAGAAGCGGGAACGTGCTCGGTATGGCGCAAGTGGCCGGTATGTGGGTTTACGTGCTGTAGATCCAGCTGACTAACTATTGGCCATTTTGGGCGATGCGCTAGAACGCCTTGTAAGCGATTAAGGGGTGTTAGGGTACGTGCTCCTGTCATTTAACCGCTTAGAATCGATTTGCGAACAGGGGTTTTGCGCAGGTCAACGAGGGTAAGCCCCACGAGTGCACGAAGTCCATCCGCTAGGAAAATTTCTCTCAACATCCTGTATTGGATAAAAGTAAAACCTCACTGCCGTGACGCGAGGGAGGTAAGCGTCACCGGTAGCCAGTGAGGTCTTTGCCCAATATTGTTCGGCTAGCAAGAACAACCTTTGAGACATC
>NZ_KV836270.1:322048-328513 GCF_001838295.1 Corynebacterium sp. HMSC074C04
CCGAGACAGCGTTACACTTTTCCGACTTTCCTAGGGCTTGGATTATTTTCTGTCTGTTTTTTGTCTTCTTCGTCTTCTTAAACGAAAAACCAGGCCAGAGAAAAACTCTCTGACCTGGCCTAATTGCTCCTCCAGCTGGACTCGAACCAGCAACCCTTCGATTAACAGTCGAATGCTCTGCCATTGAGCTATGGAGGAATACTCACCGCCAAGAACTAGCTAAACCATACTTCGGCCACACCGTTCCTTGCGACGGATAGATACTTTACCCAGACCCCTTGAAACTCACAAATCGCCAGGTCAGAGGTTCATTTAGGCATCTTATTCCCATCGGCCATGACATTGTTGTGAGTTCTTGAAACCACACAATCCGTGCAATCCACACAATCCACGCAATCTCACACAGCCCAACGAAGCCCCCAGCAGTACTGAAAACGCTTTCCATCATGCACTTTTCGTACCGCGTTCATACGATGGGACTTATGTCTGAACAAACCAACGGAACCGAAAACACCGAGCAAACCGCACGCGTTGTTCGCGGTGTTATCGCACGCGAGAAGGGTGCACCGGTAGAACTTACAGATATCCACATCCCATCCCCGGGCCCGAACGATGTCATTGTTGACATCCAGGCCTGCGGCGTGTGCCATACCGATCTGGCTTACCGCGACGGCGATATCGCCGACGAGTACCCGTTCTTCCTCGGCCACGAGGCCGCAGGCGTAGTCTCCGAGGTTGGCGAAGAGGTCACGCATGTTGCCGTCGGCGATTTCGTTGTCCTCAATTGGCGCGCCGTCTGTGGCGAGTGCCGCGCCTGTAAGCGTGGTGAGCCACAGTACTGCTTTAGCACTTTCAACGCCTCCAAGCCCATGACGCTTGACGACGGCACCGTCCTCACCCCAGCACTTGGAATCGGCGCTTTTGCGGATGCCACCCTCGTCCACGAGGGCCAGTGCACCAAGGTCGATTCGGCAGCCGATCCGGCCGTTGCGGGTCTGCTTGGCTGCGGCGTCATGGCCGGCATCGGTGCGGCCATCAACACCGGCGAGGTCAAGCGCGGTGAATCAGTAGCCGTCATCGGCTGCGGTGGCGTTGGTACCGCCGCTATCGCCGGTGCCAAGCTGGCTGGCGCTAGCACGATTATTGCCATCGATATCTCGGATGAGAAGCTCGACACCGCCCGCGAATTCGGCGCGACCGAGACCATTAACTCTGCGGAGCTGACTAAGAGCGATAAGGGCACCGGGGAAGAGGATCCCGTCGTTAAGCGAGTGCGTGAGCTTACCGACGGTTTCGGTGCTGACGTCGTGATTGATGCGGTCGGCCGTCCGGAAACTTACAAGCAGGCGTTCTACGCCCGTGACCTGGCTGGACGTGTTGTTCTGGTCGGCGTTCCGGCGCCGACGATGGAGCTGGACATCCCGCTGGCGGATGTGTTTAGCCGCGGTGGTGCACTGAAGTCGTCCTGGTACGGCGACTGCCTGCCGGAGCGGGACTTCCCGATGCTGGTAGATCTGTCGTTGCAAAACCGCCTGCCGTTGGAGGGCTTCGTAACGGAGCGCATTGGCATTGAAGATGTTGATGAGGCTTTCGAAACTATGAAGGCCGGTAAGGTACTGCGATCGGTGGTGACGCTGTGAACAAGGATTTGAGAGTCGACCACGTTCTCACGTCGGGCACGTTCTCGCTCGACGGTGGCACGTGGGACGTAGACAACAACGTATGGGTGCTCGGCGACGACCGTGAGGTCATTGTCATCGATGCGGCGCATGAGGCGCAGCCAATTATTGATGCGGTGGATGGCCGCAAGGTAAAGGCCATCGTGTGCACCCATGCACACAACGATCACATCACTGTGGCACCTGAGCTGCAGGAAAAGCTCGACGCTCCCCTGCTGGTCCACCCGGGCGACCAGATGCTGTGGGAGCAGTCCTGGCCGAACCTGGCGCACGAGGACCTCGCACACGGTCAGCGCCTGGAGATTGCGGGCACGGAAGTTGTCATTATTAACACTCCGGGCCACTCCCCTGGCTCGTGCTGTCTGTACGTGCCGGAGGCCGCGGAGCTGTTCTCGGGTGACACGCTGTTTTCCGGCGGTCCTGGAGCGACCGGCCGGTCCTACTCGGATTTCGACACGATTATTAACTCCATCCGCGACAACCTGCTGACCCTGCCTGCGGAAACGACTGTCCGCACGGGTCATGGCGATCACACGACGATTGGTCGCGAGGCTCCACACTTGGAAGAGTGGATTCGCCGCGGCTACTAGTCGCTAGCTGCTGACGGGTGGCTGGCGCCTAGAAACTGCTAGCCACTAGCTACTCAAATACAACCTTGACCGCCTCTGCTTGCAGTTCGCGGCGGTACTGCTCCATCGCGAGCAAATCCGCGAACAGCGTGTTGTAGGCGGTTTCGTCGTCTGAGGGGCGCATCCGCGAGAGCATCGCTTTCAGCTGTGCAATCTGGTCACCGACCCACACTTCCTGCAGTCGCGCCAGAATCGCCTGCGCATACGGGCGCAGCGTCTCCGCATCGACAGCGATTTGCTCCACCCCCAGCTCAGTCACGAGATGCTTGACGACGTCCTCCCGCGCCTGATCCATAATTGCGGTCGCCCAACTATGTGGCTGTGTGGCCGCTTCCCCGCAGGCACCACCTGCAGCCATGATGGCGTCGAATACCGCTCGGTAGGTCGGATGCCCAAAGGTCTCGGGTGCGAGCGCATCGAATACCGGGCCGGTGGTGGCGGGCTCCTGAATTGCCAGCTTGAGGGCCTCACGCTGCGCATAGAGCACAGGGTCCCGCGGATTTGGATACGGCAGTGCCGAGTTGCGCCGGCGCCGCGCTTCCTCCACCTCTTCGCGGGCACGGGCCTCTTCTTGGCGACGCTGGTAGGGAGTGCGTTTTTCGCTCTGTGGCCGACTGGCCTCCTCGCGGACACGCTGTCCCAGCTCGGCCTCATCATTCCAGCCGATCCAGCCGGCAACTTCGCGGGCATACTCATCGCGCAGCGCCGCGTCCTTGAGCTGGGCCAGGACAGGCACCACGCGGCGCAGCCCGGAGACCCTGCCATTAGCGGTGGTCAGGTCGTAGTCGGCCAGAAGCGTGCGGAGGACAAATTCGATCAATGGCCGTCGTGAAGCGACGAGATCGCGCACTGCGGCCTCGCCCTTCTTCTGGCGCAAATCGCACGGATCCATGCCGTCCGGCGCGACCGCGACGTATGACTGGCCGGTGAAGTTCTGCTCCCCCTCGAAGGCGCGCATGGCGGCCTTCTGCCCTGCCTCGTCGCCGTCGAAGGTGTAGATGAGTTCGCCGCGGAAGAAGTTGTCGTCGAGCATGAGACGGCGCAGCAGCTGGAGGTGTTCCTCGCCAAAAGCGGTACCACAGGACGCGACGGCCGTGGTCACACCCGAGGCGTGCATGGACATGACGTCGGTGTAGCCCTCAACGATCACGGCCTGGTGGCCAGCGGCAATGTCCTTCTTGGCCAAATCCAGGCCGAAGAGCACCTTGGACTTCTTGTACAGCATGGTCTCGGGAGTGTTCATGTACTTGCCCAGGTTGTCATCGTCGAAAAGCTTGCGGGCACCGAAGCCGATGACATCGCCGGACATATTGCGAATCGGCCACATGAGACGACGGTGGAAACGATCGATCGGCCCCATCCGCCCCATCTTGGAAAGACCCGCCTTATCCAGCTCTTCGAAGCTGAAGCCCAGACGCTGCAGGTGCTTGGTTAGAGTGTCCCAGCCGGCCGGCGAGTAGCCACAGCCGAACTGTGCCGCGTGCTCGGCGGTGAATCCACGGTTTTCCAGAAACTCTCGCGCGGGTGCTGCCGCTGGCGTGGAGAACTGTTCGCGGTAGAACTTCTGTGCCTCGCGGTTTGCGGCGATGAGACGCTGTCGGGTTCCCGGTTCCTCGCGACGACCTGTGCCGCCGCCCTCATAGTTAATGTGGAAGCCAATTTTCTCCGCACAGGCTTCGACAGCCTCCGGGAAAGACAGGTGTTCCATCTCCATGAGGAAGCTAAATACATCACCGCCCTTGCCAGTGGAAAAGCAGTGGTAATAGCCATGATTGGGGCGTACGTGGAACGACGGCGTGCGCTCGTCCTTAAAAGGCGAAAGCCCTTTCAGAGAATCCGCGCCAGCCGGTTTGAGGTTCACGTATTCCGCAACGATCTCCTCAATCGGAGTCCGCTCGCGGATCGCCGCGATATCGGAGTCCGGAATTCTTCCCCTAGCCATGAAAATAACCTTACCCAACCCGTCCAATCGACTCCGCCGTAGAGGTTTCGCTTAACGACGAGCCGCCCGCGCCCAACCCAAAAACGTTCCGGTGGCAACAGATATGGAAAGATACTAGCCATGGCTGAGTGGAAGAAGATTGCGAGCGGCGTAGGCGCTGCCGCCCTGGTGCTAGCTGGTAGCTATCTGGGGCTCGATGGCGGAGATCAGAACTCTACGGCATCCGAGAACTCACAGGGGTCGCAGAATTCCGAATCGCAGACTTCCGCTGCGCCCAGCTCGAAATCGAGTCCGAAGCCTGGCACTAATTCGGGCAGCAACAAGACTGGCGCCAAGGGCGCCACCTGCGCAGTAGATACCCTGCCGCAGGAGGCCGACGATGTTATCGACCGCATCCTGACCGACCAGGACCACATCTATTCGCAGCACGACGGCAAGCACTTCGGCAACTACGAGGGACGCCTGCCGAGGCAGCGCGGTGACTACTACCGCGAATACACCGTGACCACACCGGGTAATTCCAGCCGCGGCGCACGTCGCATCGTTGTCGGCGGCGGTTCCGAAAATGACCCGGATGTCTGGTACTACACCGACGACCACTACGAGAGCTTCTGCGAAATTCCAGACGCGGAGGACTAGACAACTATCCCCACGCCACGGCCACACCAGCAATCTGGCGATCAAGCCGCTCTACACGCGACTCCGTCATCGACGCTAGCTGATCAACGATAACCCGCAGCCGCGCTTGGTCACTCTCCGCCCGGGAGTAGAGCCACTGGAACATCGGATCAAGCGTTCCCGGAGCCCCCTCCTGCAGATACTCAGCCACCCGGAAAAGGCGATCGCGCTCACGCTCCTGACGGCGAATATGACGCGGAAGATCCATCACATACAGCACGGCGATGGTCTTCAGCATGGTGACCTCCGCCAGAATCGAGCTGGGCACGGCGAGGTCCGCGTCGTAACGCCCGAGCGGAAGCGTCGATCCGGAGGCAGCACGCGTACCCGCGACGGAAGCTGTGACAAAACGGCCGACCAACTCCGAGGTCATACGTTTCAGCGCAACCAGCGAGCGCAGCGAACCATCATAGGACGCCGCAGCTGATACCACCGGCAAGCTGGCAAGACGCCCGGCAGCTTCGACGAGCTCCGCTGGATCGCCACCAAATGCGGCAGCGCCCTTGTCAGCGAGCGCGGCCAGCTCCACTGTGTCCCACAGAACGCCCAGATCAACGCGGCCAGATACGATGCCATCCTCGACATCGTGGACAGAATAGGCGACATCGTCAGACCAGTCCATAATCTGCGCCTCAAGACACTGCTTGCCGTGCGGAACGCCCTGTCGAATCCACTGCAAAATCGCGGCATCTTCCTGGTAGGCCCCGTACTTGTGGCGGAGCTGACCATCGGGACCGATTGGTGTCCACGGGTACTTACAAGCCGCATCGAGCGCCGCCCGCGTGAGATTGAGTCCACAGGGCTCACCTGTACCATCGAGCACTTTCGGCTCTAGGCGAGTGAGAATACGCAGCGTCTGAGCGTTGCCCTCAAACCCTCCGCAACCAGCAGCAATCTCGTTGAGGGCGCGCTCGCCATTGTGGCCATACGGCGGGTGCCCGATGTCATGCGTCAGGCCCGCCAGCTCCGCGAGATCCTCATCTGCACCCAACTCGCTGGCGATTCCACGGGAAATCTGCGCGACCTCCAGCGAGTGAGTCAGGCGTGTGCGCGGAGTATCGCCCTCCCCTGGCCCCACAACCTGGGTTTTGTCAGCCAGCCTGCGCAGCGCTGCGGAGTGCAGGACGCGAGCGCGATCTCGTGCAAACGCCGCCCGGTGGGTTTCCAAGGTCTGCACTCCGGGCAGCAATGACTGCTTCGGAGACTCCTCGACGATACGAGCGAGTTCAAAAGATGAATACGAAAATTTACCGGCCACGTAATTATTGTTACGTATCCTTGTAGATATGTCTGACAGGAATCGCGTGTTTCGCCCCCTTTACCTTGCCGCATCGGGTGTTTTCCTCGGCCTGAGCATGCCGCTCATCACAACTGCACTGCCGACACAGTCGCCGGTTCATGCGCCCGCATCGCTGCTGGCACTCGCACCGTCAACATCCCTGGCGCACGCCGAGGCACCGGCGGATGCGTCAGGTGACGTGGACGATCTCGCAGGTGTGCTGAGCGGTGTCGAAAAGGCTCGCTTAAAGGAGCAGAT
>NZ_KV836270.1:328613-341528 GCF_001838295.1 Corynebacterium sp. HMSC074C04
CAAGACCGACAAGCGGCTCCTGTTCTCGGTGTTTTACATCAAGAGCTTCGACGGCATTCAGGGCGAGCAATGGGCGCAGCAGGCCTGGGAGCACCTCGGCGCTGCTGACAACCGCGGTGTCCTGGTCGTCGCTGTGGAAGACCGCAACCTAGGCGCTTTCGTCGGCAACTCCTTCCCCAGCAACGCAGAAGCCGTCAACAGCGCAGCTCAAGGGCAGTTGTTAGAGGACGACAACTGGGCGGCTGCGGGCGAAGCTGCCATCGCCGAGGCAGGCGGTGGCAGCGGCTCCGCCGGTGGGTGGGCACTCGGCGCCGGCCTCGGTGGTGCCGCCGTTGTCGGTGGCACCACCTGGGCCGTGGGCCGTCGCAATAAGAAGAAGCGCGACGAGGAAGAGATTGCTCGTGGCCGCAACATCGACCCCAGGGATGTCTCTTCGCTGGACTCGCTGAGTACCAGCTCGCTCGATGTTCTTGCGCGCGATGAGATTGTCAGTACCGATGAGTCCATCCGCAAGGCCAGCACTGAGCTCGACCTCGCTCGCGCCGAATTCGGTACCGAGCGCATCCGCAGCTTCGACAACGCACTGAAGCACTCCCAGTCGACGCTCGAGCGCGCATTCACCCTTCGCCAACAGCTTGACGACGGCTCCGTATCCGACGAAATCGAGCGCCGCAGTGTCCTGCTGGAGATTATCTCCACCTGTGGTGTAGCGGATGACCAGCTCGACGGCGAGGCCGCAAACTTCCAGAAACTCCGCCAGGAGTTGATGAATGCTGAAGCGACCATTTCGAAGCTCACTCAGCGAAGTGTCGAGCTGCGCTCTCGTATGCCGCGTGCCGGCGAAATTCTCGACGGTCTGCGCGCACGTTACGAAGAGCAGATGCTCAGCTCTGTGACCGACAATATCGACATGGCCACGGAGCACCTTAATCAGGCTGACCAGTCAATGACTGAGGCCCGCCGCATGGCTGACCTGCCCGCCGGTGAGCAAGGTGGTCTGATTGATGCACTGTCGGCCACCGACTTTGCGCTCACACAGGCAGAGAGTCTTCTGGAGGCCATTGAACACGCCGATAGCGATATTCACGCTGCAGTCGCTGGACTGGCTTCCCTTATCGCCGAGGTCCGCGGTGAAATCGATGAGGCCTCGCACCTGATGTCGGCACCGCAAGGCGCTAACATCAACCGCGAGCGTCTCAATGCGGCCATCGAAGCAGGCCGTGAAGCACTCGGCGTGGCAGCCAATAAGTCCGAATCGGATCCACTGAGTTCCTGGACCGCACTGACCGATGCCGATGAGCTGCTCGACGAAGCCCTGGACTCCGCTCGAGACAAGGCCGCGTCGTTCGCCCGCGCTACCGCCACTTTGCAGCACAGCATGCAGGATGCCGACAATCACATTCGCGCCGCAGCTGACTTGATTGCTACCCGCCGCCGTGTGGTTGGCGCTGAGGCTCGCACTCGCCTCGCAGAGGCGCAGCGTGCTTACGGCTCTGCTCAGGGCTTGGCCAATGACGATCCGCGAAAGGCGTTGGCCTACGCACGTCGTGCGCGCAAGCTCGCCGCTGAGGCCGCTGACTTAGCTCGCCGTGACATCCGCCGCTACCAGGATCAGCGCCGCGGTGGCGGCAGCAACGGTTCGATGATCGCCGGCATGGTGCTGGGCAGCATGCTCAGCAACAACAGCGGCTTTGGTGGCAGTATCGGCGGTTTCGGCGGTTTCGGCGGAGGTTCGAGCCGACCAGGCGGCTCCGGCAGCACAATGGGCTTCTAGATTCCCGCCTAGATTCGCATCTGGCGTGGTCCATCCACAGACCACGTCGCCAGTGCGGCGGCAATCAGCCAGTCTTCGAAACTCCCCCGGAAGTCTCCCTCCTGGGCATAGACACCAAATACCCCGCGGCCTAGGCTATCCTCTCTGACGATTCGGGCGAGCTCATAGCCTGGGCGCTCGATGTCGAAGACCGTACGAATTCCCCGTCCTTCTCTGTTGAGGACGAAAGACTCCCCCTCGTCCGAATTCGTCATTACTAGCGCGTTCGTGCTAAAAAAGCGGGCTTTCACCTGCCAACCACGCCCTTGTGGCGAGGTGATCCAAAAAGCACTAAAGACCCCGTCCTGACAGCTCCAACCGTCGGACAGGGTCTTCTTGTTCTCGTCGTAAACGACGCCGTCTGCAATAGTTGCTACACGATCCACACCCAAATCATATAGGCAATCAGCAAGAGCAAGCAGACAGTGAGAATCCAGGTTGAGGAAACCATGCGGGACTCCAGCACTCGACGAGCACTGTAGACCAGGAAGATTTTCTCCTCTTCCGGCAGCGCACGGCCTTCGTCGGTGTCGAACTGCACCTCTGCGTGGCGCACGCCACGGGACGCACCGGTGAACTGGCCCCACTTCTCGCCGGTCTTTGCATTCTCGATGACGTAGTTCGTCGATCCCTCACACACCAGCTTGCCTTCGGGGCGATCCGGCGCAAAGGTCACTGAAAGCTGCTTGGCTCGCGAAATCTTGTCACGGTCGGCAGCAATGGTCGAGAACACGCGACCGTCGGGAAGCGTGGCGGAAACACGGTGATTAGCAGAGGCGTCAATAACCCACTCCCCTTCCGGGGTGTTGAGGCGATCGCCCTGCTCATCACGGCTGTACGTGCCGATTTCGGTGCTTTCCTTCAGAATCGGCCAGGTCTGCTCGGATTTTTCCCGGGAGCCGTCGCCGAGACTATAGGATTCCCAAAAAACTTCTTCGGCCATTAGCAGCCCACCAGGCGACCGGCGAAGTAGCTCTCCAGCTCGTCAATCTTGACGCGCTCCTGCTCCATGGTGTCGCGGTCACGGACGGTCACAGCGTTGTCTTCGAGAGTATCGAAGTCAACGGTGACACAGAACGGAGTACCAATCTCATCCTGGCGACGGTAACGACGGCCGATAGCACCGGAGGTGTCGTAATCGACGGCCCAGTGCTGGCGCAGCTTGTCCGCGACCGCCTCAGCAGTCGGAGTCAGGGTGTCCTTCTTCGACAGCGGCAGAACAGCAACCTTAACCGGCGACAGACGCGGGTCGAGCTTCAGCACGGTACGGGTGTCGGTGCCGCCCTTTGCGTTCGGCACCTCTTCCTCGGTGTAGGCATCGCACAGGAAGGCCATCAGGGCGCGGGTCAGGCCGAAGGACGGCTCGATGACGTACGGGACGTACTTTTCGCCGGTGACCTGGTCGTGGTAGCGCAGATCTTCCTTGGAGTGCTCGATGTGGCAGCCGAGGTCGTAGTCCGTACGATTGGCGACACCCATCAGCTCGCCCCACTCGTTGCCCTGGAAGTGGAAGCGGTACTCGAAGTCAATCGTGCGTGCAGAGTAGTGCGCGCGCTCGTCCTTCGGAACGTCGAACTGACGCATGTTCTCCGGGTTAACGCCCAGGTCGATGAACCAGTTCCAGCAGGCGTCGACCCACTCGTCGAACTTCTCTTCCGCCTGGTCCGGTGCGACGAAGTACTCGATCTCCATCTGCTCGAACTCGCGAGTACGGAAGATGAAGTTACCCGGGGTAATCTCGTTGCGGAATGCCTTACCGGTCTGGCCGATACCGAACGGTGGCTTCATACGAGCCGTGGTCATAACGTTCTTGAAGTTGACGAAGATACCCTGAGCGGTCTCCGGACGCATGTAGTGCAGGCCCTGCTCATTGTCGACCGGGCCGAGGAAGGTCTTCATCAGACCGGAGAACATCTGCGGCTCGGTCCAATTGCCCGGCTGACCGGTCTCCGGGTCCGGAACGTCTGCCAGACCATTGGCCGGCGGGTGACCATGCTTGGCCTCGTAGGCCTCCAGCAGGTGGTCAGCGCGGTAGCGCTTGTGGGTATGCAGGGACTCCACCAGCGGGTCAGTGAAGGTAGCGACGTGGCCGGAAGCTTCCCAGACCTGGCGCGGCAGGATAATGGAGGAATCCAGGCCGACGACATCCTTACGACCGGTGACGAAGGTCTTCCACCACTGGCGCTTGATGTTTTCCTTCAGCTCCACACCCAGGGGACCGTAATCCCATGCCGAGCGGGTACCGCCGTAAATTTCACCACACGGGTAAACGAATCCCCTGCGCTTACACAGGTTGGCGACGGTATCGACAACTGACTTAGGTGCCACGGTCTAGACCACTCCTTATAAATGGCTTCGCATCGCACACCACACGCCTTTTCCGGACACTCGATTCAGCCCGTTCCGTGCGGCGAACGACGTAATGAAAAGCAAAATGTACTGACCCCAACAGGCCAGTTAAAAGTTCCCCTATACTCTAGCGCATCTTGTCCAACCGATACCGGGTAGTGTCGTTTACATGGCTGGCGAAGATATGCACGAAGTTAGTTCTGGCGAAAACCCACGTGGTACGGGCTCCTCCGCTAGCCCCGGGGCGCACGCCTCCGCGCGGCCGACCGCAACGCGCATCGGCCAGCGCAGTACTCGCCAACGCCGCGCCGTCGTGTCGATTATGAGTGAAGCGCCGAATTTTCGCTCCGCAGCTGACATTCATAAGTCGCTGACGGAACGTGGGGACAAGGTCGGCTTGACGACGGTCTATCGGACGCTCCAGTCCCTTGCAGAAATGGACATTGTCGATGTTCTGCACAATGCCTCCGGAGAGGCTCTCTACCGGCTGTGCGGTGACCACCACCATCATCACCTAGTCTGCACCGATTGCGGCAGCACCGTTGAAGTCGCTGGCGGACCCGTCGAGCAGTGGGCTCACAGCCTGGCGGAGGAGCACGGTTTTAATCTGACCGGACACACTGCCGAGGTCTTCGGCCTGTGCAGGGACTGCCAGAAGAAGTAGCCCGGCTCATCTCCCCAAAAAATACCGGCTCTAGGCCTTGCCGAACCTACGGTCGCGCTTGGCGTACTCCACCACTGCGGAGCGCATGTCATCCCGACCGAAATCCGGGAAAAGCTTGTCCTGATAGACCATCTCCGCATAGGCGGACTGCCAGATCAAGAAGTTGGACGTGCGCTGCTCGCCCGACGGACGCAGGAACAAATCAACATCCGGCATAGTCGGCTCATCCAGGAACTGTGCGAAAGACTTCTCAGTCAAGTCATATTCGCTGAGCTCCCCCGCTGCTGCCTGACGAGCAATCTCTCTAGCAGCGTCAACAATCTCAGCGCGACCACCGTAGTTGACGCACATATACAGAGTTAGCGCGTCATTGTCCTTCGTCTGTTCCTCGGCGATCTCAAGCTCTTTAATCACCGAGCGCCACAGGCGCGGACGACGACCTGCCCAACGCACGCGAACGTTCTTCGAATCCAACTCATCACGACGTCGGCGCAGCACATCACGATTAAAGCCCATCAGGAATCGGACCTCATCGACAGAACGGCGCCAATTCTCAGTGGAAAATGCGTAGGCCGACAGGTGCTTAACGCCCATCTCCAAACAAGAATCGACGCATTCCATCAGCACGGCTTCACCGCGCTTGTGCCCCTCGGTGCGCTTGAGCCCACGCTGCTCGGCCCATCTACCATTGCCGTCCATCACAAGCGCGATGTGATTGGGCACGAATTGCTGCGGTACAGGAGGATTCAACACGCTTCCTATTGTGCCCCACCGCTACTATTTACTGCCAAAAAGCATCCACATGTTCCAGCGCCGGCACCCGGCGGCCCAGGTAGTACTGCAGGTACTTCGCCGTTAGGGTACGCGCCGTCGCCATCCGCCCCTCAAATTCGCTTGACGACGTATCGATGCCCGCCCATTGCTCATGAGCAAGCTGCCACATCAGATGCAGAACCTCGGTCGGCGGAGTATCTGCGCCCGGTGGCCTGCAGTTGGTGCACACTGCTCCACCCAGCGCGGGAGAAAACGCATGATGAGGCCCGGCTTTGCCACAGCCCGCGCATTCAAAGAGGCTTGGCTGCCAACCGGCCTGTGCCATTGCCCGCAGGATGTAGGAGGTCAATACCAAATCGGGGCGATGGCGACCGGCCGCAACGTCGTCGAGCGATTGGGTGGTGAGATCCCACAATTCGGGAGCCGGCACTTGTTCCTCGCCGACAATACGTTCGGCGACGTCCAGGACTGCACACGCACAGGTGTAGCGCGCATAGTCGTCGACAAGCGGTGTCGCCCACGTGCGCACGGTATCTGCGCCTACGATAGTGGACAGCCCCCGGCGTGGGTAGATATTGACATCCACGTCGACGAATGGTGACAGGCGGGAGCCGAAGCGGCTCGTCGCTCGGCGCACGCCTTTGGCGACACCGCGGACTAGGCCGTGGTCGCGGGTGAAAAGGACGATGATGCGGTCGGCTTCGCCGAGGTCGTAGCGGCGTACGACCAGCGCACGGTCGCGATACGGCTCGACCAATTTTTTAGAATCCCAACTTGCCCAGCTGCTTCGGGTCCGACTGCCAGTCCTTCAACACTTTCACGCGCAGGTCAAGGTAAACATTTTGACCAAGCAACGCGATGAGTTCCTTACGAGCCTTGTGAATGGTGGTGCCCATGCGTCGACCGTCGCGCCCCATGAGAATGGACTTCTGCCCCGAACGCTCGACATAGATAACGGCGTGGACGTCCAGGACGCCTTCGCGGTCCTGGCTTGGTAGCACCTCATCAATCTGGACTGCCACAGAGTGCGGCAACTCATCGCGCAGACCGCCGAGAGCCGCCTCGCGGATGAGCTCTGCCATCCGAGTGTGCAGATCCTCATCGGTGATGTGACCCTTTGGGTACAGTCGCGGTCCCTCCGGCAACTGGGAAGCCATTACATCAATCAGCGTGTTGATGTTTTCGCCGGACTTCGACGACAGTGGCACCAGCTCAGCATCCGGACCGAGCAACTCCTGCAGCTCAATCAGGCGCTCGATAATGGTGTCGCGAGAGACCTTATCCACCTTGGACACAATGCCCATGATGTTCTTGCAACCTTTGGAGACGTTCTCGTAGATCCAACGGTCACCGGGGCCAATTTTCTCGTCGGCAGGCACGACCATCGCGACCAGATCCACATCGGAATAGGTCTCCTGAACCATGTCATTCAGGCGCTCACCGAGCAGCGTGCGTGGCTTGTGCAGACCGGGCGTATCCACGACAACAATCTGGCAGTTCTCGCGGTGAACCACACCACGCACCGGGTGACGCGTGGTTTCCGGCTGGTTAGCGGTAATAGCGATCTTCTCGCCCACCAGGGAATTGGTCAGCGTGGACTTACCCGTGTTCGGACGTCCCACAATGGAAACGAACCCGGAGCGAAAGCCCTCCGGCGCGCTGTAATCATCAGCATCGCCGCCAAGTCCGGCATTGGCCAGCATGTCATCAAGATTGCCCATCAGTATCTTCTTCCTCGGAGTAGAACTCCGCAGTCGGCTCCACCACCACAGTGCGTACCCGCATACGACCACGACGGTCACGCGAGCCCTCGGCGGTAAACTTCAGTCCTGCATATTCTACGTACGAACCGGGTAGTGGCACACGTCCAAGCGCATAGGCCAACAGACCGGAGACCGTATCCACCTCATCGGTGACCTCATCATCGAAAACGAGTTGGCGCCCGTGGGCTTCGTCGTAAAGCTCAATGAGCTCGCCCAAGCTGAGGCGCGCCTGCACGCGGTAGGAGGCATCCCCCAGCGGTTCGATGGGGGCCTGCTCGGCCTCGTCGTATTCATCGGCAATCTCACCGACAATTTCCTCGAGGATGTCCTCAATAGAGATAAGGCCGGCGACCGATCCATATTCGTCGATGAGAATGGCGATGTGATTGCGGGTGCGCTGCATTTCATCGAGCAGATCATCCAGTGGCTTGGAGTCGGGTACAAAAACGCAGTTGCGCATGACCTCGGAGACGCGAACGCCGCGGCCGCCATCAGTACGCGAGTACGTCTGCTGGACAATGTCCTTCAAGTAAATGACGCCGACGATGTCCTCAACGCTCTCGCCAATCACCGGCAGTCGCGAGTGCCCTGACTTCACACAAAGGGCCACTGCCTGACCACAGTGCTTATCTGCCTCGATCCACACCATCTCTGGGCGCGGAACCATAACAACGCGTGCCGACGTTTCCGCGAGATCAAACACAGACTGAATCATGCGGCGCTCATCGTGCTCCACAATGCCGCGCTCCTGGGCGATATCGACCATCTCGCGCAACTCGACTTCGGTGGCGAACGGGCCATCGCGGAAGCCACCACCAGGGGTGATGATGTTGCCGAACCAAATCAGCAACTTTTCCAGTGGTCCCAACACCTTGGCCATAAAACTTAAGACGACCGCGGTGGCAAGGGAAATCGAGTATGGATTCTTCCGACCCATCGTGCGGGAAAACACCCCGAGGACCAGGAAGGTGAACAGAGCCAGCAACACCACTGCAGCCACAATGGCCCAGCGCTCCGGCTCGAAAAGCTTAAGACAGACCGCCGCAAGCGTCACTGCACCGATTGACTCGCACAGCGTCCGCAAAATCACCAGCACATTGACGTGCCGAGCCCGATTTTCTACGACCTTGAGAAGCGCATTAGCACCCGCGACCTCGTCACGCTGCAGCTCTGCCACGCGTGCACGGGAAATCCCTGCGACCGCAGTTTCGACTGTGTTGAGTCCGCCAGCGCAGATCATCGCCACAACGGCGACAATTACCAAAGTGATCATCGCTCGTTAGAACGCTCCGGGAACGCATTGGGGTTGATTGGTTTTTCGGAAAAGCTCACGCCACGACGATCGATGTCGTCGTACCAGTCCGCCAACAGACCATTCTGCAGAGAGAACATCTGGCGCTCTTCCTCCGCCGTGACATGGTCATAGCCCAACAGGTGTAGTACGCCGTGCACGGTGAGCAAAACCAACTCGTGGCTCAGCGGATGGCCTGCACGCTCCGCCTGCCCCGCGGCAAACTCCGGGCACAACACAATGTCGCCCAGCATCGCAGGCCCTGGGCTAGCTGCATCCGGTCGGCCAGAGCCAGGAGTGAGCTCATCCATCGGGAAGCTCATCACATCCGTCGGCCCCGGCAGATCCAGCCAGCGCACATGGAGGTCTTCGATTGTCTTCAAGTCGACAATGTGAATGCTCAGCTCAGCTGCCGGATGCACGTCCAGGCGCCCCAGCGCATACCGGGCAACGTCGATAAGCGACTCTTCATTGACGCCCTGACCGGACTCGTTGAAAACTTCAATGCTCATGTAATTTCAGCGTCCTTTATCGCTTTGTGGCGGACTGTCGCTTTTGTGGGGACTCGGCGCCCTGCTCAATACCTTCGTTATAGGCATCGTAGTCATCGTAGGCCTCGACAATTGCGGTCACCAGCGGGTTGCGCACCACATCTGCGGCGGCCAACGCCGGAAAAGCAATTCCCGGCACGCCGCGCAGCACCTCACGGGCGACGGCCAGACCAGACTTCTGCCCACGGGGTAGGTCGACCTGGCTGGCATCGCCGGTGATGACCATCTTCGAACCAAAGCCCAGGCGGGTGAGGAACATTTTCATCTGCGCCGGAGTAGTGTTCTGTGCCTCGTCGAGAATGATGAACGCATTGTTCAAGGTACGACCGCGCATGTACGCCAGCGGTGCGACCTCCACTACCCCAGTTTCCATCAGCTTTGGAATCAACTCTGGCTCAAGCATTTCGCGCATCGCATCATGCAATGGGCGCAGGTAGGGGTCGATCTTCTCGTGCAGCGTACCCGGCAGGAAGCCCAGGTTCTCACCCGCCTCCACTGCGGGGCGAGTCAGAATAATGCGTTCTACCTGCTTATTCTTCAGCGCAGCAACGGCCTTGGCCATGGCCAGGAACGTCTTGCCCGTACCGGCGGGGCCGATACCGAAAACAACGTTATAGCGGTCGATGGCATCGACATAGTTTTTTTGTCCCTCTGTCTTGGGACGCACGGTCTTGCCACGATGAGTCACGATGCCGCCACCGAGCACCTCGCTGGCGGACTTCTCCCCGCGATCCACAATGCCCACCGCGTGCCGCACCGACTCCGGGGAGAGCTCGTGCCCACGACGGGCCATCGCCTCCAGCTCCTTGAAAGCGCGGACAGCCAACGAAACATCCGCCGGAGCACCCTTGATTGTCACAACCCCGCCGCGGACATGAATATCCGCTGCCAGCAGAGATTCCAACAGCCGCAGATTCTGGTCCGCATAGCCGACCACGATCGGCGCGAGATTGTCATCGAGCTCGACGACGGCAGTGGTACGAGCAGTTACTGAATACTTTGTCATTATGCGTCTATCCTACTGACCACGCGTGGGTGCGCCGCCCCAGCGCTTTGTCAACGGCCCCAGTGCACAAAGAGCAGCAGCTCCAGCAAGGGCACTGCGGAGAACTGTCGGGCCGAGTACAACCGAGCTCGCACCTGCGCCGCAGAAGGCCTCGAGTTCCCCGGGGCTGACTCCCCCTTCTGGGCCGACGATAAAAAGAACCTTGTCAGCGTTTGCTGCCCGTGCGGCGAAGTCCACGAACGGAGCTGTTTCCTCCTCGTGCAAAACGGCTGCTGCACCACCTGCTGACGTGGTTTCCCGGATGAGTTGCTCAATATCGGCGGAGCTATGTAGGTCAGCGACCGGCGGAATCCATGCACGACGAGCCTGCTTGGCTGCCTCGCGCGCAGCCGACTGCCACTTAGCACGGGACTTAGTGACCTTCGCGGTACCCTGCCATCGGGCCACACAATTCACGGCCGCCCAGGGGATAATCTCATCGACCCCGGCCTCGGTCATCAAATCGACCGCAAGCTCAGCACGATCCGACTTCGGCAGCGCCTGCACCACGGTGACGTGCGGGCGCGGACGTGGACGTTCCTCGGCGGCGACCACACGAACGTGGACCTCACGCGGATCTACGTGCATGAGCTGTGCCCGCACCACCTTGTCCGCACCATTGGCAAGAAGAATCTCCGAGCCCTCTTTCAGCCTGCGAACGCTGATGTGTTTGGCCTCCGACCCGAGGATTCGAATGATTTCTTCCGGGCGCGGCAGCTCGGTGAACTCACCGAGAAATACGGGCAAACTCATGCGTGTTTCACACTCACTGGAGGGGGCTTTGGGGATGGCGTCTTTTAACGGCGGCGGAAACGGGAGAAGAAACCGTGGCGCTCATTCGAGTCTGCCACCTTGGCATCATCATCGCGGTGCTCGCGTAGCTTCTCCAGCAGCTCGCGGGACTTGCGGTCCAGCTTCGTCGGCACTGTGACATCGACGTGTGCGACCACGTCGCCATTGCCCTCGCCGCGCAGATGTGGCATTCCCTTGCCCGACAGGCGAATCTGCTCTGCCGGCTGGGTTCCCGAATCAACCTTGATGGTCATTGGCTCACCGAGCAGGTCGTCGACCTCAAACTCGGTACCAAGTGCGGCATCAGCCATGGGCACCTGCACGTTAAAGTGCAAATCATCGCCGTCACGCTCGAATACAGGGTGCGGGTCCATGGCAACTTCCACGTAGAGGTCACCCGCTGGGCCACCGCCCGGGCCGACCTCGCCCTGACCTGCCATGCGAATACGCATGCCATCAGAGATACCTGCTGGAACGTTTACCGTCAGATCACGGCGAGCACGCACGCGACCGTCGCCACCGCAGTTGTTACACGGATCGGGGATGATCTCGCCGGTGCCCTGACAAGTCGGGCACGGCCGCGAGGTCATCACATTGCCCAGGAAGGAACGCTGGACCTGTTGAATCTCGCCAGTGCCATCACAGCTGGTACACATCTTCGGCTTGGACTTGGACTTCGAGCCGGTTCCCTCGCACTGGTCACACAGCACCGCGGTGTCCACCGTGATGGGCTTGCGGACACCGGTGAATGCCTCATCGAGGCCCAGAGAAATACGCAGCAGCGCATCTGCACCTGGCTGCACACGCGAGCGGCGCTGGCGGGTACCGCCGGCACCGCCGAAGAATGCCTCGAAGATATCGCCGACTCCGCCGCCGCCGAAACCGCCGAAGCCACCGCCTGGCATACCGCCCTGCGGATTGAGAGGATCTCCTCCCATATCCACAATCCGGCGCTTTTCAGGATCCAGCAGGACCTCGTTCGCTTCAGAGGCCTCACGGAACTTCTCCGCAGCTTCTTCATCACCCGGATTACGGTCTGGGTGGTACTTGAGCGCCAGCTTTCGGTACGCCTTCTTAATCTCAGCGTCCGTAGCGTCCTTCTCCACTCCGAGGATGCCGTAATAGTCGCGTGCCAACTTTAGCTACTTCCTTTCAATACCCGGCCAACGTACTGTGCAACAGCAGCAACCGAGGAAATTGTTCCCGGATAATCCATAAATGTGGGGCCAACTACTCCCATGCCACCCAAAATCTCAGTGCCGGTGCCATAGCCAGTTGAAACAACTGAAGTAGCGCGCAGCTCCTCGTCCTCGTTTTCCTCACCGATAGAAACGCGAACATGGTGCAAATCCTGCGCGGCCGACAGCAGTTTCAGCACGACCACCTGTTCTTCGAGAGCCTCAAGAACCATGGGCAACGTAGAAGGTAAGCGACCGGCCATATTACCACGGGTCAAATTCGACGCTCCGGCCAGGATGAGTCTGTCATTCGGCTTCTCAATCAACGACTCCACCAGCACCGTCGAGCAGCGGATGATTACATCCCGCAAATCGCGCGGGGCGTTAGCTGCAAGATCGGAAATCGCGATCGACGCGTCGGCAAGTGTGTGCCCCGACATCGCACGGTTGAAATGCTCACGCAACAGCGGCACGAGATCGGGATCCACCGGTGCTGGCAGCTCAACATTGCGCTGCTCCACGCGCCCGGTGTCGGTGATGACTACCAGCAACAATCGCGCGTCGGCGAGCTGGACGACCTCGCAGTGTCGGACGCGGGAGACCTCCAGCGTCGGCACCTGCACCACCGCAACCTGACGGGTTAGCTGAGCCAGCAGCTGCACACTGCGGCGCAGAACGTCCTCCAAATCGACGCC
>NZ_KV836270.1:341628-366526 GCF_001838295.1 Corynebacterium sp. HMSC074C04
ATCGACGCCGCCTTCGAGGAACTCGAGGATAGCTCGGCGCTCAGCCCGGGACAGCGGCTTAATCTGCGAAAGGTTGTCCACAAATAGGCGGTAGCCCTTCTCAGTCGGGATACGCCCGGACGATGCATGTTCCTGCTGGATATAGCCCTCGGCCTCCAGCACAGCCATGTCATTTCTAATGGTCGCCGAGGACACACCCAGATTGTGGCGCTCCACCAGAGCCTTCGAGCCGACCGGCTCCTGGGAAGCTACGTAATCCGAGACAATTGCCCGAAGAACTTCCTGCCTGCGCTTATCCGTCTGAGATGACATGCGGATAGTTTAACTAAGGATGTCAACGATTATTGCGTCGGCCAGCAAACGGCCGCGATTGGTGAGCTGAATCCGCTGACCACCATCGACGGAAACAAACTCCACCATGCCCGCTTCCGCTTGCCGACGTGCCTTGTCCAATTCATCCTCACCGAGCAGATTGGCATCAATGCCCTCCGCCAGGCGGAGGCCCAGCATAATCTTCTCGGTGTGTCGATCCTCGGCCGTTAGCCCTTCTGAATCCTTGATTGGCAACTCGCCGCCGGAAATGGTCGCCGCGTAGCGAGCCGGATGCTTGACGTTGTAAAACCTCGTGCCATCCAGGTGCGAATGTGCACCAGGCCCCGCACCCCACCAATTTCCATCGCGCCAGTAGAGCATGTTGTGGCGACACTGGCCACCCGGCTTCGCCCAGTTGGACACCTCATACCAGGAGAAACCGACTTGACTCAGTGCAGCATCGATGCGCTCGTAGCGGTCGGCGAGATCATCGTCGTCAGGCATCGGCAGCTCACCGCGACGAACCTTACGCGCCATCGCGGTACCTGGCTCGACAATCAGCGAGTACGCCGAAACATGATCAACCTCCGTGGCCAGGACTGCCTCCAACGTCGTATCGAGGTCAGCCATCGACTCCCCTGGCGTGCCATAGATAACGTCGAGGTTGATGTGTTCAAAACCGGCCGCGCGGGCCTCCGCCACCGCTGCCGCAGGACGCCCCGGCGTGTGCGTACGATCCAAAGTGGCCAGCACATGCGGCACAGCCGACTGCATGCCCAAGCTCACACGGGTAAACCCTGCCTCGGCCAGGCCTTCGAAGAACTCCGGAGAGGTCGACTCGGGATTCGACTCAGTGGTGACCTCGGCGTCGTCGGCAAGCCCAAAACTGTTGCGCACACCGTCGAGCAGACGACGAAGACCGCTCGCTCCCAACATCGACGGCGTACCACCGCCGACGAATACGGTGTCGGCGCCACGCGCGAGTTCAGGGTGCTTTACGACGGCCATCTCGAGCTCAGCCACGATGGCATCGAGGTAGTCTCCCTGCGTCTCGCCACTGCCCAGCTGACCTGGCGTGTACGTGTTGAAATCACAGTAGCCACAACGGGTGGCGCAGAATGGGACGTGTAAGTAGACACCGAAGGAATCGGTGTGTGCGGAGGCTTCGCTCACGCATGCTCCTTGGCTCGACGTTGCTTGACGCGGCGAACAATTTCATCAATGCGGGCGCGTTCCATCAGGAACTCCGGAGGCCTGCGGCCGCGCAGCGCATTTGCAACTGCCGGATGAGTCTCGGGAACAGCAACGCACCAGGCAGCGGCAGCAGACAGCGCACGGCGACCAGACTGCGCGTAAAGCTGCGGAAGCACCACACTACCGAGCTTTTCCACGCCTCGGATGTTTTCGGCGGAAACCCAGTCGGCGAGTTCCTCCAGGTAGGAGGCCACGGCATCGGAGCGAGCAATCATTGCCTGCGTGACCGTAGGGACTGCAACCGGATGCTTCAATGGCGCCGGGATGAGTGACAGCGACTGCACATCCGGTGACTTCGGTGCCGGATGCGGGTGTCGTCGCGGTGTCGAAGCAGAGGAAAGAGTACCGATGCGCCCCGAGCGAATGCCGGAGGTAAACGCTTGGCGTAGCCCATCAAGTTCACCAATCAGAGGGCGGCAGTCCTCAACGGCCTCGTCAACGATGTCAGCGAGCTCAAGGACACATTCGTCCACCAGCTCACGATCTACATCAGCAACCGCCTGAGCGAGGTGCTCGATGTGTTCGGCAACTTCGTCACCAATGTCGTAGAGCTCTTGGGTCACTTCGCGCAGGCGTAGCCGAGCATCGAAGTGGTTAATCATTGCCCGCCCTCCCACGACATCTTCGGCCTCGGTGACATCATTTTCGTTTCGTCTTTCGAACTTCGACGAATTTCGGCGAATGCCGGAAAATATCGGCGAACTTCGGCGTTCGAAAACTGAAAACTCCTTAAAAATTTCTAGCGCCCCTCACCTTAATGGGGTGAGGGGCGCTAGCGCGGTAACAACACGCTGCCGTTTTCTATCGACAGCGGCTTGACAGTGAATTAACGCTGGTAGAGAGCCTCAATGTCGCGCGAGTAGTTGTCCATGACAATGTTGCGCTTGACCTTCATCGTCGGGGTCAGCTCGCCGCTTTCCTCGGTGAAGTCCTTGTCCAGGATGTGGAACTTCTTAATAGCCTCTGCGTGAGAAACCAGCTCATTAGCGGAGTTGACGGCATCCTGAATCTCGGCGCGCAAAACTGCGCTGGAGGCAGCGAGTTCACGGATCGAGGTGTGCTCGGGGACGGAGTGCTCAATCTTCCACTTCTCCAGTGCCTCCTCATCGAGGGTGACCAACACGGAGACGAACGGACGACCATCGCCGATGACGACTGCCTGGGACACCAGCGGGTGCGCACGCATGCGGTCTTCCATCGGGCCCGGCGCGACATTCTTACCACCGGCGGTGACAATGAGGTCCTTCTTGCGGCCGGTGATCTTCAGGTGACCTTCTTCGGTCAGCTCACCGAGGTCGCCAGTCTTAAACCATTCGCCGTCGATGAAGGCATCCTTGGTTGCCTCCTCGTTCTTCCAGTAGCGGTCAAACACAACCGGACCGCGCAGCAGAACTTCGCCATCATCAGCGATAGCGGCGGAACAGCCACCAACTGGACGACCAACGGTGCCAATGATTTGCTCGCCCGGGTTGTTCACGGTGATGGCAGCCGTGGACTCGGTCAGACCGTAGCCTTCGTAGACAGGTACACCGAGACCGCGGAAGAAGTGCCCGAGGTCAGAGGACAGAGCCGAACCACCGGAGATGGTGTACTGAACGGCGTCACCCATAGCTGCGCGAATCTTCGAGAACAGCAGGCGATCGTAGAGCTGGCGACGCAGCTTCAAGACACGCGACGGACCTGCCGGAGTATCCAGCGCCTTGGAGTACTCGATGGCGGTGGCCTCAGCACGCTCGAACATGGCCAGACCGAATGCGCCCTTCTCCTTAGCGGAGGCGTAGGCGGAGTCACGAACCTTCTCGAACACGCGCGGCACACCGAGAATCAGGTGCGGACGAGAACGCTGGAACTCCAGGGTGACGGTCTTGGTATCAGCCCAGTGAGACTGGGTAGCACCAGCGATAATCGAAGCCAGGGACACTGCGTGAGCCAACACGTGCGCCAACGGCAGGAAGGTCAGAATGCGGTTACCCGGACGGGCAATCAGGCCAATCTCGTTGGTGAGGATGGCGCGGGCCTCCGCCAGCCAGTTGCTGTGCAGGAGCACGCAGCCCTTCGGACGGCCAGTGGTACCGGAGGTGTAAATCACGGTTGCCAGGTCGTCGGCCTTGGTGTCCTTGATGCGACGCTCGACCTCGTCGCCGTCAATGTCACGGCCTTCGTAGCTAATGGTGTCAGTAGCGGAAGCGTTAATCTCCAGCACACGACGCAGCTGAGACTCGCCCTCCGGGTTCTCGGCGCCTTTTTCGACCAGCAGCGGCTTCATGCGGTCGGTATGCTCACGCGACTCAGTAAATGCGAAAACAGCACCGGAGTTTTCAATAATCCAACGAATCTGGCCAGACGAAGAAGAGCCGTAAATCGGGACAACAGCGGCGCCCGCCATCCAGATAGCGGTATTGATCAGGTTCCACTCGTAGCGAGTCTCACTGAGCAGCGCTACGCGGTCGCCCGGCTGAACACCATTGGCGATTAGCCCCTTAGCGACCCCCTTTGCCTCGTCATAAAACTCCTGAGCGGTGACATTTACCCACTCAAAGTTCTTGGGGCGGGTGAAAAGCACCAGCTTCGGGCGCTTCTGCACCAGCTCCTGCAGCGAGGTAATAATCGTTTCGTCCTCGCCGATGACGTATTTCGCCTCGGTAGTATATTCACGCATCGAGTTACAAACCCCTACTTTCGGTAGTTCTGTCCGTCGTTGGTTTCGTTAGGAATCAACTTAGAACATCAAACCCTGCGCCGTTGTGATTTCACTAAATATTTCGATAACGAAGTGATTTGTCTTACTACTGGCAAAGTTTTTCTAAACTGGCATGATGGAAAGAGTGACACAGGCAGCTTCCAATCCTCCCCTTTCCTCTCCGCTCGCCGACCTCGCTAAAGATGTCGGAGTTGGGGTTTCCTACTACTCCACCGAGGGCCAACTTGTGCACGTCTCTCGTGAGACAGTGCTAAAAACTCTCGCTGCTCTCGACATCGATTTGGGCCCAAATCCGAGTGATGCCGAAATCAACGACGCCCGTCGTGAGTGGGCGGACACGCAGTGGTCTCGCCTTCTCCCACCCGTGGTAGTTACCCGCCAGGGCATCTTCCACCGAGTTCTGGTTCACGTACCACACGGCAGCAATGTCAGCGTGACTGTGAAACTGGAGGATGGCGCAGAATGGCCCTGCGCACAGGTGCACCACTTGGTTCCACCACGCCAGGTCGGCGATGTGTTGATGGGAGAAGCCGCCTTCGCAATTCCAGAGGATCTGCCACTTGGTTGGCACCGCTTGCGTGCAGTCAACGACGACAACGTCGCTGAGTGCGATGTGGCCGTAACCCCCAACCGTCTCGCTACTGCCGACAAGTACGTGCAGAATCCTGCGCATGGCGTCATGGCACAGCTGTACTCGGTACGCTCCAGCCGCAGCTGGGGTATCGGCGATTTCGCTACCCTCGGCGACTTGGCACAGGTCAGCGCTCAGCACGCGGGCTCTGATTTCGTCCTCATCAATCCGTTGCACGCCGCAGAACCGCTGCCTCCGGTAGAAGACTCACCGTACCTGCCCACCACGCGCCGCTATGTCAATCCGCTGTACGCACGGCCAGAGCTTATCGACGAGTTCGGGTACCTGGACAAGGACGAGGCCGATGAAGCCCGTGCGCTAGCGAACTCTTTCCACCAGCTCAATCACAGCCCTGATGAGATTGACCGCAACCCCATCTACGCTGCAAAGCTCAAGGTATTGCGGGCAATTCACAAGATTCCCCTGTCCAGCGCACGCCAGGCGGAATTTGACCGTTGGCTGGAGGCCGAGGGCCGTGGCATATACGACTACGCGTCGTGGTGCACCGAGCGCGAGCTCGCGGATCGCGCTGCTGCCCGCGATGCTGCCCGCGCTGCCACTTCCGATTCTGGTGCCGTAGCCGAGAACGATATCGAGTTGGTTCCACCGTTGGGCAACCACGCCAGTGTCGAATCTCTGCGGGAGGAAATCCTCCAGTTCCACCTCTGGGTGCAGTGGATTCTCGATCAGCAGCTCGGTCAGGCACAAGAGGCAGCCCTGGATGCGGGTATGCGCATCGGCATCATGGCCGACCTTGCCGTCGGCGTGCACCCCGGCGGTGCGGATGCCAAGAACCTTGCGGCTTGGCTCGCTCCTGCTATCTCTGTTGGCGCACCGCCAGACGGATTTAACCAGCGCGGCCAAGACTGGTCGCAGCCGCCGTGGAACCCGCACAAGCTAGCCGAGGCCGGCTATCGCCCGTGGCGCGACATGCTGCGCACAATCCTTCGCCACGCAGGTGGCATTCGTGTTGACCACGTGCTGGGTATGTTCCGCCTCTGGGTCATGCCGCGGATGGAGTCCCCCGTCAATGGCACCTACCTGTACTTCGACCACGAGGCCATGGTCGGCATTCTCGCACTTGAGGCCGAGCTTGCTGGGGCCGTCGTGGTAGGCGAAGACCTGGGCACTTTCGAGCCGTGGGTGCAGGACTACCTAGCTTCGCGGGGCATCATGGGCACCTCAATCGTGTGGTTTGAATCCGAAGGCGACCAGCCGAAACCACCGAGCGCTTACCGCAGCCTGTGCTTGTCCTCCGTCACCACGCACGATTTGCCGCCGACAGCAGGCTATCTCGCAGGCGAACACATCAAACTGCGGGAACGCCTGGGGCTATTGCTTTCCGACGTCGCGGAGGAAGACCGCCGGGACTTCGAGTGGATTCGAAAGGTTTTGGGCGCGGCCAAGGAAGCCGGATGTTTCGGTGACACGGCTGCGGCAGACATGGATGTTCAGTCCCTCACCCGCGATAATCTGCCACCAATTGACGCGCTGGTCACGGGTTTGCACCGCTTCCTCGACCAGACGCCATCCGCGCTGAAGTGCGAGGCGCTGGTGGACATGGTTGGCGACCGCCGCACTCAGAACCAGCCGGGCACGTCCCACGACCAGTACCCGAACTGGTGTATTCCGCTAACTGATGCCGAGGGCAAGGCCGTGCTTGTCGAGGACCTGCCTCGCTTCCCCGGATTCAAGCGTTAATTGGTTCGTGAGCGACTAATCCCTCATTTTTGCTGTTCACCGATCTTTCAGGTTATGTGCCCGGCACTAAAACCGAGGCTAAAACTGGAAATCGGTGACTGCACCAGCGATGAGGATAAGAAGAAGCAAAACGATTAGGGCAAGTAGGACCTTCGAGTGCCTCGACCGATGCATGCTAACTCAGCTCCCTACTGCGAAATATTTGCGAACTACCCAACTCTAGCCTGTTGGGCAAATTTCCTAATACTTTAAGACATACCTTAGGGCAGCGATAGCGACCCAATACTTAAAGGGGGCTTGTCCCAGCTCAATTCTTCGGGCCTCCCAGTGAGCTATCCGCGGGCCACTACCGCATCGGCTAGCTGTCGCTGCCCGCTCCTCGACACTCCTGCGAACGCTCCCGCCGGCGCACCGACCACTGCCACAGACGACCGCTGACGACATCGATTGCACCAACGAGAACGAAAGCAACAAACCCTCCGACTACCAGCAGAACTGCGCATAGCACGCTGACCTGCGCAAGCAGTGGCAATTGAATAAGCCACTGCCCTACCCTGTCGAATGCTTCAGCCATGAGTGTCAACCTACCCTGCCGGTGACCGGAATAACTAGTGGGCGGCCGTCGCGGCGCTCGTCGTAAAGCGTGAAGCTAGGCATCAGTGCCCGACAGCCCGCGGCGTTCGAGGAGCGGCTGGATGTCCTTGTCGCGACCTCGGAAGGCACGGTAGGCGGCCATAAAATCGATGGCACCACCACGGGAGAGAATCTCCTCGCGGAAGTGGCTGCCGCCGCCGATTGTGGAGCCGCCGTTGTCGGTGAACCAACCGAAACCGTCCGCGTCGAGAACCTCCGCCCACAGGTAGGAGTAATAGCCTGCCGAGTAACCGCCGGCGAAGATGTGGTTGAAGTAGCGGGAGCGGTAACGCGGAGCCAGGTGGGGAACGTCGAGGCCGAGTTCGGCGAGTGCTTCCGCTTCGAAAGCGTCAACATCAGTGACATGAGCTGCCTCCTCCTCAGTGAGGCTGTGCCAGGCGAGATCGATGGCGCACGCCGCGAGGTATTCAACCGTGGCGAATCCCTCACCAGCGGTGCGGGCCTTCTTCACCGACTCGACTAGCTCGGCCGGAATCGGCTCACCGGTACGAACGTGGACGGCGTAATTGGCCAGAATGGACGGCTCAAGCGCCCAGTTCTCGTTGATCTGAGAGGGGAATTCCACGAAGTCGCGCGGGACGTTAGTGCCCGAGAAGGTCGGGTACGTGACGTCGGAAAGCAGACCGTGGAGGGCATGCCCGAACTCGTGGAAAGCAGTGGTGACCTCGTCGAGTGTCAGCAGCACCGGGGTTCCCGGCTCGGTTTCGGCGATGTTCATCACGTTGACCACGACTGGCAGGCGCCCCAACAGACGGGACTGATCCCTAAACGAGCTCATCCACGCACCACCGCGCTTGGTCGGACGCGAGAAGTAGTCTGTGATAATCAGGCCGATGGTCTCGCCTCCGCCCTGGCGTACCTCCCACACGGTCGTGCCCGGCGCGTATCCCTGCAGTTCCTCGCGCTTGACTACCTCGATGCCGTAGAGCTTGCGGGCAGCGTAGAACACGCCGTCTTCGATGACACGGTGCAGCTCGAAGTAGTTCTTGAGTTCATCCGTGTCGACTGCGAATTCTTCCGCTTTACGACGGCGCTCCCAGTACGGCCAGTCAGCGCCAGTTACCGTCTCATCGCCAGCCAGATCAGCGACCCGCTTGTACTCACCTTCAGCATTGGCAATGGCAGCTGGCGCCAGGTCTGCAATGAGCTTCCGAGCAGCCTCTGCGGTGGTTGCCGTCTCCTTGGCAATGACGTAATCCGCATGCGTGTCGTAGCCGAGCAGCTTGGCACGGCGGGCACGCAAGCGCGCCATTTCCAGCACAATGTCGGAGTTGTCGAACTTGCCGGAGGCAGCACCCGAGCGCCCCAGCGAGGCTTCGTAGAGCTTGGCGCGAGTAGCCGGATTATCGAGGTCAGCCAGCTGTGCAGGAGTTGATGGTAGGTCCAGTGGAATCAGCCACGGCGCATCGGTGTCTGCCTTTTTCGCGTAGGCGGCGAAGGACGCAATGGCATCGTCGGAAAGCCCGGCGAGTTCTTCGCGGTCGTAGATTTCCACGGCGCGCGCAACGGTGTCCTTCAGCAGGTTTTCGCCGAAGGCGGTGGAAAGCTCAGAGAGGCGGGAATTGATGCGGCTAAGCTCGGTTTTGTCCTCGTCGCTGAGGTCCGCACCGGCGCGCTGGAAGTCCTCGCGGACCTTCTTCAGCAGCAGCTTCGCTTCTTCCGGGTTGGCGGCATCGTCAACGCTGTCAATGGCATTGATGCGCTGCCACAGGTCACTGCGCATGCGAATCTGATCCAGGTGTGCTGTGAGCTGCGGGGCAATCTCGGCTTCAATTTCCATGCGGACATCGGTGGCGTCCGTGCCGGCAACGTTGAAGAAATAAGCAGCGACGCGGTCCAGATCTTGGCCCGCCTTCTCCATTGCCTCGATGGTGTTAACAAAGGTCGGTGCCTCCGACGACGTGGCGATGGCGTCAATCTCGCGTGTATGGCTACGCATTGCTTCGCTAAACGCCTCGCGGACGTGGCTGTCATCGATTGCCGCAAAATCTGGCAATTCGCAGAACAATTCCGACGGTGTCAACAGTGGATTTCGTGCATCATTAGTCATAGTGAATTCAACTGTAGCGTGCTCGAAAACGCGAGCGCGACTACCACAGGCTCCCCGCCCTTCTGGCAGGACCAACAGTGACGAGGAGGCGTTTTCCGCCATGACAGAGACGACTATTTCCGCTCCCTGCGGGCAACTGACTGGCCGGATTCACGATGGCACAATACAAGTTTTCAATATCGATTACGCAGATGCTGCTCCGTTTGCCGCGTCGGCACCAGTGGCCGACGGCCCACAGTCAGGCACTCGGCGCTGTGAGCCCGAGCGCGAGTTAGTTCTCACCGTCACCGCACCGACTGGGCCCGCGGACGCTTCCTACCCCGTATTGCTGTGGATTCACGGTGGTAGCTACGAGTTTGGGCACCCCTCCGAGCCCTGGACGGACGCGACGGCTTTTGCACAGGCCGGCATCATCACCGTTTCGCTCGGATACCGCAAGGGACTGGAGGGATTCTGGCGCGACAGTCAAACAGAGACCTACCGGGCCATTGATGATCTGTATCTGGGGCTGCAGTGGGCCCGTCGGAACGCGCCTGCCTTCGGCGGCGATATCGACAACATCACTATCTCGGGGCAATCGGCGGGTGCGGCGCTGGCGCTCACCCTCGCGGCCGACGAACGCACGCGCGGTCAGATTCAGCGCACCATCGCCATGTCGCCGGCCTTCTCGCTGCTGTCCGGTTCGCGCCTCCGCCGCACGTTGGCGGGCATCGGTGTGGGACGTGCGCCGTCCACCGAGGTCTTTTCGCGAGCCGACGAACGCAGGGTCGCTCGGGCCCAGAAATTGGTTTCGGCATCCTCGCCTTCGGATCCGGCAATTGGGCCTCGCTTTGACAGCTTTGCTCCCACACTGCCCACGATGGTGACCGCCACCAGCGAAGAGTTCTTCTCAGAACCTCCGGTTGTGGCGATGGACAAGTTGCCCATGCGGGAGTGGATGGCTCGGCGCTATGCCAAGGGGCATCGCGGCCACGGCGAATTTCCGACCGGCGCCTATGCCGAGCGTCCGATGGGAAATGTCATTTCTGACTCCGCGATTCGTTCTTACGCTGTTAAAGTCGCCGAACGGTCCGTGGCCGCTGAGCTGGATGTGTGGGCGGCACAGTTCGAACCGGGAGAAGGGTTGGGCTACGCACCTGCTGGCCGCACCAGTGGTGCTCCGCACTGCATCGATATTGCACGCTTCTTCGGTATGAAAGAGCCTAACCATCCATTCCACCAAGTGGCGGTCGAATTCATCCGCGAGGGCACTTCGCACATGCCCCGCTACAACGACGACCGCAAGATAACCACCTTTGCTGGCGCTGACGCACAGGCAGTTGAGGGCATCGCCATCGATGCGTGGGCGGCTCCGCGCCAGCTCT
Organism: Corynebacterium sp. HMSC074C04; assembly: GCF_001838295.1. Classification (NCBI taxonomy): domain Bacteria; kingdom Bacillati; phylum Actinomycetota; class Actinomycetes; order Mycobacteriales; family Corynebacteriaceae; genus Corynebacterium; species Corynebacterium sp. HMSC074C04. Next base: position 352,296 of record NZ_KV836270.1, read on the forward strand.
TTGGCGCATAAAACGGGATTAGGCGCATGAGGCGGCTGAGGCTTGCCATTGGCCGCACCGATTAGCGCTGCTATTTAGCTCGGCAAAGTCTGCATGTACTGATAAATCTCTACGCAGACCAAAATGGTAATCAGCGTGATGAGTACTGCTATGAGTTTCCTGCGATCCATAACCACCGTTCTTACCGATACACCAGGCGAGAGGCAAGCTTTCCCTCTGTGTTTAACTGTCAACTATGGAGCCGCTTAATCTATTAATCCCCGAGAATTCTGCGCTGCAGCCGGTCGACCCCGCGCTGGCTAATGTGAAGCGAATCGCGCACGCCGCTCCCCTGCTAGTTATCACGATCGCAGCTGTCGTCGCCGCTGTGATGTGGTCTCCGTGGATGTGGTTAGGTGTCCTCGCCTGCGTGCTCTACTTCGCATATATCTACTGGCTCATCGGCCGCCGAGTTCGTGCCCACCGGTACCTCGAAGGGGACAACGACTTCATCGTTGCTTCCGGACGCTGGTGGCGCTCGATCACTGTCATTCCCTACGGACGGATTCAGTTCATCGACATCGATGAAGGACCCCTCCTTCGACTATTCGGGCTGGCAACACTGAAGCTCAACACAGCATCGGCGAGCTCGGATGCTGCCGTCCACGGTTTGCCACGCGAAGAAGCTCTCGCCCTGCGCACCCGTCTATCTCAGCGTGCTCATGACCGGATGGCGGGTCTCTAAATGAAGCATAGAGTTCATCCACTATCCCCGCTGCTCAAAAGCTTCGCCACAATCGCTGCGGTGATTGCATTCGCAGTTGCGAATCAGTGGCAATTGGCCGTTGCTGTCGTGACTCAGCTCTACGACTGGGCATGGCTCGGCCTGCTTATCGGTACCGGTGCGGTCGCCATAATTATCGGCCTGATTGCTCTGTTCTCGTGGTTGTCCTGGAGGTATACGTTCTACGAACTTACCGACGATGAGGTTCGCTACGGCTCCGGATGGCTACTGCGTTCTCGACGCGCGGCAAGGCTCGACCGCGTGCAGGCGGTCGATATCAACCAACCATTGTTGGCGCGCATTTTCGGGCTCGCGGAAATTGTCATTGAAACAGCTGGCGGCTCCGATTCACACTTCGCAATCAAATACCTCACTCCCCCGCAGTGCGAACGGTTCCGCGCCGACGTGTTGGGTGAGGTAGAAAAGCTGGACACCGAACTGGCGCATTCGCTTTACGACGGCGACAGCCCCGCCGCTGCTCAAGCCTCCAACGCCCACATGTCCTCCCGCATGTCCGACACGAAGACCATCTTTGGCCCTGTCGATGTCGGACGGTTGGTCGCATCCGTGGCCATTGGCCCCGGTCTTTTCGTAGGCATAGCCTTTGTCCTCCTCGCCGTTGTCTCTGCGCTGTTCACCGACTTCATCGTGGAAATCCTCAGCGGAGTAACCATCACTACTCTGATTGTGATTGGCAGTTTCGCGCTCGGCCTTTTCGGAGTACTAAATCAGTCGTGGGATTTCACGCTGAAGGTGTCGTCGGAAAGCAGACGTCTGGCAATTACCGCCGGACTGTTGTCGACACGCGCTCAAACCATTCCCATTGATCGCATTCATGGCTTTAAAGTGGCGCAACCGCTCTGGTGGCGCCCGTGGAAATGGTCCCGTGCGGATGTCTCGATGGCGGGCTATGGCCTGGACAGCACACAGTCGAACAACGCACTGGTGCCCGTGGCGCCGGCGGCGGAGACCGATACGATTGTCGATGATTTGATGACTGAGATTGCGGGACCGGCCTCTGGCGATGACCTGTTGTGCTCCTGGCAGACTCCACGCACGGCATGGTGGCTCAGCCCAATTGACTGGAAATTTCAAAAGGTGCAGGCCACGCGGCGGGGGCTGTTGGTGACCAAGGGTCGGTTCTGGCACACGCGGTTCATAGTCCCCTGGCAGCGTATTCAGGGGCATACGCTAACCATTTCTCCGCTGAAGAAAGCAGCGGGCGTGGCGAACGTGCGAATCGACATGGTGCCAGGAACTGTCACACCGGTGGCAACGGAGTTGGCGCTGGCTGATGCGTATCAACTCGCCGCGCTGATTCAGGAACACAAGGCTGTTTAAAAGGTGTTTCATGAGGTCTCCTAGGACAGCCGACTCGCGCGGTTTTGTGGGATCTCGCAGGAAAACTCCCTCTGCAGGCTAGCGGCATAGTCATTACGCTGGGATGCATGACTATCGCCAAGAAAGATTACGAGTGGTACCGCAGCGCGGTGTTCTATGAGGTGCTCGTCCGAGCCTTCTTTGACTCCGACAACAACGGCTCCGGCGACCTCAAAGGGCTGACGGAAAAGCTCGATTATCTGCAGTGGCTGGGCGTTGACTGCCTCTGGTTGCCGCCTTTCTACGACTCCCCGCTGCGCGACGGCGGTTACGATATCCGCGACTTCCGCGCCGTTCTCGACGAGTTTGGCACGGTCGAGGATTTCAAGGTGCTTCTCGACGAGGCCCATGCGCGCGGTATCCGCGTTATTACTGACCTGGTGATGAACCACACTTCCGATAGCCATGAGTGGTTCCAGCAGTCACGCACCGACCCAGACGGCCCCTACGGCGACTTTTATGTCTGGACCGATGACCCGGACACCTACTCGGGCGCACGCATTATTTTCGTGGATACCGAGGATTCCAACTGGACCTACGACCCGGTGCGTGGCCAGTACTACTGGCACCGGTTCTTCTCCCACCAGCCAGATCTGAATTACGACAATCCGGCGGTGCAGGAAGCAATGCTCGATGTGCTGCGCTTCTGGTCGGATCTCGGCATTGACGGCTTCCGCCTCGACGCTGTTCCTTATCTCTTCGAGCGCGAAGGTACTAACTGCGAGAATCTGCCCGAGACCCACGCTTTTCTGAAGCGCTGCCGCAAGGTCATGGATGAGGAATACCCGGGTCGCGTCCTGCTGGCGGAGGCCAACCAGTGGCCCTCCGATGTGGTGGAATACTTCGGCGACCCGGAGGTCGGTGGCGACGAATGCCACATGGCTTTCCACTTCCCGCTCATGCCACGCATTTTCATGGCGGTGCGCAAGCAGTCCCGCTTTCCCATCTCGGAGATCCTGGAGTCCACGCCAGAGATTCCCTCTTCGGCTCAGTGGGGTATTTTCCTGCGCAACCACGATGAGCTGACGTTGGAAATGGTCACCGATGCCGAGCGCGACTACATGTACGCCGAGTATGCGCACGATCCACGGATGAAGGCCAACATCGGCATTCGCCGTCGGCTAGCGCCATTGCTGCAAAATGACCGCACCCAACTCGAGCTTTTCAACGCCCTGTTGTTGTCCCTACCGGGTTCGCCGGTGCTCTACTACGGGGACGAAATTGGTATGGGCGACAACATATGGCTCGGCGACCGCGATGGCGTGCGCACCCCCATGCAGTGGTCGCCCGACCGCAATGCCGGGTTCTCCAAGGCTGACCCGGGTCGGCTCTACCTGCCCACTATTCAGGATGCGACCTACGGCTACCAGGCGGTCAATGTCGAAAACCAGGCGAGCTACTCCAACTCCCTGTTGAATTGGGTGCGTCGACTAATTCAGGTCCGCAAACGCTATGAGGCTTTTGGACTCGGTGATTTCCGCGAGTTAAACAGCGACACGGCCTCTGTTCTGACTTATTTGCGCACATTCGGCGACGAAGTACTGCTGTGCGTCAACAACCTGTCCTCCTATCCCGCGGCCGTCTCACTAGATCTGTCCGAGTTCGCCGGTGCCACACCGGTAGAGCTCACGGGTTCGGTACCCTTCCCCACAATTGGCTCCGATTCCTACCAAATCACGCTTCCTGGCCACGGTTTCTACTGGTTCGAAATCCAGCTTCCGCCGGAGACAAACGCCGAATCGAGCGTCTCAATGTCCGCGCTGACAATCCCGGTTGCACAGGCGATATCGGACGCGCCGGTGACGTCATCACGCGAGCACTCTGGCACCGCCACCGATGCCAATGCCGATGCCGTCACAAACGCCGATAATAGAGAGTGATCTTTTAAGTCCCGAAAGGCGAATGAACTGAAATGACTATTCCCACCGCCGATTTCATTGCCGAAGAGCTGGCAGACACACTGGTCAGGATCCGCTTTTTCGCTGACAAGGTCTCAGACATCGACCACGTCGAGATCCTCGCGCTTGACCCCGTACTGCGCGACAATCCCAACAGTCCCGATGTCGATATCGCATTGGTGAGAGTGCACACCGCCCATTCCGCACCGACCTATCAGCTGCCCATCGCTTGGGCGCAGGACGTCCCCGAGGGCCACGAGCAGTCCCTACTGGTTCGCGCCGAGGGCATCGTCGGCTACGACGCTCTGATCGATTCGGATGCCATCACGGCACTCGGCCAGAAGCTTTCCGACGAAGGCAAGCTCGGCCGCATGGAACTGCGGCGTGTGCCGGGCTCTGAGCAGCCCCGACCGGAATCCGGCCGCCCTATGGGAGTCGAACAGTCGAATACCTCGGTCATTTTCGACGACCGCGTGATGTGCAAGTTCTTCCGTCGCCTCTACCCCGGCACTAATGCCGATGTGGAGCTGCTGGCCGCACTGGCCCAGGCGGATTGCAAGTTCGTCCCTGAGCTCTACTCCTGGGTAGAGACCACTATTGGCGAGGACACCTACACCACCGCCATGCTGCAGGAATTCGCACCGAACTCGGTCGATGGCTGGGAGCTGGCTCTTGGCGCAGTCCGCGACGCCATCCGCGACAGTCAGACCCCGCTGGAAGATTTGGGCACCGACTTTACCTCCGAAGCCCGTGCGCTCGGCGAAGCAGTGGCCTCGGTGCACAGCAGCCTCGCCGCCGCTGTCGCGGTAAAGGAACGCCTGACCGGTGCGGAGTTGGTGGCTCCCCTGCGTGCTCGCCTGGACTTCGTCGCTGGTGTGGTGCCACAAATTGCGGAGGTCAAGGATAAAGCGCAGGCTATCTTCAATCGCGCAGAGGCTGCGGTACCGGAAGGTGGTGCCGTCGTCCAGCGAATCCACGGTGATCTGCACTTGGGGCAGGTATTGCGCACTCCAAGCTCATGGCGCTTGATTGACTTCGAAGGCGAGCCGTCGCGCCCGTGGGAGGAGCGCCGTCTGCCGGACCACCGCCTGCGCGATATCGCCGGCATGATTCGATCCTTCGATTATGCCGCTCACTATCCGCTGCTGACAGGACGTGAGGACACCGAGGCAGCGACCGAGCGTGTTGAGCAGTGGGCTCGCCGCAATATCGATGCCTTCCTGGAAGGCTATGGCGACAGCAGCGACCCGGTGCTGTTGGAAGCGTTTGTGCTGGATAAGGCCATCTATGAGTGCCTGTACGAAGCCCAGAACCGCCCCAACTGGCTGCCACTGCCGCTTGGTGCTGTGCGCTCGCTGTTAGGATAGGGCTTTTGTCGCAGTAATTTCATAGCGGGGAGTCATCATCCCGCAAGATAGAGGTCTTTCGTGCGTCTGCTCAGCAGAATTCTATCCACTACGCGAGTGCTCTGGCCTTTCTATATCGGGGTCATCATCTGTTCGCTGGCCACCGCCGCCGCGTCGTTGATTAGCCCTTTCCTCATCCGCGATGCCACCGATGCCATCGTCGGCGCGGTGTCCAGCGATGAAGGCTTGAGCCAAGCGGCGATGTCCAACACCACTCGCACCGTGATTTGGCTGGTCATCGGACTGCTGATTGCCGATCTGACGCAAACCATCGTGCATAACATCGGTGGTTACCTGGGTGATGTGATGACCGCGCGCATGCGCGAGATTCTGTCGACCCGTTACTATGCAAAACTGCTGTCTCTGCCGCAGCGCTATTTCGACAGCCAGGTCACGGGCACAATTATCGCCCGCTTGGAACGCTCGATTACCAATATCACGCAATTTCTCCAGGCGTTTTCCAACAACTTCTTCCCGATGTTGTTGACCGTCGGTGCAGTGCTGGCCATCACTGCTTGGTACTACTGGCCGCTGGCGGTGCTGCTGATTATCGTTTTCCCGGTCTACACCCTGCTCACCGCATTGACGTCGAGACGCTGGCAAAAGGTTGAAGCCAAGAAAAACGAACAAATCGATATCGCCGGTGGCCGTTTTGCCGAGGTCATCGGCCAGGTCAAGGTTGTTCGATCCTTCACCGCGGAGCTGCGCGAGATTGCTTTCTTTGGTTCCCGTTTCCGCCGCACCATCTCCCTGACCCACGAGCAGTCAACGTGGTGGCACCGCATGGATGCCCTGCGCGGCGGCATTTTGAACGTCATCTTCGCAGGTATCTACCTGCTGCTTTTCCTTCGCACCTTGTCGGGTGAGTTCTCCATCGGCACCATGGTCATGCTCATTCAGCTGATTAATATGGCGCGCCAACCGGTGACCATGATGAGCTTCTTGGTCGACGCTGCCCAGCGCGCAGTCGCCGGTTCCCGAGACTACTTCAAGGTTATGGAACTCACCCCAGAGGCCCGCACGCAGCCGGAGCTGCTCAGTGCAGCGACCGCGAATAACGGCAACGTCGATCCCACCGCTGAAGGTTCCACCTCAGCCAACGTCGCCAGCGACAGTGCCTACCGCTCCTCCCTGGAACGCGCAGCCGAGCAGGAGGCTATAGACGCTCCCGTCGTCGACTTCGATGCAGTGGACTTCGCCTACGAAGAGGACAAGCCGGTGCTCTCCAACGTCAGCTTCCAGGCGTACTCAGGTCAAAAAATCGCCTTGGTCGGCGAATCGGGTGGCGGCAAGTCCACCATCGTCAACCTGCTGCTCGGCTTTTATGCCCCGACCGCAGGCCACTTGCGCGTTCTGAGGTCGGATGTCTCCGAGGTTTCCGGTTCCACTCTGCGCGCCGACTCTGCCGTCGTGTTCCAGGACTCCTCGCTGTTCTCCGGCACGATTCGGGAGAACATCGCCTACGGCAAACCCAACGCTACCGATGAGGAAGTCATCGCTGCGGCCAAAAAGGCCAATGCCGACGACTTCATTCGCAGCTTCGCCGACGGCTACGACACCACTATTGGTGAGCGAGGGTTGAAGCTCTCGGGTGGCCAGAAGCAGCGCATCGCTATTGCGCGCGCAATTTTGAAGGATGCTCCCCTGCTCATCCTGGACGAGGCCACTTCAGCGCTGGACACCAAGGCAGAACGCGAAGTTCAGCGTGGCTTGGACAAGCTGATGGAGGGGCGCACCACGGTTATCATCGCCCACCGCCTGTCCACGATTTCCGATGTGGACACCATCGTTACGCTGCGTGACGGTCACGCCGACGAGGTGGGCGCCCCCGCCGAATTGGCACAGACTGACGGCATCTACGCCGAGCTGCTGCGCCTGACGGCCTCGGCTTCTGCGGCGGATCGTCTGCGCCTGAAGAGCTACGGAATCAAGGGGTAACGCGACGTCGTCAAGCATGCGGAAAAGCTTGACGACGAGAACCCCCTTGCGCTCTTTTACGGACGGGGAACGATGTAGCGGCCAGCGCCTGGAACGACTTCCACCGTAACTGGCATCGGGAACATGAGGTCACCGTCAGCGTAGGCATTCATCTGGCGTGGCGGGCCAATATATTCCACGTAAGCCTTCTTAGCGCGATAGGTACTGACCTCACCGATTTTTTCAACGGTGCCGTCAAATACGGACTTGAAAGCAAGGGCGGCCTTGATCCGTCCGGCCTTGCCAATGACGGTGATGTCCATCAGGCCATCGGAGTGGTCTGCAGACGGGCAAATCTTCATACCACCGCCGTAAGAACGGGTGTTGCCGAAAGCGGCCAGCGTGATGGGATCTTCGAGAACCCGATGGTCGTCAAGCGTGATGCGAAATGGCAGGGAGTGGAAAGCCAAGAATTCGCGGACGATGGCCAGGTTGTAGCGGTTGCGGCCGTGTGGCCAGGTCATCTGATTGACGCGGTCGGAGACAATGGAGTCGAAGCCGGCACACATGATAGTGCCGAACCAGCGCCGGTCCCCTGTTGCGCTCGTAATGCGGCCGAGGTCAGTGGTTGTCCAGAAACCGTCGGCGATAACATGAGCAGCATCGCGAGCATTGCCACGCGGCAGATTGTATTCACGGCCGTGGTCGTTTCCGGTGCCAGCGGGGATAATACCGAGGGGGATGCCGGTCTGTGCCTGTTCCTGCAGCGCGAGGTTAATCATGCCGTCGCCACCGCAAACTGCCAAGGCATCGATTCGGCCGTCGGCGATGACCTCACGAATGAGCTTGCGGGCATCGTCGGGGTTAGCACCTTGTAGAGCGATGACGTCGATACCGCGATCCGCGAACACTCGACTTGCCCGAGCTGAGGCAATCTGCGAGGCGCCATGACCGGCGTGGGGGTTAGTGACCAGAGCGAGGGTACGAATCTTAGTTGTTCCCAGCGGGTAACTGAGATCTTTGTCGTTAGCGTTCATCGAAGAATTACCTACTTTTACGTGGGCTTTTGACCGGCCGAAACTGGCCTTTATGCGGTTTTGCTACCGCACCTAACTAAAGCCTACCAAGAATGATTGACATTTTTCGAGAAAACGTAACGCAATACCGCTATAATACAAAGATGTAAAGATGTGCTTCTGCACAAGTTACACATAATTCCGCAGTTCAGGCTCTCAGCACCGATGCCCAAGGAGAAGCTCAGGATGTCTAACAAGCTCACGATTCCGTACCGCATGCGCTGGTGGGGCTGGGGTGTTGACGGCAACGACAAGCCAATCACCGCGGCCAGCGAGAAGCTCCTGCAGCGCGAAATCGGCATGTCATTGGACGCAAACAACCCGCCGCGCAATATCGCCGATGTCACCATCTCCGATAGTCGCCTCAGCAACGAGGATGTCGAGGCCCTGGGGGCTATTATCGGCGCGGATGCCGTCGCCACCGACCATGACACCCGTGTCAAGCACGCGGTCGGCCGCTCCTACCCCGACCTGGTTCGCCTTCGCGCAGCCAAGCTCGATGTCGCCCCAGATGCTGTTGTACTACCGAAAACTGAAAAGCATATCGAGGACCTGTTCAAGGTCTGCGCTGAGCGCAAGATTGCAGTCGTCCCCTTCGGCGGCGGCACCTCGGTCGTCGGCGGCGTGGAGGCTATTGACGGAGGCATGGGTAAGGCCATCGCAGTGTCCATGACCGCCTTTAACAAGATCATCGACATTGACAAGGTCGCTGGCACCGTCACCGCCCAGACCGGCGTTTTCGGCCCCGACCTGGAAAAGGAGCTGTCCAAGGCCGGCTTCACCGCTGGTCACTTCCCGCAGTCCTTCGAGTACTCCACTGTCGGCGGTTGGGTTTCCTGCCGCTCCGCAGGCCAGGAATCCTCTGGTTACGGTCGCATCGACCGCAATGTGATTGGCATGCGCGTCGTCACGCCAGCCGGCACCATGGAGTTCCGCGACATGCCGTCGTCGGCATCCGGCCCAAACCCGCGTGAGCTTTTCCTGGGGTCGGAGGGCACCCTGGGCATCATCACGCATGTGACGATTGCCCTAAATCAGCGTCCGCAAAAGGAGATGCTCTTCGACACCTACTTCTTCAACTCCTTTGAGGAAGCCGCCGAAGAGCTGCGCAAGTTGGAGCAGAGCGGAAATATCCCGCACCTAGCGCGCATCTCCGACGAGAAGGAAACGCTGTTTGGCCTCACTCAGCTGGGCTCCGCCAGCATGTCCGAGAAGGTCACAAAGTACCTGAAGCTGCGTGGCATCGATACCCCGTGCATGGTGATTTTTGGCTTCGCCCAGACTGATCCGGTCGGCGCCCGCGTCACCCGTGAGCGCCTGGCCGGTCGCCTGCTGACCAAGAAGTGCGTCCGCATGGGCTCCATTCCGGGCATGGCTTGGGTTAACCACCGCTTCTCCTCGCCGTACCTGCGCGATGTCATGATGACCCGCCGCGTCGGTGTCGACACCCTGGAGACCGCCACCACCTGGGATAACGCCGCTACACTGCGCCGCGAAATCGCCTCCGCAATGGAAACCGCTGGCGAGAAGCACGGCACCCCGGTGTACGTCTTCTGCCACATCTCGCACATGTACGAATCCGGCTGCTCGCTGTACTTCACGTACTTCTTCCGCGAGACCGAGGGCGAGATTCTCCAGCAGTGGATGGACATCAAGTCCGCGGCATCAGAGGCCATAATGAAATTCGGCGGCACCATCACGCACCACCACGGCATTGGCCAGGATCACAGCCCGCAGTACTACGAGGAGAACACCGAATTGTTCGCCAAGGTCATGCGCGCAATTAAGGACGAACTCGACCCCGCTGGCATCCTCAACCCGGGCAAGTTGGCTACCGGCCCGCGCTCCTTGGAAGAGCGTTACGACGGCAACATGATCTAACCCTGTCGCCGCCAGCTTCGGCCCAACCGCTATTTGCTGCTGAACACGGCAAACCCGGCCTGTCTAGCCGCCAGCCTCGGTTAGCGAGCTAGACTGACCAGTTCACTGGCGTAGATTTCTGGCGACGTTGGGCCGTCATAAATAAACAGTGAAACGTAATCGTCAAGGGTAAAAGATTCGAGTGCTGCGGTCATTGTCGCTGTCGCTTCTTCCTAGAATTCCAAGCGAGAATGCTCGGATGGTGGGATGGGTCGGCTCAATCGGTGCGATTTCGTCCGTGCGACCGCAAACAGTGTGGCGTTTTACATGCCTAAGCGCGTCTTTTTAGTTACGACCTGTCTGGGGTGGCACGGACTGGAGACAGCAGCAACACATCTGCAGCGATGGTGCAATAGCGGCGAAAGCTCGGTTCATGGACTCAGAGCGGTTGGACGCTGGGTGCATAGCCATCGAGGTGTCTCCTTCCTTGTGATCCCCGGGAAATGATTCGCAACTAAGAAAGATTTCTTGAATCAATATCCGTGCCGGTCGTTGATAATGAACAACTTAGTCTATTTCTAATTGCCTTGCAATGGGTTACGCCCGAAATAGTTCACGCTCACTACGCACTCCACAACTTCATCACGTACGCCAGATCGTTTCATCACTATTACCGTCTTCGGGAAAGTCGAGGAAGAAAGACTATGACTGCCACGCACGCTCCTCAGCGCGATCGCTCGGCTGCGGTTTTGAACAAGGCTCGTCGGCAAGCGGACTTGAATCGTCTGCGCGAAGAAACCGCTAAGGGCGCGATCCCCGATCTGCTGGTCATCGGCGCCGGTATCACTGGTGTCGGCATCGCTTTAGATGCAGCATCGAGGGGTTTGAATACCGTTCTCGTCGAATCGAAGGATCTAGCTTTCGGTACCTCTCGTTGGTCGTCGAAGCTCGCCCACGGCGGCCTGCGCTACCTTGCCAGCGGCAATGTCGGTATCGCTCGCCGCTCAGCTATTGAACGTGGTGCGCTGCTCGACGTCACCGCTCCGCACCTGGTGCATAACCTGCCGCAGGTCGTACCGGTGATGGATAAGTTTGCACCGCTGACCCGAATTTTGCCACGGTTAGGCTTTTTGGCCGGTGACTTTTTGCGCATTATCGCTGGTACCTCCGCCACTACCCTGCCGCTGTCCCGCACTGTCGGTTCCCGCCGAGTCAGCCAGCTTTCGCCGACCGTACGTAAGCGCGAGGTGAGATTCGGCTACGTCAACTACGACGGTCAGCTGCGTGACGACGCACGCTTGGTCACCGCTATCGCTCGAACTGCCGCTAGCTACGGTGCAACTATTCTGACCCGGGTGCGCTGCGAGACTGCCTCTGGCACGAGCGCCACACTAATCGACGAGCTCACTGGCGATTCCTTCGAGCTGCCTGCTCACGCTGTGGTCAATGCCACTGGTGTGTGGGCAGCCGAACTGGCGACGAACATCAAGATTCGCCCATCTCGCGGCACACACCTGGTTCTCGACGCCGCGAAGCTAGGCAACCCTACCGGCTCTCTCACGGTACCGGTGCCCGGTCACACCAACCGTTTCTGTTTTGTCCTGCCCGCAGAGCACAACCGCGTCTACATCGGCCTGACAGATGAGGATGCACCGGGCTCGATCCCGGATATTCCGGAAGTACCGGAGGATGACATCGTTTTTCTGCTCGATGTCATCAACCAGGCACTCGAGGTTCCGCTCACTCGCGGCGATGTCATCGGCGCTTTCGCCGGCCTGCGTCCACTTATCGACGCCGGCGAGGCACACACCGCTGACCTCTCTCGCGAACACGCCTTGTTGGAGGCCCCGAACGGCCTGATTTCCATTACTGGTGGCAAACTCACCGAGTACCGTCTTATGGCTGAGCAAACCGTGGATAAGGTCGAAGAGAAGCTCGGTGTTTGGCTTGCCCCGTGCTCTACCCGCACGATCCCTGTGCTGGGCTCCGAGCCGGAGGAGCTCGACCGCGCTCGCACCGCTGCCGCTGCAGGCCGTATCCCGATGCCGCTGTTTAATCGCTACGGTGCCGAATCCTTCGAGGTCATCGAATCCTGTCCGCTCGACCGACCGCTCGCCCCGGTAGCGGAGGGTCTCGATGTCACCCGCGCCGAGTTCGCCTGGCATGTGACGCACGAGGGAGCTCTCAGTGTCGACGATATTCTCGATCGCCGCACACGTCTGGGGCTGGTCAAGGCTGATCGCGAAGCTGCCCTGCCAGCTGCTGAGGAGGCACTGAGGCTGACCTAGCGCTGGTCATTGCTGTGGCTGCTTCTGATGTGGCCGTAGCTACTGGATAAAACGGGGAGTCTTCGGACTTCCCGTTTTTTCTGTATACACGGAAACTATGAGTGTAAATAACGCTGTCACATTCCCCTCCCTCGATAAACTCCGCTCCCGCGGGACAGTCAAATGGACCGCATATTCCCCGGACGTGCTGCCACTGTGGGTCGCCGAATCCGATGCCACAACCTGCCCTGCGGTCAGCGCCGCAATCGACGAGGCGTGTCAGCGCGAACAGTTCGGATACCTCTCGCAAGACATCACCGCGCTTACGACCGCAACCGCGGACTTTTCCGCAGCACGCTACGGATGGCGCCCGAACCCCGACAATATCTTTGCAGTCGCCGACGTCGTCCGCGGTGTCACGCTCGCGGTTGAACGCTTCACCCGCCCCGATTCTGCAATTGTCGTCCCCACTCCTGCCTATATGCCGTTCTTCCAGGTAGGTCCCGCGCTGGGACGCGAGACAGTGTGCATTCCCACGCTTGCCGACGGCCCAGATCTCAGCGCCCTCGAACGCGCCTTCGCCGACGGTGCCGGTTGCCTAATCTTGTGTAACCCGAATAACCCTCTCGGCTTTACCTACTCCCCCGAAAAACTGCGTGAGATTACCGATTTAGCCGCTCGCTTTGGTGCACGAGTTATCTCAGACGAGATTCACGGCCCAGTAGTTCTAAATGGCACTCACACTCCAACCGCGTCGGTGTCGGATACCGCGGCGGCCGTGACTATCACAGTGACTGCTACCTCGAAGGGCTGGAATACCGCTGGCCTCAAGTGTGCGCAGATTATCTTTAACGACGAAGATGCCAAAACCTGGCTTGAGCTGCCCTTCATTGTGCGCGAAGGCGCCTCTATTCTTGGTGTCGCCGCTGCCACCGCCGCCTACCGCGATGGTGTGCCCTGGTTGGACAACTTTATCAATGTCCTGCGCACCAACCGTGAGACTCTGCGAACACGTTTGTCCACTATTGCGCCGCAGGCTCGCTTTACCCCGCCGCAGGCATCATTCTTGGCGTGGTTGGACTTGGGTGACGTGCCTGGTGTTGACAGTGATGACCCAGCTGCGTGGTTGGTTGAAAACGCCAAAATAGCACTAAACCCCGGCTTCGCATTCGGCGAAGGCGGGGCTGGGCATGTGCGGCTTAACTTTGCGACCTCCCCGGAAATCCTCAGTGAGGCCCTGGACCGTCTCGACGCGGCCCTGCGCTTGTAGTTGACGTTTTAGTTGGTGACAGTGACGCTGCCATCGGCGTTGACAACAACGTTGGCGGCCAGAGCGCGAGCCAGGTTCATGCGAACGTGCTGCCCCTCACCGTCGGTGCGGTCGAGCGGGTAACCGGATGGGATTGCAGTCTGAGCAAGGATGGAGTTGCGCTGTTCCTCAGTCAACTGCGGGAAGCGAGTCTCCAGCAACCCTGCGTAACGCTTCGGAACAACAACTGGCTCATTAGCCGGGCCAACCTGCTTGAAGTCGTAGGTCATGCGCTCGGTGTACTGCTGAACGGCAGCTGCGGTGCTCATGTACGGGGTGTCCTTGGCAACGCAGTTGGCGATGGTGTCGCCACAGCGGTACTCGAGCTCCGTACGCAGCTCATCCATTGCTTCTT
>NZ_KV836270.1:366626-377175 GCF_001838295.1 Corynebacterium sp. HMSC074C04
GTACGCAGCTCATCCATTGCTTCTTCGATGAGTGGGCGGAACTCTGGGTCTGCCCAACGGTCAGCTGCGGCCTGGTTGCCCATCATGCGGCCGCCCATGACGTCCAGAGGGTAGTGGACGCCCATGACAAGGCGAGAATGACCGGCCTCGGACGCACGCGCCTGAATCTGTGGCGCAACCTCCGGCAACATTAGGGCCAGCAGGGTTGAAGTCCATGCAGCCTTGTTGGTGTGACCCGACGGGTAGGACGGCGTGGTCGAGTACGGGTCATCCTGGCCTTCGCGGTAGTAGCGCTCGATGCGCTCCGGCGCCACCACAAACGGGCGATCGTAGCCGTAGACGTACTTCTCGAAGAAGGTCGAGCTGACCAGACCGCCGCCGCGAGCAAGGTTGCCGGACAGCAGGGCCTTCACCTTCGGCAGCCGATCCTCATCGTAGGCATCACGGAAGTGCTGACCCAGGCTTGCACCGAAAGCAGTGGAAATATTGGCCAGTGGGTCTAGGTAGTCGTCATCAAGAGCGAGTTCCTGTGCCTGCGGGTCATTCTTGGCAGCGTTGTTAATGCGGACGACCGTTTCGAGGTTCTGGTCCATGACCTCTGGGTGGCTCTTCTCCAGCTCCACGAAAGGATGCACAACGTAGAAGTAGAACCAGTTATCGGTGGCGGCATCCGATGGGTAAGCGCGCGCAATCTGGTCCGGGCGGTACGAGGTTGGCTTCGGCGCATTCGGGTCGGTGTTTTCCCCGGAAGATGATGGCAGCGAAATGGAATCCGGGACCTCCAAGCCACCGCCGGGCAGCTTAATTCCCTCTGGAGCGGCCACATTAGCTGGGAGATCAGAAACAGAGTCCAGGCGGTTGCCCAGCTCGGCCAACGGGTTGACCGGAGCTGCCACGGCCGTTGCCGGCGTAAGCCCCATTACAACTGCCACTGCTGCGGTAGCAGCGCCGACGCGAGTACGAGTTGCAATGCGCTTGTGCGGCTTCAAAGAAGACACTGAAACATTCCTTTCCAGATTGCTGCGTGGGAGGCACCAGTTGTGAAGTGCTCTATAAGCCAAGGTCTGACAAAATCTTCACTTATGTTAAGCGCACTGTGAGGTTTCGGCTCGTTGAAAAGAAACAAGTTTTCAAGATGCTAGCGCCAATCGTGGGAACTTTCCCCCTCAGACGCCGGGTTTTCACTGATAAATGCATAAAAGAAACCGGTTGGCGGGATAAACGCCCGTCAACCGGTAAGAATTCAATACTCGCCCCAAACGGGGCTAAAAGCGTGGACTACTTGGAGTAGTCGTAGAAGCCACGTCCGGACTTGCGGCCGAAGTGACCCGCCTCAACCATGCGCTTGAGCAGCGGAGGTGCCGCGTAAGTCGGCTCCTTGTACTCATCGAACATGGCATCGGCAATGAACTTGATGGTGTCCAGACCAACCATGTCGGCCAGAGTCAGCGGACCCATCGGGTGCGCACAGCCATTGACCATGCCGGCATCGATGTCCTCTGCGGTAGCGATGCCGTCCTGCAGCATGCGGATAGCGCCGAGGATGTACGGAACCAGCAGAGCGTTAACAATGAAGCCCGAGCGGTCCTTAGCGCGAATGACGGTCTTGCCCAGCGCCTCGGAAGCGTACTCGTACGCACGCTCCGACTGAACATCACCGGTCGTCAGAGTAACGACATGCTCTACCAGAGGCAGAACCGGAACCGGGTTGAAGAAGTGCAGGCCCATGACGCGCTCCGGGCGCTTGGTGGCTGCAGCAATGGACTGAATTGGCAGCGAGGAGGTGTTGGAAGCCAGGATGGCATCGTCCGACTCAACAATCTCATCGAGCTGCGAGAAGACGCTGGCCTTTACTTCCGGGTTCTCCACGATGGCCTCGATGACCAGTTCACGGTCAGCGAAGTCTTCCAGCTTGGTGGTGAAGCTAATACGCCCCAGAATCTCGTCACGTGCAGACTGCTCTAGCTTGCCACGGGAAACGGCCTTATCCAGCGACTTTTCAATACGGGCGCGACCGGACTCAAGGAACTCTTCCTTGGCCTCCCAGACCTTGACATCGCTACCGGCCTTCGCACAGACCTCAATAATTCCGGAGCCCATCTGACCGGCGCCGACGATACCTACTCGCGAGATGCTATTTGCCATTGGCGTATTTTCCTACCTTCTACTCTGGGCTATTAGTCAGCATTGTGCTTCATCCGAGTGCGCATTCGCTTGACGACGATCACAGCGCACTGGCTTTATTTACACGCTACTCACTTCCCCGGTTCCCCGGGCACGCTTTGCAGGACTTTTTACTTGAATTTCCCCCCACGAGGTTTGGGCAGCGGCTAGTACTGCATACGTTTTTCCAGCGCCTGCTGAATATCTTCCAGCTGCTGCTGAGAAGAGCGTGCCAATTCTTGCAGGTCGTTTCCGCCATGCTTTTCCAGTTCTTCCCACTGGCCGAGCATCTTATCCAGGCTGCCTTCCATCAACGTCAGATAAGCCATATCTGCGTGTGGCCCCTCCTCGTTTTCGAGGCGAGTCATGGTGGCGGTGTCGAGCTTGGTCTCAGACGGATCGACATCGACGCCGAGAGTCTTGACTAGCTGCGATTCCTCTTCAGCAAAGATTGGCTCCGCCTGCTGCGCAATCTTTCGGGTCTCTTCCGAGACCGTTTCCTTCGCAATTAGCGCCTGCGATGCTTTCTTCAGCGCCGCAGTATCCGCCGCCAGCTGAGCCAAGTTATCCCGAATAGCGGCGGTGGAGGCAACAGCACTCGGCGCCTGGCTTGACTGATGTTGGCTGCCTTCCAAAGCTGCCTCATCGCTGTCCCCACAGGCACTGAGACCAACGACGAGAGCAGAGGCCAGCACAGCAGAGCCAATACGCAGGCCGCGTCCAATCAGAGAATAGGTGTCGCTGCTGGAAGCGGCTGCGCCATCGCGAATGGTGTCTGAGGACATTAGTCGACCTGCAGTTCGCCCATGCGATCCCAGTCCTGCTTATCTGGCAGTACCTGCGAGACAATCTTCGGGGTCTCAGCGAGCAGCGGCTTCATCGCCTCCAGCCCCTTGGCGAAGTGCTCGGAATTGACGTGGGCTTCACCAGCGTCATCATCGAATGCCTCGACGAGAATGTACTGGTTGGGGTCTTCTACGCTGCGGGACCATTCAAACCACTTGTTGCCAGCCTCTGCGCGGGTGGCAGCGGTGAACTCGGCGACGTGGTCCATCCATTCGTCGGCAAACTCCGGCTTAACTTGGTAATTCACAACGATAAAAATCATGTCGCCCACTGTAGGCGCGTCCAAGCAGAATTGCACCCTTCGAAGAATAGAGTTTCGCTAAGAATTTTTCTTACGCTGACCCCAGGTGACAGTTATATTGGTTTGTATGATGAACACTCCGCTCATTCTCACCTACCAAGATAAGACCCCACGTATTCATTCCAGCGCCTGGATTGCGCCCGGCGCGGTCATTATCGGTGATGTCGAAATCGGTGCGGATAGCTCCGTGTTCTACGGTTCTGTTCTCCGAGGTGACGTCGCACCGATTCGCATTGGCCAGCGCACCAATATTCAAGACAACTCCACGGTCCATGTCGACCGAGGCGTGCCCACAATTCTCGGCGATGATGTCACCGTCGGACACATGGCTTTGGTCCACGGCACCACGGTTGAAGATGGTTGCCTCATCGGCATGAAGTCCACCCTGCTTTCACGTTCCCGTATCGGCGCTGGCAGCCTCATTGCCGCAGGTGCCGTGGTATTAGAAGATCAGGTCATCGACCCCAGATCACTGGCTGCAGGCGTTCCCGCCAAGGTGCGTCGTCAACTCTCGGCTGAGGAAGCAGAGGGCTTCATCGCCCATGCAGGGCGTTATGTGGAAACAGCGTCCAACCACCGCCACCTCCGCGAGGTCGACCTGGATATGGTGACTTTTAACTAGGTGGCTGCCGAGGCACCTAGCTGAGCGGCTAGGCGGATAGTTTGACGGTTAACGTAGCAGCACTACACCACAGTCGCGCCCGCCGCGGCCAATTCCGCTAGTGCAGCCTTGCCGCGCTCCGGGTCCACCGCCGCGACCTGATTGCTCAAAACGCGGACGGAAAAACCCTCCTTGAGACCATCCAGCACAGTGGCGCGGACGCAGTGGTCAGTCGCAACACCCACCACATCGATTTCTTCGATGTCAGAGGCGCGGAGAGCGTCGGCAAGCGAAACGTCAGCCTCCGTTGTTCCCTCGAAACCGGAGTAGGCGGCGGCGTACTCCCCTTTCGTAACATCGATGCGCACAGCAGCGGGGTTGAGCTGCTCAAAAAACGCAATAGCGCGCTGCATGCCGGGGTGAATTTCCGCACCCGGGGTACCTGCGACACAGTGTTTCGGCCAGGTATCGACGTAATCCGGGGTTTCAGAGAAGTGAGTGCCTGGGGCGATGTGATTGTCACGGGTGGTCGCAAGAACCGAGTACTTGTTCGCTGTGCCCGCGACATGCAGATAGGTAGCGGTGTACGCTGCCTCAGCACCGTCGACGGCAAGTGCGCCGCCGGCGGAAAAATCATTCTGAGCGTCGACGACTACCAGTGCCATGCGGGGGCGCGCCGGGCGTTGTTGTTCCTCGGAGCCGGCATCGTTGCTGGTATCTGACTCGTTGTCCGCGTTATCGGCGTTGTCCGCGTTGACCTGTCGGTAGATTTCGGAGAAGGAAGCGTTCATGGTCTATATCTTGCCACGCGCGCACATTTAAAGGAGCACGCTAACTATCGACAAGACTTCAACAAGCTACCGACAACAAAGAGTCAATCCGGTGTAGCGGTTAAAATTGCTCCGGTAATTCTTTGATACGACGACGACTCCTGGTCGCGTCCTCCAATGCGGGAGGTTTTTATGGCAGGCGGACTTGTCGCGCTGCTTGACGACGTTGCCACGATTGCACGCGCTGCAGCGGCAACAACAGACGATATTGCGGCTGCGGCCGGCAAAGCTAGCGCTAAAGCCGCCGGTGTTGTGGTTGACGACGCTGCGGTGACGCCTAAATTCGTCGATGGTGTCTCGCCGAAACGCGAGCTGCCGATTATTTGGCGTATCACCAAGGGCTCCTTGGTAAATAAAATTGTCATTATTCTGCCGATTGCGCTGCTGCTCAGTCAGTTTCTGCCTTGGGCGCTGACGCCGATTTTGATGCTCGGTGGCTCATACCTGTGCTTTGAGGGCATGGAAAAAGTCTGGGAGAAGATTAAGCACCGGATCTCTCCCGATCAGACTGAGCAGGAACGGATGGAGGCGGCGACCAACCGCACACCGCAGAATGAAGATTCGCTGGTGAAGTCTGCAATTTTCACCGACTTAATTCTCTCTGCGGAAATCATGGTGATTTCTCTCAATGAGGTCGCTGATCAGCCGCTGCTCAACCGCGCGCTGATTCTTATCGTGGTGGCACTCATCATCACGCTTGCGGTCTACGGCGTGGTGGGCTTCTTGGTCAAGATTGATGACATTGGCCTGCACCTGCAGTCCAAGAAGTCAGCCGGTATCAGCAAGTTTGGTGCGGCGCTGGTCAAAGCCATGCCAATCGTTCTGAACACGATCGGCATTATCGGCACGTTTGCCATGTTGTGGGTCGGTGGCCACATCATGGTGGTCGGTCTCGACGAGCTGGGCTGGCACCTCCCCTACCAGCTAGTCCACAACCTTGAGCAGCTGTTTACCGGCGGCTTCCTCGGCTGGTTGGCCAACACCACCGGCTCACTGATTTTCGGCACCATCTGGGGTGCAATCATTGTGGCGATTGTCGCCGTGCTGCCATTCGACCACGGCAAGCACGACAAGTCTGACCAGGAAAATGCAGCGAAGGCCTCTGCCAAGGAAAGCTGACGCTTAGGAGTAGGTGACCTCGCCGTCGACGTAGACCCAACGTCGCGCACGACGAACAAAACGGGAACGCTCGTGCATCGTGCCGACACCGTCATGGTCATGAAAGGCCGCTTCAAATTCCACGATGCCTTCGCGGTCGTCCTCGCCACCATCGACAGTGTTGATGATGGTGAGTCCTTCCCATTCGACACCGTCATCGACATTGATAACTTCCGGGCGGTACCGCGGATGCCACGTCCGCCAGATGTAATCCACCTCGTGGGCAGCGTAAGCGCTGTACCTCGCTGCCATCAGCTCAGCTGCGGTCAAAGCCTCCCGCTCACCGCGGTGCAGCGGGCCACAGCACTGCCCGTAGAGTCCCCCACCGCACGGGCACAAATCGGAATCAGTAACGCGGGCGCGAGCGAAAAATGCGTTCCCGCTTCCTGCTCTAGCACCGTTTCCTGTTCCCAATCCGGCCTCCGTTACAGCACTGTTTTCTCTTAACTGCCGACCCATAGTCGCCAGCCCCTCCCCAATCTCACACGTGGTACTAAACACGTCCTAACAACGTCTTTACATACCTACCAATTGGCCGGCAGCGCCGCTAGTCGGTTTAGCCCCGAGAGGCTTGACGACGGCTAACGCGTCGCCCTCGGCATTCCTTCCGCAAAGCCCGCAGCGGATTGAATTCCCACCACTGCCCGCTCAGCGAACTGCTCGATGGTGGCCGAACCCGCGTATGTAAACGACGAACGTACACCCGAGATAATGCGATCGATCTGGTCTTCCACACCTTCGCGGCCGGGCTCCAGGTAGATTTTCGCAGTCGAGATGCCCTCTTCAAACATCTCACGCCGGGCCTTCTCAAAGGCCTCTACCTGCGCATTTCGGCTCTCCACCGCACGGTGTGAAGCCATGCCAAAGGACTCCTTGAACATGCGCCCGTCGACGTCCTTCTGGACATCTCCTGGGGACTCGAAAGTGCCGGCAAACCACGAGCCAATCATCACGTTGGACGCACCCGCAGCCAACGCAAGCGCAACATCGCGGGGATCCTTCACTCCACCGTCAGCCCAGATATGCACGCCGCATTCACGAGCAGCTGCAGCGCATTCGAGCACGGCGGAGAACTGTGGACGCCCAACACCGGTCTGCATTCGGGTTGTGCACATCGCACCCGGACCGACGCCGACCTTAATAATGTCGGCTCCCGCCTCCGCTAGGTCGCGAACACCATCGGCGGTCACGACATTGCCAGCGGCAATTGGCACAGGCGGGTTGAGCGCGCGGACTCGTCGTAAAGCACGGAGCATCGATTCCTGATGACCGTGCGCGGTATCGACAACGAGCACGTCGGCGCCTGCATCGAGCAGTGTCTTCGCGCGCCCTTCAACATCACCGTTGATGCCGAGCGCCGCACCGACGCGCAGCTTTCCCTCAGTGTCAACAGCGGGCTTGTAAAGCGTCGCACGCAGCGCGCCCTTACGCGTGAGAATACCCACCAGCGCACCATCGGCGTCCACCACCGGAGCGAGCTTGCGCCCGGATGCAGTGAGCTGGTCGAAGGCGTCACGGGGCTCAATGTCAACCGGAAGCGTAAATAGCGAAGTGGACATGAGCGTCCCCACCTGCGCAAAGTTGTCAACGCCCGCCAGATCACGGCCGGTGATCAGACCAACCGGTTTGTTGTCTTCCACCACCACTGCCGCACCGTGCGCGCGCTTCGGCAGAAGATGGCGCGCATACCCCGCGGTGTGGTGAGGCTTGACGACGAGCGGGGTGTCGAAAACCAGCCCAGCGGACTTGACCTTGCGAATAGTCTCAGCGGCAATATCAGCTGGAACGTCCTGCGGCAGGATGGCAATTCCGCCTCGGCGGGCGGTGGTTTCGGCCATCCGGCGCCCGGAGATAGCCGTCATATTGGACACCACAATCGGAATGGTTGTGCCGGTGCCATCATTAGTGGACAAATCGACACCCATGCGAGAGCCGACGGATGACTTCGACGGCACCATGAACACATCGCTGTAGGTCAGCTCGTAGGGCACGGACTGATTGTTGAGGAATTTCACATACCCCAGGATATGCTGATTTTTCCGGCGCGCACGGTGAGAGTGCACAGAGGTGAGCATCAGTGGCCGGCCTTGCCTGGTGTAGGTTCGAACGGGACTCCACTGACTCAACCGGGATTACCTTTCCCAGGAAAGATGCTTAGCAAAATCTGATGAAAACGCCGATCAAAGATTACCTTTCCGAAATCGTCGAATCCGTCCGCCCCGATGAGTCTGGCGAGGTGGCGGACTATATTCCCACCCTTGCTGAAGCTGATCCCGACCGCCTGGCACTAGCTATGACCACGGTGTCAGGCCGCACCTACACCGCGGGCGACACCGATACTGAATTCACGATTCAGTCGATGTCCAAGCCCTTCGCTTATGCCGCAGCCATCACTGAGCACGGCAAAGACAAAATCGACAGTATTGTGGGCACCGAGCCTTCCGGTGAGGCCTTCAACGAATTGTCGTTGGAGCAAGGCACGCACCGACCAAAGAATCCGATGATTAACGTCGGCGCACTGGCGATCAACCAGTTCGTATGCCAGCCAGGTGCCAACTGGAAGACTCGCACCAAGCACATGGTGGAGCTTCTCTCAACTTTGGCTGGCCGCAAGCTCCGCGTTGACTACGACGCCTATGAAAGCGAAATGGACTCCGCGCATCGAAACATGTCCATCGCGCATATGCTGGCAGCTTACGGTTTTATCGAAACCACGCCCCACGATGCTGTCCGCGGCTACACCGCACAGTGCTCCGTGCTGGTCAACACCCGCGATGTCGCCATGATGACCGCAGTGTTGGCCAACGGCGGCGTTAACCCGGTTACCAACCAGACTGTGCTCGGCCGCTCGGTTGTTCGCCGAGTCTTGTCCGTGATGGCTATTGCCGGCATGTACGACGAGGCCGGTGAATGGTTTACCGAAGTCGGAATTCCCGCCAAGAGCGGTGTCGCCGGCGGCTTGCTGGGCGCGCTGCCTGGACAGGCGGGTCTCGCAGCCTTTTCACCGCGATTGAACGACCACGGCAACAGCGTCCGCAGCATTGCCATCTTCCGGAAGCTCTCCGAAGATTTGGGCCTTCATCTCATGGATGCCGATGCGATTGGTTCGCGTGCGCTGCGCGGTACGCGCGTCAGCAATGGCCGCTCGATCATCGAGATTCAGGGGCCAGTCAACTTCACTGCGGCCGAGATTGTTCTCAACAGGTTGGCGACTTCCACACCGTCGGAAAGCGAAGTTGTCTTCGACGTCAGCCGCGTTGGCGTTGTCAACCCGGTGGGGCGCACCTTGATTCTGGAAGCGATGCGACGTCTGAGCCACGAGGGCAAGGAGATCTTGTTCTACGACCCGGAGGGCGTACTGCCGAACCCAGATATGGGCGAGGGGCTGCTGCCGGTCATCATCCAGGATGCGCCGTAAACTACGCTAACCGAAATCCAATATGGTGGTTCGGGTAGTCTTGAACAATCGTAACCCCCGAAAGACAGCAGCGCGATAACAACCGGAGGGATATAAATGCAGGTCAGCGATGTAGCATTAGTCTTCGAGGGCGGAGGGACTCGCAATAGTTACACGGCACCTTTCGTCGAACGGCTACTTCGCGAGGACATCGATGTCGGTTGGGTCGGCGGGGTAAGCGCCGGTGCCTCTCACGTAGTCAATTACCTTTCCCGGGATATCCAGCGCTCCATAAATAGCTTCACTGACTTCATTGCACAGCCGGCCAGCAGCGGCTGGCGCCCAATGTTGCGCGGACGCGGCTATTTCGATGCCGAGTACATCTATGAAGACGCGGGGCTTCCCGACGGCGCCATGCCCCTGGATTACGAGACTTTTAAGAACAATCCAACTCCCTATCGGATTTCTGCTGTCCGAGCGGATACGGGCGAGACCATCAACTGGGGGCCGGACAATATCCCAGATCTACCCACGCTGATGAAGTACACTCGCGCCAGTTCGACGATTCCGGGCGTCATGCGTATGCCCTATATTGATGGCGTTCCCTTCGTCGACGGTGCACTGGGATCATCAGGCGGTATCCCAATCGATGCCGCAGAAGCCGACGGCTTTAAGAAGTTCCTCATCGTTCTGACCCGCCCGAAGGGATTCCGCCGCACCGCCCCTAAGCGCCCACAGCTGCTGCGGCAGATTTTCCGCAGTAACCCGGTGGTGGCTGAGCTACTTATCACCAGGCACGAGCGCTACAACGCCTCTCTCGATTGGGCTGCTGAGCTTGAACGAAAAGGCCAAGCATATGTTTTCTACGCAAATAATATGAGCATCACAAAGGCGGAGCGGAGGCGGTCGAAGCTGATGCACAACTACGAGCTCGGCCGTGCACAAGCCGATGCCGAATGGCCAGCAATTCGAGAGTTCATGGGCTTGTAGCTTCCGCCACCCTTAGGAAGCTTTTCGTTCATTCCTCTTTACTGTGTACGTAACCTTGTGTTAACCTTTGCGTAGCGAACAACCTCGTTAGGTAAGGCTCCTATATCTACATAGGCCGTTCCCCTGCACTTTATCGAGAGTTTCGAAAGACTCCCGAGGCAAGGGTCCATCTGAAGTGGCCACCTTTAGTTACGGTATTACATTGCCAACACTCTTAGGCGAAGGAGCCATAATTTTTCAATCAACAGAAATTCCCTCCTAGC
>NZ_KV836270.1:377275-389582 GCF_001838295.1 Corynebacterium sp. HMSC074C04
CTAGCAAAGGAGCTGGGATACCTGGAAAAGGATCCACAATGACACAGACACAGAACACCATCGCCAACTTCTTCAAGCCGAAATCTTCAATCAGCCCGTACAGCCTCCTGCCTGACACCGTAAGCATGCACATGACGGATTCTTACATTGCGCTGCCGGAGGACATCACTGTCGGTGAGGCACTGAGCACCTACGCAGCTGAATTTGCTCGTCTCGACGACGATACCTGTGTCTTCCTCGTCGACGATGAAGGCTACCTGACCAGCGACATTACGCTGAAGGAACTCCGCGAATACGCCGACCGCGATGCCTATATGAACACCGTCGGCGCTCCTGTGAAGGTCTTCGTCAAGCCCGAGGATCCAGCTGCCATCAGGGCTCGCCAGCTTATCGACGGGCGTCGCAGCGAGTTGCCCGTCGTCAGCAGCGGCAAGCTGGTAGGGGTTCTTACCGACCGCATCTCTGAGCGTATTCTTGGCAGGACTAAGGCAGCTAAGAAGGCAAAGAAGTCTAAGGGATTCTTCTCACCGATTACCGCGTTTTTCGGTGCCGCCAATAACTAGAGCGACTGGCTTGGGATGGTAACCCGAGTAACTCGAAAGGCCAGCTAGCGTTTGCTAGCTGGCCTATTCTTGTTGACACACTGTTTTATCCCCCCACAGGAGAGAAGTCGACAGGAGGCAGATCGTGGCACGAGACTGGATTCGGGTAGCCCTGGGCATGTTCGCTGTTGCATTTGGCGCCAACCTCTTTGCTCCACTCCTGCCCGCGTATCGAATAACCGATGCTCTCAACCAGTCCCAGGTCACCTTTCTCTTCGCCATCTACGTCGCAGGGCTCATCCCCGCGCTACTCATCTGCGGCCCACTTTCCGACCGACTCGGCCGTCGCGCCATCATCCGGCCCGCACTCATAACCTCTGCCGCCGGCTCCGTCGTCCTACTCACCGGCGTCTGGTTCCACTTCCCATCACTGCTGATAGGGCGCCTTGTCGTCGGCATTTCGATGGGGATGGTAATGGCCGCCGGCGCCTCGTGGATCAAAGAGATTGCGCCCGTCGCACCTCAAATTTCCGCCCGGCGCGCAACCGTTGCGCTCTCCGCCGGGTTCTCCCTCGGTCCCCTGGCTTCCGGGTTGGTCGCGGAGTTTGCTCCCCGTCCCGACGTCATCCCCTATCTTGTTCATCTCGCACTGTTGCTTGGCATCACACCACTGACATGGAACGCTTCCGGCGGACTGCCAACCTCAGCGCCCAGCGACACCCCGCAACGGTTCTTCTCCTCTGCCACCCTAAGCCCGAGATTCCTGTGGGCAGTCGCCGCTTGGGCACCGTGGGTCTTCGGTGCCGCGTGCACATCGTTCGTCGTCCTTCCGACAATCGCCGAATCCAGCTACCCCATTGCCTTTGCCGGACTCATCGCCTGCATCACGATGGGCACCGGCGTTCTGGTGCAACCACTGGTCACTCGAATCAGTTCCAGCAGCTTTATCCCGCCAGCTATTTTCGGTCTTGGCTTAACGACGGTCGGAATGCTGCTCAGCCTCATCGTCGCCCTCCCCCAGAACGTGTGGAGCGTTTTCCCCGCCGCTCTGACCCTCGGTGCCGCGTACGGCGTAATGATGGTCTCCGGCCTCCGCGAAGTGCAAATTATCGCACCGCCAGCCGAGTTGGGCGCTGCCACCGCTATCTACTATTCGCTGACCTATGTTGGTTTCTTCGCTCCTTTTGTTATTTCTTTCGCAGCGCCGAAATTCGGGTTTGTGCCCGTTTTCATCTTCGGTGCGATTATTGCATTGGTATCCATGTATCCCGTGGCAAAGGTTGCGCAGTCTGCGGTGAGGTCCGTCGGAGCATCGTAAAGCAGACGCGACTGAAATTCTTGTTTTTGGGAAGCGTGCTGAGACGAGCTCTTGTATTCTTTCTTTCACAAAAGCTTAGCTCCGGCCCAGGGCTCCTGGGCGGGTTGCATAGGTTGTTGAAATTCAGCTCGATGGAATGAGGAATCATGAAGCAGCGCAGCTCTGGAATGTGGAAGAAAATTGCGGCAACCGTTGTCGCAGGTTGTACAAGCGCCGCCCTGCTCACCGCATGTGGCTCGGGGGAAGAAAGCAGCAATGCCGGTGGTGAGGCAGGCAAAGAGTCGACCAGCAAGATGACGAAAGCAGATGGGTCAGCTCCTGCTGCAGCCGAGGATCAGCTCCTGCTCACAAATGAAGTTCAAGGGGCGGACTTCTCCGGAAACAAGATCACCGGGTTCAAAGATGCCATGGAGATGTTTTCGGAAGATTCCATGAAGTTTGAACCGGCCGAATGCGCCACTTTCACCAACTCAACTGAGGAATTGGAGAATGCTGCCGGCGCTTACACGGACATTAAGGAAGAGAACGTCACTGTCAGCGTCTCGATATTGAAGAATCCTGAGGCGTACCAAAAGTACGAGGACAGCCTCGAAAAGTGCTCCGACGTGACGGCTACGATGGATGCTTCCGACATTCTGAAAGACTCCATGGAAGGTCAGGAGATTTCTCCTGAGATGCAGGACATGTTTAATGACATGGACATGACGACCACAATGAAACTGCACCGAGAAAAGTGGGAGCCAAATCTTTCCGTCAAGCCAGCTGAGTTCACTGCACACGAGACCAGTGCGAACATCAACGCCGGTGGCACGGATACTACGGCCACCAGCTACGACATTGTCGGGATCGTCAATGGCGTAATGGTAATGGTGTCCGCCGCCCCGACTCCGGATGTACCAACTGGCAACATGGAAAACACGACGGATCCCATGCAGATTCCAGAGGCAGCTCCGGAGTCTAAGGAAGCAGCAAAGAAGCGCGCCTTGGAGGTCTTCGATGCCCAGGCAAAGAAGATTATGGATGCTGCTTAGTTTTTCTTCTTAGCCTACTGTTTTCTGAAACCACAGTTTTTGCGAAATAGCGGGACGCAATCGCTGAGGAACAGCAGCACACAAGTACTGGAGTCTCCCTAGAACTCCGTTAATTCCTGCACTTTGGGACTCCAGAACGCAGCTCGTGGCGCGTTGAGAGTTTTAAGGTGCGGGTTCGTTATTTCGTCAAGTGCGCGCACGTAGTCCGGCACAATATCCCGCGGAATTCTCAGGCCCATGGTCAGGTGCGGAATCCAACGGGAGCCACGCCCATCAGGATTGAGACGGCTGATTTCGCGGACGGCCTCTTCCAGCTCATCGCTGGTTTCCAGCAACCAGGCAACAGTCTGCTTACTCTTGGTGCCGAAGATGACCGTTCCCACTCTGCGAAACTCCGCTGGCATAAGCGGTGGGAGAATTTCGGCTGCTCGTTGAATTACCGCTGGGCGCATGGTCGGCGCGAAGGTGCCTGTGATGTGCGGCTTCTGATTCTGCTGCGGAAAGCCACTCTCTGCGAGTTGCGCAAAGATTTCTCTTACTTGCGCCTCTTGCTCAGGCAGAAGGTACATCAGGATGTTGTCGGGTGACACCATGTGACGTTTACTCCTCCCCTATTGCTGTCGGTCGACCCACTTGAAGCACTGACGAAGAGCGCCATTACTAGAGCTCTTCACCTAAGGCACTCAGGACCTTGCACTCCAGAGCATAGCGTAAGGATTTTCCACAATTTATAACCTACCTATAGGAATTTCTAGCCTCTTATTATTTCTCCTGTTAAAAACACCTTTTTATTGGGATAATGGGGATGGGCAGGATTCCTGAAAGCTCTCTAGACCATCTTCAAAGACAGTGTGGAGTGACGGCCAATTCTCCACGCTGCACAAATACCGACACGGCTGGAAAGGTAAGTAAAGACACGGCACCGAAACCTAAAAAGACTACACCCCCGAAGAATCAAAAGCTGGTGAAGAGCAAGACAAGCTTCAGTCGCGACGAGCTCGCTGGTTTGCTGGAGACGCTGGCAGCTCGCATCCGCGCCGGGGAAATGACTCTCGGCACTGGCGAGTCCGCGGTGACGATGACTATGCCGACATCGTTTAATACCACGATAGAAGTCGTCGATTCCCGAAAGCGTACCGGCATCGAGCGCGGGCTAGAGCTGGAAATTGACTGGATGGTCGACGAGGCTGGCGAGCCCGTCGAAAAGCCAGAACCAGCATCTGGCTTCGCAATCTCCTAGCGGGCTTGTTGCTGTCCAATCTGTCGCACAATGAACTCCTGCACGCCGAGGAGCGCCCGTCGCCGACACAACTCACTACCGCTCGCCATTTCCGCAGGTCACAGCGAACAGATCTGAGTCGTTTTGGTCGATTTTGCGTCCTTTGGCCGTCAATTACCGCTGCGACACTGGCCGACAAGCAAGCCGTCGTCAAGCAACACCCAATTACACCCGCCAGGCACCCACGCCTCCCCACATTGCATGAGGTGACGCTAACCTAATTCGGGAAAATTCGCGACGAAGGGAACGCGCATGGCCAACGGCAAGAAAGGCCACAAGGGCAAGAAGAAGGACTCCGCCAAAGCCAAGAAAAAGGCTGCGGCAACGACCTCGCTACGTCTGCCCGAATACTCGAAGGCCGAGGCCAAAGCCGCGAAAAAGCTCGCCGGCAAGGACCCCTTTAAACTGGCTGCGATGACGCCGAAGAAGAAGTGCTGTAAATCCGGCATCCGCTGCCTGCGCTGCCCTGTGGTGCTACACAAGCTCAATCGCGAGATCAAAAACGGCGAAGTCGACCATGCCACCCTGCTGCTCGTCGCCGCGAAAGCCCGGATCCGGTAGCCGGCCCTCGCCCCCCAGCCCGCCGTCGGGCCGTCCCATGAGCAGTGGTGTCGCGCTCTGTATGGCACTGGTACCGATTCTCCTGGGCTATCTGCTCTTCGGACACCGGCTCATACGCGTCATTCCAAGCACCGCGACAACGCTCCAGGGAACACTCGCCAGGTCAGGAAGTTTTATTCCGTCGACATAAGGCCTCGGCCAGAACCGGGAATGTGACCGTCGGAGGATTGCACCGTGTGTATCCTTTGAGTGTCATTGAGCCTTGAAGGAGCAAGAAAAGAGCATGCCCCACCCACGCGCCGTCTCTAGGATGGACATCCGGCCGCGTGCCCTGCGTTTCGCACCGCGCCGCTCGGACTGGTCCCGCGCGACAATCGGGCGCGACCTATCGGCAGGCCTCATGGTGGCCCTCGTCGCACTCCCCCTCGGGCTCGGCTTCGGCGTAGCGTCCGGTGTCGGTGCGGCGGCCAGAATTACGACGGCCATCGTCGCGGGCATCCTGGCCGCGATCTTCGGCGGTAGCAATGTCCAGGTAAGCGGCCCGACCGGCGCAATGACCGTCGTGTTAATCCCCATCGTGGCCAACCATGGTGCCGATGGGGTACTCGTCGTCGGCGTGCTGGCAGGGCTCATGCTGCTCTTGTTGGCGTTCACCGGCGCTGGCCGCGCGATGAAGTACATGCCACTACCTGTCGTCGAAGGTTTCACCGCCGGTATTGCGTTAATCATCGGTCTCCAACAGCTGCCCGCAGCACTTGGTGTTGACGTGGACGGCGAGAAAGTCCTCGGGTTGGCGTGGGGCTCGATCAAAGCTTGGTTAGATGCTCCGGCATGGCAGGCGCCGGTGATGACCATTGCGGTGGCGGCTGGAATCGTGCTTGCTGCGCGCGTTCGTAGCGGCTTCCCCGCGGCGCTGGTGTTGGTAGCTGCCGCGACGGCCATCAACATGCTGGCAGACAGCGGCCTGAAGACAATCGGGTACATCCCGTCGACGTTGCCTGCCCCGCGCTGGCCACAGATCCCGTGGGAGCACCTGGATTCGCTTCTGTTGGCAGCAGTCGCCGTCGCAGCTCTCGGCGCGTTGGAATCGTTACTATCTGCGACGGTTGCCGACGCAATGACTGTTGGCGACCGGCACGATCCCGACCGCGAGCTCTTCGGACAGGGCGTGGCCAACGTCGTCGCGCCCCTGTTCGGCGGGATTCCCGCGACCGCCGCGATCGCCCGAACTGCCGTCAATGTGCGGGCAGGCGCAGGCACACGCCTGGCAGCGGTGTTCCATTCGCTGCTCCTGCTCGTCGCCGTACTCGTCGCGGCTCGGTGGGTGGGCGAGATTCCTCTCGCCGCGCTCGCCGGCGTGCTCATCGCCACTGCGATTCAGATGATCCACCCGCGGAACCTCCGCTCGGTGATACGCGCCACCAAGGGCGACGGGGCGCCCCTGCTCATCACGGCTGCCGCCACCGTCGTGTTCGATCTTGTCGTCGCCGTGCTCATCGGCCTCGTTATGGCGGGCTTCTTCGCACTGCGCGATACCGCCCGCACGGCGGTATTAGAGGCCGCCCCGCTAGACGAGGGAGACCACCGCGACAAGGAGCGTGAGCTTCTCGACGAGCACATCGCCGCCTTCCGTATGGAAGGCCCCCTCTTCTTTGGTGCAGCGCACGATTTCCTCCTCGAGCTCGCTGATGTCTCGTCGGTCAAGGTTGTCGTGCTCCGCATGCGCTACGTTACGACGATCGACGCCACCGGCGCCCAGATGCTCGCCGACACGATTGGGCGCCTCGAACGCCGCGGTACCAGGGTCTTGCTCGCAGCCACGAAGCCCGAACATATTCCGGTGTTGCGCGAACTCGGCGTATTCGACCAGCTTGCGCACGAGAATCACGTCTTCGACAACACTCTCGACGCCATCGCCCACGCCCGACTGCATGCCTCGCGCATTCAGCATGAAGAGTCTGATGGCGCACCCGCGGCATCGCAGAGTCAATAGCTTGGCTGAGCCAGACAATGGTCACTCCGTCGCAGTCGACCCTGCAATCGTGGGTCCACATCCCCATCGCGCGACGCTTGAAAAACCTTTACACGTTGCACTTAAACTCCACGACGTGTCGTTGCAAAGTCACCTTCTCATTCGTGAAGCCGATGTGAGTGTAATCGCTTGGCGCGTAGCATTGGTGACATGCGCATTTTCACCGTGGGCCACTCCAACCTCGAGTTCGAGGACTTCGCTGAAATGATCAAGGCGGCCGGTGTGGCATCCATCGTGGATGTGCGCAAGCTGCCCGGGTCCAGGAAGTACCCGTGGTTCAACGGCGACCACCTTGCCGAACACCTTCCCACATGTGGCATCACTTACAGCAGAAGCGAGGGCCTAACCGGACGGCGCAACGTGTCCCACTCGGTGCCGTTTGAGGTTAACGGCAACTGGCGTAACCGCAGTTTCCACAATTACGCCGACCATGCGCTGGGCGAGGAGTTCTCCGACGCGATCTCGCAGCTACGGGCGAACGCAGCCGAAACTCCCACCGCGATCATGTGCTCCGAGGCGGTGTGGTGGCGCTGCCACCGGCGTATCATCGCCGACCACCTCATCGCCCACGGTGACGAGGTTGGCCACATTATGGGCCTGGGTGCAGCCGGGGCGAAGGTGAGCGAGGCAACGCTCAACGACGGCGCAGTCATCGGCAACGATCTCCTCGTGCGCTACCCCGAGCGGGGCTAGCGCATACACCAGAGCCCAGGGGGCTGCATCCTCCTCGGCCTGACCTACGCTTTGTATTCATGGAGCGCCCGCCACCTTATGAGCAGCAGTATCGGAGGCGCACCAGCGGATAGCACGCTCAAACGAGCTTTAGGTTAGGAAATCTGAACCGCTCAATCTAAGAAGACCACCGGGGACTCCGGTAGCGCCCCAAAGCGCCGAATCGAAAAATCGATCTACCGTCTTGCCACGGACCTAGACGTCGAGCTTAAAGTCCACGGTATCTCGTTGCAAAGTTACTTTCTCGTTAGCACCATGAAAAGGAGTGGTATCCAATGAAAGCGTTCGGATTCTTAAGCTTCGGGCATTACGCCTTCGGTGGCCAGCGCGGGCCATCTGCGGAAAAGATCGCCAAGACTCATCTGGAGATCACCCAGGCTGCGGACGAAATCGGCGTGAACAACGCGTCCTTCCGAGTCCACCACTTCGTGCCGCAGGCCTCCGCCCCGATGCCGCTGCTGGGTGCTGTCGCGGCCACCACCAAACACATCGAGATGGGCACCGGTGTCATCGACATGCGCTATGAAAACCCGCTCTACCTCGCCGAAGAGGCCGCGTCGCTGTACCAAATTTCCGGTGGCCGCGTGGCCCTGGGCGTCTCGCGCGGCGCCCCAGAGGTGGCTGACCGCGGCTGGGAGGCCTTCGGCTACAAGGGTAAAGCGCCCAACGGCGCGGACGTGGCGCGAGCCCACCTCGAGGCGTTCATGGCTGCAGTGGACGGCAACGGATTCGCCACCGCCGCACCGCTAGACCGGCAGTACCCCAACATGTTCCAACCCGGCTCCGCCCTGCCGGTCTTCCCCATGGTGCCCGAGCTGCGTAAGCACATTTTCTACGGCTCCGGCACCCACGCTTCTGCCGAGCAAACCGCCAAGGACGGGCTCAACCTGATGTCCTCCACCCTGGTCTCCGAGACCACCGCCGAGACTCTGGGCGAAATCCAGGCGGATCAGATCAGCCGCTACCGCGCCGCGTGGAAGAAGGCGGGCCACGATTGGACGCCGCGTGTGTCGGTGTCCCGCTCCGTCTTCCCCATCGTCGACGGCGCGGACATGCAGTTGTTCGGCATGCAGGCCTCCGGCTCCGATCAGGTGGGCATGCTTCCCGACGTCGGCGCCTCCACCTTCGGCCGCACCTACGCCGCCGAGCCGGACAAACTCATTGAGCAACTCAAAGCCGACGCCGCCGTCATGTCCGCCGACACCCTGCTCATCACCATCCCCACTGGGATGGGCGTCGACGTCAACGTGAAGATCTTGGACAACTTCGCCACGCATGTCGCCCCCGCGTTGGGTTGGCAGCCGAATCACGAAGGCCCAGTTACCGGCTATCCCATCGACTAATTCCTCCAGTTCGCAAGCTCTTCGCTTCAATGTCAGTTCAGTGCGTGTTGAAAAGTTCAGTAATTGCTGTATAGTTCAGCATATGCTGACTATTGCTTCACGCCTCGACGTCATGAACCGGCTCGGCCGGGCCATGGCGGATCCGACGCGCTCCAGAATCCTGATCACCCTACTCGACGGCCCGAGCTACCCGGCCGTGCTTTCGCGCGACCTGGACCTGACCCGCTCGAACGTCTCGAACCACCTGACCTGCTTGCGTGACTGCGGCATCGTCGTCTCCGAGCCGGAGGGCCGCAAGACACGCTACGAAATCGCCGATCCGCACCTTGCGACAGCGCTCAACGCGCTAGTGAACGCGACGTTGGCTGTCGACGCAAACGCCCCGTGCATCGACCCTGAGTGCTCGGTGCCCGGCTGCGACGGGAAAGGAGCGGACGCATGAGTTCAGTATGTGGATGCGAACACGAACCAGCCACGGAGATCGAAGATCTCGATCGGCCATGGTGGAAGGACCCCGAGTTGCTACTGCCGATCTTCTCCGGCGTAGCCCTCGGTATAGGCCTGGCGCTGGATTGGTCCGGGCTAGAGACACCCGCGACAGTCCTGTTCTGGATCGGCCTGTTGCTAGGGGCGTATACGTTCGCGCCCAGCGCTATCCGGAACCTTGTCACAAAGCGCAAGCTCGGCATTGGCTTGCTGATGACGATCAGCGCGGTCGGCGCGGTAATCCTCGGTTACGTCGGAGAGGCCGCGGCGCTAGCGTTCCTGTACTCGATCGCCGAGGCACTGGAAGACAAGGCGATGGACCGGGCCCAAGGCGGACTGCGGGCACTGTTGAAGCTGGTACCGCAAACCGCGACCGTGCTGCGCGACGGTACGGCGGTTGAGGTCGCAGCGAAGGACCTCGCGGCTGGCGAGCTGATGCTCGTGCGCCCCGGAGAGCGGATTGCCACGGATGGCATCATTCGGTCTGGGCGCTCCAGCCTTGACACCTCAGCGGTCACCGGAGAATCCATTCCGGAGGAGGTTGCGCCCGGCGACGAGGTGCCCGCGGGAGCAATCAACTCCGCCGGCGTGCTGGAGGTCGAGACGACCGCAGCTGGAACGGACAACTCGCTGACCACACTCGTGGACCTGGTCGAGCAGGCGCAGGCGGAAAAGGGCGACCGCGCCCGGATCGCCGACCGGATTGCCCAACCCCTAGTGCCCGGGGTGATGATCCTGGCGGTGCTGGTCGGCATGATTGGCTCGCTGCTGGGCGACCCCGAGACGTGGATCACCCGCGCGTTGGTGGTCCTGGTCGCAGCATCGCCGTGTGCACTGGCAATCTCCGTGCCGCTGACGGTCGTGGCCGCGATCGGCGCGGCCAGCCAGTTCGGCGTGGTCATCAAATCCGGCGCGGCGTTCGAGCGACTCGGCGGCATCCATCACCTGGCGGTGGACAAGACCGGAACCCTTACCCGCAACCAGCCCGAGGTTACCGACGTGGTCCCGGCAGACGGATTCGATCCGGCGCAGGTGCTTGCTTTCGCGGCGGCAGTTGAGCAGCAATCGACGCACCCCCTCGCTGCGGCGATCGCGGCAGCGGTGCCCGAAGCGCCCGCTGCCTTGGACATCAGCGAGGAAGCCGGGCATGGCATCGGCGGCACCGTCGAAGGTCGACGGGTACTTGTGGGCAGTCCCCGGTGGATCGACGCCGGGCCACTGAAGGCAGACGTTGAGCGCATGGAGTCCGAGGGTCAAACCTGCGTCCTTGTCACCGTCGATGACGCCCTCGCCGGGGCGATCGGGGTCCGCGACGAACTGCGGCCCGAGGTGCCCGAAGCTGTGCAGGCCCTGCACGCCAACGGCGTGGAAGTGAGCATGCTCACCGGCGACAACACTCGCACCGCCCGGGCGCTGGCTGAAATCGCCGGAATCGACGACGTGCGCGCCGAGCTGCGTCCAGAGGACAAGGCAAGCATCGTCGCCGAGCTCTCCTCCAAGACGCCGACGGCGATGATTGGCGACGGCATCAACGACGCTCCTGCGCTGGCGGGCGCGACGGTGGGCATAGCAATGGGAGCGACCGGCTCTGACGCCGCAATCGAGTCCGCTGACGTCGCCTTCACCGGCCACGACCTCCGGTTGATCCCGCAGGCACTGCAGCACGCCCGTCGAGGCAGCAGGATTATTAACCAGAACATCGTGCTGTCTCTGGCCATCATCATCGTGTTGATGCCGCTGGCGATCAGCGGTGTGCTGGGCCTGGCCGCCGTCGTATTGGTTCACGAGGTCGCTGAAGTTATCGTGATCTTGAACGGCCTGCGGGCTGCACGAGCGAAACGCTGAGGCTGTGACCGGCAAGTCTTATAAGGGTTAAACCACGCGCCGAGCACACACACGTTGGACCAGGCGAGTCATTCGAGTTCACCACCTGGTCCTTCTCGATGCGTGCAGGCACGGGAACTGTGGGTGAACCTAATAGTTCAACGGCCCGATACCACTTGCAAATTCTTCACACGAGGTAGCGGAATGGACCGAGGCCGAACGAAAACCGGAGTTAGAGACAGCGCTCTTCAACCTCCTCCCCCCCCCCCAATAACGCGAAACGTCATTAACGCCTCGCGTTAAACGTTGAACTTGAACTCGACCACGTCGCCGCGGATACCAACCTCACACGACATGCCGTTTCTTGCTTTTCCGGTCAGTTCTTTACCGCGGACACCCGACGGATCAGTCGTGCTACCACCTGGCATACTAGGGCGGCGGGCAGGAGCAACGCGACGCCGTTGACCGTGTCACGGAACCGCAGCTCGCACCCGTCCCGCTGGAGTTCTCGACGCGCCATGAGTGCCCCTGGAAGCATGATCGGCAACGCCGTCGCAACACCGGCGGTGTAACCACGCTGCGCGACTGAACCGCCGAGGTGAGTCACGACGTGGGCTTCCAGCCCGGCGACGACTGCCCGATAGGTCGCCGACTTACCGGTAGAGCGCACGCCGCGGCCACACGCCGCCGCCACCAGAATTCCCATCAGCCCCACGGCGATCCACGATTGCTGCGGCGTGATTCTGAGCTGTTCTATACCAGTGCGATCCGCGAGACGATCGCAGGATGCAGAAAACGCGAACGCCTCTTCGAAGTCGTGGATTACCCACGCCGCAAAAAGTGCAGTCGGCCCCTTCCAACTCACAATTCAGCCTTTCCCTCACGAATGCAACTCCGATGAATCTGCTGGCAGACGCACACGCCCACCAGCATCATTTCACAGCCGACAGAGTGTTTGAGGCCATGCTACCGTGAGGTTCAACCGGAACTCGACTAGACGTTAAACTTAAACTCGACGGTATCTCGTTGCAAAGTTACTCCCTCTCGTTAACACCATCAAAAGGAGTGTTATCCAATGAAAGCGTTCGGCTTCTTAAGCTTCGGGCATTACGCCTTCGGCAGCTAGTGCGGGCCATCTGCGGAAAAGATCGCCAAGACT
>NZ_KV836270.1:389682-411162 GCF_001838295.1 Corynebacterium sp. HMSC074C04
GAACAACGCGTCCTTCCGAGTCCACCACTTCGCGCTGCAGGCCTCCGCCCCGATGCCGCTGCTGTGTGCTATCGCGGCCACCACCAAAATCATCGAGGTGGGCACCGGCGGCATCGACCTGCGCTAGCGCATATCGGGGTTGTAGCGTTTGAGTCATTGAGTCCCGCCGTCTACAAGTACCTACACACTTGATCGGTGCTGCACGTTTCAGGATCCGGGTGCGCGGCGTCCTGGCTAAGGTCCGCGATAGTGTCGCGCAGCACGGAGAGCTGCGCGATCTGCTGCTCGATCTCAGCGAGGCGCACGTCAAGCAGGTCGCGCACGTGCTCGCAGGGCGCATGGCCGCCGTCGCGGATGTCGAGGATCTGGCGGATCTGGGCGAGGGTGAGGCCCGCGGCCTGGCCGCGGTGGATGAAGTCAATCCGAGCGACCGTCTCGGGCGCGTAGTCGCGGTATCCGGACGGCGTGCGCTCGGTCGGGGGCAGAAGGCCCTGTTCCTCGTAGAAGCGAAGGGTCTTCGCGGTAGTGCCCGCCCTCTCGGCGAGTTCTCCGATCCACATTACTGTCTCCCTCCGTGGCCGCGCTTGACCTTCCCCTGCACTGGAAGGTCCAGTATGGCTGAGACAGAGCAGAAAGCCAAGAGTTGACAGGAGCAGCGATGCCTACGAAGTACGATCTCGCCATCATCGGATCGGGAGGCGGCGCGTTCGCCGCTGCGATCCGCGCCAGCACGCTCGGGAAGTCGGTGGTGATGATCGAGCGCGGGACGCTCGGCGGCACCTGCGTGAACACGGGCTGCGTCCCGTCGAAGGCGCTCATTGCCGCGGCCGGCGCGCGGCACGTCGCGGTCGACGCCGCAACCCGGTTCCCCGGGATCGCGACGACGGCGGATCCCGTAGACATGCCCGCGCTGATCGCTGGGAAGCAAGCGTTGGTGGAGTCGCTGCGCGGCGAGAAGTACGCCGACGTCGCCGACTCCTACGGCTGGCAGGTCCGACGCGGCGACGCCTCGTTCGTGGGCACCCCTGATGCGCCGGTTCTCGATGTTGCCGGATCCGACGGAAGCGTCGAGACCATCGAGGCCCACCACTACCTGGTCGCGACTGGTTCTCGCCCGTGGGCACCGCCGATCGACGGCCTGGAGGAGACCGGATACCTGACCTCGACCACGGCGATGGAGCTGACGGAGGTCCCCGAGTCGCTGCTGGTGCTCGGCGGCGGCTACGTCGCCCTGGAGCAGGCGCAGCTGTTCGCCCGCCTCGGCTCGCAGGTCACGCTGCTCGTGCGGTCCCGGCTCGCGTCGAAGGAGGAGCCGGAGGTGTCGAAGGCGCTCCAGGAGGTGTTCGCCGACGAGGGCATCCGCGTCGTCAGCCGCGCAGTGCCCACCCGGGTCTCCCGCGGCACGGGAGGCGAGGCCGTCGTGACCGCCGCCTTGTCCGGCGGCTCGCAGGAGTTCCGCGCCGACCAGGTGCTCGTCGCCCTCGGACGCCGTCCCGTCACCGACGGCTTGAACCTCGATGCGGTCGGGGTGAAGACCGGGGGCTCCGGCGAGGTGGTCGTCTCCGACCATCTGCAGTCGTCGAACCCGCGGATCTGGGCCGCGGGCGACGTGACCGGGCACCCGGAGTTCGTCTACGTCGCGGCCCACCACGGCACCCTCGTCGCCGAGAACGCGTTCGCCGACGCCGACCGGTCCGTCGACTACGCCCGCCTGCCGCGGGTGACGTTCACCGGGCCCGCGATCGGCGCGGTCGGGATGACCGAGAAGGACGTCCTCGCCGCGGGGATCCGCTGCGACTGCCGCGTCCTGCCCCTGCACCACGTGCCCCGCGCCTTGGTGAACCGCGACACCCGCGGGTTCATCAAGATCATCGTGAACGCCGATACGAGCGAGATCCTCGGCCTCACCGCCGTCGCCAAGGACGCCGGGGAGCTCGCCGCCGCAGGCGTCCACGTGCTCGGCAGGACCGTCGCCGAGGTCGCCAACGCCTGGGCCCCCTACCTGACCATGGCCGAGGGCATCCGGATCGCCGCGAAGGCCTTCACCACCGACCCGTCGCTGCTGTCGTGCTGCGCATGAACGGCAACGCAGGCAATCGGGGAGATCTCATCCAGAAGCAGACGATGAGCGCCGATCAGGACCGCGACGAATGGCGCGCCGGTCCCGTCGTCGCTGCAGTGACCGGGCTGCTCCTACTGGCATGCTGCGCGCTTCCGTCGCTGCTCTGCTGCGGCCTGCCGTTCATCGCGGCGGGCGGAGCACTCGCAGGCGTCGGTGGGCTCCTCGGTAATCCCTGGATCATCGGTGCCGGGACCGCCGTC
The DNA here is from genome assembly GCF_001838295.1 of Corynebacterium sp. HMSC074C04. Lineage (NCBI taxonomy): Bacteria > Bacillati > Actinomycetota > Actinomycetes > Mycobacteriales > Corynebacteriaceae > Corynebacterium > Corynebacterium sp. HMSC074C04. The sequence goes on from NZ_KV836270.1 coordinate 392,005, forward strand.
GTGATGGCCGTCATGGCGGGGATGCTCGTCAGGCTACGGCGGCGGCACCGGCGCTGCAGGTCCGGCTGCTGCGAAAATCCTTCGACCGCTGATCGGAACCGGTAGTTCGAGCGGATCCAGTGATCACTGCCACCTGCGGAGGCCGCTGAAATCGAAGCCCGACGGGAGAAGGAGGAGCAAAAAGCGTTCGAATCAACCGGTGACGAGGATAATACTGAGGCTGGATCCCGGCCGTCGCGACGCGGTCTCCGCTTCCGCCGAGACGAGAAAGGGTTGTGGGCACCTAGGCTGGGCGGCATGAACGACATGACCATACCGCCCGGCCCGGGGATCCCCGACGGTGCGGTCATCGCCGCCGATCTCGCGGAGCGTTTCGCGAAATCGTCGACTCCGGGCGGCCAGGGCGTCAACACGACGGACGGCAAAGTCCAGCTTTCCATCGATGTCGCCGAATGCGCATCGCTTACCGACGCCCAGCGTCACCGTATCTCGCGCAACCTCGAGCACCGCCTAGACGGCTCCGTCTTTACCGTGACTGCGTCGACTCAGCGGTCTGTGTTTCGCTCCTGGTCCTCTCGCTTGCACCTGCGACACAGCCTCGTGCCCCGGGCCGTAGCGTTCGGGGGAGCACAATAGCCCCAGTCCTCATCACGTCCCGGGATCAAAGAGTTCATCGCAGAGGTTAAGCACTACACGTTAAATTTGAACTCGACCACATCACCGTCTTGCATGATGTAGTCCTTGCCCTCCTGGCGAACCTTGCCCTTGGCCTTCGCCTCGGCAATCGAACCGGCCTCGACCAAGTCGTTGAAGGACACAATTTCAGCCTTAATGAAACCGCGCTCAAAATCAGTGTGAATCACGCCGGCAGCCTGCGGAGCCGTAGCACCCTTCGGAATGGTCCAGGCGCGAGACTCCTTCGGGCCAGCGGTCAGGTAAGTCTGCAGCCCCAGGGTGCGGAAACCAGCGCGAGCAAGCGAATGCAGACCCGGCTCAGTCTGACCAATTTCGGCCAGCAGCTCATTGCGGGATTCCTCATCCAGCTCCAGCAGGTCTGACTCGGCCTTCGCATCGAGGAATACACAGTCCGCCAGTTCCACAGCAGCGGCCAAATCCGCGCGGCGGTCCTCGTCGGCAAGCACTTCCTCGTCAGCATTGAAGACGTAGAGGAACGGCTTTGCGGTAAGCAAGTGCAGCTCGCGCAGAGCGGAGAGCTTCACATCATCAGAAGCAGCGAAGAGAGTGCGCCCCTCTTCCAGCACGGCAAGAGCCTGCTTGACGGCTTCAACCTCGCCGACCTTTTCCTTATCCTTCTTGGCTTCCTTCTCCAGACCCGGCAGCGCCTTCTCAATAGTCTGGATATCAGCCAGAATCAGCTCGGTTTCAATCACACCGATGTCAGAGGCCGGGTCGACCTTGCCGTCGACATGCACGACATCATCATCGTTGAAGACACGGACGACCTGACAGATAGCGTCAGCCTCGCGGATGTTGGCGAGGAACTTGTTACCAAGACCTTCGCCCTCCGATGCACCCTTGACGATGCCGGCGATGTCCACAAACGACACCGTAGCCGGAAGAATACGCTCGGAGCCGTAAATTTCGGCGAGCTTATTCAAACGTGGATCGGGAAGCTCCACAACGCCGACGTTCGGCTCGATGGTGGCGAACGGATAATTCGCAGCCAGCACATCGTTGCGCGTCAAGGCGTTAAACAGGGTTGACTTTCCGACATTGGGCAGACCGACGATTCCAAGTGTAAGACTCACATTGCCCATCTTACGGGCTTGGGGAGACAGATTTGAACTCGCCCTAACTTCGTGAAGTTGCCCCCTATCCCCTGCGAACCCCCATAATGAATATGTGAGCAATAAACCCAATGAAGGCGAAGAGTGGACTGCGCAGTCCGAAAAAGACGCTATCGATCACGTAATGGGATCAGAGCCTCTGCGTGTAGAACAGTCTCTGTCTATCCCCTCCGACGCCCATAAGTCAGCGGTAACGCAACCGGATTTGCCGGAAGATGCTGAGAATCTCGATGAGCTTATGAGCGAAAATGACTCCGAGTCCATCGACCGCGCCGATGTCATTGGCGAGGGCGCCCGGTGGTTCGCAGGTTGGTGCCTGCGTTTCCTCATCACCGCAGCGGCGCTGTACGTCAGCGCTATGATTCTGGGAAAGATTTGGGCTGGCGTTCTGCCGATTCTGTTGGCCCTGATTGTCTCCACGGTGCTGGCTCCGCCCGCAGTGTTCCTGATGAAGCACCGCTGGCCCCGCGCGCTCTCCGCACTGACGGTCATCCTAGGCGCGCTGGCGGTGCTTGGCGGCGTTGTCGCGGTCCTCGCACCGACTGTGCAGTCGCAGTTCCCAGAATTGCGTCGCCAGTTCACCGACGGCATCCAAGAAGTCCAGAACATCATTCAGGCCCCACCATTTAACGTCAAGGATGAGCAGATTCTCGATGCTCTGGACCAGGGGTCCACATGGCTTCAGGAGCGCTCCGGCGATATCGCCAACACAGTCTTCCAAGGCATATCGGTGGTCTCCTCGGTCGCCGTAACCTTGATGGCAATGCTGGTTCTGACGTTCTTCTTCATCAAGGACGGCCAGGACTTCCTGCCATGGCTCCGCCGCCTGACCGGACGTCGCCTCGGCTGGCATCTCACGGAGGTACTCACCCGCTCCTGGAACACGCTGTCGGGCTACATCCGCACGCAGGCTATCGTTTCGCTTATCGACGCGGTCTTCATCGGTGCTGGTCTTGCGATTTTGAATGTGCCGCTGGCAATGGTTCTGGCCGTGGTGACTTTCTTCGCTGGCTTCATTCCTATTGTCGGTGCTTTCACCGCTGGCTTCATTGCAGTGGTAGTCGCACTTGTTGCCAACGGCCTGACCACAGCAATCTTTGTCTTGCTCATCATCATTGCCGTCCAGCAGATTGAGGGCAATATCCTCTCCCCGATTCTGCAGTCCAAGGCTATGGACCTGCACGCCGCAATCGTCCTGCTGGTGGTTCTGCTCGGTGGCGGTATCTTCGGCATCATCGGCGCCTTCCTGGCGGTGCCAGTCACTGCAGTCGTCGCGGTCTGGTTCCGCTACCTCGGCGACCTCACAGATTTGCGTACGGGTGACAAGACCGCAAAGGATATCGAGTTCGCCACGGATGCCGGATCGATCTCCGGCATTCAGATTGAAGCTGCCGGCCGTGCGATGCGCGACCGACTGGCTTCGTTCCGCCTGGGCAGTGACGACTCCGACAGCTCTGCAGAGAGCGCCGTGAAGGCAGATGCTCGCACCGCCGGTAAGGTTTCCCCCGATGCTGGTCCGACCAAGCAGGAAGAGGGAACGATGACCAAGGCCTTCCATAAAGTCTCTGAAGTGGTCTCCGGGTCTTTCTCTAAGAAAAAGAAGTAAGGCGAAATTTTAAGACACGGGCGAGCCCACATACCGGGCTTGCCCGTATTATCACTAATAACCGGTAGGATACGCATTCGTGTCGAACAGATCAGCAATAACCCGTAAAGGCAGTGGAAACAAACCCCTGCTTCCACGCGTGCCAATGTTTGTGCCGCCGTTGCTGATGCTTCTAGCTGGCGTTATTGGTTTGCTCTTTTCTGTTCCCAACGGTTCGATTGGCAAGCCCTACTTCATTGCTTTTGCCGTGGCTGCTGTGGCCGGAACACTGTTGGTGGTTCCTCGCGGTCTGGTAGTTACCGTCGCTCAAATCCCCATTTTGTTCGCGCTTGTCACCTTTTTCACAGCGTGGTTTACCGGTTCTCTCGCCGATCCTGAAAATGGTGGCGCGACCGCGACAACCTCTAAACGCGCTCGCCTGGTGACCTCGGCATATCCCATCATCCAGCAGTTCCCGTGGCTGCTGGTCTTGATGATTATCTGTGTCATCATCGCAGTGTGGCGTTACCTCGAAATCACCCGCACCCAGGAGAAATCCCTCAACACCCAGCGCAAGGTCGCTAAACAACGCCAGCACCGTGACGAAGCCGCTGTCGAATCCAGCTCTCAGGTTCGCCGTCGTCTCGCCGAATCTGATCGCCGGGTCGCCTCTCGCACCCAGGAACGTCCTGCTTCACGACGTCCCGCTGCGGACATTATCCGAGATGCCGAAGCTCGCCGCCAGGCGCGCCAGCAAGCTGCACGCTCTCGGCAGGAGACTTCTCGTTCTGGTGCCCGACCTGCAGCGAACGCCAACTCGGCATCGCGCAACGCCGAGCAACTGCGTAAGCGACCAGTTGACCGTTCTGGGGAGCGTGCCCAGCAGCGCTCGAATTTCGCACAGCGGGCTCAGCAGCCAACCTCCCGTTGGCAGTCTCGCTCGCATCCGGGGCAGGCGCAGTTCACTCAGGATTCCACTTCGCCGAACTCGACTAGACAGCAGCCTCGTCGTCCGATTGAAAGGCCAAACGCACCGCAGCGGCCAACGCCAGAGTTTCCCCGTCGTCAAACTGAAGGAACGGCACGGATGTGGGGAGAACAGTCCTCGCCGGAGTCTCCGTCCGAAAAGTCTCAACAGAGCCCCGCACGCCAAGTGGGCAACCACCGCCGCACCGAGGAGTGGCCACCGCGACAGCAGCGCCCTCGCCAGGAGCGGATAACCGGCCGCGATAGCAGGTCTCGTTACCGCAAGTAACTCGGGCTTGCACTTTTACCGTCACAGTTGCCCACAGGCAAATTTAGCCTGTGGGCAACCTGCGTTTATTAGCAGGGCGATCCGCCCCATCGTGTAAGTGTTGATGTATGTCGAAATTGGAAACGTCGGCCGAGAAACCGGTTCAGGTTCGGCGCCTGAACCAGTTAGTCAAGGACTATATTGAGCGCCTTGGACAGATTTGGGTCGAGGGGGAAATCGCCCAGGTCAACTCCAAGCCGAGTTGGAAGCTCTCCTACATCACTCTGCGTGACACCTCCGCGGAGTTTTCGGTGTCGGTGACTTGTTCTACTGCGGCACTGCGTAATAATCCGTTGCGCAACGGCGACCGCGTAGTGGTTTTGGGCAAGCCTGCGTTTTATGCCGGGCGGGGGCAGTTTTCCCTGTGGGCTACGGAGTGGAGGCCCGTAGGTTTGGGGCAACTATTGGCACGGCTGGAACAGCTGCGCCAAGCGCTAGCGGCGGAAGGCCTTTTTGATCCACGGCTGAAACGCCCTCTGCCCTACCTCCCCAACAAGATCGGGTTGATTACCGGTCGCGGTTCGGCAGCTGAACGCGATGTGCTTTCGGTTGCGGGTGCCCGCTGGCCTGAGGTGGATTTCCGGGTAATCAACACAATTGTGCAGGGAGCCAAGGCTGTTCCGGAGATTATTGAGGCTCTGGCACAGCTCGACGCCGACCCGGAGGTCGACGTCATCATCGTCGCCCGTGGCGGTGGCAGTGTCGAAGATTTGCTGCCTTTTTCAGATGAGGCGCTGATTCGTGCGGTGAGTAAGGCGACAACACCGGTGGTTTCTGCGATCGGACACGAGCCGGATACTCCACTGTTGGATTATGTCGCTGACTTACGTGCTGCCACACCGACGGATGCAGCAAAGAAAACAGTGCCCGATGCTGCTGAGGAACGCCGCCTAATTGCACAGCTGCGTGAACGCACCTCGGCATCCCTGCGGCGATGGGTTGACCGTGAAGTAGCTACTCTGCGGGATTTGACGTCGCGGCCGGTACTGCGCGATCCGCTCACTCCCATCCGCGTGCGTGAAGAGTTTGTCACAGCGCAGGTCGATCGGCTGCGTTTTCTCATCCACCGCAGTCTGGAACGCGAGGAAGCAGTGGTATCGGGATTGCGCGGCAAGGTTTCAGCACTTGGCCCCTCTGCCACACTCGCTCGCGGCTATGCCATCGTGCAGGCACAATCGGCTACTCAGCCAGAACCACAGATTGTGACCTCTATTGCAGATGCTCCGATGGGTTCCCAACTGCGAATTCGCGTCAGTGACGGCTCCATCTCTGCAGCAACGCTCGCTACGAAGCCGGCGAATTAATAAGCACTGACTTTTCCAACCTTGAAGCTTTAATTACTAGATGTGAAGGACGTATTCGCTAATGAATGACAGTGTTTTCGGCGCGGGTCAGGCTCCCTCTTCGGAGGAACAGGTACCGGTGGAGAACCTGAGCTACGAGCAGGCGCGAGATGCGCTGGTTGAGACCGTCAAGCTCCTAGAACTCGGACAGATGAGCCTGGATGAATCCCTGGCGCTGTGGGAGCGAGGCGAGGCGCTGGCCCGCCGCTGCGAGGAACATTTAGCTGGCGCACGGGCAAAAGTTGAAGCCGCCTTGGCCAGCAAGAATCAGGATGCCGCGGCTTCGGCCGAGAATGCGGGCGGTGAGGAATAAAAAGAGACGAGAAACGATCGTCAGTGCACGTCGTTTCTCATCTCGTGGCCGATAGTTGAGTTCAGCTATTTTATCGCGCTAGTTGGAATTATCGACCCAGGCGACCTCTCAACTCAGCTTACTTTGCTGGTGCCGACGGCGTCTCGGACGCAGTCTGCTGCGGCTGTGACGGATCCGGCATTGTCGCGTCCGGATCGATTGGCTCGGCCTTCTGCAAAGCCGCCGCCAACTGTGTGAACTCCTCGTCGTTGGCAGTGCCCTCGATAATTGCGCGGGAGTCACCGAGGTTCCCAACCCATACGCGACGCACGTTGTCCTCAGCCGGCACATACTTAGTCCAGGTTGTACCTTCCACGTCAGTGGTACCGTCGCGGAGACGATTCTTACCGTCATCCGGCAGCTGACCTGCTTCCGCATCTGTTTGCGTGACCTGGGCGAATGCTCCGCTAGCGGTGACATAGCCAATAATGGTCGTCTGCTTCCCCGCCGCCATACCCGCGCGGGTCGAGTTTGAAGTCCAGCCCTCAGGCACCTTCGGCAGGCGAACTGGATAGTCCACGCGCCGAGCCTCCATGTTCACGAATGGGGCGGCATCGACCTCGCGCACCGGACCGTTTTCCGGCTTCCCGGGGTTAAAACTGCACAGGCCGGTAAAGCCGATGGTGACAGCCACCGCAAGAAACATCACCACGAGGGTGAGAATCATGTCTCGACTGTCCTGCAAAATCCTAGGTTTCTCATTCGCCACGCGCTCAAGTATGCCAAAGGCCCCGCAGCGAACCTAGTCATCAGTCGCATCCGCACAGCTGCGGCTAGCAATACTTGATGACGAGCGCTGTCGACGTCGTCAAGCGAACTGACGCCGGAACAAACTTTTGATACCCGCGTGATGTGGGGGTTTAGCCCTGAAGCTCCCCCCACTTTGGCGCTGCGTCCACCCCCGAACACCAAAAAGGTGGAACACTAGTAACAGATGCAATGGCGCTCAAAAGGTCGCGCCAAACATCGATTAATAGAAATTGTTGCAGCGCTAAGCCCCGGTTTCCCGGCGTGGCGTCTCCCAGCACATTCTCAAACCTCAAAAGAGTTCCTAGAAAACGACGGAAGGGCCAGAAGTCAATGAACGCCTCGAATCCTGAAGCACCAGATCGCAACCTTGCGATGGAGCTCGTCCGAGTTACTGAGTCCGCTGCACTGGCAGCTGGTCAGTGGGTCGGTCGTGGTCAGAAGGAAAAGGGCGACGGCGCTGCCGTCGATGCCATGCGTCAGCTCATCAACACCGTGGCTATGAACGGTGTCGTTGTTATTGGCGAGGGCGAAAAGGACGAAGCCCCGATGCTGTTCAACGGCGAAAAGGTCGGCAACGGCCAAGGCCCGGCCGTCGACATCGCGGTTGACCCGATTGACGGCACGACTCTGATGGCTGAGGGCCGCCCGAACTCCATCGCTGTTCTTGCCGCTGCAGACCGCGGTTCCATGTACGACCCATCGGCTGTGTTCTACATGGACAAGATTGCTGTTGGCCCGGAGGCTGCCGGCAAGATTGACATCGAGGCTCCGGTTGAGCACAACATTAAGGCCGTCGCTAAGGCCAAGGGTCTGCGTCCGGAAGATGTCACCGTTGTCGTGCTGGATCGCCCGCGCCACGCTGACATGATTCGTGACATCCGCGAGGCTGGCGCCAAGGTTCGCCTCATCGGCGACGGTGACGTTGCCGGCGCTGTTGCCGCAGCGCAGGACACGAACTCCGTCGATATCATGATGGGCGTCGGCGGCACCCCAGAAGGTGTCATCACCGCATGCGCCATGAAGTGTATGGGCGGCGAGATCCAGGGCAAACTGCACCCGCGCGATGAGGCTGAAATTAAGAAGGCTCTCGACGCTGGACACGATCTTTCTCGTGTTCTGACCACCGATGACCTGGTTGCATCCGACAACTGCTACTTCGTTGCCACCGGTGTCACCAACGGCGACATGCTGCGCGGCGTCGCTTACCGCGGTAACGGTGCATGGACCCGCTCGCTGGTTATGCGCTCCAAGTCCGGCACCATTCGCCGCATCGAGGCTTTCCACTCTCTGGAGAAGCTGCGTAAGTACGCCACCATCGACTACGGCTCCGGTGAGATGCCGAACATCGATCTGTAGGTAACTACCCCTTTAGTGGTGCCCTCAGGGCACCACTTTTTTATCAATCTGATTCATACTTGAAGGCGAATGCGCTAGCGGCTCTGCATCGCATGAAAATGACATGCGAAATCGGCCGTTGTGCACGCACTCAAGTTCCCCTAACTGAAAGAGGCAACGAATGACAGAGCAGCAGTTCCGCATCGAGCACGACACTATGGGCGAGGTCAAGGTTCCGGTTAACGCACTGTGGCGCGCACAGACTCAGCGTGCAGTTGAGAACTTCCCGATTTCCGGCCGTCCGCTGGAGTCTGCACAGATTCGCGCTATGGGTCTGCTGAAGGCAGCTTGCGCCATCGTCAACAAGGACCGCGGCCTGCTGTCTGCTGAGCAGGCAGATGCCATCGTCGCCGCTGCCAAGGAAATTGCTGAAGGCAAGCACGATGCTGAGTTCCCGATTGATGTCTTCCAGACCGGTTCGGGCACTTCCTCCAACATGAACACCAACGAAGTCATTGCATCCATCGCAAAGGCCAACGGCGTTGAGGTTCACCCGAATGACCACGTCAATATGGGCCAGTCTTCCAACGACACCTTCCCAACTGCTACTCACGTCGCAGCAACCGAGGCAGCTGTCAAGGACCTCATCCCGGGCCTGAAGGTTCTGCAGGAGTCCCTGGCTAAGAAGGCCAAGGAGTGGGAGACCGTTGTTAAGTCCGGCCGCACCCACCTGATGGATGCTGTCCCGGTGACCCTGGGTCAAGAGTTCTCCGGTTACGCTCGCCAAATTGAGGCTGGCATTGAGCGCATCGAGGCCACCCTGCCGCGTCTGGGCGAGCTGCCAATTGGTGGTACAGCTGTTGGCACTGGCCTGAACACCCCGGCGGACTTCGGCGCCAAGGTCACCGCTGAGCTCGTCGAGCTGACCGGCATCAAGGAGCTGCGCGAGGCTCAGAACCACTTCGAGGCTCAGGCTAACCGCGACGGCCTGGTTGAGTTCTCCGGCGCTATGCGCACCGTCGCAGTCTCCCTGAACAAGATCGCAAACGACATCCGCTGGATGGGCTCCGGCCCGCTGACCGGTCTTGCTGAGATTCACCTGCCGGACCTGCAGCCGGGTTCCTCCATCATGCCGGGCAAGGTCAACCCGGTTCTGTGTGAGACCGCTACCCAGGTCGCAGCGCAGGTTCTGGGCAACGACACCGCTGTTGAGTTCGCGGGCGCTAACGGCGCATTCGAGCTGAACGTCTTCATCCCGGTCATGGCACGTAACGTGCTGGAGTCCGCTAAGCTGCTGGCGAACACCGCACGCGTCTTCGCCGAGAAGCTGGTTGACGGCATCGAGCCGAACGTTGAGCGCATGAAGACTCTGGCTGAGTCTTCCCCGTCGATTGTGACCCCGCTGAACTCCGCCATCGGCTACGAGAACGCAGCTAAGGTCGCTAAGACCGCTCTGAAGGAAGGTAAGACCATCCGTCAGACTGTTATCGACATGGGCTTCGTCGACGGCGAGAAGCTGACCGAGGAAGAGCTGGACAAGCGCCTCGACGTGCTGGCAATGGCCAACACTGATCGTGACTAGTTCTTTTCTGAGCTCAAAGGTGTGAATGCACCTTCCGTATAAGACCCCGGAGTCTCACTTCGTTGAGAGACTCCGGGGTCCTTTGTTTTGGTACTCTCCATTCGCAATGATCGGAGAGTGACTTCGTGTCCCCCATTCGACCCCTGCCATACCGCCGGGGATGCGCCCTGCGGCAAACTTTATGTTGATTAGTCAACTTGCCACCACATTGCACTCGGTGTAACTTTGCACCTTGTGCAGATTGATGAAAAAGCTTCTCCCAGATTGGACCCGGGCGAACGTCCCGAATGCAGTCTCCGGGAGCTCAAAAGGTTTCAAACACACTGCGCTTTGGCCGATGCCGCAACCACTCTTGTGTTGGATCGCGGATACGACCACGTCAACATCGAAGACATCTGCCAGCGGGTCAATATCAGTCGACGCACATTCTTCAATTACTTCGACTCCAAGGATCAATCCATCTTCGGCAACGGCATCATGTCATTCGATGCTGACGATGAAGAGACATTTCTCGCCCAAACCCATCAAGACCCCATCGCGGACATGCTCGATTTCATTGAGCAAAAGCAGCGATCCCAGCTACTCCGATATAAAGAGCTGGGGGCAACCGAGGAATTTCACCGCATGCTCAAGGAGCGTATCCGCGAGATTTTGCGCAATGAGCCAAAGCTCTCGACGGTTGTCATTTCCAATTTTGGCAGCTCAATGCGCCGCGTCCGGTCCGCATTTGAGCGCTATTTCGAGATGAATCCACAGTCGCGCACGCACCCCGAGCTGCCCGTCGAGCACGAGGTAGCCCTGTCAGTCGGTTTCGTCCGCGAATGCGTGCTCTACTCATCGGCTCATCGGGACGAATTCACAACAGACACACCGCTTCACGACGCCGCCGACGTCGTTAAAAATTTTTGGAGGAGGAATAGTGACAGCTAGCAACACCACTGCTCAAGGCCAAACCGACACCACGGTTTCTGGCAACAAGTCCCACTTGGGAATCATCTTCTTCGCGCTCATTCTCACTATGCTGATGAGCTCGCTGGGGCAGATGATTTTCGCCACCGCCCTGCCGACCATCGTCGGCGAGCTCGGCGGAGTTGACCACATGTCGTGGGTTATTTCTGCATTCCTGTTGGCACAGACTGTGGCAATGCCGATTGTCGGCAAGCTCGGTGACATGATTGGGCGCAAGGGCCTGTTCATGATGGGCATCGCTCTGTTCATAATCGGTTCCGTCATGGGTGCAGTCACCAGCTCCATGAGCCTGCTCATCGCCGCCCGCGCTTTTCAGGGATTTGCTGGCGGTACATTGATGGTTTCCTCACAGGCCATCCTGGCCGAGGTTATTCCCGCACGCCAGCGCGGTAAGTACATGGGCATCATGGGTGCTGTGTTCGGCCTGAGTTCCGTGCTGGGACCAGTACTGGGAGGCTGGTTCACCGACGGCCCAGGCTGGCGCTGGGGTCTGTGGATCAACGTCCCGATGGGCGTGGTTGCACTATCGGCAGCTGCGGCCTTCCTGAAGCTGCCCCGACGCCAGCGCGAAGGAAACTTCGACTACATCGGTACGACGTTCTTGACCGCTGCTGCCTCGACGCTAATTCTCACCACCACGTGGGGCGGTACACAGTACGACTGGAACTCTGGGGTCATCATCTCGCTTATCGGCGCCTCTGTCGTTTCCTGGGTGCTGTTCTTCCTCACCGAGACTCGCGTTTCCAACCCACTGATTCCGACGCACTTGTTTAATAACCGGAACTTCGTGCTCACGACTGTGTCGGGCCTCATTCTGGGTATCGCGATGTTCGGCACTATGGCCTATATTCCGACCTACCTGCAGATGGTGCACTCAATGTCACCGACCGCTGCAGGTTTGATGATGACACCGATGATGGTCGGCATGCTTCTGACCTCGATTGGCGTGGGCCAGATTGTTTCCCGGACTGGTAAATACCGCTTCTACCCCTTCGTCGGCCTGATGATTATGGCTGTCTCCCTCTACTTGCTGTCCACGCTGGAGACCACCACCCCACTGTGGCAGGTTGGTGTTTACCTGTTCATCATGGGCTTCGGCCTGGGAACCGGCATGCAGGTTCTGGTTCTCATCGTGCAGAACTCCTTCCCGGTCGCCATGGTCGGTACCGCTACCGCTGCGAATAACTTCTTCCGCCAGATTGGCGGTGCGGTCGGTTCCTCCATTGTGGGTTCGATTTTCATCCACCGGATGAAGGACCTGGCAGGCGAACGCGTTCCGGCGGCTGTCGAACAAATCAAGGCCGCATCACCGGAAGCTGCAGCGGAGTTCGCAAAGCAGATGGGCCCGGAGGGCTTTTCCTCTAAGTCGATTGGTTCACTAACGCCGCATGTACTGGATAGCATGCCGGCGCCAATCCATGAAGCGCTGATCTCCAGCTACAACGATGGTTTGACGCCGATTTTCTTGGTACTAACGCCAGTGATTATTCTGGCGGCAATCATTGCGTTCTTCGTTCGCGAGGATCCTTTGAAGGAAACCGTCGAGTAATTAATTCGCGGGAGCCACAGCTCCCGGCAGCTATGCCCCCACCTGGCCGTCGGCGCGATCGAGCTTGTCCAGAATCGGACGGTTCGGCTCACCGGCGGCTTCTGCTTCTTCCTGGACGCGCTTCAGCGCACGCTCCTCTGGCTTTTCCAGGAGCTTTTCCAAAATAATGACATCGCGCCACTGCCCCGCCATTGGGCCGTAGGTCATCTTTGCCATGTGGTGGTAAATCCCCACTTCTCGGAAGCCAAGCTTTCGATGCAGCTTTAGCGATCCCACATTCTCCGGAAAGACCCACGAGTGAATCGACCAGCAGCCGCGCTCCGTGGCATCGTCGATAAGCTTCTGCAGCAGCGTCGCCGCCAGCCCCATGCCCTGCCCGTCAGGGTGGACGTAGATGGAGTCTTCAATGACGCCATTGAAAATCGGGCGCTTGGACACTGGCGCGGCTGATGCCCATGCCAAAATCTTGTCTGGATTCTCCGCATCGACTGCGACATAACACAGGTCAACGCGCTTTAGAGCGATAAATTCGTCCCATTCGGGTGCCGAATGTTCCCACGATGCATGTCCTGTATCAAGGCCAATCTCATAGATTTCTTGGATCTGTGGATAGTCCTCTTCACGCATCATTCGGATCGTGAAATCGCGCTTCTTTTCAGCCATAACTACAAGTGTGGCTAATTTTTTCGCGCACGTCGAACGAAACGCCAAAAATATTGTAAAAAGATTACTTTCTCCTGCGTGGTCGCCCGCTTCCGCCACCGCTTCGACGTCCGCCACGGCCACTGCGCGCATGCTTTACGACGGCCCCAGCGCGCTGCCGACGGGCTTGCTTAGCAAGCGTCTTTTCTCGGGCCGACAACTTCTTTGGAGCTTCGTCAGCCTTCCTGCGCCCCAGCTGCGTGCGTGTCGATCCCTCCCGACGCCCCTGGACAATGCCGACGAACTCCTGCCGGAGCTCGTCGTCATCTGCTTTCGGCCACACCAACCAAATAGCTGTGCGGGACAGCGGATCTGTGGCACCTTCCTCGGCCACCAAGTTCGATGAGGCCACCGCCTTCTTCGATAGCGCCTTCAAAATCGTGCGAGGCCCCACTACGACACCTGCACCAGTGGCTGCGACAGGCAGCATCTGTCGCAGCTCGTCCGCATCCACGGAGGTCAGCAGCACAGTTTCGTCTGCCAACAGCTCCTCCGGCACGGACTCTGTGAGCGAGAATACGTGTTCTTTTTCGTAGGCCACGCCCCAGGCTTCGTCGTAAAGCCGGATGCGATGGAGCGACTCGGGCAGCGAGCTTTCAGACTCTAACCGAACCAGCGCCATGTCAGCGGCACCGCCGACCAGGTCGGACATCGGATCGTCGGCGGCGTGGGTGTGCAGTGTTGCCGGAATCCGCTCTCTAAAGCGGCGAAACCACTTCTCGGGACTGGTGCCGGTGGCGAACACGATGCGCAGGACGGCGGGTTCAGGAGTCGACATACTCCGCAAGGTTACTCGAATGGGTGCTAGCGTTGAACCCATGAAACCCCTAACCGCAGCCAAGAAACTTGGCATTTTCCTCCCGGCCACACCCGAGGAATTTCGCACTGGTGAGATTTCGCACGCGCAGTTTGCGGAACTGCAGTCCAATCCGCCGGAGTGGCTCGCTGAGCTACGTCGCAACGGACCGCACCCGCGCCCGGAAGTTGCCCGCAAGCTGGGCATTACTATCACGGCGTTGAAGAAGAATGACATGGACAAGCCGCTGACAACGGCGGAGATTAAGGATTTGCTCGAGCAGATGCCGGAGTGGCTGGAGGTCGCTCGTGAGTCCATGGCGAAGCAGCGCGTGGAAGCCGCTGAGGCAGAGTCCAAGAAGGACGACGGCCCTGGTCGGGCTGCCGCCGAAGCTGCTCGCAACGCCGAGAAATAGCAGACACAGCCGACACAGCCGACGTCTTCAAGGAGGATCCTCGTGGCCATCGACTACACCGCACATGCAATCAACCACAAGGGCAACGGTACGGTTGTCCTGATTGGCTCGCTGGGCACCACACAGGGGATGTGGGAGCCACAGGTAGCCGCTTTGAGCGAAAAGTACCAGGTCATCACGCCAGATGTCCGTGGCCATGGCGAATCCCCTATCCCCGAGGGTGAGTGGGACATGAGCCACTTGGCCGCCGACATCATCGAGGTCCTCGACGAAGAGGATGTTGACCGCGCACATTTTGTGGGACTATCTCTCGGCGGCGCTATCGCCCAGACCGTCGCACTAGAACACGCCGATCGTGTGGTCAGCCTGACGCTGTCGTCGACGGCACCGAAATTCGGCACACCCGAGGCCTGGCAGGAAAAGGCCGAGCTCGTGCGCGACAAGGGCACGGTCGCGCTCGCAGACACTGTCGTCCGCAACTGGTTTACCGACGAGTGCTTCGACACCACCCCTGAGCTCCCCGCCCGCTTCCGCGACATGATCGCAGATTGCCCCGATGACGGCTACATCGGCGCCTGCGGAGCACTGTCCCGCTTCGACACCCGCGAGCGCCTCGCCGAGATCACCGCTCCGACGCTGGTCATCGCTGGCAAGCAAGACACCTCTACGTCACTCGACGTCGTCACTTCGCTTCACGACGGCATCGCGGGCTCGACCATGGTCGTCGTTTCGCCGGCCAAGCACCTGCTTAACCAGGAAACCCCGGAGTACTACAACTCTGCTCTGCTGGCGCACATTGATGGGATTGCCGACTAGCGCCTAATCGAAGCAATAAAAAAATAAAAATGACGCGACCTGCTCGCTGTCCATTCCACAGGGACGGCGCACGGGTCGCGTCATTTTTTCGAGTGCAATTGGAGGTTGCTATGACTGCAGTGGAAGAAACTCGGATAATCAAGGGAACCGGTCTCCACCTGATGCTCATACTAACGACCACCAGCACTAATGGGAATAAGAAAACGAAAATGTTTCGTTAATCACCCCCATGGCGACTACCTCACACACACAACCCCCGCACCCCAAAGCCCCAGCGGCCCAACTAGCAAACATGACAAAAATAGCCATTCACCTGGCTTTGTAGGTTAGCATTACCTAACATTGCCGACCGTCGCTGATAGCCCAAAATTCAATAGCAACCCCCAACCGCAACGGGGGTAGTTTTCCGGGAGGGCTGAGCGTAATATCCGTCGTCAAGCGATTCCACATCACCAATCGGGAAAAAACTTTTAAAAAAACAAGTGTCTCTCATCACACTCATGCATAATGGGGTACAACAGTCATAGTCACTATGACGATGAACCGAGGCCATCGCGTTTATCTGCAGCGTTTATCTGCGACGTACGAAAAGGCCTTAAGACAAAAATTCCACGACAATATTTCTAGGAGCATGTCATGAAGGACTTTCTGCCCCGTACTCACTTCGAAGAAGAGCACAACATGTTCCGCGACATGGTTCGCGGCTTCGTCGAGAAGGAAATCACCCCGAACGTAGAGCGCTGGCACAAGGAAGGTCAGCCGGACCGCGAGGTCTTCAAGAAGGCCGGCGAGCTCGGTCTGATTGGTATGTCCACTCCGGAGGCATACGGCGGTGGCGGAGAGATGGACTTCCGCTACAACCAGGTCCTGAACGAGGAGCTTTCCAACGCTGACTGTGGCTCCATCGTCGTTTCCTTCGGCGTTCTCAACGACCTGGTCGCTCCGTACCTGGCTAAGTTCGGCAACGAAGAGCAGAAGCAGAAGTACCTGGCTTCCATGAACGCCGGCGACACCATCGGCTGCCTCGCCATGACCGAACCGGGCGCAGGTTCCGACCTGGCAGGTATGCGCACCTTCGCCAAGAAGGACGGCGACCACTACGTCCTCAACGGCACCAAGATCTTCATCTCCAACGGCATGATGGCCGACTTCGCTCTCGTCGCAGCTATCACCGACCCATCCAAGGGCCGCGCTGGTGTCTCCATGTTCATCGTCGACGCCGACCTCGAGGGCTTCACCAAGGCTGGCCCGCTACAGAAGGTCGGCCTGAAGGCTCAGGACACCGCTGAGCTCAACTTCGACAACGTCCGCGTTCCGGCTGAGAACCTGCTCGGCGAAGAGGGCGCTGCCTTCGGCTACCTGCGCACCAACCTCGCACACGAGCGCCTGACCCTGGCTTGCGGCTCTGTCGCAACTTCCCGCCGCGCTTGGACTCTGGCTTACAAGTACGCCCAGGAGCGCGAGGCATTCGGCCGCCCGATCATCCAGCACCAGGTCCACGGCCACTACCTGGCCGACATCGCTACCCGCGTCACCGCCCTGCAGGCTTTCGTTGACCAGGCTGTTATGGCTCACAACGCAGGCAAGCTGGACGAGACCGGCGCTTCCATGGCCAAGTACTGGACTACCGAGGAGCAGCAGGACATCGTTACCCGCTGCCTGCAGATGTTCGGTGGCTACGGCTTCATGCTCGAGTACCCGATTTCCACTCACTACCTCGACTCCAAGGTCCAGACCATTTACGGTGGCACCAACGAGATCATGAAGGAAATCATCTTCCGTCGCATCGCCAAGGGCGGCGCAGAGTAAATAGCGCACGTCGGCCTAGCTGATTCGACACAAACCCCGTCAGGTTTTCCTGGCGGGGTTTTGCATACCTCAAAGTGGATGGCTGGTGATTATTTACGAGGCTTGATTGGAGCTGCCCCCCCCTGTGCCACAGTCCTCACCAAAACCATTACCCCCTACAAAACTGAAACCATACAATGAGATACCTATCTCATATACTAAGATTCCATTAGGTAATGGTGATGCACTTCACCAATTTTCCCCTCGGCCACGCGGGGCGCGTGACCGAAGATGAAGGATTGGAGTTCCAGAGGTATGAGCACAACCAACTCGACCGCTACCCCTCAGCGAAGGGAGGTGTTTTCCACCCGAGCAGCCTTCATTTTCGCCGCCATCGGCTCGGCAGTCGGGCTCGGAAACATCTGGCGTTTCCCCTATGTCGCATACGACTCCGGCGGTGGCGCCTTCCTTATCCCCTACCTGGTCGCGCTTTTGACCGCAGGTATCCCACTACTCTTCCTCGACTTCGCCATCGGCCACCGCTTCCGCGGGTCAGCACCGAAGTCGATGCGTCGCATCAAGCCCTGGGCTGAACCAATTGGCTGGATTCAGGTCGGTATCGCCTTCTTCATTACCGTCTACTACGCCGTTATTATCGCGTGGTCCTTCATCTACGCCTGGAAGTCCATCCGCAAGAGCTGGGGTCCAAATGCCGAGACCCACTTCATGAAGGACTTCCTCCAAGCCGACACCGAAAGTGTCTTCTCGCTGGACTTCGTCCCATCAATCTCCATCGTCCTGCTGATTGTCTGGGTTCTCGTCATCGGCATTCTGGCCGCTGGCGTGGACAAGGGCATCGGTAAGGTCTCCATCATCTTCATCCCGCTGCTGACCGTTCTCTTCGTCGCAGTGGTCATCTACTCCCTGACTCTGGATGGCGCTGCACAGGGCTTGGACGCATTCTTCACTCCAGACTGGTCTGCACTCTCTGACTCCAGCGTGTGGATTGCCGCCTACGGCCAGATTTTCTTCTCCCTGTCCGTGGCCTTCGGCATTATGCTGACTTACGCCTCCTACCTGAAGCCACGCACTAACCTCACCGGCTCCGGTCTGGTCACCGCGTTCGCGAACTCTTCCTTCGAAGTTCTCGCCGGTATCGGTGTCTTCGCCACCCTGGGCTTCATGGCAACGCAGTCGGGCCAGGCTGTCGACGAGGTCGCAACCTCCGGTATCGGCCTTGCCTTTATCGCCTTCCCGACGGTCATCTCTGAGATGCCAAACTTCATCGGTTCGGTCTTCGGCCTGCTATTCTTCCTCTCCCTGGCAATCGCCGGTGTGACCTCCCTGATGTCGCTACTCGAGGTCGTCGTCTCCGCAGTCAAGGACAAGCTGAACCTCGGCCGCGTCCAGGCCACTCTCACCGTCGGTGGCTCCATGGCCGTCATCTCGCTGCTGGCCTTCCCGACCACCTCAGGTCTGGTAACCCTCGACATCGTCGATAAGTTCACCAATAACGTCGGTATCGTCCTGGTTGCGCTGCTGACCATCATCGCAATCGACTGGATCCTGCGCCGCACCAACGAATTCGCCATGCACCTCAACGCCGTGTCCTCGTTCAAGGTCGGCACCATGTGGCAAATCTTCGTCGGAAACATCACGCCGGTCATTCTCGCCGTCATCCTGTTCCAGGAGCTCATCGGACTTTTCCAGGAAAACTACGAAGGCTACTCCGACACCCAAATCGACATCTTTGGTTGGGGCGTCATCGGCGTGATTCTCATCGGCGCCCTGATTATGGCCATCCTGCCTTGGCGCGGCCAACACCGTCTCGACGGCCCTCCGGGCTCGGACTTCGGCGTGACGCCAGATTTCAAGCGGACCTCACGCCTGCCACGCAAGCACACTCCGGAAAATCAGGAGGTTTAAGCCAAATGTCCGGTATCGCAATTGTCATGATGGCACTGTTCATCATCGTCATCTGGGGCGGCCTGGCGGTCGCGCTGGTCAGCCTATCCAAGCACCCTGACGAGGTTTCCGGTGAGCTGGGAGATCACCCAGAACTCACCAGCGAAGT
>NZ_KV836270.1:411262-418546 GCF_001838295.1 Corynebacterium sp. HMSC074C04
CCCAGAACTCACCAGCGAAGTACTAGGAGCGCAGGAAGAGCAGTAGTTCTTCACTACTACCTCTCCCCAGCCACTCCAGGTATCTGACTTACTCACCTACGAAACGCGGTGGTCGCTTCTCCAAGAAAGCGGCCACCGCTTCCTTATGGTCGGCCGAGACCGCCAGGCGTGCCTGCGCATCCGCCTCCGCCGCCGCAGCGGCCAGAGTGTCCCGGCGCAGCAGAGCCTTAATCTCCTTCAGCGCGGCCGTCGGGCCCGCGGCAAACTGAGCTGCCAACTCACGTGCCCGAGCCGCTGGATCGTCTACCACTTCAGTAACCAGGCCGAGGCTCAGGGCCTCGTCGGCAAGCACCTTTTTATCGAAGAACAACAGCTCACGCGCCTTCGCGTCGCTGACCATGCGCGGCAGCAGCGCCGACATGCCACAGTCCGTGGCCAGGCCAATCGACGGGAACGCCGCTTTGAACGACGCCTTCGGGCCAGCGATACGGAAATCACAGTGCAGCGCCAGCGACCAACCGGCACCCGCCGCAGCACCTTCGATAGCGGCAATAACCGGAACGTTAATCGCGGTCAGCTCCGCAACCATCGGGTTGTACTCCTCGACAACCTTGCCCATGCCAGCGCCCGACTGCAGGTCAGAGATGTGCTCCTTCAAATCCTGGCCCGTGCAAAACGCCTTCGGCCCGCCGAGCAGGATAACAGCGCGCACGTCCGGCTCTTGCGCACGCTCAAAAGCGGCTTTTAGCTCCAACCGGAGATTCTTATCCAGGGAGTTGTATGCATCCGGGCGGTCGATGGTGATGGCTAGAATGCCGTCGGAAAAGTCTTGAGTAACGTTGCTCATAACCTCGCAGGTTATCGCAATCTCCCCCGCCTCGGACGCACTTTTGCACCAAATCACCCGCCGCGAGTAACAAGGGACACATGACACTTCCACGCCCCGCCACGCCTGACGACGTCCACGAGATCGTCGACCTCATCAAAGACCTGGCAGCCTACGAAAAAGAACCCGACGCCGTCCGACTGACCCCCGAGCGCCTGCGCGAACAGCTCTTCGGGGACAACCCCGCGATTTTCTGCCACGTCGTCGACTCCACATCCGGAAATTTGGACGATTGCGACGATAACGGCGCCGGTGTTAGTAGTGGCAGTGTTGTTAGTAGTGGCGGTGTTGGTGGCGGCCCTCGCCTCGACGGCATTGCACTGTGGTTCCTGAACTACTCCACCTGGGAAGGCACCCACGGCATCTACCTCGAAGACCTTTACGTCCGTCCTGAGTCGCGCGGCACTGGCAAGGGCAAGGCGCTGCTGCAAAACCTCGCGCGGATTGCCGTGGAACGCGGATACTCGCGGGTCGAATGGTGCGTCCTGAAATGGAACCAGCCCTCCATCGACTTCTACCGCTCCCTCGGTGCCTTCCCCATGGACGAATGGGAGACCTTCCGCCTCACCGGCGATGCCCTAAGCGACTTCGGGGCGTAGAAAGCGGAGATGCTGCTGTGCGGCGGTGTGAAGGTTCAGCTGCGCTGCGTTTGCAGGGTAATGCGGCAACAGAAAAGTCCGGATGTGGATAACTGCTAAACCGGCTGACTTATCCACAGCCTGCCCTCATGGGCGTTGTCCCCCTACATCCGGACTTTTACCTTCAAAGGCATGACAGTTCTTGGGACGCTCGCCGCACTGGCCTCGCGCGGAATGGACACGCTGGCGGAACTCCACGCCGCGCGTCCCGACGGCCACGCCGCCACCTCCCACCTGGCGGCAACCCTCGGCCTTGACCCGGCGCGCCTTCGGCTGTTGCTACGCGTCGCCGCCCACTATCTCCAACCCGCTGACACCGAGGAAAACACCAAAGCCCGCGAAGACGCAGCAGCTCTGGCCCGCCGACTCGGGCTCAGCCTGGACACCTGCGTGCTTATCGACAAGCGCAGCCGCCAAGCCAACAACGCAGAACTCCACGACAACCTGCGGCTCACATTCGTCGCGGCGGCCGAGCGTCTCGGCTTCGAAGAACTGGACCTCTACATGCGGGAAACTCTCACCGAGCTCAACACCGAAGACGAACCACCCCAGCACCTGCGCGCCCGGTTTTCCCGGAAGGTAGACATCCGGGGAATGAAGCACTTCCACATCTCCGGCCCCTCGGATATGCTCGACAATCTCCTGTCGCCGCTTACCATCCGCGCCGCAGAAATCCGGAAGTCCCATCCGGAGTTTTCCCACGACCGATGCGTCGGTCAGGCGCTTGCCGAACGCCTCGAGCATGCCGATGCCGCAATGCCCGTCGACAAGCTCGATGAAATGCGCTACCAACCCGCCATCATCATCACCGCGCAAGACATCGTCGACTACAGCCCGCGCTTCGCCGCCACCACCAACGGCTCCGCGCTCGCGCCCGACGTCTTCCTCAACGCCCTACTCGCCGACACCGGGTGGGCCGTGCTTTACGACGAACACAGCGCCATTACGGACTTATTTCCCATCGGCAACCCACGTCTGGCGACTGAAGAGCAGCGCATCGCGATGCTCATCGACAACCCCATCTGCGCCTGGCCCGGCTGTGAACGCCCCGCCTATAGCGGACAAGCGCACCACCTAGTCGCCCACAAAAACGGCGGCACAACCACGCTGGACAACCTCACCATGGTCTGCCGAGAACACAACGGGCTTAACGACGACGACCGGGAAGGACGCAACGGCTACCTCGAACGCATCCCCACATCCGGACATATTCGATGGCGCCCGCCGGACAAAACTCGACCGCCTCTGTTTAGCAACTCATTTGTGACATCAATGTCCGGGAGGTCCTACGCGGGGTATCGAGCGGGTACGACGAGACAGCTCGGGCCGGAGCCACCACCTCCGGAATAAAACCCGGATGTACGGGAAAACCCGTCCTAGCGCACTGCTAGAACGGGTACTTGCGCTGCAAAAACGCAGAATTAGATGAGGTTCCAGTCCTCGATGCCGTCGTAAAGCGGGAATTCCTGAGCGATCTTCGAAACACGAGCACGCAGAGAGTCGACATCCGCATTCTTGCCGGCGGCGAGAGCAGTACCGATGACATCGGCGACCTCGGTGAAGGCCTTCTCGTCGAGACCGCGGGTGGCCAGCGCCGGAGTACCGATACGAAGTCCAGATGTAACCATCGGAGGACGCGGGTCAAACGGAACAGCATTCCGGTTGACAGTGATACCAACAGCATGGAGTAGATCCTCGGCCTCCTGGCCGTTCATCTCCGAATTGCGCAAATCCGCCAGAACCAGGTGGACATCGGTGCCGCCAGTGAGAACATCGACGCCAGCCTCGGCGCAGTCGGCAGCGGTGAGACGCTCAGCCAGGATGCGGGCACCGGCGAGAGTGCGCTGCTGGCGCTCCTTGAACTCCTCGGTACCAGCAATCTTCAGCGCCACGGCCTTGCCGGCGATAGCGTGCATCAGCGGGCCACCCTGCTGCCCCGGGAAAACAGCGGAGTTCAGCTTCTTGGCGTACTCCTGCTTGGCCAAAATCATGCCCGAACGAGGGCCACCGAGAGTCTTGTGAACGGTGGTCGCCACAACGTCAGAATGCGGAACCGGCGACGGGTGCAGACCGGCGGCAACCAAACCTGCGAAGTGCGCCATGTCCGTCCACAGCTTCGCGCCGACCTCATCGGCGATGGAGCGGAAAGCTTCGAAGTCGAGGTGGCGCGGGTACGCCGACCAACCTGCGATGAGGACATCCGGCTTTTCTGCGAGCGCCTGCTCACGCACCTTGTCCATATCGATCCGCATGGTGTCCTTATCCACACCGTATGCGGCGACGTGGTAGAGCTTGCCGGAGAAGTTCAGCTTCATGCCGTGGGTCAGGTGACCGCCGTGTGCCAGGTCGAGGCCCATAATCTTGTCACCGGCGTTGATTAGCGCATGCAGAACGGCAGCGTTGGCCTGCGCGCCTGCGTGCGGCTGAACGTTGGCGAACTCAGCGCCGAAGAGCTCCTTGGCGCGGTTGCGTGCCATGTCCTCGACGATGTCGACGTATTCGCAGCCGCCGTAGTAACGACGACCCGGGTATCCTTCGGCGTACTTGTTGGTCAGAACCGAGCCCTGAGCCTGCAGCACTGCACGTGGAACAAAGTTCTCACTAGCAATCATTTCGAGCATGTCACGCTGACGAGAGAGCTCCCCTGCCATCGCCTCTGCGAGGTCGGGATCGAGTTCACGCAGCGATTGGTAGCGGACATCGTTATTGTTAGACCCGGTCATGAGTAGGTTTTCGACCTTTCAATAAAACTTCAATGCCACAGGCCATGCTAGCCCTTCATGGGGCAAACCACGAAAGCAGCACCATTCCAGCATGCCCCCTTTGTTGATCCGTTTTCCGGTTTTAGGCCCCCCTTGGCACAATTGGAGATATGACGCGCGCAACATCCCCCAGCCCGTACGTCGAGTTCAAACGCGAGCAGTGGCGCGAAATGCGCAAGAATATGCCTCTGGTGCTGACGGAAGAGGAAGCTGAACGACTTTCCGGTATCGGTGAAAACATCGACCTGGACGAAGTCGCCGAGGTCTATCTTCCGCTTTCTCGCCTGATTCACATGCGTGTGGCGGCGCATCGGGAGCTGAACGCTGTAACGTCGAACTTCCTTGGGGAAAATCCTTCGAAGGGGGCGTCGGTGCCGTTTATTATCGGCGTCGCGGGTTCGGTGGCGGTCGGCAAGTCAACGACGGCGCGTTTGCTGCAGGTACTGCTCGAGCGCTGGGAGACTAATCCGCGGGTGGACTTGGTTACTACTGATGGCTTCCTCTACCCTTCTGAGGAATTGAATCGCCGTGGGATTATGCAGCGCAAGGGGTATCCGGAGTCGTATGATCAGCGTGCGTTGATGCGGTTTGTCACGGCGGTGAAGTCGGGGGCGCGGCATGTGAAGGCGCCGGTGTATTCGCACACGCTCTATGACCGGGTGCCGGATGAGTTCGTCGATGTCGATCGTCCGGACATTCTCATTCTCGAGGGGCTCAACGTTTTGCAGACGGGCCCGACGCTGATGATTTCCGATCTTTTCGATTTCAGTGTCTACGTCGATGCCCCGCGCGCGGACATCGAGCGTTGGTACATTAATCGTTTCCTCAGTCTCCGCCAGACGGCGTTTCGCGCTCCGGGCGCGCACTTCGCGGACTATGCAACACTTGACGACGAAGCTGCGGCCGAGGTGGCCCGACGCATTTGGCAGCAGGTGAACTTGCCGAACCTGACGGAAAATATTTTGCCCACTCGAGTGCGGGCGTCATTAGTTCTTACGAAGTCTCGGGACCACAAGGTTTCGAGGGTCCGGATGCGCAAACTCTAACATCCGGAAATTTTTCCGGATGTAGGGAGGTTATTTGCCGAAGCGGCGTGAGCGCTGCGAAAAGTCTCGAAGTGCGCGGAGGAAGTCGATGCGGCGGAATTCGGGCCAGTAGGTATCGGTGAACCAAATCTCGGAGTAGGCGGTTTGCCAGAGGAGGAAGCCGCTGAGCCGCTGTTCTCCGGAAGTGCGGATGACTAGATCGGGGTCCGGTTGTCCGGATGTATAGAGGCGGCGAGAAATGGCGTCGGTGGTGATGCTCTCCTCGAGCTCGGCAGCATCGATTCCTTCGGCGACTGATTCCCGGATGATTCTGCGTACTGCGTCGACGATTTCCTGCCGGCCGCCGTAGCCAACGGCGATGTTGACCTGGATGCCGGTGTTGTTCGCAGTGACTTCTTCGTCGTGGCGTAGCCGGGCGGTCATTCTTTCCGGAAGGAGCTCGAGGTGGCCGACCATGCGCAGGCGCACGTCGTTAGGCGATTGCGCCAATTCGTCGACGACGTCGGCGATGATGTCGAACAGTAACTCCAGCTCTTCGGGGTCGCGCCCGAGGTTTTCGGTGGAGAGCAGGTAGATGGTGACCAGCTCGATTTCCTGCTCGGCGCACCAGCCGACGAATTCTGCGATTTTGCGGGAGCCGACGCGGTGGCCGTGGCTTACGTCGGTGAAGCCAGCCTCCCTCGCCCAGCGGCGATTGCCATCGGCCATGATGGCAACGTGCTTGGGGCGAGGTTTTCCTTCTAGCTCTTGGGCTAGTTTGCGCTCGTAGAGCGGATACGCAATCCGCCGGAGTGAGGACGGCTGGTTTTCTTTCACATATGTAACTCTACCCAATGGGCACGGCCACTTTGTGCTTAGTCACGTGCCTGCCGACGCTTCCGGACTTCTGCCGCAAGCGTACGCAGCAGCCGGTCGGTGGTTTCCCAATCCATGCAGGCATCGGTGACGGACTTGCCGTATACGAGGCCATTACGCCCATCGGTAATTTTTTGCGCACCGGCTTCGAGGAAGGACTCCATCATGATGCCGGTGATGCGCTCGTCGCCGGCACCGATGAGCTTGCCGAGCTCCTCAACGACCTCGGCCTGGCGCACCTCGGATTTTCCGGAATTGGCGTGAGAGGCGTCCACCATGATGCTGATGGTTTGCTCGGCCTTGTTCAGGCGGGCTTCGGCGTCGTTAAGTGATGCCTCGTCCCAGTTCGGGCCGGAGGTGCCGCCGCGGAGAATGAGGTGGCAATTGTGGTTGCCGGCGGTTTCGACGACGGCGGCGCGGCCCTGGTCGTTCATGCCGAAGAAGAAGTGCGGGTTTGCTGCAGAGACCAGCGAGTCCACGGCGACCTGGACGTTGCCGTCGGTACCGTTTTTGAAGCCGATGGGCATGGAAAGTCCGGAAGCGAGCTGGCGGTGGACCTGCGACTCCGTGGTGCGCGCACCAATCGCACCCCAGGAGACGGCGTCGGCGATGTACTGCGGGCTGTTGGGCTCGAGGAATTCAGCGCCGACGGGCAGGCCGGTGCGCAGGACCTCGATGAGCACTTCGCGGGCCATGTGCAGGCCCTTGTTGATTTTGAAGGAGCTATCCAGGTCGGGGTCGTTGATGAGTCCCTTCCAGCCGACGGTGGTGCGCGGCTTTTCGAAGTAGACGCGCATGACGACCAGCAGGTCCTCGTCGAGCTCATCGGCGGTGGCCTTCAGGCGGCGGGCGTAGTCGATGGCGGCCTCGGGGTCGTGAATGGAGCACGGGCCGACAACGACCAGCAGGCGATCGTCCTCGCGGGCGATGACGCGGGCGATGTCGAGTCGCGACTGCTCCACTTCGTTAACCAGGTTCGGGGACAATGGCTGTTTGGCCATGACCTCTTCTGGGGAGGGCAGGTCGTGGAAGGCTACGACACGGCGGTTCGCGGTAGAGGCGGGGGCTTCGAGGGATGTGGGAGGGGTCATCGGGGG
>NZ_KV836270.1:418646-428311 GCF_001838295.1 Corynebacterium sp. HMSC074C04
ATGTAATTGGCTGTAGATACGACAAAAGGCAGCGCCCCTAATTAGTTTGGGGCTGCTGCCTTTGGCTCCGGTTGGTGGCGACGTGACGATTAGCCGCCGGCTGTGACTAGGTCGTCACTGCCTCCGGAGCCTTCGAAAAATAAAATCGCCACATACGCATGTGCTCGACTGTAGCGCACCGCCTAGAATCCCGCAATTCGAACTCCGAATCCCATCCTGTGGGACGCAATAAGGGGCACGCACGCATCGCCCGTCGCCAAGCGGCGCGCACACGCCTTGGCGTTAACTACTCCGCTTCACGACGCTGCTCCGCTGCAGCCATCGCCTTATCCACAGCCTCGGAATCGAAGGGATCCATGCCGTGCGCCTCGGCGAACTTCCGGCGAGCGGCCATGCGCTTCGCGCGTCGCGAGAGATCCCAGCCGAGAGCCAGGATGACGATGAGCAAAACGACAATGATGAGCAGGCCAACAGGAGAGGCCTTTCCGAAGTCAGCACCCCGCGGACCAGTGGGGTTCTGCGCCAGGAAAATTGTCGTGCGAGCCGCCAAGGCATCGAAGCTTTCAATCATGAGTTCCAGCTTAGCGTTAATTCCGGACTATTCCGCGTCGGGGTCGATACCGGCGAAGAGATCGGTCTCTGGCAGCTCGGTCTGCACTCGAGTGCGGGCAAGCTCAAACTCTTCGGTCGGCCAAACGCGCTGCTGAATGTCTACCGGCACGGCGAAGAATGGCCCGTTCGGATCGATCTGCGTAGCGTGCGCCAGCAGCGCCTGATCCCGCTGCTGGAAGTAATCGCCGCACTCAACCTGCGTGGTCACGCGGGTCATGATGTCGCCGGGGGTCTTAGTCCAACGGCGGAAGGACTCGGCCAGCGGGCTTTCCAAGCCGTTGTCGCGGTAGTAGTTGTCTAGCGCGATGAGACGCGCCTTGATGAAACCGTGGGTGTAGTAGAGTTTGGAAATTTCCCATGGTTCACCGAGCTCGGGGTACTTATCCGTTCCAGACTCCAGCCAAGCGCGCATGGACACGATATGGGTCATGATGTGGTCCGGGTGCGGGTAGCCACCGTTTTCGTCGTACGTAATGATGACGTGCGGACGGAACTCACGGATAGCTCGGATGAGAGGCTTGGTCGCATCCTCGACCGATTGGCGAGCAAACACACCGTGCGACAGCACCGGCACCGGGTTACCCGCAGGCAGACCGGAGTCGGTAAAGCCGAGCCACTCATGTTCAACGCCGAGAGTCTCAGCGGCTGCAGCCATTTCGTGAACGCGCACCGCGGCGATATTCTCGCGCACCTCCGGTCGATCCATCGCAGGGTTGAGAATGCTACCGGCCTCACCGCCGGTGCAGGTCACCACTTTGACGCGATGCCCTTCCGCCGCATATCGGGCCATTGTTGCGGCGCCCTTGCTCGATTCGTCATCAGGATGAGCGTGAATTGCCATCAGACGAAGTGTCAATTGAAGTCACTCCCGCTACTATCTCAGTCCATGTTTTCTGGCCAAGGCCGGAGCCCTTCGACCGCAACGATGCTACTACAGCACCGTTTCAATACCGCCCCACTATAGCGCTGCACCATCATATGACCACGCAGCATCGCTACTCGGCGGAACGACATAGCAGCAGGACACCGCGCCACACCAGAAAGATTGTTTAACTGTCAACATTTTACCACGTCGACCGAGAACTCCGATAGGCTAAAAAGCATGGCTGAAAGTTCGGAGCGAAACACCCGAAATACCGCAGCGCCTAACGAGCAGCGCGAGCGCTATGGGGACAACAGTCGCACTCTCCCCGCAAAATTGGTTGTCATCGCTATTGTTGGCATGCTCGTCATCGCCGGCGCATACATCTTCGTTCAGATGAACCGCGTCTCCGCCCCGGATGTCTCTGCAACGCAAGCGGGCTGGAGCCGCACTCCAGGTAAGGAAGATGAGCAGTTCATCTTCACACTGGATGTCACCCGCGAAAAGCCGGAGCTGGATAGCTACTGCATTATCTATGCGCTGAACTATGACGTGGCAGAGGTCGGCCGTCGCGACGTATTCATCCCGGGCGGCGGCCCCGCTACCGTGCGGATGGACGTCCCCATTGCCACCCGCGAGCTGGCCGTCGCAGGCGATGTCTATGGCTGCTCCACCGACATTCCGGAGTTCCTCGCACCTGCGAAATAATCTCCCTTCGCGACTGAGGATCATGCGCTGCGGGGGCACGTCGTAAAGCGTGCGCGACAACACTCCGACGCGCCTGTTATTGCCATGTGGCGTGACAGTGCTATCCTGTGACGCAGCCGACGGCCCCACGCGGGGCCGCTTTTGTATTAAATAGCCAAAAACACAGGAGGAACCATGACTGAGGCAAAGAACAATAGCCCATGGCTCACCCAGGAGTCCTACGACAAGCTCAAGGCCGAGCTTGAGGCGCTATATGAAAACCGCCCGGTCATCGCCGCCGAGATTAACGAGCGCCGCGAAGAGGGCGACTTGAAGGAAAACGCCGGCTACGATGCCGCCCGCGAGCAGCAGGGACAGGAAGAGGCACGCATCCGCTACCTCGAAGACCTGCTCCAGCGCGCCACTGTCGGCGAGATTCCGCAGGAGTCCGGTGTGGCTCTGGTCGGCACCGTGGTCCACGTCTACTACGACGGCGACGAGGACGACACCGAGACCTTCCTCATCGGTACCCGTGGCGCTGACTCCTCCAACCCGAATCTGGAGACCTACTCCACCGATTCCCCGCTGGGTAAGGCTCTGGTCGGCGCTAAGGAGGGCGAGACCCGCACTTACGCTTCCCCGAGCGGCGACGAAGTGTCTGTCACCGTAGTTAAGGCTGAGCCGTACGACCCGGATATGGACGCCTAAACGCCGAGGTTACTCCCCCCCCGGCGCTAGACCGCCTCAACCCAGGCGGCGATCTCGGGCCACAGCGCCCGATTCTTGGACCGATAGAAGCCCATATGGCCTATCGGTCCATTTTTTGTACCCTCTCCCGCTTCAATATCGCGCTTTACGACGTCACACTGCACAGCCCGATCGATCAATATGTCGACTGCCGGTCGATTGGCCCACCGCGCGTCCGTGTTTAATGCGAATCGAAAAAGTAGCACTTCAGATAAGAGAAAGCGCCGGCCAACCCGTAATCACGGGCCAACCGGCGCTTATGCGTTATTCAGTTTTCTAGCGCTTAGTCCCTGAAGTAGGACAGCAGACGCAGGATCTCGGTGTAGAGCCAGACCAAGGTCACGGCCAGGCCGAGGGCGACGCCCCAGGCGTACTGAGCCGGAGCGCCTGCGCGAACCAGGCGGTCAGCCTGATCGAAGTCAATCAGGAAGCTAAAGGCTGCCAGGCCGATGCAGACCAGCGAGAAGATGATCGAAAGCATGCCACCGTCACGCAGCGGGAAGCCCAGACCGAACAGGGACAGCAGCAGGTTGCCCAGCATGAGGACCAGGACACCAATCAGAGCCGCACTCATAAAACGAGTGAACTTCGGGGTCACACGGATAGCGCCCGACTTGTACACGAAGAGCATACCGATGAAGACACCCAGGGTGGCCAGCACGGCCTGCATAATCAGCGCACCGGCGGCAACGCCCTGAATAGGGGCGGTGAACATGAAGCTGATGCCGCCGACGAAGAGGCCCTCGAAGGCCGCGTAGGTGAGGGTAACCGGCGCGGAGCCGTACTTCTTACCGAAGGTGGAAACCAAAACAGTAATCAGACCACCGATGGCGCCGACAATAGTCAGAATCATGGCCAGGCTGGTGGAGACACTGACAGCAATGAAGAAGTTGACTGCAGCCAAAACGATGATGGTTGCCAGTGTGATGCCGGTCTTGGAAACGACATCGTCGACCGTCATCGGACGGTAGTCGGCGGCAACCTGCGACTGGTAAGGGTTATCCCCGTAGTCAGCGCCCATCTGACCTTGGCCGTAGTGATGTGCGCCCGCCTGTCCGCGGGCGACGGTCTTAGTAAGTGAACTGAATGCAGGATTGCTGCTTTCGCGCACGTCGTCCTTCTTTCTTTTTCTCAGTTTTTCTTACAAGTTTTGAACTCAGGCACACGCGCGTACGTTTGCCTACACTGTCTACAACGGGCGCCGTAAAGGTATTGTTCCCAACCCTGAAAAACAGTTAGTATCAAGGTAATTCCTCGCCTGCTGGCGGTGATTTTGTAATCGCGGAAACACTCACAGTCGCCAGGCGTGGGCAACCCCTGAGTGATTACGAACAGGAGGCTGGTCAAGATGTCTGATGACGTTGGCTACGATCCGGATACCACTGGTGACTTCGACGAGACCACGCTCGATGGCTCGGAAGGGCTCGATGGTGATTTCCTCACCGGCGATGGCGAGAATTATGTGATGGATCCGCCTGACCGCTGGCGGGGCGCGTCTCCGCATGACACCCTCGGCAAGCGGTTGGCCGAGGAAAAGCCGGACATCGACGTCGACGACGATCTGGATGATGACCCGGAGATGCGCTACGGCGATGTCGACGGCCACGAACCGTTCGAATTCGGCAACGATGGTCCGCGCGACCCAGACCGCAACCGACGGATGGGCTGGACTACCTACTAAACTTTTTCTAAGTTTTAGTAGTTTTGCCAAATTTTCTATCTCGGGGTGCCGTACGACAGTAGTATCTGTGCCATGACAGCATCTACTGCCACGACAAACCGAACTACCATCCGCAATCCGCTTAACGACGAGCTCGTTGCCCGCCTTCTTCAGCGCGTCACGGTAGCTGATAAGTCGAAGACCGCCACTATCTCGGCGCCATTTACCGGCCAGGAGCTGGCGCAGATTCCTGTCGGTACCCAGGCCGATGTCGACGAGGCCTTCAAGCGTGCCCGTGCGGCGCAGAAGAAGTGGGCCCGCATGGCACCGGAAAAGCGCGGCGAAGTGCTGCACCACTTCCACGACCTGCTGTTTACCCACTGCGACCAGGTGCTGGATTTACTGCAGGCCGAGACCGGCAAGAACCGAGCCAGTGCCCACGAGGAGCTCGTACACACCGCCATCACAGCTCGTTACTACGGCAACCAGGGGCCGAAGCTGCTGGAGCCGAAGCGAGCACACGGCGCAGTACCGGTGCTGTCCAAAACCACCGTTTATCACCACCCCAAGGGTGTCGTCGGTGTTATTGCGCCGTGGAATTACCCGCTGACTCTCGCGGTTTCCGACGCGCTAGCTGCGCTGATGGCCGGTAACGCCATCGTGCTCAAGCCGGACAGCACCACTCCGTTTACCGCTCTCTTCGCTGTCGATTTGCTCTACCGCGCTGGTCTTCCGGAAGATCTCTTCCAGGTCATTCCAGGTCCGGGTCGCGTGGTCGGCCAGGGCATTGTCGGCCAGTGCGACTTCCTGATGTTCACCGGCTCCTCCGAGACCGGCCGCTCACTGGCACAGCAGTGCGGCGAGCGCCTGATTAGTTTCTCCGCGGAGCTCGGCGGCAAGAACCCGCTGATTGTCGCTGAGGATGCCAACATCAACCGCGCGGTCGAGGGCGCGCGCATCGGCTGCTTCACCAACTCCGGTCACCTGTGCGTGTCCATTGAGCGAATCTATGTCGTGGACTCCGTCTGGGACGAATTCGTCCCGGCATTCACCGACCGCGTGAAGGCAATGTCCATCGGCGCTGGCTACGAGTGGGAAACCGAAATGGGCTGCCTACAGTCGCAGGGGCAGTTCGACATCGTCAAGTCCATGGTCGACGAGGCCATCGAGGCCGGCGCCACTGTACTGGCCGGTGGTCGTCCTCGTCCCGATCTAGGACCGCTGTTCTACGAGCCAACCGTGCTTACCGACGTCCCGGAGGGCGTCGCCCTGCTGACCGAAGAGGTATTCGGCCCAGTAGTAGTCCTCCAGCGCGTCTCGGATGTTCATGAGGCCATCGCCAAGTCCAACGATTCCCGTTATGGCCTCAACGCTTCGCTGTGGACCTCCCCGCGTCGCGCAAAGGAGCTGGCTCCACAGCTTGAGGCCGGCACCGTCAATGTCAACGATGGTTTTGCTGCGGCCTTCGCGTCTGTCGATGCCCCGATGGGTGGTTTCAAGGATTCGGGTGTGGGCCGTCGTCAAGCAGCGGGCGGCTTGCTGAAGTACACCGATGCGCAGACGGTGACCGTGCAGCGTCTTTCCCCGGTGTCGATGCCACAGATGCCGCGTGAGCTGTACTCGAAGGTGTTCAACACGGCACTTGTTCTCGGCAAGAAGTTCAACGTCCTGCCGTAATACGTGTGTAGCGCACACAAATAGCAAAAGGCCAGGTAGAAAAACGCTTCTACCTGGTCTTTGGTGCCCCCAGTGGGACTCGAACCCACACTGAAAGGATTTTAAGTCCTCTGCCTCTGCCAATTGGGCTATAGGGGCCCCTAAGAAAGATTAATGGGCGATATGGGTGTCTACCAAACTCGCCACAATTCCGTCGAGGATATCCTTCTCGCTGATGTAGAAAAAGCGCTGCTCTTCCTTGGCTGCCTCGGAAAGCGGCAACGCCTCAAACATGTCTATCAGACCGTCAACAATGATGGAACCACCGGCGAAGACATCCGCGCGCTTCGGGTGCATGACCGGATTCGCAGCAAGGGATTCCGCATCGGTCTCGACGACGGATGCTGTCAACGCACGCAACGCCGCAAAGCGCAGCTGCGACAGGTGGATTGCCTCCGGGTCGTAGGTTTCTAGGCCCTGTGCCAGCGCCGACAGGGTGGTGAAGGTCCCGGCGCAGCCGACGATGGTGCGAGCCTTGTCGACAGGCACCTTCGCAACAATCTCGTCGGCCAGTTCCGCAACATACGAACGCGCCTCCTGGACCTGCTCCGCCGTCGGCGGCGAGGCCTGCAGGAACCGTTCGGTCAAGCGCACACTGCCCATAGCCACGGAATCAGAGCCGGCTACCGTACCATCGTGGTCACCGACAATAACCTCGGTGGAGCCGCCGCCGACGTCGATGACGCAATACGGACCCAGCTCGGGCTCCAAGTCATCGACTGCCCCGCGGAAGGACAGCGCGGCTTCCTCGTCGCCGGAAATAACCTCGGCCTCTGCACCCCACGGAGCGAGAATCTCGCGGGTCATGGCGAAGAAATCGTCGCGGTTGCTTGCGTCGCGCGTCGCCGATGTCGCCACCATTCGGACTGCTTGCACTTTTTCGACTTGCATAAGCTCTGCATACTTCGTCAGAGCCTCCCGCACGCGCTCCAGTGCCTCCGGGGCCAGCATGCCAGTGGCATCCACGCCCTGGCCAAGGCGGACGATTTCCATCAGTCGGTGCAGTTCTGTGATTTCGAGAACTCCATCGACGACCTCGACCCGGCTGATAAGCAGTCGAAGCGAGTTAGTGCCGCAGTCGACGGCAGCGAGAGTCGTCATTTATCCCTCCACCCCCGGATACGCAATACCGAGCTCGGAAATCGTCGGCCAGTCCGCGGGAATCGCGGTGCCGCGCAGCTTCTCATTCTCCGCCGCCAGCGCCACCGACTCCGTACCCAGTCGGAAGTGATCCGGCCCCTTTGCCAACGCGTAGGCAATAAGAACGTGTAGGCACTTCACGCGCGTCGGCATGCCACCACCGGAGAAGTCCGTGCCCAGGTCTTCCATCTCATTGCGCTCCGCCAGAAACGCCTCGTGTGCACGCTGGTAATCGGCGGCAAGCTCTTCGTCACTTTCCAGACGCGCGGTCATTTCCTTCATCACGCCGGTCGTCTCCAACCGGGAGGCCTCCGCGGTGAGTCGCGGATCAGTCAGGTAAAAGAGCGTGGGAAACGGAGTGCCATCGTCCAAACGAGGCTTCGTCTTGACCACACCAGGAGTGCCGTCGGGGCTGCGGTAAGAGATGTCCACTACACCCCGTGGTTCACGTCCGAGCTGCTCCGCTATCACTTCCAAATCTGCGGTATCCACAGACATCGGTCACACTCCTTTTGCTTCCGTTTTACTGACACATAATCTCACAGTCGCCTTACAAGCGCGTTGTTTCGCTTTACGACGGCACACTCCGCCGCGCATTCAACCCCACCGAGAGCCCTACGGAGATTTAGGACTCCGGTACCGTCGGCAAGCTCTCGGGCCTCGTTGCCTGATCGCGCCCCGGATTAGGGCGAGTCTCTTCAGGCTCGGGCGGGATGGAAATGGAATCCCACAGGGTCTCGTACCACTTCTTGGCCTGGTGCTGCGGAATTTCCTCCGGCTGTGTCACAGGCTGTTCGCCCACTGCCGGATCGAGGATACGGAATGGGGTCTCCCCCGGCTCTACCAGCCCCAGGCGCAGACGTGCCTGCTCCTTGATATAGGCAGGGTTGGAGTAAAGCTCCTTTTCATCCTCTAGCTGCTCAATTCGCTGTTCCATGCGAACAATATTGTCCTGCGTTGCGGCTACATCCGCCTGCTGTTGTGCAAAAGTCCGCAGCGGGATTGCGAGAACAGATACTAAGAAAAGTACCAGCAGACCAATCCCGATCTTCTGTGCCGTGCTCAGCGAGCGCATTCCCGATGCGATTGCCGCTGCCGAACGCTGCCCCGCCCCTGCAGGGCGCGACTGTGTTCCGCGGCGAGATCGGTCCGATGCACTCATGCCCCACACTCTACCCGACCGCCAGCCGATGAAATAACAAAAACCCGCCCACAACCACGTGCGTGGTGCGGGCGGGCAATGCTATACGCAGCTTTCGCAGCGTATCAACTGCTTACTTAAGACGCGGGAAAGCGCTGCGGCCAGCGTAGACTGCAGCGTCGCCGAGGTACTCTTCGATGCGCAGCAGCTGGTTGTACTTAGCAACGCGCTCGGAGCGAGCCGGAGCACCGGTCTTGATCTGGCCACAGTTGAGACCGACGGCCAGGTCAGCGATGGTGGTGTCCTCAGTCTCACCGGAGCGGTGCGACATCATGGTCTTGTAACCGGCGTTGTGGGCCATTGCGACGGCCTCGAAGGTCTCAGACAGGGAACCGATCTGGTTGACCTTGACCAGCAGAGCGTTAGCGGCCTTCTTCTCAATGCCCTCAGCCAGACGCTTCGGGTTGGTAACGAAGAAGTCATCGCCGACAATCTGGACCTTGTCACCAAGCTGAGCGGTCAGCTTGGTGTAGCCCTCCCAGTCATCTTCCTGCAGTGGATCCTCGATGGAGACGATGGCGTAGTTCTCAACCAGGTCAGCGTAGACATCGGCCATCTCCTCAGCGGTGTGCTCGCCGCCCTCGAAGTGGTACTTGCCGTCCTTGAAGAACTCGGAAGAAGCCACGTCGAGAGCCAGAGCGACGTCGTCGCCCAGCTTGTAGCCAGCGGCCTCAATTGCCTCAACAATCAGGTCAAGAGCAGCCTTGGTGGAGTCAACCGACGGAGCGAAGCCGCCCTCATCGCCGAGACCAGTGGACAGACCCTTGTCCTTGATGACCTTCTTCAGTGCGTGGTAGACCTCAGCGCCGACACGCAGTGCCTCCTTGAAGGTCGGGGCGCCAATCGGAGCAATCATGAACTCCTGGACGTAAACGCCGGAGTCCGCATGTGCACCACCGTTGAGGATATTCATCATCGGGACCGGTAGAACGTGGCCGTTCGGGCCACCGACATAGCGGAACAGGTCCAGGCCAGCGGACTCAGCAGCGGCCTTGGCAACGGCCATGGACACACCGAGAATGGCGTTGGCACCCAGGCGA
>NZ_KV836270.1:428411-452073 GCF_001838295.1 Corynebacterium sp. HMSC074C04
GCCGTCCAGCTCAATCATGGTCTTGTCAACCAGACGCTGATCCTCAGCCTCGAGGCCAATAATTGCGTCCTCAATCTCCTCGAGCACCGCGCGGACAGCCTTCTGGACACCCTTGCCCAGGTAACGATCCTCACCATCGCGGAGCTCGTGAGCCTCGTGTACACCGGTAGAGGCACCGGACGGAACCGCAGCGCGGCCCACAGCGCCGTCTTCCAACAGCACCTCAACCTCAACGGTCGGGTTACCACGGGAGTCCAGAATTTCGCGTGCGTTCAACTCGATGATTGCAGCCATAGGTCACCTTTCCGCCGGAACCGTTCCGGCACATGACTCCAATTGTGGCACGGTTTGCCAACCTTCGCCTTAAATCCTTTTCACCCTATGCGGGCTGATTCAGCGCATAGTTCGCCGCAGCGTCCCGAACATCGCGAAGATACTGCTCAGATTGGTTATATGAGCGAATTGCAGATGCCCACCCTTCCGGGGTGGCGAGGTCGCGTTCCCCACTGCAGAGCATCCGTGCGGTTGTCGCAGTCGCGTCGTCGATGTTGTTGGGGTCGGCGACACCATCACCCGAAGCATCCATCGCAAAGCGATGCCATGTCTCGGGAATAAACTGCATCGGCCCCACAGCGCGGTCATACTCTGTGTCACCGTCGAGTTCGCCATTGTCAGTATCGAGAACCTCGGCGAAGCCATTCGTGCCGTCCAGCGGCGGGCCGATAATCGTCGGACGCACTACCCCATCGGCACCGATATGCGCCGGCTTGAGCCAATTGCCCGAGTACGTGCCATGATTAGTCTCCACCTTGCCCAATCCTGCAAGCGTGTTCCACTCCAGGTGGCAGTTCGGGAACTGTTCGGCCGCAATCACATATGCGTTGCCGTAGGCGCGGAGGGCGTCCTCAGAAATCCCCGTCTTCGGGGAAATCTGCTGCGCCCACTGTCGGAGCTGTTCAGAGGTGCGCCCGGGCGCGTTGACATCAATCATCGGCGGTGGCTCAGCCGCGGCAGGCGGCACATTGTCCGGAATCGGCTTCTTGGTCAACGACGGGATAACGGGTCCAGTGAACATCGCCAACGCCCCAACCGTGCCAATGATAATCAGCACCGCCAGGGAGGTTAGACCGAGGCAGCCACAGCCTCGCGAGGACTTCTTTTTCCCCCTACTGCGGCCACGCGACTTCGCCCCGCGGGGTGCGGGGTGCGCGTATTCATCAAAGGGAGAATTAGAAGGCATGGGGAATTACTCTACGGGGTGAACCGTAAAAATCACTCAAACTCGAGGACAGAAATCACTTTTGTTGGAAACTAGCTGTCGCTTTCCGACGGGCCGAGGTCCTCAGCCCCTTCGTTATCTTCGCTGCCCGCTGCCCACTGCTCAGCACTACCGGCCTGCTGATTCTCCATCTGGGCCAGCTCAGCCAGGAATGCGCGTGAAGCCTGTCGGGTCCGCTCTTCAGCACCGGACTCAGTCTCCAGTCCCGGGGTCGGGACCAGAATCTCCACTGGAATGTCGGCATCGGACAGTCCCAGCGCACGTGCGCGGCGGATGGCTTCCTCAGCCAAAGTCAGAGCTGGCAACTGCGTAGCCGGGTTCGAGCGCGGACGTCCGCGGCCGTAAGTCCACAGTCGCTCCTGCTCTTCCTCCGAGACCATTTCTCCCTCGGCCACAGTGCCGTCGAAGAGGTACGGCTGACGAGCTCGCATCTTCAAAATAAAGTCGGTCGCCACGTCGTCGAAGTCGAAGTCCTCAGCGATTTCAGCGTGGAAGAGGACTTGCAGCAGCAGATCTGACAGCTCGCTACGAATGTCACCGCCTTCGTTGACTGCATCGACAAACTCGTAGGTCTCTTCAATGAGATACGGCAGCAGGCTCTTGTGCGTCTGGCGAGCTTCCCACTGCCCCGTGCGCCGTGCGGCCGCCATGATGTCCACAGCCTCGACGACGTGGGGCAGACGAGCTGCGGCAAGCTGTTCCTGCAGAGTCAGCGGTTCTGCCACTGGTTCCGATTCTGGTTCCGGCGCCGACTCCTGCACGGGAGCCGCGGCAACCGGAGCGGCCGGGTCCGCTGGAGCTGCTGGGTCCGGCGCATCATCCAGCTCGACCGAGTAGACTTTCTCGCCCGCATCGAGGCGATCGAGTACCTCATCAT
Organism: Corynebacterium sp. HMSC074C04; assembly: GCF_001838295.1. Classification (NCBI taxonomy): domain Bacteria; kingdom Bacillati; phylum Actinomycetota; class Actinomycetes; order Mycobacteriales; family Corynebacteriaceae; genus Corynebacterium; species Corynebacterium sp. HMSC074C04. Next base: position 430,568 of record NZ_KV836270.1, read on the forward strand.
TTTCCATATCGGTGGTGACCAGAATCTCCGCCCGAGACACCGAGTGCCCACCGGCGTCGGCGATTGCCCAGCGCACACGGATCGGGACTTCTTCGGTGTAGCTGACTTCACCGGTCAGCAGGCTAGCGGCTTCCAGCGGAATCGCAGTTGGAAAGCGGCTATCGAGCTTGATGATAGTCATACGTTTTCTAGTCCTTTCCCATGTGCGAGATATCCATACGTGGAATTCCCGCCATCGATGTCAAGAAGTCTGCTACCCACTGCACCAATGCAATATCGCGGACAGGTTTTGCCCGCAACCCTCGCCCTTCCTTCGGCATTCCGACGGAAACCGTGCGCGTTGCCGCACGATAGGTCGCCTGTGGATACAGGCGCTTGAGACGCACCTGCTTGGAGTCAGCAAGCTCCATAGGGGTTATTCTAATGTGCGCCCCCATGGCTTGAACTTCATGCACGCCGAATTCCCGGCAAATAATTCGAAGCCGTGAAATAACCGCCAGTCTCTCCACCTCAATGGGTGGGGTTCCGTAACGGTCGACGAGCTCTTCGAGCACTACGTCGATATCGTCCAGCGCACTGGCGGCAGCAAATTTGCGGTACGCCTCTAGACGTAGGCGTTCCGACGACACATATTCGGCCGGAATATTCGCATCCACCGGCAAATCAATCCGAACTTCCTTCGGTTCGTTATCGGAAGCATCCGGAGTTTCACCATCGGCCACTGCCTTCAGTGCAGCCACGGCCTCGCCAACCAGTCGGACGTACATGTCGAAGCCGACGCCGGCAATGTGACCGGACTGCTCCGCACCGAGGATATTTCCGGCTCCGCGCATTTCCAGGTCCTTCATGGCCACGGCCATACCGGCACCCAAGTCATTGTTCTGCGCGATCGTGGACAGACGGTCGTAGGAAGTCTCCGTCAGCGTCTGATTCTCCGGGTAGAGGAAGTAGGCATAGGCGCGCTCACGGGAACGGCCCACGCGACCACGCAGCTGGTGCAGCTGGGAAAGACCCATATGGTGAGCGTTTTCCACAATCAACGTATTCGCGTTGGCAATATCCAGGCCGGTCTCCACGATGGTGGTACACACCAGCACGTCGTACTCGCGCTGCCAGAAGCCCTCGACCGTGCGCTCCAGCTGCTCCTCCCCCATCTGACCGTGGGCCACTACCACACGGGCCTCGGGCACCAAATTGCGGATATTCTGTGCGACCTTGTCAATGGTTTCCACCTTATTATGCAGGTAGAACACCTGGCCGTCGCGAAGCAGCTCGCGCCTGATAGCAGCGGCGACCTGCTTGTCAGACTGCGCGCCGACGTATGTCAGCACCGGGTGGCGGTCCTGCGGCGGGGTAAGAATCTGGCTCATCTCGCGGATGCCGGCAATCGACATTTCGAGCGTGCGCGGAATTGGCGTTGCGGACATGGTGAGCACGTCGACGTGGTGACGCAGCGCCTTGATGTGCTCCTTGTGCTCGACGCCGAAACGCTGCTCCTCGTCAACGATGACCAGACCGAGTTCTTTCCACTGCACGCCAGTCTGCAAGAGACGATGCGTGCCGATAACAATATCGACCGTCCCATTCTTCAACCCTTCGAGAACCTCTTTGGAGTCCTTCGGTGAGGTGAAGCGGGACAGCCCGCGGATGGTGACTGGGAAGCCCTCCATACGCTGAGTGAAAGTAGTCAAATGCTGCTGTGCCAACAGCGTGGTCGGCACCAACACTGCTACCTGACGGCCATCTTGAACCGCTTTGAAAGCAGCACGCAGTGCCACCTCGGTCTTGCCGTAGCCGACATCGCCGATGAGCACGCGGTCCATCGGTACCGGCTTTTCCATGTCGGACTTGATTTCGTCGATGGCCTGCAGCTGGTCCTCAGTCTCGGTGAAGGGGAAGTTATCCTCCATCTCCTGCTGCCACGGCGTATCCGGCGCGAACGCGTGGCCCGGCGCGGCTTGACGCTCGGCGTAGAGCTTGACCAGCTCTTCCGCTATCTCGCGGACAGCGCCACGGGCCTTGCGCTTGGTGGACTTCCAGTCCGAGCCGCCCATCTTCGACAGCGCGGGCTTTTCGCCGCCGACATAGCGCGACAGCAGATCCAGGCTCTCCATCGGCACGTAGAGCTGGTCCGAGGGACCTCCGCGCTTGCTCGGTGCGTACTCGAGCACCACGTACTCGCGGCGAGCCTGATCCTCGCCCGTGCCGATGGTGCGCTCAGTGAGCTTCACAAATCGACCGATGCCATGAGTGTCGTGTACGACATAGTCGCCGGCCTTCAGTGCCAGCGGATCCACGCGACCACGGCGCTTCGCCGGTTTACGGCGACCACCAAGGGCACCTTCCGCGATGCGGTTACCCGTGATGTCCTGCTCAGTAATCAGAGTCAGCGCGCCACCGGGAATACGCGGGAACACCAGGCCGCCGTGCAAAACACCCTGGTAGACGGTAATTCTCCCGGACTCGGGATACTCCGGGCCCGCCGCCATGCGCGTCGCAATTCCGGCTTCCCTAAACCTTTCCGCTTGCCGACGCGCGCCCGCGGGCGTCGCCGCCACGTACGCCACTCGTTCCCCCGCGACCGTGGCATCGCGCAGCTGCCTCATCAGGTGACCAATTTCCTTTAAGTCACCGCGTGGCGCGGGCCCAGGCTCAAAGGTTAGCGGCAGCACATCATCTTCGGTGACCCCCGCCTCCAACATGCCGGGCGGGGAAATATGCCACGAGGTGGGCATCGGGATAGAGGCCAAGCTACGGTAAGCGCTGGGCTCCAGACCATCGGTGGCGATTGGCGCCGAGCCACCCATCGCGGCCGTTTCCCACGCTGCGGCCATAAACTCCTCGCCCGCACTAATCAGGTCCTGCGCGCGAGAGCGAATGCGCTCCGGCCCGCACATGAGCACATGCGTTTTCTCCGGCATGACCTCGGTGAGCATCTTCATCGGATGCTGACTAATCAGTGGGATCAGCGACTCCATGCCCTCCACCCACTGGCCATCACCGATGCGGGTGAGCATTTCTTGGACCTGTCCAGAACGCGTGGTGGCGAGTTTCTCCGCGGCGCCCTTCACGTCGTCGTCGATAAGCAGTGCACGGCACGGGAAGATATCCAGCTGGTCGACCTCTATCTCAGAGATCGTGCGCTGGTCAGCGACGGAAAAGGCGCGCAGGTCGGTAACCTCGTCACCCCAGAGCTCGATACGAACCGGCAGCTCTTCGGTCGCCGGGAAGACATCGACGATGCCGCCACGCACGGCAAACTGACCACGCCTGCCGACCATGTCCACATGCGAATAGCCGTGATGCACCAGCCGCTCAACCAGGTTCTCGCAGTCCTGGTCCAGCTGGATGTGGATGGGCGCGCTGGCTTCAGCCTCGAGGTCGTCCACAATCGGCTGCACCAACGAGCGCACCGCCGCAATCAGAACGTCGACTTTGCCCCGGCGAACGTCGTAAAGCGCCTTACGACGCTGCGCCACAGTATCCACAGCCGGCGAAAGCTTCTCATGCGGGAGCGTCTCCCACGAGGGGAACATAGCTACACGGTCGCCGATCATCGACTTGACCTCGGCAGTCAGGTCCTCCGCCTCACGGCCAGTAGCCGTGACGACCAGCACCGGCACCTTCGTGGACATGGCGTAAATAAGGTGCGAACGCACCGCGTCCGCACCCGTGAGCGCCAGCCCGTCTTCGCCGACGCGCCCGAGCACGCCGACAAATTGAGGATCCGTGACAACGAGGCTTTCCAGCCCCGACAGCGGGTTCGGCAGAATGCTGGGTGTGGCTTTCGCCGAGGAAGACGCAGAAGTTGGCATAGCCCCAATATAACCATGCACCCCGGATTCACCCTGCGCGCTGGTTAGCCGTTCTCCGCCACCTGCATCGGGTCTGCCGCAGCACCTGCTCCGAACTTCGCGCCCTCAGCGGCCGCTGGTACATCAGCGGAGCCATGCAGAGTCGGGGCCCCCTCCATGCCGGCCAGCCCGTTCCAGCACAGGTTCACGATGTGCGCCGCCACCGTCTCTTTATCCGGACTGCGCTTCTCCATCCACCAGCGAGCAGTCTGCGAAACCATACCGACCATGCAGTTTCCGTAGAGCACCGACATGGCCGGGTCGAAACCAGCGCGTTTGAAAGCCTCGGAGAGGATAGGCGTAACCGACTCAGTGGCATTATTCAGCAGCGTCTCATAGCCACCCGCCACACCGGGGTCGCGAGAAATAATGGAGAATCCCTCCGGGTTTTCCTCGACATAAGTCAGCAATGCCAACACCGCCTGTTCGATGCGGTAACGCGAGCGCCCCAGGGACAACGCTTCCCTAATCGTGGCCTCCAGGGTCTTCATCTCCTGGTCGACGACTGCCTGGTAGAGCCGCTCTTTGGTACCAAAATGCTCGTAGACAACCGGCTTTGACACCCCGGCTGCGGCAGCGATCTCCTCCATTGAGGCGGCATCAAGCCCCTTGGCGGCAAAGATTCCACGGCTGACTTCTGTCAGCTGAGCTTTGCGCTGTGGACCGGTCATACGTCGTCTCGGAGAATTAGAGGCCATGCTTTTAGATTAGTGGCTAAAGTCTTGCTATCGTATATCGCAGGCGCAAGCGAGCCGGCTGAGTCGACTCAGCCATGCAATTTTTTCGCGTTCGCCCCATTCTCCCATGGTGTAATGGCAACACTCCGGTTTTTGGTACCGGCATTCTAGGTTCGAGTCCTGGTGGGAGAGCAAGCGGGGGGCCGGCCCCTTAATTAAGAAGTGACTTTTCGCCCCGCCGTGACCGTGATGCACCCTGACCGAGGAGTAGCAAGTTTCATGTCAAACGGTTCGGCCACCGCTGTGGTCATTCTCGCCGCGGGTCAAGGCACCCGAATGAAATCCGATACGCCGAAAATGCTGCACGCTATCGGCGGTCGCACCATGTTGGAGCACGCGCTCTATGCCGCCAAGGGCATTAGTCCGGATGAGATTGCTGTTGTCGTTGGCCACCAGCGCGAAAAGGTAATCGACGCCATCGGCACCTGGACAGAGAAGGCCGAGCACTCCAACGACGTCGTCATTGCCCCGCAGGAAGAGCAAAACGGTACCGGCCACGCTGTTCAGTGCGCACTGGAACACCCTGAGCTGCAGAATTTCGATGGCACCATCTTGGTAACCACTTCCGATGTTCCGCTGCTGGATTCCGAAGCGCTCCAGGCGCTGCTCGAAGAACACAACCGCAAGCCACGCGCTGCCGTGACCGTGCTGACCTCCACTGCTGAAAACCCGCACGGTTACGGCCGCATCGTTCGTAACGCCGACGGCGAAGTTCTGCGCATCGTGGAGGAAAAGGACGCCTCCGACGAGGAACGTGAGATCACCGAGGTCAACTCCGGTGTCTACGCATTCGATGCCGAGACCCTGGCAAACGCCCTCAAGCAATTGGACACCAACAATGCCCAGGGCGAGCTCTACCTCACCGATGTCATTGGCATCGCCCGGGAGGCCGACCGCTCAGTGCGCGGCCACCGCCTCGCCGACGCCACCGTCGTCGCCGGTGTCAATGACCGCGTACAGCTGGCTACCCTTGGCCGCGAGCTCAACCGCCGCACCTGCGAGGAAGCTATGCGCGCAGGTGCCACTCTCGTCGATCCGGACACCACGTGGATTGATGTTGAGGTGGAGATCGGACGCGATGTCACGATTCTGCCGGGCACCCAGCTGCACGGCAAGACTGTGATTGGCGACGGGGCCACCGTGGGACCGGACACGACACTGACCAACATGGTCGTCGGCAAGCGCGCCAGCGTCGTGCGTACGCACGGTTCCGATTCGGAGATCGGCGAGGATGCGACGGTCGGACCGTTCACCTACATTCGCCCGAACACCAAACTCGGTGTCGGCGCGAAGCTCGGTGGCTTCGTAGAGGCGAAGAACGCGCAGATCGGAAACGGTTCGAAGGTTCCGCACCTGACCTACGTCGGCGATGCGGAGATTGGCGAGCACTCCAACATTGGCGCCTCCAGCGTGTTCGTGAACTACGACGGTGTCAACAAGCACCGCACCGTTATCGGCTCGCATGTTCGCACCGGCTCCGACACCATGTTCATCGCTCCGGTGACCGTGGGTGATGGTGCGTACTCAGGTGCAGGTACTGTTATTAAGGACGACGTTCCTCCGGGAGCATTGGCGGTCAGTGGTGGCCGTCAGCGCAACATCGAGGGATGGGTCGAGCGGAAGCGTCCAGGTACCGCTGCTGCTGAGGCAGCGCAGGCGGCGCAGGTAGCTGACAACGCTGACAACAACAAGGAAGACCAGGAAGGCTAGACGGCAGATGACCGGCCAGTGGATCGATAACCAAAAGAACCTCATGCTCTTCTCCGGAAGGGCACACCCGGAATTGGGCGAGGCAGTTGCCAAGGAGCTCGGCACAGAGCTGACCCCGATGACCGCTCGTGATTTTGCCAACGGCGAAATCTTCGTGCGCTACGAGGAATCCGTCCGCGGTTCCGATGCCTTCGTGCTACAGGCACACCCGGCACCGCTGAATAAGTGGCTCATCGAGCAGCTGATTATGATTGACGCGCTCAAGCGCGGTTCGGCCAAGCGCATCACCGCTATCCTGCCGTTCTTCCCATACGCCCGCCAGGACAAGAAGCACCGTGGCCGTGAGCCGATTTCCGCTCGCCTGGTCGCTGACCTGCTCAAGACCGCCGGCGCTGACCGCATCGTCTCCGTGGACCTCCACACCGACCAGATTCAGGGCTTCTTCGACGGCCCGGTCGATCACATGCACGCCATGCCGATTCTGTCGGAGTACATCAAGAAGAACTACTCCCTGGACAACCTCGTCGTGGTCTCCCCTGACGCCGGCCGTGTGAAGGTTTCCGAGAAGTGGGCCAACACCCTGGGCGATGCCCCGCTGGCTTTCATTCACAAGACCCGTTCCGTCGATGTCGCGAACCAGGTTGTCGCCAACCGTGTGGTCGGCGAGGTCTCCGGTAAGACCTGTCTACTCATCGACGACATGATTGACACCGGCGGCACCATCGCCGGCGCTGTCAAGGTGCTGCGTGAGGCTGGCGCTGAGGATGTCATCATCGCTACCACGCACGGTGTCTTCTCTGACCCAGCTCGCGAGCGCCTGTCGAAGTGCGGTGCCCGCGAGGTCATCACCACCGATACTCTGCCGCAGTCCACCGAGGGCTGGGACAACCTGACCGTCCTGCCAATTGCGCCGCTGCTGGCTAAGACGATCCACGAGATCTTCGAAAACGGTTCCGTCACCACTCTCTTCGAGGGCCAGGCATAAGCTCTTTCCGCTTGCCGACGGGCACCCCGCTGCGACCAGCAACCTAGTTTTGCTGGTGGTGGCGGGGTTTGCTGTTTGACCTGTTAGTCCACTACAATTTTTCCGGTAAGTCTCGGCGAGGGCGACCACAGTAGCTGGTTGCCGTTATCGACGCGACGCTCGCAGCCCAACTTTTGCGCCCACAGAGGCATGGATGCGGCACGTGCTCGACTCGACGACTCAGTATCGAATCGTTTAGGAGTCCATTTTCATGGCAAAGCCCAACATCATCAAGATTGATGCTCGTAACCGCACCGAGTTCGGCAAGGGTGCCGCTCGCCGTGCCCGCGTTGCTGGCGACATCCCGGTTGTCATCTACGGCGCTGACCTGGATGCTCCGAAGCACATCCTCGTTGACACTCTGGATTTCCACGCTGTCATCCGTAACCACGGTGTCAACGCTGTTCTGGACGTCAACATCGAGGGCGAGTCCCAGCTGTCCATGGTTAAGGCTGTTGACCAGAACCCGCTGACTCTCGACATCGACCACGCTGACCTGCTCGCCATTCACCGTGACGAGAAGGTTGAGGTTGAGGTTCCGGTCGTTCCGACTGGCGAGCTCGCTCCGGGTGCCCTGCTCATGCAGGATGCCGAGACCATTCTGGTCAACGCACCGGTTCTGGCTATTCCGGAAGAGATTGAGGTCTCCGTCGAGGGTGCAGAGGTCGGCACCATGGTTCACGCCGGCGACGTTACCCTGCCAGAGGGCCTGGTCCTCACCGACGACGCTGACCTGCTCATCTTCAACATCGTCGAGCCGGAGGAGGAGCCGGCTGGTGACGTCGATGCCGACATCGAGGGCATGGGCGAGGCTGAGACCCCGGATGAGCCAGCTGAGGAATCCGCTGAGTAATTTAAGCGCTGAATAGCTCTAGCTGACTGAGCCAATACAGGCTTTCACGCTTAGCTAACAAAAAAGGGACGGACGCTCTTGTCCGTCCCTTTTTTGCACTCCCCAAAACCAAAAGATTGCTTACCGTGTGCCAAGATTGAACTCATGAACGCCTCCACCACGCCTCTACTTGTCGTGGGCCTCGGCAACCCTGGGCCCAAATATGAACTCACCCGCCATAACGTCGGACATCTGGTGCTAGATGAACTAGCTAGCCGCACTTCTCCGATGCCGTCGTCGTTTAGCGTGCACAAGAAGTCCAACGCTGAGATTGTGCAGACTCGGTTTAAAACCTCCGATGGTGGCGAGCGACAGGTGATTCTGGCTAAACCCCGGACGTACATGAATCTGTCGGGCGGGCCGGTCGCGGCGCTGGCGAAGTTCTTCAACATCGCACCTACCGACGTCGTGGTGGTCCACGATGAGCTAGATCTGGACCCGGGCGTGGTCCGCCTCAAACGTGGCGGTGGCGAGAATGGCCACAATGGGCTGCGTTCGACCTCGAAGTCATTGGGCACGAAGGACTACATGCGCGTGCGCATTGGCATTGGTCGTCCTCCGGGCCGCCAGGATCCAGCTGATTATGTGCTGCACAACTTCAATGCCAAGGAGCGCGAGGAACTCGCTTTCACCCTGCCCACCGCGGCGGAGGCAGTGGAGCTAATCGCCAGCCACGGGCTGGAAATTGCTCAGAACCAGGTGCACGGGCGGTAGCAGATAGAGGCAAATGGCAGCAACGAGCCCCCCCCCCTTCCCTCCCAACTTTCACTGGGATGAGAAAAGGGGGCTATTTTCGCGTTCCCGGGAGCTTCAGTCTTTACAGCTCGTCGGTGTTCGTGCTGCTCGGCGTTTTCGTCGGCGGTTTCGCTCTGTCCACCGAGCGTCTGGCGGTGGGATTCGGGAAGCTGCGGCAGGGCGCCCGTGAGGGCATCGACCAGGTGATGAGGATCAGGCGCCCGGGGAGCTCCCCGTCCGGCACGCCCACGACTCGGCGTAGCGACCGCCCTTCGCCAGCAATTCATCGTGCGTACCCCGTTCTGCGACCGTCCCGTCCTCTGAAAGCACGACGATGAGGTCGGCATCGCGGACGATGTGCAGGCGATGGGCGACGACGATCACGGTGTGATCGCCGCGCAACGCCTCCATCGTGCCGACGATCGCCCGCTCAGTGGCCGCATCCAGCGAGGACGTCGGCTCGTCGAGAAGCACCACCGGGGAATCCTTCAGAAGCGCCCGGGCGATGGCGAGGCGCTGCCGCTCGCCTCCCGACAGCAGCGTCCCCTCCTCCCCCACCGGGGTATCCCACCCGGAAGGCAGCAGCTCCACGATGCGGTCCACCCCGGAACGCCGGGCGGCCTCGCGCAAGCGGTCCCCGTCACCGGGCCCGGAACCGAATTCGGGGTCGGCGAAGACCACGTTGTCCCGCACGGACGCGTCGAAAAGGAACGTCTCCTGGAACACCGGGGTCACCAGCGAGTTCACGCCGTCTGTGCCGATTCGAGGCAAGGGCACCCCGCCGATGAGGATCTCCCCCGAGTCCGGATCATGAAAACGCGACAGCAGCCGCATGACCGTCGTCTTGCCCGCCCCCGACGGTCCCACTACGGCAACCAGCGCTCCCTGAGGTGCACGGAAGCTGACGCCGTCGAGAACCTTCTTATCCCCGTACCCGAAGCTCACGCCGCGGAACTCCACGTCATGCCCGTCGGGCGGCTCCGGTGCGGCAGGTTCGGGAAGGGCGGGGATTGCCCGCAGATCACGCAACGCAGCCAACGTGTTGCGGCCCGCACCGAAACCGCCGGACAACGCTCCCGCCGTGGTGATCGGTCCGGTGAACTGGACGACCACGATGAGCATTGGCGCCAAATGCGCCGGCGCCATCCCGCCCGTCGCGGCGACTGCCACGGCGACGATTACCGCCGCCGTGAACACCGCATGGACGACCGAACTCAACCGTCCGATGGCCGCCCCCTGCGTCGACGTCGCCTTCGCGAACGCATCGTGTTGGGCCCGGATCGCCTCATCCACCATCGCGTCCGCCGCCGAACCGTCGCTCGCGGCGCGAATCGCCTGCTGGCAGCGGGTGAACTCGATCAGCCTTCCGGAGACGGCAGCGACGGCGTCAGCATGCGCTTCGTCCGACTCCCCGCCGACCCGGCCAATGGCCCGGTAGGCGAAGAAGATCACCGGCGCCGACGCGACGAGAACCAAACCGACGCGCCAATCCACCGCCAGAATTCCGAAGGCGATGACGGTCGGCGCAACCACCGCGGCGATGACGGGCCGCAGGATCACGTGCGGCACGGACGCCGCAAACGCGATACCCGACGACGCCATCTCCGAAAAGCGGCCGGCCGTGGACTTGGTGACGTACCCGAGTGGCAACGTCAGCACGCGTTCGCCCAGGGAACGCAGCAGGGACGACAGCACCGCTGCGGAATTCGCCCTGCCGACCGTCCCCGCGGCGAGAGACAGCACCGCATGGGCGGCCGCGAGGCCGGCGATGACGCCGGTGAAACGCCACGCCGTCGCATCATCTCCCTCGGCCAGAGCCGACAGCAGCGGCAGCAGCGCGACGAACGCCGCTCCCTGGGCCAGCGCGGCAAGCGCGGCCAACGCAATGAGCCACGCCAGCGTCATTCTCGAGCGCCGATCCGTCATCGACCACAAGTCCCGAATCATCGGTTCCCCGCCTTTTCATCGTCTGATTCAATGCCCCGCGGGGCGGATGGTTCGTCGTCGAGCGCGAACGCGCGCCACAAATCCCGGTAGCGGCCACCGCGCGCAAGCAACTCGTCGTGGGTACCCGCCTCCGCGACCGCTCCCCCATCGAGAACGAGGATGCGGTCGGCGTTGCGGATCGTGCTCAACCTGTGCGCGATCACAATCACCGTCCGCGAACGGGCCAAACGCTCGATTGCGGACTGGATGAGGGCCTCGGAAGCCGGATCCGCGTAAGCGGTTGCCTCGTCGAAGATGAGCACCGGCGCGTCCGTGACGATCGACCTCGCGATGGCCACGCGCTGCGCCTCGCCACCGGAAAAGGTCACGTCGACGTTGACCACCGAATCCAGGCGCTTCGGCAGCGCCTCGATGACCGCATCGAGGTTCGCGAGCTTCGCGGCCGCCATGATGTCGCCGTCGGTGGCGTCTCTCTTGGCCAGCCGGATGTTCTCCCGCAACGGCAGCGTGAGCAACTGCGGATCTTGGAACACCACCGACACCGAGCGGTGCACGTCGCGCACGGCGATGTCGCGGAGATCGACGCCGCCCAGCAGCACCGAGCCTTCGACGGGGTCGTGGAAACGCGCCAACAACCGGGCGACGGTGGACTTTCCGGAACCGGAGGACCCCACCAACGCCGTGAGGGTCCCCGGTTCGAACGTCGCGGACATCCCATCGAGGACCCGCGGCCCATCCCCGTAGGAGAAGACCAGGTTCCGGACCTCGAGCGCGCCCCCGCGCACGGGCACCGGATCGGCGGGCTCGGCGATCGGCGGCGTGCCCAGCACCTCCGCGATGGATTTCAGGGCCGCGATCCCCGCGATGATGGGTTCGGAGTTCATGGCCACCCGCACGATCGCCGCGGAGAATCCAAGGCCGAGAACCAGCCCGGCGACGAGGCCCTCCGGTGTGCCGCCCGCGGCGTCCCTCAGAGCGAGGCCGGCGCCGCACACCACTGCGAGGACCGTGATCGGAGACGTCACCACGTCGATGAGCCCAAGATAGACGTTCGACTGCCGAGACCAGGCGGACCACGCGCGGACGAACGACGACGCCGCGGCATCGTAGCGGCCCGAGCCCTGGTTGGCGCGTCCGAAGGACTTCATCACCGGGATGCCGCGCACCAACTCGATGACCGCGGCCGTCACTCCTTCGGAGGCTCGCTCGTAGTCGCGCTGAAGGCCGGCGCCACGCGACATCATTACGCCCATCAGGGCGAAGGTGACCAGCACCGGGACGACCGCCACCGCCGCAATCCGCCAATCCACCGCGACGAGCGCGATGAGGGAAAGCAGGGGGACCAGCACCGCCACCACGGTCTCACCGACGGTGTGGCCCATGAGCTGGTGGACAGCCGCGACGTCCTTCTCAACCGACCCGATGATTCCCGACGAGCGCCGGGCGTCCAGCCAGCCCAGCGGCAACTTCCGGATTTGGGCGACCAGCCGGCGCCGGAGGTGGAGCTGCAGGTCGTTATCCGCCCGGTGCGAGAGCATGCCGGCGGCGCCGTCCGCGGCCATGCGCACCGTTGCGGCGACGACGATGACAGCCACGGCCAACCACGTCCGATGCTCCGGGGCCTCCGGGTACGTCATCGCGATGTCGATGATGCCGACCAGCGAAGCAACGGTAGCCACCGACGACAGGACGGATAACGCGACCACCGCACGCATCCGAGTCCGGATCGGGGCGAGCAGCGACCACGGGCCTACGGTCCCGTCCACGGCGCTCACTTGCCCGCCTCCCCGATCGCGCTTTTCTTCGTGAGAGTGCAGAAGTACACCATGCCGGCGTGTGAGGCTCCGCCCAGCTTCAGCCCGTTGGCTTCGGCGAGGTCCTCGAGCTCGCTGCCCCGGAACACCCGGTGGCCCATCTTCGCCATGACGGCCATGTCGACCCGCTCGTTCACGTCGGGATCCTCGGCGAACGTCTGCACGTAAGCGATGCCGCCGTCGGCGAGCAGCCCGGCGACCCTGCCGAGCGCGGCACCCGCATCCTTCATTTGGTGGAGCGCGCCGCACACCCAGATTTCATCGGTCCTGCCGGGCTCTCCCGCGAGCGGCGCAAGGACGTCGGCGACGTGGAATTCCGTCCGGGCCCCGAGCCCTTCGACGGCGGCGCGTTCGCGGGCGATGCGAATCGCATTGGGCGACAGGTCGTAGCCGACGATGTTCGCCCTGCGATAGCGAGGCTCGGCGGCGAGCATGCGGGCGAGCCACCCGGTTCCGCAACCGAGGTCGAGAACCCGGGCCGGTGCATCCGGCCCGGGATCCAGCGCACGGAGCTTCCGATACATGGCGGCGGCGTCCATCGGTTCACGCGCATAGCGGCTGAGGAACCTCGGCTGGACCTTGTCCTCGTAGGCCGCGAGGAGTCTGCGGTTGTTCTGGACGATCTGGGCAATCGACTTCATCTGGTTCTGTCTCCGGGGTGTGTGGGCCGCGTCCACGCGGCGGTTTCGGGTTAGGTGCTCGGGTTCGCGGGCCATCGTCGGCGGCGATGCCCCCGTGGACGTGCCCGTCATGCAGACTCCCCCGGCCTCGTTTTCACGGCGATGCCCCACGCCGCAAGCACGGCGATGCCTAAGAACCAGGCCGCGCAGACCACCAGACCCGCAGCCCCGTTGCCGTTGACGGCCTCGCCGGCCGCGGATACGGGGGTGTGCCCGGCGATTCCGCGCAGGAGAGGACGGAAGTGGTCGGCGGGCATGAGCACCGTGTTGACGAACATCGCAACGATGATTAACGGGATGAGGGCCACGGAGCCCTGGGGGCTGGTGATGGAGAACGCGATGTACGTGCCGGTGCATGCGGCCGCCGCGGCAACCATCGCGCCGGTCACCGCGATCCTCCACCACCAGGACGCCTCAGGGGGGCTGTCGGAAAGCAAGGCGGCCACCGCCACGACGACGACCGACATCGCCATGATCCGGATGAACTCGGCGATGATCCGTGCGGCCGGCACGGCCGCGTACGGCGCCGGCATGGTGATCAACCGCTCGTGGAGGCCATTGCTGCGTTCAACGAACACAGTGGACGATCCCGTGATGGCCAAGATGAACGCCCACGTCGTCACGACCAGGATGACCGCGTTCGGGAGTTCGAACTCTCCGGTGAGCTGCCTGACCAGGCCACCGAACATGCGGTTGACGATGAACAGGTACACGAGCGGAGCAATGAACGTCATGAACCAGAAGTCGGGGCGCCGCAGCCAAATGTGGGCAATGCGCCGCAGATGCACGAAGATGGGGCCGATCATGATTCGCTCCTCGAGGTGAACCGGCGGATGAACAGGACGATTCCGGCGACCGCCGCGACACCGAGCCACAGGGCTGCCTCTTCCCCGGCACTATCCGGGAAGGCATCCGGGGACGCCGCCCTGATCACCTCGATGATCGGCGAAAACGGCATGTGACGTACGACGTCGCGCAGGGAGCCGTCCAAAGCGGTCGCCGGAATGAACGCAGTGGAGAACATGAGCAGCAGCATTTCCAGCGCCTGGATCGATGAGGCCGTCGACACCGGGGCGGGCACCATCAGGATCACCCCGTCCGTGACCAGGGACAGGACCGCCGCGGCGAACAGCGACCACAGGACAGTCCACGCGACGTCACCGACAGCCATGTCGAGGCCGCAGGCCCACGCGACGACCAGCAGCGCCGCGATCGACGCGGACATCCGCAGCACATCGGTGACGAGCCTGCCGGCGACATAGCCGCCTGTGGCCCCGGGCAACACGCGCACGCGGTCAACGAGCCCGGATTCGACGTCCTGTCCCACCGCCATCGCCGACGCCGCGGCGGTGAACATCGCCGCCTGGAACAGGCAGCCGCCGAGCACGAAACGCAGGTACCCGAAGCCGGATTGCCCCGCCGAGTACCCAAACACCGCGTACAGGCACAGCAGAAAGAGGGGCGGAACTACGAACATGGAAATCAGCGACGCGGTGTTGCGTCGCAACAGCAGCAGATCCCGACGGAGAAACGCCGCGACCGACGTCGCACTCATCGCGCCGCACCCCCTGCGTTCATCGATATGAATACCTCGTTGAGGGTGGGCGGCGACACGCTCAGCGAATCCGGCAACGCTTCCGAGGCCTCCATCGCCTGCGCCACCGCCTCGAGGACCCGCGGTCCGGGGTCGACGTCGAGGGACACCGACTTCCCCGCGACGCGGGCGCCGTCCAGGCACGTTCCTCCGAGGCAGCGGGCGAACGCCTCCGCCTCGGCGGTGGTGGCAAAGGACACGCGGAGCACGTGCGACCCGAAGTCGCGGCGCAATTCCTCCGGCGTTCCGCTGGCGACGATGCGGCGATCCTTGAGCAGATGGACGTGGTCGGCCAGCGCCTCCGCCTCTTCCAGGTACTGGGTGGTCAGCACCAGGGTCATTCCGTCGTCTCGCAGCTGCCGGATGAAGCCCCACAGCTCTTCGCGGCTGACCGGATCCAGCCCCGTCGTGGGTTCGTCGAGGAACAGCAGCCTGGGCACGACGCACAGCGACGCGGCGATGTCGAGGCGGCGCCGCATGCCACCCGAATAGGCCGACGCCAGCGTCGAGGCACTGTCTGCGAGCGAGAATTGCGCGAGCAGTTCCGTCGCGCGGGCGGCCGCGGCGGCGCGGTCGAGTCCGCGCAGCCGCCCGAAGAACTCCAGGTTCTCCCGGCCGGTGAGGTTCTCGTCGATCGCCGCGAATTGGCCGGTGGTGGCAATGTCAGCGCGCACGCCCGCCGGGTTCTCTTTCACATCGCGCGAGAAGATGCTCACCTCGCCGGAGTCGGCGGTGATGAGCGTCGACAGGATTCGGATGAGGGTGGTCTTGCCTGCGCCGTTGTGACCGAGGAACGACACGATCGCCCCGGCGGGCACGGTGAAACTCACGCCGTCGAGCACATGCTTGCGCATCCGGGCACCGCGCTTTCCCTTGCGCCCGCCTTCGGGCGGGGTGCCCGCTTTGCCCGCAATCGGGTAGCTCTTCGTGAGGTCGCGTACGACGATCGCCGCACCTCGTTCAGCTTGATCCGTCATCGTTTCCCCTTTTCTTTGGTATCGCAGTGGGCCGCTGTCGGCAGCGGCCCCGTGGTCGGGTTGTCATGCGGCACCTCGATATGGATGCCCGCATCGCGGGCGAAGGCGAGGACCGGTTCGAGGAGCCGGGGGTGGCCGACGAGATCCCGGCACCCCGGCGCGACCGGCTTCCCCGCGACCGCCACAACTGTGGCGGCAGCAATCGCCGCGGTCATTTTGTAGGAACCCGGGCCGGTCGCCCGGACGACGGTCGTCTCGGCCGCCGGGCCCGCATCGCCCGCGCCGGCGGACGACAGTGCGACGACCAGCTCGGCGGGTTGCGGAGTGCCCTTCGCCCGCGCCTTCCGCGATGTCACGGCCGCCCCGAGACGGGCGAGCAGACCGGAGACAACGGGCATCGAGTACAGTCTCGACGTGCGGATTTTCTCCACCGACTCATCGGGGAGGGCATCGAAGGCGACGTGGTAGGAATATCCACGGATCGAGGGGCACACCTCGCGTACGACGTCGATGTCCGGGCATTCGTAGCTGATTCCGCTTTGCGACGACACCGGGTTGCGCCGCACCTCGACGATGGTGCCGCCGAGCATCGTGCGGTATCCGCCGCGGATAGTCCGGAACATTGACTCGACCGCCGCGGCCCCGGATTCCTGGTCGGCGCCGATTCGCAGATCGACCCGCACATCGCGGACCTCTTCGGCGCCCGCGGCGCGGGCCCCGAGCACCAACAGGGCCGTCGACAAGCCCGGGCACAGACCGAACCCGGTGAGCACGGGAACCCCCTCCCGCCGGGCATCCCCGTCGAGGGCCATGATCGCGCGGCGGGCGTCGATCGAATCGTTGACGTCGATGTACCCGGTGCCTGAGTCGATGCAAGCACGGGCGAGTGAGTCTGCGTGCACCTCGAACGGGCCGGTGCAGTTGACCACCCAATCGTGTTTGCGGAAGACCCTGCAGATCTCGTTGTGGCCGGCGGCGATCCTCAGCGGGAAGTGCCGCCCCGGGCCATCGTCTGGCTTCTGCCGGGAAGTGTAGGCCAGCTCAATCCCGTCGACGACGCCGAGCATCCCCCGGACGAGCCGTCCGGTGACGCCGGTACCTCCGGCCACCAGCACTTTCACGGGTTCGCCCGCGTCGCGGTCCCGTGCTTCCCCGCCGTTTCGTCGGTCAGTCATTTTCCATCTCGTTTCCCCGGTCCCGCGACCGGTCGATTCCTTCGGACGACGGGTCCGCTGCCCTGTCGTCCGTTTCCGGCGCTCGGCGCCGGCGTTCGATGTACTCCCCGATGAGGGCCCCGGTCAGCGCGGCATCCTCTCCGAGGACGAACGAATAGTGGTTTCCCGCGACGCCGGCGACGCAGAGGTCATCGACGAGGTGGTCCCGCCACTGGTCGTGGTTGTGAGCCTCGCCGTCATCGGGGAGAACGAACAGCGCCTCCCTCACCCGACCCTCGGGCCGGTACCGGGTGCGGGCATCGATGAGCGAGCGCAGCGAGTTGAACTCCGTCGCCGTCACCCGGTCGCCGGAAAGCCCAAGGTCCTCCAGGAGCGTCGGTGCGACTGCTGCGGCCAGGGCACGCAGACGGGCCCCCCGTTCCTCGTCGGTCTCATCGACCCCGCCGAACTCCGCCCAGAGGCGGGCAACCGGCGTTCCGTGCGGGAGATCGGCGATCGAGGGCACCACCCGGGACAGCAGCCCCTTTTCGGATTCCGCGCCGAAATCCCCGACGTCGACCGCGATCCCCGGAGCCAGGCTGTCGAGAAACACCAGCGCGGGATCAAGATCGGCCAAACGGAGCACCATCTCGGCCGCGATGGTGCCGCCGAGGCTCCATCCGACGATCGCCGGGGCGGCACCGTCGACGAGCACCTCGCGGACCCGGCCCGAGTAGTGGGCCGCGATGTCGCCGATGCCGATGGCGTGGGGGAATGGTCTCTCGAACTCCGCGAAGCCGACGCCCCACACCTGCCCGCCACCGGGGATCGCGAGGGCCAGGTCTCGGTAGATGTCGACGGTGCCGAATCCGCCGTGGACGAGGAAGATCGGGTGCGCCTCATCGCCGCTGCGCAATAGGACCAGCGAACGGTCCGCGGCCGACGCGCCGGGATCATCCGCGTCCCGCCGGTCGGTCGGCGTGGCCGTCGACTGGCCGACGAGCTCGGCCACGCCACGTGGCGTCGGCTTGGCCAGCGCTTCCGCGAGCGGCACCGATGCCCCGGTGATGTCCTGGATCCGCTGCATCAGATTCACGAATCCCAGGGAGTCGTAGCCGAGGAGGAACAGGTCGTCGTCCGCGCCGGCTTCGGCGCCGCCTAGGTCGGCCCGGACCATCCCGGTGATGACCGTCAGGTATTCGCGAACTCGGCCCATCAGTTCCCCGGATGCGATCCTCGAGATCGCGCCCGACCTGTCGCGCTCCGCCGATGACGCGCCCGCGACGCCGTCGCCGATCGCCCCACCGCTGGAAGAAGTGCCCCCGACCGCCAGGCGCAGGCGCCGAACCTGGCCGACGCTCAGCGGCGCCGCTTCGGGGCAGCCCCCGGCGAAGCCCGACACCGACCTGATGTAGTGGTCGAAGATGTCCTCCACCAGTTCCGGTTCCAGGATCTGCTCGACGAAATCCCAGGCGACGTTGATACGCCCGCCAACCTCCATCACTTGGTTGTCCAACAGCACCTGCGGGGTCTGGGAGATGGCGTAATCGACGTCACCCAGGACGTGGGCACCCCTGCCCGAGCCATCGCCTGCCGCGGAACCCTCGCCGAACAGCAACGAGGTGTACACGAACGGCGCGATGGCCTGTCCGACGGGCAGACCCCGGTGGCGCGCGATGGCGCCGAGCAACGACACCCCGGAGTACCCGGCCGCCATGTGCCCGAGCAGCCGGTCGCGCAGTTCCGCCGTCCACCAACGGAGGTCATAGTCGGCGGCCGCTTTCACCGGCATCAGAATGACGCCGGTGAAATCACCGAAGACGCCGGCGAAGTCGGCGATTTCGGGATCACGGTTGTACGTGGTGATGTTGATGCCGACCGAATCCCCCCTCGACCACAGCGACAGGCTCGTCGCATAGCAGGCGAGAAGCAGTGCGGACACGCTGCCGTCGGCGGCGCTGGCCCGTTCCCGCAACAGTGCGGTTTCCTCAGCGGTGAACGTGTGCGACAGGCGACGCATCCGCGGCACATCCACGTCCGCGGCCGCACCGATTGATGGAAGGGTGTTGCCGGGCGGGAAGTCCTCGACCACCGTCCGAGTCAACGTCTCATCGCCGCGCCCGACCGCCGAAGCCTCCCGGCGCTTCATCTCCAAGACGTACGTGCGGTAGTCGCCGGTGACGGGCGGAAGCTCCGTTCCCCGGTACAGCTTGTCCAGGTCGTCGATGAAAATCCGTTGGCTCGCCCCGTCTCCGATGATCATGTCCACGCTGAAGAACAGGCGGTGCCGCCCGTCCGGGAGCGCGAACGCCGACAGATGGAACAAGGGCCAGCTGCCCAGATCGAATACCTGGTGGCTCAGCTCATCGCGCTTGCGCCGCACCGCCTCGACCACGGTCGCCTCATCGGCGGCCCGGTAGTCGGCGACGGCAATGCGGTAGCGCGGAACCTCCGGCAGGATCCGCTGCGTGGCTTGTGCGGTGAACACGACGCGCAGCATCGGATGCCTGCGGATGAGGTTGTCGAGGGCGTCCTCCAGGCGGTCGATGTCGGTACCGGGTTCGGTGACGGATTCGATGTAGTAGTGCTCGGTGACGCCGCCCAGCTCGAACCCGGAGTTCCGGCCGACGTAGTAGGCCTTCTGCATGTCGGTCAGGGGGAACGGCGCGTGGGGGTCGTCCCCGAATTGTTCCACCGGATCCTTCCCGTGGGCACTCGCGGAGGATTCTCGGACGCCTCCTGCGACTGAACCGGCACCGCCGGCACAATCGAGGGAAGACACTGCCTCGGCGACGGCTTCAGACTCGGCACCGGACTCCCGCATGGCCTCCGAGACAAGGCCGGCGATGTGCGCGATGGTCGGGTCGGCGATGACGTCGCGGAAACGGAGCCGGACGCCCGTCTTCTGCCGGATCGCGCGCATCATAACCTGGAATTGCAGGGAATCGCCGCCGCGGCGGAAGAAGGACTCTCCCGCGCCGCATGCCGGATCCGCCGCACTCGTCGACGGGGCTTCCCCGAGGATCTCGTCGAAGACTCCGGACACCAACTCGATCGCCCCGGGGACGGCGACGGAACCAGCCGCGCCCGCGGCTCCGGCCTCCGCCCCGGCGACCTCGCCATCGGCCGTTGCCCCGCCGCCCGCGGCGCCGACGTGCCTACGAATTTCCTCCTGATCCAGTTTCCCGTTGACGGTGACGGGCAGGTGCGCCACGGGCAGCAGGACCGTCGGTACCATGTACGCTGGCAAGCAGCGGGCGAGCTCGGCCCGGACGACATCCCGCGAGCCGGTCATGTCGTCCGCCGGAACGTAAAGGCACGCCAGGAGTCCCCGACCGCCCGATTCGACGACCGCCGCCATCGACGCGGTCACCAGGCCGGACCGCTCGAGGACCGATTCGATTTCTCCGAGTTCGACGCGGAAGCCCGCGATTTTCACCTGACGATCGCGGCGGCCGAGAAATTCCACGAAACCCTCCGCGTTGAAGATGCCCACGTCTCCGGTCCGGTAGCAGCGCCCGATGCCTGGGACATCCACGAAGGCGGCAGCGGTCCGCTCTGGATCGGCCGCATACCCCTGCGCGACGCCGAGACCGCTGATGTGGATTTCCCCCGGCACGCCGACGGGGCAATGCACCCCGTCGGGCGCGAGCACGTGAATGCCCTGGTTCGCCAGCGGGTACCCGTAGGGAATGCGGTTTTCCAGGCTGTCGCGTTGCAGCGGGCAGTAGATGGACCAAATGCTTCCTTCGGTCGCACCGCCGAGGCTATTGATCGACGCGTTCGGGAACATGTCCATGGCGCGCGCCGGAAGCCCCGCTGCGATGCGATCGCCGCTAAGCAATACGGTGCGCACATCCGGGAACACGTCGTCGTCCGACGTCCGGACCAGGGCGAGCTCCAAAAGGGCGGGCGCGGAGTTCCACAGCGTGACCCGCTCTTCCCGCAAGACGTCGAGGATTTCATCGGCGTCGCGCTCGTCTCCGACCATCGTCACCGTCGCGCCTGCCGCAAACGCCCCGAACACGTCGTAGACCGACAGGTCGAATCCCAGCGACGACAATCCGATGATGCAATCGGCGGAGGTGACCCCATACCGCCGGTTCACGTCGAGGATGGTGTTGATGCAGTTGCGGTGACTGATCCGCACACCCTTTGGTCGGCCCGTCGTCCCCGAGGTGAAGATGACGTAGGCAAGGTCGTCAGGGGCAGTGCCAAGCGAAGGGTGCGCACCCGCGCTGCCCGCGCGGTCGCAGACTTCCGCGGCTGCGGGCTTGCCGACGCCCGCCACTCCGCTTTGGTTCAGTTCATCGATCACGCCGGTGTCCAGAATCGGGCCCGACGCACCTGAGGCTTCCACGACGTATTCCTGTCGCTGGGCCGGCATG
>NZ_KV836270.1:452173-466889 GCF_001838295.1 Corynebacterium sp. HMSC074C04
GCACGAATGCGGCTCCCGCACGCAATGCGCCGACCATGTTGACGATGTCGTCGGGATGCTTGGTGTAGCGCACGATTACCGCGTCCTCCGCCCCGACGCCGGAATCTGAGAGATGGCGGGCGATGCGTCCGGCCCGGGCCCAGACCTCGGCGTAGGTGTACGAGATGCCCCGGGCGGCGAGGCGCACGGCCGGCGCGTCCGGAGTCGCCGCGTATGCGGCTTCGACAAGCGAAACCAGGGTGTCATCGTGGATCGGGCCCGCAGCGTCGTTGTAGCGGGCGACGGCCCCCTCCGTCTCCGCATGACGGATGGGCAGAGCCTCTCCCCCCTCCGCCACCACGTCCAGGGCCTCCGCAACGGCCCCGAACATCGCATCTACCGCAGGGAAGTAATCGTCGACCACGTCCCACGACAACGTCATCCCGCCCGATGCCGGCATCACTTGGATGTCGAGGCACACCTGCGCGGTTTGCGTGTAGATGCGTTCGATGACTGGGCTGCGCCCACTGCCCCGCTCGCCGCCGAGGTAGCTGGTGAACACCACCGGAGCAGTGGCCTGGGTCTGATTGGCCGCATCCCGGAGGAATCGCTGTAGCACCTCCACACCGGAAACGCCGCGGTGAGACAGCCCTTCGCGAATGTCCAGGTCGATCGCCTCCGCCAACCCGTCGATGGTCGCGGCTCTCCCGGCGTCGACGCCGACGAGCATCGATGAAGTGAAATCTCCCATCACCCTCGTGCCCGCGGCGAGGCCGCTGCGTTCGCTGACAGTCACGTTGACCGTCAACGCCGATTCGGGCAGCCACCTGCAGACGACGGCGGCGTTGACGGCCATTACCAGCGACGACAGGGTAACTCCAATGCGGCGGGCCCGTTCGCCGAGCTTGGCGGTGATCTCCGCGTCGAGCACCGTGCCCAAGCGCCGGGTCGACCAATCGTCGTCACCCCTCACGGCCGCCGGGAACTCCGGGCGCCGCGGCAGATCTGCGGCCTTCTTCTCCCAATAGGCGAGGTCCTCGGCTCGTTTCCCGTCGCGCCGGCGCGCAGAGATTGCCGCCAGGGCATCCCCATATCTGGAAGCCGGAGCCGGCGGCTCCCCGGCCAGCAGGGATTCGAGCTCGTCGAAGAACAGGTACACCGAACCCGCATCCATGACGATCATGTTGAAGTAGATGAACATCCTGCACCCGCCCGCATCTGCGAGCAGCCTCGCGGCGACCATGGGACCGTCCTCGTTCGACGATCGCGCCGCGGTTCGCATGTCCCGACGGATCTCCCCCACCGCCGCGTCGACATCGTCGCCGGACCCGACTACCTCGACGGTGGCGAGGCACGCGCCGGTCGGGCTCAAGACCCCGGCATCGACATCGAGCCGATGGAACAGCACGTCGTGACGCCCGAAGACCGTCCGCACGGCCTCCTCCACCTGCGGCAACGAATAGTCGTGCCGGGATTCCGCGTAAATGTACGTCGCTTGGCCGCCAAGCTCGATGTCCTCGTCCGCGCCGAGCAGGTAGGCGGTCTGGATTGGATTGAGCGGGACCGCATCCGCGGGATCGGCCCCATTTTTGCCGGCACAGCCGTCATCTGACTCACCCGTCGCTACAGCGGGGTCGGCCCCGGCAGCGGCGCCTGCGGCAGATCCGGCATCAGCGCCACCCCGGGCGGCGTCGATGACGGCCGCCAAATCAGCGACCGTGACCCCGGGGTCCATCGCCCCGTAATCGATGGTGACCCCGTACTCGTCCTCCAGCGCCAGCAGCATCTGGAGGAAAGTCAGGGAGTTCGGGATGTGGTCGCGGAGTTTCACGTCCGCCGAATCCAGGTGCACGCCGATGGCGTCGGCGATGGACTCCGACAGCCTTTCGGGGGCGACTCGGGCCCCGGTGCGGGCTTCTCCCACGGCGGTAGATGCGACGGCCGGCGCGATCGTTTCATTGGTCATCGTCATCGCCTCAGAGCAGAGCCTCGAGCTTGCGGCGGAGCTTCTTGCCGTTCGACGCGACGGGCAGCTCGTCGACCCACAGAACCCGGGAGACGGGCACCCCGGCGACGCGCATCAGCTCGGTCGTCGCGGACCGGGTCACCGCCTGTTCATCAATCGGAGGTTCATCCCCGTCCGATTGCCCGGCACCGGTCGCATCGTCGGCCTTACGATCGGTCGGGGTCCGCCTGGCCAAGAACACGGCGATCTCCTCTTCGCCCGTGGCTGGGTTGCTCCGGCCGAGAACGGCAACATCGCGGTCAAGCGCATTCTCCAGCACGGCTTCCAAATCAGCCGAATAGTAATTCCGGCCGTTGACGAAGATGATGTCCTTCTTCCGGCCGAGGACGAACAACTCGCCGTCACGGAGAATGCCCATGTCCCCCGTTGCGAACGCCCCGTCATCGGTGAGCTCGTGCTCCACGATCCCCTCTGCTGTGATCGCGGCGCGGGTCATCGGAGCGCCGGCGATGTGGATTTCACCGACGGTGCCGTCGCCGAGGACCCCGCCCCCGTCATCGCGGATGGTCAACGAGATCCCCGGGACGGCCTTGCCCAAGGCGACGAACTCAGCTCCGGACTCGCTCTCGATGTCCTCGAAACGCTGCCCCGTGGCGATGCCCGTCCGGTCAAGTCGCACCGTGGACAGACCTGAGTAGATGTCCCGGGTCGTGACCAGCAGGCAAGCTTCGGACATTCCGTAGGCGGAGGTCAGGGCATCCTCCCGGAGGCCCATGGCGGACATCGCCGCGAGGAACTTCCGGGCCAATGGATCGTCGATGGGTTCAGAACCGCTCATCAGCTTCTGGACGTTGGAGAAGTCGTAACCGTGGTCATCCCCGAGGGGCCGGCGCTCGAGATAGCGCAGGAAATGCTTGAACGCGAAGTTCGGGCACACTGTCACCGTCGGCCGGTGCCTGGTCACGGCCTCGAACCACCTCGGGGGATCGGCGACCACCTCGGAAACCGGCAGCAACACCTGGTCGTACCCACGAAAAAGGGCGTAGACGTGGAAGCCGATCAGCGAAAGGTTGTGGGTCAAAGGTAGCCACGTGAGCATCTTGTTCTCGTACCGGTGCGCGTGGCGTGGGATCGTCGCGCGCAGACCGTTCAGCACGGACTCGTTGGTTACGATGACGCCTTTTGGCGATCCCGTGGAGCCGGACGAAAACTGGATGAGGGCTTCGCCGGCCGTCCCACCTCGCACCGGGAACGCGGGGACCGCCCCGGCGCCATCCCCGGAATCCACGTCCCCCGCCTGAGAGAAGTCCGATTCAGCATCACCCGGCATCGCCGCACCCGGTTCCGCGGCAGCGTCATTGACGATGGACACGTCGAGCAGCCGGTCCTCGCCCACGACCACGGCGCCGTTTGCGCCGGTGAGCAGCGTGTGACTGCGTTCGTCGACCAGGATCGGGGCCCCGGGCATCATGTCCGAGAGCGTCCGCACCCTGTCGACGTCAACCGGGCCCGACACCGGCGGCGCAAGCGCCGGAACCGCGCCGGCGTAGACGCAGCCCCAGAACGCCCGGATGAGCCCGCGGTTCTCCGAAACCTGGAAGATCACGCGATCGCCGGGGCCGATGCCGGCTTCGGCCAACCGAGTCGCAGCCGCCACCGCCTCCGCATGGACCCGGCCATACGGGACGAAGACGTCCCGCCGATTCTCGACGAAGGTGATCCCCTTTTTCGTCTCATCGGCCTTGTCCCGAAGCACGTCGCTGATGGTCCGGATCGTGTTCATTGGTACCTCTTTCGGTTGTCGGCGCCATGCTGGTGCCGGGCGGACCGGGCCCGCATGGCGTGACCCGGAGGATGTGTCTGAAGGGTTGAAAGGGTGAAGCAACTGGGTGGGGCGCGTCTCCGCACAAGCTCGGAAACGCTCGCGGGCCCGGGACCCGCCGGTTCCGGGTGCCCGTCAAGTCACTGCGGACACCAGGGCGACGACGAAGGCCGCGGCGGACGCTGCGGCCACGAACCCGTCACGCACTCGCCAGGGGTGATCGGTGCGGAAGGTGCGCCGCGGATGGCGGCCGAAGTTGCGCATCGCCAGGGTCAGGGACAGCTTTTCGGCGCAGCGCACGGCGCTGACGAACAAGGGAAAGGCGATGCACGCGGGCGTCGTCGCGCGAATGAAGCCGGAGCGGAAAGACTGCCCCGGTCGCATCGAGCGCAATCTAATCGCCCATGTCAGATGGGGGATTTCGCTGCGCAGGAACGCCGCGATGCTCACCCCGGAAATCGCTATGGTGCACCATGTGTAGGGCACCCGGAGGCGTTGCACCATGGCGTCGAAAAGCTCCTCGACGCGCATGCACGCGGAGACCAGGACCGTCCCCGCGAACACGGCCGTCAACAGCAGTCCGTGATGGATGCCGTGGCGGACGGCCTCCGCCGGATCCCCACCGCCGTAGAACTCGGAGCGCCACCCAAGCAGGCCGAAGAACACCCCGATCAACAGGACGAGGAGGACCTTCCCCGCCGTCGCCCGAACGTCGCGTTCCGCGATCGCAGCGAGTGCGAGGAACGCGACCCCCGTCAGCGCGAGAACGGCATCTTCGCCGGAGAGCAGCCCGGCGACGAGGACGAGCATCACCGCCGCGACAATCGTGATGGTGTTCAACCCCGCGCGCCTCCGAGCGGCGGATTCACCGGTCCAGGGGCTTTCGTCCCCGGACGTCCGTACGCCGGCCGCGGGCAGTGCGCGATCCCGCCGGGACGACTCCGGGGCAGCCGGCACGTCGGCCGCGGGACCGGACCAGGCGACCTTCCCTTCGGTGACGATGCTCGCCCGATCCGCCCACGTTCGCGCGGCACGGCGGTCGTGGCACGTGAACACAACGGTTCCGCCGGCCCCGGCGTATTCCGCTAGGGCATCCAGTACGATGCGCGAGCTCGGCGAATCCAGGTGCGCCAACGGTTCGTCGAGAAGCAGCAAACGGCGATTGGCCGCCACCGCCAGGAAGATGCCCAACCGTCTTTTCTGTCCGCCCGACAGGACGAACGGCGAGACGGGGTCAAGTGCCCGGGGGCACAGGGCTTCCCGCAGTTTCCGCAGCTCATCGGCGCCGAGTGGCCCGTGCGGGTCCGTGCCGGCCAGCGCGGAGTCGATTTCCGCGGCGACGGTCGCGCGGGTGAACTGGTGCTCGGGGTTCTGGAACGCCAACGACGCGAAGGCGTCGGGGACGCGCCGGGCAGACGCGCCGTCAATCCGGAGGTCCACTCCCGCCTTCATCTGGCCCGACAGCACCGCCAGCAAGGTGGACTTACCGGCTCCGTTGGCACCGACTAGGGCATGAATCTCGCCCCGTTCCAGTGTCAGATCGGCCCCGTTCAGGATCCTCTCCCCGCCTCGGGTCACGTGGGTTCCGGTCAAGGCCAGCAGTGGAACGGCATCCGCCTCCGATTCCGGATTGGGACGGTCCGGCACCCCCGTGCCCGGCGTACTGGCGTCCGGCGTTCCGGCGGTCGCGGCCGTCGTCGCAATGCCCTTCACCGCGATGCCATCCGGCGCTCCGTGGGCGGCGACGCTCCCGTCCGCATCGAGGATCGTCACCGTGTCGACCCACCCGTCGAACGGGCGGAGGTCGTGCTCGATGAGCAGGATGACGCGCCCCGGGCCCGCAAATCACGGATGGCGGCGAACAGCGACCGGCGACCGTCCTCGTCGACGTGGGCCGCGGGCTCGTCGAAGATCATGACCTCCGGCGCCCTGGCCACCGCACCGGCGATGGCCATCCGCTGGCGTTGCCCGCCCGACAAAGCCCACGGATCCTTCTCCGCGAGCTCTGACAGGCCGAGCTCCGATAGAGCCTCGGCTGATCGCTTGGCGACGATACCGGCTTCCACGAGGGAAAACTCGAGGGCCATGGCCACGTCATCGACGACTCGGAGCGTGAGCACCTGCGTCGCCGGGTCTTGCCCGACGAAGGTGACCAGGTCCCCGTCCACGGGGCGTTCGGTGCCGTCGGCATCGACGATGTGCACGAATCCGGCATGGTCGATGGGGATGTGCGAGGGAATCAGTCCAGCGATGAGGTGGGCCAGGCTCGTCTTTCCGCATCCCACGGGTCCCGTGATGGCGTTGATCGTGCCGAAATCGAAGGAGAGATCCACCATGTCGGGTGCCCATCGCCCATCGGCGTGCCGCACGCCCGCGCCCCTAACCCGTAACCGGGCCGGGGCCGTCCCGCGTGTCGCACCGGCGCACGCGGGTGCTCCGCCGGTCACCGGGTGACCCCGCGGCTGCGAAGCCCCTTTGCGACGGCAAAGCCCAGGACCAAAAACACCAAGCTCGATGCCAAGGCTACGGCGAAGCTGATCAGGGTCATGGGAGTGGTCGGCGAGTCGACGCCGACTGCGCGCGGGGCCATCGGTCCCATCAGCGCGGAGAACAACATCGCCGACGCCACGAACTGGGGACGCGTCCACCGCCGGTACAGGGTGACCATGAACGGAAGCTCGATGAGCAATCCTTCCATAATCAGCGCCCCGATTGCGGCGATGCCGAACGGGGTGGTCGCCGCGGACACGACGCCCATGGCAAGGCACGCGATGAGGCTCGCGCCAAGCTTGCGGACGACGATGAGGGGAACAACGCACTGCAGGAACCACAACCCGAGCGTCGCCGCGACGAGATAAACGTGGGCGATGCCGGCGAACACCTGCAGGTAGGTCAGGGGCACGATGATGAGAGACCCCGCGACGCCGATTGCGGCGGCGACGAGCATGTCGCGGGTGGATGGTCGGCCACCCGCTGCGACCGGTGCGACGTGCACCAACCGCCCGTCATCCGTCTGCGACGCCACCGCGTCCCCGGCTCCCCCTCCGGAGAGGGGCTCTCCGGTCGATCCACGTTTTCCGTTCATCGTCGCCGCCTCGCTTCCGTTGCCGGTTCCCGATCGGGAACACCACCTGAAACAGTCTTAGGTTAGGCAATGCTTATCGCATTACGCCAGGCTCAATTTACTTACCTTACCCCCGCCCCCCCGTTACCGTGATGGTGCCCCCCTCACGGGGCGCGGCCACCAGGCCCGGCATGGCTTATCTGCGTGGATATTTCCATAATCCGGGGGTGTTGCCACCGGGCACCGGGGACAACCGCTGACAGCTAATAGGGACACGGACCAAACAGAGGTCTCGTCGTAACGTGGGTGCCTGCAACGGATGTCCAAGACACCGGCGACCAGCCGCAACAGAAGGACACCACCATGGAACCGTCCACAACACCCGACATCATCATCGGCCTCGACGTCGGCTAAACCGGCCACCATGCCTGCGCGCTGACCAACACCGGCGAGAGAATTTACGACAAACCACTGCCCCAAGACGACGCCGCACGGCGCGAAATCTTCGCGTCCATGCAGGCCCACGGCAGCGTTGTCATGGTTGTCGATCAACCCAACACGATCGGCACCCTGCCCATCGCCGTGGCCCGCGACTGCGGTTGCACGGTCGGAGACCTCCCCGACCTAGCCATACGAAAAGCAGCCGATCTCTACCCTGGACGATCAAAAACCGTCCGCCGGGATGCATTCATCATCGCCGACACCGCCCGCACCATGCCGCACACACTGCGGGCAGTCGACCGCGACGACGAGACACTAGCAGCGCTGAAGATGCTCGCCGGATTCCACGACGACATCGCCAAAGACGCCACCCGAACGAAAAACCGCCTTCGCAGCGTGCTCACACAGATTCACCCCGCACTCGAGCGCGTCTTTGCAGGCGAGATTCTCTCGCGCACGCTGGTGCTGGACTCGCTCATCCACTACGAAGGTCCGACAAAACTGACCGCCGCAGGTCGAGGCCGGGTCCTGAAGTGGATGCGCAACCGCGCCAAGAAGGACCCTGCTGCCCTGGTTGACGCAATTTTCGCCGCCCTTGCCGAGCAAACTGTCACGGTATCCGGCACTGCAGCAGCAGAATTGGTCATTCCCAGCTGGCGGCGAACATCAAAGCGCTTCAAGCACAGCGCGACACGATCGCCGGGCAAGTCGAGGAGATGTGCGAATCGTTTCCCTCTTGCCCAGGTCTTGATGTCGATGCCCGGCGTAGGTATCAAGACCGCTTCTAACATCTTGTGGTCCATCGGCGATTGCCAGGACTTCGCCGGCGCCGCGCACTTGGCCGCTTACGTCGGCATTGCGCCGACCACCCGGCAGTCGGGTACGTCGGTTCGCGGCTAGTTTCCTACCAGGGTCGGCAATAAGCAGTTGAAAAAACGCGATGTTTCGATCGGCGTGGATCGCGTCGAACTGCCATCCCGCATCGTGCGACTACTACCTGCGTAAACGGGCTGAAGGACAGAAGCACAATGCCGCGGTGATGTGGCTTGTCCGGAGCCGCTGCAACGTCATCTATGCCCTGTTGACTCGGCCCATGCATCCGCGCCGAAGCCGCGCAGAACCACGTCCACCAGCGGTAGGCGATAGCGGCCTCCCGCACCGAAAGCTCCGTCCCCTCCCCTGCCCTCCCCATCGCCTCAAACCCCATGGTTTAGGAGGGGGAAGAGGGCGTTCGAGGGCTCAACAGCTCAAGCCCAGGACCGCCGACTTACAGCTCGTCGATGTGCTTGCGCTTCGGGTAGACGCGCGGGCGAGCACCGGCAATCTCCTCAGCGATGCGAACGACCTGGTTGGAGTAACCGAACTCGTTGTCGTACCAGACGTAGAGCACTAGGTGCTTACCGTTGGCGATGGTAGCCAGACCATCGACGATGCCAGCGTGGGTGGAACCAACGAAGTCGGTGGAGACCACTTCTGGTGAGTGGATGTAGTCAATCTGCTGGCGCAGGACGGACTTCAGGGAAACTTCGCGCAGGTAGTTGTTAACCTCGTCGCGGTCGACCTCAGTGTCCAGAGTCAGGTTCAGCACCGCCATGGAAACGTCCGGGGTGGGAACGCGGATCGCGTTACCGGTCAGCTTGCCCTCAAACTCCGGCAGAGCCTTGGCGACGGCCTTTGCGGCACCAGTCTCAGTGAGAACCATGTTCAGGGTGGCTGCGCGACCACGGCGGGAACCCTTGTGGAAGTTGTCAATCAGGTTCTGGTCATTGGTGAAGGAGTGGACGGTCTCGACGTGACCGAACTCGACGCCCCACTTGTCATTGACGACCTTCAGCACCGGGGTGATGCCGTTGGTAGTACAGGAGGCTGCCGACAAAATGTTGTCAGAGTCCTCGATGATGCTGTGGTTAATTCCGTAGACGATGTTCTTTACATCGCCCTTGCCCGGCGCGGTGAGCAGAACCTTGGAAACCCCCTTGGACTGAAGGTGCTGCGACAGTCCCTCACGGTCACGCCAACGACCGGTGTTGTCAATGACAATCGCATCGTTAATGTCGTAGGCGGTGTAGTCAACAGTTGCCGGGTCGTTGGAGTAAATGACCTGGATCGGGGTGCCGTTTGCCCAAATAATGTTGTTTTCGCGGTCAACCGAGATGGTGCCGTCGAATGCACCGTGGACGGAGTCACGGCGCAGCAGCGAAGCACGCTTGACGATGTCGTCCTCACCATTCTGGCGAACCACAATCGCGCGCAGGCGCGGACCGTTGAACAGTGCCTCACGAGCAAGCAGAATGCGGGCCAGCAGACGACCGATGCGTCCGAAACCGTAGAGGACAATGTCGGTCTTCGGGGTGTGAGTCCCGGCACCGATAACCTCGGCAAGCTCCCGCTCGAGGAATGCGCGCAGGTCGCCGCCTTCCTCTTCGAAGCTGGTAGCCAGGGCACCCAGGTCGATGGAGGCGGTGCCGAGATCCATCTTCACCAGTTCCTGCAGAATCGGCAGAGTCTGGCTCAGAGGCAGCTCCTGCGAGGTAATGCGACGGGCGTAGCGGTGCGACTTAATGATGCCGGTCTCGGTGACGTTTTCCAGTCGGCGGCCGAAGATTGAAGTCACGACATCGTTGTTGCGCCGCAGCTGTCCCAGGAGGGGGATCATCTGCTCTGCAAGGCTGATGCGCTCATTCCAGTCATTGCGCTTGATGGGGGCCGAATCCGACATAAATCCTCCTGGCTTAAATGAATATGAGTTCCCCCTCAAAATACCCCGCACACGCCGTTCACCGGCTATCGCCCTCAACTGGGTACCCCGTATTGTGGCCCAGCTTTCACCCAATCGGGGGAGGCATTGGGAGGCGACCTGAGGAAGAAAAGTGAACCCTACTTACCCGTTAGAATTAAAGCCATGACGGAACCCCTGGATATCCAGCAGCAATCTCCTGCCCAGCCGCCATACCGCCTTGTAGTCACGGATATGGACGGGACTCTATTAAATGAAGACAAGGAAATCCCGGATTCCTTTTGGCCGGTAGTCACCGAACTGCTCGACTGCGGTGTCCACTTCGCTCCCGCATCGGGCCGCCAGTACGCCACTCTGGCCGACCAGTTCGCCCCCATTGCACACCGCATCCCAATCATTGCGGAAAACGGCAACTATGTCGCGGATGCGGGCGAGGTGGTCTCGGTTACCAGTATCGACCACGACATCGTCACCCAGTTGGTACACGCGATCCGCCAGTTCAACGACAACCGAGTGGCAGCGGGGCGCACTCCTCTATCGGTTATCATCTGCGGCGCTGCCAGCGCATACGTGGAGTTTTTCCCGCCGCATTTCAATATTTCGGAGGAAGTTCAGCAGCTGCAATTCAACGAGGCCGCCAAGTACTACTTGAAGCTGCAGAAGGTCGATGATGTCATCGTCGCCGCCGCCGAGGACGGCATCGTCAAAATTGCCGCCTTTGATCCTTACTCCGTCGAAGACGAATCCGCCGATTACTTGCGTTCCCAGAGCCCGCACCTGCGCGCGGTAGTCTCCGGTGCACATTGGGTCGACCTCATCGACGCCAACACCAACAAGGGCACGGCACTCGCCGCCCTGCAGGAGGCCCTCGGTGTCTCTCCTGCCGAAACTGTCTGCTTTGTTGACTACCTGAATGACCTCGAGCTCATCGACCACGCAAGCCGTTCGTTTGCCATGTCCAACGGTCACCCGGAAATCAAACGCCGCGCCACCGACATCGCACCGTCGAACGCGGAGGAAGGCGTCATCACGACGCTGCGCGAACTGTTCAACCTCTAACGTCGCCCCAACGTAATTGACCCCTTACCCCACTGGAGCGGTAAGTTAGAAAGGTTGAACCCGATTCCCTTATTCCGATTTTCTTTTTAAGGAAAGCGTAGTCTCCCTGTGACAACTCTCGCCGAAGAAGCAGCACGCCGCCGCACATTTGCCGTCATCGCACACCCGGATGCCGGTAAGTCCACGCTCACCGAGGCGCTGGCACTGCATGCTCATGTCATTAACGAAGCCGGTGCTGTCCACGGCAAGGCCGGCCGCAAGTCGACTGTGTCCGACTGGATGGACATGGAGAAAGATCGCGGCATCTCGATTGCCTCTTCCGCGCTGCAGTTCGAGTACCAACCAGAGGGGCACGACGGCGAACCATACATGATCAATCTCGTCGATACACCTGGTCACGCCGACTTCTCCGAAGACACCTACCGTGTGCTCACGGCTGTCGACGCCGCTGTCATGCTTGTCGACGGCGCCAAGGGTCTCGAGCCTCAGACGTTGAAGCTGTTCCGGGTTTGTAAGTCCAACGGAATTCCCATCGTCACGGTCATCAACAAGTGGGACCGCCCGGGTAAGGCTCCCCTGGAATTGATGGATGAGATTGTTGCGGAGATTGGCCTGCAGCCGACACCGCTGTACTGGCCAGTCGGCGAGGCGGGTGACTTCCGCGGTCTACTGGAGCGTGGCGAGGACGGTGAGGCCAAACAGTTCATCGGCTTCGAGCGCACTGCCGGTGGTGCCACCATTGCCGCCGAGCGGCACCTCACCCCAGATGAGGCCGCCGCGGAACAGGGCGATGCCTGGGAGACGGCAGCCGAGGAGTCCGAACTGCTCTCCGCCGATAGCGCTGACCACGACCAGGAGATGTACCTCGCTGGTGACACCTCTCCGGTGATTTTCGCCTCGGCCATGCTGAATTGGGGTGTCCACCAGATCCTGGACACTCTCTGCGAACTGGCTCCGGCACCTGGCGCCCGCGAGTCCGACCCGGCTGCCGTTGCCGCTGCTGCGGCTGGCGGCCAGGGAGCTATCGTCGAAAAGCGCGAACCGACGGATGATTTTTCGGGCGTCGTGTTCAAGGTGCAGGCGGGTATGGATACGCACCACCGCGACAAGCTGGCGTTCATGCGCGTTGTCTCTGGTGAGTTTGACCGCGGCATGCAGGTCACGCATGCGCAGTCGGGACGCCGTTTTTCTACAAAGTACGCCCTGACAGTGTTCGGTCGGACGCGTTCGACCGTGGAGACGGCCTACCCGGGCGACATTGTCGGCCTGGTCAATGCGGGTTCGCTGGCGCCGGGTGACACCATTTACGAGGGCCGCAAGGTTCAATTCAAGCCAATGCCTCAATTCGCGCCGGAGCACTTCCGCACCCTGCGCGCCAAGAGCCTGGGCAAGTACAAGCAGTTCCGCAAGGCTGTCGACCAGCTCGATGCCGAGGGCGTGGTGCAGATTCTGCGCAACGATGCCCGCGGCGATGCCGCCCCGGTCATGGCCGCGGTCGGACCGATGCAGTTCGAGGTGATGATGGCGCGCATGGAAAACGAGTACAACGTCGAGACCATCGCAGATCCCATCCCCTACTCCGTCGCCCGCCGCACGGACGAAGAGACCGCGCCGGAGCTTGCAAAGCAACGCGGCGTGGAGATCTTCACGCGTTCCGACGGCGCCCTCATCGCCCTCTTCGGCGACAAGTGGAAGCTGTCATTCATTGAGAAGGAGCACCCGGAGTTCACGCTCGAGACGCTGGTCGCTGACTAAAGTTCTCGGTTGCACACAGCGGCAGCGCCAATAACAACCCAATAGAGATAAGGAGATTTCACCAACATTGAGCCAAACGGTTGAGCTTCCTCCGCAACCAAGTGCATGGCAGCTTTTTACTGCCTTCCACTCCCGTGCGCAGAGATGGCCAGGTGCCCTCCGCGCAGCACTCGCGCTATTCCTGCCGGGTGCCGTGGCACTTCTCACCGGCCATGGCTCGGAGATGCTCCTTATCGCCGCTGGTGGTTGCGTGGTCATCTATGGCGAAGGCCACCCCTACCGCAGTCGCCTGCGCGTGATGGCCATCGCCGGACTGTGCCTGGTCGCCGGCGTTATGTCCGGCAGTTTTGTTGGCTCAGTGGTCCACAGTGAGATCGCTTCCGGCGACAGTAATCTATGGCTGCTGCTCATCGCGCTTTTTACCACGACGCTGGCTACCGCCGGCGCCTTTATCCAAAACGCACTGCGCCTGCCACCACCAGGTTCATTCTTCATTGTGATGGTCTCAGGCGGTACCACAATGGTCGCCCGCCTTGGCTTCAACCCGGTTGAAACCGCCATGTGGGCTACCGTTGGTGTGCTTTCGGCGATAGTCATCGGCATGGCACCACGGTTGTGGAATCCGCACGGCCCCGAGATGGCGGCCGTCCAATCCCTTGAATCAGCCATCGAGGCGATGGAAAAATCAGACTCGACATCGTTCGCCGTTCATCACCAGGCGCAAACTGCACTCACCGACGCATGGGAATCGCTTGCCGACGCAGGCATCATCCGTGGCAGCAAAATCGTCAAGCCCTCCCATACGGAACTGGTCAACCGTGTCATCGCTGCTCATCAGCGACTGATTGCTATCCGCGGCCGCTTGGGCGTGCACGGCAGCGCTGTGGACATCGTGGACACACCTAACCTTATCGACGAGACACAGACAACCATTCCACTCGCTCGGCCAAGCGTAAGCTACCGAGTCTTCCGCTCTTTCGAGCGCTATTCTCACGCGTCGATGACTGCGACAAAGGTGGCTATTACTGGCGGCTTAGCTGGTCTCATCAGCGTGCTAGTCGGTCTTGACCGGCCTGACTGGGCGGTGGTCAGCGCATTGATGACTCTACAGTGGGGCCCCGACCGCACCGCCGGTTCGATTCGAGGAATTCACCGCATGGTGGGCTCGATTATCGGCATTTTCCTCTATGCGCTGCTCTTTTCCTTTGGCCTGGACAGCTGGACGCTACTTATCGCGCTTGCAGCCTGCCAATTCGGCGCGGAGATTCTCGTGGTGAAGAACTATGCGCTGACGACGATCGTCACCACTCCGCTGGCGCTGCTGCTGGGCGGAAATGTCGCTGGCGAGCTCGCACCGATTGTGACCGATCGTGTTTTGGAAGTCGGTATCGCCTGCGCGCTGGCTCTCGCTGTCCTGCACTTCTGGCCGACCGAGAGCATTGAGAAGCACTACCTGCGTCATATTCCGCGCTGCTATCGACAGATGGGTGCTCTTCTCGGCGCGCTGCTAACCGGCACTCCGAATCAGGCACTCGATATTCGTCGCGATCTCCAGTACGAGCTGCTCAGCGAGCGCCAGGCCATCTCGTCTCTGGCCACCAACGACCCCAAAATCGCCGCTCCGCACTGGGATGGGCATCGTCGCATTCGCACGGCCGGTTACTTGCTGTTGGACTACTGCCGTACGCATCCAGATATTAGGCCTTCTCACGAAGAGATTTCCAAGCTCGCCGAAGTGGTTCAGGCAGCTAAGTCCGAGGAATACTAGTCCTCCGGCAGCGGAGGCTCCTTGCGTAGGTCGCGGGCGGTTGCCCGGCGTACCTCGCGCGGTTCCTCCTCCGAGCCCCGCGAACGGAACTTGGCCGCGATGTCCTTCAACGAAGACGACAGTGG
>NZ_KV836270.1:466989-482378 GCF_001838295.1 Corynebacterium sp. HMSC074C04
GGTAGCAATGTTTTCCGCTTTCCGACGGAACTTGCGGACCTTCTCCTCACGCTGACGCTTAGTCTCTGCCGCGTCATTTTGCCGCTCGCGCTCACGCTCAAAGGCGGCGACATCGCGGGCCTCCGCGTCGGAAAGCCTCTTTGAAGCGTGTGCCGCGGCGTCCCACGATTCCTCCAGCGACTCCGCGAGGTGCAACATGGCATCGATGCGCTTTTCAACTTCGCGCAACTTCTCGCGGTAGCCCCGTTGAATGTCGTAGCGGCGCATGATGCGGCGGGCACGAGTGGCCTCATTGCGCCAGGTGATGATTGCGCCCTCAGAAATCGACTCATCGACGACGAAACGCATCGTCCACGGGTCGACATCAGCGCTGGCCAGATTGTTGCGTACCCGCTCCTCGCGGTCGAGGACGTCCTGCACGAGACTGCGGGCACGCTCTTCGGCTTGATGGGCGCGGTTGGTACGGGAGTTATCTGGTCGGAAGCTCACCTGGACTATCCTACCGCTCGGCTGCTGCCAAAGCCGGTACTTGGTCGGTCTCGGAGCTCTTCTGCTGGTTATTGTCGTGCTGGTGCTCGAGTCGAACCCAGGAGACAAAGCCCCAAATAACGAAGCATCCGTAGAAGAGGTACAGCGCTGCTGACGGGTAGTAGCCACCCTTGAGCAGCAACGGCACTCCCACGGCGTCAACGGCAATCCAGATCAGCCAGAATTCGTTCCAGCCGCGGGCCATGCCCAGGTCGCTAGCATCGAACCGACGAAAATCCAGGCATCGGCCCATGGCCCCCACGAGCCCAGCATCTCAAAGACATTGGCACAGATCACTGTGGCGAAGATAGCCACGGCAATCATCCCAATGCGTTCCGTTGCCGTCGCCCACCGCGGCTCAATTGCGACCTCATCACCGCTCTGATTGCGGCTCTTGACCCAGCTGAACCACCCGTAGAGACTGACGACGATAAACATGACCTGACGCCCAGCCTGGCCATAGAGATCAAGATTTTGCGGCGTGTGGAAAACTCCGCCGAGGAAGACGGTAAACAGCAAGGCATTTCCGATAATGCCGACCGGCCAGGCCCATACCTTGCGTTTCATACCTAGGAAGGCACACGCGAGGCCAAAGAGGTTACCAACAATTTCTCGAATTAAGATTGGTGCTCCCGCCACACTGAGCTGTGCAGTGAGGAAACCCACCAAAAAATCCGACACGTATTCCACGAATTATTCAACTCCTTCTCTTTCATCCGGACTATGACCGTCGGTTTCGGATTCCAACCGAAATCTGCTTGTCCCCTACCTGATGACCCTTCTGGCCACAGGTAGGGCGCTCGTGGACTTGTCTGCGTCAGCCGCAGCTTCACCACCGGTGAGGAATTTCACCTCGCCCTGAGAATGCGAGTTCAACGTTAGCACTGTCGCCTTGTGCGCATGTGCATTTTATTCAATGAGGATCTAATACAGTCCCGACATATTTACGAATCTATAATGCGTAGTATGAGCCAAAAGCCCCGCCAGCCACGTCCTTCCCGCCCCGCCCGCTGCTCCCACCACAAGCGCTCCGCTGGCTGGGTTCCGGACCAGCACGGCGCTTGGTTCATGGTCACCATTCCCCGCTGACTGCACTCGCGCTCAACCCCACATGGACAGGCCTTGCCGTAACCGCGACGTGGCTGCTCGGCTACTTCGCATTTTTCGCCGTCAGCGTCTGGCTCCGCTCTCGTCGCCAACGCCGCCATCTGGCACCCGCCGCCACATACACCGCGCTCACCGCCGTCGCTGGCTGCATCACTCTGCTTGCCGACGTTTCCCTTCTCACCTGGGTCGCCCTCATCGCCCCTCTTGCCGCTATCGCTATTTGGGAGACCTACCAGCGCCGACCGCGCTCACTTCTCTCTGGTGTCTCCACTGTTCTAGCCGCCAGCCTCATGGTGCCCATTATCGCCGGGCCAACCCCGAAAGCCTGGGCAATTGCGGCTATCTACGCTGGATATTTCGTCGGCACCGTGCCCTATGTGAAAACAATGATTCGCAAACGCGGCAGCCGACAGTGGCTCATTGGCTCGGTCACCTACCACGCCCTCATTACCGCTGCGGCCATCATCGGGTGGATCCTGCTCCGCGACCGGAATCTCATCAGCATCGGTGTGCCCATTGTCACCATTGGGCTTCTCATCAGGTCTTTTGCCATGCCAATCTCCGGTGCTCGCCGCGCTAAGCCGTGGACACCCAAACAGGTCGGAATTCTCGATGCTGTCTTTGGGCTCGCCGTGGTCCTGGCCGCATGGTAAAAACAACGGCGGGGATAAACTTTGGGGAATTTTGGGGAGGGGACGAAGTCTATGACTTCCACCAAACACGCAGTCACTCACGCAGTTTCCGTCTCAGACTTGGCGGTTAGCCTGAACTCGCGGCAGGCACCACAGTCGGGCTGGCGCAGCTGGGTTCATAAGGCTACCTGGGGCGCAATTTCGCCGCGGGAATCATCGTCGGCACGCAAGCAACGCGAGCTGATAGAGCGGGTGCGACAGCCTATCTACGGTGACTACAACATCGCTGTTGTCAGCGTGAAAGGTGGCGTCGGCAAGACGTCGACAACCATGTGCCTGGGCGCCACGCTTGCAAGCCTGCGCAGTGACCGAATCGTCGCAATCGACGCGAATCCGGACTTTGGCACCCTCGGCGCACGCGTCACCGCGGCCAATCCCGCATCAATTCGCGATCTGCTCCGAGCCCCGGATACGGACAAATATGCGCAGGTCCGCGCGTACACATCTCACACTCCATCGCGCCTGGAGGTTGTCGGCAGCGACCAAAACCCGACATCGACGATCGCGCTTTCCGACGGTGAATACTGCGCAGCCCTCGACATCCTTCGGCGTCATTACAATGTGAGCCTGACTGATTGTGGTACCGGCCTGACGCAGCCCATCGCCGCTTCGATTCTTTCTGCGGCCAATTGCCTGGTGCTGGTCACCACGCCCGCACTGGACGGCGTGAAAAGCGCCTGGACGACGTTGGATTGGCTTTCAGCGCACGGCTTCGAACGGCTGGTTTCTACCACTGTCGTGGTGGTCAACGAGCTAAATAAACAGGGGCTGTCCACAGAGACCGTGCACGAACTATTTGCCCAGCGCTGCCGCGCAGTGCAGGTCATCCCCTATGACCCGCACATTGCGAATGGTGCAAATATCGAGCTGGACAATCTCCAGCCCGCCACTACCCAGAGCTATCTCGAATTGGCGGCCATGATTGCCGATGATTTCGCGCCGACGACTGGCCGCCACAGCTTTGTCTAGCACTGGCCTATTTAGCCCTATTGAGCGCAATCTTATTTAGCTCAGGTGCTGACGAATCCCCTCGACATCGACCTCCTGAACGGAGGCGGGCTTGAAGGTGGCGTCGCGGTCCTTGTCCACCAAAACCGCCCGCACGCCTTCGGCAAAATTGGGGTGCTGACGCATGTAAGCGCCGAGCTTCATCTCCCGGTTCAGAGCCTCCTGCAGCGTAACCTCCGGACCCGCGTTCGCTGCATAGAGCTCCACTGCCGCCACGAGACTCTCCGGGTTGGCGGGTGCCAGCAGATCGCGGAAGGTCTCCACTGTTGACGACGCACAGGAGCCAGCCTCTGCGACTTCGTTGAGAGCACGCTCAATCTCCAACCAGCTATCAGCGCCGAAGCAGGCCTCGATGCAATCGCTCCACTCGGCCAGCTGCGCCTCACCGAGCAGTTCACGAGCCTCAGCCGAGTCCACATCGAGCGCATACTCCGCAAGCGCCGAATCAATTCCATCTCGGTCCAGTGCCGCGACGAACTCGTCCAGTTGCGCGGATGGCACCGCATGCGTTGCCCATCCAGCCCACAGCATGTCCGCCGCAGTTAGGCGGTAACCGGTCAGTCCTGCAAACCGAGCAATCGCCGGCGAAGGCCCTCCCAACTGAGTGTTCACATGCTGCGAAAAATAGGTAATACCCACGTCAGGCACAAAGCCGATTGCCATTTCTGGCATGGAGGCGCTGGCTCGCTCAGTCACGATTCGGTGGGAGCCGTGCATGGAAACTCCCAGGCCACCGCCCATAGCGATGCCATCAATAATCGCGATATATGGTTTGGACTGCGCAAATTCCGCAATCATCGCGTTCATCTGGTACTCGTCCCGGAAGAACTTCTCCCCCTGCTCCGGAACACCATCGAGCACAGCCTGCCGAA
Source organism: Corynebacterium sp. HMSC074C04 (assembly GCF_001838295.1). Classification (NCBI taxonomy): domain Bacteria; kingdom Bacillati; phylum Actinomycetota; class Actinomycetes; order Mycobacteriales; family Corynebacteriaceae; genus Corynebacterium; species Corynebacterium sp. HMSC074C04. Next base: position 471,197 of record NZ_KV836270.1, read on the forward strand.
CTGCGCGCACGTCACCACCGGCACAAAACGCCTTGGGGTGACCGGATGAAACAACAATGTGATCCACCGAGTCGTCGTCACGCCATGCGCGGAGCCCCTCGACGACCTCGGTGACCATATCCAAATCGAGCGAATTAAGCGCCTTCGGCCTGTTCAGCCGAAGGTGGCCTGATTGCCCGTGGACTTCTCGCAGCACCTTTGGCTCATTGACCTCGGTGCGTGCAGTGCCAGAACCGTTATCAGTAGCAGTCATGCCACCCAGTGTGACACAGATAACTATCTATGGAAAGGCTCTGGCTTGATGGAACGACTGACGGCGGCGAGAAATGCCTAAACAAAGAAGCTACTTCTTCTTGCTCTTCTTGTCCTTCTTATGCTTCTTATGCTTCTTGCCCTTCTTATCGGACTTGCCTGCACCCTTCACACGGTCAGCTTCGAGCTTCGCGGCAACGTCCGGCACATAGCGGAATTCAGTACGCGGCGGACGCTCGTAGCTCCCCTCAGACTCCGGACGCTCCGGAATTTCCGGAACATCCCGCTGAATGTGCTCGTACGGAATGGTGGTCAGCAGGTGGTTGATGACATTGATACGCGAGCGCTTCTTGTCCTCGGACTCAACCGTGAACCACGGTGCGGACGGGATATCGGTGTGGATGAACATCTCATCCTTAGCGCGGGAGTAGTCCTCCCAGCGAGTGATGGACTCCAGGTCCATCGGCGAGAGCTTCCAGCGGCGCAGCGGATCTTCACGACGGGACTTGAAGCGAGCAACCTGCTCCTCGTCCGACACGGAGAACCAGTATTTGCGCAGGATAATGCCGTCTTCAACCAGCAGACGCTCGAAGATTGGAGCCTGGTGCAGGAAGCGACGGTACTCCTGCGAGGTACAGAAGCCCATGACGCGCTCAACGCCGGCGCGGTTGTACCAGGAGCGGTCGAAAATCACGATCTCACCAGCAGTCGGCAACTTTTCGACATAACGCTGGAAGTACCACTGCCCCTGCTCACGGCTCGTCGGAGCCGGCAGAGCCTCAATGCGACAGGTACGGGGGTTCAGGTACTGCGTGATGCGCTTAATAGCCGACCCCTTGCCGGCAGCGTCACGCCCCTCCATCACGATGACAATTCGGGCACCGGTTTCTACCACCCACTGCTGCATTTCGACGAGCTCTGCCTGGAGCTTTTTGAGCTCGGCCTCATAAGCCTTCTTGTCGAGCTTCGGTGGGCGCTGGACGTCGTCATTATTCATAGTCCTCAGCTTACCTGGCACCCTGCCCTGACCCTATTCACCGGGTTTAACCGAGGGGTCTAATCGCAAACCTAATTGGAGCCCTAGTCACGCGAGTAAAAACGCAGCGTGACCTGCGCAACAAGCCCAGCAAAGACCATGCCGATAATGACCACGATTGGCGCCACCACACCAATATCGCCGTTGGTCAGCGGCGCCAGAAGCTGTGCCTTGTACAGGTTACTCAGCGCCGGATCGATGACCGTCGCCTTACCCAGGAACAGCGCACCGATGGCCAGCAGACCACCAATCAGCGACGCAATCACCGCCTCGAGGACGAACGGCGCCTGTGTGAACCAGCGGCTGGCACCGACCATGCGCATAATCTCAACTTCCTTACGACGCGAGAACGCCGCAATCTGGACCATGTTCGCAATCAGGAACACAGCGGCAACGGCCTGCACCGCCGCCAGCAGGAAGGTCGCATTTCGCACCGAGTCCAGGTTCTGAGCTGCAGTACCGATCTCTTCATGCTGGTCAGTAACGTGGTCGACCTGTGGCAGCTCCCGAATCGGATCCAGCGGGCTGACATCGGTCGGGTCGCTCAGACGCACCATCACGACAGCAGGCAGCGACTCCGGCGTCGCATTTTCTACGAGCACGGGGTCGCTATCCTTAAACATCTCCACGAAGTGGTCAAAGTTTTGCTGACGATTTCGGAAGGTCACCGAATCAACGCCGTCAGTCTCTTCAAGCTTGCCGACGACCTCAGCACACTCCGGCGAGGAGCAAGTTTGGTCCTCGGCGGAGATTTGTTCATTCAGTTCGATCTGCACTTCTACGCGATCGAGATAGAGATCCTTCGTGCGGCTGGTCTGCTCAGTAACCAGGATGCCGGTCGCAAGCAGCGCCAACGACACCGCGGTCGTAATAATCATCGCGATGGTCATCGTGATGTTTCGGCCCAAGGAGGAGAAAGCCTCACCGAGGACAAAGCGAGTCTTCATAGGTCAGTAATACCTTTCGAATGAGTTCTTCTACCGATGGACTGTCTGTTAATTGTTCAGGCCGTAAACACCCGTGGCGTCGTCACGCACGAGACGCCCCAGCTCCAGCTCCAACACGCGGCGACGCATGGAGTCGACGGCATCGTTGTCGTGAGTCGACACGATAACGGTCGTCCCCATGCGATTGATGCGGTCAAGCAAGAGCATGATGTCACCGGAAGTGCTTGGGTCGAGGTTGCCGGTGGGCTCGTCGGCAAGCAAGATGAGCGGGCGGTTGACGAAGGCGCGAGCAATGGCAACGCGCTGCTGCTCACCACCCGACAACTCGTGCGGGTAGCGATTTTCCTTGCCCGAGAGCCCGACCATTTCAAGCGTTTCCGGAACAGCTTTGTCGATTTTCGCCTTCGGCTTGCCAATAACCTGCAATGCGAACGCGACATTTTCGTACACGGTCTTCTTTTGCAGCAGGCGGAAGTCCTGGAAGACGTACCCCACCTTTTGACGCAATTTCGGGATGTTGCGGCGAGAGATCTTAGTCAAATCCTGGTCTGCAACCGTCAGTTTTCCTGAATCCACTTTCTCTTCACGCACCATAAGGCGCAGGAATGTCGACTTACCAGAGCCCGACGGTCCAATAAGAAAAACAAACTCACCTTTATCTATGTGGACTGAAACATCGTCGAGAGCTGGTCGGCTAGAAGTCGAGTAGGACTTGGTAACCCCGTCGAAAGTGATCATAGATAGACACTCTAATCACTTAAGCCACTCAAGTCACTCTGGAATGCGTGGAATTGGGCGCCGGAATAGCGAGGCTGCGGAGCTAGGTGACATTGCCCCCCCCAGAGCGCGCGACCACACAGAAGTGCACGCTACGACAGTATTCGAAAGAATTTTCTCAAGAATCTCTACCCCCCTTTACTTCGCCTGCATGTTCGATTAAAATGAGCGATGAAAGATTAAACGCGAGGATTAAAAACACCAAATAACGTCGCCGAGCTGCTTAAAGCTCGGAAAACTGACACTCAGAGTTAGTCGAAAATATTTTCCCTACCTCTTCCTTATTTCAACATTTCAACATCCAGGCCTTATCTTTCAGGGGGATTCAACAATGGCCAGCGGGGAACATATACCACGGAAACGCACTTACGCTGCGGCGATGGAAGCAACAGCGCCACGCTTTCACCATGAGATTTCTCAAACAGCACCAGCACGTCTTGGAATTGGCCGTAATCGAGCTGATCTGCAGCTTGCCCTTGCTTGTGTTCCGTCTTCTTCAACAAAAGATGTCGAAGATTACATCGCCAAAATCGCTCCAGCTCTTGGCATGTCGCGCGGGAGAACACTCCAGTACATCGATATCGGGATGCAGCTAGAGCGGCTCCCGCGGTTGAAAGAGCTTCTGCTCAAACGCGCACAGCTACCGCTTCCCCACATGCGGGTCATTGCCACAGCCCTCCTCCCCTTGGATGACGCCTCTACTGTGAAATATTTCGAAGACCATCTCCTCGAACTGATCACGCCGCGAGTCGATGGTGAAGTTCTTCGCGGGGTTCGGAGTCTTCAACAGAATATTCAGCGATTTATTAATGAAGTCAGCCCGCTATTGCGCCCTAAAAATGAGTACGACCCGCCGATTACTTCGTTTCAAAAAGGCATCGAGCAAAAAGCTGGCGAATCTATAAAGTTCGAGTTAAAGGACAACCTCACTGAAGTCACCATGGAACTGATGCCTGAGCGGGCAATTGAGTTTCAGAAGGTCTTGGAAGAAATTACCGCTGATCAGGACTGCGACTTCGTCGAGGCTTTTTCACACCTTCTGCACGGGACTGCTCAGGTCACCGCCACGTTGAATCTGTACTGCCCACTTACTCAAGACAAGCCACAGGAGGCATGGATCGGCGGTCTGGGGTGGATCAACAAAATCGCCACTGAATCCTGGCTCGATCGAGTCACTAGCATCCGGCTACTAGCGGACGAGAAAACGGAAAAGTACTCGCCAACAGAGCGACAGCGTACTTACGTCCAAGGTAGAGACGGCACCTGCCGCTTTCCCGGATGCGATGTCGATGCAACGAAGTGCGACATCGACCACATTCAGCCGTATAACCACGAGAATCCCGAAGAAGGTGGCCAAACCGAAACGCCCAACCTCCATTGCCTATGCCGCCGGCACCACAATCTAAAAACGGCCGGTCTTTGGAATGTCGTGCGCGATATCGACGGCGTGGAGTACTGGACCTCCGCCACTGATCAAAGCACCGAAAAAGCTGCGCTTATCAGTACAGAAACAGGACCGCTCTCCGGCCACGGTCGCTACTCTTTCGACCTGCGCAAGACAAAGAAAGCACAGACACTCAAGGAATACAACGAGCAGAGGTTGGAACACCTCCGCGAATCACAGGAGCTGACAAATCAGGCTCGCGAAGAACTGGGAATGAACAAAAACGAGAGAAACGGAGAAGCCGACGAGCCCACCACACCGGAAACACCCAAGGCACCGGAAGCGCCCGAAGACGAACCGCCCTTCTAGCACTACTCCCCTTCGGACTGCTGGGCCATGCGCCAGCGAATACCGGCCTCGATGAACCCGTCGAGGTCCCCGTCGAGGACCGACTGTGGGTTGTTGACTTCGTATTCGGTACGCAGATCCTTCACCATCTGGTACGGGTGCAGCACATAAGAGCGCATCTGGTTACCCCACGAGGCATTACCACCGGCGCCAAGGGCGTCCAGCTCCGCGCGCTCTTCCTGGCGCTTCTTCTCCAGCAACTTCGCTTGCAGAACGCGCATGGCAGATGCCTTGTTTTGGTGCTGCGACTTCTCGTTCTGACAGGTCACCACTATGCCGGTTGGGACGTGTGTAAGCCGGACCGCGGAGTCCGTGGTGTTCACCGACTGTCCGCCTGGGCCGGAGGAGCGGTAGACGTCGATACGCAAATCTGACTCGGGGATGTCGATGTGATCTGTTTCCTCGACGACCGGCAGCACCTCTACCTCGGCGAAGGAAGTCTGGCGGCGCCCCTGGTTATCAAAAGGACTGATGCGAACCAGACGGTGTGCGCCCTGCTCGACCGAGAGGGTGCCGTACATGTACTCGCCATGGACGACGAAAGTAGCGGACTTAATACCGGCCTCTTCAGCGTAGGACGTGTCGTAAACCTCGACCTTATGCCCGTGTTTGTCGGCCCAGCGCAGGTACATGCGCATGAGCATCTCGGCCCAGTCAGCGGCATCCACGCCACCGGCACCGGAGCGGATGTTGATGACCGCCTCGCGCTCGTCGTAAGGCCCCGAAAGCATCGTCGTGACCTCGAGGGATTCGATGTCGGCACGCAGCTCAGCGCGTTCGGCATCGGCCATCTCGACGGCGTCGGGGTCGCCCTCCTCTTCCGCGAGTTCGTACATCACGGAGAGATCGTCGAGGCGCCCGCGCAGCGAGTCAATCTTTTTCTTCTTCGCCTGCGCCTGCGACAGTGCACTGGTGACCTGCTGCGCGTGGTCGGGGTCATCCCACAGCGACGGGTCGGCGGCCTGGGCTTCCAACTCCCTGATCCGGTCGGAAAGCTCGTCGACATCGACCACCTTCTCAATGGTGGTCAGCGTCGCGTCGAGTTCTTTGAGGTCAGCATTCAGATCCGGGTTCACGGGTACTACCTTAGCTATACCTCCTGTTTCGGTGCACAATAGGACGTATGTCTGAATCCACCGCCAGCCAAGATTCCAGCCAAGACCTAGAACTCTTTCTCTCCCAAGTTTCCGAGTCAATTGTGGCATCGGATACCAGTGTTGCGGTTGCCATCGTGAAGCGTGCCGCTGCCATTGCTGCTCGCATGCGCGACGAAGGCCTGGTCACGGAGTACAAGACATCGATTTCCGACGTCGTCACCGCGGCCGACCGCGCAGCGGAGAAGTTCGTCGTCGAGGCCTTGGCCGCGCTCCGCCCGGAGGACGGCATTCTTGGCGAGGAAGGGTCGGCGAAGGAATCCCAATCGGGTCGCACGTGGGTGATTGACCCTGTCGATGGCACCTACAATTTCACCACTGGTTCGGACTACTGGTGCAGTGCGTTGGCGCTGGTTATGGGCGATGCGAGCAATCCGGATGAGGTCATCCTCGGTGCGGTGCATCGCCCGGCAACGGGCGAAAGCTGGATTGGCGGCCCCAATCTGCCGACCAGTCGTATCAACATTGACGGCACTATTGACGACCTTCGAGTCACTGACCATCCGCTCTCGGAAGTCTGCGCAGCGACCTACCTCCACACCGCGGTGGTGAACTCGAGCGAGGAATCCGAGGTCACGGCCACAAAGTCCTGGCTGGATGCGGTGTCTCGCAGCGCTACCTGGCGCATGCTGGGCTCAGCGTCGGTGGATATGGCCGGCGTAGCCGATGGCCGCATCGGCGTATGGTTCCAGCGCGACGTCGCGGCCTGGGACTGGCTGCCGGGATACGCACTTATTAAGGGCGCAGGCGGCGAATGCACGTCGGTGGGGCGCTGGAAGCTCGCGGGCTCAAGCGGCCAGGTCGCAGAGTTACGTGAGGTTCTGCGCTAGAATTTCGGCCATGACCACCTCTTACTCCGAAGATCTCGCCCTCGCACTCTCGCTTGCCGACGCAGCCGACGACCTCACAATGTCCCGCTTCGAGGCGGCCAACCTAGTCGTCGAGTCCAAGCCCGACCTCACACCGGTCTCCGATGCCGATATCGCGTGCGAAAAGCTGCTCCGCGAGATTCTGTCGGACAAGCGCCCGAGCGATGAGGTCCTCGGCGAAGAATTCGGTGGCGAAGCTGTGTTTGAGGGCCGTCAGTGGGTCATCGACCCCATCGACGGCACGAAGAACTTCGTGCGCAATGTCCCGGTCTGGGCCACCTTGATTGCCCTGTTGGAAGACGGCAAGCCGGTTGTCGGCGTGGTTTCCGCCCCTGCGCTGGGACGTCGCTGGTGGGCGTCCAAGGGCGACGGCGCATTCAAGCGCGTGCAGGTCGGCGGCCGGGAAGCCGCTGAGAGCCGCATTGAAGTCTCGAAGGTAGCAGATGTCGCGGACTGCTCAATCTCCAACTCTTCGCTCACAGGTTGGGCCGAGCGCGATTTGCGCGACAACTTCATCGGTCTCACCGATGACGCCTGGCGCCTGCGCGGCTATGGCGACTTCTTCTCCTACTGCCTGGTAGCGGAGGGTGCGGTCGATGTCGCCGCGGAGCCGGAGGTTTCCCTGTGGGACCTGGCAGCTCTTGCGATTCTGGTGGAGGAAGCTGGCGGCCGCTTCACTTCTCTAGCGGGTGTCAACGGGCCGCACGGCGGGGACGCGGTTGCGACGAATGGGTTGCTTCACGACGCCGTCGTCAAGCGCCTGAATAGGTAACCAGAGTTTTCCAACCTATCGCAATTTGCGACGAGCGGCTCACTACCTCCCGTCCGCGTGACCGATATCCAGGATACGTCGCAGCTCAGCAAATACCTCAGGGCGTACCTCATGGGTTACTACCCGTCCACTCTTAGATCTAGTTAGCAGCCCGGCATCCGCCATGGTCTTTAAATGATGCGACACCGTAGGCTGACTAAGCCCAGAAACAGCGGCCAGCTCCCCCACGGTCATCGGGCTACAGCCAGCGGCAGCGAGCTGAGACAAAATTTGCAGGCGCGCCGGTTGCGCCAGCGCTTTGAAGAGCGTTGCCGCAGCCTGCGCTTCCGCCGCGTCGAGAGGCCGACCGCCAAGTGCACAGCATTCTGAGATTTCGTCCATACCTGTTGAGGCTACACGGCCTCCCCTCTAAATATATTGACAATCATCGATATATTGGTTACACAGGAAACTATGACACAGACTACAAAGTCACTCAGCTTCCTAGATCGCTTCTTGCCGCTATGGATTGCAGCTGCAATGGCAATTGGCCTCATTCTGGGCAAAATTGCACCGTCACTTGTGAACTGGCTGGCAGAGGCAAAAATTGCGACAATTTCCGTACCAATCGCCATCGGCTTGCTGGTCATGATGTACCCACCGCTCGCAAAGGTTCGATACGACAAAACGGGCAAAATTTTGACATCCAGGAAGCTGATGGGCATCACAGTCTTCCTCAATTGGATTCTCGGCCCCGCACTGATGTTCGCCCTTGCCTGGATATTCCTCAGTGATAGTCCAGAACTGCGCACTGGCGTGATCATCGTCGGTCTCGCCCGCTGCATTGCAATGGTTTTGGTCTGGAACGACCTATCTTGCGGCGATACTGAAGTCGCTGCCGTACTGGTGGCCGTAAACTCGCTATTTCAAATTCTCATGTTCGGCGCTCTAGGGTGGTTCTACCTGCAGATTCTGCCCTCCTGGTTGGGACTGGAAACCACTTCCGCCACCTTTTCTTTTTGGGCAATCGCACTATCCGTAGTGGTATTCCTCGGTATTCCGCTTCTAGCTGGCGCAGCATCACGCATAATTGGTGAACGCACCCGTGGTCGCGACTGGTATGAAAATGAGTACTTGCCCAAAATCTCGCCATTGGCGCTTGCCGGCCTTCTATACACAATCGTGTTGCTCTTTGCGCTTCAGTCACAGCAGATTCTTGAGAATCCCTGGACCGTTGCAAAAGTGGCGCTACCACTAGTGATCTACTTCCTCGCCATGTTCGCAATCGCTCTCACTTCGGCCAAGGCCGCGGGCATGAACTACGCAACCTCCGCATCGATTGCCTTTACGGCTGCCGGGAATAACTTCGAGTTGGCAATTGCGGTTGCGATTGGCACCTTCGGCCCATTGTCCCAGCAAGCACTTGCGGGAACGATTGGACCACTTATTGAAGTACCCGTACTCGTTGCACTTGTCTACGTCACCCGCTGGCTCGGGCCGCGCCTTTTCCCCAATGACCTTTCCGTACCGGACAAACTATAGAAAAAGGGTTCTGAAATGAAGGAAATCCCGAAGGTACTTTTCATCTGCGTGGCAAATGCCGGTAAATCCCAGATGGCCGAGGCCATTGCGCGTGCAAAATATGCCACGCAGTTCATCGCCCTTTCAGCAGGAACGAACCCCAAAACTACTACCAATGCGCTTGCAGCCAAATCAGTTGCAAAAATCGGCGCCTCTATGGACGGTGTATCACCAAAACCCATTGACCCCACGATTCTCCGAACTGCAGATCGTATTGTCATCATCGGCGATGCCGCTCATGTAGAGCTCCCCTCGGACGCTCATGGCTCACTCGAGCGTTGGCTTACTGACGAGCCTTCAAAACGAGGCATCGAAGGAGAAGTGCGCATGAATCTGATTCGCGATGACCTCGAGCGCCGTATCTACAAGTTAGCTGTCGAACTCCGTTCCACTAAGAATTCCTAAGCGGCAGAATCCAACAAAAGCCTCCTTATCGCCAGCGTAAGCCACACGACTGCGCCGACGCCTGCGATGAGACCGAGGAGCAGGAATATCAGACCGACTCCCCAAAGCCCGGTGATGTCGTCAGTGCCGGCGATGATGCTCCAGCACAGGGTATAGCCGGCGACCGCTGCCCACCAGGTGGGCAGCAGGTTCAGAGTTGGGGCGGGCACGCGCATCATGGCAGAGGCAGTGAGGATGACCATCGCGAAGCCACTGCAGAAAACCTGCCATGGCGAGTAGTTGTATTCACCCTCGGGCATCCACGCGAGCGTACAAAAGCAGATTAAGAATGCGGCGACAAAGACGAAAACCGTGTGCCCATATGCGATGCGCTCGCCGGACTTTTTGGCCAGCCACGCGGTACCCACCCACGCGAGAGCGGTGGGGATGGCAATAATCAACAGGTACGCGAGGAAGACTCCTGGCACCTCAGCCCAGGTGAAACTCGTCAGCATCGATGTCATGCCACCAGGCTACGCCTGCCTCTTAGCTTTTGAGCGCGCTAGTTTCCCAGTAAAAACACAGACGAAACACTGCGTTTTACACATGCTCACTTAATGTATTGCCAGATTCAGCTGCTACAACTAGAAAGTCGTTTTCAATACGCCGTTTGTAGAGAGTGCTTTTTACCAAAGAGCACCTCCCTATAAGTTGTAGTAAAGGAGAAATCTGGGGTGAATAAACCTACCCGAATCGTGGGGCTTGATATAGCGCGCTCACTCGCCATCATCGGCATGATTATTGTCCATATGGCCTCACTACTTTGGAGCACAAAGGTTGTGCTCTCTGGCCTACCCTCATCACTGTTCGCCATCATCGCCGGCGCCACAATGATAATCATCGGCCGTAATTACAGCAGCACTACCTTCTTGCGTCTAATCACCCGCGGTGCCCTTATCATTCTCATCGGCCTGGCACTATTGCCGGTCGGTGGAGAAATTCAGGTGGTCCTCGTCATCATGGGCCTGGTAATGATGCTGGTTTCCTGGATGCCAGCGCTCGGAACCTGGTGGCGAGTCGGCTTCTTCATCGCCGCAACCATCGCCGCCACAATCAAGTACGCGCCTATGACGCTGCCACAAATTTATCCGCTACTCGCGTGGATTGCATATTTCATCGGCGGCATGCTGCTTTACGACGTCTACTTACGCGGTCGTCTGCAAAGCACTTCCACCTCTGAGACCAGCGCCAATACTCGGTTGAGCTGGATTGTTACCGCTGTCAGCGTTGTCATCACTGCCGTCGGCATGTACTTCCGATTTAATCCCGAGATTGCTGGCTGGCTCCGCTTTACCGGACACACTGGCGTCTTCGGCGAAATCATTCTCTCCGTCGCTGTTGCCGCTGTTGTGTTGCACTTGTGCCTGTTCGTAGGCGATCGTTTCCCAGCTGTGGTTTACCCATTCGCGGCTATGGGAACAATGTCACTGACTATCTACATCCTGCACGTTCTCACCGCGTTTTATTGGCAACAGAATGTGCTATTGCATTCCACGTTGTCCGCAGCAGGTTTCATCGTATTCTTCCTCGTCATTGCTAGCCTCTGGAAGAAATTTGTCGGACAGGGCCCTGCCGAAAA
>NZ_KV836270.1:482478-511635 GCF_001838295.1 Corynebacterium sp. HMSC074C04
AAAACTCGTTGCCACCGCAATCAAGGCCATTGTTCCTTCTGGGAAAGGGAAATAACCGTGAAGAAAACATCTTTTTCCATCGCAGCAATTGTTAGCAGCACCCTGCTTCTATCTGCAACCCCAGCTCTTGCATTGGAAAACGGCGAACCCGCACCCGCAAATGCTGAAAGCAGTTCTGTGGCCGCGCTGAAGATTGGCAAAATCGGCAATTTCGGCGACTGCACCGGAACGCTGGTTGCCGACCAGTGGGTACTCACTGCACGCCACTGCCTGGAGTCTGTGAACAACGAAGGGACCCAGGCCCGCATCGGCGGGAAGGTCTACGATGCCGATTCTTGGGCGCTGTCTCCCATGTCTGATGCGGGGTTGCTTCACCTGACTCAAAAGGTCACTGACGCAACACCCGCGAAGGTTTCCCGCGATATCCCAACACCTGGGCAGACGGGAACCCTCTACGGATGGAGCAGCAGCTCGTCCATGGCGCGATCAGGGCAGCTCCCGATGACCAAGATGGTCGTCAAGGAACTGCTGGGCGGAGCACCGGCTGATGGAACTCCAGGTGAGGCTGCTCCAGATGGGGCCACTCCAGGTGAGGCTGTTCCGGGCGAAGCTGTTCCGGGCGATGCCATGGAATCAATGGAGATGCAGCCAGGCGGAGCAATGCCGGGTGCAGTTAAGCCGGATGCAGTAAAGCCAGATGACTCCAAAACCGAGTCGATCCCCGCAGGAACGGAAAGCATCCCAGCCGACGCTGCCATGATGCCAATGATTCAAAGCGCCATCCTGGACGCACATTCCGTCTCTGGCGCGGGTATGCAGGGCGGTGACTCCGGCGGCCCGTTCTTCGTCGACGGCAAGCTCGCGGGCCTGGCTACTGCCGGAACCTCCAATGGCGATCCTGACCTACCCTCCCCCAGCGCAGCTATCACCACCCTCGCTGGCACGGCTGACTGGATCGATGACATCACCTCTGGCCGAGACACAGAAAGCGTGCTGACCGCGGAGAACACTCCTGCTCCGCCAAAGACCATTCAGACCAGCGCCGATCACATGTGGGGTTACCTCGCCATCGCGTGCGTTGGCCTGGTTGTCGCAGCAGCCTGGTCGCGCATTAGGAATGGCCGACAGTAGAACCGTCTAACCACAACCACAAGCCGCCTCCCCGGAAAGTACTGGGTAGGCGGCTTTTATCGTGCATGCGAGGAACTTAATAGTGACCGAAGCCACAAAATCTCTCGGTAACTGACGTACAATCGTGAGATAATCCTATGGTTTTATTCCAATTTTTCTAAGAATCGACGATTCGGTGAGGTCACACTTATCGGTGGCCTGGCTCTGTTGATTCCGCCAATGATCTGGCTGAAGAAATCGAAAGCCAAGACTTCGTAGAATTCTTTATGAAGGGGCGAAAAAAAGGAACGAGTCACTCCACATCCGCCCACATTTCGAGCCCACCGTGGGAGTCCAAGCCTGTCTGGCAGCTGTCTGTCAGCTGTCTGCCCACCGTTTTGCCAGTATTGCGCTCACTTATCGATGCATGATTCACCCATCGATGCGCTCCAGCGTATCCATAAGTGAATAACTCATCGATATGTGAAACCGAAAGCTAGCAGCGCGTACATGAGCTGAGGCAAATCGGCCAGAATCAACCCAGCAACTCCTCAAGCTAAGTACCTTCAGGCCGACTAATCGAGCAGCGCCTCACGCTGCATTTTGACGACCGTCCTTCAATGCCCGGTTGTGAAGTGCGCGAGTTCGTCAGACCCAACGACTGCCCAACGGCTTAAGCCCCAAGCGGTGATTTGACCCCCGAATAACGAAGACCCCTACCAGCGTTTACACCGGTAGGGGTCTCTTCTTAGTGGCGGGGGCTGGATTCGAACCAACGACCTCTGGGTTATGAGCCCAGCGAGCTACCGAGCTGCTCCACCCCGCGTCAACTGTCCTGGCTTTTACAAGCACTCACAGCGGGTGCTGACCTCTCCGGCCAACGAGATGTAACTGTAGCACGGCACCCCCAACAAAGACCAATCACCAGGTCATAGCCAGTTTCGCTACAACCTGGGGACTCTGCGAACCATAAGAACCTATGATTCTCGGCTAATCTCCCGTTGCAAGCCTTACTCTCTGTAAACCTTACTGGCCGTTGGCCTTCTGGTAGTCAGCGGCAGCGCGGTCGAGCTCGGCAAGTGCCTGGCCCTGGGCTGCGTAGTCACCGTTCTTCTGGGCGTCGTTAAGCTTCTTTAGCGCGTCGGAGATACGGCGAGCGGCGTCGTCACGCGCGGCGACATCAACCTTGCGCTCTTCCTTCGGTGCCTCGTCGTCGGACTCAGCGTCGGCGGCGTCCTTGTCCTTATCCGACGGCTGCTCCTCAGCCTCTTCCTCACCGCGGACCTTGGTCACGGCGGAAGCATCGATACCAACCTGGCTCAGAGCCTCAGTGACCGTAGCGCCGTAGCCCACCTGACCGCGGTAAGCGACGAGAATACGCAACAGCTTCGGGAATGCGGTCTCCTGCCCCTTGCGTTGGGTGTAGACCGGTTCGACATAGAGAATCTCGCCATCGCCGACCGGCAGCGTCAGCAGGTTACCGTTGGTGACCACGTTCGTACCCTCGAGCAGGGTACGGTCCTGGGCGACCTCATCTGCGGACATCATCGTGTCCTGCGCCTGACGCGGACCCATGGTCTGGGTGTTGGTCGGCAGAGCACGAATAGTGATTTGGCCGTAGGTCTCCGGCTCGGAGGAAGCACTCATCTGAGCGGAGAGGAACTCACGCTCCAGTCCACGGAATGCAGAGATCAGCTGGAAGCTCGGCTTGCCGCTCTCCGGATCGGAAGCGACAACATAGTACGGCGGCTGAGAGAGGTTCTTGTCTTCCGGTGCGGTCGGGTCGGACGGGACAGACCAGAAGGAGTCATTGGCGAAGAACACGCCCGGATCGCTGACGTGGTACTTGGCCATCAGCTCGCGCTGAACCTTAAACAAGTCCTCCGGGTAACGCAGGTGCTCCTGCAGTTCCTCGGAAATCTCCGACTTCGGCTTCACCACACCCGGGAAGACACCTTCCCAAGCTTTGAGCACCGGATCCTTCTCATCGAACTCGTAGAGCTCAACGGTGCCATCGTAGGCGTCAACGGTTGCCTTGACCGAGTTGCGGATGTAGCTGACCTCGCTGTTCGGCAGCGGGCGTGGAGTGCCATCCGGGTTAATGGAGTCCTGCGTGGTTTCCTGGAGGCTCATGCGCTGGGAGTACGGCATCTTGGCCAGCGTGGTGTAGCCGTCGACGATCCACTTCATACGGCCATCGACTACAGCCGGGTACGTCTTGGTGTCGGTAGTCAGCCATGGGGCGACCTTCTGAACACGGTCACGCGGATCGCGGTTGTAGATAATCTTGGAGTCCGACCCAATGCGGTCGGACAGCAGGATGTTGAGTTCCTGGTAACGGGTGGCGAAAATCATGCGGCTGGCAAGTCCGCCAACGCCAACACCGCCCTCACCGTCGTAGGTGAAGTTTCGGCCGTCAGCATCGTACTCGTAGTCCTTGCCGTCACCATTGCCACCGACAATCGCGTAGTCGGCATCGCTGTTGGCGATAACCGGACCGTAGTAGATACGCGGCTGCTTCAGGTTCAGGTTCATGCCGTTCGGGTCCTCGGACTCGAACAGGTCAGCCACGGTGTACAGCGGGTAACCACCGCGGGCGGAACCGGACTCGGAGGCAACCTCGTCAACCTTATTAGCCGGCGCAGCAACGAAACCATTGCCGTGAGTGTAGACCGTGTGACGGTTAATCCAGTCAGTCTGGTTGCCCTGCAGAGTCTGCGGGTTCAGCTCACGAGCAGCGACAATGAAGTCACGGGACTCCCCATCAATCTGGTAGCGGTCAATGGCAAGCGGATCGGAGAAACCGTAGAAGTTCTTCAGCTGACGTTGCTGAGTGAAAGTACGCGGCAGGACCTCCGGATCCAGGATTCGGATATTGGCCAATGTCGCGGCATCGCGCGAAATCGAATCCGCACCTTCCTTTGCCGCCTCCTTATCGCCTTCCTTTTCAGCCGGAACGCCCCAGTCGCGCTCGACCTTCACCTTGTCGTCGGTAAGCCCGTAGTGGTAGCGCGTCGATTCAATGTTGCGCGCAATGTATTCACGTTCCTTGGAAGCGCGGTTCGGGTTAACCGAGAACTGCTCAACTGCCATCGGCCAGGCCACGCCGATCAGCCCCGCGGAGACCAGCATCAGCACTGTGGCAAACGCCGGAATGGAGAGGTTGCGCAGGAAGATAGAAGCGAAGAATGCAGCGGCCACGACAATTGCGATGACCAGCAGCGTAATCTTTGCCGGCAGCAGCGCATTGATATCGGTGTAGGAACCACCGGTGAAGGTTTTCTGCTTGTTATTCAGCAGCTCATAGCGGTCCAGCCAGTAAGACACAGCCTTGAGCAGCATGAAAACACCGGCCCAGCACGCCAACTGCGCACGAGCCGCATTGGAAACGCGGGTCTTCTCCCCTGTAGTCGGGTTACCTGGGCGGATGCCACCAAGGAAGTAATGTGTCACCAGCGACAGCAGGAACGCAATAACTACCAGGACAACCAGCGTCGAAACGATGTACGACCACAGCGGCAACTGGAATGCATAGAAGCCCAAGTCCTTGCCGTACTGCGGGTCAGTCTCACCGAAGGACTGCCGGTTTAAGAACAGCTGCACCGTCTGCCAATTGCCCTGCCCCACAAGGCCACCGAGTACGCCGAATACAACGGGCAGCGTGGTGAACATCGACTTCGAACCAGATTCAGCCATCCGTCGGTACACTGCCTGCGGGCTGCGTGGATCCGTCAGCCCGAGGTCGACGGGACGCGAGCGCCACGCCAACCACATAGATAGAAATGTCAGTGCACCCGTTATTAGGCCTACGGTGATAAACAGGACAATACGAGTGAGCCACGTGGTGGCGAATACCCCTCGATAGCCCACTTCACCGAACCACTGAAAGTCCGTATAAAAATTGACGGCGATGGGAATAACAAAGGTCAGCGCGGCAATCACCAACACGGTAATTGCCAGCCACCCCGGGCGGCCACCCGCCGATCGTCTCGGTCGAGTCTGGTTTAGAGACAACGTCTCTCCTGTTCAAGTTGAGCTTGACTTACCAGCGAGCTGGCAAGTCGAACGTACGCTTATCTGTCATCTACTCTAAATAAAGTTCCTAACAATTGACTAAGGATGCTGTTTAAACAGCGTTGCCAGGAAAGGGGCGTCGTCAAGCGTCATGAGCGAAAACAACGGCACACAGACTCATCTCAGCCAGCAGGCACTCAATCGCGCCGTGCGCGAGGCTGTCGAATACGTCCACGCCGAAGGTTGGGACCGTGCTCCGAGTCTCTTCGCCCTCGTCCCCACCGCCGCGCTTGCCGACGTGCTTGCCGACGAGCTGATTGACAGCGCCCCGCTGACTGTCGTTGCGCAGGAGCCTCTCCCCGAGGGAATTGAAGGTGGTAGCCCTGAGTTGGCGGACTTTATCGCTCGAACATCGTGGCCGGCAGGTGTCGTCGGTGCCGTGTTAGCGCAGGAAATTATAGTCCTTTCCCCGGAGCAAGCGGACAGTTTTGAGGGAGCATCCGTAGACGAGGTGCGGGCACAGGCGGATGGCGAGGCGGCTCGTCAGGCACGTCTTTTCAGTGGCGTTATCAGTGAGGGGCCACACCTAACGCTGATTCAGCCACGCCCCACGGAAGCGGAGCTGGATGAGCGTGGTCCCTTCGCTGAAGATGAGATTGAACTAAAGGATGGTTCTGGGGTAGCCGATGGTGTCATCGCTGCGCTGTATTCCACGTTCGGAAGTAACTCATAAATCCACCTACCAGCGATAAGAGACAGACAAGAGACATTAAGAGCGCCGAATATCCTTATAACTAGCTGATTCCGGTTGACATCAGGACTAGAACCTAGTTGTATAACAAAGTGATAAAGGCGCGTCTCTAAGTATCCGCTCAGGGTTCTGTCGGACTGGGTTCTGTTGGACTCGGATTCTTCCAGGGACGGGCGAATGTGGCGAAGAAATCGCGAGTGTAGCGCGAGTTTTTCCTTCTATTGGTTTTCAACTAAGAGGTTTTAAATTATGAAGAACAACGTTGTTCGCCGTGCAGCAGCCTCGGCAGCTGCAGCTTCTGCGCTGGCAGCCTCCCTCCTGACTGGTGGTGTTGCCAACGCTCTTCCTACTGGTAACTACGTTGCCTTCGGCGATTCCTTCGCTGCTAACCCGGGCCAGTCCGATCCGGCCGTGCCGGGCCGTGGTGGCTGCCCAATTTCGGTTTCGAACATCGGCTCTCACGTTGCTCGCGAGACTGGCCTTGAACTGCACGACTACTCCTGCAACGGCACTACCGCTTTCATGCCGACTCAGCCGCAGAAGTCCCTGATGGGCCAGGTTGACAACGCTATCGCTCAGGGCTCCCTCGGCCCGGCTACCCAGCTGGTGACCATCTACGTTGGCGCCAATGACGCAATGCAGGGCGCTGTGCTGCCAATGCCGGTTCAGGATGACCTGTACACCACCAACGTTGTTGCCGCGGTGCAGAAAATCAAGGCCGCTAACCCAACTGCTCGCGTCATGCTGATTGGCTACCCAGCTTTCACCTCGAATGACCCGACTCACTACGCCTGCCCGGTCAACGCCGCAGGTTTTGCACCGCACATTCCGGCTGCCGGCATGCACCAGTTTGAGATGGCTCTGCAGAACCGTCAGGAGCGCGCTGCAAATGAGTCCGGCATCGGTTTCGTCAACATGAAGAACATTGCCAACATCGATGTCGCAATGTGCGGCCCGGACGGTGAGCGTCAAGTCTCGGCAATTCTGGATACTGACGTTGCTTCCTACAACATGACCAACCACCCGACCTTCCACGGTTCGGCAGTTACTGGCACCACCATCGCCAACGTCTACAAGAGCACCTTCTAAGGTTGCCCGACGCCGCTCAGGCGTTTTGGAATGTAAAAACCCTCGGTCCCGCTTTGAAAAGTGTGGTCGAGGGTTTTGCTATCCCTTGCGCTGCGGGCTCCAGTTTTTACACTTTCGCTTCCGCCACGTCCGCTTCTGCAGTGACCTTAACGCGTTCTCTTCCCTTCAGCGCGCGGAGGGCGTAGAGAATTGTTGCTAGGTCGATAACCTCCTGCAGTAGTGCAATAATCTTCTGGTACTGCGAATCTGCCGCCGACTTGGAGGCTTGGATCCGAATTGTCTGCGTTCCATTGACGGATGATGGGAAAAGCGACTACACGATATAAAAAATATAAAAGCAAAATCCCCGGCCGTAATGACCGGGGATTTTAATCTGTGGAGCTGCCGAGAATTGAACTCGGGTCCACCGCCAACTCGCCAGGGCTTCTCCGTGCGCAGTTCGCACGATCGCCTCTACTCGACCCTTCGGCTCAGGCAAACATGTCCGAATGACGGGCCCAGCCGCAAGTAAGAAGATCCCCGATGAGCCTTACGGCACACCCATCGGGCGAGCCCTTTTAAGTCGATGCCAGGGTCCGGGCCAAAGGGCAAGCCCGGCCTGACAGACACGCTAGTCGCTTAATTAGGCAGCGAGAGCGTAGTCGCGCTGAGTGTTCTCGGCGCTTAATCAGTTGCTACGACGCTTAAACGGTGGTCTCTAGCCTGCACCGGCACGCTTCCCCTGGCTCACTGTACGGTGTCGAAACCATGTCAGCCCCATACAACGCCTTCGAGCGCGGGAATGTGCGTAGCACTCAAAGGATGTTCAAGAATAACGCTTTACGACGAGAAAAGTCAACAAACCTCGTCGCAAAGCACGCTACCCCTTGATGCCCTTTACACGGCGGCCCAGCGCACGAGTAGCTTCGCGCTCCTCCGTGCGGCGCTTGATGTCCTGGCGCTTGTCATAGTCCTGCTTACCGCGGGCGAGTGCGAGCTCGACCTTCAAGCGGCCGTCGGTGAAATACAGCTTCAGGGGCACAAGCGTGTTGTTGCCATCGCGGACCTTGCCCCACAGGGTGTCAATCTCCTTGCGGTGCAACAACAGCTTGCGCGAGCGACGCGGTGAGTGATTAGTCCACGAACCGTAGGAGTACTCCGGGATATGCAGCCCGCGGAGCCACACTTCGCCGTCGTCGATGGTCGCGAAGGCGTCGTTAAGCGATGCTTTGCCCTCGCGCAGCGCCTTGACCTCAGTGCCCACGAGAACGACACCGCATTCGTAGGTGTCCAGAATGTTGTAGTCATGGCGGGCACGACGATTGGTGGCCACCACCGCGTTGTTGGCGCTGACCTTTTCTTTCTTCGACTTCTTCTTGCCCATAACCTGCTTAACTCTAGTCGAAGAAGGTGCACGACAGCTATTCCCTAGCTATTCCCTTAACTTTCCCTTATGCGCCTGCTCGCACCCGACATACATATGCCTCTGGCCTTTTACGTTGTGACGCAACTTACTTTCCCCTAACCTTTTACCAACGTCTAACACAGAGGGATCTTTATATATATATGGGACAGTCAAAAACGTTGGAACCGGACAAAGCGCCACCGAAGCCAAAGGGGTTCCTAGCAACACTGGAACGTATCGGCAACGCACTGCCAAATCCATTTTGGCTATTCGTGATTCTTGCCGGTGTAGTCATCGTTTCTTCGTGGCTCGGTGAGGCTGCGGGTATGCAGGCCAAGGATCCCGCGTCGGGTGACATCATCGAGGTGGAAAGCCTTGCTACCGCAGAGTACCTGCAAAAGATGGTTTCTGAGGCGGTAACGAACTTCACGGACTTCGCACCAGTTGGCCTGATTCTGGTGTGCATGCTCGGTGTCGCAATTGCGGAGTACTCCGGTTACATCGGCTCGGCAATCCGCGCGGCAATTTCCAAGGTGCACTCCCCTGTCCTGCTGACATTCATTGTCGCACTGGCCGGCGTGACTGGTTCGATCGCTTCTGATGCCGTCTACGTGATTCTCATTCCGCTGGGTGCCGCCTCATTCGCCGCAGTTGGTCGTAACCCCATTGTCGGTGCGATGGTCGCCTTTGCCGCCTCGTCAGCCGGGTTCAATTCGTCGCTGGTGCTCAACATCACCGATGTGCTGCTGGCGGGTATCTCCACGCATGCGGCGCACTTCGTGGATCCGGAATACGTGGTTTCACCTCTGGCCAACTACTTCTTCACCATGGCTTCGTCCATTGTGCTGGCTCTGATTATTACGGCTGTTACTGAGCTGTTCATCACCAAGCACGTGGCAAAGACCATCCACGACGATCATATTGACCACGAAGCTGCCGAGTTCACTAAGCCGGGCGCTTCGGAGGAGGCTGCTGAGGAAAACGCTAAGAAAAAGGAGCAGGACACCGCGTCTAGCAGCTCCAACAGCGGCCGCGATAAGCTCGTTCTAAACGACTCCGAACGCCATGGCCTGCGCTACGGCAACATCGCCGCTGTTATCTTCCTTGCGCTGTGGTTCGCCGCTCTGTTCATCCCGGGTTCGCCTCTGCGCGGCGAAGGCGACGGCATCTTGAATTCCGTGCTGCTTACCGACGTCGTGGTGTCCATTGCCCTCTTCTTCGCCGTGGTCGGTATTGCGTACGGCATCGGCGCCAAGACCATCACCTCCTCTGCAGATGTGCCCGCCTTCATGGAACGTGGCCTGGGCACACTGACCACAATGATGGTGCTCTTCTTCGCTGTTTCGCAGTTCACGGCCTACTTCAAGTGGTCCAATATCGGCCAGTGGACCGCTATCAAGGGCTCCGAATTCCTGACCAAGGCGGATCTGCCGCCGCTGTTGCTCTTTGCTGCCTTCGTCCTGATGGTGGCTGTTCTCAACCTGCTGATTACCTCGGGCTCCGCACAGTGGGCGTTGATGGCGCCGGTCGTAGTGCCGATGCTGATGTACGTCAACGTCTCCCCGGAGGTCTCCCAGCAGCTATTCCGTATTGGTGACTCCCCGACCAACATCATTACACCGATGTCGCCGTACTTTGCGCTGGCACTGACCTTCCTGCAGAAGTACTACAAGCCTGCGGGGGTCGGCACGCTGATGTCGCTGGCTATCCCGTACTCGCTGTGCATGATGGTGGGCTGGTTCCTATTCTTTGTCGTGTGGTACCTCGCGGGCATTCCGCTGGGGCCAGGGGTTCCGGTGCGTTAACTCACAGCCACTAGGAGATTGAGGGATTGGTCGAATTTTTCGCCCAATCCCTCACTTATTTGTGGCACCCGGGCTTAATATTGCGTACGGTCGCCACCACAACGGGCGTCGTAAAGCGAAAACGTACACACATTGAGCACACACTGAGACGCGGATATAACCTATGCCAACAAAGCACCTAAAATTCACGGGATCGACAGGCGAGACTCTAGCTGCATCGATTGATCTGCCGGACGGTAAGCCACGCGCGTGGACGCTATTTGGTCATTGCTTCACGTGTAATCGGATGGTGCCCGGCGCGTCACGCACCTGTAAGGCGCTGGCGAAGAAGGGCATTGCAGCGTTCCGGTTCGACTTCACTGGCCTTGGGCAGTCCACTGGCGATTTCGGCGAGACGACGTTCCAGACCAACATTGATGACCTCAAGGCTGCCTACAAGTTCATGGAGGCAGAATTCGAGGCGCCGTCACTGCTAATTGGGCATTCGCTCGGTGGCGCAGCGGCACTGAACGCCGGCCACGATATGCCGAAGGTCAAGGCGGTAGCGACAATCGGTGCACCCTTCGATCCGGCACACTCGATTGTGCGCATCGCCGGGGACATTTCGACGGTCGATGAGCACGGCACGCAGGTTCTGCAGATTGAAGGTCGTGGCATTCCCATCTCCCGTGAGTTCCTGGAAGTGTTGGCGGACTACAACCCGGAGGTCTATCTCAGCCAGCTGCGCAAGCCGCTTCTGATTCTGCACTCCCCGACCGACCAAACCGTCGGTATCGACAGTGCACAGAAAATTTTCCAGGTATCTCGCTATCCAAAATCCCTGATGAGCTTGGATCGCGCGGACCACTTGCTCACTCGCGCTAAGTCCGCTGCGCGTGCCGCTGACCTGATTTATGCGTGGGCTGACAGCTATCTTCCGGAGGCTGAATAACCCTGTTATCATTAGGGGTTATGGACACGACTGAACACTCTGGCCACTCACACGGCCACGGTCATTCACACGGCCACGGTCACGGCCATGACCACGCTCATTTTGACCCCGCGAATACTCCTGCCCGCCGCCTGCTCGCGGCTGCGGGTCTAACTCTTGTCGTTTTTCTCGCCGAGCTCATCGGTGGCTTGGTTTCGGGTTCACTGGCGCTGCTGGCAGATGCCGGCCATATGGTGACGGACTCCGCGGGCTTGCTTATGGCGGTCGCCGGTTTGGCTATCGCCCAGCGCGGAGCCAATCACCGCGCGACGTACGGGTACCGTCGTGTTGAAGTTCTGACTGCTCTCGTCAACGGGCTGACAGTTTTCATCATTGCCGCTGTGATTCTCTGGGGCGCAATCCGGCGATTCGGGTCAGTGGAACAATCTGAAATTCAGACCATGTCGATGCTCATCATCGCGGTCATAGGCCTGCTGACCAACGTTATTGCGGCGTTTCTGCTCGCGGGTGCTGCCAAGGAAAGCGTCAACGTCCGCGGCGCATATCTCCATGTGCTTGTCGACGCCGCTGGTTCGGTCGCCGTCATTATCTCCGCTATCGCTATTGCATACACCGGTTGGACGGCCATCGACTCGGTGGTCTCTATCGTGATTGCGCTCTTCATTGTCCCGCGCGCTGCCATTCTGGTGCGCGACTGCCTTCACGTGCTGCTGGAGTACACCCCGGAGGGCGTCGACACCGAGAAAATTACTGCTGACCTGTCTGATCTGGATGGAGTGGCCGATGTCCACGACCTCCACGTCTGGTCCCTCAATGGCAATGACCTGTTGGCTTCTGTCCACCTCGTGCGCTGCGACACGCTCCCTGATGGCGACGAGCACGTATTACTCGACCGTGCGCAGGCACTGCTTCACGACGTCCACGGGATTGAACACGCCACGGTGCAGATTGAAAGAACCGGGCACGCTGACCACGAGTACCCGGCTCATACCTAGGGTGTTCGGCTAGTAGCTGAAGTGAGGTGCTAGCCCTCGAGCTGCTCCCCTAGCTCCAGCCACTCCATCTCCAGCTCTGCCTTCTGCTCAGCCACCTCCGCAGCACGGCGATCGAGGTCCGCCAGCTTTTGTGTGTCCAAGTTGGCTACATCAGCACTCGCTTCCGCCATCTGCGCATGCAGTTCACTTTCTTGCTGGCTGAGCTTCGCCATCTTCCGCTCCAGGGCACTCATCTTCTTCTGGACAGCATGAGCTTCCGCGGCCGAGAGCTTCGAGGTATCCTCCTCTGAAGCTGCGCCACGGGTCTGCGGACTACCGGCATTTGCTTGAGAGGCACCGCCACTAGCGGCCGAGTCGGCCAGCTGTGCGCGACGCTGGAGGTACTGACTAATCCCGCCAGGCAAGTTCGTCAGCTCGCCATCGCCGAAGAGGACCCAGGTCGAGTCGGCAATACGCTCAATCAGGTAGCGGTCGTGAGAGATGACCACCAGTGTGCCCGGCCAATTGTCCAGCAGATCTTCCAATTCCTGCAGCGTGTCAATATCCAGGTCATTCGTCGGCTCGTCGAGCAGCAGGAAGTTCGGCTCACTCATCAACACGCGTGTGAGTTGCAAGCGGCGACGCTCACCACCGGAGAGGTCTGCAATTGGAGTGCGCTGCCGCTTCGGGGAAAAACCCAGTCGCTCCGCCAGTTGCGAGGCGCTAATCTGCTTCCTGCCCAGGTCAATGTAGGTCGCCACGTCCTCCACAGCGTCGAGCACACGCATATCCAGCGGCAAATCATCGAGCTCCTGTCGCAGCCAACCCAGGCGCACCGTCTTGCCCTCAATCCGCTTGCCATCGCTTAAGGGGTAGTCTCCCGCCAATGCGCGCAACAAGGTCGTCTTACCCGAGCCGTTGACACCGACCAGGCCAATGCGCTCGCCGGGGGCCAGACGCCACGTGACGTCGTTAAGCAATTCCCTACCATCGGGCGTTTCCAGGGACGCATGCTCTAGCTCTACGACCACCTTGCCGTGTCGACGCCGCGAAAACGCCATCAGCTCCACGGAATCACGCGGCGCCGGGACATCGGCGATGAGAGCCTCAGCTGCTTCGATGCGGTAGCGAGGCTTCGAGGTGCGGGCCGGCGCACCCCGGCGCAACCACGCGAGTTCCTTACGCGCAAGGTTCTGGCGACGCTGCTCGGCGGCATCGGCTTGGCGCGCACGCTCGGCACGCGCGAACGTCCAGTCGTTGTAACCGCCATCGTAAAAATCGACGGTACCGTCGTGGACTTCCCACGTTTTCGTGGCAACGGTATCCAGGAACCAACGATCGTGCGTGACGACGACCAGGGCTGCCCGGCGCGAAAGAACATGATCGGCCAACCACTGCACACCCTCAATATCGAGGTGGTTGGTTGGCTCATCGAGAATGAGCAGATCAAGATCGCGGACCAGTGCGGCCGCCAGGTTAACGCGACGGCGCTCACCACCGGAGAGATTGGCGACCTTGGTATCCATACCGAGGTCATTGATACCGATGCCATCGAGGACCTCACGGATGGAAGCATTTCCTGCCCACTCGTGTTCAGCGAGTCCCAGCGGTGCAATGACGCACTCGAACACGGTGGAATTCGGGTCGAGCTCGGCGCCCTGGGTGACATGCGCCATGGTCATGTCGTTGGCTCGCGAAATACGTCCGGAGTCCGCTGGCTCCACGCCTGCCAGAATCTTCAGCAGTGTGGACTTGCCGCCACCGTTCAAACCGACAACACCGATGCGGTCGCCCTCTTGAACGCCGAGGCTGACGCCGTCGAGCAGAGTCTTGAGCCCGAAGGACTTAGAAATATTCTCGCAATTAATCAGATTCGCCATGATGAGTATTTATTGTGCCCCATTCGACCTTGCCAAGCACACGCCGGACATACCAGGCCACCGGCAGCTCATCGAACTGCTCTCGGGTTACCCATTTAAACTCCGGATGCTCGCCGCTGAGCTGGACATTCTGCGTGTCGTCAGCCTCGCGTACTAGAAAGGTCACCGTGTGGAAGCGGAAATTCTCCCCGCCCAAGTCCGGATTGGAATAGTGGGCAAATTCGCTGACCTCCGCTGCGCGCAGGCCGGCCTCTTCACGCAGTTCGCGCACAGCGGCCTCCGCGGGCTCCTCCCCCGCGTCGAGCTTGCCACCGGGCAAATCCCACTGTCCCCCGAGGAAGCCCTCGTATTCACGCAGCAGAAGCAGCAAGCGGTCGCCTCGGAAAACTATGCAGTTGCACACCCAGCCGTCGTCGTCAGGCCAGAACTTAGTCCAAGCCAGGCCGCGCGGTTCGCGCCGGCCGATTTCGGCCCTGTTGGGGTTGTCGTCACGGTGCATGGGGAACGATCGCCTGTCCTTTGTTAAAAGCGCTGGTCTCGTGAGACCTCAGCGAGGCGAACGAAATCAGCAATTTCGAGCTTCTCTCCTCGCTGCTTGGGGTCAATCCCCGCTGCCATAAGCGCCTCTTCGGCTGCGGCACCAGATCCGTAAATCCCTGATAGGGCCGCACGGAGGGTCTTGCGGCGTTGCGCAAAAGCAGCGTCGATAAGCGGGAAAAGTCGCGCGCGGAACTGCGGCGAAATCTCCCACGGAGCCTCGGGGGCATCGGCGGCATTGGAGTTCTCAGGAGCGTCGGAGCGGGCGTAGCAGTCAATGCGAACGAGCCCGGAATCAACCTTCGGGACCGGCCAAAAGACGTGCGGACCAATGGCACCGGCGCGACGCACTGTGCCGTAGTAGGCGGCCTTGACGCTGGGGACGCCGTAAATCTTGGAGCCCGGCTGAGCCGCCAGCCGGTCAGCGACCTCAGACTGCACCATCACGAGCACGCGGCGGATGGTGGGGAGCTCGGCAAGCATGTGCAGCAGTACCGGTACCGAAACGTTGTACGGAAGGTTAGCCACCAGTGCATCCGGCGAGGTCTGAAAGTCCTCGCGGCTGACCTTCAGCGCATCTTTCTCAATGAGCTCGAGTTCACAGCCCTCGGCGCGCTCGGCGACTGTCTGGGGCAAACGCTCCGCCAACCGCGGATCGATTTCGACAGCCGCGGCACGGCCGCAGTGTTCGAGCAATCCCAGGGTCAGCGAGCCCAAGCCGGGACCGACCTCAACAGGGTAGGAATCCTCCGGCAAGTCCGCCGCAGCGACAATTCGACGCACGGTGTTGGCGTCGTGGACGAAGTTCTGCCCCAATTTCTTCGTCGGGACAATATCCAACTGCGCCGCCAGGTCACGTACTTCGACCGGCCCCAGGAAAGAAACTTCTGCTTTAGTCACAGTTAGATACTACGGGGTCAAAAGAAAAAATAGGTTTAGCTCGTTTGGCTAGTCTGAACTAGCTTTAACGAAGCCCCATGGAAGCGGTACAAGCGGGCCATGCACCCCAACCCTGACCAGCCTGGACGCGCTCAGCGACAGCAATCTGCTGCTCGCGGGAAGCCTGCGATGCGCGCGGTGCGTACTCAGTACCGCCGTAAGCTGCCCAGGTGGAATCGGTGAACTGTAGACCACCGGAGAAACCGTTACCGGTATCGATAGCCCAGTCACCGCCGGACTCACACTGGGCCAGCTGATCCCACACACCGTAGCCAGCGGCCGGAGCTGCGATGCGAGACTTAGTGCCCTGGCGGATAGTGGAGATACCCGGAGCCTTTAGCTCCTTTTCTTCCAGGACCTCGCGTCCGAGCTCTTCGCCGTCGCGAGAGGTGACCTTGACCTGACGTTCTACCTGGCCCGGCTCACCCTCCTGCTCAACGATGCGCTCGTCTTCGAACATCGAATCATCTTCAATGATGTTCTCGTGAGCTGGAATTTCCTCAGTCTCGGTGATGGTCTTATCAATCAGACGAGACAGCGCGATGCGCATGCCTTCAGTGACCGGCGCATCCAGACCCGGCTCAACGGGGTCGTCTTCACGCAGCTCAATGCCACGCTGTGCCAGTACATCACCGACGGTCATAGCCGGGACGGTCAGGTCGATGTCCTTGGCATCGTCGTGAAGCACAATATTCTTGGCACGAACGACGTCGAGTTCGACCCCCTTAGCGGAAATCTCGCCCTTTTCGACCTCGACCTTGTCCTTATCGGAGATGAGCCCCTGCTTCTTCAGACCTTCAATCAGCTCATCGGTAGTGATGGCATTGGTCTTGTGCTCCTGCGGCTTGCCATCGACAATCATCGTGACCGGCTTGGCAGAGCGGTAGACCAGCTTGCCGCCGTCCGTGAGGTCGCCCTGACGCTGAACCAGGTCTCCGCCGGTGGTTTCGACACCAGCCTTCTCCAAAATGGCCTTGTCATCCTTGGACCAGGTTGCAATTTGCTCGACCTTGCCGTCAATTTCGACGGTGAGGGTGTCGTAGTTGGATGCTGCGACAGTGCCACCCAGAGCAACAGCAGCGACCAGACCGCCAGCAGCGATCTTGGACGAAGTGGAGACTCCGTCGTTAGCACGATTGAGATGACGCTTCTTCGCAGCACTCACGGGGTTCGTCACAGCCTTTCGGAGGATGGGCAGCTATCAGATGAAAGAAATACAGTTTGTAACAGTACGGTAAAGATTCAGTGTTGTCTAAAATATATCGATAAAAGTGACGGGAAATACAACAAACCGCCCCGGCTGCATTTCCACAGCTCAGGGCGAGAATACGCCGACACGTGCTTAAATGCCGTACACCCGACGTGCGTTATCCGTCAAAATCTGCGCCATCTCCTCCGCCCCGATTTCTCGGGCCGCAGCCATCGCACGCGCCTGATGACCGATAAAAGTTGACTCATTGCGCGCACCTCGGAACGGCTCCGCGGTCATGTAGGGGGCATCGGTTTCCACCAGCAGCTGCTCCGCCGGCGCCTCAGCCACAGCCTGCCGCAGGTAATCATTGCGTTTGAAGGTCACGTTTCCGGTAAAACTCAGCAGGTAACCGCGCGCAATGGCCTCGCGGGCAACCTCAATGGGCGAGGAGAAGCAGTGCAAGATGACCGTGTTCTCATAGCCGTCCAACGCCGCCATCAGATCTTCATCGGCGTCGCGGTTATGAATCATCAACGGCTTGCCGACGGTTGCTGCGAGCTCCATATGCCACTGCAACGCAGCCAGCTGTTCGCTCTTCGACGCGCAGCCGTCGAGAGAATCCAACCAGTACCAATCCAATCCCGTCTCGCCCACGGCCACAACCCTGGGGTCGGCAGCCATTTCGGTCAGACGGGCCTTGGCGTCGTCGTCAAGCTCGTGTGCGCGCGTCGGATGGATGGCAGCGGCGGCCCAGACGTTGGGGTGCGCGTGTGCGGCGGTAAAGGCCAGTTCGGTTTCCGGCATGCCATCGCCGACCGTGCAAACTCCGACGACGCCCGCTGCGGCGGCACGGTCCATGAGAGCCGCAATCTCCTCCGGAGTTTGCGCCCCGCAGGACGCGAGATGCGTGTGGGCGTCAAACAGCGGAGTGAGATACTCCGCGGGTTCTGCAATTTTGCGTTTGCGCTTTCCCATTCCTCTACTGCGCCCCTACTTCACCTGTGCCCACTCAGGGCCGTGCTCAGCCAACTCCGAGTCGAGCTTGGAGAAAATCGGCTTCGGCTTTGCAAGCTGCGTACCCGGCTCAATGTCGAAGCGATGCCAGGCGGCCTTCTGATTGACGTAATCACCAGTGATGATTGGGTAGCTCCTGCCCTCTGCCGGCAAGTCTGCGCCGACCGGTTCGACCGGCATGTCGTCCTGGACTTCCTGGACTTCTGGCATTGCGGCCCAGATGCCCTCGCCACCCAGGGTCTCGAAGACCTTCTGCGCGCTTTCCGGCAGGTACGGGGTCAGCAGGACATTGGCGTCGCTGACTACCTGCAGCGCTGTCCACAACACAGTGGCGAGACGCTCACGCTGGGACTCGTCCTTCGCCAGCTTCCACGGCTCCTGCGCAGCAATGTAGGCGTTCGCCTCCCCGACCAGGTGCATTGCGGCAGTGATACCAGCGCGGAAACGGGATAGCGCAAGTGCGTCACCCACCTCGGCGAAGGAGCGCTCAGCCAGGTCGAGCAGTTCACGGTCAGCGTCGGTGAGCTCGCCCGGAGTTGGCACCTCACCGAAGTTCTTGAAAGCCATGGACACGGTGCGGTTGACCAGGTTTCCCCAGGAGTTGGCCAGCTCGTTATTCACGCGGCGGACAAACTCATCCCAGGTGAAGTCGGTGTCCTGGTTTTCCGGACCAGCCATGGCGATGAAGTAGCGCAGCGGATCCGGACCGAACTCCGCCAGGAAATCCTTCACATAGATGACAACGCCCTTGGAAGAGGAGAACTTCGAGCCCGACATGGTCAGGTACTCCGAGGAGACGACCTCCGTCGGCAGGTTCAACTCACCGAGCTCCCCGACTTTGCCTCCGCGGGAACCTTCGCCACGGTAGCCCAGCAGCTCAGCCGGCCAAATCTGGGAGTGGAAGGTGATGTTGTCCTTGCCCATGAAGTAGTAGGACAGCGCCTCCGGGTCATTCCACCACTTGCGCCACGCTTCCGGGTCACCGATGCGCCAGGCCCACTCGATGGAAGCGGATAGGTAACCGACGACAGCGTCGAACCAAACGTAGAGTTTCTTGGTTCCGTTTTCCGACCAGCCCTCCAGCGGAATCGGAACACCCCAGTCAATGTCGCGGCTCATTGCGCGCGGACGGATGTCCTTCAGGATGTTCAGGGAGAATTTCAGCACATTTGGGCGCCAGTCCTTGCGCTCTTGAAGCCATTCGGTCAAGGCCTCTGCCAGCGCTGGCAGGTCGAGCAAGAAGTGCTCAGTTTCAACGAACTTCGGGGTCTCGCCGTTGATTTTCGACACCGGATCAATCAGATCGGCCGGGTCAAGCTGGTTACCGCAGTTGTCACACTGGTCGCCACGGGCACCGGAAGCGCCACAAATTGGGCAGGTACCTTCGATGTAACGGTCCGGCAGCGTGCGCCCGGTCGACGGGGAAATCGCCCCCATCGTGGTCTGCTTGACCATGTAGCCGTTTTCGTAGAGCCCGCGGAAGAGCTCCTGGACAATCGCGTAGTGGTTGCGCGTGGTAGTGCGCGTAAACAGGTCGTAGGAAAGCCCCAGACCCGCGAGGTCCTGCACAATCTGGCGGTTGTAACGGTCGGCCAATTCCTGGACAGAAACGCCTTCCTTCTCTGCTTGCACAAGCAGCGGCGTGCCATGCTCATCAGTACCGGAGACCATCAGCACGTCATTGCCAATCATTCGCTGGTAGCGAGCGAAAACGTCCGAGGGGACTCCGAAACCTGCAACATGGCCGATATGTCGCGGACCGTTAGCGTACGGCCACGCAACTGCTGTGAAAATGCGAGACATATCTAACAGGGTAATAGATGACCTGCCATCGCGATGAACTGTGTCCCTTACGGAGTCCTCATGAAGTCCACATGAACTGTCCCCTACCATCATCGCACGCATGCGCAGTCACTACGCTTATGTTCTATGTCCACTCGGTCTACCTCCTCCGGCTCGGCTGCTGACTTCACTTCGCGTGCGACCACTGCGCTGGCGCGTCTTATCGCTGCCGGTCATCGTCCCGCCGCACTCATCGGCTCCTGGTTCGGTTATCGCGCGGTTCTCGCCGCCAACGTCGAGCTCACTGCCTGCGAGTCGGCAGCGCTTTTCACCAGCCCCGACCCCGATGCGTGGATCTTTGGGTTCCGCCCCTACTCCGGCACCAGCGCGCACGGGGTCGCTACCTGCGTCGCGTTGCTTGCCGACGACGGCACGTGGCATTTCGACGGCCCCGGCACCGGTGACCCCTTCAATCCGGATTTCCAAGCCCTTCAGGAGGCCATCAACTACTCGCACGAAGACACGCGTGCCGACGCGCTCCCCGCGGCCACACCACTGGAGTGGGATCAAGGCGACCGAGAACACCACCAGCTTGCGGTGACAAACTGTAAGGAGGCAATTGCCGCAGGCGAGGTGTATCAAACCTGCATTTCCACACGCTTTCACGCGGAGCTGGCAGCGAGCGACTCTGCACTAGCCCACGCCGGCGCGTGGTTTTCCTCCCGCGTGGCGCGGTATCAACCGGCTCGAGCAGCATTCTTGCCCGGCAATCTCGACGTTGGAATTCCAATCCTGGCCTCGCTGAGCCCTGAGGAGTTCCTCATCCGCGCAGGCACAAGCGTGACTGAAACTCCCATCAAAGGCACGATTCCCGCTGACCGGTCCCCGAACGAGTTATTGCGCAGCGACAAGGATGTCGCCGAGAACATCATGATTGTCGACCTGGTGCGCCATGACCTCGGTCAAGTTGCCAAGACCGGCACCGTGAAGGTCACAGACCTGCTCAGTGTGCGTCCGGCACCGGGCGTGTGGCACCTCTTTTCCACAGTTTCCGCGGAACTTCCCGATCAGCTCAGCCACGCTGAGCTCATCGAAGCCTGCTTCCCACCGGCCTCAGTCACCGGTACACCGAAGCTGCGAGCAATTGAGCTTCTGCGCGAATGGGAACCCGAACCCCGTGGCGCTCACTGCGGCGCGATTGGTGCGGCCCATGGGGATGCACTTGAGCTCAATGTCGGTATTCGTACCGCTGAGTACACAAAAGACCCGAACTCGGGGAGAGTTCGGGTCGAAGCTGGCATCGGCGGTGGCATCACCATCGGGTCTACACCCGAGGGCGAATGGGCCGAGATTGAGGCCAAGGCCGCACCGCTGCTGTTGGAAAGCTAATTGCGCAATTTACGAGCACGGCGGCGCTCGCGCTGTTCGGCCGCTTCCGCCAAGCGGCGCTCACGAGCCATGCGCAGGGCAAACTGACGCTGTTCCTTGTCATCGAGGTACATCGGATCGTCGGAAAGCCCCTTAACCAGCGCAACCATCAGCGCCAAGATAACAATGACGAACGGGCTTGCCGCCAAAATAGTGATGTTCTGCAGGTTCGACAGGGCATCGCTGCCACCGGTGACCAATAGGACGATGGCAATCAGAGCGGTGAAGATACCCCACATAGCAGTGACCGTGCGCGACGCTGTGAGTCGACCGAACTGGCTCATGGTGCCCATCACGGTGGAGGCGGAGTCCGCCGAGGTAATGAAGAAGGTAGCCAGCAGAATCATTGCAATAGCCGAGGTAATCGCGCCACCCGGCAAGGATTCCAGCAGATTGAACAGCTGACTCTCGGCCGAACCGTCACCGTAGATGGACGCACCCTGCTGCTCGTGGGTAATGGCGGTGCCACCAAAGATGGAGAACCACACTGCAGAGACAATCGACGGAACTGCGACGACGGTGAAGACGAACTCACGGATAGTACGGCCGCGAGAAATACGTGCGATGAACATACCGACAAACGGCGACCAGGAAATCCACCAGGCCCAGTAGAAGATTGTCCAGGAAGAGAGCCATTCACCGGCGGTGCCGTCAGCGGAAGCACTGGAGCGGGAGGCCATCTCAAAGAAGGAATCCAGGTAGCTGCCAATGGAGGTCGGAATCAGGTTCAGAATCACCACGGTAGGGCCGAGGACCAACACCAGCAGAGCCAGCAGACCTGCGGCAACCATGTTGAAGTTCGAGATGTACTGGATGCCCTTGCCCACGCCCGACAGTGCAGAGGCCAAGAAGGCACAGCCCAGAACGAGAATAAGACCAATCCACAAAGGTGCGCCCTTGATGGCGTTGAACCCGTTGATTTCCAAACCGGCGGAAATCTGAAGTACGCCAACACCGAGAGAAGCTGCCGTACCGAAGACGGTGGCAAAAATCGCAAGCGCGTCGATAAGCTTGCCCAACCATCCCTCAGCGCGACGTGCGCCGATGAGCGGGATGAACGCCGCCGAAATCAGCTGCTTTCGGCCGAGGCGGTAGGTCGAGTAAGCAATTGCGAGACCGACGATGGCGTAGAGCGACCACGGGTGCAGAGTCCAGTGGAACATCGTCGAAGCCATGGCGGTACCGACTTCCTTCGGCTCGTGGCCCGGCACGCCATCGCGATAGAAGGTCAGCGGCTCAGCGACACCGTAGAACATCAGACCGATGCCCATACCGGCGGCGAACATCATGGCAATCCAGCTAGGCGTGGAAAACTCGGGTTTCTCGTTGTCCTTGCCCAAGCGGATGTGACCGAACTTGGAAATCGCGATGGACACAATGAAGAAGACAAAGACGGTACTGGCCAAGATAAACAGCCAGCCGATGTTCTCCACGACCCAGTTCAGAGAGCTAGATGCGAACGTAGAGAAACTATCCGGCCACGCCAGGCCCCAGACGATGATTGCCAGAATTGCGACAACGGCGGGGATGGTAACCCCGAGGTTCACGGGAGCGTGAGAATCGTCGGCCCTGACTTCGCCGACGACTGACTCCCCTACTTCTTGTTGTATTTCATGCTCTGGTGGATTCGTCATTCCTCCACCATGTCCACCATTGACCTGGGATTTCAACTCAGGATGTGGATTCTCTCAGGTTTTCCTCATTTTTTATGGGTTGCAAAAAACTTCCAATAACGGAGTTTACCCTGTTCACTGGCGTGCGCTTGAACATTTTCCGCCACAAAGTAACAATCAGTTAACGATTTTCGTCCCGAGCTGCTAAAACGGCCTGGTAGAGATCTCGATGCTTCGTCATTCCCGCCTCTGCTGCAACCTGCTTCGCGGCATCCTTCAGTCGCATGCCATCAGCCACGAGCTCCTCCACGCGGTCAACCAAGCCCTCCGTGGATACCTCCGTTGCCTGCTGCCCCGCGCCTTCAATCACCACCGTAATTTCGCCGCGGACACCTTCCTCCGCCCACGCCGCCAACTCCCCCAGCGTCGCACGGCGAGTCTCTTCAAAACGCTTGGTCAACTCACGGCTTACCGACGCGCGCCGCTCCTCACCCAAAATCTCCGCAGCATCGGCCAACGTAACAGCCAACCGATGCGGCGACTCAAAGAAACAACAGGCCCGCTTCTCTGTCTTCAGTGATTCCAACCATGCCCGGCGCGCCCCCTGTTTACGAGGTGCAAAACCATCGAAGCAAAAGTGGCCGACACCCAAACCACTGAGAGCCAATGCGGTAGTCACCGCGCTCGGTCCTGGTACACAGGACACCGGCACGCCCGCATCATGTGCAGCCGCCACCACAGCCAGGCCAGGATCCGACACCACCGGCATCCCCGCATCGGTCACCACAATGACTTTCTGTCCCGCCTTCGCCGCCTGAATCAGCGACTCAGTGCGGCTCTCTTCGTTGTGATCGAAGTTCGAAACAAACTTCCCCTTGGGGGAAATGCCCAGCGCTGTGGCCAGGTTGCGTGCCCGCCTGGTGTCTTCCGCGGCGATGATATCGGCGTCGATAAGCGCACCGCGCAAGCGGTCGGAGGCATCGGCGATATTGCCCAGCGGCGTTGCCACCAGAGTGATGCCAGGAGCCAGCGTCATTGCCTCGCTAAGAGGCGCGTTCTCGTGCGGTTGGAAGTTCGATGCCGAATGCGTCATGATTCCATAGCTTAAACTGACATTCGTGACCGATGCCGCTTTAACCCCACCACCGGAAACCGAGCGCCGCGCGAAAAAGCGTTTCCTGCGCCCGATTCCCCCGGTGCCCTCGCTGCCGCCACTGCGGCGGTGGGACAAATGGGATACCGCCACTTTTGTGGTTCTCGGAATCGTCGCAGCGCTAACCCGTTTCATCGGGCTTGCTGCCAAGACCGACAATGGCACCCCGCTCTTCGATGAAAAGCACTATGTGCCGCAAGCATGGCAGATTCTGGAGTCCACCCGCGACCCCATCTCGTCTGGCATTGAGGACAATCCCGGCTACGGTCTGATTGTGCATCCGCCAGTGGCCAAGCAGGTCATCGCCTTGGGCGAATGGATCTTCGGTTACTCACCAATGGGCTGGCGGTTTATGTCGGCGGTGTGTGGCACGCTGGTCATACTGCTGCTCATGGACATCGTCCGACGCATCTCTCGCGGCTCGCGGTTGGCAGTGGGTATCGCTGGTCTCTATGCGCTTGCCGACGGAGTGCTGTTTGTCTCCTCCCGGGTCGGCATGCTGGACATGATTCAGACCTTCTTCATCACTGCGGCCGCGTGGGCACTTCTCATCGACCAGGCCGATGCCCGCAAGCGCCTGGAATCCGCCACGGAGCTAGGTAGTTTCGGCCCCTATCTCAGTTATCGCTGGTGGCGACTGCTCGCCGGCATCATGCTGGGGCTTGCCACCGGGGTGAAGTGGTCTGGCCTGTATTACATGGCCGCATTCGGTCTGTGGTCCGTCTTCACGGATCTGGTCTCCCGCAAGAATGCCGGTGCGCACAAACCCGTGCTCGGCGCACTCTCCCGTGATACCGCCCCGGCGTTGCGTGATCTGGTGGTAGTCCCGCTGGGCGTTTACTTCTTAAGTTGGCGTTCCTGGTTCGCCGAAGAAACGTCGGTCTATCGCCATGTCTCACCCGAAGACCGCGATACGGGACTCCCCGGCACCGACTGGCTTCCCGAGGCCCTGCAGAACTACCTGCACTACCAAAACAGCGTGCTGAAGTTCCACGCCGAGCTGACCACCTCTAATGGCCACAAACACCCTTGGGAGTCCAAGCCTTGGGAGTGGCTGGTCAGTTGGCGGCCAATGCTCTACTACTCCACCGAAACCACCTGCAGTGGCGGCCAGGAGTGCAAGGGCTGGATGATGCTCTTTGGCACCCCGCCCATCTGGTGGTTGCTGGTCCCCGTGGTCCTGTGGGCCACATGGCGTTGGCTCGGCCGCCGCGACGGCCGCTACGCGCTGCCCGTCATCGGTTTCCTCGCCTCGTGGCTGCCGTGGGTCATCGGCTACGACCGGCAGATGTACTTTTTCTACGCCACCGCGCTGATTCCATTCGTACTCATCGCCTTTGCTCTGCTTGCCGACGATCTCTCACACTGGCGGCCCGGCGGTAAGCCGGTGGGGTTGGTAATCGTTGGCACGCACGCCGCACTAGTGGTGACCGCGTTTGTGTTCTGGCTGCCAATTTTGACCGGCTACCCGCTGCCTCTCAACCACTTTGAATGGCGGTTCTGGTTGCCATCTTGGAGCTAGTCCCGCTGTGGTGGCACGCCTGTGACCGGCAACCCCGAGGCGGCCCGCCATGCCTGTGCGATGGCCGTCGGCGTATAGCCGCCCAGCCACACAACGGCCAGCGTCAAAGCGGAGACAAACATCAATGCCAGGCCAGCGATCTCTGATGCTCCCTGGGCACCGATGAGAATGTCACGAATACCAAAACCGATGCTGAACGTGGCGACGGCACCGTAGACCGGCGCCATGCCCATGGCAGCGCGCGGCCGCCAAGCAGCCCAGAACAATCCCACTGCCAATGCAAGCCGAATTGCCGCGAGTTGAATGGCAAGGCGTGCTCCGAGCTCCATTGGGTCAACGGTGGCAGTGGAACCGTCGATAGGCGCTCCCGTGCTTGTTGCGATTCCTGCACCGTCCTGCGGCTGTGTCGAGGAAAGTCCAAGCGTCATCATGTCGGAGGCGTCTACCAGCGTCGCAATCCCCCAGACCGCCCAGCAAAGTCCCAACGCAATGAGCACCCCGCGGGCGGTGCCGGCTATGAGCAGCCATGCGCGCTCACGCCGGCGGCGCTCCGGTTCGATGGAGACCAAAATGCGCTCCGAGAGATCATCCGTGGAAACCTCCGGCATACCATCGGCAGGCCCAACCGTAAGGGCGCGGTTCAGCCGCACCGCTCGCTCGTACCAAGCTCGGCACTCCTCGCAGGCCCCAAGATGGGCATCGATGACTTCATCGGCAATACTTGCCTGCTCGCCATCGAGGCGAGCTGACAATGCTGCGCGAATTTCCTCGCACTCCACGGGGAATCTCCTCCGCTTTTAACTCTTAAGGGGGTTGTACCTAATGAGGTCTTATCTGATGAATTGCCTGTCCAAGCTGAAACGGCCGGCTCCGAAAACGAAAATCATCACCAGCCCACCGATGAGTGACATCACGAGCTCCGCACCGTTGTCACGGATAAACAGACCATTGCCCAGGTGCATCGACCACCAGGCACCAATCATTTCAATGATGAAGACCATCGCCACCGTCGGGGCCAAGAGTCCCAGAATCAGCAACGCGCCTCCGACCAGTTCGACTAGAGCGACAACCCAGACCGTCAAGTGCGCCTGCGGGATATTCGCAGCGACAAAGTAACCGGTCGTCTTGTCAATACCGGTGATAAAAATCTTGTCCCAGCCATGGCAGATGAAGATAATTCCGAGTATTAGGCGGAGAATCACGAGCGCGATATCGCGCATTACCGGTCGATCCATGAGGGACATGCTACCCGACGGCACGGTCAAAGCACGGTAGCACTGCGGCAGCGAAAGGCCAGCGACTTTAACATGCAAAAAGGCTTCTCCCAACCCCTCGGGAGAAGCCTTCCGCCAAACACACCCGGTGTGTCATGTCTTAGGTAGTGACATCGTAACAGGCCGAGTTTCTAACAAAAAATCGCGCTGACGTGCTCAGACAACTTTAAGGTTGTTCTACGGCTCAGCTCACAGGACTAGCTCACGCGAGCCTGCGGCATTTCGTCGTAATCGTCGTCATCAAAGCGGTAGTCAGTGTAGGCCAGATCTGCGAAATCCGGGTCCTCATCATCAAGCTCGACTACTACCGCGCCGGGACGGCGCAGTCGCTGTGGAATTCCCAGCTCATCATCCTCGCGGTTACGCACACCGAGGCGGGCCATCTTCATACGGCGAATTCGGCGAGCCCGCAGTTCCTGCTCTGCACGCACGGTGCGGCGCAGGTTGACCAGGTACAGGGTCATCAAGCCGACGCCGACCAGTGGAATCCACCAGGTCCAACCACCGGCGAAAGCAGCGATGATGACCGTGACTGCGATAAACGCTGCCAGCCCAGCAACAGAACGGCGGCGGCGAGCAAAGCGAGTCTCAGCGTACTGGGCATCCGAAATCGGATCGAACCCACCGCGACCACGGCGCTTCTCAGCGAACGCGTAATCATCTTCGGTCAAGGTGTCATCGACAGCGACTGCGTCATCGTTGGACTCGACAGCGTGGTCACTGTCGTTCTCGACGGTCGCATCGAGTTCTGCCTGCTCGTCTACGGTGTCTGCTTCCTCTTCAGTCTCAGAGAGAGCCTCAGCGTCAACGTGCTCAGCGTCAGCCGCGGCACCGGAATCAGCGTCAGATTCAACAGCATCTTCGAACATCAAGTCATCGGCGTCGACGAATTGACGGCGAACGTCAACGCTCACATCGGAAGAAGACTCATCTGCACGAACCACGTCACCTTCGGCGGAGGCGACGGCGGAGTCAGATTCAGCATCCTCGTCATCAACGACAGCCTGTAGCGACTGGTCTGCAGATTCATCATCGGATACGTCCATGTCAGAGCGGTCAGAAGACTCAGCAGTGGCTTCCTCGGTAGCGGAATCATCCGCCTGCGGGGCCTCCTCCTCTGCATCTGCTGCTTCCAGCTCGTAGACGATATCGCCGTCGACGACGGCCGGGTCGGCCGCCTCGTCCACGGTGTCGTCGATAAGCACGTCGCTGACATCGAAGTCATCGTCGACCTGCGCGTCAACGGTTTCGAGAGAATCGTCGACTTCTTCGGCCACGCGCACGTCCGACTCCTTAAAAGACGGACGGCGGCGCGTCGTGGCCAGCTCCTCGCCACCACGATGCAGCACGCGGGTCTTACCTAGCGCATCGGATGTACGACGAATCGGCTTGCGCGTATTGACCACCAGCGGGGCCAGCACAAACAGCCACAGTACAACGATGAGTATCAGCAACAGAGAAGTTGACATATTCTGCGTCTCCTTGCGACTTCGCCCGGGGTTTCGCCGTCTCTCCCCGGCCCAAATACACCGCCCACATGCCCTTCCACAGAGGCATTTACGAAGGCAGCCAGCGTATCTAGAGCGAACTCGCCCAATAGTAGAGTTGTCATCACCCTATCGGCGTGCGCTGCTCAGACTACTCAGGCGCGCCGTTGCGGTGGGTATTTCTCCGCCTCTTCATATTGCGCACGACCACTCGCCACGATGAGGTCCACTGCACTGTCCTCCCCCACCCGCGCATAGGTCAGATGATCGCGCCACGCACCATCCATATGGAAGGCTTCCCGCGCCACGCCCTCATACTCGAACCCACAGTTTTCCAGCACGCGTATCGACGGGACATTGCTGTCCAACACAGTCGCTTCAATTCGGTGGACGCCAACTTTCTTGGCATAATCCGACGCCAACGCCACTGCAGCAGTGGCGACTCCTCCACATGTAAAGCTGCTGCCGACCCAATAGCCAATCCAGGCGTGAGCGACGGGGAAAGGCGTAATGCCTCCGAGCGTGAGCATGCCGGCGAACTGGCCGTCTACCTCAATGGTGGAAACAAACATTTCCCCCGCCGCCTCTGAACGACGCCAACTGCGAAGGTTACGGCGGAAAACGGAAACCTTGTGGGCGTTATCCCAGTCGTCGTCGAGGGTTGGCTCCACAGGCCGCAAAATGGGCTCATCACGCAGCCGCAGTGCCCGCCATGTAGAGGCATCAGTTCGCTCTGGCACACGCAGGCGGACTCGGCCGCCACTGGTTATTAGACGGGAAGTACGCACAGCAACGATACTCGCGGTAGTGGGGTGTGGTTAGGCTTGGCGCGCCATGAACAGCACGTCAACGACATCTCCAGGACGCACGTGTAGCACGTCTTCCGGAATCACGATGAGACTGTTGGCTTCCGACATGCCGGCCAGAAGGTGGGCTTGCGCACCGCCGGAACCTCCCAGCGGCTGCACCATGTATTCGCCGGTCTCACGGTCACGCATGAGCTGACCACGGATATACCCGCGACGCTTCTCCGCCGACTCGATCGGGCCGACAGCACGAGCTGTGACAGCGCGGCGGCGAGGATTGCGCTTACCCAGGGCCAGTCGAATGAGGGGACGAACCATAACCTCAAAAACGACCAATGCGCCGACCGGGTTCGACGGCAGCAGGAACGTTGGAATCTTGTCATCTCCCAGCAGACCAAAGCCCTGGACCGAACCAGGATGCATAGCGATGCGGGAAACATCAACCTCGCCCAATTCAGCCAGCACACGGCGA
>NZ_KV836270.1:511735-521860 GCF_001838295.1 Corynebacterium sp. HMSC074C04
GGCACCGCCGACAGCCCCCGTGATGACCAAGAGCTCACTGCGAATGAGCTGGCCCTCGATGATTTCCCGGATGCGACGGGGCTCACCGGTGGCAATACCCACTCGGTGCACCTCGGCCCCAGCATCGCGGCCGGCTGCTGCCAACGCGTAGGAGTTGACGTCGTAGACCTGACCGAGGCCTGGCGTGCGGTCAACATCGACCAACTCATTACCAATGGAAATCACGGACATACGCGGCTTGGGGTGCACCAAAACCTTCGAACGCCCCACTGCTGCCAACAATCCAACCTGCGACGGCGAAATTACCGAGTCCAAAGACACCGCCACGTCACCCGGCTGCACGTCGTCGCCGACCTTCCGCACAAAGTCACCGGAGTAGACCGGATGGAGAACATTAACTCGACGGCCACCGCGGTCGGTCCAGTTTAGGGGCACGACAGCGTCGGCAAGCGATGGCAGCGGCGCACCAGTTTGTACGCGCACGGCCTGCTTCGGCTGGAGACGCATCGGGTGGTGAGAGCCGGCTGTCACCTCACCGACAACAGGCAGCTCGACCTCGCGAAAATCAACATCACTCTGACGCGCATCCGGAGGTAAAGAACCAGATTCGCCGACGATATCGACAGCGCGCACTGCATAACCATCGATTGCTGACTGCACGAATCCCGGCAACGGCTGCTCTGCGATGACATCTTCAGCGCACAGCATGCCGAGGGATTCCGAAATAGCAACGCGCACAGGATCAGGCATCACAGCGTGCGCGGTGATTGCCGCCAACTGTTCTTCCACAGAACGCATGTTTTACCTTCCTCGGCACCAACCCGCGGTGCGCTTTATGGCTATTCAGCTTCTCAGTACAAGCCTCTAGATAAGTACAGCCTCTATAAAAAGGCTTTAAGCCTGTTCATCCTGCGCCAGACGCTGCTGCATATACTCGCGCAGCCCCTCGCCGTAGTCCGGATGCCTGAGTCCAAAGTCTACGCAAGCGCGAATGAAGCCACCAGGATTTCCCAGGTCATGGCGGAACCCCTTGTGGACGACCACATGAACCGGATGCCCCTCTTGAATCAGCAGCTCAATTGCATCGGTGAGCTGGTATTCGCCGCCCTTACCGCGCGGGGATGCGGCGCAGCGCATCGAAGATGGCACGATCGAGCAAGTAACGTCCGACTGCCACGAAGTTGGATGGAGCATCCGCAGGGTCCGGCTTTTCCACCATGCCCTTGACTCGCTTCACATCGTCCCAAGCATCAGCATCAGCCGCGTTCTCACCGAGCTCACCCGACTCCGCCGGGGTGGCGTCCTCAATATCGAAGACACCGTAGTTGTAGACCTCTTCGTGAGGAATTTCCAGCGCACATAGCACCGAGCCGCCAAAGCGCTC
This sequence comes from Corynebacterium sp. HMSC074C04, assembly GCF_001838295.1. Classification (NCBI taxonomy): domain Bacteria; kingdom Bacillati; phylum Actinomycetota; class Actinomycetes; order Mycobacteriales; family Corynebacteriaceae; genus Corynebacterium; species Corynebacterium sp. HMSC074C04. The sequence continues at coordinate 513,120 of NZ_KV836270.1, forward strand.
GCGCACTTCCGTCATGCGATCCATCACGCCCACTGGGAGCACGAGATCGTCGGGAAGCATGACAGCAACGCTGTCCTCATCGTCTTCGAGCAGCGGCTCTGCGACCAACACCGCATGCCCCAGGCCCAGCGGTCGATCTTGGACAACGGATTCCACGCGAATGACCTCGGTGGCGCGGCGTACCTTCGCTGCAATTTTGTCCTTGCCACGCTCGGCGAGAGTCTGCTCAAGATCCGGGCGTGGGTCGAAGTGCCCCAGCACGCCATCCTTACTCGGCGCCGTGACAATAGCCAGGCGTTGCGCACCAGTGGCGGCGGCCTCTTCAGCAATCATCTCGATGCCCGGCGTATCAACCACGGGCAGCAATTCTTTCGGCACTGTCTTGGTGGCAGGCAAGAATCGCGTACCCATGCCCGCGGCAGGAACGATGACAGTTCGAACCGGAGTAGTCATGTCCGAACCAGACTCTTTAGACGATGAGACCATAATGGCAACGATACCTATATAACTTCCATTTGCTCGGAGGCTGACCCCGCTTTTTTCAACGCGTCAATCAGAAATTTTCTCCTGCGCTGACGACCGAGGCCGCTCCCCTACCTGACAGAGTAGGTTTGCAGGTATGGCTCCGCTTCCCGAAACCACGTCCGATTTCAAAACCCGCACACGGCACGAGGTACTCGCCGCACGCGCCGCCAAGGGGCAGCGTGAGCGCATGCTTGACGACGAAGCACTGGTACAGCGGTTGCAAGAATGGTTATCCAATACCGTCGGTGACCTCACAAAACCCGTCATCGCCGCTTATGTCCCCGCTGGCGACGAGCCCGGTGCAAGCGTTTCTAGTTCGACTGATGGTGAGCCCGGCCAGGGCTTTGTGGAGGCTTTGGCCAACGCGGTTCCCGGAGCACGAATTCTGCTTCCCGTCTGCCCGCCCGGTCCGCCACAGCCGCTGCACTGGGGTTACTACACCGACGGCTTCAGCAAAGGGCGATTTGGACTCTTGGAACCTGTTTCGATGGAAAGCGCCGCCGGCCCGAAGGAGCTAGGTGTTGCCGACGCCATTATTCTGCCGGCAGTTGCGGCCGACCCCCAAACTGGGATGCGGTTAGGGCGTGGCGCTGGTTATTACGATCGCAGCTTGGTTTTCGCTCGACGCGACGGCGATACGGATGGGGCGAGAGCTGCTGTCATCGCTGTTGCGGTTTTCGACACCGAGTTGCGCACGGAGCTTGCCTACGATGAGCACGACGTTCCCGCCGATTATGTGATCACGCCAGCGGGGATTTCACAGGTTTAATGGAACCGATTCCGGGTTTTTCGCGCCTAACTTAATATGAACCCAAAACACTCGTCCCGGTTTCCGCGTCCATTCCGAAAGCCCCGCCCCGCAACTATTCGGCGAATAGTTGCAGTCACAGTTTTCCTATGTGCCGTCGGACTGGCGGCGGTGGAGTCATTGACACCTCGCAGCGGCCATATCCGGGTCATGATTAGCGCCAAATCCATTGCCGGTGGCGCATCGGTGGCAGAACAAGATGTGGCTTTCAAGGACATTCCCCGGGATCTCGTTCCTGGCGGGGCCGTAACGGACATCGCTGCTGTGCGGGGACGCACCCTGGCCACCGGCATGTCACCAGGAGAGATACTTACAGAGCAGCGAATGGTCGGCCCATCACTAGCCAAGTCGTTGACTGGGATGTCGGAAAGCAAAATTATTGCCATCACGTTGACTGATGTGGGCATCGTGTCCGCTCTTCGCACTGGTGACAGCGTGGATATTGTGTCGACCGCGGATGAGCGCGGGATGGCAGCGCCGCTTGCACACGGGGCAAAGGTGGTCAACATCGTCGACGAAGAGGTGGTTTTGGTTGCACTGCCCACTGGTGCCGCGGAGGTGGTGGCAGCGACATCGCTAACGTCCCCGCTCACACTGTTACTCTCGGGTTAGTGACCAAAGTCTCACTGATTACAAGATTTCATGGCCCTGAACAGCGTTTTCCGTAGAAAGTTGACTTGTCCCATAACTTGGTGTCGGGATACAATGGCTCGGCAATTCAAAATTACGATTAGAACTAAGAAGAGTGACACTGCCGGACAGCGCACTTCCCTGTTTCTGAAATCGTATGGGCCTGCATTGAGCTACGCGATGACTCACAGGTCTCGTTTGGTTTGTTCCGTTTCTACAGAAGGAAATTTCCTATGCTTAAGGGCTTTAAAGAGTTCATCATGCGCGGCAACGTCATCGACCTGGCGGTCGGTGTTGTCATCGGTGCTGCGTTCACCGCAATCGTCACTGCTTTCACCGAAAGCCTGCTCGAGCCGCTGCTGAACACCATCGGTGGCGCTGAGGTTACTGGCCTTGGCTTCGAAATCATCAGCGGCAACCCGTCGACCTACCTTGACTTTGCAGCTGTCATCACCGCAGTAATCAACTTCCTGCTGGTCGCAGCGGTTGTCTACTTCGTCATCGTTGCTCCGATGAACAAGTTCAACTCGATGCGTGAGGCTCGCCTGGAGACCTCCGCTGAGCCGGAGGTCACCGAGGCTGACCTGCTGACCGAGATTCGTGACCTGCTGGCAGAACAGAACGGCAAGCCGAAGTCGGAACTGAACTAGCCTCTAGCTGTTAGTTGAGACCTTCCGACAAGAAGCCAACTAACGCCTTTGCACAGCGCTCATCCCCAATGGGGTGGGCGCTGTTTTGTCCAGTAGTCCGCATCAAAACCACGAGCATCCTCCGGAGATTCATCGTGATAGCGCACTGTGCGCGCGGTTTTCGCACTGCGCGACTGGGCAAAGTTTTTCGCCGGTGCACCTGCGCGACGACGTTGCCTACGACTGCCACTGCGCGGCGCAGCTTGCTCGGGCTGATTGGGCTGATTGGCGTCGCCCATTCCTAGACGCTCCAGCGGCAGAGATCATCAAGCACATGAGAGACCAGCGGGAGAATTGTCGCCATGCCATCGCGCACTGCAGCGCGCGACTCCGCGAGATTGATAATCACCGTCTGACCGGACACACCAGCCAACCCGCGTGACAGCCCCGCATCCAAGGCGCCGGCTCCCATACCGGAGTTACGAATAGCCTGCTCAATGCCCTGCAGTCGTACATCGAGAACTTTGCGAGTGGCATCCGGGGTCTTCGCACGAGGCCCAACGCCAACGCCTCCCACCGTGACGACCAAATCCGCGCCACCAACAACAGCGGTATCGAGCGCCTTCCGGATCTCACGCTTCACTGCACCCGTACTGACCACAGCATCGACCGAGTAGCCGTCTTCTTCCAACAGCTCAACCATGAGCGAAGCCGCAGCATCCGGGTTCTCGAAATGATCGCCCACGAGGACTACAAACGCATTTCGGACCTGGCCGTCGTCGTTGATAAGACGCTCCATCTCAGCGAGGTTAACGTCACTTGGCTCAGTACTCACAGTTTCACTCATCTGCTCTAACTCGCTTTCTCCCACAGCTCTACACTCGAAGTTTCACTCGAAAATCTTTTACAGATGGTGAGCTACTACTCCACCACGCTGCTTATCAATCCTGGGCTTCTGCCAAGGTGACATCGACTGTTCGCTCGTTGCCGCCTCGCTCATCTGTAACTGTAAGTGTGACAGAATCCCCGATCCGATGCGAGCGGATAGCCGCAATTAGTGCAACGCCGTTGTCAAGTGTGCGGTCATCAACCTTGGTAATCAGGTCACCGTCTTTCAGTCCCGCTTTGTCAGCTGGGCCGCCTGGCGTTACCTCCCGCACCAGTGCACCACGTGCAATCGGACGCGAATCAATCTGGGCACCAATGACAGGCATCCGGGCCTTACCGGAATCAATCAGGTCTTCCGCTATGCGACGAGCCTGATTAACCGGAATAGCGAAACCAAGGCCAATGCTGCCCGCTTGCTCCGATCCCGCACTGTTAGAGGCAATCACGCTGGGCACACCGATAAGGTTGCCTTCCATATCCACTAGCGCTCCACCGGAGTTACCCGGATTAATCGCCGCGTCGGTCTGGATTGCATCAATGACCGAGGACTGACCGTCTTCACCCGCGGCGGTGACCGGACGATTCTTAGCGGAGACAATGCCCTGCGTAACGGTGGAGGTCAGTCCCAGTGGCGAGCCAACGGCCACCACTTCCTGGCCAACCTGGACCTGCGAGGAATTGCCCAGTGAAATTGGGCGCAGCCCGTTGACACCTTCAATTCGAATAACGGCGATATCAGTAGCTGCATCCCCTGCAACCAGAGTTGCCGGGTGCGTCGTGCCGTCGGCCAGCAAGACTTCCATTTGTGCGTCCGGGCCCGCGCCTGCGACGACGTGATTATTCGTCAGGACCAGACCGTCGGACGACAGAATGGAGCCTGACCCCGACGCCGTGCCCCGCTCCGAGGCAGTGGTGATGGAGACGACACTGGGAAGGACCTTCTGCGCGACCTTCTCCACGGACCCCTCAGCTGCTGCTACCTGGCGGGTTTCCGCAGGCTTATCCAGCGCGTTGTCCGCGGGGACCGACGACTGCGAGTTGTGAACTACCCATGCGCCGACACCGCCACCAATACCGGCCGAGCACAGCATCAGGGCAGCGACTGCCAGCGCCCCCATGCCCTTAGCCCCCTGGGCACCCTTGGTCTTCTGCTGATTGGCCGGAACGTCCCACTCTGAACCGCCTCCGTAAGCGCCGTTCGGCTGAGACGGGATGGTGTTGTAGTGGGAATTCTCCCAGCCGCGCTCATTGACAGAAAACTGGCTTGTCTCACCAGCATCCCCCATGGCACGGTTCTCGCTGAAGTTGTGAGACTGCGAGGAGTAGTGTCCCCGCTCATCTCCTCGCGAGGAATCGTTGAAAGAGTTGCTCATACGTAATACCTTGCACTGTCTGTCTAACAATTGGCTGAGAGCAGTCTGCAGTCTCGCCGAAAATTCCCCGAATGAAACACCGAATCCCCGCCACGCACTTCCTTAAAAGGCCGCACGCAGCGGGGATTACATCGACTTTGACGTGGGGATATGCGTTTCTAGCTAGGCTCTTGAGCTGATTCGGAGTCTTCATCTCTCCCGCTGTACGGGCTGCCCGGCAGCGTCACCCGCATCAAAGCACCGCCATCGTCGGATTCATCGGCAGTAATCGTGCCCCCGTGGCGGACGATGACTGACTTCACAATGGCCAACCCCAGGCCGGATCCAGGCATAGACCGTGACTGAATGGAACGGTAGAACCGCTCGAAGACCTTGTGACGATCTTCCTTCGGGATACCCGGCCCCGAGTCCGCCACCGTGAATTCAGCGACAACCTCGCTGAGTGGCGTCAGACGAACCCGCACGGTGCCATTTTCTGGCGACCACTTTGCAGCGTTGTCCATCAAGTTCAAAACTGCCCGGCCAAGCCCCGCCGGATCCCCGTAGACATACCACGGAGTGGTCTGCACGTCGAAAGTGATATCCGGCCGACGACGTTCAACACGCGCTAACGACGTGGAAATGATTTCATCGACATCGACATGTTCAATAACCTGTTGCGGCCCATCTTCGCGTGCCAAATCGACGAGGTCACCAACCAATGTCGACAACTCTTCCAGCTGTGCGATGACGTCAGCTTCCAGATCCGCGCGATCCGCATCCGAGATTGCCGCTCCCGAGCGGGAGGCCATCATCAGCAGTTCAATATTTGTGCGTAACGACGTCAGCGGGGTCTTCAACTCATGACCAGCATCTGCAACCAGCTCCGCCTGCTTAATGCGCGACGCTTGAAGTGCAGCCAACATCTCATTGAAGCTGCGGGTAAAGCGCGCAAGCTCATCGTCGCCCTCCACAGGGATTGGGCGCAGCTCATCGGTCTCCGTTACTCGCTCCGCGGCAATGCGCAACCGAGTGACCGGACGCAGACCCGTTGTTGCCACCGTAATACCTGATCCGATGGCGAAGAGAATTCCGATTGCAGAAATACTCAGCAGCACTGCACCGAGCGATTTCAAGACCGACTGCGTCGAGTTCAAGTCCTGCGAGAGAATCAGCGTCGCACCATCTTCGGCGCGGACGGCATATACACGACGGCCGTTGTACTCATCGGTACGAATCGATTCCTGGCGATTCCCTCGCAACACTGCGAGTTCCGGACCACCAATAGAGATTGAGCCACCGCCCTTACCCGCCACACTGCCGTGGGCAAAGTACACCGCATCCAAATCGGGGTTCAGAATCCTGTTTGAGTCCGCCTCAAAAGAGGGACCAATGGCAAACTCCGACGCATACGGGGACATAAGCAGTTTTTCCGCCTGGCTACGGAGGTTACTATCCACTTCGCGGTACAGCGTTGCCTGCACAGTAAAAAACGCAGCCAACGTCATCAGCCCCACAGACATCGCCACAATGAGCGCCGTCAAAATGGTCAGCCGCCAACGCAGTGAAGGGATACGCGAACTCCGGGGCAGATCAACGAGGGACTCCCCTACCGTCCTCTCAGCATCCGCGGACTTCTCTTGCTTTTCACCGGCACCTTGTCCCGGGGTGACCTCGGTGGCGGAACGCTGATCTGATTGCACGCCACCGCCGGTCAAACGACGACGGCGCAACATCACGGTGCGGTCTCCCGCATCACATAACCGACACCACGCACAGTGTGAATCAGACGCGGCTCTCCCTCTGCCTCAGTCTTGCGACGCAGGTAGCCAATGTAGACCTCAAGCGCATTTCCGGACGTCGGGAAGTCATACCCCCAGACGTCCTCCAAAATGGCGGTACGGGAGAGTACACGCCGAGGGTTGCTCATCAGCAATTCCAGCAGCGCAAATTCTGTACGAGTGAGACTAATGCGGCGTTCACCGCGGAAGACCTCACGAGTTTCCGGGTCCAAGGAGAGATCCTCAAACTGCAGAGTTGCGGCATCTTCCATCGCAGGCACTTCCAAAGCAGAACGACGAAGGAGTGAACGCACACGAGCGAGTAGCTCTTCCAATGCGAAAGGCTTAGGCAGGTAGTCGTCTGCGCCGGCATCAAGACCAGCTACGCGCTCGGAGACCGAATCACGTGCAGTCAACATCATGACCGGCAAATCATCGCCTTCGCTGCGAAGCCGACGGCAAACATCGAGGCCGTCGAGCTTCGGCATCATGACATCCAGAATGGCTAAATCCGGACGATCCTTGGCGATCTTTTCCAAGGCCTCTGCGCCATCCTCAGCGAGCTCGACCGTGTAGCCATTAAAAGTCAACGATCGCCGCAACGCTTCGCGTACCGCTTGATCGTCGTCAACTACCAAAATCTTCATACTGCCCATTGTGCCTTGAAAATATAAGGTGAGTGTAAATGTGACACAGATTCTTCGTGAGAGAGCTCGCAAAAACTGGGCCATACAACTGAAAAACCTCACCCCATCGCCAAGTACAAGCGATGGGGTGAGGTTAAAAGCTCTTTATCAACCGTTCCTTACGCACTGAACGCACTCTGCACGCTCAAAGCGCTCTGGGATTCAGCGAGGAACGATGTCAGCATCCTTAAAGATGCGCGTTAGAACTTCTCGACGTCAACCAGGCCGAGCTGAACAGCCTTGGCGATGCGACGAGGAACGTTGTAGACGCGGCCGTTTACCTTGACTTCCTGGAGAGCGACGTTGTTGCTCTTCCACTGGGAACGGCGGGCGCGGGTGTTAGCTCGCGACATGCGACGCTTTGGTACTGCCATTTTCTTATTCCCCTCCTATTCTTAGTTCTTCTTCGCGCGGCGAATGCGGTTACCGTAACGACGCTGGAACTTCTCGACGCGACCAGCGGTGTCCATGACACGCTGAGCACCGGTCCAGAACGGGTGCGACTCGCTGGTGACGTCAACGACGATCAGCGGGTACTCGTTACCGTCTTCCCACTCGACAGTGCGGTCGGAGGTGGCGGTGGAACGGGTAAGGAAAGAGTGACCCGTGCCTGCGTCCTTGAAAACCACCGGGTGGTAATCAGGATGGATGTCCTTCTTCATTAATTCTCGTTTCCCTCAGGATTGAACTTCAGGTCGCTTTCACCCAGCTAACAGCGGGAGAATCGTGCCTGAGTTGGGTACGAACACGACTTACAATGACACGCACCAGGTCAATATTTCTACAAACCGGCATGTGACACTCGATGGAATATTACAGGCTCGAGCCCGAAAATTAAAAAAAAGGCCCTACACTAAAGCCCGTCGACAAGCACGAACTCTATGACGACGCTCGAGAGTCGCCCCGAGAAAACCACAGTGGAACAGCGATTAGGTTATCCCGCAACTCGTGTGTAAACTGTTCTCTCGCTGTTGTCTAGTTATTCGTTTACGCGCTCAGCGTCGAGTGTCAGTGGGCAGCGCCCCGGAAAAGGCCAGGTGGATTCCTCGGTTATTCAATAATCCGGTGTGGCGCACCAGTGATTTCGGCATTGGGCGGCAAGGAAGCAAAGGAATCCCTATGTCGGCGATTTGCCAGGTTACGGGACGCAAGCCGTCTTTCGGCAAGACCGTGTCCCACTCCCACCGGCGCACGTCGCGCCGTTGGAACCCCAACGTGCAGCGTAAGAAGTTCTACCTCGCCTCTGAGGGGCGTCACATCACTCTGAATGTGTCCCCGAAGGGTCTGAAGACCATCGACAAGTACGGTATCGAGGCTGTTGTTGCTCAGATTCGTGCACGTGGGGAGAAGATCTAAAAAATGGCACGTAATGACATTCGTCCAATCATCAAGCTGAAGTCCACTGCGGGCACCGGTTACACCTACGTGACCCGTAAGAACAA
>NZ_KV836270.1:521960-556738 GCF_001838295.1 Corynebacterium sp. HMSC074C04
ACCGTATCACCATTAAGAAGTACGATCCGGTTGTCCGCAAGCACGTCGAATTCCGCGAGGAGCGCTAATTCATGGCTAAGAAGTCCAAGATTGCCAAGAACGAGCAGCGCAAGGAAATCGTCGCTCGTTATGCAGAACGTCGCGCTGAACTGAAGCGCATCATCAAGTCTCCGCACTCCACTGACGAAGAGCGCATGGACGCACAGTACGAGCTGAACCGTCAGCCGCGTGACGCGTCCCCGATTCGCGTCCGCAACCGTGACGCTGCAGATGGTCGCCCGCGCGGCTACCTCCGCAAGTTCGGTCTGTCCCGTGTCCGCGTTCGTGAGATGGCCCACCGTGGCGAACTCCCGGGCGTCCGTAAGTCCAGCTGGTAAGTCGAGGAGCACCAATGAAGCGCAATCACTCTAACAAGAAGGCGCGGATGGAGCAGTCCCGCCGCCCGAAGAAGAACCCGCTCAAGGCCGCAGGCGTTGAGAAGGTTGATTACAAGGACATTAACCTGCTCCGCCAGTTCATCTCTGACCGTGGCAAGATTCGTTCCCGCCGCGTCACCGGTCTGACTCCGCAGCAGCAGCGCCAGGTCGCTACCGCTGTGAAGAACGCCCGCGAGATGGCACTCCTGCCGTTCACCAGCCGCTAAAGATGGCTGGTCGGCGGGAGCCGATCATTCGAATACCCGCCGAAAGGCCTTATTTACGCGCTGGCCGCATGACGATACATGCGATAACAGCGTAAAACGGACTCAGTCCTTCCCCACCAAGGGGATTGGATTGGGTCCGTTTTTTATTGTCTAAAATATGCACTTATGCCCGCTCTCACCGAAATATTCACCGGCTTTGGTTCCGTCGCAGTACTGATCATTGTTGGCTGGTTGTTTGGGCGCAGTGAGATCGTCGATAAGCGGGCATCTTTTACCCTGAATATGGTCGTGTTCTGGATTGCGATGCCGTGCATGCTCGCGCACACGCTCGCGACGGCGGATTCGGCGAGCATCTTCGGTTCGGCGTTTGGCGTCGCGGCACTGTCGGCGCTTGGCACGGCGGCGTTTTACCGGATCTTTGTGGCACCCATGTTCAAACAGCGCGGCGCCGATGCTGTGGTCGGCGCGATGTCGTCGAGTTACAACAACGTCGCTAATCTCGGCGTGCCCATCGCTGTCGCAGTGCTTCACGACGCTACCGCCGTCGTCCCAGCCCTTATCTTTCAGATTGCCTTCTATGCGCCCGCTTCCATGACCGTGCTGGAAATCCTCACTAACCGCGGTCAGTTCCGACCGCGCAATGTCATCATGGCACCGCTGAAGAACCCGATCTTTCTGGCGGCGATGGTGGGACTTGCGGTTAATGCGTTTGCTATCGAAGTACCTCAGTTCGTAGCGCATCCAGTGGGGCTATTGGGGCAGGCCGCGGTGCCAATGGCACTTTTGGCCTTCGGTATTAGTTTGCATGGCATGCCGTTTATGGAAGCCGGCCGCTCCCCTCGTCGCGCCGTTGTGGTGGCGTCTACGCTGAAGCTTTTCCTGCACCCCGCGCTGGCTCTCCTGTTCGGCCATTTTGTCTTTGGTCTCAGCGGGCATGCGCTGCTGGCAGCTGTGATTATCGCCGGCCTGCCGACAGCCCAGAACGTCTACACCTTCGCCTCCCGTTTCGGCCGGAACCTTGAGCAGGCGCGCGATTGTGGCGTGATTACGACAATCGCCTGCTTGCCGACGGTCCTTTTGTTCACCCTGCTGTTGAGTTAGGTGGCTAGTTCTTCACGCCGACGGCATCGCGCAATTCTCGTTACCCTTGGAGGCGTGGAGATTCTGAAGACACTTCTCGAGGCTGACCCGTCCGTGCCTCGTTTGACCTGTTATGACGAAACTACCGGCGGTCGTACCGATTTGTCGGCTCAAACTCTGGACAACTGGGCCAGCAAGATCGCCAACATGCTGCACGATGAGTTCGACCTTGTCGCTGGAGATCAGGCGTGGATTGACCTGCCGCTGATTTGGCAGTCCGCCTGCATCATCCTCGGCTGTGAGCGCGCTGGTGTCACCGTTAGCGATGAAGAGCCGCTGGTTGTTTTCACCACTACCGCTAACGTCAGTTCATGGGAAGAGAAGTTCCCGGACGCCTATATCGCCGTGCTTACTGACGATTCCTTTGGCCGCGGTGTCGTGGAATGCGGTGATGATATTCCACCGGGAGTCATTGACTTCGGTCCGGAAGTTCGTTTCCACCCAGACGCGTATCTAGGCGCAGGCCCGGACTCCGACCAAACCCCCGTTATTGGGGAGAAGTCTGCTGCTAATCTGCTTTCGTCGGCTGGAGACTACGCGGATGAAATGCAGCTCACGCCCGGTTCTCGCATTGTTTCCGACGGCTGGCTGGAACCTGATTCTCCACAGGTCAGCGCGGATAAATGGGCACGTAATGTGCTGTCCGCTTGGGTTCGTGGAGGTGCTGCCGTCGTCGTGCGCGGTGGCGATAACGAGCGTGTCGCTGCTATTTCTACGGCCGAAAAAGCCCGTGTGATTTAATCACGTCCCCTCCGACGAGAGGCGCTTTCGGCAGTCGCGATAACCTGGAAACCGTGATTACCCGACCATATATTCTTGCGATTCTCGCCCTCATCAACGTCTTGGGCGCACTGGCTGTATGGGATTTGAGCCCGTGGTGGTGGATTCTGATGGCCTTCATCCTCTTCCTGGATGTTGTGGCTATCTATGACATGCTTCAGCGGAAGCACTCCATCTTGCGGAACTTCCCGGTCATCGGCCATCTGCGCTACATGGGTGAGACCATTCGCCCTGAGATGCAGCAGTACTTCATCGAGCGCAATTTCGACGGCGCTCCGTTCGACCGCGATACTCGTACCGTGGTCTACGAGCGTGCGAAGGGGCTGTCCTCAAAGAAGTCCTTCGGTACTGAGCGAAAGATTAACGCGCCCGGTTACGAGTACGTCCGCCACTCGATGGCGCCGAGCCAACACGTCATCGAGGATCCGCGCGTAGATATCGGTGGCCCGGACTGCACCCAGCCGTACTCAGCGTCTATCTTCAACATCTCAGCCATGAGTTTCGGCTCTCTGTCTCCTAACGCTGTCATGGCAATGAATAAGGGCGCGAAGCTGGGCAACTTCGTACAGGACACTGGCGAGGGCGCTATCAGCCCTTACCACTTGAAGTATGGTGCCGACCTTTATTGGCAACTGGGGTCCGGTTACTTCGGTGCACGCACTGAGGATGGCGACTTCGACCCGGAGCTCTTCCGCGAAAAGGCTAAGATTCCGCAGGTCAAGGCAACCTATCTGAAAGTTAGCCAGGGTGCAAAGCCGGGACTCGGCGGCATGCTGCCAGGGCACAAGGTCAATGAAGAGATCGCGGCTACTCGCCACGTACCAGTTGGCAAGGGTGTGATGAGCCCGCCGTACCACCGCGTCTACTCCACCCCGCGGGAACTTGTTCGGTTTATGGGCACCATGCGCGAGCTCAACGGGGGCAAGCCGGTCGGTTTCAAGCTGTGTGTTGGCTCCCAGCTTGAGTTCCTCGCCGTGTGCAAGGCCATGCTGGAAGAGAACATCACCCCGGACTTCATCATCGTCGACGGTGCTGAAGGCGGCACCGGCGCTGCACCACTGGAATACTCCGACCGCGTTGGCTTGCCGCTTACCGACGGCCTGATTCTCGTCCATAACGCGCTCGTAGGTGCCGGTCTGAGAGATCGCATTAAGCTCGGTGCGTCCGGCAAGGTCATTACTGGCTTCGACATTGTGAAGCGCATGTGCATCGGCGCTGACTTTGTGAACTCGGCTCGCGGCATGATGATGGCCACCGGCTGTATTCAATCTCAGCTATGTCACACAAACACCTGCCCGGTGGGTGTGGCTACCCAGGATTCGAGCTTGTGGAAGGCCCTCGATGTCGACGACAAGGGTCAGCGTGTGGCCAACTATCACAATGCCACGGTCGCGGAAGCAGCTAGCCTATTGGCATCGATGGGCCTGAATAGCTTCTCTGAGCTGGGGCCATCCCACCTGCTGCGCCGCACCAATGAGCAGGTCGGTGAGACCTACGCGGAGCTCTACAACTGGCTGCAGCCAGGCGAGCTGCTGAGCGGAACTCGCTTCCACAACTGGGCCGAAGCCTGGGAGACCGCCGACCCGGACACGTTCCACTACCCCGCAGTTCATATGCGCGGGTAGCGTGGGGGCTGGCTGGACGCCCTACTCACCCATCAGCTTCTTGCGCAGGCGCTCGTCCTTTTCCAGGACTTCATCGCGCATATTGGCCTGGTAGTTCTCCATCGCCACAATGAGCTCCGGGTAACCAGCCGAGAGGATACGCACAGCCAGCAGGCCAGCATTCTTAGCGCCGCCCACGCCGACGGTTGCCACCGGAACGCCGCCCGGCATCTGAACAATCGACAGCAGCGAGTCGACGCCCTCCATGTTCTCGAGTGCACGGGGCACGCCGATAACCGGCAGAGGAGTGGCAGACGCCACCATGCCCGGTAGGTGCGCAGCACCACCGGCACCTGCAATAATGCAGCGCAAGCCCTTATCAGCGGCCGACTTTGCGTAATCAATCATGCGTTCCGGAGTACGGTGCGCAGAGACCACGCCTACCTCAAACAGAATTCCGAACTCAGCCAGTACCTCAGCTGCCGGCTCCATGGTCGGCCAATCTGAGTCCGACCCCATAATCAGACCAACCAACGGACCGGTTGCGTTGGCCAGCTTCGGGCTTGCCACCTGGTTTGCTTCAGCCAATATTGTCTCCTTGAGATAGCAATCTAATTTTTAAAGGCGCTAGCTTTAATCGGCGCTAGCTTCATGCCGTGTAGCCGTCTGCCCATACTCCATCGACTACGTAACCAGCAGCTAGGTTGGCAATTCGACGGGTCTCGGCAATGCCCTCCGCGCTTGCGTCATAACCACACAGATTGACGTGACCCAGCTTACGTCCTGGGCGCCAATCCTTGCCGTACCAGTGAATCTTCACCGATGGGAAGCGGCGCCAAACCTCAGCAAAGCGCTGCGCAATCGGCACATCCGAGGCCTCATCACCACCGAGCGTATTGACCATCACCGTCACCGGCGCAGTCGGGCGAGTGGAACCCAGTGGCATGTCAGCAACTGCACGCAGGTGCTGCTCAAACTGGCTGGTCTCACAGCCGTCCTGCGACCAGTGGCCAGTGTTGTGCGGGCGCATCGCCAACTCGTTGACGTAGATCTCCGGATTGCCATCGGCATCGACGGTCTCGAACAGCTCAACTGCCAGCGCACCGGTTACTCCCAACTCGGAAGCGATGGTCACACTGAGTCTTTCGGCCGCGCTCGCAAGCTCGTCGGAAAGCCCCGGCGCCGGGCAGATTGCCTCAACACAGATGCCGTCACGCTGCACAGACTCGAGGACTGGCCAGGCCTTGACCTCACCCGACGGTGTGCGGGCACACATGGCCGACAGCTCGCGAACCAGCGCGACCTTCCGTTCGGCCATCAGCGGCACGTCCTTGCCCAACAGTTCGTCGACAAGCGTGCGCAGGTCCTCGCGGTCCTTCGGGAACCACACGCCGTGACCGTCGTAACCGCCACGGCGGGCCTTCAGGCAGACGGCGCCGTCAACGCGGTCGAAGAAGGCCTCGGCATCCTGGACGGACTCGATAGCAGCGTAGGCAGGTACCGGAGCACCCAGTTCCTCCAGGCGCTGGCGCATCAGCAGCTTATCCTGCGCGTACAGCAACGCTGAAGGCTGAGGCTGAACCGAGTAGCCCATCTCGGTCAGCTTGTTGAGAAAATCGGTGGGAACGTGCTCATGGTCAAAAGTCACGGCCTGCGCACCAGCGACAGTGCGTTCAACGTCCTCCCAGACGTGGTAGTCGCCGATGATAACGTCCGCACACACCTGCGCTGCGGAAGAATCCGGCGAACCGGCAAGCAAACGGATGGACTGTCCCAGTTCAATGGCCTCAGTCTGCATCATACGAGCCAGCTGACCATCACCAATCACCGCCACAACCGGCACGCCATCAGCATGCGCGGGGTGCTGCGCAGCAGTTAGCGCTGCAGCGGAATCAGAAGTGGAATTAGTGGAGTTTTCAGGGGTATCCGAAGCAATCACACCCCTGATTGTAGGTTATGACCCAAAATTCTAAGTCAACCGGGAGACCAACTTAGCCACCTTACGAGAGCTGGGAATATCTTCCACAGCCAGCGGCGGGCCGAAACTGCGTGTCTGCAGATACAACACGCCGCCCTTGCGATTGACCGCACGCACCGAACGCAGATCAATCGAGACCACCTGCGGACGCACAATGCCGCGGCGCAAAATAATCCGCCTATCAGTCAGCACAAACCGCTCCCCCAGCCAACCTAGTACCGGACGAACAACGCGCCAGAGAATAAGCCCCAGCCACGCAAACAGCAGCAGCTGACGCACACCCTGTAAGTCTCCCGGAGCAATCGCAGGGCCGTCGATAAAGCCAATCAGCAACCAGCAGACGCCGGTGATAACCATGAGCTCCAAGAGCGGCCACACCAGCCGACCAAAAGTTGGATTGGTGTCCAGCAGAATTGCCTCGCGCGTGTCCAACTCATCATCGGGAAAGGCCATACAGCACTACCTCCGGTCCGAGTCAGTCTGCGGGGATCCATAGCCGCCGTCAGTGGCACGAACATGGAACACGTCACCGGCCGCAACAAAGTGGCTTGTGCCAGCTTCGTCGGTGACAATCAATTCGCCGTCGGCACGCACACCAACCGCCTTGCCGACCAGCACGCGATCCCCCGGCAACTCCACGCGCACGTTCGAGCCGATGGTCGCGCACACCGCCTCGTAGTCCCGCAGCAACTCAGCATCGCCCTTTCGCCACTGTGCTTGACGACGTCCCAGCGCACGCAGCACACCAGCGGAGATGTCGTCGCGGTCGAGGTTGTCTGCGCCCGCCAGGTATAGCGAAGTGGCGTGTGGCACAGGCAACTCGTCTTCCTGCAGAGAAACATTGATGCCGATTCCTGGAATGAGAGCTGGTGGCGTCAGCGAAGCAGCCTCTACCAGAATTCCGCAGAGCTTACGACCGTCAACCAGGACATCGTTCGGCCACTTCAGGGATACGCGCTCAGGCACCAGCCCCACGACCTCTACGACAGCATCGACGACTGCGAGACCTGCGACTAAGGGCAAGAGCCCCAGCTGCTCCGGTGCGAGCCCTTGCGGGCGCAGCAGTGTGCTGAGCGCAATGGATGCACCTTCCGGAGCTGTCCAACTACGGCTCAGCCGACCGCGACCTGCGGTCTGCTCCGAGGCGATGAGCGCACTGAGATCTGCCACCTGCCCCAGTGCCGCCTGTTTCCGAAGGTCGGCGTTGGTCGAACCAGTGGTTTCGACAACCTCAATGGAACTCCAGCCCGGCGCGGCTGCGCGCACACGCGCGGCATCAAGAGGCTTGCGGGAAGCAACAATTCGGGGGTCGGTCATGCACAGCAGTCTAGCGCTATGGCCGGATTCAGCGCGTCGAGGCCTTTCTCAAGGGGACGACAGCGTGAGAATCATCACAGCTCACCTGCTTTACTATTTTCCTTCTCAAACACTACATTCCATAACATGACTATTTCCTCACGTTTGGCGGCGGAGCAACACACCACCGCTTTTCTCAATGAAGACCTTCTACGCCGACGCACTGCTGCACTGACTCCGATGGGGTCGCGAGGCTACGACAAGCTCAAACTGACTGAGCGCATGAATGCCCGCGAGCGCATTGACTACCTGCTGGACGAAGGGTCTTTTGTCGAATTCGATACGCTAGCACGCCACCGCACTACCGCATTTGGAATGGAAGCCAAACGTCCCGTGACGGACGGAATTATCACCGGTTGGGGAACCATAGACGGCCGCGAGGTCTGCATCTTTTCCCAGGACGGCACAATCTTCGGTGGTGCACTCGGAGAGGTCTACGGCGAAAAGATGGTCAAGATTCAGGACCTTGCCATCACTACCGGCCGTCCCCTTATTGGCATGTACGAAGGTGCCGGCGCCCGCATCCAAGATGGCGCAGTCTCACTGGATTTTATTGCCCAGACGTTCCACCACAACGTTCGTGCCAGCGGCGTCATTCCGCAGATTTCAGTCATTTTTGGTGCCTGCGCAGGTGGAAATGCCTACTCCCCAGCGCTGACGGACTTCGTTGTCATGGTGGAGGAAAACTCCCGCATGTTTGTCACCGGCCCTGACGTAATTGAAACAGTCACCGGCGAAAAAATCAGCCAGCACGAGCTTGGCGGCGCCGACACACATATGGAAGTCGCCGGAAACTCCCACTACACCGCCACTAGCGAACAAGATGGACTCGACTGGGTCTGCGATTTGCTCGACTACCTCCCCAACAACACAACCTCCCCCGCGCCCAGCTGGGACTCCGACGCCAGTGACGAAATCACCGACACCGACCGCACCCTTGACAGTCTCATTCCCGACAGCCCTTCCACGCCGTACGACGTGCATGAAGTCATCTACGCGCTTTGCGACGATGCGGAGTTCCTGGAAATCCAGGAAAACCGGGCAGCCAATGTCGTAATTGGCCTTGGCCGTCTCAACGGTCAATCTGTTGGGTTTGTCGCTAATCAGCCCATGGAGTTTGCGGGCTGCCTAGATATCGATGCAGCGGAGAAGGCCGCGCGATTCGTCCGAACCTGCGATTGTTTCAACATTCCACTCGTCTTTCTCGTGGATGTACCAGGCTTTCTCCCCGGCTCGAATCAAGAACACCAGGGAATTCTGCGCCGTGGCGCTAAATTGCTCTATGCGTATGCAGAAGCAACCGTTCCTAAAATCACCGTCACCATGCGCAAAGCCTACGGCGGCGCGTATTGCGTGATGGGATCAAAGGGGCTCGGCGCGGATGTAAATCTGGCTTGGCCGACGGCACAGATCGCCGTGATGGGCGCCTCTGGCGCAGTACGCTTCCTCCATCGTGCCGAGATTCGAACCGCCACCGAAGCAGCTCTCGCAACAGACCCAGCGGCCGATAGATTTGGCACTCCCGAGAGTGTGAAAGAACTCATTGCTGAACTGGAAAAGGGATACGAGCAACACATGCTCACGCCTTATCGCCCCGCCGAACGGGGGTTAATTGATGAAGTCATCCTCCCCTCCGAGACACGAACTCGGGTGATAAAAAATCTGCGCCTTCTAACTTCAAAGAAAGTACCGTGGCCTGCGCGCAAGCACGGCAATATTCCACTGTAAGAGCAGGCTTTTTGCTGAACAACGAGCTAGTCATTACCCCTACTTTTGTTAACAGCGATTGCCCCCAACTACCTCCCCCCGTTTTCGAAACGTAAACTAGTTGGCATGACGACTGCCGCAAATACATCAACCGGTGAAACCCCGGATTTGACCACTACTGCTGGAAAACTGGCCGATCTGCGAGCCCGTCTCGCAGAGACCCAGGCCCCAATGGGCCAGGCCGGTATTGACCGCGTCCACGACAAGGGCAAGATGACCGCTCGTGAGCGTATCGAGTTCCTCTTGGACGAAGGCTCGTTCGTGGAGGTTGACGCTCTCGCACGTCACCGCTCCAAGAACTTCGGCCTCGATGCCAAGCGCCCTGTCACTGATGGCGTTGTGACCGGTTACGGCACCATCGATGGCCGCCAGATCTGTGTCTTCTCGCAGGACGGCGCCATCTTCGGTGGCGCGCTCGGTGAAGTCTACGGTGAAAAGATTGTCAAGATCATGGATCTGGCCATCAAGACCGGTGTCCCAATTATCGGCATCAACGAGGGTGCTGGCGCCCGCATCCAGGAGGGCGTTGTTTCCCTCGGCCTCTACTCCCAGATCTTCTTCCGGAACACCCAGGCATCGGGTGTTATCCCACAGATTTCCCTGATCATGGGTGCCTGCGCTGGTGGCCACGTCTACTCCCCGGCTCTGACCGACTTCATTGTCATGGTCGATGGCACTTCCAAGATGTTCATCACCGGCCCGGACGTTATTAAGACCGTCACTGGCGAAGAGGTCACACAGGACGAGCTGGGTGGCGCTGGCACTCACATGAGCACCTCCGGTACTTCGCACTACACCGCTGCTGATGACGAAGACGCTCTGACATTCGTTCAGGAATTGGTCAGCTACCTGCCGTCCAACAACCGCGCTGAGGCTCCTCGCATGGAGGCTGAGCCGTTCGAGGGCTCCATCGCTGACAACATCACTGAGACTGACCTCGAGCTCGACACCCTGATTCCGGACTCCCCGAACCAGCCGTACGACATCAAGGACGTCATCACCCGCCTGGTCGACGACGAGGACTTCCTGGAGATTCAGGAGGACTACGCACAGAACGTGGTCATCGGCTTCGGTCGCGTGGAGGGGCGCTCGGTAGGTTTCGTTGCCAACCAGCCGATTCAGTTCGCTGGCTGCCTCGACATCAAGGCATCCGAGAAGGCGGCTCGCTTCGTCCGCACCTGTGACGCCTTCAACATTCCGATCATCATGCTGGTTGACGTTCCAGGCTTCCTGCCGGGCACCAACCAAGAGTTCGACGGCATCATCCGCCGTGGCGCCAAGCTGCTGTACGCGTACGCTGAGGCCACCGTTCCGAAGATTACCGTCATCACCCGTAAGGCTTACGGCGGAGCTTACTGTGTGATGGGCTCCAAGGACATGGGCGCTGACATCAACCTGGCATGGCCGACCGCTCAGATTGCGGTCATGGGTGCTTCCGGTGCTGTCGGCTTCATCTACCGCAAGGAGCTCAAGGCTGCTGCGGCCGAGGGCAGGGATGTCGTCGCACTGCAGAAGGAGTACGAGGCAGAGTACGAGGCCACCCTGGTCAACCCGTACATGGCTGCTGAGCGCGGCTTCATCGATGCCGTTATCCCGCCGAGCGAGACCCGCGGCCAGATCATTGAGGGTCTGCGTCTACTGGATCGCAAGGTTGTTAACGTACCCGCCAAGAAGCATGGGAACATTCCGCTGTGACCGATTCCAAAAACACCCCAGCAACCGAAGACAAGGACGCCGCTGCGGTCCCGGCTGCACCGTTCATGTCCGTCCTCAAGGGCAACCCGTCTGACGCTGAAACTGCCACGCTCGCGCTTTTGTTCGCGGGTATGGCAGCAGCTGGCGGTGCCCCAGAGGACCGCGGCCCGCGTAACGACTGGGGCCGGCTGGAAGAGGGGTTCCACCAGCCGCACCAGCACGTACCGGGTACGTTCCGCAACGTCCATTTCTACTAGTACAGCTACCGTTTACCGCGTAGTCGTTACCGCACGCTAACTGCGTCGATTCGCTAGCACGAAGCGCCATTATCGAGTTTTCTCGGTAGTGGCGCTTTGGTTTTTGTTACTGCCTTGGTCTCGGCCACTGCTTGTTACTGGCGCTGCTCCCCCAGCGACTCACTATCAAACTCATCATCGAGCTCCCGGTCCAGCCGGCGCTGACCACGGTTGCGAACTACCGGCCACACCACCTTGAACAGGAAATACACAAACGCCAGACCGATGGCAGCACCTACCACCGCGCCAGCGATGGATCCCCACGATTCCGCTAGCGCCCCGCCAGCCACGCATGTTTGTCACAAAAATTAGGCTTTACGATTCCGCCCTCACTAAAATCACTAACTATGAGCAGCCCCCGAATCGTCTTGGCTTCCACTTCCCCTTCGCGACTGCACATTCTGCGCTCTGCAGGCATCGAGCCCATCACAGTAGCGCCCAACGTCGACGAGGATGCCGTGATTACAGCCCTTCCGGACGCATCGCCGGTACGCATCGTCGAGGAACTCGCACAGGCCAAGGCACACGCTGTCTCTCCGGCCTACCCCAATGACATTGTCATTGGCGGGGATTCAATGCTGCTTCTCGACGGAAAGTTGCAGGGCAAGCCCCACACGGAAGAAAAGACCATTGAGCGCTGGCACCAACAGAGCGGCCGGACGGCTGAGCTGATTACTGGTCACTGTGTCGTGACACCAAAGGGCGAGCACCTTGAGGTGGCGATTACTTCCCTCGATTTCGCTGAAGTCCCAGAAGAGGACATCCACGCCTACGCTGCGACGGGCGAGCCACTGAAGTGCGCTGGCGCGTTTACCTTGGAGGCTCTAGGCGGCTGGTTTGTCGATGGCATCAATGGCGACTCATCCAGTGTGATCGGACTGTCGCTACCTGTCGTGCGCCGAGCTCTGTATCGCTACGGCTATTCGGTCTCCCAGTTCTGGAATAGGTAGGCATCGCAAGGACGTCGTAAAGCAAAAGCCGCACCAAATTGGTGCGGCTTTCTTAGCTGTGGAGACTACTTGTTAGCAGCCTCAACGCGCTTGATGGCCTCCTGAGCAACGAGCTCCTGGATACCCATATCCAGCTCGGAGGTGAAGCCAACACAGGAACAGTTGATCTCGCCGAGAACGTAAGTGTCCTCGCCGTCCTCGCCGTCTGCCAGCATGAAATCAGCTGTCCAGATCAACGGGATATTGTCACCACCGAGGTTCTCAGCAATGACGGGGCGAGCCTCAGCAAACATATCGATGAGGTCCTGCCATTCTTCCGGCTTGTTGTAGGTGTACTTCGCGCCAGAGAACAAGGTTGCGGAGAAAGCGTCGCCGCCCTCGGCCGGCTTCTTGTGAACCACGAAGACCGGGTGCGGACCGACCAGCAGAATGCGAATTTCGCCTTCGGTGATGCGCGGCATGAAGCGCATGTCCACGAGCATGCCGTTATCGCCGATGATGTACTGGTCACAGAAATCCATGAACTCGCCAAGCTCGCGAGTCTCGGTGTGGTTGTCCACGGCCTCGGTGCACTTCAGCTTGGTGTCCAGCGGCAGCGGGGTGCCCGGCTCAACGTTCTTAGCAACCTCTTCGTCAGCGATGCGCACACGCCAGATGCCGGACCCGGTGGAGCCACGGTTCTGCTTGAGGACGCGCTCGCCGTAGGACAGGGAGGTCGGGAAAGTGCTGTGGAATGCCTCGACGTCGTAGTAAGCAGCGGTGTCAGACGGAACCAGGTCAGTATCCTTGAGCTTGACCAGTGCGTCCTTTGCGCCGTAAGCCATCATCTCGCCCGGGGTGGACATACCGACCAAACCAGCGACCGAGAGGCTGGTCAGAAGCTCGAAGTAGCCCCTCTCACCACCCGGGATGTTGCCCGGGTTAACGCGAGAGATGTAGCCGTCGAAGTTCTGAGAGACGTAGTCGTACAGGTCGTCCTTCCACTCTGGTCGGTAGTAGACGACCTCAGCGGACCAACCGGCTTCGCGGATAGCGTTGACGATTGGCATGGTGTCCTTGCGGTGTCCGTCGAAGTACTTGTCCGAGCCGCCCTCGATCTCGAATACAACAATGTTCTTGTGCACAGGCACTCCTTTTAAGAAAAGACATGGACTTCCGGCACTCAATTGTCTCCGTAACGCAGCGAATACCCAGGCAGATAGCCCATTTCAGCCCATTTTCCAGTGATACGAATCAACACAGTTTTTGCGCTAACTCTCAGCTAAATTTTAGGGCACTACCTGGACTCCAAGCGCGCTGAAAACACTCCTTTTACCCCCAACTGTGAGGCGTATCCCAGGGGGTGGCCGCGGACGCAATTGTTGCCGTTGGAAAGCGCTCACACCGGGGACTATTCCGCCGTTCGCCACGCGACCCGTAAACTAGATATGCAATTGACGATAAACGTCAGAAAGTCCCACCCACCCAACTTGCGCCAAGGGAGTATCCGATGGCTGTTCCGCACGACCCGCACCCCCAGTTCCAGCAGTACGCCCACCCTGAGCGCCTCGTCTCTAGCTCCTGGCTTGCTGCCCGACTGGGCTCTCCCGGTCTGCGCGTTGTTGAATCCGACGAGGACTCACTGCTCTACGACATTGGACACATTCCGGGCGCGGTTCGCATTGACTGGCATCACGACCTCAACGACCCCGTGCGTCGCGACTATATCGACGCCGAAGGCTTTGCCGAGCTCATGCGCGAGAAGGGTATCTCGCGCGACGACACCGTCGTAATCTACGGTGACAAGTCCAACTGGTGGGCCGCCTACACACTCTGGGTCTTCGAGCTTTTTGGACATCCCGACGTGCGCCTTCTCAACGGTGGCCGCGACGCCTGGATGACTGAAGAACGAGACACCAGCTTCGAGGTCCCTAACTACCCACGCACTGACTACCCTGTCGTCGAGCGCGACGACAGGACACTGCGCGCCTACTTCAGCGATACACGTGAGCTCATTGAAAAGGCTCCGATTATCGACGTACGCACTCCGGAGGAATATGCCGGTGCGCGAACCCATATGGTCGATTACCCACAGGAAGGCGTCCTGCGAGGTGGCCACATTCCAACCGCGGTAAACATTCCATGGAATCAGTCCGTTCACCCGAACTCGCGTTTCCGCGACCGCGAAGAGCTTGAGCAGATTTACGCGCACGTCCAATTCGAAGATGAGGCGATTGTCTACTGCCGCATCGGCGAGCGCTCCGCGCACACCTGGTTTGTACTGCACCACCTGCTCGGCCACGAGAATGTTCGCAACTACGACGGCTCGTGGGTTGAGTGGGGAAACATGATTGGCATGCCCATCGCCCACGGTTCGGAGCCGGGAAGCCTGTAGACGATTGACGCAACCGGTGGGCACTTCTCCCCACCGTTTTCCCGGCGTCAGCGACTGGCACTACAGCGGAGAATTAATTCCCCCTGCCGCCCCCAATCAAGGGGGCGGCAGTTGCACTCTTAGGTGGTAATTTTAGCCGCAAACTTAGATTTTTGGGCGGAAAATAGCCACTTCAGCTGCCCCCACACCCACTTGAACGCTGCTCAAGGTCACAATCCCTACCCCCTTATGTAGCGAGCAAAAAGAGGTTGCTTACCGCACCTGTGACACAATGGAGGCATTGGGTCACACGCTGTTAGCTACCGCGTGGTTAACCGCATTGCGGTTCACCGCTCAGTTAACTGCAGTGCTGCTTGTGATTCCTACAAATGACTGTCGCAACCTTGCCCCGAGGGCCAATTCTCGGGGTGCCCACGAAAAATGGAGGATTTCGTGTCCGAGCAGACCACTGAAAAAATCACGAAGGTTCTCGTCGCCAACCGTGGCGAGATTGCCGTTCGCGTTATTCGCGCTGCGAAGGACGCAGGCATTCCTTCCGTCGCCGTTTACGCTGAGCCGGATGCGGACGCTCCATTCGTAACTATGGCGGATGAGGCTTTTGCTCTCGGTGGCACCACTTCCGCTGAGTCTTACCTAGTCTTCGATAAGATTCTGGATGCCGCAAAGAAGTCCGGCGCTAATGCCATCCACCCGGGCTACGGCTTCCTGTCGGAGAACGGCGACTTTGCTGAGGCTGTTGAGAACGCTGGCCTGATCTGGATCGGCCCGTCGCCAGAGTCCATCCGCGCCCTGGGCGACAAGGTCACCGCTCGCCACATTGCGCTGAAGGCTGACGCTCCGATGGCTCCAGGCACCAAGGAACCGGTTAAGGATGCAGACGAGGTCGTCGCGTTCGCTAAGGAGCACGGTCTACCAATCGCCATTAAGGCTGCTTTCGGTGGCGGTGGCCGCGGCATGAAGGTCGCACACGAGATGGAAGAGGTCGCTGACCTCTACGAGTCCGCTACTCGCGAGGCCGTTGCCGCCTTCGGTCGCGGTGAGTGCTTCGTAGAGCGCTACCTGGACAAGGCACGCCACGTCGAGTGCCAGGTTCTCGCTGATAAGCACGGCAACGTCGTTGTCGCCTCCACCCGTGACTGCTCTCTACAGCGTCGTTTCCAGAAGCTCGTCGAGGAAGCACCTGCTCCGTTCCTGACCCCGGAGCAGGATGAGCGCCTGCGCCAGTCCGCTAAGGACATCTGCCGCGAGGCTGGCTACTACGGTGCTGGCACCGTTGAGTACCTGGTCGGCGCTGATGGCCTGATCAACTTCCTCGAGGTCAACACCCGCCTGCAGGTGGAGCACCCGGTCACCGAGGAAATTACCGGCCTCGATCTGGTCCGTGAGCAGTTCCGCATTGCCGAAGGCAAGGAACTGTCCATCAAGGAAGACCCGGAGATGCACGGTCACGCTTTCGAGTTCCGCATCAATGGCGAGGACGCCGGCAGCAACTTCATGCCGGCTCCGGGCACCATCACCAAGTACATCGAACCGTCCGGCCCGGGTGTCCGCATGGACACCGGCATCAAGGAGGGCGATGTCATCGGCGGCCAGTTCGACTCCATGCTGGCCAAGCTGATCGTCTGGGGCGAGAACCGTGAAGAGGCTCTGCGCCGCTCCGCTCGCGCCCTGTCCGAGTACCAGGTTGAGGGTCTGGCAACGGTAATTCCATTCCACCGCCACATTGTTGAAAACCCAGCCTTCGTCGGCGACGGCGAGAAGTTCGACGTCTACACCAAGTGGATTGAAGAGGAATGGGACAACCCAATCGCTCCGTACGACGGTGACTCTGACGCTGACACCGACACCGTCCCGGCTCAGAAGGTTGTTGTCGAGATTGACGGCCGCCGCGTCGAGGTAGCCCTGCCAGGCGACCTGGCCCTGGGTGGCGGCAACGCTGGTGCCAAGAAGAAGAGCAAGAAGAAGCGCGCTGGCGGTTCCAAGAAGGCTGCTTCCGGTGACGCTGTGGTTGCTCCGATGCAGGGCACCGTCATTAAGGTCAACGTCGAAGAGGGCCAGGAAGTCTCCGAGGGTGACACCGTGGTTGTCCTTGAGGCCATGAAGATGGAAAACCCAGTCAAGGCTCACAAGGACGGCGTTGTCACTGGTCTGGCTACCGAGGCTGGCTCGGGTGTCGGCAAGGGCGATGTCCTGATGGAACTGAAGTAGTTCTAAAGCTCTAAGCGGGGCTGGTTGCGATGGGATTCGCAGCCAGCCCCGCTCGATTCTTTTCAGCCCCTCCCCCGACGCCCTTAAACACTGTTCAGGACGTCTAGAGTGGACGGTATGGAACCCATGGAAGTAAATGCCGGCCGCTTCTACTGCCGCCCCCTGCGCCACGATTCCCGCGTCGATGACGCCCCGGTCGCAACCCAATTACTTACAGAATTAGCCCCTGACTCCGTCGCCGAGTTCCTTCGCAACTCCACCACCGAGTGGGAAAACGACACCGCCTACCGCTTTGCAGTTGCCGAGCAGACGAACGTCGAGATGCTCGCATTAGCGACGGTCGAGGTCATCGACGCCGACCATGTCAGCATCACCGTTCGCCCTGCAGGCGACCCCACACGCGTGTTGCCTAACGACGATCAGGTCCTCACCAAGGTAGCCGTCGCCGACGGCGTCGAAGCCGCCGAAAAGCCCTCCACCGATGGGCAGAGGGCTTCTTGGGTAAGAAAGTCAGCTAGCCGAACTAGCGCGGCTGCGACTGCTCAGTCCTAGGCGCCGGAGCGCAGCAGGTAGATATCCATAATCCAACCGTGCTCCGCACGTAGCTCCTTTTTCAGCTCCGCAATCTCTTCGCCGACATCGCCAACACGACCACGGCGGAGCGTCTCCAGCTCCGTTCCCAGGAATGCACCCCAGAGAATCTCTTCCTCCGGGTCCGCGTGCTCGAGCCAGGCTGCCCCACCATCGAGCATTACCACCGCATCCGTACCAGGCGTGCGCTCCCCCAGGCGCCGACCAGTGGTAATCAACACCGGCTTACCAATCTGGTTCAGGCACTCTCCATGCGCTGCGGTCAGCGCGGAAATCGCTGTCACACTGGGGATAACTCGCGAGCGCACGTCCACTCCAAGGTCGCGGACGCGCTGCAAAATCCGCAACGTTGAGTCGTACAAGGAGGGGTCCCCCCAGACCAAGAACGCACCGCGGCGCTTGCCCTCTCGTCCGAGGTGAGCGACGAAGGCGTCGGCAAGCAGCTCTGCACGGCGCTGATGCCAGTCACGGACGACTGCGCCGTAGTTATCGGGCGTGCGGTCACGTGGCGGGTCGGGAACGGCAACGAGTTCGACATGCGGCGCATGCTTATCGACGATCGCCTGTCGCGCAGCCAACAAGTCCGCTTTGGCATCGCCCTTGTCGAGAGCAAAAACTACGTCGACATCAGCAAGAGCGCCGATAGCCTCGAGCGAAATGTGGCTCGGACTACCGGCGCCGATTCCGATGACGTCTACATCGACATACCCGCTGTATACAGGGCTCTCAGCCTGAGTGCGGGCGACGTCGTTTCGACTAGTGATTGGTCGGATCTCCCTCGTAACCGAACTGTTCAGCCATCTCATCCGGAGACAGGCCAGCCATCGAACCCTGGAGGTTAGCCGAAGCGGCCTGCTTCAGGTAAATCTCGCAAGCGTTGGCCATGTACTTGGAGTCGTACACGTTCATCTCCAGAATCGGAGTCAAAGAGCCATCATCTTCCATGCGCGAAACCAGAAGGTGCGGCTTGTCTGAGTCCGTGGTCATGGAGCACTTAATCTTGACACCGTTGACATCCGTGAAAGTTGGCTTAATCATATTGTCATCCTCCTCCAAAACAGCGACCGGAAAATAAGTAGCGCTGTTGCGACCGCAAGCGCAAGAAAGTCGCTCGTTATAAACCATGTTAGCCGGATTTTCAACGGCACCGCCGGGCGCAAAAACGCATGGGGGTAATAGGGGGCTTCCTGCATGTTTGCATGTCAGGCCGAGGACCCAATTGCCACTAGAGCTCGCAGATGCGTTAAGGTTATGAGGTAATTTTTCCGGGAGCTGTTGATAGAATTTTGCCGCTACTTCCCCGGAAGATGTTTGCCCTAGTAGCTCAGTGGATAGAGCACGGCTCTCCTAAAGCCGGTGTCGGAGGTTCGATTCCTCTCTGGGGCACAATGTGAAGTCTCGAGGCTTCCTTTATTTTTGTTGCCCGGGGTGGGGTTTAGTTCGTTGTCTTTTTGGTTGTAGTAGATCTTGTCTGAGGTCAGTGTGTAGTGGGCTATGTGTTGCCCCGTGGCGGTGATTTTGATGTCTGCTGTGTTGTCTACGCACATGATGGTGATGGGCTCTCCGGCCCATCGGCGTCCGATATAGAGGCGTCTGAGTTGTCCGCCCCACCGCAGTGTCGTTTTGCCGTTTTTGGCGACTTTGTCGGTGCGCAGGCGGTAGTCATGAGTCTTGTTTCCTGGGCGGGGGTGCGCTTTGGGTAAAGCGTTGTAAGCCTCCGCAGGGGTACATCGGTTGAGTGCTCGGTGGGGGCGTTTGTTGTTGTAGTAGTCGATGATGTCATCGAGTTGTTCGTTGAGGTTGTCGATGTCTCTAGCTTGGGGTCTGTTACGTAGTGCCAGTTTGAGTGTGTAGTGGAATCGTTCAACTTTCCCTTGGGTTTGCGGGTGGTAGGGTTTGCCGTTTTTCTGTTCAATTCCTAGGTCTAGGAGGAGTTGTTCGAAGCCATTGCGTGCTGGGTTGGTGCGGTCGTTGCTGGTTGTGAATGCTCGTCCGTTGTCGGTCAGGGTTGATTGTGGGTAACCGTGGATGGTGGCTGTGTAGGTGAAGGCTTCGATGACGTGGGTAACGGTTGCGCTGTTAAAGGCTTGGCAGTGAAGTACATAGCGTGAGTGGTCGTCGAGGATTGTAAGGATGACGACGCGTTAGTGGCCTGCGATGGTCCAGTCGCTGTAGTCCATTTGCCATGTTTCGTTGGGTTGGTCTGCTTGGAATCGTATCCATGAGCTGCGGGGACGTTTTTGTGGTTGGGGTGTGATGTGTCCGTTGTTTTTGAGGATGCGATGGATCGTTGCTGTTGCTGGCAGTGGGGTTGTGTCTTCTTGCTCGAGGTGCCAGCGGATGGTGTGGGCTCCCGCGTCGGTGCCGCGGTTGGTTAGTTCGTAGCGTAATTGGAGGATGCGGTCGACTACGTCCGGGGCGGTAGCGCGTGGATTTGTATGAGGGCGTTTTGATTTAGGGGTCAGTGCCTCGATGCCGCCTTCGGTGTAGCGCTTTTGTAATGTTCGGATCCAACGCGTTGTCACTCCGAAGTGTTGGGCTGCTTCGGTTTGGGTCATGCCGGTGGCGAGCATGGTTTCGATGATGATTTTCGGAGCTGGTTTCTCCATGGTTTCAGCATGGAGGAACGATGTCGCGAGACATCAGTTTCGGCGTGTTTGGGGCAACTGTGGTGTGTTGCCGGGCACATCGTTTCTCGCCGGAACGATGTGACGAGACATGATGGTTCTCGGCACCGGAACGATCTCATGAGACATGCGGAACGATGTCACCGAACCAGACACTCTCTGGGGCACAAATACCCTCGCGACCTTTTACATATAGGGCGCGAGGGTTCTTTGTTTTTCTGACGCCCGACCACTACGCCCGCGCCCTCTCCTGAGAACACATCGCCCAACATCCTCCAGCAACACTTGTGTTAGGCTTACCTAATCGTATGGCGTGTAGATTCCGCCAGTACAAAACAGCCCAAGACTTGTTGAAGGACAGTGACAACTATGGCTGGCCTAGCTAAAGCAGCAGCACCGAAGCGTAAGCCCCGCAAGGCACACGAGGCAACCGTTACTGGCCGTCGCCAGATCTCTCCAGACCTTGTTCGTTTGAGCATGAACTCGCCTGCATTTGTGGGCAAGGAGCTGCAGTTTACGGACCATTACATCAAGTTGCTGTTTGTGCCAGAAGACGCTGATTACTCTTGGCCTTTCGATATTGAGCAAATTCGCGCCGAACAGCCGCGAAATAAGCTGCCGATTACCCGCACCTACACTCTGATTAATCTGGACTCCGAAACCGGCGACTTCGATGTCGACTTCGTCACCCACGGCGATTCCGGCCTGGCTGGGCCTTGGGCACGGGTAGCTGAAGTCGGAGACAAGCTTGGCTTCTTAGGGCCAGGTGGCGCGTGGGGGCCTGCGGCAGAATATGAACACTTTGTACTCGCCGGCGATGAGTCCGCAGCACCAGCTATCAGCGCCGGACTGAAGCACCTCCCAGAAGGCACGACTGCAACCGCATACATCGAAATCGAAGCCGAAGATCGCAAGTTTGAGCTACCAACCCGAGAAGGCGTGGAAATCCATTGGGTTCTCCGCGACGGTGCAACCCACGGCACAGAGCTATCCCACGCGGTGCGCGAGGGGGGGGTTATTCCAGAGGGTAAGAAAACTAGCTGGTTCATCCACGGTGTCGCCGAGATGATTAAGGAACTGCGTCGCTTCCTCTTCGTTGAATCTGAGGTCCCGAAGAAGAACGTTTCAATCTCTGGCTATTGGCGTATCGGCATGACTGAAGACCAGTGGCAGTCCTCTAAACGAGAATTCAACGCTGAGGTTGAGGCCGAGGAAGAAAAGGCCAGGGCCTGACGTTTGCCCGCGCGCGACAGTACTCACCAACTGTTCTTGGGAGGGCGAGCGGCTTCGAAGGGTGCTGTTGCAAAGTTGGGGCAGTAGGAAGAGTGACGTGAATTAATCACAGCCATGGGTATTTTCTCCGGTCGTCATTTCTCCCCGTGACATCATTCTGTGGGCAGTGGGTGGTACTGCCGCTACGGGGTGAGCTACCGCGATCTGGAGGAAATGATGACTTCAGCGGGGCGTGCCGGTCGATCACACCACGATCTACCGCTGGGTCCAGAAATACGCCCGTGAGCTGGACAAGCAAACACGGTGGTACCGGCAGGTACCTGACTGGCAGGCCAGTTCCTGGCGGGTGGATGAGGCCTATATCCGGGTCGGCGGCAGGTGGCCGCAGCGAAGTGTTTCCTGGCCAAGGCCGTCAGATCCAATGCGTCAGCCGGGTATCCCAAAGTGATCAACGGCGATAAAGCACCCTCCCTAGCCAGGGCAATCGCCGAGTTGAAGTCAGAGGGAATCTGCCCGCCAACAGTGGAACACCGGCAGGTGAAATACCTCAACAACATCCTGGAAGGCGACCATGGTCGGCTGAAGCGGATCCTCGGTCCGAAAGGCGCGTTTAAGAACCGGACATCTGTATATCGGACGTTGAAAGGGATGGAGGCGATGCACTCATTGTGGAAAGGGCAAGGCGCGATGTTTGCCAACAGGCAACCGAACCCGGACGCGGTGATCGTCAACCGGGTCTTCCAGAGTGTCTAAGCAGGCTGGGCCATAATGCTGGCCAGGCGACGAAGAAAGGAGTGTTCGCGGTTCTCCACCCAACTTTGCAACAGCACCCTTCGAAGTCATACAGAAGCTCGCTCGACACTATAACGGCGGCGACAGTTTATGTACTGTCGCCTGCCAAGCTCCACACCAAGAATCGTCTCCAGGTTCGGCAGTGCTGGACCGACACGATGGCGAGGTGTGAGGACATGCGATAGGTGAAGCGGAGTTAGCCGAATAGGACGCCCACTGGCCCCGAACCAAGGTCTCACCTCGGACCCAAACCGGCCACATAAAGCACTGCGCCACGAAACTCCGCACTAGGTTTCGTGGTGCACTCTCGGCGCGCTTTCCGTTGCAGGTTTTCCGAAACGGTGGACGTGGCGTGTAAGGAAACGGTGGAAAAAGTGTAAGCCGCCCTGTCAGCGGCGGCAATGCTAGAGGTTGGAGAGCTAACTGAAAGCTCCCCCCCTCGCGACCTACTTTTATGGGGCGCGAGGGTTCTTTATTTTTCTCGCAGATTCGTAGAAATACTAACTCTTCTATGAGCTCTGTAGAAATAGCGGGGAGAGAGGAAGGTCTAGAAACCACGGAGTCTGGTTCGCGTTCATTAAGTACGTCGCTCACTGCGAGAGTAACGGTGTCAACGCCACCAATCCACTGATGAAGATACAAATGCGGAATAGTTGTTGACACCTCAGCGTTATTGCGAACATGTCATCACTTTTTGATTCCCTCCAACTGGGTCGTCTGACCCTGCCGAACCGCATAATCATGGCTCCGCTGACGCGCTCGCGGGCGGGGCGCGACGGCGTTCCCACCTCATTACACGAGACTTACTACACTCAGCGCTCCTCGCTGGGTCTCATTGTCACCGAAGGCGTCTTCCCCAAGGTAAGCCGCCGCGCTTTCCCCGGTCAGCCCGGAATTGACACCGCGGAACAGATAGCCGGATGGCGTCGCGTCGCCGACTCCGTTCATGAAGCCGGCGGGCACATCTTCATGCAAGTGATGAATGCTGGACGTTTATCTCACGCCAGCCTGCAGGAGGGCACGGAGCCGGTCGCGCCCTCCGCTGTGGCATCGGGCACCGCGGTCCGAGACTTAGAATCACGCAAGGACTGCCCGGTTCCACGAGCCCTCGATACCACGGAGCTGCCAAGCATTATTGACGAGTTCCGTCACGCCGCTCGCAACGCCATCGACGCGGGAATGGATGGCGTGGAGATTCACGGTGCGAATGGTTACCTGCTGCACCAGTTCCTCTCGCCGAACTCGAACTTGCGTGAGGATTCCTATGGAGGATCACCGGAGAAGCGGTTCCGACTCATCGAGGAGATTCTACGCGCGGTGGCCGATGAAATCGGTGCAGACCGTGTAGCTATCCGACTCTCCCCGCAAAACAACATTCAGGGTATAGAGGAAGTGGATGCGGCCGACGTTCTCGCCACCTATGGCGGGCTTCTCGATGCCACCGCGGACCTCGGCCTTGCCTATGTCTCTTTCATGCACGCAAATCCTGCGGGTGATCTGATGACCGAGCTGATTTCTCGTGCCCGCGCGAACGGTCGCACGCGCGTCATCCTCAACCACGGCTTCGGCCAGCTGCCCGACCGTGATGCGGCCGAACGGCTGATTCAACAGGCGGACGCCGCCGTGGTGGGTCGGCTGGCCATTTCTAACCCGGACTTGGTACGCCGCTGGCAGGAGGGGCTACCGGTGACGGCACCGGACGAGTCCACGTTCTACACCGGCGGAGAGAAGGGCTACACAGATTACCCCTTTTTCACGGTGAGCTCGTAGACGCCAGCTGGCATAAAAATGTGGGCGTCGAAGCGCGAGAAGAAACCTCCGGTTTGTCACTTACAGTAGGAAAATCGAAAAGTCGACTGTATAGTTTCCGGTTGAATCAACCTATCTATTGGATGCCAGCTCCTTCCATGCCAGTAACTCGGCAAGTAAACCTACAGCTGGCACCCCCAGTGGTTTTTCAGGAGACGCCGACCCAGAAAGCCGGGAATTAAACCACGCAACGCAGGCCCGAGAAGCCCAGAAAGTGAGATGGATGTGAATACGCGAACTCAGCTGTCAGCTGTACAGCACCCTCAACTCACTACTAGCCGGCGCAATCACCGCCGGCACCTGGCGCTGGCCTGCTGCTTCCTCACCTTCGCAGCCACGGCCACCAGCTGCGCCAACAACGAAGGCGAGGAGGTTGCCGCGACGCAAACCTCGTCGTCAAGCTCGCTTACTACGGCGTCGTCGACAAGCTCGCCGACGACGACGGGACCAAAGGTTCGAGAAGGCGGTACGCCGCGCATCGGGCAGCTGTGCCCGAACCAGACCGGCGAAATACGAATGAGCGCCAACGGCCAGAATCTTGAATGCGCACAAGTCGGCGAGCAGGAGGTGTGGACGGTGCTGCAGCAAACCCCCGCGAACCCGACATCGCAGCAAATGTGGATCTCCACTACTTCGACGACCTCTGAGCCACAGCCTCAGGAACCTGAGCCGACGACTCCGAGCGAGAGCACAACGGAGACTAGTGAGACGGAGAGCTCGACGACCTCTGATTCTTCCACGCCGCCCGATACTTCAACGACTCCGACTACCTCCGGCGAGCCGACGGAATCGGAATCGGAGCAAGACGAGCAGCCAAGCGAAGATAATCAAGGGCTCACCGGCCTGTTCCGCTAGGTTCGTCTCGGACGGCGAGGTTCGTCGGCTCGGGACTTAGTTAGGTGAGGTGCGCTAGCTCGCCCTAAAACACCAAAATCCGCTGCAAAAATTCTGCAGCGGATTTTTTTATTTACCCAACAGATACGAAGAGACGAGCCTGAACAGATCTGAGCCCGCCACAATGCGGCGGAGCACCCGGGCGAAGCACCCGGGCTCCCCTACTTGCGGTGACGGCGGTTGTAGAACGGCGTCGGCACGACGGTGGCGGTAATGTCGGTGCCTTCGACGGTCAGCTCAGTGCCAGTGGAGGACTGCCAACGCTGAACATATGCAAAACCGATGGGGTGGCCCAAAGTCGGCGACACCTTGGCGGAAGTCAGCACACCAACCTCGTTACCTTCCGCATCAATGAGCTTGGTGCCACGCTTCGGAGCTTCATCACCGGAGAAACGCAGACCAACGAGCAGCTCCTTCGACTGCGGACGATTAATAAGTGCATTGCGACCAATAAACTGCCCCTTGGTCGGCCCCATAATGGACTTCAGGCCGGCCTCCAGCGGAGTACGGTCTCGAGTCAGCTCGTAACCATAGAGCGGCATACCGGCCTCAAGACGCAGGGTGTCGCGGCAAGCCAGACCACACGGCAGCAGGCCGAGGTCAGCGCCGTTGTCAGCCGGATCCTCCGGATTTTCCACCTTGCCACCTGCTGCAATGATTGCACGCCAGACCTCGACGGCGCGGTCAGCCGGCGGGAAGATCTCGAAGCCGTCCTCACCAGTGTAGCCGGTTCGGGCAACAATCATTTCCACACCTGCGACCTCGAGCAGAGTGCAAGAGTAGTAGTTCATGCCATCGAGAGTCGCGTGCAGATCCTGCGGCAGCAGACGGCGCAGAAGCTTCGCAGCCTTCGGCCCCTGAATGGCCAGGAGCACATTCTTATCATTCATGCGCTCAACCTCGACGTTGTAGCCACCAACGCGTTCGCGCAGCGTCGAGTACACATCTTCAGCGGCTGCGGCATTCTGCACCAGCATGAATTCGTGACTACCGAGACGGTAAATGATGAGGTCATCAATAATGCCGCCGTCTTCCTGCACAATCATGGTGTACTTGGCACGGCCCAACGCCAGCGGCTTGATTGCCGAGATCAGGGAGTGTGCAAGAAACGCCGCCGCATCCTCACCAGTGACGCGGATAATACCCATCAGCGACAGGTCGAAAACACCAACGGCCTCACGCACTGCGTTGTGCTCTGCAATTTCCGAAGAGTAGCGGAACGGTACTTCGTAGCCACCAACATTGCGCATTTCTGCGCCAAGGCTTACGTGCTCATCATGCAGGGCGCTACGGAAAGAATTGTTGTTCTCAGAAGCGCCAGAATTGTCAGTCATACACACTCCAATTATTGCGGTGGGGCAAACCAGATTGTTACTTTCCCACCTTATATCTAAGACTCCGCGCCCGCTTCCGCGAGCCCCTGCGGAGCTAGGGCAACAGCCCCGTCCATTAACTATCATGCACTGATTCGCACACGCTTGACGACGACCCCGCGCCCACTACAAAGGCCCCGCTACCAGTGACGATAGCGGGGCCTTTGCATTTGTCAATTCAGTTAATTGAGATTGGCTGAGCTGTTCGGGCAGCGTTGCCAGCCAAGGACTCAGTAGTTATTAGTGATCAACCGCAGCCTCGGTACCGACACCGGTCAGGGAGCGAACTTCCATCTCAGCTGCCAGGTCATCGAAGTTATCCGGCTTACCCATGAAGGTGGCGATGATGCCCGCCAAGAACGCCAGCGGGATTGCGAGCAGACCCGGCGAGGTCAGCGGGAACCAGGAGAAGTCAACAGACGGAATCATCGAGGACTCGCTGCCAGAAACTGCCGGGGAGAAGATAATCAGAACCAGCGAGGCGATGACACCGGTGTACATGGAGGCAACTGCGCCTGCGGTGTTGAAGCGCTTCCAGAACAGGGACATCAGGATGGTCGGAACGTTTGCGGATGCGGCCACTGCGAAGGCCAGTGACACCAGGAAGGCGACGTTCTGCCCCATGGCCAGGATGCCGAGGATAATGGCGACAACACCCAGCACGATAACGGTGATGCGGGAGACGCGAACCTGCTCGGCTTCCGTTGCCTGTCCCTTGCGGATCACGGCCTGGTAGAGGTCCTGACCAACAGAAGCGGAAGCGGTAATTGCCAGACCAGCGACCACTGCTAGCACGGTAGCGAACGCCACTGCGGAGACCACTGCCATGAAGATGGAGCCACCGATTTCGAAGGCCAGCAGCGGAACGGCAGCGTTGGCTCCGCCCGGCGCGGCCATGATGCGGTCCGGACCGACGAGTGCAGCTGCACCGTAGCCGAGCACCAGGGTCAGCAGGTAGAAACCACCGATGAGGATGATTGCCCAAGTCACGGACTTACGAGCTTCCTTTGCGGTCGGCACCGTGTAGAAGCGCATGAGCACGTGTGGCAGACCAGCGACACCGAGCACCAGCGCCAGGCCCAGAGAGATGAAGTCGAGCTGCTGAACGAAGGAGCCACCGTACTTCAGACCCGGTTCAAGAATGGCGGAGGCTTCGTAGCCCTTTTCGGCGATGGAGTCGGAGCTCGCGTGCATGTCCACTGCGTCCTGCAGTAGCTGGGAGAAGTTGCCCTTAACACCCACCAGAATGATCAGGGTCATGATGATGACAGCACCGACCAGCAGGACGGCCTTAATCATCTGCACGTAAGTGGTGCCCTTCATGCCACCGATGAGAACGTAGGCAACCATGATGATGCCGACGACTGCGACAACGATGGACTGCTGAGTGGAGTCGTGAATGTTGAGCAGCACGGCGACCAGGGAACCTGCACCGGCCATCTGCGCGATGAGGTAGAACAGGGTCACTGCGAGAGTGGAGATAGCAGCTGCGGTACGGACCGGACGCTGCTTAAGACGGAAGGACAGCACGTCGGCCATGGTGAACTTACCGACGTTACGCAGTGGCTCTGCAACCAACAGCAGCGCAACCAGCCAGGCTACGAAGAAGCCGATGGAGTAAAGGAATCCGTCGTAACCAGTCAGCGCAATGGCGCCGACGATACCGAGGAAGGAAGCCGCCGAGAGGTAGTCACCTGCGATGGCAAGACCGTTTTGGGTACCGGAGAACTGTGCACCACCGGTGTAGAAGTCCGATGCTCCCTTGTTTCCGCCCTTGCCCACGCGAGTAACGATGAACATGGTCGCAACAATGAAGGCGACGAAGACCGCGATGTTGAGAATCGGGTTACCTGCTGCTGCAGTGTCATCTGCAGCAAAGAAACTGGTCAGCATGTCTATGCCTCCTTCTTTGCGACGATTTCAGCGATTTCTCCGCTTTCCAGTGCCTCGCGCAGCTCTGCCTGCATCGGCTCAAGCTTCTTGTTGGCGAAGTTGATGTACACCCAAGTGATGGCGAAGGTGGTCACGAACTGGAGCAGACCAAGGACAATGCCCAGGTTGATGTTGCCCAGTACGGGAGTTGCCATGAGGTCCGGCGCAAACGTCGCAAACAGAACGAATGCGATGTACCACACCAGACCT
The DNA here is from genome assembly GCF_001838295.1 of Corynebacterium sp. HMSC074C04. NCBI lineage: Bacteria > Bacillati > Actinomycetota > Actinomycetes > Mycobacteriales > Corynebacteriaceae > Corynebacterium > Corynebacterium sp. HMSC074C04. The sequence goes on from NZ_KV836270.1 coordinate 550,213, forward strand.
GCAACGGTCATCGGGATGGCGAATGAACGGAATGTAGAGCGGAGCTCTTGGAACTGCGCTGAGTTTTGCACGTAGCGGTACTCAGCCGCCTGTGGCTTATGCCGGCCTGCCGGCATGGGAGTTGCGGACACGGGCTAATCCTTTCCAGGAAGTTATGCAGGTGTTCGTAATGAGGTTCAGCACAGCCACCCTACTGGTGTGCCATGCACCACACTTTTCATTAGGTGTTGAAACAAAGTTACCTGGAACACAGTTAGCAAAGAAGTTAAATGCGACTAACTACTTCTCAGCGAGCCTTAAGGCACCCCCAAAAACGCCATTACCTGCATACTTGAGGAGACCTTTTACTACCCCCATTTACGCTGTTGTGCTCGTATTCTCCACTTCTTCCGGCAATGGCCTACTATGACGCCACCACCACAGCGCCTCGATAATGGCCGCACCGATGGCGCCTACAATCAGCGCGGGAATCAACAGCTCCTGCCCCACCCAGTACAGATTAAGCACCGAAGCCACTGATCGAACCGAGAAGATGAACAGGTACGCACCTGCCGACACCGCCAGCAACAACACCTTCCACCAAGTGTATGGCCTAGCCACGACCACCAAAAACCCAAAATGCTGAAACGATCAGCACGATGAGTGTCGCAGTCGATGCCTCCCCTCGTGCCACATCGCTGGCGTCGACTCCCGGGTTTGCCCACAGCCAAAATATGAAGGTCAACAGGCCTACCGTAATGCCGGCCGGTATCGCTAGACGCAACACGCGCCGCACAAAACCATCGCGCGCACGCTCCCAGTTAGGAGCCAACGACAGAACGAAGGCCGGGATTCCAATCGTGAACCAGCCCGTAATAGTTACGTGGATTGGCTCGAAGGGGTAATCCATCCCCCACAGCCCCACAGCCAGCGCCAATACCACCGAGTAGATGGTCTTCGTCAAAAAGAGGTTGGCCACGCGCTCGATATTGCCAATGACGCGACGGCCCTCGGCCACAATCATCGGCATCACGGCGAAGCGATTATCCAACAGCACCAACTGCGCAACCGAACGTGTTGCCGGCGCCCCATCACCCATGGCCACGCCCAGATTTGCCGCTTTCAGTGCCAGCACATCATTGACGCCATCACCGGTCATCGCCACATGATGTCCGCGCGACTGCAGCGCATGGACCATATCGCGCTTGTTCTCCGCCGTGACACGGCCGAAGATCTGCCGCGACTCCACAATGTCTGCAAACTCGTTGCGGATCTCGGTGGGCTTGGCTTCGCTACCATCATCGCGGCTCGCCGGAAGCTCAGAAGCATCGACAGGGTTGTTAGCCCCCTGCATTTCCAGCTCACGTGCAACAGCCCCCACGGAGCGGTCATTGTCACCAGAAATGACCTTGACCTCGACACCTTCTTCATAGAAGTAGGCCACCGTGTCCGCCGCATCTGAACGCACCTTCTGCCCTAGCACGACAAGTGCGACCGGCTCCAACTCCACCTCGCCACTCTTCCGCAGCGCACCGCCGGGCAGGCCATCTGCCCCAACTGAGGTCCGCGCGAGCAGGAGCACACGAAGTCCTTCCTCCATAAGCTGCCGAGCTTTCTGCATGCCGACCGCGGAGTCGTCGACAAGCACATCGGGCGCGCCGAAAACCCACGTCGCACCGCCGTGATACGTCAGCGCCGACCACTTATTCGCTGAAGTGAAGGGGCGGGTTTCGGTCTGCTCATGCTTTACGACGTCCCCTGCGTCCGCAAGCCCATTGAGCAGTGCGCGAGCCGTTGCGTTGGGGCGATCGTCGAGCTTGCAAAGATTGATGAGCACAGAGTCGAGCTCATCGCGGGAAGTACCGTCACCCGATACGATATCGACTTCCACCAGCTGCATCGCGTTTTCGGTGAGTGTGCCGGTTTTGTCGACGCACACGGTGTCAACGCGCGCGAGACCTTCGATGGCGGGCAACTCATTAACCAGCACTCGATGTCGCCCCAAGCGCACCACGCCGAGGGCAAATGCGATGGTGGTCATGAGAACAAGCCCCTCAGGAACCATGGGCACCAGCGTGGCGACCATCCCCAGTAGCGCATCATTGAGATCATCGCCGGCGACAAAGAGCTGCGTATAGATTGCCAGAGCGCCGACGGGAATGAGAATCCAGGAAATGTAGGTCAGAATCTTGTTGATGCCGCGGAAGAGCTGGGAATCAGCAAGCGTGAACTTGTTGGCCTCAGCTGCGAGCTTGGCGGCGTAAGCCTCCTTGCCCACTTTGGTGGCCTGATATCGCGCTGACCCCACCACGACCGAGGAACCCGAGTAGACCATGTCCCCAACGCTCTTATCGACGGCATCGGATTCACCGGTGAGAGAGGATTCATCGACGGCCACGTCAGAGGCGTAGCGGAGAATACCGTCAACGACGATTTGGTCGCCGGGGCCGACCTCGATGAGATCGTCGAGGACGACGGACTCGCGGTCGATCTCGCGAGCCGGCTCTCCGTCGCGAATGACCATGGGCTTTGCACGTCCGACAATGGAGAGCTTGTCCAGTGTGCGCTTAGCACGCAGTTCTTGGATGATGCCGACGATAGAATTGGCGATAATCAGCAGACCAAAGGCACCGTTGACGATTGAGCCGGTATAGAGCACGACTGCAAATAACACAGCGAGAATACCGTTAATCCGGGTAAACACATTGGCACGGATGATGTCCCACACACTGCGCCCGGATGTTGGTGGCAGCTCGTTGACGTGCCCCAACTCGATGCGTTGCTGGACCTGCTGTTGAGTAAGACCGCTGTCGGGAGTTTTCCACGAGCCCATGACTGCCTACCCTATTCGCCTAGTTGCTGAACCTATTCGACCTATTTGCCAATGAAATTCGGTTCGCGCTTTTCAGCTCGCGCCTTCGATGCCTCCGCAGCATCCTCGGAAGCCCAAACTGTGTCGTAGAGCTCCTGCTGGTAGTCCTTCAACGGGCTATGTGTCTCATCGTCGTTGAGCACTGCCTTGTGGTAGGCCAGTGACAGTGGCGCGTAGGTGGCGATACGGAGCGCTACCTCCTCCGCCGTGTCCGGACCACCGAGGTAGGAAGCCAGACCGCAACCGCGGGCGGCTTCCTGATCCATGCGCTCGGCCGCCAACAAAATAGTGCGGGCACGGGCACCGCCGACGAGTACACGTACGCGGCGAATAGTCCAGGCATCGACAGCGATACCGAGCTTGACCGGCGGAATCATAAACCAACCGCGATCGCCAACGACGCGTAAATCAGCTGCCATCGCCAGCTGCATGCCAGCGCCGACGGCCGGTCCCTGCACATCCGCAATAACCACCAGACGGCTGGCCTCGATTGTGCGCAGCATTCGACGCAGCTGCTCATGGAAGGAATCGTCGTGATGCTGGCCGCTCAGGTCAGCACCCGCACAGAAGGCACGACCTTCGCCGCGCAGCAGGATAACGCGCTGCTCTGGAACCTCAGCGGCAGCTTCCACCGCATCGGCAATCTCACGACACACGTCGGCAGTCAGGGAGTTGCGCTTATGATCTCGGTCAATGGTGATAGTGACAATCGCGCCGTTGGCTTCGACGCGGATTTCAGATGCTGGGTTCGTCATAGCATTTAGGCTACCCGCGAAACACCAATAGTGATGGGGCTATAAGCAACTCTAAATTCGCTTATTCATTGCCGAATACCCGCGGGTCGCCGCTCAGGCGCCCGTCGGCACGCGCCATCGACGCAATCGTCTCCATGTCCTCGTCGGTCAGCTCAAAGTCGGAGACCTGAAAGTTCTCCTTGATGCGCGACGGCGTACCCGACTTCGGGATGGCCACGATGCCACGCTGGAGGTGCCAGCGGATAGCAACTTGGGCGGGAGTTTTACCCAGGCGGTCTGCGATTTCAGCAATCGGCGAACCTTCAAAGTACTTCGCGCGCCCCAGTGGCGACCACGCCTGCGTAACGATGCCACGACGGCGATCGTCTGCGATCTGCTCATCCTGCGGGAACTGCGGATGCAGCTCAATTTGGTTGACCACCGGAACCTCGGAGAGCTGGTCGAGGACCTCTGGGTAGAAGTTCGCCACACCAACCGAGCGAATCAGCCCCTCTCGCTTGAGCTCTAGCAGCGTGTCGAAGCACTGCCCAAACGTCCCCTGCTTCGCCACCGGCCAGTGCACAAGCACCAGGTCAACATAGTCAAGGCCGAGCCGCTCCAAAGATGCCTGCACGGATTCGCGCGTCGCCGCCGTCTCCTGCGCATCGTTCCAGACCTTCGTGGTCACGAAGATATCTTCACGCTTTACGACGTTCGCAGCGACCGCATCAGCAATTCCCTGCCCAACTCCACGCTCATTGCCATAGAGCGATGCGGTGTCGATGTGACGGTATCCGAGCTCCAGAGCATAGCGCACGGATTCACGCGCTTGCTCATCGTCGAGCTTGTAGGTACCAAACCCCAGAATCGGGATGGCGTTACCATCAACCATTTCCACGTTGACAATTCCGGTTGTCGCTGCATCGTACTTCAGATTGGGTGCGGTCATGCCAACCGAGTGTACGGAAGTGTACGGGCTGAAAATTTTTTAGATTTTTTCTGCCCCGCTGACCTGCGATTTAAAAAAGTGATTGCCATTCATTTTGTTGCAAACAGTTGACGGAGCGTTGTGTTTATACAATACTTTGGAATGTGTCCCCAAAAATTAGACCCAAAGAACCGATATTCAACAGAATCTCAGTGCTGCGGGCAGAACACGGACTCAGCCGAGCCGAACTAGCCAAACAAGTAGAGGTCAATCCTCAAACGATTGGCGCGTTGGAGCGAGGTGACCACTACCCCAGCTTGGATCTGGCATTCCGCATTTGCGCAGTGTTCGATCTCCCCGTGGAAGCAGTGTTTTCTCGCGAGGAATTCAAGCCCATGTCCTCTGCCCTCTACCGAAAGGAAAGCTGACGATGCCAACTATTCGGACTGAAAACGCAACACCGAGCTTTTTTGAGAAGCTAGAAGTCCGGCGAGAAGCAAAATACACAAAGCGCGTCGAGCAGATGTCAGGCTGGCTGACTAATTGGCGCAACCAGGCGGCGCGGCGGAAGCTGGTCATCGCATTCGAGGTGTGCCTTGTGCTGATGCTGATTAGTGGCATCGCGCTTCTCGGCACTCTGACCGATATTTTCCCGGGCTGGCTTTCTCTGCTCTGGCCAGTGATTTCCCTCATTGTGATTGTCGTCTGGACCAGCCTCAACATCACAGTCGACATGGTCGACAGTGCACCCACCTCACTGCTGGACGAGTACCAGCAAGAACAAATTTTGAACCTGCGCGGACTGACATACCGCTGCTTCATCTACTTCGGCCTAGTGTCCTTCCTCGCTCTAGTTCTGGTGGGCACCTATGTTCTGAACGCGCAGCCTGACTGGGGACACTACATTCCGTACAGCTTCGGAATCTTCGGAATTATCGCTTTCCTTTACATTTCCTCGCTTCCCACCGTCGTCTATGCCTGGAACCTGCGGGACGACTAGCACTGGCTCAAAAAACTCACATCCCTCCTCTGCCCTTCACTCCTCAATCTAAGGATCACCATGAACAGCCTCATTATTGACGGGCTTGAGAAGTCCTACGGAGACCTGCAGGTTCTCCGTGGCATGAGCTTCCAAGTTCACCCTGGAGAAATCTACGGCTTCGTCGGCTCTAACGGTGCCGGCAAGACCACCACCATGCGCATTGCCCTCGGCGTGCTGGCCACCGATAAAGGCGAAGTGCGCATCGGCAATACCCCGATGAATGACTCGCTGCGCCGCACGATTGGCTACATGCCAGAAGAACGCGGTCTCTACCCGAAGGCTGAAGTCCGCAAGCAGCTGATCTACTTTGCTCGCTTGCACGGTGTGCCCACCAAGCGCGCGGAGTCCAACGCCGACAACTTGTTGGCGCGCCTCGGTCTCACTGAGCGCGCCAACGACAAGGTCGACACGCTCTCGCTCGGAAATCAGCAGCGAGTGCAGCTGGCCGCCTCCCTCGTCCACGACCCGGAGGTACTCGTCCTCGACGAGCCCTTCTCCGGCCTCGACCCAGTTGCGGTCAAGGTGATGAGCTCCGTACTCAAGGAGTACGCCGACCGAGGCACCCCGATTGTGTTCTCTTCCCACCAGCTCGATCTCGTTGAGCGTATGTGTGACCGCGTCGGCATCATCCGCGACGACCGCATGCTCGTGGAAGGCACCGTTGATGAGCTCCGAGCACGTGGTCCACGGGCTTTCGTCGTCAAGCTCGATAGCGCGTCCCAGGATTGGGCGACCTCTGTCGAAGGCGTAACAAGCGTGGAGCGCGAGGCCCACGGCTCCACCGTCGTTCACCTCGATTCCGACGCCCCAGCCGACACCGACCAGAAGCTACTGCACAGCGCAATGGCAGCGGGAACGGTCCGTTCGTTCGGACCTCTGCAAATTCCACTTACCGAGCTCTACCAGGAGGCCGTACAGCAATGAGCACCAACACTTACAACGCCTCAACGGCCGTCAAGACCGTTTTCGTC
>NZ_KV836270.1:556838-563247 GCF_001838295.1 Corynebacterium sp. HMSC074C04
GCGAACTCCGCGAGCATCTACTGAAGAAGAGCTCGCTGATCACGCTCATCATCATGGCAGTGGCGGTCGTCGGCGGTATCTTCGTTGCCGACTACATGACTTCCAAGTCCGATAATGACGCTGTCAAGATCGCGGTCGTCGGAGAAGCGCCGTTCGCGGACTCTCTCGCCGACGCCACCGCCGAAATGAAAGATGCTGAAGGTGCGGATGCCGCAGCCGGCGCATTTGCCACGGCATCACTGTCACCGTTGGAGATTACGTCCGCGGCAGCCGACAAGGCCGCTCGCGCTGCCGTCACCGACGGTGATGCCGACGCCGCTCTCGTCCCCGACACCGCAGAAGGCAAGGAGGGCTCGTGGAAGCTGCTTGCCGACGACGCCCCATCCTGGCTAGCCCCAATGCTGCAGGAGTCGCTGCAGAAACAGAACGAAGCCATGCTGCTCAGCGAAAACGGAATCAACCCCGGCGAGTTTTTCTCCAAGACTCAAAGCGCAGCCGTGTCGGTGGAATCCCTGGATGAAGCAAAAGACGAGAAGATGCCTGCGATGCTCATCACGCTAATCGGTGTGATGGTCATGATGACCGCCATCCTCGTCTTCGGTGGCGCAGTGGCCACCAGCGTCATCGAGGAGAAGTCCTCCCGTGTCATCGAGATCATTCTCTCGACAGTCCGCCCGGCGCACCTGTTGGCCGGCAAGATCCTCGGCGCCGGTCTGGCCGGCATCATCATGATGAGTGTGCTGACCGCCAGCGCCGCAGTTGCCCTCATGATTACCGGATTGGCGGAGAGCTTCGATGTCCCGTGGTCCGCAGTCTGGCTGCTGGTCCCGTGCTTCATCCTCGGTTACTTCTTCTTCGCCGCGCTGTATGCAGCCTCCGCATCACTGGTCAGCCGTATGGAAGATTTCCAGGGCGCACAGATGCCGGTACTGGTGTTCTCGCTGATTACGATGTATGTTCCGCTGTTTGGCTGGAGCAAGCTGGACTCTACCGTCATGCAGATTGCCTCGTGGATTCCGCCGGTTTCCATCACCACCGCTCCGTTGCAGTATGCCGTTGGCAATTTCTCCGCACTCCAGTTGGTTGCCTCACTGCTAATCATGGTTGTGGGAGTAGCCGCAGTCATCGCACTCGCAGCCTGGATCTACCCGCGCAATGTCCTGCGCACCGGTGCCGCGGTCAGCTGGAAGAAGGCCCTAACGGCCAAGAGCTAGCCCCAGCCCTGCCAAAAAGGAGCGTGGCCCCCTTCGGCCACAGTCACCTAAAACCGAATACTCGTCAATCGCGTAGTTTGCTCAGCGCACCTTATAGACCGTGGTCCGCCGCAAACTGCGCGATTTTTCCTGTCTCGCCATAAGAGGTCTGCGCCCCCACGCCTGTCGCCGCATGAGCCGAGACCACCGCCGCAAGACGAGCTGCCGTCACCACATCATCGCCCGCGGCCAACGCGGTGAGGACCGTGCCCATGTACGCATCACCGCAGCCCGTGGTATCCACGACCTCGATGGGCAGCGCCGGAATGCGTGTGACTGACACCTCGCTTTCCGACGTCCTCAGGACCGCAGACCCCTCCCCACCAAGTGTGACAATGGCCGTGGAAATCCCGTGTTCGTCGGCAAGCGCGCGACCAACCGCGTCCCACTGACCGTGCTCGCAACCGGCGACCGCGCGCTCGCAGCCGATTATAGCTGCGAGTTCGTGCTCATTGACAATGAGGACATCGACCAGCGCGAGCAGATCCTCACTGACCGCCCGAATCGGCGACAGGTTGAACACCACCGGCACGCCCGCATCGTGGGCAATCTGCGCGGCGGCCAGGACCGCCTCATCACAAATCTCCAGACACAGACCGAGGCACCCCGCCCGCTGAATCTTGTCCGCATGACTGCGCACCGTCTCAGCATCGACTTCACCATTGGCGCCAGCGGAGATGACAATGAAATTCTCCGCCGCATCATCAACAACAATCATGGCTGTGCCAGTGGCAGAGTCGACGGTCTCAACTGCGGAGATGTCCACGTGAGCGTCGGTAAGCGCGTCGCGCAGCAACTGTGCGTTGGGATCCGAACCGACCGCGCCGACCAGTTCCACGGCCGCGCCCAGCCTGCCAGCCGTCGCCGCCTGATTCGCCGACTTACCGCCCGGCAGAATACGCAAGGGACTCCCCTCGATAGTCTCACCACCATGCGGCAGGCGCTTCACAGTGACAGTCAGGTCTGCGTTGATGGAACCGACGACACATACGTTTGGCCGCTGATTAGCCAGCTCGGTGAGGCGCTCAGTAATCGGCATTGGTTCGACTCCTCGGTAGTGCGGACATGTTTTTTCCGACAATAGCGCTACCCCTTTCCGCCCACCATCAACTAAGCCGGTTTACCCCTTGTTTACTACCGTGGAGGTATGGCTAGAATCAGCGCCCAACAAGTAATAGATACCGTCCTCGACCACGGAAGTTTCACATCCTGGGACGGCGCGCCCGAGCACGGTGACATCGACGAGGCCTACCGCGGCACACTGTCCCGCGCCTCTGATAAAACAGGTCTCGATGAGGCCGTTATCACCGGCGAAGGCACCGTCGGCGGCAAGCGCGTCGCCGTCATCTGTTCTGAGTTCGGCTTCCTCGGCGGTTCTATCGGCACCGCTACCGCTCGCCGGATTATCCGCAGCATCGAGCGCGCGACCGCGGAGCAGCTGCCGCTGTTGCTCTCACCAACCTCGGGCGGCACTCGCATGCAGGAGGGCACCGCGGCGTTCGCGCTCATGATCTCTATTACCACCGCAGTGGCGCGCCACAAGGATTCTCACTTGCCCTTCCTGGTGTACCTGCGCAATCCCACCACCGGCGGTGTCATGGCGTCGTGGGGGTCGGCAGGTCACTTCACTTTCGCAGAGCCCGGCGCGCTTCTCGGCTTCCTCGGCCCGCGCGTCGTCGAGCTCGCTACCGGCGAACCCATGCCCGAAGGCGTTCAGACCTCCGAGAACCTGTTCAAGCAGGGCATTATCGACGGCATCATTCCGCTCGAAGGTCTGCGCGGCGCTGTCCGCCGCACCATCGACGTGCTTGCCGACGGAGACCCCAGCGAACCCACCCCACCGCCAGCAGCAGACATTGATGGTCGCGATACCTGGGAAGCTATCCTGCGCACCCGCGATACTTCTCGTCCAGGTGGCGGCGATATTATCGATGCCCTTGTCGACTGCTCCGTGCCAATCTCCGGCACTGGCGATGGCCACAAATCGCTGTCGGTCCGGGCTCGCCTAGCGCGGATTGGTGAGCGGCCGGTGATTTGGTCGCCCAGGACCGGCATAACCAGCCGCCGCTGGGCACACACCCAATGGGGCCGGGTTCGCTGCGTTTTGCCCGCCGCGCGATGCGCATTGCGGAGAGCCTGAACATTCCGCTGGTCACGGTCATTGATACCCCCGGCGCTGAGTTGACCAAAGATGCCGAGGAAAATGCCATGGCCGGCGAGATTGCCCGCACCTTGACCACGCTGGTGAACTTGAAGGTCCCGACCGTGTCTCTCATTCTCGGCCAGGGCTGCGGTGGTGGCGCGCTGGCCATGCTGCCCTCTGACCGCGTGCTGGCAATGCACGATGCCTGGATGTCTCCGTTGCCTCCGGAGGGTGCTTCGGCGATTATCTACCGAGACACCGAGCATGCTCCAGAAATGATGGAGGAACAGGGCGTTGGCGCCGAGGCCATGCTGAAGACCGGGGTCATCGACGAGATCGTGGCCGAACCTGCGGATCCGGCCGAACTGCCCCGCCGTGCCCTGAGCGCTATCGAGCACGCCCTCTGGGAACTGGAGAAGAACCCGGCTCGCGTTGGCCGTGAGCAACGTTTCGACCACTACCGTCGCTTCGCACTGGGTGAGTAGGGGGCCGGGGGCTGGTTTGGGCCTGGTTCAGGCCTTCAGCCCCACCCCAATCTCAGAAAGCAAGAAGGTGACTGGGTTTATGGCACTTTTGGGCAAATTTTCACGCCTGAAGCGTCATAAACGCAGTCACTTTCTCCGCTGGAGATCCGGGGCCTTACTATCGGGGAGAAGTTTTACTTAACGTCCAACAGATCGATGACAAAGACCAGGGTCTTACCAGACAGGAAGTGTCCTGCACCAGCCGGGCCGTAAGCCTTCTCCGGCGGGCAAATCAGCTCGCGGCGACCGCCGACCTTCATGCCCGGAATGCCTTCCTGCCAACCGGCAATCAGACCGTTCAGCGGGAACTCGATGGACTGGCCGCGGTTCCAGGAAGAGTCGAACTCTTCACCGGTCTCGTAGTCAACACCCACGTAGTGGACCTCGACGCGAGCACCCGGGGTGGCCTCCTTGCCGTCACCGACAGTGAGGTCGTTGATGACGAGTTCCGTCGGAGCCGGACCGGACTTAGCAGTGAGTTCTGGCTTGGACAAGACAATCTCCTATCACAGTTGGCATTTATCAAAGCTGGCAATTATTCCAACTTAAATGGACCCAACTCAAATGGGGTTTCTTAAAATTCTAGGAAAAATAAAAGGCGCGTACCAACCTTTCGAAGGCTAGTACGCGCCTTTTCGCGTTTTCAACGCTGGACTTTCTATGCTGAGCTACCTGCGAGGAACCCCTACGCGGTAATCGCTAAAACCTTAGCGCTGGTCGCGCGGAACGAAGTCACGCTCGGTCTCGCCGGTGTAAATCTGGCGAGGACGGTTGATCTTCGATGCCGGGTCAGTGACCTGCTCGTTGAACTGAGCAATCCAGCCCGGGAGGCGGCCGATGGCAAACAGGACGGTGAAGAAGTCCGTCGGGAAGCCCATGGCGCGGTAAATCAGGCCGGTGTAGAAGTCAACGTTCGGGTAGAGCTTGCGGGAGACGAAGTAGTCATCAGCCAGTGCAATCTCTTCCAGCTTCATGGCCAGATCCAGCAGCTCGTCGCCACCGAGGTGCTCGAGCACGTCGTGAGCGGTCTTCTTAGCGATAGCTGCACGCGGGTCGTAGGACTTGTAGACGCGGTGACCGAAGCCCATCAGGCGGACGCCCGGCTCCTTGTTCTTTACGCGGTTCATGAACTCGGTAGCGTCGCCACCGTGGTTCTGCTGGATGTCCTCGAGCATCTCCAGAACAGCCTGGTTAGCACCACCGTGCAGCGGGCCAGACAGAGCGTTGATACCAGCAGCGATGGAGACGAACATGGAAGCGCCGGAGGAAGCGACCATGCGGACGGTGGAGGTGGAGCAGTTCTGCTCGTGGTCAGCGTGCAGGATGAGCAGCTTGTCCAGAGCGTCAACCACAACCGGGTCAACCTCGTAGTCAGCGGTCGGGTAACCGAACATCATGCGCAGGAAGTTCTCGCGAGCGTTCAGGTTGTTGTCCGGGTACATGTACGGCTCACCCTTGGATGCGCGGTAAGCGTATGCAGCCAGCATCGGAACCTTAGCCATCAGGCGAACTGCAGCCAGGTTACGCTGCTCTTCGTTCAGCGGATCCAGCTCGTCCTGGTAGTAGGAAGCCAGAATGTTGACCGAAGAAGCCAGGGTCTGCATCGGGTGTGCGCCACGCGGGAAGATGCTGAATGCGCGACGGAAGTCCTCGTCCAGCAGGGTGTGGTGACGAATGTCGTGGTTGAACTGTGCGATCTCTTCCTCAGATGGGAGGTGACCGTGAATCAACAGGTAGGAAACCTCGTTGAAGGTGGCCTTCTCAGCCAGCTGCTCAATCGGGTAACCGCGGTAGCGCAGGATGCCGTTACCGCCGTCGATGTAAGTGATCTTGGACTCGGTAGAACCGGTGGCGGTGTAGCCCGGGTCGAAGGTGGTCAGTCCAGTTTCCTGGAGCATCTTGCCCAGAGCAATACCGTCGTTACCCTCGGTTGCCTTGACGATGTCCATCTCGAACTCGCCGCCCGGGTAGTGGAGTACAGCCTTGCCGTCTTTAGTAGCCACAACTTCCCTTTCACAGAAAAATTCTTCTTAACGACTCCAGAGTGCGGGGGAAGCAGGCACAGCGGAAAACAGCATGCTGCCTCCCAACTCCACGCCACCCCTTCGGGGTCGCATTGTTTCCAATGATTCAATTATGCGCGACATTTGCGTTCCATTGCATCTTGTCCAGTGAAAAAGTTTGCTTAGTTCACATCGACCGTGTCGTAACCATAAAGAACCGACACCTGCAGTGGATTAGAACACACAATATCAAAGAGTGTGAGCAGCGCAACACCCTCTACCCCATTCGGGCAGCCTGGGCTTACCCAATCTTGACCCCTCTTCACCCTGAAATGCAAATGAAAAAACGGGTTTATTACGTTGTCACTGCTCATTTACTAACCAGGAGCCCATTCAACAGCCGATGTCTTTAAAAGTTCAAAAGTCATCGAACCAACGCCCGAAAACACATCGACTAAATCCACAATAATCCACCCCTCCCTGCCC
>NZ_KV836270.1:563347-575951 GCF_001838295.1 Corynebacterium sp. HMSC074C04
TCAACGCCAACAAAACTGGAAAAAATTCTTCGCAAACTTTGCAAATACGTCAATCCACCCTGTTTTGTTATGCAAAGTACGGAAGCGGGGGCAATTGAACCCCACCCTTTTGCGATAAGTACCCCCGATTACCGCTAGAGTTTGAAGACAACGGCTGTATATCAAGCTTCACTTTGAATACACTTTGAAAGGTTGCGCCTCATATGAGCGATCAATTCCCAGTCCTCCCTGAAGAGTTCCAGCCCGGCGACGGCCGCTTTGGCTGCGGTCCGTCGAAGGTTCGCCCGGCGCAGATTCAGGCAATCGTTGACGGCGGTACCTCTATCATGGGTACTTCCCACCGTCAGCCGGCAGTGAAGAACGTTGTTGGTGACGTTCGCGAGGGTCTGGCTGAGCTCTTCCAGCTTCCGGAAGGCTACGAGATTGTCCTGTCCCTCGGCGGCGCAACCGCTTTCTGGGATGCTGCCACCTTTGGGCTCATCGAGAAGAAGTCCGCTCACCTGACTTACGGTGAGTTCTCCTCCAAGTTCGCCAAGGCCTCCAAGATGACTCCGTGGCTCGACGCTCCGCAGATTATCGAAGCAGAGCCGGGTTCCGCACCTGAGGTTGTCGCTGGTGAAGAGGGCGTTGACCTTATTGGTTGGGCTCACAACGAGACCTCCACCGGCACCATGGTTCCGGTCACCCGCCCGGCAGGCTCCGAGGGCCAGCTCGTGGCTATCGACGCCACCTCCGGCGCCGGCGGCCTCCCGGTCGACATGTCCCAGGCTGACGTCTACTACTTCTCCCCGCAGAAGTGCTTCGCTTCTGACGGCGGTATCTGGTTGGCTGCAATGTCTCCGGCTGCCATCGAGCGTATTGAGAAGATCAATTCTTCCGACCGTTTCATCCCGGCTTTCCTGAACCTGCAAACTGCCGTTGATAACTCCCGCAAGAACCAGACCTACAACACCCCGGCCGTCGGTACTTTGCTGATGCTGGCTGATCAGGTCAAGTGGATGAACGCCAACGGCGGCCTCGACGGCATGGTCGCTCGCACCACCGAGTCCTCCTCCCACCTCTACAACTGGGCTGAGAACCGCGCGGAGGCAACTCCGTTCGTCACCGATGCTGCGAAGCGCTCGCTGGTCGTCGGCACCATCGACTTCGAGGACAACATCGACGCCGCACAGATCGCCAAGGTTCTGCGCGCCAACGGCATCCTCGATATCGAGCCGTACCGCAAGCTGGGCCGCAACCAGCTACGCATCGGTATGTTCCCGGCCATCGACCCGGAGGACATCCGTCGTCTGACTGGCGCTATCGACTGGGTTCTGGACAACGGCTACGCTGCCAAGTAATAGCAGAGCAGCTAGCAGCATGGCAGCTGCCAAGTAGCGGCATGGCCACTGCAAAGTAACGCCAAATTAGTCGCAAAGCAGCCGCCTTTTACCGGCCTCAGCCGCTTAACTCCCGCGCCACGCGCAAGGGCATTGCCCCAATTGTCCGTGACGCGGGAGTTTGTCGTTTACCATGATTAGTGAGCATTACTTATGACGTCGACCAACAAGGAGGTTCTCGCATGAGGGAGCTGAAGCCAGTTCTGGACGGCGATGTGACCGATTCACTGATTCTCGTTCCCGCTGATATCACCGAGCAGGAACGGCAGGAGGGACTTCGCTTCACGCTGCCTCTCGACGAGAACCTGCGCACTTTCCTGGTCGAGCACTTCGAGCTCGCCGATGCCACCGGTTCCCCTGCTGCAGCTGATTCCGCATCGCTTGCCGACGGATCAAGCACCACCACCGCCACTGCCAGCGGTAGCTCTGGGGAGAGTGCTACCGCAGAGAGCGGTTCCACCGACGAAAGTTCCACTGGTGGCAGCACAGCGGACGCCACCACTGCAAGCGGCGGCTCGGCCGAAGGCAGCGAGGTGGCTGACAACTCCGGTGCGTCAGGCGGGGCACCGAAAAAGACTCCAACGGCGCCGAAGCCAGTTCTGGAAGAGCCTCGTGTCGTTTTGTCGCCGCGCGAGATTCAGGATCGCATTCGCAGCGGCCAGACGGTCGAGGAGCTCATTGAGTACAGCGGCATGCAGCCGCGCAAGATTGAGTCCTTCGCCTACCCGGTGCTTGCGGAGCGCGCACGTATTGCGGAGCTCGGCAAGCAGTCAAAGCCACGTCGCATTGATGGCCCGGCCAAGTTGTCCTTGTGGGAGATTCTCGCCACCGCTTTCGCCGCCCGTGGTCAGGAACTCGCCGATGCCTCGTGGGATGCCTACCGCGACCCGAGCGGACAGTGGATTGTGACGGTTACTTGGAATGTCGGCCACACCACCAACGTGGCCGAGTGGAGTTACCAGGCGGAGGGACTTTCCGCGCTCACCATTGCTCGCAATGAGCTGGCAGCAGAGCTGATTGACCCCGACTTTGCCCGCCGCAACCGAGACTTGGCTCCGCAGGCCAATCGAGCTGCTGATACCGCGGATACCTCTGAGATGCCAGCCGCATGGCAGTCTTCGGCGGAGCCGCAGCGAGGCCACGGGGAGCAGGACGTTCCGTCGCAAAGCGACGCCGACGACGATGTTGACGAGGCGGAGTTCTTGCAGCACCCGGACGCGGAGCAGCCGAAGCGCAAGAAGAAGACTGTCATGCCGTCGTGGGAGGATGTGCTTCTCGGCGTACGTCCGAACGGCCCGAAGAAGTAGGAGTTTTCCTCGACAATGAGCTCCATGACCAGTGGCAACGCTTCTGATTTCGAATTCTCCGCGATTCGCCGCGGTGTAGTCACGATTTGGTTTATCAGCACCAATGACCCTGCTGCAACCCTGGAGACAGGTGTTCAGCATGACCGCGGTTTCGGGCGTCGTTTCCTAGCTCTCTATGATTCGACGCTGCCGGTAACACCGATTGGTGATTTCCCGCTCAACCGCTCGGCGGAAACCGGTGACGGCGAATACTACATCGGCGGCTTTGAAGGCGTTGCCGTACTGCAGACGGTTCTCGACGATGTCTCGCAGCTGTCCAAGCTGTCGCCTCGGCTGCGCCAGGAGATTGCCGCCACGGACGTCTACGCGAGTGTGTCGAATAAATCCACGGGCTTCGGTGCCTTTGCGCATTGGCACGATGGTGAGCTCAAGCGCGCTTTCTCCGCTACTCGCTACCGCACACTGGAAGACATCGGTCTTCCCTGCCCCGCAGAGGGCAGCTTCTGGGCGGGCAAGCACCGCCCAATACCCGACGCTTCCGAAGGTACGGCTTCACGTCCACGCGAAGGGGTCGGTTTGCCGTTCATTCCGACAGAGCTTGCCGACGCCGTCATCACCGACTGGCTTGGATTCGACCCGCATTCGCCCGCTACAGATATCCCTGTTAGTGGTTTTGCGGTCGATGGCCGTCGTGCGGCTCCCGGAACTTCGTATTCGACATCTCGTAGTCCGCGCGGGCTAATGAGTGAGCCGGGTTCCTCCGAGTCTGGCGCAGAGCTTGACCGCGCCTACGACGACTACGAAGTTCACAACGCAGAGCCGAACCGAGACTTTCTGGAGGAGCTCAGTCGCTTTGGTGCTAAGGCCAAGAACTTCGCTGGCCGCACCTGGCAGCGGGCGCGAGGCAAGTTCGGGAAATAGTTTCTACTGCCCTGCGCGCTGCGACTGAACGCGTAGTCGCTCGTAGAACGCAATCGCTGCGGAGGTAGCCACATTCAGGCTGTCAGTTCCCGGTGACATGGGAATGCGGGCACGCACATCGGTGGCTGCCATCGCGTGCTCGGTAAGTCCCTGCCCCTCAGCACCAACGAGAATCGCGACCTTGTCCGTGTCCATGGCATCCCACAGGTCCACCGTGCCCGCAGGGGTCATCGACACCACGCGGAAGCCCTGCTCTTTGAGCTGGTCCAGGCTTCGCTGCCAGGTGGTCGTAGTACCGGGCAGAGTCGCAAATGGGACTGTCAGCACATGCCCCATGGAAACACGCACGCTGCGGCGATACAGCGGATCGGCGCAGGCCGCGCCGAAGACAACCCCATCCACGCCCATGCCCGCCGCGTTACGGAACAGAGCCCCGATGTTCTCGTGGTCCCCAACACCCTCCATCACAGCCAAGGTGGTTGCTCCACTCAGAACTTGGTCCACCGAAAGCTCCGGCGCGCGGTCAGCGGTGGCCAGCAGGCCACGGTGAAGATCAAATCCGGCCGCTGCGGCCAGAACCTCGCGGTCGAGTTCAAACCAGGGCACAGCTTCCGCAATATCGGCCTCGCTCGCGGTCAGTCCGTCGGCAAGCAATGCGAGCTTCTGGCGAGTACCAAAGACTGCGCGGAGCGGAAAGCGTGAGCGCACTAACCGCGGCACAATGAGCGTGCCTTCGGCGATGACCAGGCCCTTCCCACCGGGCAAATCGGGGCGGGAATCGGACTTGTTGAGGTTGCGGATGTCATCGAGACGGCTGTCGGCGGGATCGTCGACGACGATGGGCGCAAAGCGTTCGAGGGATGTGGTGGTACTCATGGAAACTCTTTAGCCGCCCAGCAGAGCGGTGAACGGATCGGCAGCGAAGTAGATGACGAACAGGCCGGAGACAATCCACATCAGCGGGTGCACGGACTTGGCACGACCCGAGAAGATAGCCATCGCAGCAAAGGTGATGAAACCGATGCCGATACCATTTGCAATCGAGTAGGTAAATGGCATGGTGACAATAGTCAAAAATGCCGGCAGTGCGATGTCAAAACGGGTGAAATCAATCTCGGTGATCTGCCCAATCATCATGGCACCGACGATGACCAGCACAGGCGCGGCAGCCTCGATGGGCACGATTTCATAAAGCGGGGTGAAGAACATCGCCGCTAGAAAGAGGATGCCGGTGACAATGTTGGCAAGGCCAGTGCGTGCACCATCGGCGATGCCCGCTGCGGAGTCCACAAAGACAGTGTTCGACGAGGAGCTGACTGCACCGCCGACGATGGCACCGGTGCCTTCGACAACCAGTGCGCGCTTCATGTCCGGCAGCACACCGTCTTCATCGACAAGTGCGGCCTGCTTGCCCAGACCAGTCATCGTGCCCATGGCATCGAAGAAGTTAGCCAGGACCAAAGTGAACAGCAGCATGGTGGCGCTGAGGGCACCGACGCGGGCAAAGGAGCCGAAAAAATCCACAGCGCCAACGAGGGACAAGTCCGGCATACCACCTACACGGTCCGGCAGAGTCGGCACCGCGAGATTCCAACCGGTCGGCACTGGCTTGCCATCAGCGAAGGAGGGGCCCGCATCCGTCAAGGCCTCGACTGCGAGCGCAATGATGGTATTCAGCACGATGCCGATAAACAGGCCGCCTGGAATATTGCGGACAACCATGATGCCGCAGATAATCAGCCCGAGGACGAACACGGCGGTCGGCCACGAGGCAATCTGGCCATTGATGCCGAGCTGCACCGGAACAGTCGTGCCCGCGGCATCGGGAATACGGCGAACCAGGCCACCGTCGACCAGACCAATCATGGCGATGAATAGGCCGATGCCCACACTCATCGCGGCCTTCATATCGGACGGAATCGCGTGGAAGACAGCTGTTCGGAATCCGGTCAGCGCCAGCAGCACGATAATCACGCCGTCCAGCACGACCAGGCCCATCGCTTCTTCCCAGGCCAGCCCCTCGTTAGCAACGAATGTCACGGCAACCCCGGCGTTCATGCCCAGGCCCGTCGCAATGCCGAAGGGGTACTTGGCAAAGAGACCAAAAGTAATGGTCATGACGCCCGCGGCGAGCGCGGTGACAGCGGCGACCTGCGGTATCCCCAGGCTATTGCCGTTGACATCCTCGATATTGCCGAGGATCAGCGGGTTGAGCAGAATGATGTAGGCCATCGCGAAGAAGGTCACTACGCCACCGCGAATCTCGGTTACGGTCGTCGAACCGCGCTCCGTGATGTGAAAATAGCGGTCCACTGCTGAAAGATGGCTCCCCGACCGTGCAGGCTTGGAGTCCTTCGCCTCATCTGAGGATATTGCAGAGGTGGACGTACCTTTGTCCATTTTTTATGCCTCTCTAGAGTCTCTTTACTATCCGTGTCACGTGTTGATCCGTGTCAAAGCGGAATTTTTGTGCCGAAAGCCGTAACGGTGCAGTCTCTGGGGCCACGGTGGCGTCGAAGCTGCACCGTCTTCGTCATCGCGTTTGCCTAGGCGGGAAGCTACAGGTGCGAATCCTGGTAGGGTTCCGCCACCGGTGCGCCCTGCCCCGTTACTTCCGGGATAGCTGAGTGAGCACCGCAGCCGTGGTCAAAGCTTACGGCCGTGGCATCGAATGTCCATTCGTTGACACACACTCCCCAGTTCTTACCGAGCGGCCCGGTCAGCGGGACCATAAAGGCGCAGGTTCGGCAACGGTGCAATGCTTCCCGAGCAAAGTCACTCTCGGGGCCGGTATCGCCCTCTACCCAGCGCTGATCGGTATCTTCCACACCATGCGCCGACAACGTGCGGGTCTGCAAGTCATCGCCGTCGAGTCGCTCATCTCCCACTGCAGCCGGCAACAGATCGCGCGGACCGAGGTCACCGGGGCGCAACCGCTCCTCGTAAGGAACCCATTCGGGCGCCTGCAGCGCGGTTTCGCCAGGGACAAGAGCCACTTCACTGACCGTCGCCTGTTGAGTGCCTGGCGCGCACGCGACCACCACATGCCACTCCCAGCCCCTATATCCGGGCAGGTCAGCCGCAAAACGATGCACCGCAACGCCCTCGCCTACGACACTTACACCGGTGTGCGCGCCGGCAGGCCCCTCCCCGAGCTCTTCAATCGCGGTACGGGCGGTGTCGACCGCCTGGTGATTCATCACCTTCCCCCGTCGGCGGCTGTTTCGGGAACGTCGTCGGTTTTCAGTCACGTTTCCTATCCTAGAGTGAAGCTATGGACAGATTCCCGTCGGGCGATGCAAAACCCGCCCGCTCTTTTCACGCATCACGCTTTACGACGGCCCGAGCTGCCATCCTCTCAGTAGCAACCGCCGCCCTGTTGGCCGGTTGTGCGGCTGAAACTGGTTCAGGTGGCAATCCCTCAGGCGAGGCCCCTTCTAGTGGAGCTAGTGCGGACTCGAACTCCGGCACCGCCCCGGGATCGACTTCGGCATCGGTTAATCCCTCCGAGCTGGTCGGTGCCGATAAGGTGCCGGGGCTCGGTGACGTTCCGACACTGAAACTGACCATCGAGCAGTCCCATCCTGTCTTGGCTCCGCCACTTCCCACGGAGAAGAATGTCGCTGCGCCTTTTGTCCAGGGACTTGAGTTCGAACCCGATGGTTCTTTGTTGATGGGCACCGGCCTCTACGGTGAGTCCCAGATTTACCGATTGCCGCAGTGGCTCGACAACTCTGCGGCCGAGCCGACCAACGTGGAAGATTTGCAGCCTGACCTCTTCGGCGAGGGCATCACCCGCCATGGAGATACTGTGTGGCAGCTGACGTGGAAGGAAGGACGCGCCATAGAACGTGACGCGGCTACTCTCAAGCAGCGTCGCGAGGTTCCCTTCGACACCGAGGGCTGGGGCGCGTGCTCCTTCGATGACACCATCGTGACCTCCGATGGCAGTGGCACCCTCACTTTCCGCTCCCCTGATGACCTCTCGCCCCTGCGTCAACTGCCCGTCACTGCGGCAGGCACGGAGACAACGTGGCTCAACGAACTCGAGTGCGTCGCTGTCGACACCGACGTAGATCCGGAGGGCTCGAGCGATTCACACGGAACGAACACCCCGCAATCGCACCGCGAGATTTGGGCCAACGTCTGGCAGAGTCCATTCATCTACCGCATCAACCCAGAAGACGGAAAGGTCACAGGCATCGTCGATGCCACCGAACTCTTCCGCGACCTGTACGCGCAGCTCTCTCCGGCAGAGCAACAGAGTGTTGATGTGCTCAACGGCATTGCGCTGATGCCGGATTCTTCGTCTACCTCGCCCAATGGAACCCGTCAGTTCCTGCTTACAGGGAAGAAATGGCCCACAGCCTACCGTGTTACCGTGAGTGAATAGCAGTATCTGGCCCGAGAACGGCTAGTGTGACTGAACGTAGCTTCAATTCCGTTACGAATGTCGGGAAGTGAGAGTTGATGGGATCGAGTAGGCGCCGCTGGCAACAGAATAGTAAGGCGTTCGTGGTTGTCGGCGCTATTGTCGTGGTGGGTCTTGTCGTCACCGGCATCGTCCTTGCTGTCAATAAGTGGACCAACCAGGCAATCGACGACCCACACGCGCTGTCCATCGAGGTCAACCAGGACGGCGAAACCACAGAGGTTCTTCCCTACCGCGTCTGCGACCTCTTTGAGAAGAATGCCTGCACCACGACTGAGGCCAACGCCGCCAAGATCTCCCTGGGCGAGCAGGAGACGGCTGAGGTTAACGTCGGCTCCACTGTTGGCTCTAACTCCTGGACTCTGCAGCGCTTCTTCTCCGACGATGCGGTCAACTCCACCTCTCGCAAGGATCCGGGCGAAGCCACGACCGAGACCATCGCTGGCTCCGCAGCTGTTGCCGGCAAACGCACCCCACTCGGGGTCGTGGAGGTTTCCACCGCGCTCATCGGAAAGAACTCCGAGGGCGAAGAGACCACCTACGGTATTACTTGGTCGATCGTCAACGAACCGTCGTAAAGCACAGCAAAACGCCCGCTCACTGAGGTTTTCCACTTTCATGAGCGGGCGTTTTCACGTCTTCTAACGACTTACGAGTCCAGCTCGCGCGCGACCGCACGCAGGACTTCAGCCATCTGGTGGCCGTCCTTACGCTCCGGGTAACGCCCGGCGCGCAGGTCACGCTGCACCGTCGACTCCAGCATGGAAATCATGTCCGAAATCATGCCGTTGAGATCGCTGGGGCTGTACTTCTTCGCTTGACGACGGGCACCTGCGCCCCCCCCTGCCCCGCCACGGCGGTGACGGGCACTGCGCGGTCCCTCGTCGAGCACCTTGATCCGGAGGGCCTGTGGGCCTGGGCGGCCGTCAGCGTAGTCGTACTCCAGGCGCTGACCAGTTACAAGCTCTTCCACGCCTTTCGGCAGCACGTTCTTGCCGATGTAGACATCTTCACCGTCCGGATTCGACACGAAGCCAAAACCGCGATCCTTGTCGTACCACCTGACCTTACCGATGGGCACTTTCCACCTAACCTTCCCGTGCCCTACGACTGGGGGCACTCAACCTCGTTCCCCTTGGGCAGCGGTGACTGCCCTTCGGGGTCTTCGGATCGGAGATGCAATTCTTCCGCACTCGCCACCGTCCTCGCACGCACAAACGGCCAGAGTTAGAGGCTCGATTGAGGCGAGCTTGGCCAGACAGGACCGCGAGGATATGCCGGGCCGGGCGCTGTCTTAATGGTGTTCCTTTAATTAAGGTGCGACCAAAACGGGACGCACTCCAACCGGGAACACATTATTTATTACTGCTTACTAGTGCGAAGTGGCGGCAGCGGTAGCGGCGTGCATGTGCACGTCACCTCCGATTACCTAAAGAACTCAATTATACCCATAGATGGGGACATAAAGGGAAGATGGATTTGTGGGAAGCGAGCACCCTCGCGGATTGACGCACAGAGACTGCAACGAACTGCCAGCGTTGGTTCTTCTTGGCTATCTCTTATGGCCTCTTTTTCAAGTGCCGGAGGCGCGCCAAAACAGGAAAAATAACAAGACGATAACGTGAGCTTTATCACATTATGATGTTTTAACTTACACATCACCACTAACAGTCACATCTCCTACCTGCAGTTTCACCTACTTTTATCCATATTTCCAACCTGCGCTCAAAATTAAGAATCCGGCGGTTCGCGTGACTATTTCGTTACCAACCGCTACGGTGTGCAATCGACACGTTTAACGGACGAAGTCGCATAGATCGCCTTCATCTCACTCCAGTGCGATGACATCGGCCCGCTACCAACAACGTGAAGAACTTTCCATAAGAGTGAGATGGGGTTGCATTAGCCCCACTGGCGCCACAAAGAAAATCGACGAAAAGGAAATTTTCATATGGCTCGCCACGCAGCTAAGACCAACACCTTCGCTTCCACTTCGGCAAAGGTTGCACTGACCGGCGCAATCCTCGGCGCCGGTGCCGCTATCTTCGCACCGACCGCTTCTGCAGCTCCAGACTCCGACTGGGACCGCCTGGCACAGTGTGAGTCCGGTGGCAACTGGCACATCAACACCGGAAACGGCTACTACGGTGGCCTGCAGTTCTCCGCAAGCACCTGGAACGCTTTCGGTGGTAACGAGTTCGCTTCGACCGCTGATCAGGCTTCCCGCGAGCAGCAGATTTACGTTGCTGAGAAGGTTCTGGCTCAGCAGGGTTGGGGCGCATGGCCGGCTTGCTCCGCAAGCCTGGGTCTCTCTTCCGGCCCGACCGATCGTCCGCACCCGAGCCAGGGCGTCGCTCCTGTTCGCGCACAGGCCGCTCCGGCAGCTGCTGCTTCCGACTCCAAGACCGACCTGATCCAGCAGTTCGCTGACCGCCTCTCCAACGTCGACAGCCTGTCCGACGCCCAGGCACTCATCGCTGAGTTCCGTGCACTGACCGGTCAGATTGAGCTTCCGCAGGAACTGGTCGCAGCCATTCCGTTCGACCTGTCGAAGCTGCAGGGTCTGATTTAAGGCTTTCGAGCTAGCCAGCTCATCACAGTAGCCCCGAGGGTGATTCACCTTCGGGGCTACTATTTGTCTTCAACAGGTTGGCGGTACCGGCCCAATGTAAGTTACTGCCTGCGTGAGTTACTGCCTGCGTTTATGGCTGGCGACCGCGTGCCAACGCGAGTTAGTGACTGCGTTTATGACAAAAAATGGCCCGAAAAATGGCTTGAAAGTGTCATAAACTCGCACAGTTTCATATTTGAAGCCCGCAGCCACGACTGAACTAGCAGTCACGGCTGCGGGCCTCCTGCAGATCTAGCTCTGCTAAAAATATAAAAGATTACTTGTTAATCACCGTGGTCGGGTGCACGTAACCCAAAGTCTCCGGATCAACCGGAAACTCAATGTCGCCGAAAGGCGAATCTGCACCAGCGTGGTGAGCAATCAATTCAGTAACAGCGTGCTGACCAGGCTCGAGGTCCTTCGGCCAGCCGGGATCGACATAGGATTTCTTTGCAACGTTAGCCATGCTGAGATTATCCCAAAAATTTTCTCCCCAGTCACCTTCTCCCCTCCTTAAACCTCACTAAAGTGGGGATTGTCATGACTAGCACCACCCCCTTTGCACTCTTTTCCGACTGGCTGGCAGGTCAACCAGACCAATTTGTGGGCACTATCCTCAGCAATCGCCCCGATGCGCTGTCGCCGCCGCCGAAGTCTTCCCAGGTGCTAGCGGCAAGGCTCCAGCTCCGCGCTTCTGTCTCCCGCGCGCTGACCAAACTGCCCGCACTGGAGCTCGCCTGCATTGAGGCTGCCGCTGACCTCGGTGCCGACGCCGAACCCGTCACTGCGGACGCCCTCATCGACTACATTCTCGACTTACTCTCTCGAGCAGAGGTTCCCGCCAATCAACGGCCCACGGCCGCACATATTCGGACAGGCCTCGATACCCTGCGCGCATACGGACTCATCTGGGGAAACGGCGCCGGCCCACGCGGCACTTTCACCGGCAAGTCCACCCGCAAGAAGCCTCTGCCCTGGCAGGACTACTTCTGTCTCAGCGATGAGGTCGCCACCTCGTTGCCACCCGGCTGGTATCTTCTGCCCAATCCCGATGGCCCCAGCCGCAGCCAGCTACGCACGGCACTCACCAAGGTCACAGACAGGCAGCAGCGTCTCCTGGACACCCTCGCCAACTCCGGAGGTCTCGGCGTCACAAAGGACGCTCATCCGGATGCCGACCCCTCGCTGCCGGTCCCAGCGCTCATCAACGCCGGCCTGCTCGAACGCATCGACGAGGGCACCGTCCGTCTACCCGCCACCGTTCGCGCGCTTATGCGTGGAGTCGGGCTTGCCGACGACGATGTCCCCCTGCGCCCCGAAACCCCCGCTACCCATGTAATTGCCAGCGGTAACGACCGTGCTGCCGCCACCGCCTGGGAAACTTTGCGACAGGCGACTGACCTCCTGGACCTACTGGGAACCAACCCCGCACCGACCTTGAAAAACGGTGTCATCGGAGTGCGGGAAACCCGCAATCTCATCGAGGAGCTCGGTGTCGACATCTCGGAGCTGGCTCGCGGCGTGGCTAACCTCGGTGCAGCGGGCCTGGTTCATGTCGGCACTCCGCATCCGCTGCCACTGCACGACACCGGTGGTGACTATTTCGCACCCACGCTGGCAGCCGACGGCTTCCTCGACGCCGATCTGGTTGACCGGTGGGTGAGCTTGACAGTCGGCACTCGCACTAGCGACGCAGCGCCCTGGCGGGTCGACCAGCTCAATGAGGAAGGCAAGCGCATTGCTCTGCTCTCACCTCAAACTCGGCTCTCCGGGGTACCGTCAATCCGGGAAATGGTGCTGGCCTGCTGTGCGCAGGTGGCGTCGTCGGCAAGCGGCAACGACGTCGTTGCTCTGACTGACCTGCGTGAATGCGCCGCCTACTACTACCCCATCACCAACGCGAGGTGCACGGACGAGACTCTCAGTGGCGTGGTCGACGAGCTGGTCGCCCTCG
>NZ_KV836270.1:576051-581075 GCF_001838295.1 Corynebacterium sp. HMSC074C04
GGAAACGATTTCCGTCGGCCTTAGCGAGGTCGGCAAAGCCATAGTCGCGCTCATCGAATCCGGCACTGCCGAGGCCTTCGACGATCTGCGTGCTGCCTGTAACAACCTCTTGCCGCCGAACGCCTCGTACCTGATGGTCCAGGCGGACAACACCATCGTCGTACCGGGCCCCGCATCCCCGGAGATGGAACGCATGCTCAGTTCGATTGCGCAGTTGGAATCTCCCGGCCTCGCCAGCGTCTACCGCGTGACCGAAGACAGCCTCCGCGATGCCCTCGACACCGGCATCAACGCCGCCGATATCTCGGAGTTTCTCTCGCGCTACGCCGTCGGCGAAGTGCCGCAGTCCATTACCTATTTGCTTGACGACGTCGCCCGCCGCCACGGTCGTCTCCGCGGTGGCCCCGCAGCTTCGTTTATCCGCTGTGACGATCCGGCTCTGCTGGCCTCATTCCAGAGTCACCAGGCTGGACAAAGCCTGGCGTTGCGGAAGATTGCCGAAACGGTGCTAATTAGCCAGGCCCCGCTTGCCCAGGTGATTGAGACCGCTAGAAATGCGGGCTTTTCCATCATCGCCGAAGATGCAGAGGGTTTGGTGCTGGATCTCGGTCGCGCTCCCTGCCGCATTGAGGCGCCAGCTCCGGTGCCTACTGCGCGTACAACGATGCCCGAACCGGAACGCATCAGCCAGGCGTTGACGGCCATTGCCGATGGCAACCGTGCTGCTGAGCACGCCGGTAGTTCCAGTGGCGCTACAGCCAGTGGCAGCACTGCTGGGGTCTCTGGCTCGGTTGCGGATTCGGCGACAGGTACGGGGACGGCTGCCGGTGCTAGCGCTAGCACCGGTGGCACGAGCGGCTACGCCTCCGGCACCGAAGCATTCAAGCTACTGCAGCGCGCGGCTCGCCACGGCGACGACCTGTATTTAAGCTACGTCGACCGCAACGGCAAACCCGCCCGCAAGCGCGTGCGCCCAGTCACTGTCTCCGGTGGGCAGGTCGATGCTATCGACCCGGCCACCAGCCAAGTGCTGCGCTTTCTGCTGCATCGCATTACCGAAGTACATCCTGTCGACTAGGCGACGGGCGCGGGGACCGTCGTAAAGCGATGCAAAAGCGAATGTGACGGTTCGGGATGATTCGAGCCCGTGGCGCATCTTCTGCGTAATCGTGGCAGAATTGACCTTTAGCTTATTTTTGGTCGAATGTCTGCGAGGCGAGGAAATAATGGGTTTCGGTACGGGTCCGCTGATCGTCCAATCGGATAAGACGGTGCTGCTGGAGGTCGATAATCCGGAGGCGGATGCGGCACGCGCGGCGCTGGCACCATTCGCGGAGCTCGAACGTGCTCCTGAACACGTGCACACCTACCGCATCACCCCGCTGGCGCTGTGGAATGCCCGCGCTGCCGGTCACGACGCGGAGCAGGTGGTCGATGTCCTCGAGCGCTATTCCAAGTTCCCCGTCCCCCAGCCACTGCTTATCGACGTCGCGGAGACCATGGACCGCTACGGTCGCCTGAGCCTGACCAAGCATCCAGCTCACGGCCTTATTCTGCTCTCACACGACCCCGCGGTACTGGCCGAGGTGACCAAGCACAAAAAGATTCGTCCGATGCTCGGCGAGCAAATCGATGCCGACACCTGGACCGTGCACCCCTCCGAGCGAGGCCGAATCAAACAGGAGCTGCTGAAGGTCGGCTGGCCTGCCAATGACACCGCCGGATACATCGACGGAGAGGCACACGCCATCGCCTGGCAGGATCAGGGCACCGGAGGCCACGACACCTGGGAACTGCGCGACTACCAACGCATGGCGGCCGATTCCTTCCGCGAGGGTGGCTCCGGCGTCGTGGTGCTGCCCTGCGGCGCAGGAAAAACAATCGTCGGAGCGGCGGCCATGGTAGACGCGCAGCGCACTACTTTGATCCTGGTCACCAACACCGTCGCCGGCAGGCAGTGGCGCGACGAGCTGCTGCGACGCACCTCGCTGACCGAGGACGAAATCGGCGAATACTCCGGCGAAAAGAAGGAAATTCGCCCCGTCACCATTGCGACCTACCAAGTAGTCACACGCAAGACCAAGGGAGAATACCGCGCACTCGAGCTATTCGATTCCCGCGACTGGGGTCTCATCATCTACGACGAGGTCCACCTCCTGCCCGCTCCTGTGTTCCGAATGAGTGCGGATCTGCAGTCGCGCCGTCGACTGGGGCTCACCGCCACCCTGGTGCGCGAAGATGGCCGCGAGGGCGATGTCTTCAGCCTGATTGGCCCGAAGCGCTACGACGCCCCATGGAAGGACATCGAAACCCAGGGCTGGATCGCACCGGCTGACTGCGTTGAGGTCCGCGTGACCCCGACCGAGTCCGAGCGCATGCTCTACGCCACGGCTGAGGCCTCCGACAGGTATCGCCTGGCCGCAACGACGCCGACGAAGATTCCCGTCGTTAAGCAAATCCTTGCCCGACACGAGGGCGAACCCGCTCTGGTGATTGGTGCCTACTTGGATCAGCTCGAAGAGATTGGCGAGGAACTGGACGTCGATGTCATCGAAGGAAAGACGTCCAACGCCAAACGCGAGGAGCTCTTTGGGAAGTTCCGGCGCGGCGAGATCAACACGCTGGTGGTGTCCAAGGTTGCGAACTTCTCCATCGACCTTCCCGAAGCCTCTGTCGCCGTGCAAGTCTCCGGCACCTTCGGTTCCCGACAGGAGGAGGCACAGCGTCTGGGGCGTCTCCTGCGCCCGAAGTCCGATGGTGGTGGCGCCGTCTTTTACTCGGTGGTAACTCGCGATACGCTCGATACTGAATATGCAGCTCATCGCCAGCGTTTCCTGGCGGAACAGGGCTACGCCTACCGAATCGTCGACGCAGATGAGTACCTCGGCCCAACCCTGCCCGGCGATTCCACCGCTAGCTCGGAATCCTAGAAAAATGGATAACTAAAGGACTGCCATGAACTTTCACTTCCCCGTCAACCGCGAGCACACCAACGCCAACAACGAGTACTACCGCGATGCCCGCCGACTGCTCATCTCCTCCGGCATTTTCTCTGCTCTGCTGCTCGTCGGCGCTGTGCTGGTTCTAGTAGTTTTCGACCGCACGCCGTTTGTTATCGGCAGCGCGGTTGTGCTTTTCGCCCTCGCGGTTCTCTACCTCGGCGTTACCTTCCAGGTGCGACGCGCAATCAAGGATCCGCAAGAGCTTTACGACGAATCCCCGCTGGTTCCGGCCATGATTGCGCGTGTGGATGAGCGAACCATGGTGCTGATGACCTTGGTGGACATGCGTAAAAACCCCTCCGATGGAGAGCCCGTCCCGGCCCTGGCTACACGTACTGTCACCACGATTTCCGGGGTTCCCCGCCGCGTGGGCGCGAAGGTGCCAGCTGTTGCTGTGGCCGGCACGCATAAGAGCCGCACCGAGTTCTACGATGAAATCACCCCAGTGCCCCTCGCGTGGTCCACTCCTGACAAGTCAGTCATTGCCCAAGCCCAGCGCAATATTCCGGTCAACGATTGGAATGTCCTCGAACACAACATCGACCGGGTGGAAGAGGTCCACGCAACGAAGCGCAACCTCCTGCCGCTGAACTAGTCGGGGCCTGTTCGCCCCCGGCCTTCTGGCACTGAGCTGTTCTAGCTCCGACCCCGGTTTCCCTCACCAGCGCCCCTCCGCAGCGCTCACATGCACAGCGAGAGCGCCATTGGGAACTGAAACGGGTTGACTAGCTCTTGCCCCAGGACTCTTCGTTCTGCCGGTCAATCGCTTCCTTATCGTATTCACCTGCCGGGTCCTCTGGCAGCTCACGTTCCGTGTGAGTGGCCTCTAAAATGAACCGCGCCGCGTCCGTAATCTGCTCTCGCTGAACCTTTGGAACCGCAATCTGGTGAGTTGCCAAGAATTCCGCCTGAGAGGCCTCTCCGCCCGACTCCTCGACCTTCTTCAGGTACTCGGTAGCTGGACGAACGACAGTATCGCGGGAGGCCGCCTGAACGTGGACACGCATGCTTCGCAACGGCTCATGCAATCCCGGTGACACTTCCTTTGCCGAATCGTCAGAGGTGCCGAAGAATGCCTGCAACCACACCGCAGGCGCACCACGCAAGTCTAGGGCCGGAGCAACGAGCAACAAAGCAACCGGCGTGTCCTGACTAATCTGGTTTACCGCGGAAACAACGTTGTGCCCGCCTGAAGAGACACCATAGAGAACTATCGGGTTCTGATCGCTGATGGGCATTGCACCCAATTTCTGAAGCTGCAACGAATCATCTGCGACAGATGTGACTACCCGCGCGATGTCATTGACGGCCACAGACACCTTGTGCTCTGGGGCGAGCCGGTAGTCCACATCCACAACAATTGCGCCGGATCGGGCTGCCAGGGCCGCCATATTTGGGCCGAAGGAATTCTCACGCAGACTGCCGTCACCCATCCAGAAAGCGCCACCGTGTGCGGCAACTACCACAGATCCGGTTGGATCCTGCGGAACAAAAACTCGAACCGGAACGCTAGGACTATCCCCCACCGTCGTATCCGTTACTTCAACCTTGCCATCGGCATACGCAAGGTATGGCGAAGAATGGTTGACGGCCGCCCCCAAGACCATCATCGAACCGTGAATAATAGCGTCGGGCATACGAGCACCGCGGTCATTGACTGACGCACGAGCCTTCCTGATGTCTTCTTCAGAGGCACCCAACGGGACAACCTCGCTCAAGTAGGAATAGGCCGAGACGTGTTCTTCGAGCCATTCAATAAGCTGTTGCAGCTTACCCTCTTCGGTCGTTACGGGAGTGAAGTTGTCTTGAGCCTCGCCCTCAGAAGAAGCCAGGTTAACCACATCGGAGTTAGGTGTCTGATTAGTCATAGAGACAGTCTGCCACAGAGAACCCACGAGAATTCATCGAAATAGGAAACCGGGAATTTAATCAATCGTTTGCTAACTGAAAATCAACAGAATATTGGATGGGAAAAAGAATAGTATTTTGCGCTGTTTATTTTGTTTAATGTTGTTTACTTGT
>NZ_KV836271.1:0-373 GCF_001838295.1 Corynebacterium sp. HMSC074C04
GAAATACCTCCGCGTATGCGGAGAAGAGTGCCACCGGTGGGCGCTGGAAATAGAACATGTGGAAATACCTCCGCGTATGCGGAGAAGAGAGCACCAGCCCACCCCACGCGCTGCCGTTCACGGAAATACCTCCGCGTATGCGGAGAAGAGAAACAGTTCTTGCGGGTGCGTGGCCCTTTGACGGAAATACCTCCGCGTATGCGGAGAAGAGTACTCGGTGAGCGTCAACACCCGCTCGGGTTAGGAAATACCTCCGCGTATGCGGAGAAGAGCGCGCCCCAGGGCCGGGCATGTCCCTACAGGTGGAAATACCTCCGCGTATGCGGAGAAGAGTTCGGCACGATTATCTTCATGGCGCTGGTGATGGAAATAC
>NZ_KV836271.1:473-14548 GCF_001838295.1 Corynebacterium sp. HMSC074C04
AAATACCTCCGCGTATGCGGAGAAGAGACAATCACAACCGAAAAGTACGAATTCGAACAGGAAATACCTCCGCGTATGCGGAGAAGAGCGGCGCGCGTTACCTCCAGGTACATCACCTGAGGAAATACCTCCGCGTATGCGGAGAAGAGCAGGGGTAGTAGCCCAGCCCCGTCCCGCATCCGGAAATACCTCCGCGTATGCGGAGAAGAGCTAGTCGCGTGGAAATGCCGCAGGCTCTTGACGGAAATACCTCCGCGTATGCGGAGAAGAGTGCTGGACGATGCCGAAACGGTAGACGATGACGGAAATACCTCCGCGTATGCGGAGAAGACACACCTGCCGCAGGGTTCCGGACAATCACCTGGGAAATACCTCCGCGTATGCGGAGAAGAGCGTCCAGCAGGATTGGGTCGCGGAACGTGAACGGAAATACCTCCGCGTATGCGGAGAAGAGATGCCTGTAACAGTTACCACAGACCGGGGCGAGGAAATACCTCCGCGTATGCGGAGAAGAGGGCGTGCCGTTTGAGGTACCGGACGATGTGATGGAAATACCTCCGCGTATGCGGAGAAGAGAGTTCCCGACCTGCGGTTTTTACGAAGAAGTTTCTTCAAGTCCGCGAGTTTCGGCAGATAAGGTCACAGGCAGCAAC
This sequence comes from Corynebacterium sp. HMSC074C04, assembly GCF_001838295.1. NCBI lineage: Bacteria > Bacillati > Actinomycetota > Actinomycetes > Mycobacteriales > Corynebacteriaceae > Corynebacterium > Corynebacterium sp. HMSC074C04. The sequence continues at coordinate 1,127 of NZ_KV836271.1, forward strand.
AGACCATCGAAGTCCTGAATCACTCGGCGATTACTCCCCATCGTATTTACGGCGAACCCCTGCTCTCGGGTGGGATCATTATTAATCATCGTTAGACGTCCCTCCCCTATAGCTCGGCTACACCGGCCCCATAGATTATCACGAACGCGTCTCGACACGTTACCGACAAAAACTCCAGTATCAACTTCAACTAAGAAACGAGTTAGATACCCTCGGAGATGTTCCGGCAAATTAGATGCAGTAAGTACCAAAAACATAAGGGACGCACCTACTGTTACTGGGGTCGATTTCCATACTGTGTATGCCCAGCCACTTCGTCGCCCCGTCCCGCAATCAACCGGTCATCGTCTCTTTCTGGCAGATACGGTTCGAGAATCTCCATTAATACTCCAATCATCTCTTTCAACATGCCCCTTCGATGAATCTCACGGCGAATTTCCTTCCGAACTTCTTTTAGAGCGTCACCACTTTTCGAGCATCGGAAAGACAACGGAAGTGAAACTTCAGGTTTATATAAATCAGCCAGATCGAACAACAAAGAACGGGCATCGCCACGATGGATTACTCCCAGCGCAGGGTTAATCCCCAAAGCTTGGCAGGCGGAAGCGGCACAGCCGTACAACATTGAGTTCGCCAAATTGAGGCACAAGTTCACCGAATCTTCAGCTGTAGTATCACGCCGAAAAGCCTTGACACCATGCTCTCGGGCTAAAGACCGATATGTCTGTTTCATCATCCGGCCTTCGAGTCCACGCATCACGGCGATGCTAGTCTCTTCGGAATCAATGTCCAACCCAAGCTGGCGCCGATACAGGATAACCGCAGCTTTCCTCTGGTTACGTTCCGATGATACAAGCTTGGCTTGGGCAATCGCCCATCGAGCAGAGCTCGTCAATGGCACAGAGTAGGAATAAGAAGGCACTCCTCCCCCACCGGTGAACATGACTGTCACCCCTGCACGGGTACACGAAGTCATGGCCGCCGCTGAAATGCTCGTCCCAGGCCCTAAATGCAGCACAGCCAAACCTGAAACCGGTAATTGCACACGCTGAATCAGCGACTCGCCTTCGACTTTCGAATAAGCGACAACACCGGTCTTGTCCTGGCGCACGCTACATCGCTCGAGGTAGAGGAAACTAACTCTATCTTCAAAACGAACCTGGTGTCCTGCTGGAATTTGAGAGAATGCAATAGCTTCCTCTGAATAAGTCACTACGCACCGGTCGCTTTCCCGCTGAATCCTAGGAAACCAACCAAAGAATCGTAGAGTTCATGCGCCTCGACGGCATAGTACTGACTCAAGAGAGTTTTAGCATCGGCCAGTGAGATTGGAGACTCAATCTGCGAGAACTTGCTCTGTCTCATCGGCATAGAAGCCCTTAGCGCTTTGCGGATTCGCTCACGATCCCCGCTGCGAATCGATCTCAGTTCCTCGACATCTCCTTGCCATCCGCCTGGAATGCTGTCCCCGGAATCCAGGAGAATAACTCGCACTGACTCCTCCTCGATAAGGCGAGTTCTAGCATCACCACCATCCAAAGATAGAGCAGACTCATTACTAAAGTTCTCATGGAGATTGGCCATGCGGTATTCGGGGTCTAGGATCTCTTCGACTTCGTAAGAGACGCTTTTACCCTTACGCGCCATTAGGCTTTCAGCTGCAACCTGATCGAAATCAGCATCCGTTGCAGACGGGTTCTTCAAATCGTCAAAACTCACTGAAGCAGCATCCACGAATTCCTGACACTCCTCCGGCATCTTCAGAACTCGATGCTGCTGGATCCACCGCGATGTGCGAAGCATCTCCGCTTTGTAATACGGATATCGCAATTTTTCGCTTACTTCAACACCATCGACCACTCGAATCAATGGAGTGTGAATCTCAGGAATTCTTTCGCTTCTTGACGTATCTTGCCTTCGCCACACCCTACCGATTCGCTGAATCAGCGAAGCTGAAGGACACAAATCCGTAGTCAAAATATCCATGTCAATATCGAGCGAGGCTTCAATCGCCTGCGTACCTACGACGGTCACACCAGTGGCGTTACCGTTAGGTCCGATTATTTTTTCCAGCAACTCTGCGTTACGACGTCTATGTTCCGAAGTCATCGCGGAATGTAGCACGACTACATTGTGCCCTGCATCGGACAATTGTCTCGCTACTGATTGAGCCCAATCCACTTGGTTCACAATTACTCCAATACGTGCTTGCGGGAACCGTAAGCGTTGTTGGATTACCCATTCCGCATGAGCACGGCAATTATCGAAGTGACTGATCTTTGTGTGATTAAGTTCTATATCTCGTCGTAGAAAATCAAATGGCAGAACTGAAACTACTTTAGACTCCTCAGCCTTCTTGACCCGTTCGCCCCCAGAACTATGCTCTAGTGCGCATTCCTCCCGCTGCACACTTTGAACTTGGCGACGAGGACGAACAACCGCTACTGCGGGAAACTCAGCAGGTTTGTCAACCTTCACTCCTGAGTATGCATGTACAAGTCGTCTGTATTGCCAGCTCGGGAAGGTAGCAGTCAGAAGAGTTACTCGTGCACCAACTTTGCCAAGCCACTCAAGAACAGTGCTCAGCAGCTCTGTCTGATAATGATCAAGCGTATGAACTTCGTCAACAACGATGTGGGCATTGGCCAAGGACAATAATAGTAAATGTAGCCATTTTGTACGGAGTCCGGCTTTCAAACTCTGATCAACCGTTCCCACCGATACAGCTGCCATCAGTCGTGACATCCCGGCTCTCACGAATGATGCGGGATACAGTCCGCCAGATTCTCTACAGCTAGGATCCCCTTCCGTATCATCATGGAAGCTACTTACTGGGGTGTCGTAAAAATCCTCAACACTCGCGAGACTATGAGCCAACGACGCTACGTTCGGCGTGCTAGAAAAAGCACGCTGCACACGTCTCATTAATGCATTCGTTGTTGCTTGGGTTGGCAGTAAAAACAGGAGGCGCTCATTCTTCTGCGCATGGCGAAGCAGAGCCGCCTCTGTCTTCCCGATTCCAGTCGGAGCCATGACTCCGACAAGCCCGTCACCAGCGTCACGAACTATTTTCTGGATGTGCCGTGGACTACGTTGCTGCAGAATAACTGACTCTGCGTGCTCCTGCGATTCCCAGCCAGAGTAGATGCCAAGGTTTTCACGGACGTATTCGTCTGCCCTCTCGAGCTGAACTCGATACCACTCGGTTGGGTCATTGAGATTAAGCTCACCTCGGCTTGTGGCTGCTTGCGCGTTCTCAACCCACTCATTATTTGATGCCAAACGATCAGCCAGCACGGTCAGTCCAGATAAAAGGATAGAAACCGCAGGGTCACACTCTTCGGGAAGTTCGTTTCGCGATACCCCGACGGCCCTCTCAAAACACTCTTGAATATTCTCGTGCGCAGTCTTCCATCCTTCCCATTTGAGCATCTCATCGGCACGTTTCATGGAGGATGAATGCATCTTTCCACGGAAGGGAAGGGTAAAGTAGCCATGATGACCTAAAGCTGGCAGTGTCGCCCACTGTTCTCCGATGGTTGAATCCCCGAGATTCATTCCGCCGATACCGATTGCAGATACGCGTTCATGCCTACGAAGATCGCTGTACCTATTCCAGCGCTCCATCTTCTCCCGTGGAACGGGTTCGTAATTTCCACTGTCACGAATCTCGGATCGGACTTTTCGCCACGATTCATCGTCCCGCATGTGCTGAAACTGAAATAGCGGGTTGGCTTTTCCTAAATCATGCATACCCACTACCCAGGCCACGATGCACTCCGCATTTTCTCCCAGTGCATCGCTTATTTGGAAGCGCAGCTCGGGTCGAAGCCAATGCCTAAACAAGTAAGTACCTACCGCAGCTGCATCAAGCATGTGTGCTAAAAGCGGATACGTCTCAGCGTTCTCACCCTTCTTTGCCCAGAGCTCGGAATGGACAAGTGAGTCACTCATGGAATTGCCTTCACGCTTAGCATCCCGCAGCCATACGCCTTTTCCCTGCCGACGCCTTCGAGAATCAATCTGTTTAGAGCCTCTGGATCGTCGACAAGCGCAGCACCATCCAAAACATCAACCTGAATGGCCATTCGGGAAGACTCCCGTTCGGTGGCCTTCAGCACCTCTCGCTGATGGTTAACCAACTGCACCTCCTTCAAGGCTCCAGCGAGTTTGTTCTGAATCCACGGAGTAATTGTTGTCCGCCCCTGCTCAATTGCGTCTATTTCTTGGTCATATGGCACGGGCGTCACGATGGTCTTCATCTTTCCATCATGCTGTTCACGCTTTCGACGAACTGCATTGACAGCTACACGAAAGACAACTGGCTGACCGGGCTCAAGGTCGAATAATTCCACAGTACGGCTTTCAGCCCCTCGAAGCTCACCGAGATGTACAGGTTCCACCGAAGACTGGATAAGGAAGTACGGGGGGTGACCTGCAGTGAAATCAACTCGGAAAAGAATTTTTCCTGTCTGCCTGGGATTTGCATCAAACTCCCCAAAGAGGCTCATCACAGCCCTGTGTCGGAACAACGGAGAGTCAATCGACGACGGGACAAAGCTCTTTTTCTTGTCTATTCTTCGCGAAAGCAAAGAATGCACTGGAACCTTAGTCAGAAATACTGTTGCTGTCATGAAAACCTCTCTATTTACAGCATCAACGGTACAGTGAAATTGGTCTCCGCTTTCGTGGAGGTACTTCGTTATATTCGGCTATTTGCACACCTTCTCCGCGCTCGTGGAGGCACTCTCAAATAGCCAACCAGTTTTATTAATACTTATATTCGGCAATTGCTTGCGGCGCATTAACCTCATCGGTACCATAAAGCAGTACCTAGCGAAAGTGAACTACGAATGAAGATAAATGCTCTCACGGATTCACCCTTCCTAAGAACACCGAACGGTCGCTCAACCGTTCGAGACCTCCTTCTTTCATCACATAAGCAAGACACCGCCATCAGCGTAGATGGCGCCGCATATCAGTTCACGGCGCAGTTACGTTTCCTCGCTGAGATCACAGCAGTGGCTTTACGTCACACATCAACCCCAATCGAAGAAATTGTTCAGGGCGGCCTACCAGAAAATGCTGTCGACCAGGCAATTGCAGATTTAGCTCCGGGCTGCGACCCCTTTGATTCAATTCAGCCTTTTCTTCAACGTCCACCACTGCCATGCGATGGCCCAAAGGACAAAGCCCACCTACTGATGGCTGGACATTTCCCCATTAAAAAGCTCTCACCGGCAATGCTCCCCGACGAGGGCGAGACGTACTGGAACCTAATCAATGACGGGACCCCAGCCTTAGCACTGCCCGACGCTCTGCTAGCTCTCGTGGTGTACCACCACCTCTCAATGGCGGGAAATAACAACTACGCAGGAGACAAATGCCAAATGGGAGCTCCAGGCATGCGTTTTGTGGGCGCCGATTACACCGCGACTGAGATTATCCAAACCGGAGATACCCTTCTGGAAACCTTGCTGTACCAAATACCGACATCATGGGTAAAAGGCAGTGGCCTTCCGGCTTGGGCAGATCGAACGTGCAACAATTCCACACTCCCGGATGCTCCAAATCAGGCGCATCCACTTTGGCGAGCCACATGGAGCTCCAATGCTCCAGCATGCCATTGGGAAGATGGGGTACTTAATGGAGTTCGCACAGGCGGCATCCCCGAAGAGTGGTACTTCAAACCCGAGATGGGCACAAATAAAACGACATACAAAGAATGGTGGGATCAGCGCAATACACTTGACCCGTTCTACCTGTATGAAACGCGTGAAAAAGGCGGCGAAACCTTAGTTCGTGTCGACTTGGGGCGAGACAACACTGACCTTGCCGTTGAGTGGGCCGCAAATAACCGTTCAAACAAAGTGCATGCTCGAATCTCAAGCCGCGCATTATCCCGCTTACCCAACGACGCGCCGCTCATTTTCGCACAACACCTAATTGCAGGTACAGCTAGCTCACCAAATATTCGCGCCAGCGAAGTTTTCTTTCCCTCATCTGCGGAATGGGCATTCGATGTCGACGAAGACTTACAAGAGGACATTCAGCTTCAAGCTAAACTTATCAACCAGCTGCATCGCAGGGTATGTCAAGTGTTTAGCAGGAAACCCACGAAATCTAAGTACCCACCCGCAGTTTTAGATGACATGATTGACCGAAAGCAGGACGCTTCAAACGCTTTCTGGCGCAATATTTCAGCGGTTTACCAGGACATATTGAACGACGCTCGCAGATTCTATAAAGCTCAGTCTCCTTCACCTTTTACGCACAGCTACGAGATGCCAACCGACCTCAGAGACCGCTGTATTGACGCGTCGTTGTGCGCATTTGATGAAGTTGTCAATCCCCATTCCATTCAGGAGCCAGCACGAATCGCATATGTCCGAGCACAACTCCGAAATGGATTACAAGCCTTAATACCCAAGCCGGCCAGTACCGAGGAGAGTTTCTAATGACATCTTCCGAAGCTAATAGTGTCCACGCAATGTGGGCAACGCGGTTAGCCAGCGTTCTCGCCTTACGAGACGACGCAAATATCCAGTCACCCCGTTGGAGAAAGACTCGAGCAGAGCTGCGTCGCGGAGCCTCACCAGCAACCGAGCACTACGCCTATCCGCATGTTCTTCCGTATGCAGATCCGACACTTTCCGACCATCAAATAACATCACTCGTTCGTCTCTTTGCTTTGGTAGCAGAATTCGACCAAGTTCCTCACTACCGACCATCGAACACAACAGATACAAATGGACAAAAGAAGATTCGGAGGGTCGGGCATTGGGCTCGACAAGTCTCAATTGCTCAAGCGAAGAAAACTGGCGAACAATTTCAGGCTAATCCCGACGACCTCGACTCCGTTGGCCAGCGCCTGCAATTCATCTATTCACTCGATGCGGAAGAGGCAATTCTTAACGTTTCGCGTATCTTGAAAATTGCAACTGCCCTGCCCGGACCTATTCCGGCGCTCGACTACTACGACCTGTTCCGGACCTTCCTATATTGGGGCAATGGATTCACGCCTGCGTCACAGAACATTAGGCGCCGAATGCTGCGAGACTATTTCTCTTACTTCGCTGAAATTCCAGAGACCTCCTCCAACACAGATAACGACAACAAAGACAACGCAACAACATAATTCTGTCGTAGAGGCATAAACAACTCCCCGAGAAAGGCCTAAACTCCATGCCCCATAACTTGACCCTCAGCATCGTCACCGCAATCCCATTCAGCAATCTAAACCGTGATGACACCGGAACCCCAAAACGAATTAACCAGGGCGGAGTTCTTCGAGCCCTCCATTCTTCTCAATCGATTAAGCGCAGCATCCGGTTACGCTACGAAAACGCGTCAATGGACCTAAGCATCCGCTCGGGTGAACTCGCCGAAGAAATCGTCGAAAGAGTCTTTGAACTGAACCCCGACGTTGACCGGAAGGCTGCACTGAAAAACGCGAGATCAATCGTCGGCAAGCTCACCAAAGCTGAAGCACCAGCTAAGACTTCTGGCGACGTTGATTCGCAAACCCAAAAGGCTGAATCCGCTCGTTCGACGTGGATGTCAAATGAAGAGATCAATACTGCCGCCCAGACTGTGCTGGCCAGCCTGACGAGCGGAAAGGACATCAAGAAAACCGATGTCAACGAGTTTATTCAGGAGCACCGAACAGGATCACTAGCAATCGCTGCCTTTGGTCGAATGTTCGCCAATTCCCCTCAAAACACAACGGAAGCGGCCCTCAGCGTCTCTCCAGCAGTAACAACTCATGCGACCAGCATCGATACCGATTACTTCTCAACTGTCGATGATCGACACGAGGCACAACATCGAACTGGGGCAACATATCTCGGAGTTAGCCAGTACACCAGTGGCGTTTTCTACCGCACAGTCAGTATCGATAAGAAACAGTTGCGTGAAAGCTGGTCAGCTTTCGATGCAGAAGACTCTCGAGAAAACGTCCGGGAATTGATTCGATCAGCTATCTATGGCCAGCCACGCGGCAAAGAGCACAGCACAGCCCCATACGTCCTTCCAGCCCTAGTACTCGCTGAAGAACAGCGCTACCGGACTGCATATGACTTCCAAACTCCGGTCATCCCCGAAGGAGCTGGAGGATTCCTCGCAGCTACAATCACTTCCCTTTCTCAACAGTATTCCGCAGCACGAAGCTTTGACGCCGGAAACTTCGGCCCCACTGAAGCCCTCGCTGGAACTTTCCCAGGGCTTGAAGACAAGTTCGGCAAACTCGAGCCGACTCAGCTGGACGACCTCATCGACACCGTCGTGAAGTGGGTTTTTGATGACTGATTCAGTGTTCATTCGGCTGGCTGGGCCAGTTCAAAGTTGGGGCAAACCAGCCATCACCGGTAATTTCGTCAAAACTGACAAAATGCCTACAACCACTGCACTCCGCGGACTGATTGCTGGTGGCCTTGGATACCGCCGAAATGAATGGCCGGACTGGATTTCTGATATCGAGTTCACTGTTCGAGAAGAACGCCGACCTACGTTCGTGGACGACTTCCACACCATCGGCTCACGTGAAGATGAGTGGGACTTTCGGCGTCGTCTAGCGATTAGCCAAGGACTTAAAGCCAAGTCAGCAAAATCGGTTGCCTACAAACCCGGTGTCGGAGCGACTGTGGTCGTCCGCCGAACATACTTGGCCGATGCGGAATTCATCGTCCGCATAACCTGCGAGGGACACACGGAGGACATTGACCGAGCTGTTTCAGACCCGGTATTTGTTACGTACTTAGGCCGCAAAGCGTTTTCGGCAACTTTCCCGTTCTATTTAGGCACGGGAAAACCCGAGCTTCTCCAACGAATTCCGAATATTTCGAAGGACACCCAACTCGGAGATAGCACTACAGTTAATCAGTACTTTTTAGCAAAAGGTGCGGGCACACGCCCCGCAACAGTTGTTGTTCCTCGTGTTTCAACTCGCGCGGAATGGATGGGCAGGGTCGGCGAACTGGGTTTGAAGCTACGGTCAACGATTCAAGAAAACTAGAAGCACCGAACTTCGGCACAGTGGGATTTTTGATTCACAACGCACGAGCGTGGCTAACGGTATCTCGCGTATCTGTCAATTTCTCCGCCGGAGTCCACGCGCCGAGTTCGTGGCCGGCGGGCGTCGTGAAGCAAAAGCGAAAACTACCTGGGAAGTCGTATGGTTCCTTGGCAATCTTGCCACCCGCGGACGTGACCTGCTCGTAGGCGGCATCGAGATCCGCTGCTCGAATGAAGGGGGCATGATTGCGCGGGTGGGATCCTCGGCGTTGATTCAGCTGACGATGCCAGAATCGCTGGTATCGGCGCAGTCGTCGCCGTACATGGCGTAATTCCACCCGAATACGCTGGAGACGAAGTCGCAAACGGTACTCAGCTCCTCGACGGACGACACAGGAAACTCAATGTCATTAAAGAGTGCGCCAGTCACGAACCAATCCTAAGGCAGAATCGAGCCCCCGCCATTCGCCTGCCACATTGCAACGCGCCCCACTCTCGCGCCACATCACCAAAACTACTTATGTAATTACCCCCGGTTTCTCCCATAACCCCAGGTGAGAGACTACGGCAAGTTAACTTTCTCCCCAGTACCCCTCAAATCACCCCCGGCAATCCGGCATTCGTTATAGAGTGACGCACGACACTTTACGACGAATCTGTGAGGTAAAAACACATGACTTCCGCCACCATTCAGCCGGGCGGCGAAGCCTTCATCTACGAGGCAATTCGCACCCCGCGCGGCAAGGGCAAGAAGGACGGCTCCCTCCACGAGGTACGCCCGGTATCACTTCTCGTCGGCCTCATCGACGAAATTCGCAACCGCTTCCCGGAGCTGGATGAAGAACGCATCAGCGACCTCATCGTTGGCTGCGTCAGCCCGGTCGGCGACCAGGGTGCGGACATTGCCCGCACCGCAGCACTCACCGCAGGTCTGCCGTACCGCACCGGCGGTGTCCAGATCAACCGCTTCTGCGCTTCAGGCCTCTCCGCCATCAACTTGGCTGCTCAGAAGGTCCGCTCCGGCATGGACGAGCTCGTCCTCGCCGGTGGCGTCGAATCCATGTCCCGCGTGCCAATGATGTCCGACGGCGGCGCAATGGCAATGGATGCACAGGTCTCGTTCGCAACTGACTTCGTCCCGCAGGGTATCTCCGCTGACCTAATTGCATCGCTTGACGGCTTTGACCGCGAGTCCCTCGACGAAATGGCAGCACTCTCCCACGCCCGTGCCGCAACGGCTTGGTCTGAGGGTCGCTTCGACCGCTCCGTCGTCCCGGTCAAGGACGCTAACGGCCTGACCATCCTCGACCGCGATGAGACCATCCGCGAGGGCGTCTCCGCAGAGTCCCTGGCCGGCCTGCGCGCAGCCTTCACCATGATGGGTGAGCAGGGTGGCTTCGACGCAGTTGCACTGAAGAAGTACCCGCAGCTCGAGCGCATCAACCACGTCCACCACGCAGGTAACTCCTCCGGCATCGTCGATGGCGCTGCACTGACCCTGGTTGGTTCTGAGAAGGCTGGCGCAGACATGGGGCTGACCCCGCGCGCACGCGTTGTCGCCACCGCCGTCAATGGTGTCGAACCGACCATCATGCTCACCGGTATCGAGCCAGCCGTCCGCGAGGCTCTGGCCAAGGCCAACCTGACGGTCGACGATATCGACGTGTGGGAAATCAACGAGGCGTTTGCCGCCGTCGTCAAGCATGCTCAGCAGAACCTGGGCATCGACTACGAGAAGCTCAACATCAACGGCGGCGCGATGGCCATGGGTCACCCGCTGGGGGCAACCGGTGCCATGATCACCGGCGCCGCAATCGATGAGCTGCACCGCACCGGTGGCCGCTACGCCCTCATTTCGCTCTGCGTGGCTGGCGGCATGGGTGTTGCAACCATCATCGAGCGCGTCTAAAGCAAACCGGAACGAAACTCACAGCGACAATTACCGCGGCCACACCGCGATAACCACAAAGGACTGACTGATTTATGAGCACAGATAACATGTTCCGGTGGGATCAGGACGACGCCGGAATCGTCACCCTCACCATGGATGACCCGAATGCGCCGGTCAACACCATGAACAAGACTTTCCAGGACGACATCCGCGCCACCGTGGAGCGCCTGGAAAACGAAATTGGCGACGGCTCTGAGACCTCCATCAAGGGCATCGTCATCACCTCTGCGAAGAAGACCTTCTTCGCAGGTGGCGACATCAAGCAGATGTCCAAGGCCACTGAGGACGATGCAGCTGACATGTTCAACATGGTCGAGGACATGAAGGCCTCCCTGCGTCGCCTGGAGAAGCTCCCGGTGCCGATTGTTGCCGCCATCAACGGCGCAGCACTGGGCGGCGGCCTCGAGGTCGCGCTGGCTGCTAACCACCGCGTTGCGGCTGATGCCCGCGGTTCCAAGATTGGCCTGCCAGAGGTCACCCTCGGTCTCCTGCCGGGTGGCGGCGGTGTCTCCCGCGTCGTTCGCATGCTGGGTATTCAGGACGCGCTGATGAAGGTCATTCTGACCGGCGCGCAGATGAACCCAGGCAAGGCCCTCGCAGCTGGTCTCGTTGACGAGGTTGTTGCTCCGGAGCAGCTCATTGACACTGCTCGAGCATGGCTGACCAGCGAAGATGCCAAGGCCGCACAGCCGTGGGACGAGAAGGGCTTCAAGATTCCGGGCGGCGACCCGAAGACTCCTAAGTTCGCAATGAACCTGCCGTCCTTCCCGGCAAACCTGACCAAGCAGCTCAAGGGCTCCCCGATGAAGGCTCCGCGCCTTGCGATGCAGGCTGCCATCGAGGGCTCTCAGGTCGACATCGACACCGCACTGCGTGTCGAGTCCCGCTACTTCACCGAGCTGGTCACCGGCACTCAGTCGAAGAACATGATGCAGGCGTTCTTCTTCGACCTCAATCACGCTCAGGGCGGCGGCTCCCGTCCGCTGCAGGCTGACGGCACCCCGTACCCGAAGTGCGAGTTCAAGAAGGTTGCCGTCGTTGGTGCCGGCATGATGGGCGCAGGTATTGCATACGTGTGTGCAAAGGCTGGCATGGAAGTTGTCCTGAAGGACATTTCCCTGGAGAACGCCGAGCGTGGCAAGGCCTACTCTGAGGGGCTGGAAGCGAAGGCTCTCAAGCGCGGTCGCACCACTGAGGAGAAGTCCGCAGCACTGCTGAACCGCATCAAGCCGACCGAGTCCTACGACGACCTGTCCGACGTCGATCTGGTCATCGAGGCCGTCTTCGAGAACACCGACCTCAAGCACAAGGTTCACGCCGAAATCGAGGCCGCGGTTCCGGAGACCTGCATCCTGGGCTCCAACACCTCCACCCTGCCAATCACCGAGCTGGCTTCCCACGTCAAGCGTGAGAAGGACTTCATCGGTCTGCACTTCTTCTCCCCGGTGGACAAGATGCAGCTGATTGAGATCATCTCCGGCGACAACACCGACCCGGCAATCCTCGCCGCTTCGCTGGACTTCGCTGTTGCAATTCGCAAGATTCCGATTGTCGTTACCGACTCCCGCGGCTTCTACACCTCCCGCGTCATCGGCACCGTCATCAACGAGGCCCTGCGCATGGTTGCCGAGGGCTACGACCCGGCCATCATCGAGGCCGCTGGTCGCCAGGCTGGTTACCCGGCACCGCAGCTCCAGCTTGCCGACGAGCTGAACCTCAAGCTCATGGAGAAGATCGCTGGCGAGACCCGCGCTGCCGCCGAGGCCGCAGGTCAGACCTTGGACGAGGGCGGCGTGCCGGCTCTGGTCGAGGCCATGCTGCACAAGTTCGAACGCCCGGGCAAGCTCGAGGGCAAGGGCTTCTACGAGTACGTCGACGGCAAGCGCTCCGGTCTCTGGCCGGGCCTGTTCAACGAGCTGCGCGAGGAGCTGAACATCACCCCAATCGCTCCGGAAGACACCGACCTGCAGGAGCTGGTCGACCGCATGCTCTTCATCGAGGCCATCGAGACTCAGAAGTGCGTCGACGAGGGCGTTCTGCTTCACGACGCCGACGGCAACATCGGCTCCATCTTCGGTATCGGCTACCCGGCCTGGACCGGTGGTACTCGCCAGTTCATCAAGAACTACGACGGCGCCACTGTCGTCGACCCGGCTGCAGCTCACCCAGAGCGCCGCGGTGTCGCAGGCTTCGTCGAGCGCGCCGAAGAGCTGGCCGCTAAGCACGGCGAGCGCTTCAACGCTCCGGAATCCCTGAAGAAGTAGGGCTCTTTTCACCCCGGCTAGCTAGTTCACTAGTTCATACGGCTTAGGCCATACAGCACACCAACCAGCCCCGACCGGCAGTTTTTAACTAACTGCGGGTCGGGGTTTCGGCTTTTCGAGGGAAGGTTGGTGGACTTGGATCCGTCGTAAAGCGAAAACAACGGTTATCGCCATTTAACAGGGGTGTTTTGACGC
>NZ_KV836271.1:14648-22635 GCF_001838295.1 Corynebacterium sp. HMSC074C04
ATTAGAAACTCCCAGGTCAGCTCCCTGGATTTGGGCAAAAAAAGGCACCAAACATGCGAGTCTAGGTAATTTTGACCCTTGTAAACGCCTTTAACAGTTACTTTTGGATCTGCAGTCTGGCTCAATTGATGTGTTATCCACAGTCCGAAAACTATCCACAGAAAGTTGATTTACAACGGTCTTTGGCCAGCGGGCTTCCGCACCATCGATGAGAATGTCCGCCATGCGGAAAACGAGCGAGCTCATTTTCAATTCCTCCGGAATTGTGCACCTGCGAGAACAGACTCATATCAGCCGAAATACAGCACGAGGGATTCTCAGCCGGGCGGTCGAGCGCGGTGAACTTGTTCAGTTGTTTCGGGGCACTTACGCGGATGCACGAATATGGCCATCTAACAGCGATTTTCCACGAGGAATTCTTGCCATTAAGGCGGAACTCATCCGGGCACGGATTCAATGCATTGCCATTTCACAGGCACACCCAGATCGCGTATTAACCGGAATCGCAGCAGCGCTGATACATAGCCTGCCACTGCTCGATATTCCGCAAACGCTGACGCTCAGTTCCAGTGTAAAAAGTGGGTCGTCGACACTTAAAACACACCATGGCCTGCAATTTCACCAGAATTACTTAGCATTGCCCCCAAGTGCCACGACCACCATCGATGGCGTGCGGGTCACTACTCTGGCGCGAACCGTGGTTGATATCGCTGCTGCTCAGCCGCGCGTCGACGATGCCACGCGCCGCAAACCCGAGGTCTTTCGACGCTTTGCCGAAGCTATCGCGCTTGCCGACGGCGCCCTGCGTGGCTCGGTCGGAACACTTGGCTCGACGGGAATGCAGCCTCAGCAAGCTCTGCCGTGGCCGGAGGCGCCGCCGCGCTTTAAGCCATCAAATTGGGACATTGAACAGGAGTTTCCGCAGCTCGCAGCGCCGCGGCACGTGGCCATTTCCAGTACTGATTTCTTACCCCACGTGCACGACCAACGGGGTCGAGTGCGTGGGCCCCGCATGCTGGAGGTGCTGATGGTGGCATCGCCGTGGTCGGAAAGTGCATTTGAGTCGGTGACAAAGGCGTTGCTCGTGGAGCTAAAGCTGTCATTTGTGCAGCAACCACGAATAGTAGATGAGGCCGGGGTGTTCGTTGCGCGTGTGGATTTCCTGCTTCCGGCTCACGGAATCATCATCGAGTGCGACGGGCGAATGAAGTACGAGCCCGCGCAATCGAGAATGCAATCAACAGTGCAATCAGAAACGCGCGCTGGCGCCGGCCAACACCACGCGGGCACCGCCAACATCTGGCATGACCGGCGTCGCGACTACCAACTCACCAACCTCGGCTACGCCATCATCCACCTGACGTGGGATGCGATCTTTGACGGCTCGGCGGCGGGCATGATTCGTAAGGCATTGGCAGCCTCAACGACACCGCGCGGACGCTGGTTTGATGCCATTACCGCACTTCCAAGAGGCGCATATAAATTCTCCTTTTCTGGCTAAAACGCTTCCAGTCACATGGCAGACTCAAGACATGAGCCCGCAGACCCAGCCAGGCCACCAACGACCAAGCCAGGAACAACCAAGCCGCCCACAGCCGAGCCACCAACTCCCAGAACTCATCGGCCGAGTGCGCCGTGTCCGCACCGGGCCGGTAGTGACGCAAAAGTGGAGCGGCCGTGAAATCAGCACCGGCGCCGCCAAATCACCACGCACGGGCCGCGTAATAGTCGCAGAAAACGGCCTTGACGGCGACGCCCAGGGCAACTTGAGGGTCCATGGCGGACCAAACAAAGCGATGTGCTGCTACCCATTCGAGTTCATGGCTCAGTGGGCGGCTGATGGATTCGATTTGCCGGAGGGCGCTTTCTTCGAAAATCTCACGCTAGAAGGCCTTCCTGACCAGGTGGTTTGTCTGGGTGACATCTTCGAACTGAACGATCTGACAGTCCAGGTCACGCAACCGCGTCGTCCGTGTGCCACGGTCTCGGCACGTTGGAGTGATCGCCGACTGCCCAGGCTCATGCAGTCGAAGTCCCGTTCCGGCTACTACCTGCGGGTCCTTCATCCCGGTACCATCGCTGAAGGTGACACCATGCGGCTGGCCAAACGTCTTCCAAGCGCTGTCTCTGTTGCAGAGACCAATCGCGTCATGAACATCGACCGCCAGGACATCGAGGGCATCCACCGTCTCCTCGCCGCCCCTGAGCTTCCGGAGCGGTGGCGAGCAACGCTCTATCGCCGCTTGAACGGCGAGTTTGAAGACGACACCGCTCGCCTCAGCAAGCCCTGAACATAAAAGCGCATATTCTCAATCCGGCCTACCCGTTAAACTGCGCACATGGCTAGAAACGTCGTTGATCTGCCCTCCGCACTGCCTGAACTCGCTATCGACCAGCAGGGGTTTGACGCCCCATCGCCGCAGCTCGTCATGCTTAACGAGGAACTCGCGACCCAGCTCGGTCTCTCCCCACAGTGGCTCCGGTCAGACGCTGGCCTGAAGTTCCTCACTGGCCGCGGAGTCGGCAAGGAAACCGATACCCCACCCGGCGCATACACAACCCCGGTGTCCACGGCCTACGCCGGCCACCAGTTCGGTAACTTCGCAGGCCTACTCGGTGATGGTCGCGCGCTCTTGCTTGCCACAGTTGAGGCTGAACCGGGGCTGACTGGACTGCCGGATTACCCCAAAGAGACAACCCGCAGCGACAACACCCAGGCCTACGAGATTCAGGCGAAAGGCACCGGCCCCACACCCTTCTCCCGTGGCGGTGACGGCAAAGCCACGCTGACCTCCGCCCTGCGGGAGTACCTCATCAGCGAAGCCATGTATGCGCTCGGCATCCCCACCACCCGCGCGCTGGCGGTCATCAAAACCGGCGAAGAGATTTACCGCGGCTCGCAAACCCCATTCGACAACACCGACCCCACCACCGAACTTCAACCGGGCGGCATTGTCGTGCGCGTAGCATCCAGCCACCTGCGAGTTGGCACGTTCGAGCTGGTCGCACGCTCCGGAGCGGACACCGGAATCATGGACCGGCTCATCGACTTTGCCGCGCAGCGGCATGGCTACGAGGGTTCGGCGGAATCGGTTCTCCGGGACGTCGTCAAGCGGCAAGCCAATCTCGTTGCGGCGTGGCTGGCCTGCGGTTTTGTCCACGGCGTGATGAACACCGACAATGCCAGCATCGCGGGCGAGACCATCGACTTTGGGCCGTGTGCGTTTCTGGATGCGCACGATCCGCGGGCGGTGTTTAGCAGCATTGATCGCGGCGGTCGATACGCGTTCGGCGCGCAGCCAACAATCGCGGGGTGGAACATGTCGAAGCTCGCGGAGACTTTGCTACCGCATTTCGCAGGCACCCCGGAGGATGCCCTCACACGCGCCCGCGACATCCTGGGAGAATTCGCCGACGAGTTCACCGATGCGCTCAGCCGCAGGTGGCTGCCCAAGTTGGGGATTCTCCCCTCGCTTTACGACGACCCGCTGGCCACCCCCTTGGTACAGCAGTGGCAGGCGTTGCTGGCGAAGTTTGGGCTCGACCACACGAATGCTCATCGGGCGCTGATTGAGGCTCTGGCCGATGGTGATGGGCAGGATTTCACTGCGCTGACCGCGCTGACCAGGCTGTCTGATGATCCTGCGTTCCCCGCTGCCGCGACTGAGTGGGGGCAGTTGTGGCAGCGGACACGGGAGGAGCTGAGAATCGACCAGGCGACGGCCCTGGCACTTATGGAGGAAACAAACCCACTGTATATTCCGCGAAATCACCTGGTCACGGAAGCGTTAGCGAAGGCAGGGGCGACAGGAGAAGCAGGGGCGGGGGATTTGGCCGCCTACCGGCACCTGCTGGAGGCGGTAACCAACCCCTTTGAGTTGCAAGACGTCCCAGCGGGGTTCACTGAGCCGGCACCGCGGGAGTTGGGGGCTTTCCACTCGTACTGCGGGACTTAATGCGCTGGCTTGGCGGCGCTCCGGCGCCCCTCTACCAAGCCCCAAAGCCCACTTCACGACACGGGTGTCACCTCGTGTCAGCTGTGGAGGTGGCATGAGGTGACATAGCTGTCGTGAAGTCGCGGATGGGGCCCGCGGACGGGGCCCGAGGATGGGACCAACGCGAATAAGCCCAACGCGGACGGAGCCTGGCTGAGCGCCAACGTCGCGGAGCACCAGAGGACAACCCCTGCGGGGGTGCCAGGGTGTCACAGACTTTCACCGCTGCACAGAATTAACTCCCCAATCGAGGGTAAAAGACACCGTCAAATAAGGGATGGTTCGCCTGATCAATACTCATATGTTTTTTGGACTTGTAAGGTTAGAGACTGTATTGAACGGTCGTATCCAAACCTTAGAATCCGTCACAACCAAAGGTTTCACCACCACCATTGCTAAGCAGCTGGGAGGTGGGTAGCTGAGTCGTTTGGAGTGAGCCGATCACCAAATTCATATCGCCTAGCTGGCAGAATCTAGAAAGGCTCGCGATGCATAGACCCGTTGCCTCCGGCCCCTTCCACACCCGGCAGGAACTCCGGCGGAAGCTCCGACAGCGAGAGAAGTTCCGTGCCACAAAACTGCACGCAACAGCGCTCAGCGAAAAAGGAAAGTTCACGCTGCATGTCCGCCAAATCCTGGCGGCTTTGCTGGCAATTGTCCTACCGGGCGCTGCACTTGCTGCCTGCAGCACTGACCAGCAACAGGTCGGCGCCGGGTTCATTGTGGTTCAGAACTCCGAACCGCAGTCGCTGCTGTACACCACTGACACCAATGAAACCGGTGGTGGCGATATCTTCCGCGTGCTCTACTCAGGTCTGGTGCGCTACGACACCGACGGCTCGATGATCCTGGACCATGCGGCAGAAATTAAGCCCAACGAGGACTCGACTCATTTCGACATCACGCTGAAACCGGGCTGGACCTTCCACAACGGCGAACCCGTCACCGCGCAGAGCTACATCGATGCCTGGAATTACGCTGCCTACGGCCCGAACCTGCAGAAGCAGCAGTCCTTCTTCGCCAACGTGCAGGGCTTTGATGCTGTCTCGGGAGAAAAGGCCACGGAGAAAACACTCTCCGGTCTGAAAAAGGTCGACGATCTGAAGTTCACCGTAGATCTGACCACCCCAGATTCCTCCTTCCCGCTCAGCCTCGGCTATGTCGCGTTTATGCCACTGCCGAAGGCAGCGTTCGAAGACAAGAAGGCTTTCGGTGAACACCCCATCGGCAATGGTCCCTACAAGATGGCCGAAGGTCGTGCGTGGCTGCATAATAACCAGCTGACCTTGGTCAAAAATGATAACTTCGCCGGTGAGCACAAGGCTCGCAACAACGGTCTGGTCTACCGCTTCTACTCGGACATGGACACCGCGTACGCGGATCTCCAGGCAGGCCGCCTGGACACGCTGCCGCGCACCATTCCACCGACGGCGATGGCCAGCTTTGAAACCGACTTCCCTGACTCCAGCGCAAACGTCCCAACTTCCTCAGCGCAATACTTCGCAATTCCGCGAAATCTGCCAGGCTTTTCGGGTGAAGAGGGCAAGCTCCGTCGTCAAGCAATTTCCATGGCGTTTGACCGCCAGCTCATCACTGACAAGATTTTCTTCGGCACGCGCACCCCGGCGCGCGAATTCAGCTCACTGACGCTCGGTGACTTGGATCCGAATGTGCCTGGGCAGGATGTGTTGAAGTACAACCCGGACAAGGCTCGCAAACTGTGGGCCGAGGCCAACAAAATTGCGCCGTTTACGGGCTCGTTCGATATTGCCTACAACGCCGACGGCGGGCACCAGCAGTGGGTTGAAGCGGTGACCAACATGATTGGTGAAACCCTCGGAATTGAATCTCACGGCAAGGCCTACCCGACCTTCAAGCAGCTGCGCGATGAGATCACTAATGAGACCCTGACCAGCGGCTACCGTACCGGCTGGTCAGCGGACTACCCATCGGTTGCCAACTACATGATTCCGCAATTCGCCACCGGTGGTTCCGCGAATGACAACCACTACTCGAATCCGAAGTTCGACAAGCTCATTCAGGAAGCGTCCTCGGCAAAGAGCGCAGAAGATGCCAAGCCGATTTATGTCAAGGCTCAGTCTGTGCTGATGGAGGACCTGCCAGCGATTCCGCTGTGGTACCCCAATGCTTCGGTGGCGTGGAACCCGAAGCTGCGTAATGCCGTGGTGATGTGGGATGGCATTTTGGACTACCCAATGATTGAAAAGGACTAGCGCCATGGGTTGGTATATCGGAAAGAGACTCCTGCAGATGGTGCCGGTCTTCTTCGGTGCCACGCTGCTGATTTATGCGATGGTCTTCGCCATGCCCGGTGACCCCATCGCCGCATTGGCCGGCGACAAGCAGTTGCCGCCGGAGCAGGTCGCTGCGCTGCGCGCGCACTACCACCTGGATGAACCCTTCTTCGTCCAGTACTGGGAATACTTAAAGGGCCTGTTCACACTGGATATGGGCGAGACTTTCTCCGGCCGCTCAGTCGGCGAGGAAATTGCTCTGGCCTTCCCCATTACTATTCGCCTGGCACTGATGGCCGTTGCCATTGAGGCAATCTTCGGCATCGGCCTTGGCGTCATCGCAGGCATGCGCAAGGGCGGCTTCTTCGACTCCACCGTCCTGGTTCTGTCCCTGCTAGTCATTGCAACTCCGACCTTCGTGCTCGGCTTCGTTGCCCGCTACCTCTTCGGTGTGCGCTGGCACATTGTCTCCCCCACTGTCGGTAGCGATGCGTCCTTTACTTCCCTGCTACTTCCGGCATTCGTGCTGGGTCTCGTCTCGGTTGCTTATGTTCTGCGACTGACGCGCTCGGAGGTTTCGTCGGCACGCCATGCTGACTTCGTGCGCACCGCCCGCGCCAAGGGCTTGCCAACCTCTGAAGTCACCCGCCGCCACATCTTGCGTAACTCGCTGATTCCCGTTGTGACCTTCATCGGCGCTGATCTCGCCGCTCTGATGGGTGGCGCAATCGTCACCGAGGGCATCTTCAACGTGCCCGGTATCGGTGGCCTGATCTTCCACGCCGTCCAGATTGGTGAAGCTCCCACCGTGGTCAGCATCGTGACCATCCTGGTGGTTATTTACATGTTCGCCAACTTGCTCATCGACTTGCTCTACGCAGTCCTGGATCCGAGGATTCGTTATGCCTAAGCCAGATTCGACGCAGTTAGATTCGACTCAGCCAGAAAAGCAGGCCAACACCGCACAGGCCAACACCGCGCAGGCACCAAATCCGGCGACGAACCCCGACCACAAGCAGCTGCCCGACAACCCACCACTTGGTCTGTGGGGTTCGGCCTGGCAGAACCTGCGTTACCGCCCACTGTTCTGGGTTTCCGCATTCATCATTTTGCTCTCCATCGCAGTGGCCGCGTTCCCGTCGCTGTTCACCTCGGTGGATCCGTCGGCAGCTAACCTGCGCGACTCCCTGGCGCCGGCCCGCGAAGGCCACCCCATGGGCTTCACGCAGCAGGGCTATGACGTCTACGCCCGTGTCATCTACGGTGCCCGCGCCTCGGTCATCGTCGGTATCGGCGTCACCCTGGCCGTGACCATCGTCGGCATCATCCTCGGCGCAATCGCCGGCTACCTGGGAGGATGGGTCGATGCGGTGCTCTCTCGCATCACGGACATGTTCTTTGCCATTCCACTGATTCTGGCCGGCATCGTGCTGATGCAGCTGTTTACCGAACGCACCATCTGGTCCGTGGTCTTCGTGCTCGCTGCTTTCGGCTGGCCGCAGATGGCGCGCGTGGTGCGCTCCTCGGTGATTTCGGTGAAGAACGAGGAATACGTCACCGCTTCCAAGGCGCTCGGTCTGTCCAACACTGGCATTCTCTTCCGCCATGTGCTGCCGAACTGCCTCGCCCCTGTCATCGTTATGGCCACGACTTCACTGGGTATTTACATCGTCGCCGAAGCCACGCTGTCCTACTTGGGCATTGGCCTTCCGACGACCACCGTTTCCTGGGGCAACG
>NZ_KV836271.1:22735-33268 GCF_001838295.1 Corynebacterium sp. HMSC074C04
CGTCGATGAGCACTGACACTAACAAGACCGCGGCACCAATTCTCACCCTGAAGGACGTCTGCATCGGCTTTCCGACGACCACAGCGTCCGGCCGCCGCAGTAAATCGTTGACCGATGTGGTGCACAACGTCGACCTGGAGGTTTTCCCCGGTGAGACAGTCGCCATTGTCGGCGAGTCCGGCTCGGGTAAGTCCACCACTGTCCACGCCGCACTGGGGCTGTTGCCCGGTGATGGTGAAGTCACCGGTGGCACCATCACCTTCGATGGCCGTGACATCACACACTTGACGGACCGCGAGTTTGTTAGCATCCGCGGCAACGGTATTGGCCTGGTCCCCCAGGATCCGATGACCAACCTCAATCCGGTGTGGACTATCGGTTCCCAGATTAAGGAGGCGCTGCGCGCCAATAACATCGCCACTGGCTCTGAAGCCCACAAAAAGGCGATTGAGCTGCTGGAACAGGCCGGCCTGCCGAATGCTAAAAAGCGCATCGACCAATACCCGCACGAGTTCTCCGGTGGTATGCGCCAGCGCGCACTTATCGCGATGGGCTTGGCCGCGCACCCAAAGCTACTGATTGCCGATGAGCCCACTTCCGCGCTCGACGTGACCGTGGCGAAGAAGATCCTTGACCACCTCGACAAGCTCACTAGCGAACTCGGCACGTCCGTGGTGCTTATTACTCATGACCTCGGTTTGGCTGCCGAGCGCGCTGACCGACTCGTCGTTATGCAAGCAGGACGTGTCGTGGAGACCGGCCCTGCCCTGGAAGTCCTCACTCGCCCGCAGCATCCATACACCAAGCAGCTGATCGCGGCGGCTCCGTCGCTGGCTGCCCGCCGCGGTGATCGCGTGGTGGCGGCGCCGACGACATCGGATGCGGATCAGAAGGAGATTCTGGTCGCGAAGAACTTGGTGCGCGACTTTGCCATCCCCGGCGACCGTCCGTGGCGCAAGGATTCCTTTCGCGCCGTCGATGACATCAGCTTTACGCTGCGCCGCGGTCGCACCATCGGAATCGTGGGCGAGTCCGGTTCGGGTAAGTCCACTGTCGCAAATATGGCGCTGGGGCTGCTCGATCCGACAGAGGGCGAAGTGCTTTTCGACGGTAACCGCGTCCAGGGCCGGAATCGTAAAGAGGAGCTCGAGCTGCGGCGTCGCATTCAGCCGATTTTCCAGAACCCGTATGCGACGCTGGACCCGATGCGCACGGTGCATTCCTCCATCGAGGAGCCGCTGCGGATTCACAAGATTGGCACCAAGCAGGAGCGTGAGCAGCGCGTATTCGAGCTTCTCGACCGCGTCGCGCTGCCCGCGGAGATGGGTCGCCGCTTCCCCGGTGAGCTGTCGGGTGGCCAGCGTCAACGTGTTGCGATTGCGCGTGCACTGGCCCTGAACCCTGAGGTTGTGGTCTGTGACGAGGCGGTGTCAGCCCTCGACGTGGTGGTTCAGGCTCAGGTGCTCGAACTGCTTGCTGAGCTGCAGGAAGAGATGGATTTGGCCTACCTCTTTATTACGCATGACCTCGCTGTGGTGCGGCAGGTGGCTGATGAGGTCATCGTGATGGAGCACGGCAAGATGGTTGAACACCGTCCTACCGACGATCTCTTCGACCACCCGGAGAAGGAATACACCCAGCGGCTGCTGGACGCTATTCCGGGCGCTTCGCTGGATTTGGATCTGTAGCTGGGCGGTGCCGCCCCCCCCCACACAGCACTTCACTCCACCCTCTGGGCTGGGGCAGATCGCACTTCACGACACGGGTGCCACCTCGTGCCAGCTGTGGAGGTGGCATGAGGTGACACCTGTGTCGTGAAGTCGCGAGGAGAGGCAGGCAGGCGAGCGGGAAGGCGGGAACGTGCAGGCGGGCAAGCAAGAACGGGCAAGCAGCCGGCTGCTACTCCTCGTCCAGCACCATGCGATAACCGACCCCCACCTCAGTGCGCAAGTACTTGTTGTGAGCCTGCTGAGGCTCAATCTTGTGGCGCAGCTGGGAGATGTAAACGCGCAGGTAGTTGGTCTCTTTTTCGTACTGGTCACCCCAGACGGCCTTGAGAAGCTCCAGTTTGGTCACCAGTTCGCCACGATGCTGCACCAGGTAGACCAGGATGTCCCACTCGCGCGGGGTCAGATGCACGAGCTCGTCCGCCACGAGAACTTGCCGTTTGGCCAGGTCAACCATTAGAT
The DNA here is from genome assembly GCF_001838295.1 of Corynebacterium sp. HMSC074C04. Taxonomy (NCBI): domain Bacteria; kingdom Bacillati; phylum Actinomycetota; class Actinomycetes; order Mycobacteriales; family Corynebacteriaceae; genus Corynebacterium; species Corynebacterium sp. HMSC074C04. The sequence goes on from NZ_KV836271.1 coordinate 24,925, forward strand.
GACCATCTGCGGAGGTCACCTTCGGCACCTCTTCGACCACTACTTTGCTAGCACGCCGCATGGTTGAACGCAGCCGAGCCAACAACTCCCCCATCGAGAAAGGCTTGGTGACGTAGTCATCGGCCCCTTCATTGAGGGCGTTGATTTTCCCCGCCTCGTCGTGACGTGCGGAGACAATCAGCACTGGAATATCGCTCCACCTGCGCAAAGAACGCAGAACTTCCAGGCCACTGACATCGGGCAAGCCCAGATCCAGGAGAACGGCGTCGGGCTTCCACTCGCTGACCGCGGCTAACGCCCGCGTGGCCGTTTGCGCGACACGTGGCTCGTAACCGCGGGCTTTTAAACTGACAAGCACAGTGCGGGCCATGGCGACATCATCCTCGACGATGAGTATCTTTCGCCCGGGTTTGTTGCCAGCCTGACCAGCGGGTTGTCCTGAACTGAGATTCATGGAATCCTACTTTCTCTCGCCCATTGCACGCGGCAACGTCAGCACGAAGGTAGCACCGCCGCCGGGTGTCTGTTCGGCGCGGATGGCGCCTCCCATGGCGTCGGCAAAACGCGAGGCGGCGGCAAGTCCCAGACCAAGGCCCTGAGATTGTGCCGAGTAGTCGCCAAGGCGTTGGAACGGTTGAAAAATCTCCTCCAACTTATCCTCCGGGATGCCCTTACCGTGGTCAATGATCAAAATGTCTATGCATGCGCTCGCAGCGATAGCACCCAGCGAGCCCATAACCGGCATGTCGGCGGGACCGCGCACACCGCGCTCGCTGGGCCGCGTACGAATGATCAGGCTCGACTCCGGTGCGTACTGACGGCCGTTGATGACAATGTTGGAAACAATGCGCTGGATCAGCCCAGGATCGCCTTCCACCATGCAGGCGTCATGGTCAATATCGCGGTCAATGTGACCTGCGGCTTCCGGCAGCTCCGCACATACCGCGTCCACAACATCGGAGACGCTAACCGGCACACTTTCCACCCGCTTGGTGCTGGAGTCGATGCGGCTGGCATCGAGTAGGTTGCCAATGACCACCTCTAGGCGGTCAGCGGAACTCTCGATTGTCTCCATGAGGATGAGACGCGTTTCGTCGTCAAGCTCAACGTCCTCCATGTTCATGCTGGAGATCGCAGCCTTGATGCTGGCCAGCGGTGTGCGCAGGTCATGTGAAACGGCGGTCAGCACCGCGCTGCCCACGCGGTTGCCCGCCTCGAGGGCAGCGGTGGCGCGGCGCATCGCGGCGATTTCCTCCATGTCCATGAGCGCCCGGATGCGGGAACCGTGAGCCGCAATCATGGCAGTCTCAGCGGCGGTGAGTTCACGGCCACTGAGCACAAAGCGCAGGTCATCGCCGGAGCTGACCTTAGTCATCGGCAACTCTGTCGGCCACGGTTCGGACAAGCCGTGTTCGGCGGTGGTGACAATGGTCAACCACTTCTTGCGCTCTGAGGAGTAACGCTGCACGTCCACGCGCTCCATCGAGAACGTATCCGCCAAGCTGTGGACCAGGTTGGACATGTTGTCGCCATCGTGGACGACACCGTGTGCCAACTCGGACATTACGACTGCCTGATGCAAACTCCTGTCCGCCATCTCGCGGCGGCGCTCGGAACGCTCCACCACCGTCGCCACAGCTGCCGCAATCACACCGAAGAGCAGGATTTGAGCCAAGCTGGCCGGCTCGGTGATGGTCAGTGTTCTCACCGGGGCGGTGAAGTACCAGTTTGCCAGAATTGAGGAGACCACCACTGCCGCCAGCGCTGGCACCAACCCTGCCGCCATAGCGGCGAAGACTATCGGCATCAGATAGGTCAGCAGCAGTACGCCCAGGAACTCCGGGCCGGTGTCCAGCTGGTAGAGCAGCAACGTCAGTAGCACTGGCCCCACCAGTGCCAGCAGCCAACCGGTGATACGTCGCTCCTTGGAAAAGCGAGAGCGCAGTTTCTTGCGCCGCTTGGCTTTCTTCTCTGAGCTTGAGGAGATGATGTGCACATCGATGGGCCCAGCCTGGTCGATGATGCGCTGCGAGGTACTTAAGCCCACGTAGCGCCGCAGTCCTCGCTCCGAGCCAATGACCAGCTGCGATGCATTGACCGTGCGGGAGAACTCCAGCAGAATTCCCGGCACATCATCGCCCACGATGGTGCGCCACTGCCCACCCAGCGACTCGGTGAGATCCTGCAGCTTGCGCAGCCGACGCAGATACCCGCGGTCAAGGCCGTCGTCCTCGCCGGTGATGTGCACGACAATCATCTCGCGGCCGGCCACGCGACCGGTCATACGAGCACCGCGACGAATCATGGACTCCGCGTTCTCATCATCGCGCACGGCCACCACGACGCGCTCACGCGTGGTCCAGTGGTCGTCGATCTCCTCGTCTTCGCGGTAGGCATCGAGCACCTCCTCGACCTTGTCAGCCAGCCACAAAAGTGCCAGCTCACGCAGGGCGCTGAGGTTGCCCGGGCGGAAGTACTTGCGCAGCGCTAGTTCCGCTTGCTCCTTGCGGTAGATTTCGCCGCGAGACAGGCGGATGCGCAGGGCGTCCGGGCTCAAGTCGATGAGCTCAATCTCGTCCGCATCGCGGAGGACACGGTCGGGTACCGTCTCCATCTGGCGCACGCCGGTGACGGCCGCAACGACGTCGTTAAGCGATTCCAAGTGCTGGATGTTCATCGTCGAGATGACGTCGATGCCTGCGTCGAGAAGCTGGTAGACATCGTGCCAGCGCTTGCGTTGCTGAACGAACTCGTTGTCCGGCTCATCGGTAACGACGGTGTGCGCGAGCTCATCGACGAGGGCGACCTCGGGACGTATCTCGATAATCGCATCAACATCCAGCTCACGATAGGTGTTGCCGCGGTAGGACACCTTTCGACAATCCAACACTGGCAGGCCTTCGATGAGCTTCTTCGTCCGCTCGCGACCGTGGTGTTCCACCAGACCAATGACTACCTCGTGCCCACGGGAGTACAGATCGTGCCCCTCGCTCAACATGGCGCACGTCTTACCCACGCCCGGGGCGAACCCCAGGTAGACCTTCAGTTTTCCTCGCTTGGCCATTTCTTACAGACCTTTACTTGCCATACCTTGCCCAATCGCAGGATGCTTACTGTCCGTCTGTCAGAGCGGCGTTCAGCTTTACGACGTTGACCAGTCGCCCACCATCCTGCGAGCCCTGTTCCGTAATTGCGTTTTCACTATTTTCCGAGATCAACCGCTCAACCTCTGCCTGTGGCAGGTTGCGCTCCTTGGCCACGCGCGGTGCTTGCAGCTGTGCGTACTTCTCGGAGATATGCGGATCCAGACCGGAACCGGAGGCGGTGACTGCCTCCACCGGTACCTGGGCCGGGTCGATGCCCTCGCGGGCAGCGACATCGGTGCGGCGCTGTTCGATTTCAGCCTGGAACTCCTTGCTATACGGCGACACGTTCGATGCCGAAGACGACATCGCGTCGTAGCCATTATCCCCCGCAGCAGACGGGCGCGGGTAGAAAAATCCCGGCTTTGTCACTTCTTGGGCAATGAGCTCCGAGCCCTGGGCCTTGCCTGCGGAGTCATACATCATCGAGCCATCAGCGTTATCGGACCAGATTCGCCCCACTACCCAGATTGCGGCTGGGTACAGCAGGCCGATAACCACGGTGAGCAGCAAATATGCCTTGATTGTGGTGGATACCAACCGAAAGTTCTTGTTCATGTCCTTCTCGATTCTTTTCACATGTTGCGAGATGCCAAGTGCTGTGCGCTGGCTGCGCCGTTTGGCGCGAGGCCAAGGCACTTACATCCCGAACACTCCGGAGAGCAGGAGGTCAATAATTTTGATGCCGACAAACGGTGCGATGATGCCACCGACACCGAAGATGAGCAGGTTGCGGCTCAGCAGTGAGGCAGCCGACCCGGCGCGGTACTTCACGCCCTTGAGAGCCAGCGGAATCAAGGCGACAATCACCAGCGCGTTGAAGATCACTGCAGACAGGATGGCGCTTTCCGGCGAATGCAGGTTCATGATGTTGAGCTTGTCCAGGCCAGGCAGCGCCGTGACGAACATGGCTGGAATGATGGCGAAGTACTTCGCCACGTCATTGGCAATGGAGAAGGTGGTCAGCGCACCGCGGGTAATCAGCAACTGCTTGCCGATTCCCACCACGTCAATGAGCTTGGTCGGATCCGAATCCAGGTCCACCATGTTGGCCGCTTCCTTCGCCGCCGACGTACCAGTGTTCATTGCCACGCCCACATCTGCCTGCGCCAATGCCGGTGCATCGTTGGTGCCGTCACCGGTCATGGCGACCAGGCGTCCCTTCGACTGCTCCTTGCGGATCAACTCTAGCTTCTGCTCCGGGGTGGCCTCAGCGAGCACATCGTCGACGCCGGCCTCCTTCGCAATCGCATGCGCCGTCACCGCATTGTCGCCCGTGATCATGACGGTACGAATGCCCATTTCACGCAGCTGATCGAAACGCTCACGCATGCCAGGCTTAACGACGTCCTTGAGATAAATAACACCCAGCACTCGTCCGGACTCACCGCTGGTTACTTCGTCGCCGCCAAATACCTCGGCGACCACCAGCGCGGTACCGCCCGCTTCCGAAATGCGCTGGACAATGCCATCGACCTCGGGCGGCACGGTGGCACCGATGCACTTCATCAGCTTCACAATCTCCATTGCGGCACCCTTGACTACCTTGCGTTTCTTCTCGCCGCCGGTAGCGGGGAACTCGATACCACTCATACGAGTCTGAGCGGTAAAGGGAATGAAGGTCGCATTGGCATAGACGGATTCGTCGATGCGTTCATTCGATTCGGTTTCCGCGAGCTCGACAATGGAGCGGCCCTCGGGGGTTTCGTCGGCAAGCGAAGAAAGCTGGCAGGCGTGTACCAATTCAGCGTGCGTGGTGTCGCCGACCTCGGAGAACTCCGCAGCCTGACGGTTACCGAAGGTGATGGTGCCGGTCTTGTCTAGCAGCAGCGTGGCGACGTCACCAGCGGCCTCAACCGCACGGCCCGACATGGCCAACACGTTGTGCTGAACCAGGCGGTCCATACCGGCGATACCAATAGCGGACAGCAGCGCGCCGATAGTGGTCGGGATCAGGCAGATCAGCAGTGCGACCAGTACCAATGGGTCCTGCTCAGCGCCGTTGAAGACAGCCATTGGTGCCAAGGCGATGACGACCATGAGGAAGATCAGGGTCAACACGTGCAGCAGGGAACCAAGTGCCAGCTCGTTCGGAGTCTTCTTGCGCTGTGCGCCTTCGACCAGACCAATCATGCGATCCATGAAGCTCTCACCGGGCATGGTGGTGACCTCGATGGCGATGGCGTCGGAAAGCACGCGTGTACCACCGGTGACCGCGCACCGATCACCGCCGGCCTCGCGGATGACCGGCGCGGACTCACCGGTAATGGCGGACTCATCGACACTGGCAGCGCCGACGATCACGTCGCCATCGGCGGGAATCGGCTCGCCGGCGGAGACGATGACGATGTCACCCGGAACCAGGTCCGTGGCCGCGACCTTGGTGGTCTGCGCGGCTGGGTTCTCCAGTGCTGCAGCGGCGTTGGCGCCGTTGTTGAGCTTGAAGGCATCAGAGGTGGTGCGCGAAGCGCGCAGCGATTCCGCCTGTGCCTTGCCGCGGCCCTCAGCGACGGCTTCCGCCAGCGTTGCAAAAAGTACCGTCAACCACAGCCACACCGTGATGGAAATACTGAACAGCGACGGGTGCGCAATGGCCAGGACCAGCGTAAATGCGGCACCGACTTCGACCAGGAACATCACCGGGGTGGCGATGAGCTGGCGCGGGTTCATCTTGCTCAGCGCCAGCGGCAGAGCCGCTTTCAGTGCGCTGGGAGAAAATGCGGAAGATGCGTTGGAATTCTTGCTCATGACAGGGCCTCCGTCAGCGGACCTAGGACGAGGGTTGGTAGGAAGGTCAGGGCGCTGACGATGATTGCGATGGCAACGGTCAGGCCGACAAACTGCGGTCGGTGAGTTGGCAGGGTGCCAGCGGTCTCGGCGGCTGGTCGCTGCTTGGCGAAGTCACCAGCCAGACCCAGCACCATGACAATTGGAAGAAAGCGACCAAACAGCATGGCGAAACCGAGGCTCATGTTGAACCACGGGGTATCGGCACCGAAGCCCGCGAATGCCGAACCATTGTTGTTGGACGCACTGGTGAAGGCGTAAATCAGGTCGGAGAAACCGTGCGGTCCGTCAGCGGACACGGAGTCCAGCGTCGACGGCAGCATGGTGGAGATACCGACACCTGCCAGCACCAGCACTGGCATGACCAGGATGTAGAGGCAAACCTTGGTGATTTCCGAAACACCAATGCGCTTGCCCAGGTATTCCGGGGTACGGCCGACCATCAGGCCGGCGATGAATACGGTCAGGATGGCGATGATGAGCATGCCGTAGAGACCGGAGCCCACACCACCAGGGCTGATCTCGCCCAGCAGCATGTTCAGCATGAGCATGCCGCCTGCCAGTGGTGAGTAGCTGGAGTGGAAGCTGTCCACCGCGCCTGTCGACGTCATGGTGGTGGTCACCGCAAAGAAGGAACTCGGCAGCACGCCAAAGCGCATTTCCTTGCCCTCCATGCCGCCACCTTGGAAGGTCTGCAGCGCAGTCTCGCTGGACATAACGACAGCCAGAGAGATGAAGTAGAGCACCGCCATGGTGGACAGAATTGCCCAGCCCTGACGCTTGTCACCGATGATGACACCGAATGCCCTGGTCAACGAGACCGGAATCAACAGGATAAGGAAGATTTCCAGCATGTTGGTCCACGCATTCGGGTTTTCAAATGGATGCGCGGAGTTGGCGTTGAAGTAGCCACCGCCGTTGGTGCCCAATTCCTTGATGACCTCCTGCGATGCCACGGCACCGCTCGGGATAGTCTGGCTGCCGCCGGTGACAGTCTGGATAGTCTGTGGGGCCGAGAAATTCTGGATGGCACCCTGCGAAATCAGCAGAATTGCACCAATAGCGGCGATGGGCAGCAGCACTCGCAGGACGGTACGAGTCAGATCTACCCAGAAGTTGCCGATGTTGCCGTCACCGTGACGGTTGGCCAGGCCTCGGACCAGCGCCACCGCCACTGCAATACCGACTGCGGCGGAGACGAAGTTCTGAACTGCCAGGCCAGCCATCTGGGTTAGCACTGTCATGGCTTCTTCACCGGAGTAGGACTGCCAGTTGGTGTTGGTGGTAAACGACACCGCGGTGTTCCACGCCTGGTCCGGAGAAACTGGGCCCTTGCCGTGGTTGAGCGGTAGCCACTGCTGCACTCGCTGCAGCAGGTAGACGAAGATGACGCTGACAGCGGAGAAGCTCAACACACTGGCGGTGTACTTTGTCCAGTGCTGGTTGGCCTCTGGGCGCACACCGATGGCGCGGTAGAAACCGCGCTCAACACCCAAGTGTTTATCAGTGGTGAATACCCGCCCCATGTAATTGCCGAGCGGGATGTAAAGGATGGCCAGTGCGGCCATCACGATGATTACCGGGACAAATCCCATAATGACGTTGCTCACGAGAATCGCTCCGGATCAATCAGGGCGACCAGAACATAGCCCAATGCCGCCAAACCTAAAATGGCGCCGACGATCAATTCCCACGTCATAGTTTCTTCACCGCCTTTGCGCAGCCCTGCAGTAGCAGGAAGGCCGCAATGGTGAGTAGAAGAAGCAAAATGTCTACGAACATGACAGTTATAAAACACCCATACCTACTGCGGCGGGCACCTATTAACGCTTTTTTAACACCCGACTGAACTGGGGTTATGCGCTTAGAGATGCGCGAATGCACTTCTGATTAAGAAAGTGCCAATGCAGGTACGCGGCGAATTAATACCAGCTTCGGGGCTGAGTGGGCTGAGCAGGCGCACTGGTGTTGCCGACTTATCGATGGTTTTCCGTGACCTGTCGATGACTTCCCTTGTCTTATCGATGGTTTTCCGCCACTTATGCGCACGTTGTGGGGTCTACCTGAGCACTTGTCGATGCGTTATTCACTGATGGCCACGCTATAGCGCATCGACAGGTGAATAGCTCATCGACAAGTGGCCGACCGCCCCTGCCCCTCGCCGCCCCTGCCCTCGCCGGCCCCGTCCCCGCCGTCTCCGCCCCAGCCGGACCACGCGCTACCCGAAGGTTTTTGGACACGGAGCATAGGCGCGAAGCATAAAAAAAACCGGGCACCACACTTCCTGCGTGATACCCGGTTTTAATGGATTGAGTTAGGCCGAAGCAACCGGCCCGAAGCAACCAACCTAGAAGTGGCTGACTAAGCCTGACTAGTTAGTCCTCCGGTGCGAGCTCGCTTTCGGTAACCCACTT
>NZ_KV836271.1:33368-64002 GCF_001838295.1 Corynebacterium sp. HMSC074C04
TTCATGGTCATGCCGTCTTCGTCGATATCAACCATATAGACCGGCTCCTGGGTGGAGTAATCAACAGTGCCCTTGGCGCCCTTCATGCCCGCCATGTGCTCGGCATTGATGGTGATCTCGGAGCCGTCGGCAAGCGGAGCCTCGCCTGGGTTCTCCAGCTCCTCATGAACGACCCAACGGTGATCCTTCACCGGTTCACTGCCATCGGTCGGAGTGTAGGACACGGAGTACGTGGTGGTGTTGAAAACACCAACAACCTTGCCATCTGCACCCTTCATGCCCGGCATGTGATCAGCCAGAACCTTCACTTCACTGCCGACCGGGAACTTCGCGTTGTCAGCCGGAGCCATTCCCTCGGGAGCCGGACCGCCATCGGCCGGGTGATCATGGCCAGCCATTGCATCGTCATAATGGTCGCCGTGCTCACCGTGGTCATCGGCATCGTCCATGTCATCCATGTCGCCCGTGTCCTCAGAGCTGGTTGCCGTTGCCGACGAGCTGGTCTCGCTAACAGTGCTGCTTGCTTCGGTATTAGTCGAATCATCGGAGGAGCAACCGGCCAGCGCAAGCACGCTGGCGACACCTGCGGCTACAAGCGCATTAAGTGGTCGGATATTCTTTGCCATGGTCAAGCTCCTTTGTTGTTGATGTCAATCAATCTATGCCCTCACCCTACCGACGCTCCCCTAGCGCCACCAGGACTTATCGCCCTCGGCGAACGGAAATCGTCCAGCCGGCCTCACCGGTCTGCTCAAAGTTGGTGACCTCGTGGCCATCCTTCGCAGCCCAGCGCGGAATCGCATCCGTGGCCTGGGTGCAGTCGAATGGAATCACCAGCTCCTCGCCGACCTCAATCTTGTTGATTGCATCCTTGGCCTCGATCAGCGGGAATGGGCACACCGCGCCGACGGTGTCGAGCTCATAACGCCCGCCACCCAGCGGCTTTAGCTTGCCGTCATCCTGCTTGACGACGCTCCGGTCGAGCAACGCCACCGGAGCGACAGCAAAGGCACCCGCCAGCGGGGAGGCCTCGGTGCCAGCGGCACCGGCACCTTCGCTACCCGGCAGGGACACAGGAGAAGTAGCAGCCGAAGCGACCGGAGCCGCTGCCGATACCGCCGTGTCGTTGGTGGTGGAAGAGGTGCTCGGGACGTCGTTAAGCGAAGGTGCGGACGGCTTCAGCCAAAGCTTGGCGGCGATAGCGACACCTGCGGCGATGGACGCCAGCGCAAGCCAACCCTGGTAGCTGAACAGCGAGGTCTGGACCATGCCGTTGCCGACGGTGCAGCCGCCGGCCCACGCAGCGCCAACACCCATGAAGATGCCGCCGACGACGGAGCGAGCGCCCTGCGTAGCGTCCGGGACGCGGAGACGGAATTCGCCGGATGCCTTGGCGGCGATGAAGGAACCGACGAGGATGCCGAGGACGAGGAGGACGCCCCAGTCGAAACGCTCGGTGTCACCAGTGACAACGTAGTTAGCGAGGTTGGAGGACGGAGTGGTGATGCCGAGGCCATCGTTGCGGCCGGTGGCGGCGGACAGCGGCCATGCAATCACGCCCAGTACACCGACGATGGCGGCGGTGGCGTACACGTGCCAGGGCTTCTCAGCCAGGATGTGCGCGAGACCGGACTTACGCGGTGCCAGAGTTACCGGGCGCGGGCCGGAGAATTCTTCGCGCAGGAAGCGGACGGCGAAGTATGCCGTGACGGCGCTCAGCGCGATGACCAGTGGCCAAATGCTAATGCCGAGAGAGGCATGAATGCTGGTCAGGCCGACGGTGCGGTCCTTCAGGGAATTCTGCAGGCCATTGAGGAAGCCAGTCTTCATAGCAGCAGCGGATAGGGCGTAAAAGACCAGTGCGATCCAAGAGCCGATCAGGCCCTCACCCGAGCGGTACCAGGTACCCGAGGCACAGCCACCGGCCAGGACGATACCCAGCCCGAAGATAACACCACCGACGATAACGGCCACCGGTGCCAGTTCGTTGTATTCGGGAGTAATCACGCCGGCGCTGGTCAGTGCGGCCAGGCCGATGGCGTGGAAGGAAATAACAATCAGTAGCGCGACGAAGCCGCGCCAGCTGCGCTGAGTAAAGATATCGCGCAGGAAGCCGGTGACGCAGAAGCGTCCTCGCTGCATAACAAAGCCGAGCACGGCGCCCAGCGCTAGTCCTGAGATGAGCATGAAAGTAGTTCTCCTAAGTTTTGTGGACAAGCCCGCCATTTAAACCCTTATGAACAGACCTGTCTATTCGTGGGTTAGAAACTACTTCAATCACCGAAGAAAGTCCAACTTAACGGCGTTTTCGCAGAGCAGAGCACTTATCAATAGACAGACCGAACCGTATAGTTGCTGGTGATAAACGCAAGTTGTGGCAAGCTAAACACTATGAGCGCACAGAATTCAGCCCTGGCTGGGCACCAGCGGCTCCTTGCGATGCGCTCGATACTCGACCTGCCCTTTGCGCACGCTTTCACCCTTGACCCACAACTGGTCATTGACATCTCCGGCGTCGCCCGTCTCAGCGAGCTCAACGCCAAAAATGTCGCAATAGTCGACAGCTTGCGTTCACTCGCCCACACCAACGTGCAGGACTTTTATGCCATCGATGACGCGGCAGAAGCTCTAGGTACCGCCTTGCGAATGGCGATTTCCTCCCGACAGCTACTCTGGTTAAGCTCACTGCCCCACAGCGACGTGGAGAGGGTACGAAACATCCTCGGCGGCGACATCGTTCATGTGGTGGGCGAGGCACTGGCCGTCGATAAGCTCGATGACGATGTCCTGGAGCTTCCCGATGCCATGAAGCAACGCGGAGAACCACTGGTGCCCATCGCCATTTCGCCGACCGAGCTGGTGCAGACCTGGGCCCACGGTACGCGCGAGCAGCAAAAACTGCTGACGTACCTGATGGAGGGTACGAATACGCTGGTCATGCAGCACAAGAACCTGCATGCACTACGCAAAGTCGGAACCAAACTCATAGAGCGCAACCCCGTGTGGCGCCTGCTCTATAACCCGAAAGTGCTCGCGTATCTGGTGGTGATGGTTTACTCTTCGCTCCGCGCGCTACCTGTGGTTTTTGTCCCCGGATTCCACGGCAATGTCTGGGTGCTGTGGAGCATCGACATCATTACCGCTATCCCCTACACCTGGGGAATTGTCGAGATGATCACCGGCCGCTCATTCGGCCGAAGAATGCTGGGGCTCCTGATCACTCTAGTGACTTTCGTCTCGCCCTACGTCTACTTCTGGGCCAACGGGCGCGATTATCCGGTGTGGGTCACCATCTTTGTCATCGCGCTGATTGTCGCGGCGTGCGCCGTTGAATACGTTCGCTGGCTGCGCGACCGAGTCATCTATGAAATCCTGCGAAAACCACCCACCAGCGGCGGCTAGCGACCGCTGAGCGAGCGCCGCACTCCCCCAATAATCAGCCAGGCACCGGCGGCAACGTTCACAGCCACAAGCCCGTGAACTGCTGTACTGCTTAACGACGCTGCCGTCGTCTCACCTGCGATGAGAGTACCGGTCGAAATAATCCAGATGAACGTTGCGGCAATGTTGGCAATCCTGCCGCGTTCCACGCGGAATGGATGCGTGTAGTGCAGCGGCACCAGCGTCATTGCGCTGAAGATAAAGATTGCAGCGATGCACACCGCCATGGGCGCGTTCCATACCCACAGCAAAACCGCCACGATGTTCCACGCGGCGGGGAAACCAACGAAGTAGTAGTCGCCGGACTTGGCGGCTTCGTTGGCATAGCAGAACATCGATGACACCAGCACCAGGATTATCAGGGAAATTGCCAATGGACGTGGCCCCAGCGGCAGGTACATGACCATGAAAGCTGCGGGAATGGCGGTCCAGGTGAGATAGTCGACGATGTTGTCCACCACTGCGCCGTTAAACCACGGGACGACTTCCTTGATGTGATGTTTACGCGCCATATTGCCGTCGACACCATCGACGACAAGGGCAATGCCCAACCAGAGCCACATCCAATGTGGGCGACTCTCCAGCAGTGCGACCACAGCCAGCGTCGCCCACACCAAACCTGTCAGTGTGAAGGCATGCACCGCCCAAGCGATGACATGCTGACGCCGGGTGAAGCGGGTGAAAGTCGCAGCGGTGCTGGCAGCATCGGTGTTGGCAGTCGAGACAGCAGCGGAATTATCGGCAACAGCGGAACTGGCATTGTCGGAGCGGATAGTAGCGTTCACGGCAGATGTCCTTTAGAGAACAAAATGCGCACAACTGCAAACCTTTATCGCAGTTGTGCGCAGAGTCGATTTTTTTCAATCGGTGAGTATAACGGCCGATGGGTCGTTTTCCCGTATTTTTGCTCGGGCTTGTGCCGAGTTATTTAACGACGATCCTCGAACCAACCGGTAACAGCCGGCGCTGTGTTCTCGTAGACCAGCTTGGCTTCGGTGTACTCTTCCAGGCCGGTCGGGCCCAGCTCGCGGCCAATACCGGACTGGCCGAAGCCACCCCATTCGGCCTGTGGCAGGTAGGGACCAAAGTCGTTAATCCAGACGGTGCCGTGGCGCAGCCCGCGGGAGACGCGCTCAGACACCTCACGGTTGGATGTCCACACCGCACCGGCCAGGCCGTATTCGGTGTCGTTGCCAATCTCGATGGCCTCATCAACCGTGGTGAAGGTCTCCACCGTCACCACCGGGCCAAAGGCTTCGTCGTGAACGCAGTCCATCTCGCGAGTGACCTGGTCAATCACGGTTGGGAGGTAGAAGTAGCCGTCGGCAAGCGAGGCGGAACCGTCAGCGGTGGCGCCGGTGGCAATCTCGCCGCCCACGCGCACGCGAGCGCCCTGCTCACGCGCCCGATCAACGTATGCCGCGACCTTATCCAGATGCTGCTTCGAAATCAGCGCACCGGTCTCGGCCTTCTCGTCGAGCGGACCACCGAGCTGGATGTGTCCGGCGCGCTCGACCAAATCGTCGACAAACTTCTCGGCGATGGACTCCTCCACAATCAAGCGAGCGCCCGCCGAGCAGACCTGACCGGAGTGCAGGAACGCAGCATTGAGGGCATTGTCCAAAGCAGCTTCGTAGTCAGCGTCGGCGAAGATGATGTTCGGGTTCTTGCCGCCGAGCTCAAGTGCGACCTTCTTCACGGACTTGGCTGCTTCACCAGCAATAATCTTGCCAGTGACAAGACCGCCAGTGAAGGAGACCATGTCCACCTTCGGATGCGAGGACAACGGTGCGCCCGCTTCGGCGCCAGCGCCGGTAATGAGGTTGGCAACACCTGCCGGAACACCCAGATCATCGATGACGTGCATGAGCAGAATTGCTGTGTGCGGAGTCAGCTCCGCCGGCTTGAGCACAAAGGTATTGCCCGTGGCCAGGCACGGTGCGACCTTCCATGCGGTCTGCAGCAGTGGGTAGTTCCACGGCGTGATCAGGCCACAGACACCGACAGGTTCACGCACAATACGCGCGACGACGGACGGGTCATCCGCATCCACGAGACGACCGGCATCATTGCCCGCGAGCTTACCGAAGTACTCGAAGCAGGCGATGATGTCATCCATATCGGCTGCCGCCTCAGGCAGGCGCTTGCCGGTATCCATAGCCTCTGCCCAGGCAAATTCATCCTTACGCTGCCTGATGGCAGCACCGATGTCGAGTACCAACCTGCTGCGCTCAGCTGTGCTCCAGGATGCCCAGGAACCTTCTCCGGTACGTCGGAAAGCAGCGTCGGCGGCGGCGATGGCGCGCTCGGTGTCGGTCGCGTCTGCTTCCGCAACTTCGGCGATGAAAGAGCCATCGGCCGGGCACTCAATAGTGCGAGTGTTGCCAGCGGCTGCAGCGGACCAGGCACCGTTGATGAACAGCGTGGCCGCGCCTTCGTGGGCTTTGGCGGTCTCGGGTGCGAGGGCCTTATCAGTAGTGGAAGGCTCAAAGGTCATTTAGGAATCCTCCTTGGCGTAGTCATCAGACCATTCGCGGACAGGTTCGGCATTATCGGACAGATCTGAGGTGCCCGGGAGATCAGCCTGCATATGCAGGAACTCCAGGTGCCGTTCGTAGAGATCGAGGACATCGGAAATCAGCTGCTCTTGGGTGTAGCCGTAAACGTCGTAGCCAAGAGAGCCGGTCAGTGTGAATACCTCGAGGCGGTAGTAGTAAATGTCGGCGTCACTGTCCAGGTGTACCAGGCCGGCAAAGGACGGCGTCAAGTGTTCAACCGGATAGACCTGGTATCGGAAGCTCATCTCCTCGCCGAATCCGACCTGCAGGTCAATCTGGTCGATGCCGACTTCTTCTGCTGGTTCACGGTGCAGCGTCACTTCACCGCCACGTTCCCTGATAGCATCTGCCACCTGTTCAAGTGCGGGCTGCACCACTCGGTCGAGGTAGCGCATGACTGGCTTCTTGCCCGGGAAGGACATGGAGCGGGCAAGTCGATTGCGCCAGTCGCCCTGTCGGCCATCTACGGCGCGGCCCGACATCGCCCCGTGGAGGGCTCGACGTGTCGAATCCTGTTGCAACAGCTCCAGTCGCAGCGACTTAAACAGGCCATACATCACCAGATAGATGACAAAGGCAAACGGCAGACCCATCACAATCGTTGCCGACTGCAGCGTCGGAATACCACCGACATAGAGCATGGAGATGGTCAGCACACCGACCACGACAGCCCAGAAAATACGGGTCCACTTCTTACCGTCCTGCTGTGTGTCGGTGATCTTCGAAGTGAAGTTACTCATCACCAGTGCCGCCGAGTCCGCCGAGGTGATGTAGAGCAACAGGCCAATCAGAGATGCGACTGCAGCCACCATCATCGGCGCCGGGTACTGCTCCAGCAGCAGGTAGAAGGCACGCTCCGGGTAATCCAGTGCAGTCTGGCCAAACTCCGAATCGCCATTGATGACCAGGTCCAGCGCCGAGTTACCGAATACCGACACCCACATCAGGACGAAGAGGAATGGAATGGTCAGCGTGCCGACGACAAACTGGCGCAGGCTACGGCCACGGGAAATACGGGCCAGGAACAAACCGACGAACGGTGCCCAGGCCACCCACCAAGCCCAGAAGAACAGGGTCCAGGAGTTCAACCATTCCTGTGCACCGGAGAACGCGTAAGTATCCATAGTCATGGACGGGAACTTCGAGACGTACTCACCGACGTTCATCACCAGTGCGTCAAACAGGAACGCAGTGCGGCCGGTAATCAGGATGTAGAGCATCAAGCAGATGGCCAGGCCAACGTTGAGCTCCGAGAGACGACGAATTCCCTTATCAACACCGGAAACTGCGGAGGCGATAGCCACCGATACAGCCACGACGATCAGAGCGATCTGCCAGGACGTACTCTCATCCACCCCGAACAGCACGCGCAGGCCGTAATTCAGCTGGACGACGCCGATACCGAGCGAGGTTGCGACACCGAAAACGGTACCCAGCATCGCCGCGATTTCGACTGCTTCACCAGCGGGGCCATGGATGCGCTTGCCGATAATCGGATAGAGCGCCGAACGAATGGTCAGCGGCATATTGAGGCGATAGGCGAAGTAGCCGAATGCCATACCCATCAGGGCGTAGAGTGCCCAACCGGTCACGCCATAGTGGAAAAGCGTGAACACCACTGCCTGACGTGCAGCTTCGATGGTCTCCGCGTCTCCAGTCGGCGGGCCATAGTACTGTGCCACCGGCTCTGCTACCGAGAAGAAGAGCAGGTCAATGCCGATACCCGCGGCAAAGAGCATGGAAGCCCAGGAAAACAGACCAAACTGAGGCTTGGCGTGATCGGGGCCGAGCTTAATCTGCCCTGTTCGCGAGATAGCGACGTAGAGCATGAAGAGCACTGCCACCGTCGCGGTCACAATATAGAACCAGCCGAAGTTCTTCGATACCCAGGAGACGATGCCAGCGAGGGTGTCCGCTGCATTGTCCGGGGCAAAAATAGCCCACAGGGCAATGGCGAGAATGCCGACGCCTGAAATAATAAATACAGGCCAGTTGACCTCAGGCTCGGAGGTTACACTCGCTTGCGCTTGTTGTGGAGGGGCCGACTGCGATCGCCGCATTTCTTGCGACGATTCAGATTTTTCCTCCGTTACCTTCTCAGTTGGCGGAGTATCAGACATAGGAAAATCCTTCAGATTCGGGAACTAACCCAGCATACCTAGTTTGAATAATCCCTCAAGCCTGAGAATCGATTCAGAAGAATTCTCCAATTCCAACATCAACACCTTCACCTGCATATTTACCCAGTTTTCAAGGCGTCTAAAATCATCCGAACTGGAATTGAATACCAATTGTGTGCCATTCTATATAGGTGAAGGGGATTTGAGATACGTCTCCGGCCACTTATTCCAATATCAATATATAGGACCCGCCTTTAAATATTACTTGAGGCTTATCGCACTCCTTGAAACCCATTCCGATATACATCGGCAAACAACCTACGGAGGTACACCAGAACATGGGAGCTTTCCCGGCTGTCTTCAACTTCGGTAAAAAGAATGGCAACACCACAGTCGAACACCGCGACGTCGTCATCGTTGGCGCGGGCTCTGCCGGCTCTGTGCTGGCCAACCGGCTGTCCGCAGACCACACTCAGCACGTGCTCGTACTCGAGGCCGGCCGTATGGACTCCCTCTGGGACCTCTACATTCACATGCCTTCGGCATTCTCCTTCCCAATCGGCAACAAGTACTACGACTGGAAGTACGAATCCGAGCCGGAACCGGAGATGAACGGTCGCCGCATCTACCATGCCCGCGGCAAGGTCGTCGGCGGCTCCTCCTCCATCAACGGCCAGATCTACCAGCGCGGTAACCCGATGGACTACGACAAGTGGGGCGACACCAAGGGGCTGGAGAACTGGGGTTGGAACCATGTTCTGCCGTACTTCAAGCGCATGGAAAATGCGCTGGGCTCTGACAAGGACGACCCACGCCGCGGCCACGACGGCCCGCTGCGTATGAAGCGCGGTCCGGCCGATTCTCCGCTGTTCAAGGCCTTCTTTAAGTCGGTCCAGCAGGCTGGTTACAACTACACTCCGGACGTCAACGGCTACCGCCAGGAGGGCTTCGGTCCCTTCGACGCGAACATCGACAAGGGCCGCCGTCTCTCCGCAGCTCGTGCATACCTGCACCCGGCCCTGCAGCGTCCGAATCTGGAACTCCGCACCCGCGCAGAAGCCACCCGCGTCCTCTTCGAGGGCACCAAGGCCGTCGGCATTGAGTACACCTGGAAGGGTCGCACTCACCAGGTGCGAGCAGACAAGGTCATCCTCTGTGGTGGCGCTTTCAACTCTCCGCAGCTGCTCGAGGTCTCCGGCGTTGGCGATGAGAAGATTCTGAATGCCGCCGGAGTGAACGTCGTCAAGCACCTGCCTGGTGTCGGCGAGAACCTGCAGGACCACCTGGAGGTCTACATTCAGTACAACGCCACCCAGCCTGTGTCTTCACAGCCGTACCTGGAGAAGTGGCGTTGGCCGTTCATTGGCCTGTGGTGGATGCTCACCCACAAGGGCCCGGTGGCGACGTCGCACTTTGAGGGTGGTGGCTTCGCACGCTCCAACGACAACGAGCCCTACCCGAACCTGATGTTCCACTTCCTGCCGCTGGCCATGCGTTACGACGGCACGAAGATCGATAGCCCACACGGTTTCCAGTTCCACGTTGGCCCGATGTACTCGGACGCCCGTGGCCATGTCCACATCACCTCCTCGGACATCAAGGTCAAGCCGTCGATTCTGTTCAACTACCTGTCCACTGATCAGGACCGCCGTGAATGGGTCGAGGCTGTCAAGGTCTCCCGTAAGCTGCTGGACACCCCGGCAATGAAGGAGTACACCGACGGCGAGATTTCCCCGGGTGCAGATGTGCAGACCGACGAGGAAATTCTCGAGTGGGTCCGCAAGGATGCCGAGACCGCACTGCACCCATCCTGCACCTGCAAGATGGGTCCGGCCTCCGACGAGATGGCCGTGGTCGATCCGGAAACCATGCAGGTTCACGGCACCGAGGGCCTCTACGTGGTTGACGCTTCGGTCATGCCGGGCATCACCAACGGCAATATCTACGCACCGACCATGATGATTGCCGAAAAGGCCGCTGACCTCATCGCCGGCAAGACTCCGCTGGCACCGCAGGACATTCCGTTCTACCGCGCCGGCCAGGGTATGCCGCTGGATCCGCCGGAGAACAATAAGTAGTTCTTGAGGCGGTAGCGGGTAGCGCGGAGTCTATTGCGCAACGCCGTTCGTCGGCATTGGTCGGGTTCTCCCACATGGGGGAATCCGGCCTTAGTGTTACTCTCGTTCTATGAGCAGTACAACCTCGCAGTCAACCGAAGACCTTCGACGCTCATCAATCATCTTGGCACCGATGGCCGGTGGTCCATCCACGCCCGAACTCGTCGCGGCAGTTTCCAATGCTGGTGGGGTCGGCACGCTTGCCGCTGGATATCTCACTGTTGAAAAGCTCACTGAACAGGCACGGCAGACGTGCGCGCTGCTTGACGAGGGCAAAGGTTTCGGCATCAACCTCTTCTGCCTCAACACGGCTGACGCCGGTGGCGGAACCTCCGAGGAGGAGCTTGCGCAGTGGACCACGTTTCGCGACCGCTTAGTGTCGGCGGCAGACCACTTCGACATCGACTTGCCTGACACTCCGACCTGGTCAGATGACTACTTCTCGGCGAAAATCGAGGCAATTCTCGCTGATGATTTTCTGCCCAACCCCGATGCGCTGGAGTTCGTCTCCTTCACCTTTGGCTATCCAGATAAAGAAGTCGTTGCTCGGGTAAAGGAATCTGGCCGCAAAGTGGTGCTGAATGCGACCTCGATCGAGGGGGTGCGGGCGGCGGCTGTAGCTGGCGCTGATCGCATTGTCCTGCAGGGACTAGCTGCGGGTGGGCACCGCGCATTTGTGAAAGGGAAGGATTCGTCCGACAGCATTGGGGTCTCAGTAGAAGAGCTTGCTCAGGCAATCACCGAAGCATGTGCAGTTACCGATGTACCTATCATCGCCGCTGGTGGGGTGGGTAACCGAGAGGACGTCGTCAAGCTTGTGGAAGCCGGGGCGGTGGCTGTGCAAGTTGGCACACGGTTCCTCACCAGCGCGGAAGCGGGTACGAAGGAGACACACCGACGGGCACTGTGTGATTTGATGGAACGTAACGCCGTTTTGACTCACGCGTTTTCCGGAAAGCCCGCGCGTGCCATCGAGAACACGTTTACCCGGGAGTTTTCTAGGGTCGCACCGGAGCTTTACCCGCAACTGCACTACTTGACCACGCCGATTCGCGGCGCGGCGAATAAGTCCGGCGATCCTGAATATCTCAATTTATGGGCGGGTATCGCGTTTGCACAGTGCGAGGATCAAACTGCGGGCGATGTCGTTGCGGAGCTTTCCGGCTCCGCCGAGTAATACGAAACCACCGAAGCTATAAACAGCACAATGACCAGCCACGGGCATACATCGCGGCTGGTCATTGTGCTTTATTTGTGACGATGGCTTTTATGCCGACGGCGCAGTTGTGGCGTTAGGCGTCGAGCAGCCAATCGTTCGGGCTGAACAGCTCGAAGTGAACGTTATTGCGGTCAATACCGCGATCGGCGAGCTGCTGGCGAATGGCCTGCAGGAAACCATTGCCACCACAGAGGTAGAACTGAGCGCCCTCCGGCAGCTCCGTATCAGCCAGATTCATCAAATCCGGCTCGTACCACACCTGCTGGTGGGCATTGGCCAGTGCAGAGACTGCGTTATTGCGTTCTGCGCGCAGGGCATCTGCGGCTTCTGCGCGGTCCGCGTGGAGGACGACGACATCACGCTTGGAGTCGGCTGCCACCAGGGCATCCAGCATGCCAATCATGGGGGTGGCGCCAATACCTGCGGAAATGAGCACTACCGGGTCATCGGACTTTGTATCCAACACCAGGTCACCTGCAGGCAGAGAAATTTCGATCGCATCGCCCGGCTGCACCTTTTCCCACAGCTGTGTGGAAACTTCGCCAGCCGGTAGGTCCTCGGAGGCATCGACACGACGAACCGCGAAGGTCAGAACACCTTCCTCGCCGCCGACCAGAGAGTATTGCCGTAGCTGGCCGGCGCCGTCCGGCATGGTCTGACGTACGGAGATGTACTGTCCCGGGAGGTAGGAAACGGGGGTTTCGTCGTCAAGCTTGACGGAGAACACTGCGACGTCATCACCGCGCTCTTCACGAGAGACGACATGAGCGGCGCGGAAGACATCGCCTGCTTCGACACCGAGGTCGTCATAGAGCCCCTTCTCGAAGTTGATGAGAACACGCTCCATCTCCAGGTAGACGGCATCCCACGCGTCGCGGACAGCTCCCTGAAAGACCTCTGGGGTGAGGATTTCCTCGATGGCATCGAAGAGGTGCTTGTGTACGATTGGGTACTGCTCCGGCTTGATGCCAACGGAGATGTGCTTGTGGCCGATGCGGGAAAGCAGTTCTTCCGGGGCGGGAGCATCTGGGTCGACCAGGGTAGCTGCGAAGGTAGCGACGGATGCCGCCAGCGCCTTCTGCTGAGCACCCTGCTTCTGGTTGCCGCGGTTGAAGGTATCGGCAATGAGCTCCGGGTGAGCAGCGAACATCCGGTTATAGAAGTTCGGCGTGATTTTCTCGATGTTGGCACCGACAACGGGCAGGGTTTGAGTGACGATTTCAGCCTGCTCTGGAGTCAGGCCGTTCTTGTTGACATTCAGGTTTGGCATGACTTCACAATAACACTATATTGCGTATTCCGTTTGCGTATTATTGCCCAATGATGTCCCTAACTACTCTTTGCGGTTGAGTTTTACCCGCCTTGAACTGCACAAATGGCAATGCCGAAAATTTCACCAGAAAACTTCGACAGCACCGTTTTTAGCTTTTTCAACCCGCGGTTAGACCTTCAGCTCTGCACCTAAACCGGACGAATATTGAGCTGGGTACTCCCCTGCGAACCGCCTCCCTCGGGGCGATTGGCATCCACACCATTAGCCGATTTGTGCGGAATGAGATCAGCAATCAACACTGGATCCAGTGCGGCGAAGAACGCCTCCTGCGCAGCCGCTAACTTGCCACGCAACAGGCACGTCGGCAGTAATGGGCAGTCAGTGCCGACACAATCGACGACCTCATTGTTTTCCAGAGTGCGCAGCAGCTTGCCGACGGATTTTTCCGTAGCCGACTCGCGCAGATAGATGCCACCATTGCGCCCCTTGACCGCCTCCAAGAAGCCGAGCTCCACAAGTCGCGAGACAACCTTGGAAACATGCGCGCGAGACGCATTGAGAGACTCCGCCACCTCGGCAGCGGTGTATTTGCGCCCCGGCTCCCCCATCGCCATCAAAGTGATGACACGCAGGCTCAAATCAGAGAAAAGCGTTAATTGCATTGCGTGTCACCCTTCATCGTTGTACTGCACAAACCACCCCCTTGCCAGCCGCTTCGGGCAACAAGGGGGTGGTTCTATGTTCTAGCTTTTCGCAAGGCTAGCTAGCAAGATCTTAGTCCTGCAGGCTCTTCTCGATACGAGCCTTCAGAGCCTCGAACTCGTCCCAGACTTCCTGCGGAACGCGGTCGCCGAGGAACTTCAGCCACTCCTCGTTGTCCGGCAGGTCACCCTGCCACTTAGCAGCCGGTGCCTTCAGGGCTTCCTTGACATCGGCGAAGTCGATGTCAAGGCCAGTCAGGTCCAGGTCCTCTGCCTTAGCGGTGTGACCAACAACGGTCTCCTTGGCGCCAACACGGCCCTCAATGCGGTCGATGATCCACTTGAGAACGCGAGAGTTGTCACCGAAGCCCGGCCACAGGAAGCGGCCGTCTTCGCCACGGCGGAACCAGTTAACCAGGAAGACCTCTGGCATCTTGTCGCCGCCCTTGGCGCCCATGTCGATCCAGTGCTGCAGGTAGTCACCGACGTTGTAGCCAATGAACGGCAGCATTGCCATCGGGTCGTGGCGCAGGGAGCCGACCTTGGCCTCAGCGGAAGCAGCGGTCTGGCCGGAAGCCAGGGTTGCACCGATGAAGGTTGCGTGGTTCCAGGACAGTGCCTGGGTCACCAGCGGCACAGTGTCCGGGCGGCGGCCACCGAACAGGATGGCGTCGATCGGGACACCCTGCGGGTCGTCGTACTCCGGTGCGGCGACCGGGCACTGCGAAATCGGGGTGCAGTAACGGGAGTTCGGGTGCGAGGACAGCTCGTCGGAATCCGGAGTCCAGTCATTGCCCTTCCAGTCAATGAGGTGATCCGGCTTGCCTTCCATGCCTTCCCACCAGACGTCACCATCGTCGGTCAGTGCGACGTTGGTGAACAGGGTGTTACCGGCCTCCATGGTCTTCATGGCGTTCGGGTTGGAGGAGTAGTTGGTGCCCGGCGCAACACCGAAGAAGCCATTCTCCGGGTTAACAGCGTACAGGCGACCGTCCTCACCAAACTTCAGCCATGCAATGTCGTCGCCGACGACCTCGGCCTTCCAGCCCTCGATGGTCGGAGTCAGCATAGCCAGGTTGGTCTTACCACATGCAGACGGGAATGCAGCGGCGATGTGGTAGGCCTTGCCCTCCGGATTGGTGAGCTTCAGGATGAGCATGTGCTCAGCCATCCAGCCCTCTTCCTTGGCCATGACCGAAGCGATACGCAGTGCGTAGCACTTCTTGGCCAGGATGGCGTTTCCGCCGTAGCCGGAACCGTAGGACCAAATCTCCTTGGTCTCCGGGAACTGGGTGATGTACTTCTCATCGTTGCACGGCCATGCAACGTCCTCCTGGCCCTCCTCCAGCGGAGCGCCAACGGAGTGCAGAGCGTGGACGAAGTCTCCGTCCGGGCCAATCTTGTCCAGGGCATCCTGACCCATGCGGGTCATGATTCGCATAGAGAGAACCACGTACTCCGAGTCGGTCAGCTGAACACCCAGCTTCGGCTCCGGGTCGGTGATCGGACCCATGCAGAACGGAACGACGAACATGGTGCGGCCCTTCATGGAACCGCGGTAGTGCTCGGTCATTTCCTTCTTCAGCTCGACCGGATCCGCCCAGTTGTTGGTCGGGCCAGCGTCCTCTTCCTTTTCAGAAGCGATGAACGTGCGGGACTCCACACGAGCAACGTCCTTCGGGTTAGAGCGGGCAAGGAAAGAGTTCGGGCGCTTTTCCTCATTCAGCTTGATAAGAGTTCCCTTATCAACCAGGTCCTGGGTAAGGCGGTTCCACTCTTCTTCCGAGCCATCAGCAAAGACAACCTTGTCTGGCTGGGTCAGTTCTACGACCTCAGCAATCCAGCGCAGCAGTTCGGAGTTCTCGGTCGGGGCCTGGCCCTCGAGACCAGGAATAGAAGGTGCGGACATCAGTTCTCCTGACTCATTGATTCGCGTCTTAATTTAAGGCTACCGGGGGATACCGAAAGTTGCCGGGCCCCACATCGACAATCTGCTCGTTCCCGCATTTACAAGCCGTTACATGACAGCTTTACAACAAATAATTTTCCTCGCCCCATTCTTGCGACCTGTTCATTTACGGCCATAACCAGTGAATAAGGCCAGCCTCACCACATAAATTGACAACCATTAACCCTTTGGGTGCAGTTACCCCCATTTGTAAGCAACCGAGACACGGGTACCCCCGCGCACCGTGGTTCCAAAGTCGTTAGTCCCAGCTGCCCCGAGCGGATTGCTCCCATGAGTACGCATCCCACTTCCCCGCGGCTGATGCCGGTTCCACTGCTGCTTCGCCCATCGCGTCAGCAGCCCTCACATCATCACTGCTCCAAGACTCCCAAGTGCCGTCAAAACGGACCGTCGTAACGTGATCCACCGTGCCGTCACCGTCCAGATCTGAATAGATTGACAACCCGGAATCGTCGGCAAGCGTAATTGACCCCTCGTCGTCGCCGAGGTCGTACAGCTGCCCATCGACCTCCACAACCAGCCCGGCGCCACCAACGTCCGCCGACTGCCCATCAATCGGTGTCGCCGCCTCCAAACCACACGGAGTAGCGAGCGAACGCGCCTCCACCCCGCCATCGGACGCGGGTTGATCGGAAAAGTACTGCAGTAAAGAAAACTCATCCATCGTGATATCCCCCTATTTCTCTTCGCTGTCACAGCTATCGTGCAGGCGTTCCGGTGTACTCCGCCAGCTGTTCTATTCGCCATCCCGGACCCCGCGCACCAAGGGCCTCACGCACCGTCATCTCCACGGACTGTGTCCATCTTCGTCGCAGATGGGCAAGGTAATTTGCCCGCCACTGCGCGGTGCGTTGGCGTGCGTTACGACGAATCGTTGCGCCCACCGCCACCACCGCAACACCGAGGCCTATTGCAAGTGCGACCAGCTGCGCCGCAAGCGTCGGCACCCCAATCCACATCAGCAATCCGTGGACGATCCGCACTGCACCGACCGCCACGCCAAGCGATGCCACCGCCACCAGAGCGTCCATGGCATAACTGGGGCGAGCCGGGCTTGCTGGAGCGGGCACTGAGACTTCCACACGAAAGCCCAATTCGTCGCCACACCGCTGTTGCAGCCGCGTCGCTGCGACCTCGGCACGACCCTGAAGTTCCGCCTGATCACCTGCGGGGCCGTCAGCCACCTCCTGGAGTGCATCCCGCACTGCACTCTCAGCTGCCAACTGCATCTTCCGCTGCAATCGCGCCGCCGCCCCGGCTCCGCGCGATCGCTCCTGTGCCAGCTGAGCTCGCACATTTCGAGCCCGGCGCGCACTCAGTGTTTCCCCCGGGTTTCTGGGCGGGCCTTCTGCCAGCAGAACCAGGGTTCTGGCCATCCTCTCGTCCAGCGCTCCCATCGGGATTGTGCTGTCGATTTCCTGACGCCAGGCCTCGGCATACTCACCATTGCCAATCAGGCCAACTGCAACACGGCCGGTGGCTTGGCTAATGGCTGCAACCGTGCTGACGCACTCCCGCGTGGGCTGCACCTCGCTGTCTGCAACATAGAGCACCACGGCGCTGCGTTTATCCACAACCTCCAGGCGACGTGGCGGAGTCGCAGTATCAACAATCTGCGAGAAGTCCGCGCGGTCCGCTGCGTCCCCGGCTTTGGTGACAAGTAGCGGTGGCTGCTCCGGCCCCTCGGCCGAGACCGGGCGTGGCTCAACTACGTCCGGTGCTGCCATAACAGCTCCTCCAGGCTGTCTCTAGCAGCGGGAAAGGCCGCCGCAATCTCAGTCAACTGCACTGCGAGTAGCCCGTCATCATTGCGTGATCCGCCTTTCACACCGCGGCGTTCAGCAATCTTCCGTAACGCGGAGCTGAACAAAAAGGTGTGTTCAGCTGTCTCGTTTGTGGCGATGTCGCAATACTCGTCGGCAAGCGAATGGCGAATCGGTTGTTGCTCGATGACCAGCGCGACAGAGACGGACAGCTTGTCGGCCAGCTCCTCGTGACATTGCGAAAACGCCTCGCGCACAGCGGTTTCGCGCACGCCCCTGCGCAATCGCGCGCAGATTATCGATGGCCGTTTCTCGCGCTCAAGCGCCTTGGCGACGCACACCTCCGCACCGCTCGTGTGTGTGGTGTCCGAGTGCGCGACCTGCCGTGCTGACAGCCAGTCCACCACAGCGGCGCGCAACGACGACGATGTAGATCCTGTTGACGGCTGTGTTGTTTCCGTGACGTCACTTGCGGAAATAAGGTCCATTCGGCCTAGTCCCCTCCCATAAATCCCCTGCGTGGTTTAGTTAAAAAACCTGCGTAACCCCCATACGGCCTGTGGGCCAGAATCCGCGCCCTGAAACACTGCGTTAGGCAGACCCCAAGCACCGCTTCAACCAACGAATAAGCGCGGCTTCGCGTTCAGCCTACAGCGGACCGCGGATTCGGCAAGTCGACAAAACAACTTGCCTCGCCGTGCCGCCAGTTCGGGACGACGCGGCATCGTCAACCGAAGTGAAACCGCCAGGACAACAACAAAAATCCTAGGGGCAATGATTGGATAGTTGGCCGATGTCGTGGACAATAGGGAACGTGACTACTTCTGATTTTTCTGAAAATATCGAACAGCCTGCGGTTTCGCAGGAATCTGAACCATTGCCAACTCACGGAGACGAGCAGGCGGAACAGCCGCATGAGCGCCAGCCGAAGAAGGGCGAATTGCCTGCAGGTCGTCCGGAAAAGACCCAATTCGACGACGGTCTTGACTACCCGCGCATCGGCAATCTGTCCTTCCGCCGCGGCACTTTGACCCCCAACCAGGAAAGAATCTGGGAAGACAACTGGGACACTTACGGCAAGGTCCTCTCCGACGAAGTCATTGACGTGGAGGAATGGTTTGGCCGCAAGGGCCCGACCATCGTCGAGATTGGCTGCGGCACCGGCACGTCCACCGTGGCTATGGCTCCGCAAGAACCGGACCACAACATCATCGCAGTTGAGCTTTACCGCCCTGGCCTGGCGAAACTGCTCTCTGCCACCGTGCGCAATGAGGTGTCGAACATCCGCATGGTCCGCGGCGACGGCGTCGAGGTTTTGCAGCGCATGATCGAGCCGGAGTCGCTGGCCGGCGTGCGCCTGTTCTTCCCGGACCCGTGGCCGAAGGCACGCCATCACAAGCGCCGCATTGTGCAGTCCGGCACGTTGCGCCTGATCTCTTCGCGTCTGAAGCCCGGCGGCATTTTCCACGCCGCCACCGACCACGCGGACTACGTCGAGTGGATCGAAGAACTTCGCGATGTCGAGCCGACGCTCGAGCCCATCGCCTGGCCGTGGCCGGAATCCCCCATGCTTCTCGACCGACCGACGACCAAGTTCGAAGCCCGCGGCCTGGACCTCGACCACGACATCCACGAGTTCATCTGGCGCAAGAAAGAGGCATAGGAACATGAGCACTACCCAGAACACCTCTGCCAGCTACAACACCACCGAAACGCACCCCACCGCACTGCTCGTATGGGACGCCCCGAACTTGGACATGGGGCTCGGCGCTATCCTTGGATCCCGCCCGACCGCCGCACACCGCCCGCGCTTCGACGCCGTGGGCAAATGGCTTATCGACGAAGCCGAGCGCGTATCCAACAAAATCGGTTCCGATGTCCTCCCCGAGGCCACGGTATTCACCAACGTTAACCCGGGCTCTGCGGAGATTGTCCGCCCCTGGGTCGAGGCGCTGCGCAATGTCGGTTTCGCGGTCTTCGCAAAGCCGAAGATTGAAGAGGACACCGACGTTGACCCGGACATGATTGCGCACATCCAACGGCGTTACGACGAAGGTGTGTTGCGCAGTGTCGTCGTTGCGTCCGCCGATGGCCAGAACTTCCAAGAGCTGCTGGAAAAGCTCGCCTCCGAGGGGATTCCGGTAACCGTCATCGGTTTTCACGAGCATGCTTCCTGGGCGCTGGCCTCCGATGCGATTCGCTTCGTTGACCTGGAGGAAATCAAGGGCGTCTTCCGTGAGCCGCTACCCCGTATCGACCTCGACCGCCTACCGGATGGCGGTGCGTGGCTGCAGCCGTTCCGTCCGCTCACGTCGTTGCTCAAAGAGCGCGACGGTAAGAACGACGACTAGGGAGACCACCGCCGCGACGAACAGGCTTCTTTTTATGTCACGACTTAAAAATGTCCTCAAAACCGGCAATTCGAGCTGGCTACGATCGATAATCCTCGTACCCCTCGTGATTGCCGGTATCGTCCTGACGGTAAGAAACTGGGACAGTGTCGTCCAAGGGCTGCACATTCTTGCAGATGTTGACGCTAAGTGGCTGTTCATCTCCATTTTTTCCGTGGCTTTTTCGCTCTACGCGATGGCGGAAGTGATGCGTCTGCTGTTGCGAGCTGGAGGCGTAAAAGCAGCCACTCGCCGCAGCACCAATGCGTTAACCCTCGCATCCAACGCGTGGGCGGTCACCGTTCCCGGTGGTGCTGCATTTTCCACGGCGCTGCAGATTAAGCGCATGATGCAGTGGGGCGCATCCGCGGTCCTTGTCAGCTGGTTCGTGCTTTTTTCGGGTGCGTTGTCGTTTTTAGGTCTGGCATTTCTGGGGCTTGGCAGCCTCTTCTTCGTAGGGCAGGGCGGCACGACCGCAGTGCTCATCGCTATGGCAATTGTGGTGTTACTAGCCACCATTTTGCTGTGGCGGATTTCGCAGAACCCAGCTTTCCTCAACAAGGCGGGTGCATGGTGTCTACGTGTCTTTAACAAGATTCGAAAGAAGCCCGCAGACACCGATGTCGACCGACTTGAAGAGTCCATCAAACAGCTGACCAGCGTGAAGTTGCCCGTGCAAACTTTAGCTCTTTCCTTCACCTGGTCCTTTATCAACTGGGTCGCGGAAATTGTCTGTCTCTACGCCGCCATCCGGGCCGTTGGTGTCGATGACATCTCCGCTACGAAGGTGCTGCTGGCCTTCGTAACCGGCAAGCTCGCGGGTTTCATCCAGGCCACACCGGGCGGCATCGGCACTGTCGAGGCCGCTTTGACTGCGGCTCTCATCGCAGGCGGCACCACCGGCGCCGAGGCTTTTGCAGCGGTGCTGGTCTACCGCATCGTTTCCTTCGTCCTGGTGGCAATTGTGGGCTGGATTATCTACGCCCTCGGCTTCGACCACAAGGATCAGTCCGAGCATCAGCCTGTCGCTGACCGCTGATGGCTTCCTCGCCGCTGGTCGCTGGTCACCCACCGATCTGCGGGGTCGCTAGACTAAGAAGCATGAACACACGCGTATCGACGTTCTTGATTGACATCCTCGCCATCTTTATTTTCGCCGTGTTAGCGCGCCTGGCTCACAACACTCCCGAGGATCCTTTTACCTTCATCAATATCCTCGATACCTGGTGGCCGTTCGCAATCGGTGTCCTCCTGGGAACCGCGCTGATTAAGAATGAGCCGAACCCGCGTGCAGTGAGTTCAGGCGCAATTGTGTGGCTCGGTACTGTCGTCGTCGGCCTCGCTGTGTGGGCCACCCGCAATTCGGCAGTCCCGCACTGGTCCTTCATTCTGGTCGCCTCAGTCATGAGCGCCTTGCTGCTGCTGGGTTGGCGAGCAGCGTCGAATGCGGTTGCTCGTAAGTCTCTGGACTAAGCCTTCGGACCCGTTCCTAACCCTTCGGTTTAGTTCACTGACTAAATCTGGTTTTTAATTTTTGCGCTGCGCCTCGATAATTGAAGAATGGACAAATCTTCTGACGAGGCTCTCGGCAATCAACCAACTGCTGAGACCCAACGAAATCATAAGCCCGCAGGGTCCAGCGAAGAACGCACGTTCATGGGCCAACCGTGGGGTCTCGCCAACCTCTTCGGCATCGAAATGTGGGAGCGCTTCAGCTTCTACGGCATGCAGGCCATCCTGGCTTTCTACATGTACCACGAGACCACTCAGGGCGGTCTCGGCCTGGACAAGGGTGCTGCTACCTCCATCGTCGGTGCTTACGGCGGTCTTGTCTACATGGCCGCACTCGTTGCCTCTCTGGTTGCCGACCGTATCCTTGGCTCGGAGCGGACACTGTTCTACTCCGCCATCCTGGTCATGATTGGCCACATCTCCTTGGCATTCATCCCCGGCGTGATTGGCCTGGCTATTGGCCTTGTCTCCATCGCAATCGGCTCTGGCGGCGTGAAGACCAACGCACAGGTCGTGCTGGGTCAGCTCTACGCCAAGGACGACCCGCGTCGTGATGCCGGCTTCTCCATCTTTTACATGGGCGTCAATATCGGCGCCCTGTTCGGCCCACTGCTCACCGGCTGGATTTGGGGCATGAAAGGCTTCCACTGGGGCTTCGGCCTTGCCGCTATCGGTATGGCTGCCGGCCTGGTTCAGTACATCCTGATGCGCAAGTCCACCATCGCCGAGGCTGGCCATGAGATTCCGAACCCGCTGCCGAAGAAGCAGTACCCGGTATGGATTGGCATTGCAGTAATCATCACTGTTGTCTCGGTTACGCTGGTTTCCACCGGAATTGTTCCGGTCACTTCTCTTTCCACTGTGGTCACAGTGATTGCACTGATCGCCGCTGTGGTGCTGTGGTGGCAGATGTACTCCTCGCCACTTACGACGAAATCGGAGAAGACTCGTCTGGTCGGCTTCATCCCGATGTTCGTCTCAGGCGTGCTGTTCTTCGGTATCTTCCAACAGCAGTTCACGGTGCTGGCCATCTACTCAGATATCCGCCTCGACCGCGAGATCTTCGGTTGGGAAATGTCTCCAGCCTGGATTAACTCGATCAACCCAATCTTCATCATCGCCTTCTCGATGGTCTTTGCAGCCGCCTGGTCCAAGCTTGGTGACCGTCAGTGGTCCACCCCAGTCAAGTTCGGCGTCGCCAACATCATCATCGGTATCTCGCTGTTCTTCTTCATTCCATTCTCTGGTGGCGGTGAAAACTCCACTCCGCTGTATGCGATTATCTGGATTCTCTTCCTGTTCACCATGGGCGAGCTCATGCTGAGCCCGGTCGGCAACGCCCTTGCTACCAAGGTCGCTCCGGCAGCATTCCCGTCGCGCATGATGGCCGTCTGGCTGATGGCAATCGCTATGGGTACTTCGCTGGCAGGCACCCTGGCCGGCTTCTACAACTACGAAGACGCCACTGCTGAGAACACCTTCTTCATCACCCTGGGCATCGCCTCTGTTGTCCTGGGCCTGATTCTGCTCGCACTGCGCAAGTGGATTGTCAAGGAGTTCGTCGACGTCCGATAGGGCTGTAAGGCTGGCCCTCGCTCTGGCACAGCCCACGCCCACGCTCTCCCCTCCCCCCCCACTTCACGACACCTATGTCACCTCATGCCACCTCCACAGCTGGCACAAGGTGCCACGGGTGTCGTGAAGTGTCTTCAGCGGTCCCCGAACATGCTTCGCCAC
This sequence comes from Corynebacterium sp. HMSC074C04, assembly GCF_001838295.1. Classification (NCBI taxonomy): domain Bacteria; kingdom Bacillati; phylum Actinomycetota; class Actinomycetes; order Mycobacteriales; family Corynebacteriaceae; genus Corynebacterium; species Corynebacterium sp. HMSC074C04. The sequence continues at coordinate 56,169 of NZ_KV836271.1, forward strand.
AAACTTGCCACCAGCACAACCGCCATCCACAGATTTTCGCCACCTCCCCACCGGCTAAAATTGAGGCCATGTTTGCCATCATTACCGTCACCGGCGAGGATCACACCGGCATCATCGCCGCCGTCACCACTGCTCTGGCGGAGCAGGACGTCAACATCGTCGATGTTTCCCAGACCCTCATGGATAAATGGTTCACCATGATCCTGCGGGTGGAGTTCAACGAGAAGGCCACTCCCATCAGCACGCTGCAGGGTTACATGGATTCCGTCGGCAAGCGGGAGGGGCTTGTGATTCGAATCCAGTCTGAGGCGCTGTTCAACGCCGTCAACGAGATTTAAAGGGCGCGACCAGGATGGATTTCAACTTCGCGCAATCTAAGTTTCTCGACACCATTGACATGATCGAGAAGTACCGTCTGGATATCCGAACGGTCACCATGGGGATTTCCCTGCTCAAGTGCTCTCGCTCTGAAATGGAAGCCACCGCACAGGCGGTGTATGACCGCGTAACCAGGCAGGCCGCTCGCCTCGTGGAGGTCTGCGAGGGTATCGAGGCGGAGCTGGGCATTCCGATTGTCAATAAGCGCATCTCGGTCACACCAGTTTCCCTCATCACGGCCGGTTGCGAAGGCGACCCCACCGTGGTGGCCAAGGCGCTCGACCGCGCCGCCCGCGATTCGGGCGTGAACTTCCTCGGCGGCTACTCGGCGCTCGTCGAAAAGGGTGCGACGACCAGCGAGAAGCGGATCATCGACTCCATTCCCCACGCTCTGAGCGAGACCGAATTGGTGTGCAGCTCGGTCAACGTAGCGTCGTCACGCGCGGGCATCAACATGGATGCAGTGCGTCGCATGGGCGAGGTGGTGAAGGAAGCCGCGGCGCAAACCGCTGACCGCAGCTCGATTGCCTGCGCCAAGCTGGTGGTTTTCGCCAATGCGGTGGGCGACAATCCGTTCATGGCCGGCGCGTTCCACGGCGTCGGGGAGCCCGATTGTGTCGTGTCCGTCGGCGTTTCGGGTCCGGGTGTGGTCGATCGCGCGCTCGGCGATCTGCAGGGCGCCAGCTTCAACGAAGTCGCCGAGGAGATCAAGAAGGCGGCGTTCAAGATTACCCGTACGGGTCAGCTGGTCGGCACGATGGCGTCGGAGCGGCTAGGCGTGCCTTTTGGCATCGTGGATCTCTCGCTCGCGCCGACCGCCGAGATGGGCGACTCCGTCGCTCACATCCTCGAGCACATGGGGTTGGAGCAGGTCGGCACGCACGGCACCACTGCCGCGCTGGCGCTGCTTAACGACGCCGTCAAGAAAGGCGGCCTGATGGCTTGTTCACGCGTCGGTGGACTGTCCGGGTCGTTCATCCCGGTCTCTGAGGACAAGGGCATGATTGATGCTGTTCGCGCGGGGTCGATCAGCATGGACAAGCTGGAGGCGATGACCTCTATTTGTTCGGTGGGCTTCGACATGATTGCGATTCCTGGTGACACGCCTGCGACCACGATTTCCGGCATGATTGCCGACGAGGCCGCCATCGGTGTGATGAACCACAAAACCACCGCCGCCCGCCTCATTCCGGTGCCGGGTACCAAGCCGGGCGATGAGGTGAACTTCGGTGGTCTGCTCGGATATGCGCCGGTCATTGATGTCAATGCCAAGGGCAATGCCGAGTTCATTGCCCGTGGCGGCTACATCCCCGCCCCGGTGCACGGGTTCAGGAACTAGCGGCTTCGGACGAGGCTCCTACGATTGCAGGCGGCGCCCATTAGCGTCATAGGCGTAGGAGCCACTACCGACGAGAATCAAAATGAACTCGATAAATGCCCAAATACTGACGCCAATGATTAGGAAGAATCCGACCAGAAGGATAGCCGTAATCCAGCCGAATACCGTCAGTGCTAGTTGAATAGCGCCACGCGAGTTGTGCCCCAGGTAGAAGTTGTGAACACCGAGGGTACCCAGGAAGAAGGCAAGCAGAGCCGCTGCAATCTTGGACTTATCCGAGACAGGAGCACCTGCGCCCCCGTAGCCCTGGTGCGGGTTTGGGCCACCGAAGCCAGCGGAATACGCCGGCGCCTGCTGGTTTGGGTAACCACTCTGATACGGGTTCGAGTACCCGTTGTGGAAATTGTGCTGGCTCGGGTCCTCATAGCCCTGCCCCATGTTCGGCTGCTGCTGTGGGTACGGATCCGAGTACGGCATACCGGAGCTGTAAGCACCCGAGCTGTCAGCGAACTTTCCCCGGGACCTCGGCATACCGTCTTCGTCGAAATCTCCATATGGGTTTGTCGGATTCGTCATTGCACCCTACCTTTTCGACTAGATTATCCGGTCATGAACAGCAGTTCCTTGGGCGATAATAACCGGTTCTGTCAGACTGCTTCCTGCAATTTTTGTCAATTTCTTTCGACACTTTAGCGAACCTGTTGTTTTGAAACGTTAAACACCAGTTCTTGAGCAAAATTCTAACAGCAAGTACCCGTCGAGGTCGGGCGCGTCTCGCACATTTTTGAGCTACCTCTACCGTCGCGCCAGCGATTGTTCAATCAGTTCGCGAGTCCAGCCCTCAGTCCAGGCCAGCGGAGTCGTCCCCGGAATTGCCACATCATTCGTGGCGTAGGTCGCATGCGCACCCGCGCCGGCAATCATCTCCTGCGCTCGCGCAATCGCATCAGCCACTGCCGGAGGAACATCACAGAAGGAATCCGATGGCACGCAGACATTCTGGACCTTGTCATTAAGAGGCCCAAAGCCGTCTCGTGGACCGCGCATCGTTGCGCCCGGAACCACAGCCTGCACAATGCCGCCAAGCGGCTGCAATGACAGCTCGACACCCACACCAGCCAGCGGAACGCCTTGGTTCACGCCCTGATTGGGGTCACGCCGCGGGTCGCCCAACAGGGCCACGCCCGCGATGCGCTCGGCCGGAACGACACCGCGACCATTGCCGATGTCAGAGGCCAAATCACCTGCAATAGCCGCACCCTGGGAGAAGCCCATCAGGACGAAGTCTGTCAGCGGGCACTGCCCGTGTAAGTCAGCCATTTCCTTAGCGGTGACATCGCGCCCGACTGCCTGCGAATCATCGTAAGTGAGTTGGTCGGGCAGCTGATGCGTCTTAATCTGTGCCGGGTACGGCGTAGTCCAGACCTTGACATCACCCTCCGAGTAGGACTGCGAAATCGAGTTCGTCAGGCCAAGCAGCAGCGAATGTGGGTTCGCGGTCGGGGCCATTGGGTCATCGTCAGCACGCGATTCCGCAGTTCCGGGCACCGCAATAACTTCTACCGCCGGGCACCACTCGGGCTGTTCGGCCAGAATCCCACCATCGTCGCCGGGGGTCGGTGGGGTTTGACCGCCTTGGTCGTCGTTAAGCCATTGCACTACGCCGAAGCCAATAGCGGCCACCAGCACAATGACCGCCAGAATTGTCAGCACTTTACGCATGAGTGCTAGCAATACGCCTTTTTAGCGGAGCTTGCAATAGTCTTCGCCACTTCTTCAGCGCTTTCCTGTGAGCGCCCCTGTGCGACCAGCTGTCCGGCAATCGCCAGCGCGATGACCTGACGCTCCTCCTCCGGTGCGTCTGCGCATGCCGCGCGACCTGTGCCGATGAGCTGATCCTCCACCCCAGCAACATCAATTCCCGCTTTTTCCAGCGCTTCGAGGTATGAATCGTCCGCCTCGCTGAGCTTCATCTGTCCATCGGGCGCTTCGTCCACGCGCTTAGCTTGGGGATCTGTGATCTCCGGCGCAGACTTTTCGCTCGACTTCGGCGCAGAAGTCTTCGTGCTTGACGACGTCGTGGAGGTCTTCGTAGTCGTCGACGAGGTGACCTCCGAAGACTCCACTGTGGAACTGCCACAGGCGGCCACTCCGAAGGTCAGCAGCGCAACAACTGTGGTTGTAGCCAGTGTCCGGAAGGACTTGTTCATGGACATTTGTCTATCCCTTATTCAGTGCCCTGCTTTGGTTAGCTTACTTGTCATCACCGTTGTCGGCGGCTGGGGCTGGCACTTCTGGCTTATTGCGCTCTTCAACAATCTTGCCGTTGAGCTGGCGAATCCAGCCACCCTCGAACTGCTGTTCAAGACCGCCGGCCTTGACTGGCTGCAGTGGGCCGACCGGGTAACCGAACGGGCCATTTTCGTAGCCAGTGCCGCCCCAGTGGTCAGTGATGTCGTTGGAGCGCACCGGCTGCGCACCAGTTTCCGGAGTCCAGTAAATGGCACCGTGCTCAAAGCGCTGGAAAGCGCCGCGAGCGAGCTTGACCTCGTCGCCGTCGATAGGCAGACCCAAATCGGACTCGGCGCCACCGAGCTCCTTGTAGACACGGCCGATTTCACCACGCACGATGCGAGGTTCTTCGCCGCCGATCTTGACGATGGTGCCACCCTGGAAGTCCTGGGCGACACCGCCCGGAATATCGCGGTGGTTGGCGACTGGGTAGCCCAGCGGACCGGTCTCGAAGCCGGCCTTGCCCCAGGCGTTCATAATGTCGCCGGTGACTTCGTGGGCTCCGCCTTCCGGAGTCCAGTAAATCGAGCCCTTTTCGAAGTGGACGAACCGTCCCGAGCCATCCGGCGTAGCCAATTCGTTGGTCACTGGGTAGCCGAGCGGCGAGGAGGGACCGCCGAGCTCGTTGTAACGCGAACCGATGCGCCCCCAGACCACATGTGCCCCGGAATCCGGGTGCCAGTAGGCAGTACCGCCGGTGAAGTCCTGAGCCACGCCATTCTTGGCGACACCATACTCATCCGACAGGCAGGTGCCGATTCCCGGCAGCGATGCGACGGCCTTTTCAATCTCGCCGCCTACACGGCAGACCGCGCCACGATCGGACTCCGGCAACTGGAGTGCATCGGCCAGCGTTGGCCAGGCCTGACTGACCTCGAATTGCCAGTACGGCCAGGTATGAGTACCCGAGCTCCGGAAGTTCACAACCGGCTCGACGCCCTTTTCACGAGCATTCCGGATGAAGGTCTCACTGGTCATGCGGGAAAGCACTTCCAATGCGTAACCGGTCGGATTGTCCGGCTTCGTCGGATCAATCTGCGACGGCACGTCCCACTCACCGGTGTTGCCGTTACCCGCCGAGATGTACAGCGACATGCCCTTGAGCTTGTCGATGTTCAGCTTCGGATCATTGTCCTTCCAACGCTGCGAACCGAGCGGGCCCCACATCTTCGTCGCGTCATAGCCACCGGTGTTCTTCATCGCCAGAGCGATTGCCTGCGGCATGCCCGGCGAAGTCATGTCTAGGTAACCTGAGAGGCTACCGGCAAACTTCCACAGCTCCGGCGAGTGTGCTGCGACGTTGTAAGCACCGGTAGCTCCCATGGAGATACCGATAATGCCGCGTTCATCGTTGCCGCGGAAGCCGTTGGTGATAACCGGCACGAGCTCCTTAGTAATGAAGCTCTCCCACTTGTAGTTCTGACCGTTATCCGGCTGATCCCAGTCAGAGTAGAAGGACGATGTACCGCCGGCGGGCATAACCACCAGGACATTCTTGTCCTCGTAGAAGCGCTCGATATTAGTAGCGCGGATCCAACCGGAGTAGTCATCAAACGATGCCATACCGTCAAGGTGGTAGACGCTCGGGAATGTGCGCTCCTTGTCGCGGTACCAATCGCGCGGCAGCAAAATCTCAACCTGAATTGGCTTCTCCGGCATGGCAGCCGAGCGAATGTGCGCAATGACGTGGTGATCTGTGTACCACTCAACTTTGTCTACGCTGACTCCGCTGGGCAGGTTCGCCACTGCGGGAGTATCGACTTTAAATGGCGTACGCTCCGGCCCTGGCATCGGCTTCGGCATACCCAGGCCAGGTAGCTGCGCACCAGCAGCTTGCGCTGCTTCAGCGGCCTTAGCAAGGTCTCCCAGGTCTCCAGATTGAGCCAACTGCCCCTGAACGGCCTGAAGTTCCTCGTAGCTAGGCAGACCTGGCTGAGCTGGCTCGGGAGCCGCCACTGCAGCAGGGGCACCGAGAGCGAGAGTCAACGGTAGTGCCAAAAGTGCGGTCAACGCCCGCGATGACTTCCGGCTGTTGCCGAGGCCACCACGGAGGAATCTAGCGGTTACGCGCATAAGAGGGCTTCCCTTTACAAAGTCGCTGGTTGAAATTATTTGAGACATTGAGTGTTGCACCGGCGCCGATTAGGCACCTGCAGATAGCATCACGCGGCGCTAGAGCTATGCGTTTACCGTTCCGCTTCTCAGAATTACGTGGTGACCAGCAACGTATCCGAAGGTTCCCCTCCTCCGGCGTTCCGCTGCAAGAAGAATCTCACACACGTTCTGCGAAACAAACGGTATAGCTACCTGAATAGCTTCACCCTTTACTTTAAGGTTCGACTCTCATGTTTACCCTCTTACGGGTAAAAACCGTGGAGACACACGCAAAAGGAACTGAATTCACGTTATAGCAGCATGAAATTTCTGCCGTACAAAAAAGACCAACCCCGAGTACGGGATTGGTCTTTTCTCATAACTGGCGCCTACCGAGGGGCTCACTGTGAGGAAATCTCACAAGACAGCTTAAACCCCAAGTGCTCCGAGAATATAGGGGCGAGCCAGTGCCGCGTCACGTCCCCACAGCTCCCACGAGTGGATACCGTTCGGGCTGTAGACAAACTGCGCATTGAGGCCGGCAGCGCGAGCGTCCTGCTCAAAGCGCTGCGTCGAAGCGCGGGAGACGGACTCCATTACGGCACGCCAGACAGTGTCAGGAAGCTGCGGCACCGGACGGTTCAAAACCTCCGGGTCACTCCACAGGCTCTGAACACCCTGGGCGGATGAAACATACATCGGCAGCCCCTGGAGCTGATCGAGCAGCATCGAAGGGTCATGGGCCTGGCGTTCCGCCGAAGCCGGAACCGGAAGACCCCACATACCAGTGGGATTCACAACACCAGTGCCGGCCACCATTGCAGTGGTACCCGTAGCAACTACCGGGTTGGACATCTGGTAGTAACCGGACAGCGAAGTGACCTGCTTGAACTGATCACGGTGACGGGCCGCCAGTGCCACTGCCGCGGCTGCACCCATGGACAAACCAGCAATCGCGTTGCGGTTTGGATTAACACCAAACTCACGCTGCAAATAAACCGGCAGTTCCTGAGTCAAGAAGGTTTCCCACTTCTGGATCTTGACCCCTTCAGCGGTCACTGCCGGAGCGTTCCAGTCAGTATAGAAGGAGCCATCGCCAGCAGCCGGCGCAACCAGAGTGATGTTGTCATTGGCAAAAGTCTGAGCAATATGGCCCGACCAAATCCAACCGGACGCACCCTTATTAAAGCCCCACAGACCGTCGAGCATGTACAGGGAGGCATCGCCGCCACCAGTAGCCGCCTTGATCTGAACCGGAATATTGCGGTTCATAGCCGGCGAGAAAACCTGGCAGTACTGAACCCACCAGTTGTATGGGTCCCAATTACAGCCTGGGCGCAGTCGATCACGGTTTGGATCAGCACTCGCATCCTTCGCGGATGCGAGCATGATGCCGCCAAAGACCATTGCAACCGCTACGAGGGCAGCTACGACCTTCACCGTGAAGTTACGACTCACTGCAGTAAAGCTCATCGTTCTCCTCTTTACTTTCGGACTTACCTCCGCGCCAGACTTCTCGGAGGCAGTCGCTTGCGCGAGCTTTCGCTTTTCTGCTTCCAGTTGTGACGCGACAACTGGAGACTCCACAAAAGAATCTCGAGTATGTAACGATACTCAATCGTTTCCCTACAACCAAGTTAAAATCGTAACCATTCCGTAGTATTTCTCACATTTCCCGACAAAACTATCTACCACAAGGAGAAACACTGTTTACCAGCGAGGAATTACAGA
>NZ_KV836271.1:64102-71872 GCF_001838295.1 Corynebacterium sp. HMSC074C04
CGAGGAATTACAGAATTGTAATTCTGCCCCCGACCGCCCCGTAGGACTGACTGAGACATCTAAAACACGCCTACAAGAACCCAAAACACAACCTAAGTACTAACGAGGTACAGAAAAGCCCATGCACCCCTCGATGCATGGGCTTTCAGCTACCAACCGAACCCGACGAGAAACCGACGAGAAACCGCAGTTCGCTTAATGGGAAAAGAACAAGGAACTACCCCAGAGCCGGAACAGCGTAGACAGCGATGGCAATGGACAGCAGCCACAGGACGGCCAGTGCCTGCAGCGGACGGTCCTTGAGCGCAATCTCATCCGGGCTTCCCGCATCACCACGGTCAACGTCGGCTGCGAAGCGCAGGATGGCCACAGTGAATGGAACCATCGAAATCTCGTACCAAATAGCCGAAGTGGACGAAGTGCCCGGTGCGCGGCCCATCTCGAAGCCCCACAGCGCGTAGCTCAGTACCACGGCGGTCGCAGCGAGGGTCCACACAAAGCGCAGGTAAGTCGCGGTGTAACCCTGCAACGACTTACGAATCTTCTTACCTGTACGCTCCGCCAACAGCAGCTCAGCGTAACGCTTACCGGCTGCCATGAACAGCGAACCGAAGGCGGCAACCAGCAAGAACCACTGGGACAGGTTGATGTTGGCAGCAACACCGCCGGCCATTGCACGCAGCATGAAACCCGAGGACACCAGCGCAATATCAATCACCGGCTGATGCTTCAGGCCAAAGCAGTAACCGAGCTGCAGCGCAATGTATACAGCCACAACAATTGCTAGCCCCGGCCCCTCAGAGGCAAACCAGGACACCGCAATCGAACCAATAATCAGTGCGACCGCCATAATGTACGCCATGCTCACCGGCAGTACGCCAGCGGCAATTGGGCGGAAGCGCTTGGTTGGGTGCGCACGGTCAGCCTCGACATCGCGGGCATCATTAATCAGGTAAATCGACGATGCTGCCAAACAGAAGGCCACAAACGCCACCAGGATGTCGACGGTCAGCGTGCCGATCGAACGTCCCGAGTCCATGATTTCGTTGCCGGCTGCCAGTGGAGCCGCAATGACCAGGACATTCTTCACCCACTGCTTCGGGCGAAGCGCCTTGATCATGCCGTCCAGCAGATTCTTCGGCGGATGCCCCTGCGGATGCGCAGGCTCATCGATACCGGAAGTGTGCGGCTCGGACCCAATCCTTGATTGAGAAGCTTGCCGCTGGTTGGCCGACACATTGGCCAAGTTGTCGTTCTCCGCCTGTGTCACTGTGCATTCCTTTCCGCAATGGAGGGCTGTCCACCCTGGTTATGCTGCGCGTTTTTCGGCTCGATGACCTTATCACCTATCTTGTCCACCGCAAGAGCAGTGGCTGTACCCAGCGCCGCTCCGAGAGCAACATCCGTCGGGTAATGCACTCCCAACACCAGGCGAGAGAGCATAATCGCCGGCACCCCCACGGCCGGTGCTGCCGGGTAACCCAACTTGGCAATTCCCACCAGCGCCGCCGTCGTCGACGTCGCGTGCGAGGACGGGAAACTCAGCTTGCTCGGTGTACCAACGCCGATTGCTATACGACGGTCATGGGGACGCGGGCGACGGACAATGCGCTTAAGCACCACCGATGCCGCATGCGAGGTAAAGGCGGCCACACCGACCTTTGCCCAGCCAATGCGTCGCTCCTTATCCACCGCCGCCCCGAGAGCAGCGAGCCCCATCCATCCAAGGGCGTGCTCACCGAAATAGCTCATGGCACGTGCGGTGGGCAGCACCCCCGGGACGTCGTTAAGCGTGTGCTGAATATTAACGAGAACGTCGGACTCGCCGAACGGATCGCCTTTAATTTTCGAAGACATTCGCCCAGGCCTTCCTACTGGTCAGATGGTCATAGGCTGCGCGGTAGCGTGCCTTCATTTGCTCAAAACGCTCCTCAACCTGCTTTTGCAGCTCCCAGGATTCTTCCAGCAGAGCCTTGGCCTTGTCGCGGTCACGCTGGCGATACACCACGCCACGGCCGTCAGCGGTAGTAACGGTGGCACCGTCCAAGCGAGACAGGGAGAACCAACGAGCCTCCAGCGGCGCCAGGTTCGCCTGCGGCACATCGTGGTGCTCGGAGTTTTCCGGGCGCACGCTGTGCAGCAGCCCCTTGGCCAGCCAACCGACCTTCTTCAGCTTGCCCAGACGACCACCGACATCCTTTGTCGGAACCCCCGGAATACCGGAGGGCTTTGGCAGATCACCTGCACTCGGCAGCACAACCGCGTCGCGGAAGCTCTTGCGCAGGGCATTGATGCGCGGCAGCGAAGATTCGAGAATGTCGAACAGATGCTCCGGGCCTGCCAGGAAGTCCTTCATGGCTTCGTTTTGGATGGCAACAGTGGAGTACTCCAGGCACAGGAGGTGCTTGAACGTGGCCTTGCGCATGGAACGCACGATGCCGGCAGCATCGCCCTCGTGCTGAAGAGCCGCGACAATCAAGCGGTTGCGCAGGTGGAAGTACGCCTGCCAATCAATCGCATCGTCCTTGTCCGACCAGGCCATATGCCAAATTGCAACGCCCGGCCACGTGGCCGTCGGAAAGCCTGCCTTGCCTGCGCGCAAACCGTATTCGGCATCGTCCCACTTAATAAACAGTGGCAGCGGCTGACCAATCGTCTCAGCAGCGACGCGCGGAATCAGGCACATCCACCAGCCGTTGAACTCAACATCGATGCGGCGGTGAAGATCCTTCGAATCGACGACTTCACCGGTGGCGTTAGTGCCGTGCTCCCCGCGATCACGCAGTGGGTGAGCATAAAAGTCGTGGTCATAGTGGACGTGCGGAGCCGAGGTCCACATGAAGTCATGCCGACCGATGACTTCACCCATCGAGTGCAAGTGGCTGCGCTCCTGCAGATTCAGCATCTGACCACCAACGAGCATTGGGGATTTCGCGAACCGGCCGACAGCGACCGCGCGCAGGATGGAATCCGGCTCGATGGCGATGTCGTCATCCATGTACAGAATGAACGGGCTGTCGGTAGCACGCTCAGGATCGGACTCCGGACCCCCCAGGGCCTCATACATAATGCGGGAGTACCCGCCAGAACCACCGAGATTTCCCTGCGGGAAGATACGCAGGCGGTCACCGAAGTGCTCGGCTACAGTATCGAAGCCCGGCTCGTCCGCCGGGTGCTTAGTGCCCTGGTCAGGCATCAAAACAGCATCGATGATGGCATCGACTTCCGGATCCGAGGACAGCGCCTCGAGAGCAGCAACTGCATCGGTCGGACGATTGAACGTCGGGATACCGATAGTGACGCGTCCCTCCGGCGCCGGGTGCTCCGTGCCGTCCGGGTACGTCTGGCTCGGCGCCTCGATATCGGAGTACCAACCTGCGGAGTGGATTACCACGTCCGTCTCACAGGTGAGGTCGAACCAAATCCAGCCGCCGTCTTCAAATTGCGTCAGCGGTACTGGGATTTCGCAAACATGCACATCCTTGCCGTCCACCTTGGCTTCTGCGCCTTCAGCAGCAGCGCCCAGGTCACCGACAACCTCGCCGGTCACGGCGATACGAGCACCGTCAATCTTCGAACGGTAGATGTCCACGCGCGCGGTACCGGACAGCTCCAGGCGCAGGACAACATTGTCCAGATTCGTCCACCGGCGCCAGTAGCTGGCCGGAAATGCATTGAAATAGGTTTCAAAACTAACTTCATCACCCGCCGGAATGGTGGCTGACGTGCGCGAATGCGCTTGCACACGACCGGCATTAGTCTCCGGCTCAACCAAGTAGAGCGAGCGGACATCACGTGGCTCACCCAACTTTGGCAGCAGAATCCGCTGCAGGCGTTCAACGGCAAGGCTTGACGACGTTGTCGGGGTATGTGTCCGCTTTTGTTCAGGCTGTGATGCCATGAGACGTATCAACCACTTTCCGAAAGGTCTACCGGGGGTGTAGCCGCCGATAAGTTACCGACGTTTCTATCTCATAGCATCCTAGTGCCCGTGGCGGATTGCCTCTTGTTGCCACGCTAGCGACAGGCCAGAATGTGAAAGCCCCTACGCGCTGCGGACTATCTGCTGCGCATAGGGACTTTTCGTTCAGGTTCTAGTTTTAAGCTCCGAGGAAACCTTCGATGCGGGCCTTGGAGTTCTGGAGGTTGCGATCCCAGGTCGGCCAATCGTGGATACCGGTCGGCTCGTATTCAAAGGTGGCATCCAAACCGGAGGTACGAGCACGCAACTCAAACTCGCGGGTTGACAAGCGGGACAGCGACTCCAGCGCAACGCCACCGGCCTTCGGAACAACACGGTAGAGGTTCTTCGGGTCACGAACCTCATCCGGAACACCATTTGCCGAGGTAATAACCAGATCCAGCCCCTTCATCTTCTCGACGTTCAGGTACGGATCGTTGCGGACACGCTCCGCTGACATAGGCGCACCCCACATGTCGAAGGAGCTGTAGCCAGCCGACAACTGAGCAGCCTCAATTGCAGTGGTCATACCCGGCGCAGTGGTGTGCAGGTAACCGGAGAAGGCAAGAGCCTGACCGAACTGGTCTCGGTGGTTGTATGCCAGCGACAGCGCCGCAGATGCGCCCATGGAGAGACCTGCAATGGAGTTGTCAGTACGGGAAATGCCGAACTCGCGCTCAAGGTATACAGGCAATTCCTGGGTTAGGAAGGTCTCCCACATGTTTACGAACGGACCGTGCAGGCTAACTGACGGACGCTTCCAGTCAGTGTAGAAGCTACCGCCACCGCCACCGGGGATAACAAGGTTGACGTTGGATCCCTCAAAAGTACGTGGAGCGTTACCGTGCTCCACCCAGTCTGAGGCATCAGCCGGGCTACGCAGGCCATCTAGCAGGTAGAGAGCCTTGTTACCGCCATTGGCAGAGGCCACAATCTGGACCGGAATATCACGATCCATGGCCGGCGAATAAACCTGGCACTTCTGGGTGAAGTACTGGTACGAATCCCATTCACAACCCGGGCGCAGCGAACCTCGGTCGCCCGCCGCGCTCGCGGCCGGCGCCATGGTCAATGCAGACGCAGCCACAGCTACTGCGGACGCAACTGCTGCAACCTTTCGGCGCCAACCACGGAAAGTAGAGGTGATTTTCACGTGTGCATTCTCCTCACAATGTGCGACTCCCCACGACCAGTGGGAGCTATCAGGCGTGTTTCCTCTTCAGGGAATTACCTTAAAAAACAATAAATCTTCGACAAACCTACCCGCATTCACTGTTGTTTTCCAGCAGAACACGTCGAAACTACTCCTTTTGGGCGGGTTCCGGTACTCGCGTTTCTACTGCGCAAGCTCACGCGACTCCCGCGCCCCGCGCCAGGTAATAATCGCGCCAGCCGCCGCAATCAGCACGATGCCCAGCGCCATAGACCAGGTCACTCGGTCACCGGAAAACGCCCAACCCAGGATTGCACCGATAACCGGATCCAGTGCAAAGAGCGTGCCGACGACCGCCGCTGAGACAATCCCCGCAGCGATGGTGTCCATCACGTAGGGAATAACAGCGCCAATGAACCCAGAAATAACGATGGTGGCCCACATCGAACCGTCGACAAGCGGTGCGGCGGATACGGAAAACGGCGCGAGCACGATTGCTGCGACGACCACTGACAGCGCCAGGTCAGGCATGCCGCCGCCCTCGGCGCTGCCCATTCGGGCGGAGAAGAGCGTGTATGCGCCGAAGAAGATCGCGCCGATTGCGGCGTAACCAATGCCGATAAGGTCCAGGTCATTGGAGGGCTGGGCGATTAGGGCGACGCCGATGAAAGCGACGATGGCCCACAGGCGGGATCGCCACATTTTCAGTCCCAGGAAAGACACGACGCAGGGACCGAGGAAGTCGATGGTGACGGCAACGCCCTGCGGGAGGCGGGCGATAGCGGCGTAAATCATCATGCTCATCATGCCCATAGCGATGCCGTAGACCACGATGTTGATGGCGCGAGCGCGGGTCATCCCGGATAACTTTGGCCGGAACAGAACCACCATGATGATGGCGGCGGCAGTCATGCGCAAGCCCGATATGCCCGGCGCGCCGACCGTGGAAAGCATACCAGTGACCAGCACGGCTGCGGCCTGGGTGCCAAGAGAGCCGATGAGAACCAGAATTACGGGAGCCACTGGCAGGGTGAGAAACTTGTTCACACGCTGCAGCAATGGCCCCTGCTGGGGAACTTCGGTTTGGCTTTTCTCACGCGACACTCGCGCAATACTAGCGCAGGAGCCGCAAGCGGCAAACTAGTGCCCGCGCTCCTGCTCGATTGCTTCGCCGTCGTTGAAGAACGGTGCAATCTTGTTGTCGAACATCGACAGTGCAGAGCCGATGGCCATGTGCATGTCCAGGTACTGGTAGGTGCCCAGGCGGCCGCCGAAGAGGACCTTGTTCTCCTGCGCTTCTGCTGCAGCGAGCTTGCGGTAGGCCTCGAGCATCTCGCGGTCTTCCGGAGTGTTGATTGGGTAGTACACCTCGTCGCCATCGTCGGCGAAGCGGGAGTATTCCTTAACAATTACCGTCTTGTCCTTGACGTAATCGCGCTCCGGGTGGAAGTGGCGGAACTCGTGGATACGGGTATACGGCACGTCCGCGTCGTTGTAGTTCATCACTGGGGTGCCCTGGAAGTCGCCGGTGTTGACAACCTCCATCTCGAAGTCCAGCGTGCGCCAACCCAGCTTGCCTTCTGCGTAATCGAAGTAGCGGTCCAGCGGGCCGGTGTAGACGACGGGAGCATCCGGGGAGACAGCGCGCAGCTCGTCGCGCGCCTCGAACCAGTCGGCGTCGACAACGACGTCAATCTTGTCGGAGGTCACCATGTTTTCCAGCCAGGCGGTGTAGCCGTCGACAGGCAGGCCTTCGTAGGTGTCGTTGAAGTAGCGGTTATTAAAGGTGTAGCGAACAGGCAGGCGGGTGATGTTTCCGGCCGGCAGGTTCTTCGGATCCGTCTGCCACTGCTTGGCGGTGTAGTGCTTGACAAAGGCTTCGTAGAGCGGGCGGCCGATGAGGGAGATGGCCTTTTCCTCAAGGTTCTTCGCGTCGCGCGGATCCAGGCCATCGGTCTGGTCCTTAATCAGCTGGCGAGCCTCGTCCGGGCTGTAGTACTTGCCGAAGAACTGGTTGATCAGCCCCAGCCCCATCGGGAACTGGTACGCGGTGCCCTTGTACATAGCGAACACGCGGTGCTGGTAGTCGGTGAAGTCAGTGAACTGGTTGACGTAGTCCCACACCCTCTTATTAGAGGTATGGAACAGGTGCGCACCGTACTTGTGCACCTCGATGCCAGTCTCCGGCTCTGCCTCCGAGTAGGCGTTGCCGCCGATGTGGTTGCGGCGTTCGACAACGAGCACGCGCTTACCCAGCTCATTGGCGGTCCGCTCAGCAACGGTCAAACCGAAGAAACCCGAGCCGACCCCGATGAGGTCGTAGGTGTTGTCCTTGATGTCCTGTAGGGACTTCGGAGCAAATTCATTGGCAGTGGTGTTCTTTTCGCTACTCACGCCTTAAAACCTATTGCATTTCCGCCCGATTTGCGGGTGTACACGCGGGCTTTACGACGTCCACGTGAGCCCAACCCAACGTTCGTTTGGTCACATTATTTGATAATTTTCCCAAAATTAACGGGGAAACACAGATGCCTCACTAGATTTTTTTAGTCACACTGGTAACATCCTCCTCGGAATTTTCTGTTGCTTTGCAACTTTCCTTCCCTTCGACCCCGGGGTAGGCCTCGGGGTCGACAACCCTGTACCCCATTTTTTT
>NZ_KV836271.1:71972-100370 GCF_001838295.1 Corynebacterium sp. HMSC074C04
TTTTTTTGGAGCTTTTACCGTGCCAACTCGCCGTCGCATCAATGCCCCGTCGATGGGCCGTCGCACCTTCCTCTATGGACTGGCAGCTACTACTGCCGCAGCTCCACTAGCAACATGGGGCATTCGCCAGGCCCCTACCCTGGTTGAAAGCCCAGGCGCCGGCCCTATCGCAGCCAAGATCTCGACATCGCCGCTGGTTGATGCTGTCACGATGATGATTGACGACGCAGCCGTCGGCACGCATGCCATTACCGATGCCCTGCACCCGCTTCGCGGATTCGTGAAGGACATCACCCGCGACGAACCGTTCTCCCAGTTCGCCCTGACCTGGCCGGGCGATGACAACCTGCAGCTCTACGTTCGCGCCGAACGCGAAGATGGCAGCTTTGGCCCGTGGTTCCACGCTGATTCTCACGGCCCGATGAATAACTCCGGACAGTCCGGCACCGAGCTGCTGTTCGTTGAGCCCACCAGGCGCGTGCAGGTGTCGACCGTCGGACTGAACCTCCTCGAGGGCCTAGATCCACGCAACATCATTGGTATCGACAACCTTGACCCAGCCACTATCGGCGGTGGCCTGCAGGAACTCGTCAGTGCTACGGCCGCGCTGTCCCTCAACGCTGTCCAGGCAGTTTTCATCGACGGCGTAGAGCAGGTCGGCGAGGTTATTCAGCCAGTTGCGTACGAGTCGTCGATTGCTGGCGCGCCAAATGTAATCAGCCGTGCAGCGTGGGGTGCAGATGAGTCCATCCGCAGCGGTTCGAGCTCCTA
This sequence comes from Corynebacterium sp. HMSC074C04, assembly GCF_001838295.1. NCBI lineage: Bacteria > Bacillati > Actinomycetota > Actinomycetes > Mycobacteriales > Corynebacteriaceae > Corynebacterium > Corynebacterium sp. HMSC074C04. The sequence continues at coordinate 72,744 of NZ_KV836271.1, forward strand.
CAGCACCTTCAAGGGCACGTGCATCCACCACACCGCGGGTTCCAATAACTACTCAGAGTCGCAGGGACCAGCCATTGTCCGCGGCATTTACGCCTACCACGCAAAGACGCTGGGCTGGGGCGATGTTGGCTACAACGCGTTGGTCGATAAGTACGGCAACATCTACGAGGGCCGCTACGGTGGCCTGGACAAGAACATCGAGGGCGCGCACGCAGGTGGCTTCAACAACGGCACCTTCGGTATTTCGGTGATGGGCAATCACGACCAGCTGGAGATTCCGGATGCGGCCGTCACTGCACTCGGCGAGATGGTCGGCTGGCGCATGAAGGTCGGTGGCGTCGATCCGATGTCCACCGCCGCACTGACCAGCGCCGGCTACTCGAAGGCACGCTACAGCTCCGGCCAGACCGTGAACCTCCCAGCCATCTTCGGCCACCGCGACACCGGCTACACCTCATGCCCGGGCACCTTCGGCTATCAGCAGATGGATGCCATCCGCGCTGCAGCCAAAGCCAAGTTTGATGGTGCCGGTGGAGCGGGTATCGCCGGCCGCTCGACGGGTCCGAACAACCAGGACGGAGAGGCCGCCAGCATTCCGCCGATTCCGGGCGCCGGCGAGTCGGGCGACAACGGCGGTTCCCTCGGAAACGTGGAAACGCCCACGCCAGGCGAGGTTGTTGGTGAGTTTCTAACTGAATCCCTGCCAACCAACCCTGCCGAAGCTACGCAGGCCTGGTTCGCACCTCAGAACTAAGTCCCCCGCTTATCCAATCCAGGCATAACCACATCACATTTGTGGTGTAGCACCAGATCTTCGTAATCACCCAGGAGTTATTACCGTGTTTAGTCGCCGCCGCATCAATCGCCGCGCAGGTGCCAAGCAATCCTTGGTACTCGCTGCCGTGGCGACCCTTGCCCTGACACCCGTTGCCGTTGTCGGCGCAGGTGCCGCTTATGACCTCATCGAGGAAAACGGTGCCAGCCCCATCGACCCGATTGTCCAGAGCAAGTCGCTTGCAGACAGCGTCTCCGTTCTCGTCGAAGACGCAGCAATCGCAACGCAGTCGCTTGCCGACGAGGCTCATCCCAACCGTGGTGTCGTCAAGGAAATTACCTCCGATACTGAGTTTTCCCAGTTTGCGCTGACGTGGGCCGGTGACCCTGATATCGCCAGCTTCGTCCGCGCCGAGCGCGCCGACGGCTCCTGGTCCGACTGGTACAGCGTTGACCCGGACTACCCCGCTGAAGGCAATGGCAACGGCCTGAACGGAACGGAGCTCATCTACATCGAGCCAACCAAGCGTGTTCAGGTTTCCACCCACGGACTTAACATCTTCGGTCCGGGGTCCGGCGTGGACCTGAAGGACATCAAGGGCGCTGAGAAGTTGGATTTGTCCAAGCTCAACCTCGACGAGATTAATGCTGAGGGCGCCAAGAAGGCCGTGGAGGATGCAAAGGAATCCGCTACGGATGCAGCCAAGGATGTCGCCAAGGCCGTTGACGATGCCGCTTCCGACTACCAGCAGACTCCGGATGCAGCTCCTGGGGACGCACTCGATGACCCGACTGCTCCGAGCGCTAACGACGCTGCAAATCTGGACTCGCCGAATCTCCCAGTGAAGTGGACGGACATCGAGCCGGTCGCCGATGAACTGCCAATCGACCAGGTCGACGCAGTGCTTATCGACGGCCAGGCTGCTGCATCCGGTATCGACCCAATTGTGGATGCCAAGAATGTCACGGGCATGCCGAAGGTCATTACCCGTGCCGGCTGGGGCGCCAACGAAAATAACCGCTGTAAGGGCGCGGACTACGACAACAAGCTGGTCGGTGCCACCGTGCACCACACCGCTGGTTCAAACAACTACACCGAGAGCCAGTCCGCTGGTATCGTCCGCGGCATTTACCAGTACCACGCACAGACTCTGGGCTGGTGCGACATCGGATACAACGCCCTGGTCGACAAGTACGGCAACATCTTCGAGGGCCGCTACGGTGGCCTGGATAAGAATGTCCAGGGCGCTCACGCAGGTGGCTTCAACACCGGTACTTTCGGCATCTCCATGATGGGTAACTACACTTCGGTTGCTCCCAGTGAGGCTGCACTGAACTCGGTGGGCAACATGATTGGTTGGCGTCTGAAGGTCGCCGGCGTCAAGCCGACCGGCCAGATCCAGATGACTTCGGGTGGCACCAGCTACTCCAAGTATGGATACGGCAAGCAGGTCACTCTGCCGACCATCTTCGCGCACCGCGATGTTGGTAACACCACCTGCCCAGGTGATGCTGGCTACGCCCAGATGGGCAAGATCCGCTCGATTGCCGAGAAGAAGTACAACACCCTCACCAGCGGAAAGATTGACAATGAGGGCCCAGATGGCTTGATTGACCTCCTCGTTCCGCAGGATGAAAAGGGCGATAAGACCGCCGAAGACGCAGATTCGCAGTCGACCGAATCGACCGAGTCAACCGAGTCGAGCTCGACCACTTCGACCACCTCGGCATCCACGGGCACGTCCACGACCTCGTCCTCCGAGAAGTCCTCGAGCGCATCGAGCACCACTTCGTCGACAACGTCGAGCTCCGACTCGACCACCTCGGGCACTTCGAATACCTCGGAGCCAACCGACGCCACGAACACCAGTGACACTGCTACGGCTGACTCCTCCGCACCGTCGGCAAGCGAGCAGAGCAACTCCTCCTCGCCGAGCGCATCCGACGAGCAGCAGAAGGCACAGGCTCTGGAGACAGTCTCGGGTGCACGTTCGATGCTGGCCTCGGCGCTGGGCATGCTCGGCGCACCGGGTCTGGGGCAGACCGCCGATGCCATTCTGGGTGCGGTTGGACGCTCGATTGAAAACGGACCGTCGATTGCTGACCTGCCGGTTCTGATTGACCAGATCATCACTATCAATGAGCAGAACGACCTGGCTGCCGAATGGCGCCAAGTTTCCGAGGAAATGGGCTCGGTTCTCGGCTACGCGATGTCCGGTATCCAGAGCGGTTCTACCGTGGCGAACAATGCTGGCCAGGCCGATGCCCTGCGCTACGTGAAGTTTTCCAACGGCGTAATCACCGACTCCGACACCACCGGCGCTCACGCTATCTGGGGGCAAGATTGCTGATGAGTGGGCCCGCCAGGGCTTCGAAGTCGGCAAGCTGGGTGCCCCGACGAAGACCCAGGTGGTCGATGGAAACACCGAGCGCGCTGAGTTCCAGAACGGTTCAATCACCTTCGACCGCGCCACCGGCGAAGTCAAGACCGAGCTGAAGTAAACCCGAAGCAGCCGCTGTCGAGCGCTGGTGGGCTACCTGGCGCGGGAAAACCGCGAGGTTAGCTAGAACCAGCGCTCCAGCACACGAGCAACACCGTCATCATCATTGGTGGCGGTGATTTCGTCTGCAATCTCCTTGACAGTGTCAGCCGCATTGCCCATGGCCACACCCGTGCCCGCCCACGACAGCATCTCGATATCGTTCGGCATGTCACCGAAGCAGACCACATCTTTCGCGGTCGCTCCAACCAGTTCAGACACGTATTCCAGCCCGGCGCGCTTAGTCACGCCCGGCGCGGACACCTCCAATAGCCCGTCTGGCATGGAGTAGGTCACGTGCGCCAAGCTCGCGTCAATTGCAGGGGCTACCAGCTCATATAGCTGGGCACTGTTCACATCTGAGTTTCGCAGCAAGAGTTTCGTCGCGGGTTCTGACAACACGGCCTCTTCAGCAAGCTCACCATGCTCATCCGATTCCCACGCATGGTCATAGGACGGCGCCACCACAAAAAGCTCATCGATGGCGTCATTCGCCGATGTCCCAGCGCGCTCTGCCACAATGCCGATTCCACCGATGGATCGCGTCGCTTCGCGCGCATGCTTAACGACGTATCGCAGCGTCTCCGGCTTCAGTGTGTTGGCGGCAACTACTTCATCACGGCCGGAGTCGTAAATCACCGCGCCGTTGGCACACACGCACAACGGCTGAACCGGCAGCTGCTCGAGCACTGGTTGCAACCACCGAGCCGGCCTTCCCGTGGCCAGCACCAACGGTGTTCCGCGGCGTAGCATTCGCGTGACGGCCTGCCGCAGGCGGGGAGTTACCCGCTCCCGCGAGTCAATGAACGTCCCGTCAATATCCGAAGCTACGAGTAGTGGATGTAGTCTCTCGGTCACTTCGAACTACTTGCCGTCCTCACTGCTGTCATCTTCACCGTCATCGCAGAACCGGTCGTGCAACAACTGCAACGTTGCGGCTACTCCCCCATGCTCGACAGTGTCGACTACCCAGTCCGCGTTCTTCAGTAAGGGCCAGTCCGCATCGGCCATAACTACCGGCATGCCGACACGCTGTGTGGCTTCCTCAAAGTTCGAGCGACCGGCAAAAAGAATCGCGGTTTCTTCCTTGCGAGCCTGCTTGCGCAGCGTGCTTACCACCGCATTTGTGACTTCCAGCTTGCTCGCGCCCTCCGGAAGCTCCACAACCTGCAGGTCAACCGACTCCAAAGCCGATAGATTCGGCTTTTCTCCCGATTCGTGCAGGACAACGATTGTGGCTCCGTCATTACCGAGCTGCTGCAAGGCCTTGATAGTTTCTTCGCTGATGTTGCCCGCATCGTCGGCAAGCGATGCGGGGTAATCGAAGATAAACGTTTCCGGCTGAGCGGTGATGAGCCTGTTCAAGCGCTGTGGAAGCTTGTCGCGGATCATCATCGACTGGCCGATAAGACGGTAAACGGTCTGCTGCGTCTGCTCGACACCGGAGGCGGAGGCCTTCTCTAGCTGCACGTACGCTTCGCGGAACGTCACGCGCATCGAATCCGTGGCAGTACGCACGGACTCCTTGCTCTCCTTGGCACCGGCGACGACATCATCAGCCATCTGTTCCACAGACTGACGGAACTGCGCCAACAAGGCGGTCGTCTGTTCCCTTCGGCGAGCAGACTCCGCGCTCATCGTTTGCGACGCATCGAGGAACTGTTGCCTGGTCTGATCGCCGAACTCACGAGCGCTATCGCCGAACTCACGTGCCGACTCGGCTAGCTTTTCCTTGAATGCGGCCAGGTCACCGCGCAAATGACGGATACGCTGACGCTCTTCTTCGACTTTCAGATCCTCTGCCTGGGCCTCTTCGAAAGTCGGTGCACCACCGCCAAGGCGAGCCGGTACCCAGTAGGCGCCCTTCGGCAGGGGCCCCTCTTCAGCGGCGTACTCGTCCCAGAGCTGACGGACGCCCTGATCCATGATTTCGTGTAGCTTTTCAGTGGCTTCCGCCGGATCGCCCTCTGGGGCCCACGGTGGCAAAACCGTAATATGAATCGGAGTATTGCTGCGACCGAGATGCTTAGGGTGCCCCTTCGTCCACACGCGCTGGGATCCCACAATCAGCACTGGGATGATGGGCTTGCCGGTGCGCTGCGCCATACGCACCGCACCGGACTTCAGATTCTTGACTTCAAAACTGCGCGAGATAGTCGACTCCGGAAAGATGCCTACCAACTCGTCGTTTTCCAGCTTCTGGCAGGCCTCTTCGAAGGACTTGGAGCCGTCAGTGCGGTCGACCGGAATGTGCCTACAAGCACGCATGATTGGTCCTGCGACCGAGTGGTCGAAAACTTCTTTCTTCGCCATAAAACGGACAAAACGGCGGTGCTTGCGGAATGGAATACCGACATAGGTGAAGTCCATGTATCCGGTGTGGTTAGTAACGAGAACGGCGCCAGAGTCTTTTGGCACGTTTTCCCAGCCCTTAACGGTGAACTTCAAACCTTGGGCAAAGAAGACGGTGCGCGCCAATCCGATAATCGTTAAGTACACAGGATCCTTGAACATGGCTTTTACTCTACAATCTTTCGCACCCCTTAGCGGGGCAATATGCACTGGTATCTGAGACTCGCGGATAAATGTCGTTACAGGCTCATATTCATGTGTAAATCCGAGCGCAGCTCCAGTCATCGCCCCTCAAATACGCCACACGCCCGCCGTGCACCCATTGCCCACCCATCAGCCCTCTTTGGCACCCCCATTATGGGGGATTCTATTGCCAACTGACTTTCAGTCTAAAAGTAGTAAATCTCTATTAACATAGCCATCTACCTGCGGAAAATCGAACAACATTACTGGCGCGATTTTCGTGACTTTTTGCCCCATTATTTATATCTACGTAACCGTAGGTTGGCGCTTACAAGTAAGCCGAGTTTTGGTAACCTGAGCCGTGAGCCGAGAAATTCTCTTCGACGAAAAAATCAACGCCCCCCACCGGGAAGGATTGGAAAATGTCGTCCTCTTCATCTCTCGCCCCATCTGCAGTTCTGAACAAGGAACAGCATGAAAAGACTTGGGAGAAATTCGGTACCGAGCAATACGACGTCGTCATTATCGGCGGCGGTTCTGTAGGCGCTGGCGCTGCGCTCGATGCCGCAACCCGTGGTTTGAAGACTGCGGTCATTGAAACTCGTGACTTCGCAGGCGGTACCTCTAGCCGCTCCTCAAAGATGTTCCACGGCGGTCTGCGCTACCTGCAGATGTTGGACTTCCGCCTGGTAGCTGAATCCCTGCGCGAGCGCGAACTGTCCATGTCGCATCTGGCACCGCACCTGGTTAAGCCACTGCGCTTCGTCTTCCCTCTGACTCACCGCGTATGGGAGCGTCCGTTCATGGCATCGGGCTTCTTCCTTTACGACGTCATGGGTGGTGCCAAGCAGGTTCCGATGCAGAAGCACTACTCCCGCAAGGGAACCTTGAAGCAGGCTCCGGGTCTGAAGGAAGATGCCGTGGTCGGCGGCGTTCGCTACTACGACACTCTGGTTGACGATGCCCGTCACACCATGACTGTCCTGCGCACCGCTGCTCACTTCGGCGCTGACGTCCGCACCTCCACCCAGGTTGTCGACTTCGTGAAGGAAGGCGAGCGCATCGTCGGCGCGAAGCTCCTTGACACCGACACTGGCGCGACCACCACTATCCGCGGCAGCGTTTTCGTCAACGCCACCGGCATTTGGTCCGATGAGATTGAGAAGCTGGCTGGCGTCACCGGCAAGTTCCGCGTCCACACCTCCAAGGGTGTCCACATTGTTATTCCGAAGTCCGCTCTTGAGGGCTCGGTGGCAATGACCTTCGTGACTGAGAAGTCCGTCCTGTTCGTGATTCCGTGGGGTGAGTACTGGATTATCGGTACCACCGACACCGACTGGACCATGAACCTGGCAAACCCGGCAGCTACCCGCGCTGACATCGACTACATCCTCGATCACGTCAACGCCAAGGTTCGCCGCCCGATTACTTACGACGACATCGTCGGTGTCTACTCGGGTCTGCGCCCACTGGTGGAAGGCGACTCTGACTCCACCACCAACCTCTCCCGCAACCACGCTGTTGCCCACGTTGCTCCGGGCATGGTCTCCGTCGCAGGCGGTAAGTACACCACCTACCGCGTCATCGGTGCCGATACCATTGACGCTGCAGTCCAGGATGTCCCACGTAAGGTACCGGAGTCCGTCACCGCTGATGTCCCGCTACTCGGTGCTGATGGTTACCACGCACTGAACAACCAGAAGGCAGAGCTGGCCAAGCAGTTCGGTATCACCGAAAAGCAGGTCGAGCACCTGCTCAACCGCTACGGCTCCCTCATCTACGAGGTTCTGGCTCCGGCAGCCGAGGACAAGTCCCTGCTCGAGCCGCTGGAGGCCGCTGAGCAGTACATGCGCGCTGAGGTTCTCTATGCAGTGACCCACGAAGGCGCAAAGCACCTCGACGACATCCTGGAGCGCCGCCTGCGCGTCTCCATGGAGTACGCACACCGCGGTGTCGACAGCGCTCGGGCCACCGCTGAACTGGTTGCCCCAGCTCTGGGTTGGGACAAGGATACGATGGAGAAGGAGATCAAGGTCTTCATCGAGCGTGTCGAAGCAACCCTGGCAGCTGAACGTGAGCTGACTGACAAGGCCGCTAACGAGATTGCTGCTCATGCAGTGGAAACTCGCGCGGACGTCGACGTCAGCCTCGACCGCTAGTTCATTTCCCACCCTCCCCTAGGTAGCCATACGAGTTAGCTCTTGAATGGCCACCAGCGCTGTAGCCACAACGAAATAGCTTCCTTCTCGGGAAAACGGCTTCGCACTTCAAAGGGCTGATGGGGTCGAAATAAAAGTGCCGGCGAAAAATAGTTTCTCGCCGGCATTTCTTATACCTAAAGAATTCTACGTTGCAAGATTCATCGTGACCTTGCCCGGTCACGACTCACAGAGAGTTTCTACATCTCATGGAGACAATCACAGGATCCCAGGCATTCCTCTGGGAGTTTTTCGGAACCGCCATTCTGATTCTGCTCGGTAACGGAGTCTGCGCCTCTATCAACCTCCGGACTACCCGCGCAGCAAATGCTGGTTGGATGGGCATTGCCTTCGGTTGGGGTATGGCCGTTTTCGCTGGCGCATCTATTGCCGACGTATCCGGCGGGCACTTGAACCCAGCGGTAACCGTTGCCCTGGCAGTCAAAGGCAGCCTGGCTTGGAGCCTTGTCCCCTACTATGCCGCAGGTCAGCTGTTGGGCGCATTCGTAGGTGCAATCCTGGCATGGGCCGCGTTTAAGCAGCTGTTCGATGCCAATGGCGTTGACGACAACGGCAATCCGACCAATGCAAATGCCGAGACCGGCGGCAACTTCTTCACCGTACCGATTCATCCAAATAACTTCTGGAATGCCGTCACCGAGTTCATCGCGACCTTCGTTCTGCTCGCATTCATCCTGTTCGGCCCAGCCGGCGGCGAGCTTGGCCCGCTGACCTACTTCGGTGTCTCGTTCATCATTGTGTCGATTGGTCTTTCCCTTGGTTCCCCGACTGGATACGCTATCAACCCTGTTCGTGACCTCGGCCCCCGTTTAGCCTACGCTTTCGTGCTCCCGATTAAGGGCAAGGGCGATGCGAACTGGGCATATGCATGGGTCCCGATTGTCGCACCGATGCTGGCAGCTGTGGCTGCAGGCGCTCTTGCCTTTGCCATCGGATAACGGGAATATGAGAGTGAACGCACAATAAAATAGCGCAAGTCCGAAAACTCACATTTACACACAATTTCGCTAGGAGTATCCCCCATGATGCACAGCAAATATGTCCTCGCCATTGACCAGGGAACTACTTCCACCCGCTGCATCATCTTCAACCATGACGCAGAGATCGTCACTGTCGCCCAGATGGAGCACAAGCAGATCTTCCCGGAAGAGGGCTGGGTCGAGCACGATGCCCAGGAGATTTGGACCAACACTCGTCGCGTAGTCAGTGAAGCTCTCGCTGATGGCGACATCTCCTCCCAGGACATTGAGGCAATCGGTATCACCAACCAGCGCGAAACCACTGTCGTCTGGGACAAGAACACTGGTGAACCGGTCTACAACGCCATCGTCTGGCAGGACACCCGCACGAACACCATCTGTAAGGAGCTCATGGGGGATGAAGGCGCGGACCGTTGGCGTGAGACCACGGGCCTGCGTATCAACTCCTACCCGGCAGGCCCGAAGGTGCGCTGGATCCTCGACAACGTCGAGGGCGCTCGCGAAAAGGCCGAGGCTGGCGACCTGCTCTTCGGCACCATCGACACCTGGCTGCTGTGGAACCTCACCGGCGGCGCAGAGGGTGACAACGGCGAATCTGCAGTCCACGCAACGGACGTCACCAACGCATCCCGTACTCTCCTGATGGACCTCAAGACCCTCGAGTGGGACGAGGACATTTGCCGTGAAATTGGCATTCCAGTGTCGATGCTGCCGGACATCCGCCCGTCAGTAGGCAACTTCGGTCGCGTTCGCGCCCGCGATGCTCTGTCCGGCCTTCCCATTACAGGTATTCTCGGCGACCAGCAGGCCGCCATGTTCGGCCAGGGTTGCTTCGGCGAGGGCGACACCAAGAACACCTACGGCACTGGCCTGTTCATGCTGATGAATACCGGCGAGAACCCGAAGTGGTCCGAGCACGGCCTCATCTCCACCGTCTGCTACCAGGTCGAGGGTGAGAAGCCGGTCTACGCTCTCGAGGGTTCTGTCTCCATGGGCGGCGCACTTGTTCAGTGGCTGCGTGACGAGCTGCAAATGATTCCAAATGCCGCTTCCATCGAGAACAAAGCAAAGAGTGTCAAGGACAACGGTGGCGTGTACATCGTGCCGGCATTCTCCGGTCTCTTCGCTCCTCGTTGGCAGCCGGACGCCCGTGGCGTCATCGTCGGCCTGACTCGCTTCGTTAACCGCAACCACATCTCCCGCGCTGTGCTGGAGGCTGCTGCGTACCAGACTCGTGAGGTTCTCGATGCCATGGTGGCAGAATCCGGCACGGACATCACGACGCTGAGCGTTGATGGCGGCATGACCATGAACGAGTTCCTCATGCAGTTCCAGTCCGACATCCTAGATGTCACTGTCACGCGCCCGAACAACATTGAAACCACTGCTCTCGGCGCTGCATATGGTGCAGGTCTGGGCGTTGGCTTCTGGTCGAGCTTGGATGAGGTCAAGGCTCACATCACGATTGACAAGAAGTGGCGTCCGAAGATGGAGGCCGAAGAGCGCGATCGCCTGTTCCACCAGTGGAACCGTGCCGTTGAACGCACCTACGGCTGGGTCGAGGATACCGATGCTGAGGAGGCACCGAAGCCTGAATAAGCCCTCGTAAGAGCCTAAGAATGGCTCGGAAAACCGATTCGGTTTTCCGAGCCATTCTTATTATAAATTCAGGGCTTGTTTGTTATAATAAAATTATTATCACTACCATCCGCTCCTCGATTGAAAATAGAAAAGAGCAATCATGCGTCGTGCATCGATTTTCACTGCGAGTGTGACCACCGCCCTGACGCTGGCACTGGCCACTCCGGCAGCATCAGCAACCCCAACGGATTTCATTAAAAACCCGCTGGAGCCAACCCCTGACCCGCAGTCCACTGCGATGGTCGAACTGCCAACTACCCCGGCGCCGACCACTACAGTTGACGGTCGCCACGTTACGGTGACCGACGGCTATATGACGTCGGAGGATGGCAAGGGCACTCAAATCTACTGGAAGTCCAACACCATTCCGAACGCCAAGGCCACTGTCGTCGTCGTGCATGGTGCTGCAGAGCACCTGGGTCGCTACGAGTGGGTAACTGGCAAGCTTCTGAACGCCGGCTACAACGTCTACCGCCTCGACCACCGCGGTCACGGCCACACGGGCCAGGTTGAAGGCACTCCAGTTGCTCGTGGTCACATCGATGATTTCCACTCGCTTGTCGATGACCTACACATGCTTGTAGAGAAGGCCAAGGCGGAGAACCCGAGCACGAAGACCTTCCTGCTCGGCCACTCCATGGGCGGTCTTGCTGTGGACTTCCACGGCATCAAGTACCCGGGCAGTGTCGATGGCATCGTCGCCAACGGCGGTGGCGCTCTGTTCAACCCCTACGGCGGCACGGACAAGGGCGAAACCATCACTCCAGAAGCCATGACCGATGTCGAGCGCGAAGCCCAGCCGACGATTTACCAGCGTCTGCCGTTCCAGGACATGACTACTTTCAACACGCGCATGCTCAAGGAAGTACCGAACCGTACCGAGATGCGCGTCCCATCGCTGCCGGGCACTGACCTGATTCAGGTTGGCAACCCGCTGGGTGCGAAAACTTCTTCTTCCCAGGCAGTGCGTGATGAATACGGCACTGATCCGTACAACAACTCCAAGCTTTCGCTCGGCATGGCTCAACAAATGGCGTTTGCCGCCACCTACAACGGCACCAACTCCGTCGACTTCGTTGAGCCGACCCTGGTCATGATGGGTGGCCAGGATGAGATTGTGCCACCGTTCTTCTCGCGTGACTGGTACAACGGCATCTCGTCCACCGACAAGCAGCTGATCGAGTTCGAAGGCCAGTTCCACGAGGTATTCAATGAACCGGCACAGCACCAGGCCATTGCGACGGCTATTGCCTGGCTCGATGAGCGCATTTAATTGAACGCTAAATAGGAACCGAACCGGTTCCTAGCTGTTACAAGTTCTTCATAGAGCCAACCCGGTGGGATGAGGGGCGATTGTCTTTTGACAATTGCCCCTCATTTTTCTTTGTTCTGTTCTCTCTGTGCGGTATAGGCGTGCAGTACTTGGCAATACAAACTACTGGGGGTATAGTTGGCATTACAAGGTACTAGGTATGAAAAGGATTCTGCTCAAACAACTTCCTTCTACCGCCGGAAAGAAAGCACAACGCCATGCCCAAACGCCCACAAACACAACTGAAGAAGGGAGTACTCGAGCTCGCCATTCTCAAGCTGATTTCTCGCGAAGAACTCTATGGCGCGGCACTCGTCGCAAAGCTCAACGCCTACCCCCACCTCAGCGCGCCCGCAGGAACCGTCTACCCCCTACTCTCGCGGCTGACCACCAACGGCTTGATTAGCAATCGCTGGGAGGAATCCCCCAAGGGGCCGCCCCGCAAGTACTACTCACTAACAGACAAAGGACAGCAAACACTCACGCAGCTACATCAGGACTTCATCGATCTATCCGCCGACATGACCGCACTATTTTCCGAGGATCCCCAATGAACACCTACCTCACCGCCATCGACCACAAACTGCGCGAAATCGGAACATCGCCCGCACAACGCAAGGCGATCATTGCCGAGCAGGAGAGTCTTCTGCAAGAGCTTAACGACGTCCACGCGGACCTGGCCGAAGAGCTGGGAACGGCGACCGAATACGCCGAGCGAGTCGCCGAGCAAGTTGGTGAACCGAGCGCTTTGCGACGCTACCTCAGCAACCCACTTCGAGCATTTTCCAAGCGCGGTCGCGCTTCCCTGTGGAATATGAACGACCCGCGGATTCTCCAACCTCACCTGTTGGGTTTTGGCTGGTCTATCAATTGGGCTGCAGTAGCCACCAAGCTCGGGATTGTCCGCCCGGACGATATTGACGGTGAGGTTATCTCTGAAATTCCGGCTCGCGCACTGCAGGCGACCGCTTTTCTCCCCGCGGCTGTGACGGTTGCGCACGGAGTCGCACTGGCCAGGTGCTGGAAGCAGTTGCCTTCAGAAGTCCACACAAAATGGAAGCTAAACGGCGAGGCAGTTCAAAAGACAGCACCGAAGGAAACTCTGCTTCTTCCCTTCGTGGTTTCTACGGTCGGAGCTGGATTCTCAGCTGCTTCGCTGCTCAAGGCAGATGACCGCGAAGATACTCTGCGCGTCGCGTCCCTAGGTACTCTCACTTGCGCCATTGCTCCAGCTCAGCTGATCGGCGTTCTCACGGAAGAAAACTCCAAGATCAATCCAGCATTAGTCCAAGCCGGTGTTGCCACGGCATCGGTCGCAGCTTCGGCCGCATGCCTTGTCTTTCCCCTCCGAGCCGGACTGAAGGCTACCTGGAAGAAAGCTGGGGTGGCCTAGATCATGCCGATGTAATTTGGGCAGGTCAAAGCGTTACTCCGCAGCCCGTCAGCACCGGCCTGCTCGCTATTGCAATCGAAGTACTTCACAGCTAGGAGCTGTAGGCCAACAGCTCCTAGTAGAAGACGTTGCCTCTCCGCCTAGGATTCCCCTTTTCCCGCCGGCGCAGCCCGACCGCTTAGTCGGAGCATTGTGGCCGCAGCTCCTACATAATCGGCGCAATCGCCATCAATTCCGATGCAATAGCCGGAATAATCGCAAGACCGCCGGAAAACCAATACTGCAGCTTGCCCATTTCTAATGGTGCGCCCAAACCAATCTCAATCGAGGAAAAATCATTAGTTTCCCGTGGTTTTCCTCGAACAAGTGCACAATAGACAATTGCCACGGCAGCCCATAGCATGGAATACATGGGATTTAGCGGCATCCCCGGAAGGAATTGGACGGCCATTCCCAGGACGGTCACAACGCTCAGTATCGCCACTCGCCACGGCAGCTGACCTGGCGCTTCGAGCCTAGTCGCCCGCCATACTGCAGAGGCAAGCACCGCCCAGCAGAGCAAAACCAGCGTGCGCCCGCCTTTTCCAATCAGCGGTGCAACAGAAAACTCCGCCAGCGCCACCGCAACAAATAGCAACGGGATATACCCACGCCGCACCAGCCTGCGCAGCATCAACACCGGCAAGGAAGTTTGCGCGAACGGCCGCTCCTTGACCTTGGCACTCCGCAGCCAGGAAGCAGCGTAAATATTCGATGCCAGCTCCGCATTAAAGAACATCACGGTCACACGAGTCATCGATTGTGTCACGCCATTAGAAAGCACCGTCGCTAAACGACGTGGTCGTGCAACCCCAAGGACATATCGAAAAACCCCGCCAATGCCGAACCCAAATACGGTGAACACCAGCACTTGGAGCCAGCCATCGCGGTCAATGCCGGGAAATCGACGTGCGGGGCGATACTCCCATTCCCATCGGTCGCGGTCAACGGACCTCAGCGGAGCCATTCGTTCCGCAATGATGACCAGCAGGAAGATAATCCCTACTAAGCCAACTACTTGAAATACGTTGAGAGGAAAACTCAAGCCTTCAAGGTTCACAGTCGAATCTCCCAGTCTGCCTCATCGATGAGACTTGGCGAATGCGATGCCACAATCACTGTGAATCCAGACTGTGCCATTTGGCGAAGTTGCGCGCACAGCAGCCGAGTCCAATCCGCATCGAGATGGCGCTCGGGTTCATCCAACACAACAACCGGAGCCGCAACCGCCAATTGGATTCCCAAGTTTGCCCGCTGCTTCTGACCGCTCGAAAGCCGACTGGGCAAAGTGTTGGGCAACTCAGCAACGCGCCATGGCTCCAACCGACTCAGCAGCGTGTCCATTCCCACACCTGTGCGCAGGGAAACCAGGTTAATATGCTCGCCGAGAGTTAAGTCCGGTAGAAATGCTGGATCAGAAATGCTGGTCACGCAGCCAGCGCCTTGCGGGCTTGACGGATCAACGAAAGTTTCTTCGCCCTCGCAAGCAACCCGCACAGTACCTTCGATTGGCTCTATCTCACCAGCAATGGTGCTAATCAACGTGGATTTTCCCACCCCATTCGGGCCGGTGATACTGACAAATTCCCCCTTACGGATCTCCGCGCTAATCTCACCAAGAATGCTGCTGTGTCCATATACGCAGTCAACTTCGAGCGAAGTTTTTCCTGGTTCAATCATGCCGCTGCTATCGATCCTCTTGCCAAATTATTGACTCAATCCCCCACCTACTTCTTAGCGCAGTCACCCCACCCACGTCTTGGGAATTGAAAATTGGCCCAGCCCACGCGAACCCAGCGAGCCGACGCGAACCTATCGCCGGCCAGGTCGACGGCATGCTGGAGGACTTCCCTGCCTCCGAGGCCTTGGATCGAGTATGCCGGAAATCGGTATCAAGACCGCAGCACAAATCTTGCTTTCCATCGGTGATGGATCCGACTTCGCATCCTCTGGCCACCTGGCCGCCTATGCAGGAATTGCTCCTGTGACACGAAAATCAGGCCCACCAACACCAGTTGATGGGCACAATAACCATGTCTAAACCTACCCCCAAGAGTTTCACTTAAAAACTCCGATTTAGGCTTGACAAAAACATAGGGACGCCCCCTAGGGCACTTCACGACACCTATGGCACCTCATGCCAGCTGTGGAGGTGGCATGAGGTGCCATAGGTGTCGTGAAGTGAGTGTGTGGCTGTGTCGGGGCCACACCTACTTAACCGGCTCGAGAACTTCCTTGCCCATCATGAACGGACGCAGGGCCTCCGGAATCACCACAGAACCATCGGCCTGCTGGTGGTTTTCCAAAATGGCGACCAGCCAACGCGTCGTAGCCAGCGTGCCATTTAGGGTGGCGCAGTACTGGGACTTGCCATCGGCATCGCGGTAGCGGGTCTTCAAACGACGAGCCTGGAAAGTCGTGCAGTTCGAAGTCGAGGTCAACTCGCGGTAAGTGTTCTGCGTCGGCACCCACGCCTCGGTATCGAACTTGCGGGCAGCCGATGCACCCAGGTCACCACCAGCAACATCGATGATGCGGTACGGAACATCGACCGCGGCCAGCATCTCGCGCTCCATGTTTAGCAGCTTCTGGTGTTCTGCCTCCGCCTGCTCCGGCGGACAGTAGGAGAACATCTCCAGCTTGTCGAACTGGTGCACGCGCAGGATTCCGCGGGTGTCCTTGCCGTAAGAGCCCGCTTCACGACGGAAACAAGAAGACCAACCAGCGTAGCGACGCGGCCCCTCCGACAGGTCAATAATCTCGTTGGAGTGGTAGCCGGCCAGCGCGACTTCCGAGGTACCGACCAGGTAGAGGTCATCTTCCTGCAGGTAGTAAATCTCATCGGAGTGCGCACCGAGGAAACCGGTACCCGACATGGTCTCCGGACGAACCAGCACCGGCGGCACCATCAGCTGGAAACCATTCTGAGTTGCCTTCTGAGCAGCCAGGTTCATCATGGCCAGCTGCAACATGGCACCGTAGCCGGTCAGGAAGTAGAAGCGGGAACCGGAGACCTTGACGCCACGCTCCATATCAATAAGTCCCAGCGACTCACCGAGGTCCAGGTGGTCCTTGGGCTCAAAATCGAACTGTGGAATCTCGCCGATTTCCTCCAGCACGACAAAGTCATCTTCGCCACCGGCGGGCGCACCCGTAACGATGTTGCCAATCAGATACTGAAGACGCTCGACCTCAGCCTCGGCTTCCTTCTGCTTCGCTTCGGCTGCCTTCACGGCGTCGGAAAGCTCCTTGGCCTTCTCCAACATGGTCGGACGCTCTTCCTTCGACGCCTGACCAATCTTCTTACCGAAGCCCTTCTGCTCCGAACGCAGCGCGTCGGTGGAGGCAATAACCTCACGGCGCTTAGCGTCAGCTTCCAGCAGCTGATCGACCAATGCCGGGTCCTCACCACGGGTGCGCTGGGACTCGCGGGCTACTTCAGGGTTTTCGCGGAGAAATTTGAGATCAATCACGTCCCCTAGAGTACCTGGTTTACGTCGGCAAGCAGGCACAAGGCATGTTAGAGCGCCGCTTCCGCTCCTGAGGCGACCAGCAGCGCGCCGAGGACGAGGAAGATTACACCGGCGACAGTGTCAATCCACGGCCCTGCCAGCACCATTCGCTTGACGACGGCATCCGTCGACACCACGATTGCGATAAATAGGAAGAAAGCGATTTGGGAGACGATTAGCACCAGTGTACAAAGCACGAGCGTCCCCACAGATGCGCCCGCGGGAATGAACTGTGAAAGCACTGCGGTGAGGAAGAGAACAATCTTCGGGTTCGACATGTTGGTGAAAAAGCCCTGGCGGAACGTCGCCTTCGGCGACCGGAGCGCCTCGCTTCCCAGGGCTGGTGCGGCACCGGCGCGCAGTTCGCGGAGGGTATTGATGCCTGCCTTGGCCATACTGATGCCCATGTAAATGAGATAACAGCCACCGACAAGTTGAATTACGCCCATCAGCAAAGGATTGGCGGTAATGACGGCTGCGAACCCAAAAACTGTGAGGGTCATCCAGATTGTGGCGCCAGTACTGATACCCGCGACTGCCGCGATGGCGTGCCTTCGGGATTTGGTGGCAAGGCGCAGGACTAAGAAGACGTCAGGCCCTGGTGAGGCCATACCAATAATGTGGACGCCCAGCAGGCTAAGTAGTGCAGTCCAGGTCAAGACTCGTGTCCTCGGGTAGCGAACAAATACCGGACTATTGTAGTGCTTAAAACTCTTGAGCAAACTCGGACCGCAAACTCGGACAGAGCGTCAATGGCAGAGCTCCTTGCCACGACATCGACGCTCATGGGGACGTTGTCGCTTTTAGCGTTACCTTGTCCACAGGCTCATTGGCGGTGCACAATGGGGTCACTATGGCTGATGACAATATGAACCAGGATCGCGAGCACGCTGCCGCCACAGACACTGACTCCGGTGCAGGTACTGGCGCAGATGCCAGCGCTGGTGCATCCTCCGTAGCCAGCAACGATGCCAACGCTTCGAATAACTCGCGTGGAAGCTGGGGAATGCGCGCTTTGTCGACGGCAATGCTGGTCGGCGCCGCGGGGATGGCATTCGCGCTGCAAGCGGGAGTCATCGAGCCACCGAGTGGGCCACTTGGGGGCAAGGGTTCGTCGGCAAGCGCGTCATCGTCGACAACGACCATCGTCGACAAGGAGACGACGGCGTTCACCAGTGCAACCGCGGGCAACTGTCTGGACTGGAACCTGGCAGAAGATTTGAATGTTTCTGACTTCCGCGTCGTGCCCTGTGAGCAGCCGCACGCTTATGAGGTGGCCAAGAAACTGAATCTCGCCGATTACGAGGAACATCCGGGGCAATACGCCAAAACTGCCAACTACCCGACAGCAGACAATTTGGTGGCTCTGCAAAATGGCGTGTGTCGCAACACTGTGACTGAATACCTGGGCGGCCAGTACGATCCAGACGGTCGATTTATCACGGCACCGATCATTCCTTCGCCTAGCCAGTGGGAAAAGGGTGACCGAACCTTCCTGTGCGGTATCCAGGTCGTCGATGAAGACGGCAACACGGCGCACATGTCCGGTCCTGCGGCCGGGCAGGACCAGTCCCGCGTGTTCGAGGGCGGCCGCTGCGTGACATTGGACGAAAACGGCGCCATCCGCCAGGTGCCGTGCGTGGAAGATCACCTGATGGAGTCGACGGGAATTGTCAATCTCCGCGACCACTTCGGTGACAATGTCCCCACTGACCAGGAGCAAAATGATGTGCTCGCAGAGCAGTGTGTGACTCTGGCGCAGAATTACCTCGGTGGCGACGACCCGCTGTACAACTCAACGCTGCTGCCATTTTGGACGTCACTGTCGCAGGAGTCGCTCAATGCTGGCTCGCGCAGTGTGAACTGCTGGTTGATTAAGGACAATGGCCAGGGCGGGTTCGCCACTCTCAATGGCCACGCTAACGAGTCCTTCACTATCGACGGCCAGCCGCCCGTGGCTCCGCCACCGCGCAATCCGCTGCGGGAGGAGCAGGGTGACGCTGGCGCTGGCGCTGGCACAGGTGACGTCGGTGAGGTCGGTGCCGACGGTACTGGCGCAGGAGCAGGCGCTGCGGATAACGCAGTCGCTCCCGCCGGACAGTAGAACAATCGGCCAGTAAAACAAGAGGACATTGCGAGGCAGCACCATAAATGGTTGACGTTAGCCCGGAGCGGTTCGATGCACTTGTCGATGAGGCCATCGACCGCATCCCCACGCAGTTTCTCGACCAGCTCGATCAGGTCATCATCCAGGTCCACCCGTATAACCTCGACGAGCCCACACTGCTGGGCCTCTACGAGGGGATACCTCTGACCGAGCGTTCTAACAACCACTGGGGTCCACCTGACCAAATCAGCCTGTATCGCGACATGCTCTGCCGCATCAGCCGCACCGAAGAGGAGCTGGTGGAGCAGATTCGGGTCACTCTCCTGCATGAAATCGGGCATTATTTCGGCCTCGAGGAGGAGGATTTGGACCGACTCGGCTACGGGTAATTTTGTCCCGCCGTGCACGGTCTCGTTCCTCTCGCGATGCTGTCCCCTCCCCTCTTCTTCCCTGTAACCTTAATAACCATGAGCGACAACTCGAGCGAGAAGCCAGAAATCAGGGTCGGCGACAGGGAGCGCAACGCTGCCATGGAGCGTCTCGGCAATCATTTCGCTGATGGCTACTTGGATGTCGATGAGTTCTCCAAACGCGCCGAAAGTGCTGCTTCCGCTAAAACTCGGGCAGAACTGCAAACTCTCTTCGCGGACCTGCCCGCTGAGGTCTCCCCCGAGAGTTCACAGGGCACCCCGGCTAATCCGCAGCATCAAAGTGTCGATCAAGAGCTGCAAAACCTGATGAAAAAGGGCCGCCAGCTCAACATTGTTGATTCTGCTGCAGGCGTTATCGTATGTGTCACTATCGTTCTGATGTTTTTCACCAATATCGATAACGCGTGGCTCGGCTTCATCGTCGCTGCGGCCGTTGCCCTTATCGGGCGCGCCGCCTTGAACATCAATGATGACGAAGAAGAGCTCCTCAACGAAATCAACGAAGAGGAATCCAAGCGTCGCACAGAACGCCTACGCCTGGCAGCTCAGAAGCGCCGCGAGATTCAGGAGGGCCAGCAGTAACGGTCAGCAGTAACGGTCGCCGTTTCGCTCCCTTCTAGGGCAACTCGCTGTCGCCCCAGCGACGCACATCCCACGCGCCCGGTTCAATGCCAGCACGCTTGCCGACGGCCACTGCGTTCGGAACCAGCTCAATTCGCTCGGTATTGGCAATGCGGTGTCGCAGTGCGTATTCCGGATCCACCCCGGTCAGATACTGCCCAATCAGACGAATAGCCGCGCCGTGGCTGACAATGACGACATCCTTGCTGCTGGCCTCCCTGGACTCCTTGGATTCACCACCTGTCGCTCCTGCCTGCTCCAGCAGCTGCTGTAGCGTCGGCAGGTACCGATTCAGCACGTCAGCACCGGATTCACCGCCGGGAAGGCGGTACTCCAGCTCTCCATTGAGCCACTGATAGAAGGCGCGCATGTACTCCATGTGCGCATCGCGATCATTGCGCCCCTCAAGATCGCCGGCCTGAATCTCGTGGAGACCACCCTCATGGCGGATGCGAACGGAAGTCTCTCCCAGGTGGTGCAGACTCGCGACCGCGCCTGCACCAGTTTGGCGTGCACGCAGGGCATGGGATGTGACAATGTCACCGATTCTGTGGACGTCGGGAAGCAAAAGACGTCCCAGACTGCGCGCCTGCCTCACACCGAGGTCGGTGAGCGGTGCGCCCGGCAATGCGGTATCCAGGCGGCGGTTGATGTTGCCGGTGGTCTGCCCGTGGCGGATGAAAATGATGCGCTGGGAATCAACCGGCATGACAGATTCAGGGCGGTCTGGGCGGTCATCGAGGAAAGGCAGCTGTCCAACTGGATTTTCGGGCGCGGTGGGTGTCATGTTTTACCTTCGTCCTTCCTTGAGCGCGTCGACCCATTCAATTGACTGGGAGATATCCGGCGGCGGGGTCATAATGCTGCGGCGACCGCCCTCAGCAACCGGCCAAGATCCCAGATACCGCAGGTCTTCGGCGTATTCGTGCAGTGCCGCGAGAGCCGCCGCAACCTGTGCATCATAAACGTGGCCGTTGCAGTCGATGTAGAAGCGGTAGAGGCCGAAGAGCTCGCGTGTCGGCCGCGACTCGATGCGGGTGAGGTTGACCTGTCGCACTGCGAACTCATTCATGGCGCGCATCAGTGTGCCGGGCTGGTTCGGCAGCGTGAAGGAGACCGAGGTGCGGTCGGCGCCGGTGCGCGGCGTCGGCACACCAGGGCGCCCCACCAGCAGGAAACGGGTTCGGGCACCGCGCACGTCGGCGACCTCAGTGGCCAGCGCCTCAAGTCCGAGCAGCTCACCCGCGCGGGCCGGGGCAGCGCAAGCGTCGTGGGTACCCTCGGCGACCTGGTGAGCCGCCGCCGCATTGGAGCTGGCCTGATGAACTTCCACGCCCGGAAGGTTGGCATCCACCCACTGTTTGACCTGCGGATACGCCACAGGATGTGTCGTAAAAGTACGCACCTGTTCCGCCGTCGTACCGGGACGGACCAGGATAGAGAAGACCACCCCGACCTCGGTTTCACGGAAAACCTGCAGCTCCGGCCCAGCAGCGAGGGCATCAAAAGTTGGTGTGACGGGACCGTCCACGCTGCTTTCGATAGCCACGCAGGCGAAGTCCGCTTCCCCTCGGCGCACGGCTCCAAGCGCGGCCGCGGGACTATCCACCGGCACGGCATTGACCGCGGATTCCCCTGCAGGATCAATCTCGCCAGCACGCGCCATGTCCCACAGCGCCTGCTCGGTGAATGTGCCCGCTGGACCCAAATAAGTAACCGTCGTCATAAGCTCAGATTAGAGGGCTTCTACACTTATTGCATGACCTTTTCTTCCGAGATGCCCGCCCGCGCCCTCACTGAAGCCGTGCGCAGTGGCGCAATCTCGGTATCGGAGATCGTTTCGGAATTCGCCACGCTTGCCGACGACGCCGCGGCCAATCCCGCCCGTTTCGGTATTGCCACGTCCTTGGCCGAGCACGCTGTCGACCGCGCACGCAGCCTCACTGCCCAATCAGAGGCCGCCCGGCGCGCTAGCCACGGCCTCCCGCGTGACCTCCTGGGACTGCCAGTGGCGATCAAAGACCTATTCACCATCGCCGGTGTCAAATGCACGATGGGCTCCGCCAACTTGGCTTTCACCGCCACCGAAACCTCGGAACCCGTGGCGAAACTTCTGGCTCGCGGCGCCATCCTCACGTCGACTACACACACCTCCGAGGTTGGGATGACGGCCTACACCGAGCCGATTGGCTACCCGGCTCCGGAAAACCCCTATTTCGCCGTGCCCGATCAGCTGTCCAATCAACCGGATACCACGCCACGCACTCCCGGTGGTTCCTCGGGTGGCAGCGCGGTGGCTGTCGCAACTGGTGTCGTTCCCGCAGCTCTGGGCTCTGACGGTGGCGGTTCCATCCGCGTGCCTGCCGCCTGCTGTGGCCTCGTTGGGTTGAAGCCAGCACACGATATTGCGGGTGGAAATCTCTCCACGCCTGCCTTTCTCACTCGCACAGTCGATGACGCAGCGCTACTGGCCGGGGTGCCCTTTCCCGCAACCTCGCATGTTTTCCGACGGTCCCAGCGCCCCCTTCGCATCGGTGTCACTATCAGCCCTTTTCATGCTGAGGTGGACGTCGATAAGCGCTGGGCAAACGGTGCGTGGGCGGCGGCTGACCGTCTTGCCGACGCCGGGTATGAGGTGGTGGAAGTGCCCAGCCCCTATGACCCGGCAGGTCCGGACGTGTTCGAGATCTTTCGACGGACCATCACGCGAATGTCCACGAAATTACCGCGCGCGGACTACTCCGAGATCGTGCAGTGGATTCGCGCCTGTGGCCAGGAGATTTCCGCAACTGAGGCGGCGGCGACACATCAGCAGCGGATGGCTCTGCCCGGCGCGATTCGATCGCGTTGGGAAGTCGATGCGGTGATTACGCCAACGCTGGCGTTTGATCCGCCACGTATTGGGCATTTCTCTGCGTTGGCGCCGTGGGAGGACTTTGACGAGCAAACCCGGTGGACACCGTGGTTGTCGCTGTGGAATCTGACTGGGTGGGCAAGCGTGTCCATGCCAATTGCTGTGCCGGGCACAAGCGGCAGCACACCCAATGCGAAGCTCCCCGCCACCAGCGTCAACATCGGTGCGGTGCACTGCGGTGAGGCAGAGCTACTGGAGATCGCTAGCGTGCTGGAGGCTGCTAACGCCAGCTAACGCACGTACTTCGCTGCCATTGCCGCTGCCTGTCCGGCGTATCCGCCACCAAATAGCACCGCGTGCATGAGCACCGCGTAGAGCTGGTGGAGTTCGCAGCTCTCGGCGAAATCCGGCAGGGGATGTACAGATTCGTAGCCACGCAAGATCTCATCGAAGTGCGTTGCCCCGAATAGCGCCAGCAGTGCCAGATCTTCCTCGCGGGCTCCGCCGTGTGCCGCGGGGTCAATCAAGATCGCGCCGTCTGCATCCCACATGAGGTTTCCCCACCACAGGTCACCGTGGACACGCGCGGCGTCTGGCTCGTTGTCGAAATCTCCAGCCAAGAGCCGATCAATGAGCTGGTCAAAGATATCTAGCTGACGGTTATTGTAGGAGTTTTCCAACTTTCCCAGCGCAGGCAGAAGACGTCCTTTCGCCCAGTATTCACCGAAGCTCTCCCGTGGAGTCAGGTCCATCTGTAGTGGCTGATCCAGCGGACCGAAGTAGCCGTGCCCCTCCCACTCATCGGGGCCGGCACCCCAGCCAGCGGCGCCCAGATTGTGGGTAATAGCCAACGATTTTCCAAACTCGTACGCTGCCTGTGGATTCGGCGCCATCGACTCAATTCGACGCAATTTCAGCGCATGCCCGCTCACGCCCAGCACATCCACGACGCGCGCACCACCGTCAGATTCGCCCTCGCGCAGCCAGTCCAGCCCCGCCGCCTCACAGGCGAAGAACCCTCGAGGGACACCATGTCGGCTCTTGACATAAACATCCGACTCGTTGACTGCGCATTCGTAGTTCTGGTTCATTGCGGACATATTTCCAGCATATTCTTCTTCGGTCCCAAACCCTTTCAGCACGTCGCATGCAGGGTAACGCCAGCGCTACCACTACTTGTATTGCTGTGTCGGTTCTCTTAGTGCACTGTCGTTGCCTATTCTTAATTGGTATGGAAGGCAACTTCGACGACTCGCGCATTGCCCGCGACCGATACGGCAGACCGCTCAAAGATCGCTATGGTCGCCCCATCTACCGCCGTGTGGACGAGGCGTCGCCGAAGCATGCTCGCCCCCGTGAGGCCGATTCGCGTGGCGCTTCACGACGCCCCATCCCTCCCCGCCCTGACCGCCGTTCTCGGGCAGGGGCAGCCCGCCCAGCGCCTATGCCTCCACGCAGGTCTAGGCCGCAACCAGAACGTCGGCAGGCGCCACTGAACGAAACGCGCATTGAGTCCCGTCCACCGATGAACCGGACCGGTAGCGGACGCGCTGGCAGCGATCCGCGGTTTCCTCCACCCGGCTATAACCCGGATGCGGATTTCCAATCTTCCTCGCAGGGTTCGTCGCAGGACTACTACAGTGCCCCACAAGCAGCGAGTTCTGGCCGTGGTGGACGCCGCAGCAGTCGTGGCGGAGCCGGTGCCAGGTCGAGCTTCCACACGCGACGCATGCGGCTGCCACGCTTGCGCTTTAAATCCATCATCCTGGTTGTCGTCATCTTCCTTGTCGCCACGATGGCACTTGTCGACATCCGCCTGACCAGGGTCGACGCGTTCTCAGGTCTGACAAATCGCCCTGCCAATACGATGTCCTCCAACTGGTTGCTCGTCGGTTCGGACTCTCGTACGGGCTTGTCAGAGGAAGATGCCGCCAAGCTGTCGACGGGCAGTGGTGATTTCGGCCAGCGCACAGACACCATCATGATTGCCCACATTCCGGTGTTCGGTAAGCCGAAGTTGGTCAGTATCCCGCGTGACTCCTTCGTGGATATCCCGGGCAATGACAAAAACAAGATCAATGCGGCATTCGCATTTGGTGGCCCCCAGTTGCTCATCGACACCGTAGAGAAAAACACTGGGATTCACATCGACCACTACGCCGAAATTGGCTTTGGCGGTTTCGCCGGTGTCGTCGACGCTGTCGGTGGCATCGAAATGTGCCCTGAAGAAGCCATCGACGACCCGCTGGCAGGCCTGAATATTCAGGCCGGTTGCCAGAAATTCGATGGCGCGAGTGCCCTGGGTTACGTGCGCACGCGTGCTACCGCCCAGGGAGACTTGGACCGCGTAGAGCGGCAGCGTGAATTCATGAGTGCGCTGATGGGACGGCTGAAGTCACCTGCGGTATGGCTCAACCCCTACCGCTGGATTCGCCTGGCCAATGCTGGCACTAAGGCCGTGCTCGTCGGCGATGGTGACCATGTCTGGAATCTGACCTGGCTGATGTTGCGCATGCTGTTCGGTTCCGATTCTCTTACCGTGCCCACCTCAGGCGCCATGGATACCGGTTATGCGGGCAATGTGCTGCTCTGGGACGAAATCGAAGCGCCAACACTTTTTGCGGAGCTGAGATAGCCAAGAGAGTAGCTAAAACTGCTTCAGATAACTTAGAGACAACTAACGCGTGTGGCTCAGCTTTTCGCTGAGCCACACGCGTTAGTTCTTAAACCAGTTCCGCCTAGTTCCGAATGGTCACCTGACGGGACACGATGGTCTCACGGGACTTACGCTCCTCGGCGGTCAGCGGCTCTTCGCTGGCCAGCGCCTCAGCGATACGCTTGTCGGCCTCTTCCACGGCAGCAATCCAGTGGTCGTGCGGCTTGGTGTTATCCAGGTCCCAGACCGGCACCAGCACGCCATCGGTACGGAAGACACCGGCGAACTTCGTGCCCTCGCCCAGCGAGAGGTTGTCCGCAGCGTGCACGCGTGCCAAGGCATCCAGCAGCGGCTTCTCATCTTCACGACGCACCCAGCGGATGTGGGCGCGCTCGCCCGGATCAATCCACCACACAGCACCAGCGGCCTTCGCATCCAGGCGGTATGACGGGAGAATCGCGTCGTTAGCCACGGCCAGGTTCTGCTCGATCATCGGGGTGCGTTCAATGCCCTTGGGAATCCACCACTCGAAGTCCTGGTGGACCTCCATGTTGTCGAGATCCACGGCGGTCAGGACGTCGGTAAGCGGTGCAGCCTCGCCGTCAGTAGCGGCCGAGAGCTGCTGACCCGGCTCTGCATCGCGAGCCCATGCCAGCGCACGGGAGAGATCCGCAGCGCCGTCATTGGTGCGAGCCTGCGTCTGCAGCGCGACGAAAGCCTCATTGCCCTGGTCAGCGGCACGCGTCAGTGCGGCTACGCCACCCGGCAGCACGGTGCAGAGCTTGATGTCACGCTCAGCGTCAGCGACCGTGACCGGAATGACCACAGCCGGAGCGAACTCGCGGACAGCCACGATGTCAGCCTCTTCGTCGAAGTCTTTGAACGGACGCGGATTGCCCAGCAACGCTGCACGCTCAGCAGCGCGGGCTGCCAGCTTCGCCTGACGGCGGCTCATGCCCTCCGGGGCCTGATTATTCTTCTTACGAGATTTCTTTCCCACAAGGCCACAGAATACCTATTCGCAGTCCGTAATTCGCGACTGCCTGGGCTACTTATAAAAATCGTCGACGAATTCGCTCGCCGTTCCTTCGAAAAGCTGCTTGTCGACGGCCAACGCGCCCGCCTCCCCTTGTTCATCGGTAGCTTCGCTGGGGATGAAGCCCTTGGACCAAAACCGGGCTGGGTGCACTCGCGACCTGCCCCAACGGGAATGTTGCGATGCACTTCCTCGGGAGCCAACACGTAGCGGAGTAGCCGCGCCGTAAGGGCAGTTGTCACACAAGCTAAAACAGTGATGATTCCGGCCTGGAAGTATGTCCTGGACACGTCGGCAGCGATAAACCAACCCGTTGCAAGGGGCCACAAAACGCAGGCCAGATACCAGATAAAGCGACCTGGCCTCATTACGGCAGTGACTCCTGTTTCAGCCAACGCGACCACGGGCCCCGTGATGTTGCGCACTGGCCACATGTGCATCGTGCGCACATCCGTTGCCGTGCGCGACAGCAGTGGGCGGGCATACGTTGCGCGGTCACGCAGCACCTGGAGAGTCTTGTAGACCGAAAAACCCAGACCAATGAGGGAAACCATTCCGCAGAGACCGAAAGCCCATGCTCCCAATTCGCCGAGGAGGGAAACCACCAAATCCTGGCCGGGGCTCAGGATGCTCATCCAGATGAATACGGTAAATGCGGCGAATACTCCGGCGCCGCTCATTGCCCATCGAAAGACGCTGTCCGCACGCTTGCGAACAATCTCATCGGCCTTCCAGCGCGGCGTCGCACCTGTGATGGCCGAATCCGAGACAGTCGGCTGCCAGCTCTGCTGCGGTGGCAGCACCACCTGAGGTGGGGACTGCTGTGGCTGCTGTTTTGGAGACTGCGGCGGCACAGCCCACCCCGCGTTTTCTGCCTGTTCATTAGACATTTTCCGCAGGGCTCCTCTCGTACGCGCGGCCGGCTTCTTCCGCAGTCTTTTCTCCCACGGTGTTTTTAGGTGCGCTCCCCCTAACCT
>NZ_KV836271.1:100470-115319 GCF_001838295.1 Corynebacterium sp. HMSC074C04
CCTAAACTAGCCCGGCCCCTAACCCAGCCACTAGTCCGACCAGCTGCGAATCTTCCGCAGCATGATGCGGCTCTTACGCTGCGAACGCCCCATCTTCCGGGCCAGGTTGTTCAAAATCGCGATGGCCTCGGTAATATGCGGCCCCTTGTTCAGCATCACGCACTCGGCACGCAGGGCGAAGGCCGCATCGGTAATCTCCGCGCGGGACGGCAGGCCGGCCTTGGCCATGTTCTCCAGCACCTGAGTACCCAGAATGGTCGGCACACCGGCTGCCTGCGCCAGCGTCAGAATCTGGCCTGGGACCTCACCCATACGGTCGAAGCCCAGCTCCACAGCCAGGTCACCACGAGCAATCATCAGACCGGACTTGGCGCGCTTCATGCTGGCGATGATGATTCCCGGCAGATTCTGGAATGCCGGAATAGTCTCAATCTTCAGCACAACACCCAGATTCCGAGCCTTCGACGCCAGGTCCTCGCGGCCCGCAGCCTCATGTTCTGCCGTAATCTCATCGAGCACCTTGTAGACGTACTCAGCATCCCCCTGCGTGCGAATAAAGCTCACCGCAGCAATATCCGCATGCTCCACCACAAAGCGCAGGTGCTCAATGTCTTCGTCGGTAAGCGAATTGAGCGGCAGGTCGGTGTTCGGCAGATTGATGCCCTTATGCGCCGCCAGCGGCTGACCATTCGGCTTCGTACGCAGGACACGCAGCCGGGCATCGACGTGACTATCTTCGCTTGACGACGTCTCGGAGACCTCAACCACCTCAGCGCCAAGTGCACCGTCGTCGAAAAGTACCGGATCGCCCGGTTTCAGAGCCGCCACGGCAGACGGCAGCGAACAGGAGACGCGTGGAATTTCATCGTCGGTGCGTGGAATGGTGGTGATTTCCTCACGGCTGGTGAGAATAAACTCATCCCCAGTGTGGAAACGCAGCTTTTGCACGGTCGGTGGCACACCACCAGCGCGCGTGACCTCGTAGTTGCTCCGCAGGTGTGTGCCCTCGGCGATCCACGCGTTCTTCTCCCCCTCGGCGAGGACAGCCTCGACCTCGCCCTCGGAGTCGGTGTCGATGCGCACAACGGTGAAGTGACGCTTGGCCGAGCGGGAGTCATGCAGCGTGATGACGTCCTCGAGCTGCAGCTGCTCCAACCACCCCTGATCTGCTTCCAGCGGCAGTGCGGGACGCCCCGGCAAATCGCTCGGAGCTGGCTTGGGGTGCTCATCCAGCCGTGGAGTCAGCCAAATCTTGGACTTGGAGATGACCGTGCCGGCGTCGTCACGCACAACACGGGCGCGCCCCACACGCGGCCCCGGTTCGATATCGCCCGTGCGCAGCTTCGGGCCAGCCAGATCCATGGACACGAAGATGCGGCGACCGGCCTTCTCAGCTGCAGCATTGACGTTGTCAATCATGCGGCTCCACTGCTCAGGGCCGTCGTGGGCGCAGTTGATGCGAGCGAGATCCATGCCAGCGGCAGCGAAGCTCTCCACCAACTCTGCATCGTCGGCGGCCTCGGCGGGCAGGGTCACCATAATGTGCGAAGTGACATCCGCGCGCTCCTGACCGAACAGCTCGGTGGCGTTGTTATCCAGGGCAATATCCGCGCGCTCATCGTCGGCAATAATGCGGGCGACATCGATGTCTGAGGTGCGCCCCGCCAGCGCCAACAGCGCGTTGAGAGCGAGCTCAAGGCGCCCCCGGGTGAAAGTCTCCACCGTAGTCAGACTGGTCACGCCGAGGTCGTGCAAGCTGTTTTGCAGCTCACGGATGTCAATTGTGCGCAGGTGTGCGTAGTGCAGCAGGTTTTCCGCGTGCCGACGGCGCTCCTCCGGCACCTCTGCGAGCAGTGCAGAAGCCTCCACCGAAACGTCGTCCAACTCTGTGATCAGATCAGTGACCTTGCTGATGAGGTCATCCAGACGCGGTACGGCCGCGCCGCTTTCAGTGTTGTCAGTTGCTGTTGCTGTGTCTTGAGGGCTCTGCGCTGCCATAGAGAAGGCACTCCTGTGTTTAAGACGAAGCGTTGGCCAGAGTCGGCCACGCGGGCCAATAGAAGGTGGGCATTCTCATTCTCAAATGAGACGGCCGAAAGCGCATGTCGAGAAGACATCTGCTCTCGCTACCAGCAGTTACTTCCAGAATGGATCCTGCACATCTCGGAGCGTCTGAATGGACTTGTCCAGCTGCTTCTTTTCGTATTCGTCCAGCTCAAGCTCGATAACGCGGCGAATTCCTCGACGGTTCACAATGGCGGGTGTTCCGATGAACACGTCCTCATGACCGTATTCACCTTGCAAGTATGCGGAGACCGGCAGAGCTACCTCTTGGTTCTGGAAAATGGCGCGCGTAATGCGGGCCAGACCCATACCGATTCCGTAGGAAGTGGAGCCCTTGGCATCGATAATCTCGTAGGCGGCATCACGGGTTCGGATGAAGATGTCCTCCAGCTCGTCGTGAAGCGCGGGGTCGGCGGCGAGGCGCTTGGACAGACTGACGCCTGCAACGTTGGCGCTGGACAACACCGGCAGCTCGGAGTCGCCGTGTTCACCAATGATGTATGCGTGCACGCTCATCGGGGAAACATCGTAGTATTCACCCAGCATGTAACGGAAACGTGCGGAGTCCAAGATGGTGCCGGAGCCGAAGACACGGTTGTGTGGCAGCCCGGAGTACTTCCACGCGGCGTATGTGAGTACGTCGACGGGGTTGGAGGCGATCAGTAGGAGCCCATCAAAACCGCTGGCCATGACGGAATCGACGATGGACTTCATAATTTTCATATTCTTGTCCACCAGCTGTAGGCGAGTCTCGCCGGGCTTTTGTGCTGCGCCTGCACAGATGACTACCAGCGCGGCATCGTCACAGTCGGCGTACGTGCCCTGAGTGACTTTGGTGCGCGACGACGCCCACACGACGCCATGGTTTAAGTCCATGACGTTGCCCATCGTCTTCTTTTCGTCGATGTCAATGATTGCCAAATGGTCGACAGTGCCTTGGTTGACCAGCGAGTACGCATATGCCACGCCGACGTCGCCAGCGCCGATCAGCACGACCTTATTTCCTGTGGATAGCTTCATAACCCTCGGATCCTTCTCAACCGATTCGGAAAACGTTGCGACACCCCACAGGCTACGCTTTGTGCGGAAAACTGGCGCGAGATGAATAAACCCCGAGGAAAAAATTTGCCATGATGGGAGTTATGGGATTCCTGCGTCGCGCATTTACTTCGATTGCGCCCTCGATTGCGTCTACGGGCAACACACCTGTAGCTCAGCCAATCGAAACCACCAGGACAGTGCGAGCTGCACGAGCAGCGCGAACGGGAATTGCAAGAGTCGCTGGCACAGCTGGCATGGCCAAAGCGCTGGGCGCAGTCGGCACCGGCAGTCTGATGGCTACCAAAGTCTTTCGCGAACGCCTCCTAGGTACCGGCCCTGGCACTATCCGCAGCGCACTGCGGGCGGGCATCCCCTCCAACCCCGGTCTAATTGGTGCAGAAATTGCGTCATGGGCTGCCTTTAGCCCCTCGCTGATGCCGCGTACTCGGACCGCCACCGTTACTGTGACCTTCCTGGCACAGTTGGCGGGCCATGTCACCGGGGTGGCTATCGGCTATGGCTACAACACGACGATGCGGCGTCTGGCCAGCACTCCGCTCAACCGCTTTGCGCCGGCACCTCGACACGAGCGCGCACTGGCCGTGACCTGGCATGTTGCCACCACGGCCACCACCGCGGCGCTGTGGCTGCGCTCTATTTCCCAGCAGCGCGAAATTGGCCGACTGGTGGGCAAGGATGAGCAGGAATCCGCACGCAGCCAGTTCGCTTCCACAATGATTGCCAGTGGTCTCTACCTGACCACTCGGGGGCTCTCCGCGCTGGCCAATCGCGGCTATGACTTACTGCGGGACAACCTCCGCCCCTGGCTGCCGCGCGGTCTCGCCCCGGTTCTCAGCGGTGCCATCGTCGGTGGTGCCGTGGCCGCCAGCATTGACCGACTGCTTATCCGTCGGACTTTGGAGTCCATCGCCAAGAAGTCCCGATACCTGAATACCCTGGTAGTTCCAGGCCGCATGCAGCCCTGGGAGCCGGAACGTTCCGGAAGTCCATGGTCTTTGGAGCCGTGGTACGCACTCGGCGCCGAGGGGCGCGTCTTCGTCGCCGAAGGCCCCCGTGCCCGAGATTTGGCGGTGGTCACTGGCAAGCCGCTCTCCGAACTGCAGGAACCCATCCGCATTTATGCGGGCAAGGTGCCAGGTCGTTCTCTGCGGGAACAGGCGGAGCTCATCATCCGCGAGATGCACCGCACCGGCGCGTTCCGGCGCGATCATCTGGTTGTCTTCACCACCACCGGCACCGGTTGGGTGCCACCGTGGTCGGCGCAGGCTGCAGAGTTCTTGACCCTTGGCAACTGCGCCACTGTCGCTCTGCAGTACTCTGACCTCCCCTCCCCAGTGGCATGGCTAACGGACCACGAAACCCCAATCGCGGCTGGCCACACCCTTATCCATCGGGTGTTGCAGGAAGTCGACAAGATGCCGGAGAACGACCGGCCAAAGGTCTACGTCGCCGGTGAATCCCTCGGCGGGTTTGGCGGTCTCGGCGCATTCGAGAATTCCGCTGACATGCTCGCACGCGTCGACGGTGCTGTCTGGACGGGCGCACCACAGTTCTCCGCAATGTGGAAAGAGCTGACGCACCGTCGGACAAAGGGGTCTCCGGAAATCGCTCCGGTCATCGACGAGGGGCGAAACATCCGCTTCGCTACGCGCCCCGACGAGCTGTACCACTCCTTCTATGTCACCAAGTTCGGGCCGTGGGAATTCCCGCGCGTCGCATTCCTGCAGCATGCCTCTGACCCCATCGTCTGGTGGGATTACCCACTGGCCTGGCGCCGCCCCGACTGGCTTGCAGAGCGCGTCGGCCGCGATGTTCTCCCCTCCATGCGCTGGCACCCGTTCGTCACCTTCTGGCAGGTGCTTATCGACGGCCTCGCCTCCGTCACCGTCCCCGGTGGTCACGGCCACCGGTACGAGGAAGAAATGCTGCCAACGTGGGCTTCCATCCTCGACATTCCGCTTGACGACGACCTGGGTGGCGCAGCCGGAATGCGCTTCAAGCGCGTGAGTAAGTGGATTCGCCGCACTCAGCCGCCACGTTCATAAACTTGTGACAGATATCCCTGAACAGCATTTTTTATGAATTTCGCATTAATTGTATTGCTTAAATGGTTGCGCATCCGCTCATCTTGAGTACCATCAACGGCACAACCTAAAAACGTGTTGAGGAGGAATTTTCCTAATGACTAAGTACGAACTTCCTGAGCTGGATTACGCTTACGACGCTCTGGAGCCGCACATCTCCGGCGAGATTATGGAGCTGCACCACAGCAAGCACCACGCTAATTACGTCAACGGCGCCAACGCTGCTCTGGAGAAGCTCGCTGCTGCTCGCGAGTCCGGCGACTTCGCAGCTGTTACCGGCCTGTCCAAGGACCTGGCCTTTAACCTGGGTGGCCACACCAACCACTCCCTGTTCTGGAAGCTGCTGTCCCCGAACGGTGGCGGCCAGCCGACCGGTGAGCTGGCTGAGGCTATCGAGCGCGACTTCGGCTCTTTCGAGAAGTTCCAGGCTCACTTCAACGCTGCTGCTCTGGGCCTGCAGGGCTCCGGCTGGGCTGTTCTGGGTTACGACACCATTGCAGAGCGCCTGGTTATTGAGCAGATGACTGATCAGCAGGGCAACCTGTCCATCAACCTGAAGCCGGTTCTGCTGCTGGATATGTGGGAGCACGCTTTCTACTTGCAGTACAAGAACGTCAAGGCTGACTACGTCAAGGCTGTCTGGAACGTCTTCAACTGGGATTACGCTGCAGAGCTGTTCGCAGCTGCCAAGTAATTTCAGCTAACAGCGCGCGGCTTTTTACGCGTCCCTGCCGCGCGCTAAAGATGGCTTACCGGCTCGCTGACGGGACTTACCCTCAGCGGGTCGGTTTTTTGTGTCTTGTTTGAGACCACTTTTGGTATTTCCCGGGCGGCACACGTATCCGTCGTTTAGCGTTAGTGCCCATGAACACCAGCAACAATGTCAACGTCGCCTATGAATACCTCGTCGTAGCTGATTCAGAGGCGGCGAAAATCGCTGTCGTCAGTTTGGACCGCGGAGACAAACTCAACGGTCTAACACTTGAGATGCTGACCGAGCTGTCCGCCGTCGCCCGGAAACTGGCAGCTGACCGTGATCTGCGTGGCGTGATCCTACGTGGCGAGGGCAAATCGTTTTGCGCTGGACTCGATTTCGCCTCGGCATTTAAGAAGCCCTCGCGCATCCTGCGCTCATTCGTCCCCGATATCCACGGCACGAACCTGTTCCAGCGCGCCTGCTGGGACTGGCGACGCCTGCCGGTGCCGGTCATCGCGGCAGTGCATGGGCACTGCTACGGCGGTGGTCTACAGATTGCACTAGGTGCTGATTTCCGCATTACTACGAGCGATGCCAAGTGGTCAATCCTCGAAGCGAAGTGGGGACTGATTCCGGATATGTCCGGTATGCGAACCATCCTCGATGAGGTCAGCGCCGATACTGCACGTTGGCTGACCATGTCTGGCGAAGAACTCAACGGCAAGGAAGCAACTGAGATTGGTCTGGCGACGTGGGCCGTGGACACGGAGGACGCTGCACTTGAGCTGTCCAAGGAGAAGTTGGCACAGCTGGCGACACGCTCGCCGGATCAGCTGGCGGCGACGAAGCGGCTTTTCCGCGATGTGCACCGCTCTCCTCGCGCAACATTCCGTGCCGAGCGCACACAGCAGCTGCTGCTATTAGCCCGCAAGAACACGGCCATTATTCGCGATGCTGCGATGAAGAAGGTCTCACCTAAGTTCGCCCGGCGCGGCACGTGGGCGCGTGGTTAGCGCGTTAAGGAACCGGCAGGTCATCCCCATGCGGCAGGTCCGCGGCCGCGCGCTGTGAATCCAGCCAGTCGCGGACGTGGGCTACCGATCGGCAATCATCGCCGTTGTAGCGCAGCAGCATGGCGCGAGCCTCGGCTTGCGTGAGCTTTTCAAAGGACTGTTCCGCGACAAAGTCGAGGTCAGTGGCCGTCGCAATGCGATACAGATCCAGCGATGCCTCGCCGTCAACATCGGCGTCGCGCCAGTGGAAGCCCGACCACGGGGCCACGACTTTAAGCCCCATACCGACGGTGGAGAGGATCTGGCGACGGGCGACCTTCAGCATGTCCACCCAGTCCTCCGAGGCAATGAACTTGTCCACTTCTTCGCGGGTCGGCACCCGCACAATCTTTGTCGGGCCAGCTGCCTCGGAACTGGAACCAGCCGCATCGCCTGTAGCCAGCTCCGCCGAATCTGCGGGCACCACAAATTCCTGGCCGCCGAACCGGGTGGCGCTCTGACGCAGCCAATAGTTCTCACCCTCTGCCGCCCAGCAATAGGCGCGGAAGGTCTTGCCTTGTTCATGCGCCGCATTTCGACGCCGCATCAGGTAATCCCAGAAAATCGCAAAGTTCCTGGCCTCCGCCGTGCCACCGAGCCCTTCTGGCCCCGGTGGCTCCCAGGTGATAAACCCGCGGTAGTCCTCCCCAGGCACCCACGTTCCCCACAGGTAGGCGCCATCGTTGGGGTACGCCTCCATATCGATATCCATCTCAACATCGCCACGCGGGGCCGATGTCTTAGCGGCTACCCGGAGCGCATCGACGTCGGCAAGCCGCGCCCTCGCCATCCACACCTGCTCCTTGCTGACGTGCGAAGTGTTGGTACTCGCCTGCGCCAGTGCCGTGACCGTGTCGATGCCCACACTGCGCAACCGCATGGACTTATCCCCAGGTAGGAGGAGGGAAATGTCGTCACTTGCGGTCAGCTCAGCCAAGCAAAGGTCGTGGTGACGGCAGGTTCGGCACTCCCGGATGCGCCGTGGCGCCAGCGGCCAGGTGCCTGGCGTAAACCGTGACGGTCGCCCCTGAGTGGCAGCGACGGCATCACGCGCGTCCCGCAACGCCATCCGGTACGAGGCCACGCGCGAACCTTCATCGGCAATGACAATATGCCGTGTATCCAGGTTCATCCCGGTGGCACTAATCGCCCCCACCAGACCACAGGATACGCCCAGGCGGTGCAGTATCGCCGCTGCCTGCCCAAGCTTCACAGCATCGGGTCCGTAATGCCGTAGCTTCCACTCGTCCGTGACAACCATCGCCTGACGCAGGGTCCGCCCCATCACGCCAGCACGTCCGAGCCGGTCAACGCCCAGCAGTCGCACCTGCATCGCCGCCGCACGCGCCGCATTGCTTGACGACGGCTTACGCCGCCGGCCCGGTTTGCGCGCAGAGAGCAAGTGCCGTGTGACAACCAGGACCGGCATGTACGTCGGTGAGGTCGTCTGTGGTGAATCATCGACCTTGACCAGCAGATCGGGGTGGCAAATCTCGTCGATTCCCGAGTACACCCCACCGGGAATCGGACGCTCATGCATGAGCACGCCACCGGCGATGACGCTTTCTCCGCGGGCGATGGCCTCAAGGGTATCCAGGTGAGCGTCCGGCCCCGGGGCCACTGTGTACAGGCCGGGGATGGACGCGATGGACGTCGGCAAGCGGTGCTCATGGCGAGAAGCAGGTTCGACTAGCCGCCCCTCGCGGAGGTCGAGGCTCAGCCGGTAGCGGCAGCCGATGAGGTCGCTCGCGTGGAGAAGCGGGCGCGAAACGGATGAATCAGTCACAATGAGAATTAGCGTATCGCCACTCGGTAGGAAGTTTCACGTTAAGCTTGGATAGCAAGAATCGTGATGCAGCCACTGCATCTGGCAAGCGCACTCCGGCGCGGTGGGGTTTACGGGTTTTCCGCCCCGCTTTTCCGGAGGGACTATCTGCGAGCAACTAGGCGAAGGAAAAAATGAGCTTCTTGGGTGACATCCGTGAGCGTCGGCGCGAAACCGCCAAGCAGGTGAAGGCTGCCAAGGCGAAGGCTAAGGAAGAGGCTCGCCACGCAGCTCGACTTAATCGCAAGGCACATAAGGCTGAGGTCAAGGCCGCTAAGCGCGACCAGAAGCACCAGCACAAGCTGGAGCTGAAGGAGGCCGCTGGCCGCGTTCGTTCTGAGGAAAAGCTCGGTAAGAAGGAACTCAAGCTGGAAAACCGTGCTCTGAAGCGCGCGGAAAAGATCCGCAAGGCAAGTGCCAAGGACGAGAAGAAGGCGCTGGCCGCCAAGCAGCGTCACCAGACCAAGATGGCCGAGAAGATCCTGCAACAGCAGCGCAGCCAGGGCTTCAACAAGGACAAGGCAAAGTCGTGGATCGGTGGCGCACGCCTGCTGGTACCGGTGCTGGTTCCGCTGGCCTACCGCGCCATCACTGCCATTCAGCGCCGTGAACACTCTTCGGCCGCGCAGAAGTTCGGTGTTTCCGCTAATGATGCCGCTCGTTACCAGGGGCACGGTGCGCCGCTGCTGGCCCGCATTGAGGCCACTCGTGGTTCACTGACAGAGCTGCGTAAGTCGGGCGTCAAGGGTACCGATGGTTTTATCAAGGACACCAACTCGCGTCTGGATGTCATGACTGATGCCATTAACACTGCCGAGAAGATGACCCCGGAGCAGCGTCGTCGCGCACACCACTCCATTACCGCAGAGCTGGATTCTCTGGATCGCCAGATCATTTCGGAGCTGGGCGCGTAAACCTGGCCGCTTCGGGTTAAGGCCACTCGCCGAGATCCGTCGAACTAAGCGCGACTGTTGTTGAGCAGCAATAGTCGCGCTTTCGCTCTTATTACCCCCGTATCGGGCTATTTTCTCCCTCCGATGGCGCTACGGACTGAGAACTACTGTAATGAGGGCTATGCCATCTTCAGATAAATCTCAGACTGCAGCCTCGGATCTGAACGGCGCGGTCTCGAATAGCGACGCAACAGCCCAAAAGCCATTCACCCCTTCTCGTCGTGCCGTACTGCGTGCCGGCGCTACCGGTGCTGCTGCTGGCGCCATCGGCCTGGCGACCGCTACTAGTGCGGGGGCCAATCCTGAGTCACAGTCTCCAGCTAATGCTGGCGGTTCTGGCGGTTTTCAGGTCTTCCAACACGGTGTGGCCTCTGGCGATCCACTGCCGGACTCCGTTCTTATCTGGACTCGTGTGACCTCGCACCCAGGCGACACCGCAGGTGCAAACCAGGGCCGCCCTGTTGCACTGAAGTGGGAAGTCGCTTCTGATGAGGGCTTCGGCAACATCGTTGCCTCTGGTGCCCTGAACACCGACCCGGATGCTGACAACACCGTCAAGATCGATGTCAAGGGTCTCTCCGCTGATTCCTACTACTTCTACCGCTTTACCGTCACCGCTGGTAATCACGCGGGCCAGGTTTCCCCGATTGGCCAGACTCGCACTGCGCCGCCGGTGAACTCCTCGCCAGATCACCTGGGCATCGCGCTGACCTCCTGCGCTAACTGGGAAAGTGGCTTCTTCTCCGCTTACCGCGATATGGCGGAAAATGACCGCATCGACATCATTATGTGTGTCGGTGACTACATCTACGAGTACGAGGCCGGTGGCTACTCCGGCAAGGGCCCGGTTCGTGACCACAAGCCGGCTCACGAGATTATTTCTCTCGCTGACTACCGCCTGCGCTACGCCACCTACCGCACCGATGCGGACCTGCAGGAAGCTCACCGCGCAAAGCCGTGGATTGTGACCTGGGATGACCACGAGGTCGCCAACGATGATTGGCACAGTGGCGCTGAGAACCACGACCCGGAGACCGAAGGCGACTACGTTGCCCGCCGCGACGCCGCTATCCAGGCTTACCTGGAGTGGCTGCCAGTTCGCGCTGTCCCCTTCTCCCAGGGCGGCAAGCTCTACCGCAGCTTCCGTTTCGGCGATCTCGCCGACCTGACCATGCTGGACCTGCGCACCTACCGTGACCAGCAGCTGAAGTTCATCCGCGCTGGCGAGACCGATGATGAGAGTCGCTCCATGCTCGGCTCTGAGCAGTTCAATTACCTGCTCGGCCAGTGGCGTTCCTCGAGCGCAAAGTGGCGTATCGTGGGCAACTCCGTCATGTTCACTCCAGTGCTGGTTCCGCCGCTGGATCCGGAGGCCACTCGCGCTGTCACTGAGCTGCTGAGCTTGCCTCAGGACGGCCTGCCGTACAACTTGGATCAGTGGGATGGCTACGCTGCTGAGCGTCGTAAGCTGATTGACATCATGGGTAAGGAGGGCTACGACAACGTTGTCTTCCTCACCGGCGATATTCACTCCTCCTGGAACTGCAACGTACCGAAGGTCCCGGGCCAGTACCCGAGTGCCGGTATTGCCGCCATTGAGATTGTCTGTACTTCCGTCAGCGCCCCGAACATCGATGACATTGTGAAGCTGCCTCAGGACAACCCGATTTCCTTGGCTGCTACCGCTGGACTCAAGGCTGCGAACCCGTACGTCAACTACCTCGAGTTCGACCGCCACGGCTACACCGCTGTCTACTTCGGCCGCGAGGACGTTACCTCTGAGTACCGCCTCGTCGAGCTCAAGGAGGAACCGAACCAGCCACTTTTCGTCGCCGCTACCTACCGAGGCAAGCCTGGTGAGGGCATGACCCAGGCTTAAGCGCTTTCTCATCCTTTCGCTTTCCGACGACCACTGAGAGCGCACCCCGCATTGCGCCCTCAGTAGCGTAGTTGCTGTTCACGACGGCCCTGCACAACATGCAGGGCCGTCTTTTTATTACCCCAAGTTCTTGTGCACAATTAATCGAATTATTAACAAACCATGTATTCGATATAAGTTGCACAATCTAGCTCAATTATCGTCAATAGACATTAAATTTCTTTGCACTTATACTGTGAGGGAAAGAAAACAGGGCTTGATATTAATTTGAAATTTCACCGTATTGAAGTTTCACCGTAAGCCTTCTTCATTATTACAAGTTCAGCACCAAGCTTAGGCAGGGATTCTATGGCACGCCGCGAACTAATTCAGTACATCGACGACCTTGATGGGACTCCGCTTGATTCCGCAGATCACCAAGTCGTTCGTTTCTCTTTCCGCGGTAAGAACTACATTCTCGACCTCTCTCAGGAAAATGCTGAGAAGTTCGAGCAGGTATTAGAACCGTATATTGCGAACGCTTCTATTGATCACAGCACGGTTGTAGCTCCGCGTAAGCGCTCTTCCGCTAATCCCAATGCCGCTGAGGCCCGTGATCGCAATCGCAAGATTCGCCAGTGGGCACGAGAGAATGGCATGGATGTTGCAGACCGCGGTGCGCTGCCAAAGCACATTATTGAAAAGTACGAGAGCGCTAACTAGTTCTCACCCAGGTTCGTTTGCCTTCCACTGGATGTCATCCAGCTTCACTATCTTAAAGACAGGGTCCCGCCACAGCGGGGCCCTGTTTTAAAGTTGGGGCAGGTGATTCGAGTCGCTAGGATAGCGGCTGGAATTGGCACACCGGCCTAATCCGGTTGTCTTACTTTTCTTATCCTTGACATGGAGGAGTCGGCCCGTGGTTATTTTGGAACCATTTGTTTGGCTGGTCTCGTTTGTCCTTAAGGCGTGGCACCTTTTACTGGCCTCAGTGTTTCACCTGCCATCTTCTCTGTCCTGGACGCTTTCTCTCTTCCTGCTGGTGTTTACGGTGCGTGGCGCTCTGGCGTTTCTCGCGTTCCAGCAATTTATCTCGGCGCGCAAGACGGCCAACCTACGGCCGCAGCTTTTTATACTCAAGGAGCGCTACCGCAGGAGCATCGAGCCGAACTCGCCACAATACGTAAACTTTGCCAGCAAGGAAATGCGCAAAGCCGAAGGTATTAAGACCTCCGTAATGCTGGCGCCCCTCTTCGTCCAGATTCCCGTGATTATGGGCCTTGTTCGCATGCTGAGGCACATGCTGCGGGCGTCTGAGGGGCCTGGGCTGCCTGCGTCTCATAATGTCGGATTCATCTCTAAGGATGAGATTTCCGACTTTCTGAGTGCGACATTCTTGGGGCAGCCTCTACCCGCGTATCTGCGCATGGACCGGGAGCAACTACAAATCCTTGGGGGCGATCATGATTCGCTGTTAGCTTTCTGCATTATCGGCATCGTGGCAGCGGCCATTTTCACCGGTTTTAACTTGGTCATTTCCTACCGCCGGTTGCAGCGCACTCTCGACTATTCCAATAGCGTCAGTGTATTCCTCAGCAAATTCATGCGCGTAATGCTTATCTACGCACCGCTGATGATCCTCTTCGCGGGGTTCTTTGGCCCAACACCTGTGGCTCTAATTGTCTACTGGGTCACCAATAACTTCTGGACACTGACCCAAAATATTATTCTTACCCGCTATGTAGAAAAGACCTACCCGCTCACGGACGATTTCCGAACTCTTCAAAACCACCAAAAGGGTGAATACGAATCGGAGCGGGAGGAAAAGAAGAAGTTAAAGCAGGCCAAGCGTCGCTTTTATATCAAATCCGCATTCGCTCCGTGGAAAATAAAGCAGTATAAGAGCGAATATGCCGCTATTGAGAAGGAATCGCGGGACCGTCGTAAAGCAAAGCAGGACGAAGAATATGCCCAGGCTTTGAAAATTGCGAAGGTTCGCTACATGGTGACCCAGATGAGGCCTGGCGCTCAGGACAATTTGCCGTCCCTGACGCAGGATATGAAGATTTCCTCGGGTATAGTTCCGCCGCTTCCCGGCCTGGCCAAAGTGCGGGCAGACATGAAACGACAAGCCGAGAAAGCACAAAAGGCGCAGAAGCGGCCGAAACCAATTCTGATTGCAAAGAACCTGGGAATGCTGCTCGGCCAGAATACGAAGAATATGGTTAAGAAAGCCACCGGCTCAAAGGAGTCGGACTGGAAACGCTTCCGGGATTAGCCCGTGAGCAAAAGGCGAGAACTAGGGCGCGTTAAAAAAGGGAATTAGGTATTTACGTGACCAAGTCACGGGCCAGGTCGCGCGCCATCTGCAGCGGGTTCAGGTCTTTGGACATCTTGGCACCCGCGAGGCCGCCGTCGAGGTAGAGCAACAGCATATTTGCGTGAGCAGACGGCATACTAGATTCATTTTCAGTCAGCAGCGTGTGTAGCTGTTGCCAAACCCAGGAGCGGTGATCGGCTGCGGCCTGGCGGATGTCCTGCTCCGACTCCGTTTCCGGCCGTGGATATTCACTAGCCGCATTCTGGAAGTGTGAACCACGGAAGTCGATTGCCGGCTGCTCCGCAATACACTGATCGAAGAAAGCGAGAATCTTCTCCGCCGGGGTATCCAACGAGGCCACTCGCTGCTCCCAAGCCTCCCGCCATTTGGCATCGAGGTCTTGCAGATACGCGATGACCAGCTTGTCCTTGGATCCAAACAACGAGTACAGGCTGGCTTTGGCGACATCAGCTTCCCGCAGGATGCGGTCAATGCCGACAACGCGGATGCCTTCCGTTGTAAACAGAGCTGTCGCTGATGTCAGGAGGCGCTCCCGCGGACTGGGGCGGTTACGACGGCGAGAGGAAGCGCGGCCGCCTTTTGCGCCCTTGCCCGTTGTCGCTTCTGCCACGGCAGTACCTCTCGTCCTTCCAAAGTCACACCCCGTTATAACAGCTGCTTACTCGCAAATATCGGCATTCGCGTCATTGCTTTCGCAACACTGAGCAGGGCGTTTATAGTTTGTGATATTCCATTGTAGGCGCATCTGCGACTGTGATTTTGTAAAAGAACAAACTAGTCAGTCTTTCAGCCTCTAGTCCTACTTTAGCGTGCGATGATTACTGCCCCCAACAGATGTCGCGACAACCGCAGAACGCCTACTTCACGACAACCACACAAGAAAAAGGGCATCTCAATGTTAATGAGATGCCCC
>NZ_KV836271.1:115419-123310 GCF_001838295.1 Corynebacterium sp. HMSC074C04
TTGGTTTACTTACGCTTCTGAACCAGGCCGACAATCCACAGCAAAATCACGGCGCCGAGCAGACACGTAAGGAAGCTGAAGATCATTCCACCACCGGCGACATCAACGCCGAACAGGGTGAGCAGCCAACCGCCGAGGAAGCCACCGACAATACCGACGACGATATTCAGGACGACACCCATCGAAGCATCGGTGCCCATAATCTTGGAACCAATCCAACCGGCAAGGCCACCGATGATAATCCAGCCGAAGAAGCCCAGAGAGGGGCTAAAGGAGGCAGCAAGAAGAATCTCGTTCATGATAGATATTCCTTTCCGAAATCGTTCTGACTCAACTATAAGGCTTTCCAAAATATCTTGCACCTACTGCAAGCACTATCAGGCCATTTCGGCCACTGGGAAACTAGCGAGATAACAGTCGGATAACCACAGGAAAACCCTTATAGAATCTGTACTTTCTGCATGAAAACGGGGTTTATGCAGACGAGAGGCCCCATTTATATAAACCGAAGCCGATCTCCGAGACATGTCGGAAACCGGCTAGGTTCTACTTATAAATATTCGGTAACGGTTTCTGTTCTCGGCGCTAAACGCACCTCCACGACCGGCACCGGCGTCTTTTCTCAGCCTCCTCGAAGGGCGCTTTAGGCGTCAGTCTCCGGGCGGACGACCATCATCGGGCAAGCAGCCGCCTGCAGGAGTGCACGCGAGGTGGAGCCGAGCAGCATGCCCTTGAAGCCTCCGCGGCCGTGGCTGCCGACGACCAGCAGCTGCGAGCCTTCCGAGGCATCAGCCAGAGCACGAACCGGGCGGTCGCGGGTAACGACCTTCTTGATGGCCACGTCCGGGTACTTCTTAGCGTACTTCTCCAGGCGGTGGCCGAGCAGAGCCTTCTGCTCCTCTTCCACAACCTGCCACTGGCTCTGAGCTGCAGAAAGACCGGCCAGGGAAGCCTGTACCTGCATGTCCATCCAGGTGTGAACTGCAATCAGCTCTGCACCACGGGCATCGGCCTCACGGAATGCGTACTCCGTTGC
Organism: Corynebacterium sp. HMSC074C04; assembly: GCF_001838295.1. NCBI lineage: Bacteria > Bacillati > Actinomycetota > Actinomycetes > Mycobacteriales > Corynebacteriaceae > Corynebacterium > Corynebacterium sp. HMSC074C04. The sequence continues at coordinate 116,456 of NZ_KV836271.1, forward strand.
CTTTTCGGAAATATCGGAGCCATCGACGCCGACAACGACCGGGCCGTACTTGGTCTCATCGGTGACCAGGTTGTCCTCGCGGACAACAACAACCGGGCACGATGCGTGGGAAACAACAGCGGCGGAAACCGAACCCATGACCATGCCAGAGAGCCCACCCAGACCGCGAGAGCCCATAACCACCATGGTTGCCTGCTCAGACAGGTCGAGCAGCATGTCAATCGGGCTGCCCTCTTCAATCTGGTGGCTGACATCTACCGACGGTGCGAAGTCGAGGGCAATCTTCTTGGCCTCGTTAATCTTCTCCAGGGTTTCGGCCTCAAGATCGTCGTAAAGCTCCTGCGGCGGAACCATGCCCTCTGCGTAGAGGAACTGTGGCATGGAGTAGCTGCTGACCAGACGGAGTGGCTCACCGCGCTTCACTGCGGTGTTAGCGGCCCACTTGACGGCGGTCTTGGACGCCTCTGAGCCGTCGACCGCGCACACAATGATGTTCTGCCTTGGCATTGATTGCCTCCTTATTATGCGATCCATAAAAATTGGCTCTCCGCGGCCAGACCGCAACGCAGCTACACCTATCGCACCTGCTTGGACGCCATTTTAATGGACAAGCGTTGCTATATGGTCAGCTCTTCCGAGCCAACCCTTTTATTACTTTCACCTCCACCCTACCCCCATTATGTTGCGACCGACAGGGCAGAATGTTGTCCACCTACGCCATTGGGGGCGATACCAACACCGCTCTGCCACAGCAACTCCGCTTGCCTGCCAGATGAATCCGGGGCACCTGTTAAAGTCAGCCGTATGCGTCGCATGCCACTGCCCATTCGCGATGGGCTCAACCCATCCCGCATCGCCGCTCCCGGGCGTCATGGCGATGCCCCCACCCGTGCGTGGGTTCTGCTCGCAGGCGCTATCGCAGGTCAAACCCATCGCCACCCGGACGATGATGAAGCGGCCGTAGCTAAACGCTTTGCAGATGGACTCGTCGTTCGCGCCAACTCAGTGCCGTACAGTCCAGATGACATGGTGAAGCCCGGCGCGGAAATGTGGTTTTACCGCACCCCGGCACCGGAGCGCACAATCGCGGGGCCGATGCCGATTGTCTTTCAAGATGACAACCTTGTGGTCGTCGACAAGCCGTCGTTTTTGGCAACGATGCCACGCGGCCGACACATCACGGAAACCGCTGTCGTACGCCTGCGGCGGGAGCTGGGAAATCCGGAGTTGGTTCCCGCGCATCGCCTCGACAGACTGACGTCGGGGTTGCTCATCTTTACCGCCCGGCGCGAAGTTCGTGGCGCCTACCAGGGGCTTTTCGCATCTGGGGAAGTTACTAAGCGCTATCACGCGCTGACATCGCCCACACCCATCGCTGGCGCGACCAGCGAAGCCCTGCCCGAGACCCCGCTGGAGTTGCGCACACGACAGCACAAAGTTGCTGGCCAGATGCAGGCTTATACTCTCGAGGGCGAGCCAAACGCCCACACCATCATCGAGCACATTTCGCTTGTCGACGTGCCTTCGGACGCCGACGACCTCGCTGCCGACAGTGGTCGCGTTGCGCTGTGGCAATTGAAACCCATCACCGGACGCACTCATCAGCTACGGCTGCACTTGAGTGAGCTGGGCTTTCCCATCCTGGGCGACCAGTACTACCCGGAGATTCTGCCGCTGGAGGCCGAGAATACCTCGGAGCCCCTGCACCTGGTCTGTGTAGAAATGAGTTTCGCTGACCCCGTGACTGGTGAACAACGAACGTTCCATTCCCGCCGCAGCGTTTTCAATCCGCTTTCGCTGCCGGATATTAATTCGCCGTTGATCAAATCTAATTAGAAGAGAACCCCCTCCCCCATGTCTGCCAAGCATGCACAACAATCCGCTAAATCATCCGCTGAATCTTCTTTGGAGCATTCCGCCCCACCAGCGGCGGCCTACGCTGAGAGGCTCACCAAGAAGTACGGTGTCGGCAATGCCGCTGTTACTGCACTGGACCATGTCGATATCTCTTTTGCCGCTGGTGAGTTCACCGCGATTATGGGCCCGTCCGGGTCCGGTAAGTCGACATTGATGCACTGCATGGCCGGTTTGGACTCCGCGACGTCGGGAAGCGCGTACATCGGCACGACGGATCTGTCGAAGCTGTCGGACAAGGAAATCACGGCGCTGCGGCGTGATCGCCTGGGCTTTGTGTTCCAGTCCTTCAACCTGGTGCCGACGTTGACGGCGGCAGAGAACATCACCCTGCCTATCAATATCGCTGGTCGGAAGGTGGATAAGCAGTGGTTCGAGGAAATCACCACACGCCTCGGGCTTAAAGAACGGCTTACGCACCGCCCCTCGGAACTGTCCGGTGGCCAGCAGCAGCGTGTCGCCTGTGCGCGTGCCATCGTCAGCCGGCCGGAGATCATCTTTGGCGATGAGCCGACGGGCAACTTGGACTCGAACTCATCTCGTGAGGTATTGACGATTCTCCGCGATGCGGTTGATGACATCGGCCAAACCGTCGTCATTGTGACGCATGATGCCACCGCTGCGTCCTACGCAGACCGTGTTGTGTTCCTCGCGGATGGCCGCGTGGTTGACGAGCTTCGCAATCCCACGCCCACCGATATCTTGGCGCGCATGGCAGATATTGAGAATCTTTAGGAAGGCAGGTCATCTCCCCCATGGCATCATCGTCTTCCACGCTGAGCCGCGTCGCCTGGCGCAACATCACCTCGCACAAGTTGCGCCTCGTGCTCACAATTATTTCGGTCGTGCTGGGCACGGCCTTCATCACCGGCGCATTTGTGTTCACATCATCGCTGGACAAGGCCTTTAAGGGCGCAATGAGTACCGCTTATGACGGTGTCGACGTGGTGGTGACGGCCCCTGACAATCCCGGTGCGCTCACCAAAGAAACTGAACAGAAGGTAGAGAACTTCCCTGGGGTGCGCGCCCTCAACATCGGCAATCCCAACAACAGCATTACGGCCACGGGAGCCGATGGCAAGCCGATTCAGACCAATGGTTCGCCATCGTTGGGTCTTCCCTACTATCCAGCGGCCGAAGCAGTGGGCAACAAGGTCACGATTACCGAGGGACACGCACCGGAAGCACCAGGTGAGGTGGTCGTCAATTCCACCACCGCCGAACTCGGCAACCTCCACGTCGGCACTGAAATCAAGGTGGCCACCCGTCTCGAGCGGGCGACGGTGAAGGTTGTCGGCATCGCTGATACCTCCATCGACGAAACCGGCTATCTCACAGTCTTTTTCACCCAAGATCAGTGGCGAGAGCTCTACGGCGCGGACAGCCATATGGACATGTTCACCCTCGCTGCCGATTCCACCACCGACGCCGCCGCACTCACCCGTGACATCGCGGCCGCGTTCCCCGAGCTCAAGGTAGAGGCCGGCTCTAAGCTCGCCGACGAGGCTTCCGAACGTGTCTCCTCCGCCTTAAGCTTTGTTAACTACTTCCTCATCGCTTTCGGGCTCATCGGTCTGCTGGTCGGCATCTTCATCATCTCCAATACCTTCACCATGCTGGTCACTCAGCGCATGAAGGAATTCGCTCTCCTCCGCGCCCTCGGTGCTTCACGACGGCAGCTCACTGGGTCAGTCCTCTTGGAGGCATTCATTGTTGGCCTCATCGGTTCCGCACTAGGTGTAATCACGGGATTTGGGCTGAGCCAGGGGCTATTCATGCTTCTCGATGCCATGAGTATCTCCATGCCCGGCGACGGCCTGACATTCGAACCGGTGGCAGTTATCGTGCCGCTCATTGTCGGCGTGGTAATTACCATGATTGCCGCCTGGACGCCGGCCGCCCGCGCTGGCGCGGTCCCTCCTGTGGAAGCCATGCGCTCTGGAGATCAAACAACCAGCAATAGTCTCAGTGCTCGGACGTGGACCGGCGCAGTGCTGGCATCCGCTGCTATTGCAATCATTGCCTGGGCATTGCAGTGGAACGACGCGGAAACCAAGATTCGCGCCATCTTCGTTGGTGTCGGTGCGGTGATGGCCGTAGCCTCCGTCTGGCTTGTCGGCCCTGCACTGTCCATGCCTCTGATCGGAGGACTGGGGCGCGTCGTAGGTGCGCCTTTTGGAACCGTCGGCAAGCTTGCGGCAACGAACTCTCACCGCAATCCGCGCAGAACGGGAACCACATCGTTTGCACTGACGCTCGGACTTGCGCTGGTGACTGTGATCGGCATGTTCGGCGTGTCCATGAAGGAAGCGGTCAATGAGTGGTCAGAGACCAATCTGACGGCTGACTTCGTGCTCTCACCGCCTCTGACTGCGCATTCGGCCCTGCCTCTTGGTGTCGAGGACGCGGTGAAGGATATCGGTGGCGTCGAAGACACCGCAACGTTGTCGATTGGTGCCCTACTGGTGATCCCGCCTGAAGAAGCCGCCACGATGATGACTGCCGACGGCGAACAAACTGAAGTCGGACCGGAATCTAGCAATGTGTCGGTTTTCAACTCCAACGTCGGCAAATGGTACGGCACTCGCGCCCTCCAAGGATCCCTTGACCTAGCTATGCCGGATGCGGGAATTGTCATCAGCGAATCAACGGCGAAAAAGAATGGTTGGAACGTTGACACTGAACTTGCAGTAGTTTCCAAAGGCGGCGTAACACGGCTCCCTGTCACCGGCATTTTTGCTGATACAAGAGATCCAGGCCAGTCGATTTTTGTCTCCTACGAAGCCGCCCATAAATATGTCAAGAGCAGTCACCTGTTGCCCTTCCAGACCTACGTCGATGTCTCCGATTCTATCGCGGCAGACAGCGGCTCCTTGGATGAAATGAAGCAAAAGCTTAGCGACGCCGTTGCAGACTACCTCGTAGTACAAGTGATGACTGTCAAGGAGTTTGCGGGCCTGGCTAATGCCTCTATCGATGTCATGCTGGGAATCGTGTACGCACTGCTGGCACTGGCGGTCATCATTTCGATTCTGGGAATTATCAATACTGTCGCGCTCTCAGTTGTCGAGCGCCGCCAGGAGATTGGCATGCTTCGAGCCGTCGGCCTGCAGCGCTCGGGGATTCGCCGGATGATTCGCCTGGAATCTGTGGAAATCTCCATTTTCGGCGCGGTTGTGGGTATTGTCCTCGGCTTGTTCCTTGGCTGGTCACTGCTGACCGTGCTGAAGGATGAGGGCCTGAATACTATTGCGGTACCGTGGCTGCAGGTTGTTCTCATGCTGCTTGGGTCTGCGCTTGTAGGCGTTATTGCTGCTCTCGGACCTGGTCAGAAGGCCGCAAAGACACCACCTCTGGCCGCTATCGCAGACGAATAGTCGCCGCTATATGAAAGCGCCCCGTGCAGATATAGTTTCTGCACGGGGTTTTATTTCGCCTTATCGCCTAGGCCGAATCAGCTATCCGACTCACGCATTTCCGCTGGAAATTTATACGGCTGCGTTGGCCTTGCGATCCACGCGTTCACGATTCTTCAGCGCCTTATTGAGAAGCATAAAGAACCACACAAAGCCAACCGTCAGGATAATGTGGCCGAGTCCTGCAATTCCCGAGTACATCGGACCCCAGGCCTCCGGGCCTGAAACAACGTGGACAATACCGTTTGCCACCATCATGCCGATCGTCCAAACAATGCCGACATTCTGAACAATGAACCAGCGATCAAAGCCCTTGACAGCTGAAATATTGAATTGACCATCCAATGCCAGCGCAACCAAGAAAAAGATCGTGCCAAGGACAAGGAAATGCGTGTGCAGCGTATTGAGCTGCGTTTTATCGCCAAAATCCATCGCACGGGTAAATTCACGATAGAAAACGCCAGAAAACAGACCAAGACCGAGGTAGACCGAAGCGGCTGTGAATAACTTACGCATACTTCGTAGCCTACTCAGAAAACACTGGCTTCTACATGGACTAAACCCAGGGGGTTAAACGAAAGTTTGATACCGCGAAACTAGAGGGCCTCAAACTAACCGCGCGAATCGAGCCACCACACGTTTCGGCACAGCCTTAAATAGAGCCATCACCAGACCATATAGACCGGGTGCGACCTCCGCTCGGCCGCTCTCCGCTGCACGTAACGTGCGCTCCACCAGATAACTGAGATTCTGCTCAGGCATAAGACGCAACTTCACCGACTTCGCCTGCTTCACGACGTCCCGGAGCGCCTTGGTCTTAACCTTTCCCGGGTAGCAAATAGTTACAGTTACACCATTAGGCCTTAATTCATCCCTAAGGCTGATACCCCAATGCCGAATAAACGCTTTCGATGCTGTGTACACCGCGAGCCCTGGAGTTGGTGCTACAGCCGAGATCGACGAAACCAGAATAATGTGGCCATCCTCTTCGAATAAATCGTTTAGAGAGTAAACCGCTGCGACCGTTCCGCGAATATTCGTCTGTATCATTTGATCAGCCCGCGAAAAGTCCTGGGTATTAACATCGCCATAATTCGCGTACGCGGCATTGAGGATTAAATAAACTATCGTCGCGTGATGGCGCTCAACACGATTCCGGAGCTTATCGCCAAAATCATCATCGGACTGGTCTAGACGAAGATATCGAAGACGCGAACCTTGGGTCCTAGAGTGTTCAGCGGCCTCGCTGGAAGAATCATCGTTGTAGCTACGAGAGATACACCAGATTTCATCTAGGTCTGGACGTAGCTGCCCGAGCCTATCGGCGAAGACGGCACCTATGCCCCGAGATGCTCCAGTCACGATTCCCACTCGCATGATTTCCAAGATACAGCTGGCTGGCTCAGGCAATTAAAACGGCGCCGACCAAGAGTGCTGTATGGGAATAAACATGCCGACAAAAAGATACAGCGTTAAAACACTTACGCTAGTTTATGTTGTTTACTTGTGGGTAAAACAAAAGTGG
>NZ_KV836272.1:0-28851 GCF_001838295.1 Corynebacterium sp. HMSC074C04
TGTTTTACCCACAAGTAAACAACATTAAACAAGGGTTGGTCCGGTCGGCGGCGGAAGCCGTACTTGCCGGTCTCGCAGGAACTAAAGGGTAAGGGGTATCCGGGCGAATGGGCACAAGCGTGTCTGCTCAGCGAATCGCCTGGTTGGCGCCTTTCGCTGCTTATCCCAATGCGAGTTACTGACTGCCTTTGTGGCTGTCAGGGGCGGGTCGATGCGGGGCTAGTGAGTGCGTTTATGGCGGCGGCTGAAGGCTAATCGAAGTTACTGACTGCGTTTATGACAGAAGTAGCGCGAAAAATGGCTTTAAAGTGTCATAAAGTTGCACAGTTTCAGATTTGCAGCCCGTATCCACGCATGCTGCCCGCGTTCACAAGTATGGCCTCCAATCGCGTGCACAATCCGTCCATCACAATTACAGCCCCAGTTCACACGCAAAACCCACAAACGCATTCGCAACTACGTCCAACTCGGTCCAAACATGCTTCGACAGCGCACAGGTTACCTTCGATAGTGCCCCAGTTATCCCCGTTATCGATCGCTGCAAACAGGCCAGTACCTGTATAAATTAGCCAATACTAAACGATTGGAAGAACCCTGCCCTAAATATTGCGTAATTTCATAACGTATTTACTTGTTAAATAGGGAACCCTAAGCTAATGTTTCACAGGTAATGATTACCTAAGTAAGTGATTGGGTAACGGCGTCTAAGTGGCGTTTGTTTAACAATCCTACTGTGACCGAAGGGATGCCTTTAAGTGGCGCGTTCTAACTCCGGCCGTATTCGCAATATCGTAGTTGCATCTGTTGCGAGCCTTGGACTTGTTCTTGGTGCTTGTTCTACTGATGCCGGTAACGAGGATAAGTCTGCAGCTGCAGGCAACGAGTCTACTATTACCGTTACTGATAATCATGGTGAGCAGACCGTACCTGCCGAGATTGACTCTGTTGTGGCCACGGATAACCGTTCCTTCGAGATGCTCGATCAGTGGGGTATTAAGCTGGCTGCAGCTCCTAAACCGATTATCCCGTTCACGGTTTCCGACTACAAGGACAATCCTGACGTTCAGGACATCGGCAATCACCGCGAGCCGAATCTCGAAATTGTTGCTGCTGCTGACCCGGACCTGATTGTGAACGGTCAGCGTTTCGGCAAGTACTACGATGACCTGAAGAAGCTCGCTCCGAACTCCGCGATTGTGGAGTTTGAGCCGCGCGAGGGCAAGCCGCTGGACGAGGAGCTCAAGCGGCACGCTAAGGGCCTGGGCGCCATCTTCGGTAAGGAGAAGGAAGCCGATCAGCTCATCGCAGACTTTGACAAGGCTCTGGAGCGCGCTCGCAAGGCTTACAACCCGGACGTGAAGGTCATGGCGCTGAACTCGTCGGGCGGCACCCTCGGTTACATTGCTCCGACTGTTGGTCGTACCTTCGGCCCGCTGTTCGACCTGATTGGCATGAAGCCGGCGCTGGAGGTCGACAAGGCCAGCGATGACCACCAGGGTGATGAGATTTCCGCCGAGTCCATCGCTGAGGCAAACCCGGACTTCATCATGGTGCTTGACCGCGATGCTGGCACCTCTGTCCGCGGTACCGATGAGTACCGTTCGGCACAGTCTGTGGTCGAGGAAGCCGCTCCGCTGAAGAACGTGAAGGCAGTCAAGGAGGGCAAGATCTACTACGCCCCAGAGGACACTTACACCAACGAGTCCATCATCACGTACACGGAGATTCTGAACGGGCTTGCCGACGCCTTCGAGCAGGCCTAATAGTTCTCTGACCAGTCACAGGAGTACCTCACCAACTCTATGCAGAAGTTACTGGATTCCCGACTAGCCATCGGGATTGCCTTTGTGGCAGTCCTGGTGGCTATGTCGCTGTTTGTAGGCCAATACGACATCCTGGGCGCCGACGACGGCTGGGAGATGTTCGCCACTACGCGTATACCGCGCACCATTGCACTAGTGCTCTCGGGTGCCGCGATGGCGATGTGTGGCTTGGTCATGCAGCTACTTACGCGCAACAAGTTTGTCGAACCCACCACCACGGGAACCACGGAGTGGGCTGGTCTCGGCCTGATTTTCGTGATGTATTTCTTTCCTTCGGCCTCGATGCTTGGCCGGATGGGCGGGGCAATCATCTTCGCTTTCATCGGCACGGCAGTGTTCTTCCTGTTCTTGCGCCGTGTCGCTTTGAAGTCAAGTCTGGTTGTGCCCATCGTGGGCATCATGTTGGGTGCGGTAGTCAGTTCGATTTCGACTTTCTTTGCGTTACAGACGGACATGCTGCAGTCGCTAGGCGTGTGGTTCGCAGGCTCTTTTACTGCCATTTATAAAGGGCAGTACGAATTCCTGTGGCTGGTCGTCATCGTGGTTGCAATCGTCTTCGTATTCAGCGATCGGTTAACGGTTGCGGGGCTTGGTGAGGACATTGCCACCAACGTCGGTCTGAACTACAAGCGAATCGTGTTCCTGGGAACGGGGCTGATTGCAATCGCAACAGGTTTGGTCACCGTCGTGGTGGGCAACCTCCCATTCCTGGGGCTCATCGTCCCGAATATCGTCTCCATGTTCCGTGGCGATGATCTGCGCTCCAATCTTCCCTGGGTATGCCTGGTGGGCATTGCCATTGTGACGATTGCGGACCTGATTGGCCGCGTCATTATCGCCCCGTTCGAGATTCCGGTATCGGTGATTCTCGGCATCCTGGGTGCTGCCACCTTCGTCTATCTGATTGTGGAGCGGCGTCGTGCTTAATCTCAGTTCAACTCACACGGTGGCCGACCAGGCCGGGCCGCAAACGACGTCGTTTAGCACGGCCGCCGCGGCGCGCAGGTACTGGATTATCATTGCTGCGCTGGCGGGCCTGGCGGTGTTGTTTACCGCGGGTCTGCTCGCATGGGACAACCCGTTGCCGTTCGGCACGGAGGGCTTTTGGCTGATCGCGCGTCGGCGCCTTGACGCCGTGATTGCCATGATTGTGGTTGCCTGCTGTCATGCAATTGCGACGGTGGCGTTCCAGTCGATTGCGAATAACCGAATTATTACGCCGTCGATTATGGGCTTTGAAGCGCTGTACGTGGCTATCAGTACCGCCGCGGTCTACTTCCTCGGCGCGACGGGTCTGATGAAGGCCGGCTCGGTTGGGGCGTTTGTCCTGCAGCTTGCACTGATGGTGGGGCTGTCGCTGGTGCTGTACGCGTGGCTGCTGACCGGGCAGGGTGCGGATATGCACAGCATGCTGCTGGTGGGCATTGTCATCGGTGGCGGGTTGGCCTCGGTATCGACATTTATGCAGCGCATGCTGACACCCTCGGACTTTGACCTGTTGACGGCGCGGTTGTTCGGTTCTGTCAACAACGCTGATCCGGAGTTTTTCCCGGTGGCGATTCCGCTAGTGGTAGGGGCAATCGTTGTGATTGCGCTGCATTCGCGGGCGCTGAACGTGATGTCGCTAGGCCGTGCGGTTGCGACGAATCTGGGCGTGAACTACCAGGTTCGGTCGATCACCGTGCTGGTCGCGGTGTCTGTGTTGATGGCCGTATCGACGGCCATGGTCGGCCCGATGACATTCCTCGGCTTCCTGGTTGCGACCATTGCGTACCAGGCTGCTGATACCTATGACCACCGCTTTGTGCTGCCGATGGCGGCGCTGATTGGCTACGTCACGCTGGCCGGCGCGTATTTCATTCTCAATCACGTTTTCTACGCCCAGGGCGTGGTGTCCATCATTATCGAGCTGGTTGGCGGTTCGATCTTCCTCTACGTCGTTTTGAAGAAGGGACGGCTATGATTCTCCTCGACAGTGTGCGCAAGAGCTATACCAGTGAGGTGTCGATTGGCCCGGTTGACCTGGAGATTCCGACTAACTCCATTACGGCATTAATCGGTCCTAATGGTGCGGGTAAGTCTACGCTCTTGACTATGATTGGCCGCCTCCTGACCGTCGACTCCGGCGACATCAACGTCGGCCCGTACAACGTGGGCAAGACTAAGTCGAAGGACCTGGCCAAGGTGCTGTCGATTCTGCGCCAGGACAACCACTTCGTCACGCGTCTCACCGTGCGCCAGCTGGTCAGCTTCGGCCGCTTCCCGTACAGCCAGGGGCGTTTGACCGCCGATGATGAGCGCATCATTTCCCAGTACATCGAGTTCCTCAACCTTGAGACGCTCCAGGGCCGCTACCTCGACGAGCTTTCCGGTGGTCAGCGTCAGCGCGCGTATGTCGCAATGGTGCTCTGCCAGGAGACGGATTACGTGCTTCTCGACGAGCCGTTGAACAACCTGGACATTTCCCATTCGGTCGACATCATGTCGTACCTGCGCACGGCAGTGCGCGAGTTGGGTCGCACTATGGTGGTGGTGTTGCATGACATCAATTTCGCGGCTCGCTACGCCGATTACATTTGTGCGGTGAAAGACGGCCAGATCGTTGAGCACGGCCCAACCGCGGAGCTGATGCGTTCGGAGATTCTAAGCCCAATCTTCAACACCCAGATTGACATCGTCGAGGGGCCGCACGGCCCGGTCGCCTGCTACGGCTCTTAAGCCAATTCCAGGCCGGGGCCACGCAGCCGATACAATCTAGCCCCATGACTATTACTGCTGCCGTTGACGGTTCCGCCCTCCACAACCCCGGACCTGCCGGGTGGTGCTGGTATATCGACGACAGCTGCTGGGCCGCCGGCGGATGGAAAGAGGGCACCAACAACCGCGGCGAGCTCACAGCACTTGCTGAGCTGCTCCGCGCCACCGCTCACATCCCCGATGAGCCACTGTTCGTCCTGTGCGATTCGCAGTACGTGATTAACTCTGTCACTAAGTGGATGCCGGGGTGGAAGCGCAAGGGCTGGAAGAAGCGCGACGGCAAGCCCGTCCTCAACGTGGATATCTTGCAGGACATCGACCAGCTGCTCGTTGGTCGCAACATTCATCTCGAATGGGTCAAGGGCCACTCCGGTCACGACATGAACGAAGCTGCAGATCAGCGCGCACGCGCCGCTGCCACCGCGTATCAGAAGGGTACGGCCGTGCCGGAGGGGCCAGGTTTCGGCGGTGCAGGTGGAAGTAGTACTAGTGCGGTCAGCCGCGCCCAAGCCAACAGCTCGCACTCGAAGAGCGCGCCCGCCGCTTCCGCCGCGCCTTCTTCCGACTCCAAGGCGCCCAAGACCGCAACCTTCGAGCAGGAAGGCCTTTTCGACCTCGCCGCCGACACCACCGTGACAGCCGAGGACGCAGCCAAGGAAGCGCTCACCGTTTTCCGGCGCGCCGCACGTCGCGCTGAGCAGGGCAATGCTCGTGCACTCAAGACATTGCTTAACGACGCCCTGGGCGCCGACCTCCCCGTGCCAGACGGACTTTCGGATGCCGCGCATGAGCTCCGCGTCGAGGGCACTACCGCCGCCGCGCAGTTCATCACCGACGACTGGGTTGGCCTGGCAGTTTGGGATTTGTCCCAGGCAGTGGGGAAGGCCACAGGTTCCGCGCGTTTAGTGGGTTGGAATGTGGGCAGGTCTTAGCAGTAGTATGAAAGTTTGGTCTTTTAGGTAGGCCGCCAGGCAATCCGGGGTTACTGGTAGCCTGAAAACACATAAATTCTTTTATTCATTACATATAAGGAGCTCCGACTTCATGGCTGAGCACGAAGGTCCTCGTTCCGGCGAAGGCCGAGGAAATCGCGGAAACCGCGGGTCTAACCGTTCCCATGGTCGTGGCGAGGGCGGCTTTAACGGTCGCAACCGCAACGATCGTCGTGGACAGGGTGGTGGCCCAGGTGGTCGCGGCCGTGGCGGTCACGGTGGTCATGGTGGTAACCGCGGTTCCCGTGGTTCGCGGGGCTTCCGTCGTGATGATCGCGATGATCGTGACTTTAACCGTGGCGACCGCAATGAACGCGGTGGCCGTGGCGGTCGTGGCTACGACCGCAACAATCGCGATGATCGTAATGAGCGTTTTAACCGCGATGACCGTGGTGGTCGCGGTGGCCGCGGTTACGACCGCAATGATCGTAACGAGCGCAACGACCGGGGCGACCGCAATGATCGTCGCGGCCCGGGCGGACGCGGCGGCCAGGGAGGTCGCAACTTCGACCGTCGCGGTGGTAAGCCACGTCGCTCCAATCGCGGTGGCCGCTTCCAGGATGAGAAGCGTACGCACCGCACTGGTCCGCAGCGCCCAGGTTTCCGCGAGGAGCGCATTGAGGCCCGCAAGAACGAGCCGAAGTTGCCAGATGATATTCGCGCAGACGAGCTCGACCCGAGCGTGCGCCAGGATCTGAAGAGCCTGGCTAAGGACAACGCCGATAAGGTCGCTCGTCATATGATTATGGCCGCAATCCTGATGGCTGAAGACCCGCAGCGTGCCCTGGAGCATGCCCGCGCAGCGAAGGACCGTGCTGGTCGCGTCGGTGTCGTTCGCGAGACCGCTGGTGTCGCCGCTTACCACGCAGGTGAGTGGAAGGAAGCCCTGGCGGAGCTGCGGGCTGCTCGCCGCATCTCCGGTGGCCCGGGCATGCTCGCGGTCATGGCGGACTGTGAGCGCGGCCTCGGTCGCCCGGAGAAGGCCATCGAGCTGGCTCGCTCCGAGGAAGCCAAGCAGCTGGACAACGAGTCCAAGACTGAGCTAGCTATCGTCGCCGCAGGTGCTCGCCGCGATATGGGCCAGATTGATGAGGCTCTGGTTGAGCTGGAGACCCAGGATCTGAACCCGGACCGCGAGGACTTCGAGGCCGCTCGTCTGTTCTACGCTTACGCTGATGCGCTGGTCGAGGCCGGCCGTAAAGACGATGCCAAGGTGTGGTTTACCCGCTGCGCCAAGATTGATGCCGATGAGATGCTCGATGCTCGCGAGCGCATCGAAGAGCTGAGCAAGTAAACAGCCCAGCTGCCCGGCTCGCACAACCAGCCACCGCTGACGCAATCCGGCTGCGCATCTACAATTCGTCGTAAAGCGTTCCTATTTCGTAAAAGGAGAAATGCACCTCATGGCTTCTGTCGCTTCTTCCTATGATGCCGCTCTGCTGGATCTGGATGGCACGATTTACGAAGGTGGCGCGGCGATTCCGAACGCGCTGGAGGGGCTGACCGAGGCGGCGCTGCCGATGGTGTTTATTACGAACAACGCCTCGCGTGCGCCGCAGACGGTGGCGGATCAGCTCAATGAGCTGGGCTATGACGTTCACGCGGACGATGTGATGACGTCGGCGCAGGCGGCCATCGAGATGGCGGCGGAGGTCATTGAGCCGGGCTCGAACGTCTTCGTATTGGGTGCGGAGTCGTTTAAGCAGTTGGCTCGTGAGGCGGGGTACAACCTCGTGGATTCCGCTGATGACTACCCCGCGGCGGTGTTCCAGGGGCTCAACCGTGAGATGACATGGAAGCAGATGTCGGAGGCGGCGCTGGCGGTGTCGCGAGGTGCGCGCTACCTGGTGTCGAATTTGGATACGACGCTGCCGTCGGAGCGCGGTTTCCTGGTCGGCAATGGTTCGGTTGCTGCGGCGATTTCGACGACGACTGGAGTGGCGCCGCTGTCGGCGGGTAAGCCGAAGCCGCCGATGTTCATTAAGGCGGCGGAACGTGTGGGCGCGAAGAATCCGCTGGCTATCGGGGATCGCCTGGATACCGACATCGCGGGCGGAAATGCTGCGAAGATGGACACGTTTATGGTGGTCACGGGTGTTTCCACGCATATGGATGTCGTCGCAGCGCCGCCCGAGCACCGTCCGACGCTCATCGGTGCTGACATGACCGCGCTGAATCGAGAGCTGGATCAGGCACGTCCGGCTCCGCAGTCTGGTTTCACCGCGCGTTACGACGACGCGGAGGCCGGTGTCATCGTTCTTTCTGGCGGTGACACGGAGGATCCTCGGTTGGCGAACCCAGCGGAGGCCGCGGTGGCGGCGCTGCTGACGGTCGCGGATGTGGTGTGGAACTCTGAGGCTGGTCGTGCTGGCGCAGTCGAGGTCACGCAGGTCCGCGCAGAGGGCCCGGCTGCTGAGGCGGCGCTGGCTGCCTGGCGGAAGTGATAGCTGATGAGCGAGATCGCACCGAAGCCTGGGCAGGGGCCGGGGCAGGAGTCTGGTCCCGTGCCGGGGCCGAAACCGGGTCCCTCTGCTGCACCCAGCCCGGCGGCAATGCCCGGTGCGCGCGAGGTAACCCCGGAGGACGTCCGGGAGCAGGTTGCGGCTGCACTATCCGCACCAGCGCCGACTCCGCAGGAGAGAGTCGCACAGTTCGAACGGGCGCATGAGATTTTGTATGAGGCCCTGGGCTCGTCACGCAGGGAAGGAAAGTGAACGCGGTGGCAAAGAAAGCTCCTAAGCGCAGGCTCGATGCGGAGCTGGTGCGAAGGAAGATTGCTCGCTCCCGTGAGGCGGCAGTGGACATGATTAAGGCCGGTCGAGTCGAGGTCGGTGGTTTTGTCGCCTCCAAGCCCGCGACTGCGGTGACAGGGGACGTGTCCATTCGCGTCAGTGGCCTGGAAGAAGACGAGAACTGGGCGTCGCGCGGGGCTCACAAGCTGCTCGGAGCACTGGAAGCGTTCGAGCCGCAGGGCCTGGACTTGAAGGGCCGGAAAGTGCTGGATGCCGGTGCCTCGACAGGCGGTTTTACCGATGTGTGTCTGCGCCGCGATGTTAATACCGTCTACGCCGTCGATGTCGGCTACGGTCAGCTGATTTGGCGCCTGCAGGATGACCCACGGGTGGTTGTGCTCGACCGAACTAATGTCCGCACGCTGACCCCGGAGATCCTCGGCGGCACGGCCGATGTCATGGTCGGCGACCTGTCGTTTATCTCTCTGAAGCTGGTCCTGCCAGCAATCGTTTCCTGCCTCGACGAGGGCGCTGACCTGCTGCCGATGGTCAAACCACAGTTCGAGGTAGGCAAGGAGCGCCTTGGCTCCGGTGGTGTTGTGCGCAGCGATGCGCTGCGTCAGGAAGTTGTCCAAGAAGTCGCCGAGTACGCCCGCACTCTGGGGCTGTCCTTCCGCGCAGCTGTGGCCAGCCCGCTTCCGGGTCCGAGCGGCAACGTGGAGTTCTTCCTATGGCTGGTGAAAGACGGTGGCGCCAGCGATATTGGTGATGAGGCTATGGCTGCGGCCATCGCTAAGGCCGTTGAGGAGGGGCCGCACAATGACTAGCTCACCGACCGGCTCACCGACTAGCGCGAAGACTCACTCACGGGAAAGCAAGCCCAAGACCAGCGCCGGCAAGCGCGAGATCCTGCTGGTCCCGCACACTGGCCGTAGCGCCAACCTGGAAATGGCCGCCGAGGCGGCCGAGCTGCTTGAGGCCGCGGGTATCGATATCCGCGTGCTGGCCGGTAAGAACCCGGAGGCGTTGGCCGCGCACCCAACGCTCGGTAAGTACCCGCGCTACTGGCACTCGCCGCAAGCAGCGTCGGGATGCGAACTCGTCCTCGTCCTGGGTGGCGACGGTACCTTCCTGCGTGCCGCAGATATCGCGCATTCGGCTGACCTGCCGGTGCTCGGTATCAACATGGGACACGTGGGCTTCCTCGCCGAGTGGGAGCAGGAGTCCATGACGGAGGCGATTAGTCGCGTCATCAAGCGTTCCTGGCGAATCGAAGATCGCATGACCATCCGCGCCACCGTCCGTGACACCACCGGCCGCGTCATTGGTTCGGGTTGGGCACTGAACGAAGTCAGCATCGAAAACGTCAACCGCCGTGGCGTACTGGACGTCATCCTGGAAGTCGATGGTCGCCCGGTGAGTTCGTACGGCTGCGATGGCGTACTGATTTCCACGCCGACAGGCTCCACCGCGTATGCCTTTTCCGCAGGTGGTCCCGTACTCTGGCCAGAGCTCGACGCAATGCTCGTCGTGCCCAACAACGCCCATGCGCTGTTCTCCCGCCCGCTGGTGATTTCGCCGCATTCGACCATCGCGATTGAGACCAACCACGACACCGCCGAGGCTGTCGCGGTGCTCGACGGTTTCCGCAACATCACCATGCCACCGGGCAGTCGCATCGAAATCGAGCGCGGCGCGCAGCCGGTGCGCTGGGTGCGTCTGGACGATCAGCCGTTCGCCGATCGTCTGGTGCACAAGTTCCGCTTGCCGACGTCCGGGTGGCGCGGCCCCGCCGAAGCCCAATAGCCTTTTACCCACGGCAGACAAGACCCAACTTCAAGGGAAGGACTGATTGCAGGCGCCATGCTGACTGAGATTTCCATCCGCGACCTCGGCGTTATCCCCGACGCGACGCTTGAATTCAGCCCAGGCCTGACCGTGCTCACAGGTGAAACCGGTGCGGGTAAGACTATGGTGGTCACCAGCCTCAAGTTGCTCTGTGGCGCGCGTGCCGACGCCGGCCGCGTGCGCACCGGCGCCGACAAGGCCCTGGTGGAAGGTCGCGTTTCCACCGAACACCTCTCGGAGGAAGAGTCAATCACCATCGATGCTGTGGTCGCCGAGCTCGGCGGCGAGCGCGATGAGAATGACGAGTACCTGCTTGCCCGTCAGGTCTCCGCGAAAGGCCGCTCCCGTGCGTGGGTTGGCGGCCGCAGTGCGTCGGCTGCGGCGCTGGCGGATGTCTCCACGCGCCTGATCGCGATTCATGGCCAGAATGATCAGCTGCGCTTGCAAAGCGCTGATGAGCAGCGCGCGGCCATAGACCGCATGGATGCCGAGACCATCGCGCCGACGCTGGAAACCTACCGTCAGCAGCGCGCACACTGGCGCACCCTGGTCAAAGAACTGGAAGAGAAGACCTCGAAGCGCCGCGAGTTGGCCATGCGTGCCGACCAACTCAGCTTCGCCATCGAAGAAATCGACGCAGTCTCGCCCGAACCAGATGAGGACCAGGACCTGGCCTCCCAGATCCGCCGCATGCAGGACCTGGATGGTCTCCGCGACGCTGCAGCCGTGGCGCTTGCCGCCATCGATGGCGCCGCCGCCGTGAGCACGACCGGTATGGATGCCGCCACCGAGGACTCCGGTGCTGCCGAACTGCTCGGTGCCGCCGCAAACGAGCTCGCCGGCGCCAACGACGAGGAACTCACCGAGTTTTCGAACCAGCTCAATGAGCTGACCAGCCAGCTCTCCGAGATTTCCGCCGGTCTCGGCGCGTTTCTTTCCGGCCTGCCGGAGGAGACCGAGTCGCTGGACAAGCTCATGCAGCGCCAGGTAGAGATTAAGAATCTAACCCGCAAGTACGCCCCGGACATCGCAGGAGTCCTGGCCTGGCGGGATAAGGCGGAGCGCAAGCTCGCCACGCTGGATGTCTCCGGCGAAGCCCTGGATAAGCTCACTGCGGAGATCAAAAACGCGGAGAAGAAGCTCGGCACCACTGCGCGGAAACTCTCCAAGGCCCGTGCAAAAGCCGCAAAACACCTGGAACAGGCCGTGACCAAGGAACTCAATGGCCTGGCCATGCCACACACCTCGCTGGTGGTGGAGATCACCAAGGCCGACACCTTTGGACCCGCTGGCGTGGACAATATCGAGTTCAAGCTCCGCGCCCACGAAGGTGCCGAGCCACGCCCGCTGGCCTCATCCGCATCCGGCGGTGAGCTCTCCCGCATCATGCTGGCATTGGAAGTTGTCCTCGCCGAAGGACAGGCCGGACACACGATGGTTTTCGATGAGGTCGATGCCGGTGTTGGTGGGCGCGCAGCCGTGGAAATTGGCAAGCGCCTGAAGCAGTTGGCGGTGAATAACCAGGTGATCGTCGTCACGCACTTGCCTCAGGTGGCGGCGTTTGCGGATACCCACTTGGTGGTCAGTAAGGATGCGCGCTCGGGTGCGGTGTCGTCGAAGGTGACGAGCCTGGGCGATGAGGAGCGGATTGACGAGCTCGCGCGGATGATGGCGGGCTTGGACGATTCGGACTCCGGACGTGCGCATGCGCAAGATCTTCTGGATCAAGCTCGGCGCGCCTTCTCAGCCAAGTAGTTGCACTTATGTTTCACTAAGTGCCATGAGTCTGTTCTCTCGGAACGAAAAAGATCTTCCTGGCATTTCGGGGACTGTGCGGGACGGTTCCCGTCTGGATCGTGCGCTCAAGCGCATGGGCGAAGGCGACATCGTGGTGATTGATGCGCCGGATATCTCGCGTCCACTGGCACAGCAGTTGATTGATGCCAAGGTCGCCGCAGTGGTGAACACCGGCGCGTTTACCACGGGTTTTGTGCCGAATTACGGCCCGCAGATGATGCGCGACGCCGACATTGCGATGGTGCAGAACGCCGGCGCCGAGGTCTTCGAGAAGCTCAAGGACGGCAAGAACGCAAGGCTTCACGACGGCAAGCTCTACCACGGTGACCGCCTGATTGGGCAGGGCGACGAGGTCGACCAGGACGAGCTCGAGCGCGCCTTCGATGAGGGCCGCACCAGCATGGTCGACCGCCTGGAGGCGCTTTCCGGCAACTTGGTGGAGTTCGCCAAGACCGAATCCCCGCTGTACATCGATGGCCTGGGCATTCCGGACGAGACAGAGCCACTGCGTGGCCGCAAGGTCGTTGTGGTCAGCCCTGGTGAGGGACACCGCAAGACGCTGGAAGACTTAAAGAACTTCATCCGCGAGTACGAGCCGCTGCTCATCGGCGTCGACACCGGTGCCGACACGCTCTTCGACCTGAAGTACCAGCCGGACTACATCATCGGTGATCCGGAGAACATCAACTCTGAGGCGCTGCGGTCTGCCGGTTGCGTGATTCTTCCTGCCGACCCGGACGGTCACGCGGTAGGCCTTGAGCGCATTCAGGACCTCGGCATTGGCGCCATGACGTTCCCGGCGCTGTCCGATTCCGCCACTGACCTGGCGCTGGTGTTCGCCGCGCATCACGACGCCGACATGGTCGTCTCCGTCGGCGCCCCGCAGAACATCGACAGCATCTACCACGCTGAGAACCAGAGCGGCGTGCCGTCGGCGTTGCTGTCGCGTTTGAAGGTCGGGGAGAAGCTTGTCGACGGTCGCATGGTCGCCGACCTCTACCAGGTCAATAGCCGTGGTTTCGGTGTGGCCTGGGCGATTCTGGCTATCTTTGTCGCCGTTGCGGTGATCTTCGCTATCGCTGGTACCTCCGGCGATGGTTCGGTGAGCGAGAATTTGATTGATACCTGGAACTCCATTGCACTGTGGTTCCAGGGGCTGTTTAAGTAGTTTTAGCGGTATCTTGAGCATTGTGAACGCCTGAGTTTTCAGCTGTTAGTGCTGATTGAGGCGTCGGCGAAAGGAAAAAGGGACGGGCGATGGCGAAGAAGCGCAGGAGCGGGAAGTTTACAGCCGGTGTGACAGGCGCCGCCCTCGGTGTGGCGGCAGGTGCTGCGCTGGGGGCTTATGTGCTGAACCCCGCTGGTGCTAGCATTGATTTCGGTACCGGTGCCGCCTCTGAGCGCGATGCTGCCGTCGCGCGCGCTGATGCGCAGCAAGCGCGTGCCGATGAAGCCAATCGCATTATCGAGCCCATCGTCGGGGAGATCGTCAAGGATTCACTGAAAGATGTGCCTGTTCTTGTTATCGCGACTCCCGATGCCACCGATGAGCAGCTTGCAGGGGTTTCCGAGACCCTGCGCGCTGCTGGTGCCCCGGATGCGGGCGTGTTGAAGTTGACCGATAAGTTCCTCTCCGCTGCTGGTGCGGATGAGTTGAAGGACACGGTTTCTACCTCTCTGCCGGCTGATGTGCAGTTGGACCCGGAGCGCCGTGAGCCGGGCCGCCAGGCTGGTCAGGCGCTGGCTCCGGTGTTGGAGCTGGATAAGGATGGGGGAGAGCGAGCTTCCGCTACCGACCGAAAGCTACTGCTGGAGGCCCTGAAGGGCGGCGGTTTTGTCGAGTACGAGGAGGGGACTCTACGCCCGGCTGCTGGCATTGTGATTGTTGGTAATCACGGCACTGTCTCGCGCGCTGCGATTGATAAGGGCGAGGACCCGGAGTTCGGTGCTGGCCTGGTTGCTGATTTGGCGGTGGCCCTGGCTGAGGGCTTTGGTGCTGGTGACGATGCTGCTGGTCACGTTGTGGTGGGGACGGACGGCTTCGGTAAGAAGGGCATCAGTGCTCTGCCTGATGAGCGCTGGGGCGCTGACCCTGCAGTGAAGCGTGTGGACGCGGTGTCGGATGCTGCGGGGCAGGTTGGGGTTGTTGGGGAGTTGAAGAGGTAAAAAACACATGGAAGTTAGTCGGGAAACGGTAGAGCGGCTTTTCAAGTTCTCTTCTGACAGAAAGTGGGAGGTTTTCCATACTCCTGAGAATCTTGCTAAAGCGATCTCAATTGAGTCTGCTGAGTTGCTCGAGCTTTTTCAATGGGATGCAGAATATGAAAAAGCTGACCTCGAGGATGAGCTTGCAGATGTGCTGAGCTACTGCCTTTTACTGGCTCGTAGGGCTGAAATCGATCCGAATGAGGCGATTGCGAAGAAGATCGCCTTAAATGAAGTGCGCTATCCGCGTAGTAAAAGCACGGGAAGCTCGCTTAAGCACGACAGGTTGTAACGTGACCAAGAGAAAACTGCTTCCAGCGCCAAGGGCATTTGTTGAACAAGTCGACTACGCAAGTAGTGGCATCGACGAGCTAAAGGGTAAAGATACTCCTTACCGCCATTTTATTATTGACTACCCTACGGTCTACATCATTTCATTGCGGGATAACAAGGGATCGTATCGAGTCTATGTGGGGGAAACGAACTCGATCGTCCAGCGAACGACCCAGCATCTCGAGGGAGATACAAAGGCATCTAACTCCAAGCGAAATCTCTGGATTGATTTACGTGATGGCGTTGGAACCCAGATGTACGTGATTGGGCACTCTCTATTTAATAAGTCGTTGACTCTGGATATTGAGAATCGACTTATGCAGTACTTGCCTAGCAACGAATCGGTGAAGTCTGCCAGTGAGACCAGTGTTGCTACTGAGAATGCGCGAACAAATGCGCAAGGTGATTACTTCACCAAAGAACATTTAGACAAATCTTTCACCCAGATTTGGTCTAAACTACATGCTCTGGATCGACATCTATTTCCAGCTGAACGTATTATTCGCGAATCTGCACTTTTTAAAGCATCACCTTTCCATGAGCTAACTAGAGAGCAGTCTGATGCAAAGTTTGAGATAATTAATGCAGTTGTAGATCAAATGCAATCAATCGCTGACTCTAGGCTGATTATGGTTTCAGGCGCTGCTGGAACTGGCAAGACAGTATTGCTTAGCAGTGTTTTTTATGATTTGAATCAAAAGCTCCCAGCTATTGAAGAACGTCTTGGGAAATCGACCCTTGACGCGTATATGCTAGTCAACCACGATGAGCAAGTTACTGTTTATCAGCAGGTTGCTGAAAAACTCGGCATTTCGAGTACTAAGAATCTTAAAGTCATGAAGCCGACATCCTTTATCAATCATCGGAATCCTGGGGAAAAGGTGGATGTCGTTCTAATCGACGAAGCTCATTTGCTGTGGACACAAGGAAAACAGTCGTACAGGGGTAAAAACCACCTTAAAGATATTCTGGAACGTGCACATGTAGTGGTAGCAGTGTTTGATCGTGACCAGATTCTTGCCGCAAATCAGGTGTGGGAGCCGGCGGATTTGGAATGGATGGAGCAACGAGTCGATAAAAATATTGATTTAAAGCTTCAGATGAGGATGCTTGCTTCGGAGGATACCATTCAGTGGGTACGCTCTTTTGTCGATGACGGTATTATCCATAAAATTCCGAAGGATAATAAATATAGTATTAAGATTTTCGATGATCCTAACCAGCTTTACGAGTCAATTAAGGACAAAGCTTCGAATGTAGAGGAAGGATTGTCCAGGTTAATAGCCACTTATGATTGGCAGTTCTCGAGTGCTCGCCCACCTGCGGAGAATGAATTCTGGCAGGTTCGAGTCGGTGATTTTTCAATGCCATGGAACAATCAAAAAAAGAGTACTGAGAAGAAGACTGCAGGTCTGCAGCTGAGCTGGGCAGAACGCCCACAAACTATTGATGAAATTGGTTCTATTTTTACTATCCAGGGTTTTGACCTGAACTATGCTGGTGTCATTATTGGTCCCTCTGTCAAATACCGTGATGGAAAGATTATCTTTGATCCATCTGAATCGTGGAACCCAAATGTAAAGAATAAACGAACGTTGAAAGACGGTTCGAAACAGTCGTTCGCTGAAAAGCTGCTGAAGAATCAGCTTAATGTCTTACTTACTCGAGGAGTACACGGGCTACATATCTATGCTGTGGATCGCGAACTTCGTGAAGCGTTGGCTGCTGCCGCATCTGGAATAGGGGATGATTAACTGGGTTCGGTCTCGGCATTTTTAACTTGCCGAAGAAGTACGGCATTTCTCTGTTTCGCGTTCGTAATCGTTTCAAGGGGGGGGGGGGGGGGACTTCCATGGCTAGCGAATAGGGAATTGAAACTGAGTTGTAGCCCTCTGCCGAATTGCTAGTATAAGGGCTCTTCGCGTTTTGGAGTGCGTAGTTGACCACAGAGCCCGGTTCGGGGTGGCACAACATGTAGGGGTCCTGGCCGGTACAAGACGAGAGTTACTACGCTTCCATCCGAGCGAACCAGAACCCTACTGTGCAGCCTAGTGGCAACCTCGTCGCAGACACCATCTGCCGCACGGCAGAAATCGGCTTGACGATCACCGGAGCCGCCGACGCTGGAACCTTCACCATCATCGACGCCGCCCCGGTCGCTGTCGAGGGGCGCTGCCCCGACTGCACCCAACGCGGGAAACTGCGTGATCACACTGTCCGCCGACTGGTTGACCTGCCGGTCGTGGGGTTTCCCACCCGCCTGCACGTTCGTGTCCTCCGATTCACCTGCACCAATCAACAATGTCGGAGGAAAATCTTCCAAGCCTCCCTCAACTGCGCCAATGACGGGGCCAAGCTCACCCACCGGGTGACCGGCTGGATCCTCCAGCGACTGGCCATCGACCGGATGAGCGTGGCCGCCACCGCCAAGGCCCTCGGGGGTGGGATTTGGCCAATCAGGTCGCTGTGGACGCCTGCCGACAGCTCGTCTACGACAACCCCTCCCATCTTGGACGGGGTGCGCATCCTCGGGGTGGATGAGCACGTGTGGAAG
Organism: Corynebacterium sp. HMSC074C04; assembly: GCF_001838295.1. Lineage (NCBI taxonomy): Bacteria > Bacillati > Actinomycetota > Actinomycetes > Mycobacteriales > Corynebacteriaceae > Corynebacterium > Corynebacterium sp. HMSC074C04. The sequence continues at coordinate 17,042 of NZ_KV836272.1, forward strand.
CACACCCGAAAGCCAGGCCAGCCGTCCAACCTGGTGACGATTCTGGTCGACCTCACCCCGCTGGCCGATGGCCGTGGGCCGGCCCGACTACTGGATATCCGCCCAGGCCGCAGCGCGGACGTGCTGCGCACGTGGCTGCAGGAACGTGACCCGGGCTTCCGTAGCCAGGTGCAGGGGGTGACCATGGACGGCTTCACCGGCTACGCCACCGCCGTCGACCAGGTACTGCCCCAGGCGAGGAAGGTGATGGATCCGTTCCACGTTGTGCATCTGGCAGCGGACAAGCTCACTGGCTGCCGGCAGAGGCTCCAACGTGAGACCACGGGGCGTCGTGGACGCAAGGACGATCCGCTGTACAAGCACCGGCGGACTTTGCTGACCAGGAGGAACTACCTCACCGAGCGGCAGAACAGGCGGCTGGACCTGTTGTGGGCCACCGATGACGAATACGTGGCACTCGAAATCACGTGGATGTTCTAACAGGACATGATCCAGGCCTACGGGCACCCGAAGAAATCGGAGGGCAAGAAGTTGTTGGAACGGATCATCAACACCCTGCGTAAGGGCGTGCCGAAAGGACTGGAGGAACTGGCCCAGCTGGGTCGGACGTTGTGGCGTCGGCGCGAGGATGTGCTGGCTTACTTCGACATCCGGGCGTCCAACGGGCCGGTCGAGGCGATCAACGGCCGGCTAGAGCATCTACGGGGGACCGCCCTGGGGTTCCGCAACCTCGACCACTACATCTTGCGGTGCCTGATTCACTCCGGGCAGCTGCACACCCGGATTAACGCACTCTAAAACGTGAAGAGCCAAATTGCCCTGGAACTTGGTCGGTAGGTGTCTCCTCGCGCTGTACAGCCAAAATGCGTGCATACCGAGTGTTTAAAGTTCAGACTACGAATAGATTTTTGAGAAGATGCCTAGCAGTTCTTCAATGACGTCGTCGGCGTCAGCGTCATGAATTTCTCTAAATTTCTCAAGATTCGTAATTTGCTGGCAAAAATTGATTGCTCTAGCAACCTTGTCAGTATTGGTATCGGTCTTGCAGTAGCTCTCCAGATCCCCTCGTTTTAACACGTAAACGTTTTCGGCCGCGAGTTTGGCAATAACTCTATCAATTGTCGCTCTAATCTCTGTGGAGGTCGGATTTTTGAGGTGTTTTACTCTTTCCTGGCTCTGTCCGATGCTAAAAAGTTCATCGAGTGTCGCAACAATTTTTCTAGCCGATGCCTCGTTTGGCGTAGATTTCCAGGTTGAAAACTCGTCCTGTGCTTCCTTCCAAAGGTCTTTAGCTGGTTTCCGAGATACTATTTTTTTGATTTTCTTACTGTTTGGAAGTGTGCTCCCGGTGATACCATCATTGATTACTTTCATCAATTTTGAATGTTCATCCACAATATCTCGATTATCCGTGAGCTGGTTGAAACCATGTTCTAGTGCATCAAGGTCTGTGATCACGTGGATTGGGATATTGAAATTCTCAAAAAAGGATCGATATCGTCGAATATTTCCTTTTCCTTCAATCTTGACAAACATGATGTTCTTTTCTACGTGGTCCCAGTCGGAATTAATCAGTTTCGCGAGGTGAGGATATGTGAAAGTATCGCTATCGCCTTCGACAAGCACTACCTTGTCTGCGAAGAATGCAGCCTCATTATTTTCATGGGTAATCAACTGATATTCGTCTCGACGGTTAGCTGAAAAATCAGCAGAACTCACAACAACGCCGTCATCAGTCTTGTGGATGCGGGAAAATCCGCTAGTGCCGGGACGAAAAAATCCGGGGGAGTGGGTAGTGACGAGTACTTGGTGCTCGTGTGAAACAGTTTCGAGAGCAGCCATTAATTGGCGTTGAGCCCGAGGATGTAGATAAAGTTCTGGTTCTTCAAACAAGAGAATATAGGGTGAAGTTTGTGTTGTTCGGCCTGTCTCCCCCTTTAGTCCCTGACTTTTTATGCTTGCATAAGCACGGAGTAAGGCGAAGAGTATAGTACGTTTTAGCCCGTCTCCTTTACTTGCGACAGAGCCAGTGTGACCGTCGTTCACTAGTAGATTTGTTTCGCTTAAAAGCATCGATAGAGTTGGAGGGGGCACCTCCATTTGTAGGGATACTCCTGGGAAACTTGCTTGGACAAAGCGTTGGATTGTGGACTCGATTTCGCGTACAGCTGGCAACCTGGCGTCGATTTTTTTGCCATCTTCGCTGATATAGCGGTTAAGTTTCTGATGCACGACTTTGAATTGTTCATTTATGTCCTGAAATTCTTCAGAGACTTCATTGAACAATAGCTCCAATAATTTGCCAAAGGTGGAAGTTCCAGTTGTTTTAGTTTCAGTCGTGACGTCTTTGACGGCCTCGATATAAATAACTGAAGGAAATAGCGGCCTAACCGCCTGTGAAATTCCTGTTGGATAACGGGTCGGAACTTCTACTAATTTATCCTTAGGCAGTTGCGCAACTATTGTATTCGCAGCGGCGAGAATATCGGCCTGTGTTGGGGAGTTCTTTAAACTTTCGTCTAACTCCGGGAATAGTTGAACAGCAGCTTCGCGCAGTGCAGCTCCTTTTTTGCCCTTCATGGTTTTTTTGATTGAATTTGGACGTAAAGATTCATCTTTGGGTTGCAGATCCAGGTAACCTGACTCAGGCTTCTCTCCTAGCTGCTGCTGTCGAATTATTGTGATGGCGCCTTGCCGGATGATTTCTCGTACTCGATCACGGTGCTCTGAACTTACCCGTTCGAGGTCATAATCATCGATTTGTTCTATTGTGAGTTCTACCTTGACGGACTCGCCTGGGTTATGAAAGTCATCAGGAGTTAGTTTTCGTTCCTCGAGAACAAATTGAATTGCGTGTAAAACTGTCGACTTACCTGCGTTATTTTCGCCGATAAGGCATCCTAATTGGTTTAAAGGTATGTCTGTGCTGGAGTGGGCTCTAAAGTTTTCAATTTTGACGGAAGTAAGACGCAACTGTTTTCCTTTACTCTTTCCTGACGGGTATAATCCAACCCGAATGTAAGCTCATCGTCATGTTACTACGTCCTTGGGCTGGGTTATAGACGATTTGGGTTTTGGATTATCCGCTGCATGTATCGCGTGTTTTGGTGCTCTGGGTTTATGGTATGCCGACCGATTAACGAGTGAAGGTATGGGAGTGGGGTTTTGGTATTGCTACTGAAGTTCTTCAACCTGGGGGTCGGTAACGCCGTCGAGGCGATGGTGTATTTGCCAGGCGACACCTCCCGGCCGCACCCTTGTGTTTGAGTAACGCGTAAACGAGGTTGTGCTAACGCTTCGGTAAGGCTATGAGGGGAAAGCGTTTGTGTTGGCCTTTTAACGCCTTTATGATGGCCTTCAGTTACGGAAAACAGTTTTAGTGGTCTCGGTTTTCGGGAACTGGATTAGTATTCGTTGATATTGCCTTGACGAGCCCCTCGACTGAATCTTAGGTGGGGGCGACACCTGAGACCGTACGGTGCGACTGGGTGTCGTCAAGCGGAGCTATTGACTCGGTTTTGGCGCGGATCAAAATTTTTATCCCATGCTTGTCTAAGGATTAAGGCGTGGCGTTGAAGAGTTTTCGACCTATTAGCTATAGAAAATGTCGATGGTGGACATTGCGTATGCAACACGCACAATTGACGCAGTTCCGGCCAATGAAGAAGCTGCTGCGCTGCTGAAAGTGCAGTTAGGTGCGCCTTTGCTGTGTGTCCGGCGCCGTGCATTCACGCTGGACAGAGTGCCGATCGAGGCCTCCGATGACCGCTACTTAGCAAGTAAGGCGAACTTCTCAGCGACGACGGCGCGGGGCAATGCGTCCCCAATCTCGCTGCAGGCTGGGGAGGGCGTGCGGTAGGGGATTTTGAGGTGTAGTAGCGGTAGTATCCGGATTCTCCTGGCGGAAGGTGCCGCTCCGAATGCCTCTCATAGAAGGTGGCAGAGGATTCTTAATTCAACATCGCGCGACACTCTTCTTCGGAATGGCCAGAGTTCAGGCAATCTGCCCAGTCGATTTGGCCTTGAACCCAAGGGGATGGCTCGTTGTTCTGAGGTTCCGGGGCGGTGTTCGTGGAAGGGCCGTCATAGAAATTGTTGGCGCAATACTGTGTCCAGCCGGAGGTGCCGTCGGTAAACCAGGTGGTGCCCTGCTCGTAGAGTCCCTGCGAGGATTTCGCGCAATGCGAAATCGTTTTGTTTATAGCTGTCGGCTCGCCGTTGGGTGCGCCGGTGTAACCGGTGGGTCTCGAGCTTTCTGTCGTCCGGGTCGGGGGTGTTGACGGGTTAGGGGTCTTGGTGGTGGATTGCGTCGTCGATTCTGTGCTGCTTTCTGGGCTGGTGACAGTTTTTGTAACGGTAGTCGGTTCCGGTGCTCTTTCTGGTTCTCCGTTGGAGCAAGCCGAAAGGCACAGTGCTGGAATAGTCAGTGCGAGGGCGAAAACGTGTCGTTTGTGCATGTGAAATACCTTACTGTACGGGCAGGTGAAAAGGTGTTTTCATTGAGTTCTGCTATCAGTGACGTGGTTTCCTCGCTGGAGGTGTAAGGCCCCGCATTGATGATGGTCCGACATGATTGTGGAACAGGTGTTTAATCTCACCGGCGATTTGGGCTTCGCCAGCAATCCCGTGGGATTGCAAAGAAAGTAGGGCTTGTTTTGGCCTGTGGTCGATATCACTTTAAAAGCCTGCGGGCTTGTAAGTGAATAGCATTATAGTTATATTTAGTTTACTTTTTATTCACCCCTTTGAGAGGCTTTCATTGATCGCCTTTCAGAGTACGATAACGATTCGTAGCCTGATTTTTGCTTTTGCCCATGCCGTAGTTCTTATTGGAAGCGTTTTACTATTCACCGCTCTAGGCAAGGAGTAATCATGGGCACTCATCGAGCATTTGCAAAACTGGCACGGTCAGCCACGGCACTCGTGGCTGCAGCTGGTGTCGCTCTGGCGGCGGCTCCCATCGCGGCTGCCGCACCGGCTTCGGCAACTGGTAATGATCAGGTCCTGTCCTGGACCGAAATGGGTGACTGGGGGCCAAAGGCAAATGATTTCCCCACCGTCATGATTAGGCAGGGGATGACCGAAAACATCAGCCCCGAGGGCACGAATGTGCAGTGTGTTCCTGCTCCTGGTGAGAATCCGGTCGTCATGATCCATGGTATGAACACGAACTCGTACCAGACCTATGCCCGCATGGCACCGGAGCTAAAGGCAATGGGTAAGTGTCTGTACGCATTTAACGTCGGCAAGCTAGGCCCTGACGAATTTTCGGTGCTGGGCTCTATTCCAACCATGCGTAACATGACCCCGTTGGATACCGCTTTGGCAGAGCTGACTGCGAAGATTGACACCCTCAAGGCGGAAACTGGTGCAGCCGCCGTTGATATTGTTGGACACTCTGCCGGTGGCGCCTTGGCTGCCGCCTACGCCAAGCAGGAGCAGGGCCAGGGGATTGGCACCATCGTTTCCCTGGCGGGCGTGCTGCACGGCACAACTCTGCTGGGCGCTTCCTATGGTTTGGAGCAGCTCAACCAGTTCGACAACGCCGGTGACAAGGCTGCGGGTTTCATTGTCAGCCCGAGCCTGGTGGATCTGCTGCAGCATAGCCAGTTCATGGCCAAGATGAATGAAGGTGGCCTGGAGCAGCCGGGCGTCAACTACGTTGCAATCTCGACTCAGGTTGATGAAGCCGTCACGCCAATGGCTGCAAGCCAGTGGAACGCACCGACTTCCAACAACATCCTCCTACAGGATGGTTGCTCTGCGGACCTGTCGGGCCATATTGGTCTGACCTTCTCGCCGCGAGCAATCACGCTGGTAGCGAATGCGCTCGGACGTAATGTTGAGGTTCCGTGCGTGCCGGTAACCGCCGTTTTTGAAGGCGGCATCAACGACAATGCCAATGTTCGCCCAGAACACGTCAATGCCGTCTCTGATGGCATCACGGAAATAGACGGACGCATTGCCCAGGCTGCAGAATCACGGTAGCGATATTCGTGAGCAGTAGCTCTTGATAAAGGGCGCGAGTCGACAGCGATAATAGCTAGTCGGATCGCGCCTTTTTCGCCATCAAATCCAGGGCAATAGCGGCGCCAATAATGGTCGCGCGTAGCTCTGGTGGCAAATCATCCTTGAGCTGCAAAACATAGCGCTCATTGCCGGATAGGAGATTCGCAAACCCCGACCACTTGCGTGACATCTGTGCAACTTTGATGTCGTTGATCATAAAAGTGGCGTCGTAGTGCCAGAGGTCTCCGTCGACACGGCAGTCAGCAAAACCGGGGATTGAAATCTCCAGCTTCCGCTGAAAGAACGCAAACTTCTGCTGAATAGTTGCCAAAAGGCGCGATGGCCCTACTCCGCCCTGCTGCTTGCCCTCAGAGTCTGTCGCCTGCGAGCCAGGGTAGTAGACCTCGTAACGGTCAAGGGTAAAATCGGTCGGGTCGGTGATAACGAATACCGGAGTGCCGTCCGGCTCGGACACTGTCAGACGACGAGAGCCCATAAACATTCTGCTCAGCGTGCTGCCCGTAGTTTCGATCTTTCCGATGCAGTGGCCCTCGGTATCCAGTATGTCGAAATCATCCGCCATGAAATTTCGAATCTGCTGGATAACGATGCTGTTGTGCGAGAGCAATCCCTGAAAGTGCCCTTGCTGTGGCGGAAGCTGCTCCGGCGAGGGAGGCTGCTGCGGCGGAAGCTGCTCGGGCGCGGGAGGCTGCTCCGGCGCGGAAGGCTGCTGCTCGGAAACATCTTCCTGATCGTGCTGTGGAATCTGATCCCACAGCGACTTTGGGTTATCCCAATATGAACTCATGGCAACAGCCGTCCTTTTGTGGTGCTGAAAGCTGAGTGGCTTAGAAGTTCTCTACGAGTGCCTTGTTGAAAGCCTCGAGGTCGGCCGGGGTGCGGGAGGAAATCAGGTTGCCGTCAACGACAACTTCCTCATCGACCCAGTTGGCACCAGCGTTAATAAGGTCAGTCTTGACGCTGATGTAGGAAGTAATCGTGCGACCCTTCAGCACATCCGCATCGGTGAGAATCCAACCGCCGTGGCAAATCACGCCGATTGGCTTGTCAGCTGCGGCGAATGCCTTTACCAGGGCTACGGCATCCTTATCGATGCGAATCTGGTCTGCATTTACGGTGCCGCCAGGCAGAATCAGAGCATCGTAATCATCGGCAGAAACGCTGCTGGTGAGCTTATCGACATCCACCTGCGTGCTATTCTTGCCCTCAATGGAGCCATCTTCGGTGGAGATAACATGCACGGTCGCACCGGCATCCTTCACGGCCTCCGCCGGGCTCGTCAGCTCGGAGTCCTCAAATCCGTTGGTGGCCAATACTGCAATAGTCTTATTCGCTAAATCAGTCATGGCCCCGAGGGTAACGGCATCGTCGCGTTTATGCATCCGCCCGAGTATTGTTTTGATTGCAATATTGAAAATTACTCTAACGGAGGGCGGAAAATGCCTCATTATGAAGTTCTTCAGGTGGTTCTGAAGGAAAAGTTCATCGGTACCGGCTCAGCTAATCTGACAGAGCTTGAGAGGGTAATCAACGATAAGGCTTCGCAGGGGTTCCGGTTGCACACGATTACTACTGCCTCTTCGGGCAGTAAGGGACTGATGGGCGGGGACCGTATCCAGGCGACCATGATCTTTGAGAGTCTTACCTAGTTGCGTAAGTAATCTCCGCCATTATGAAAAACCGCTTGCTTTTACACCCGCGCAAGCGATATTCTGAAGTCCCGTGGTTACGAAATACATCATCGTTACGGGAGGCGTAGCCTCCTCCCTCGGCAAAGGCTTAACCGCGGCGTCGCTCGGCCGCCTGCTTACCTCGCGTGGTCTGAAAGTGACTATGCAAAAGCTCGATCCCTACCTCAACGTGGATCCGGGCACCATGAACCCCTTCCAGCACGGCGAGGTCTTCGTCACCGAAGACGGCGCGGAAACCGACCTGGACCTGGGGCATTACGAGCGCTTCCTCGACCGCAACCTCTCCGCCGGCGGCAACGTCACCACCGGCAAGGTCTATTCCTCGGTCATCGCCAAAGAGCGCCGCGGCGAATTCCTCGGCCAGACCGTCCAGGTCATCCCGCACATCACCGACGAGATTAAATCCCGCATCGTCGCCATGGGCAACGCGGACGCAAACGGAGAAAAACCCGACGTGGTCATCACCGAAATTGGCGGCACCGTCGGCGATATTGAATCGCAGCCCTTCCTGGAAGCTGCGCGGCAAGTGCGTCACGACGTCGGCCGCGAAAACGTCTTCTACCTCCACGTGTCACTGGTTCCATACCTCGGCCCCTCCAAGGAACTGAAGACCAAGCCCACCCAGCACTCAGTAGCTGAACTTCGCTCGATTGGCCTGGTTCCCGATGCCGTCGTTTTGCGATGCGACCGCGACGTCCCCGACTCCCTCAAAAACAAGATTGCGCTGATGTGTGACATCGACCGCGAGGGCGTGGTGTCCTGCCCAGATGCGCCGAGCATCTACGACATCCCGAAGGTCCTCTACGACGAGCACCTGGACACCTTCATCATTCGCCGCCTCAACCTGCCGTTCCGCGACATGGATTGGGCTGTGTGGGGAGACCTGCTCGAGCGAGTTCACAACCCAAAGAGCGAGGTCACGGTGGCGCTCGTCGGCAAGTACATCGACCTGCCGGACGCCTACCTGTCCGTCGCAGAAGCCGTGCGCGCAGCCGGTTTCGCCCACCGCGTGAAGGCGAACATCCGCTGGGTCGCCTCCGACGACTGCGAAACCCCCGAGGGGCTGAAAGAAAACATGGCCGGCGTTGACGCGATTGTCATCCCCGGTGGCTTCGGCGGGCGTGGGATTGAAGGCAAAATCGCGACCATCCGCTACGCCAAGGAAACCGGCATGCCACTTTTGGGAATCTGCCTGGGTATGCAGTGTGTTGTCATCGAGGCGGCACGCACCGCGGGTGTCGAAGGCGCCTCGTCGACCGAGTTCGACGAAAACGCGGCCGAGCCGGTCATTGCCACGATGGAGGAGCAGCTCCAGGCCGTCTCCGGCGAGGCTGACCTAGGTGGCTCCATGCGTCTGGGTTCCTACCCGGCGAAGCTCGCTGAAGACTCCGTCGTCGCGCGTCTCTACGGCAGCACCGAGGTCACCGAGCGTCACCGCCACCGCTACGAGGTCAACAACGCATACCGTGCCCAGCTCGAAGAAGCAGGCCTGGTCATCTCGGGCACCTCGCCGGACGGCAAGCTCGTCGAATTCGTCGAGTACCCCACAGATGTGCACCCATACCTCGTGGCCACGCAGGCGCACCCGGAGCTGAAGTCACGCCCCACCAACGCTCATCCGCTTTTCGACGGCCTCATCGCCGCAGCCCTCAAGCGCGCTTAGCTTAGGTCCACAAGGTCGAATCCGGCCTACCTATTAGAGTGAATCTCATGGCGCACCAATTTGACGTTGTTGATTCCGAGATTGTTCTCGAGGCACCTATTCTCGCGATCCGCCGCGACCAGGTGCGAATGCCGGGTGGGAATGTGTCCGCCCGTGAGATTGTGGAGCATTTCGGCGCTGTTGCAGTCGTTGCCGCAGATGAGGATAACCGCCTCTACCTGCTGAATCAGTGGCGGCAGGCGGCAGGGGAGCGTCTGGTGGAATTGCCGGCCGGGCTCCTCGACGTCGCAGACGAAGACCCGCTGGAGGCCGCCAAGCGTGAGCTAGTGGAGGAAGCCGGGCTGGAGGCCGAGTCCTGGTCCCTGCTTACTGATATGTTCAGCTCGCCCGGCTTCGCAGAGGAAGCGGTCCGGATCTACCTGGCTAGGGGTCTCCGTGCCGTCGATAAGCCGGAAGCCCACGATGAGGAAGCGGACATGACTGCGTCGTGGATTGACGTCGAGGAAGCGGTGGCGATGGCGCTGCGCGGAGAGATCCTCAACGGCATCGCACTGTCCGGCATTCTGCTGGCGGCGGAGGTGCTACTGCGAGGCGCCACGCCGCGCGCGGTCGCGGAGCCGTTTACGATTCGACCGACGGCCCTGGCGAAGCGCCGGACGGAGCAGCTTGGCGCCGGAGCGGACCTGAAACGTATCCGATGAGTTCAATTGATCCGCTTGTCGACGCCTTCGTGACCTACCTCGCGGTGGAAAAGGGCCTGTCGGCGAATACGCTCGCTAGTTATAAGCGCGACTTGGAGAAGTACCGCACCTACCTGCGGGAGATCGGGCGCACGGAATTGGCGCAGGTCACCGAGCAGGACGTAACAGAGTTCCTGGCGTATCTGGCGCGGGGAGATAAGTCGGCGGGTAGGCCAGCGTTGGCCCCGACCTCGGTGACGCGGTCGCTGTCGGCCGTGCGGAGCTTCCACAGGTTCGCGGTGGGCGAGGGGGCGTTGGAGGCGGATGTCGCCAAGCGAGTGGCGCCGCCGAAGCAGCCCTCGCGGTATCCAAAGGCACTCAGCATTGACGAGGTCACCCGCCTAATCGAGTCCATCCCCGCCGACGACACCGCAGACGTGACCGACCTGCGCAACCGCGCACTGGTGGAGTTTTTGTACTCGACAGGTGCGCGAGTTTCAGAAGTCACCGGCCTGGATATCGATGACGTGGATCGCGAAACCAACCTCGTGTTACTGCGCGGCAAGGGCGGTAAGGAGCGCATTGTGCCAGTGGGCTCGCCGGCCATGGCGGCGCTCGATGCCTGGCTGACACGCGGGCGTCCGAGCTGGGTGCGGGCGAACACCGGGCCGGCGCTGTTTATCAACTCGCTGGGACGCAGGCTGTCGCGACAGTCGGCCGGAAATACGCTGGCGGAGTTGGGTGAGCGCGCCGGGCTGAGCGTGAAAATTTCCCCGCACACCCTGCGCCACAGTTTCGGCACGCACCTCATTGAAGGTGGTGCCGATGTGCGCGTCGTCCAAGAGCTATTGGGACACGCCTCAGTGACGACGACCCAGATTTACACCATGATTACCGCGGAGAATATGCGACGAGTCTGGGCGGGGGCTCACCCACGGGCTGAATACTCGCGGTAATATGCGGCGGTAGTATGTAGCGCTACTACGCGGCGGTAATATATGGCGGTATTACGTGGCGGCATTACGTGGCGCAGTAGAATTGATGAGAAATCTTCAAGGAAGAGGGATTGACTGTGGCTGAAGAAGGGTTGTTTGAGGCCGATCGAGTTGAACTCGGTCTCACCGGTCGTCCGGCACGTGAGCTGCCGGAACCCGCACCCCTGACCAGTCACGGTCCCGCGGTCATCCTGGCAATGTGTAACCAGAAGGGCGGCGTGGGTAAGACCACCTCAACCATCAACCTGGGCGCGGCACTGGCGGAGTTCGGTCGTAAAGTCCTGCTCGTTGACTTGGATCCGCAAGGTGCACTATCCGCCGGTCTTGGTGTCCCGCATGAGGAACTCGACCTGACCGTCTACAACCTCATCGTCGACGACACCACCGACGTCCGCGACGCCATCCACCACACCAAGGTTTCCGGCCTGGATCTGGTCCCGGCCAATATTGACCTGTCGGCAGCAGAGATCCAGCTTGTCAACGAAGTCGGCCGCGAGCAGGCCTTGGGGCGCGCACTGCGCCCAGTGATGAATGACTACGACTTCATCATCATTGACTGCCAGCCATCGCTGGGCCTGCTGACCGTCAACGCCCTGACCATCGCCGAGGGCGTCATCATCCCGATGGTGGCGGAGTACTTCTCCCTGCGCGGCCTGGCACTGCTCACCGACACAGTGGCCAAGGTCCGCGACCGCCTGAACTTCAACCTGGAAGTCTCCGGCATTCTGGTCACCATGTTCGACCGCCGCAC
>NZ_KV836272.1:28951-35059 GCF_001838295.1 Corynebacterium sp. HMSC074C04
CGCCACGCCAAGGAAGTCATGGAACGCCTCATCGAGGTCTTCGGTGACAAGGTCTTTGACACGGTCATCACCCGCACCGTCCGCTTCCCGGAAACCTCCGTCGCCGGTGAGCCCATCACCACCTGGGCGCCAAACACTCCAGCCGCGGCACAGTACCGCAACCTGGCCCGCGAGGTCATCGAGCGCAAAGGCCGCAAATAATAGGTGACTTCCCCGGATAGTTACACTCCCGAACCGTCGTCAAGCGAGGGCGTGCAGGAAGAAATCACCGGCTTCCGCGTCGCACTCGCGAACTTCAACGGCCCATTCGACCTGCTACTGCAGCTGATCAGCAGCAAAAAGATGGACGTCACCGAAGTCGCGCTGGCGGCGGTCACAGACGAGTTCATCGCCTACACGCGCAGCCTCGACGCAGTCAGTGACCTCGACGAAATCACCGAATTCCTCGTCGTGGCAGCGACGCTGCTCGACCTCAAAACCGCACGGCTCCTACCGCGTGGCGACGTCGACAGCGAAGAAGACCTCGAACTGCTAGAAGCGCGCGACCTGCTGTTCGCCCGACTGCTGCAGTACCAGGCGTATGGCAAGGTGGCCGACCAATTCGAGGAGTGGCAGAAGACTGCGCCGCGGCGCTATCCGCGGGCCGTGGGGCCGGACAAGCAGTTCGAGGAGTTGCTGCCGCCCGTGCGCCTGGGCATGACGCTCGGGGAGTTTGCCGAGTTTGCGGCCGTCGTAATGCGGCCGAAGCCGCCGGAGGAAGTCGGTGTCGGGCACATCCACGGCGTGCCCGTGTCCGTGCCGGAACAGGCGGGCAAGATTCTGGACTCACTGCGGCTGGCAGGCGAGGGGACCTGGCTGACTTTTACGCAGCTGACATCGGAGTGCCGCGTGTCCATGGAGGTCGTCGGGCGGTTCCTCGCGCTGCTGGAGCTCTACCGAGCCAAGGCGATCGGTGTGGAGCAGGAGGAAGCGCTGGAGGAAATCCACGTGGCCTGGACCGGGCTCGACGTGGACCCGGCCGTCGTGGCGGCGGCGAACTGGGAGTAGGTGGCTGTTGATTTGTGCTGGCTGTTGGGCTCGGTCGGGCTCGGGCGGGCGTGGTTGGGCCCTGCTCGGTGCGGGCTCGGTCGGGCTTGGTTGGGCTGGGGCTGAGTTGGGGCCCAGCTAATTAGCGGCCACTAATTAGCGCCCGGCGCGGGAGGTTGCGTAATCTGACGCGCATGAGCGAAACCAGTTCCGCACCATCCGAGCAGGCCACGGAGTCTGCGTCTGCTTCTCCGGCGCAGTTGCCACCCATTGACCCGTTGCGAGCAGGCGTGGAGTCGATTCTGCTTGTGGTCGATACGCCGGTGGCGGCGGAGGATATGGCGCGGGCGCTGGATGTTTCCGCAAGCGATATCCGTGACGTGCTTCGCGAAATCGAGTACGAATACCGTGCGCGCCGCAGCGGCATTGAGCTGCGTGAAACGGATGAGGGCTGGCGCTTCTACACGGCTCCCGCGCACGCCAGCGCGGTGGAGCGCTTCTTGCTGGATGGCTCGCAGTCGAAGCTCTCACGTGCAGCTATGGAGACGCTGGCAGTGGTGGCGTACCGGCAGCCGGCCACGCGTGCGCAGGTCTCCGGTGTGCGCGGCGTCAATGTTGATGGTGTGATGCGCACGCTGGTCGCGCGCGGGCTGATTGCCGAGTCGGGAGAGGACCCGGCCACCGGTGCGCATTTGTACGTTACGACGACGCTGTTCCTGGAGCTTTTGGGGATTGATTCGCTAGACCAGCTGCCTGACTTGGCTCCGCTGCTGCCAGAGGTCGACTTGATCGACGAGCCGTTGGACTAGGCAGGGCTTGGGGTGGTGGCTAGGCGAGCCACTCCGTTTTAGATTCACTTCACGGTTATCGATCCACTTCACGACACGCGTGTCACCTCATGCCACCTCCAAAGCTGCCACGAGGTGACATGGGTGTCGTGAAGTCGCGTTTAGGGGCTGCTCACTGCCGCTCGCTGCGCACTACGGGTCTTTGCCCCCTGTTGCGCCCACCGCATGCCCTGTGGATAACTCCCGAAAACTGCAAACTATCCACAGCCAACGCCAAATCGACGCCTCCTGACCCTCCGCGTGTGTCAAAAAAATGAGAACGTAGCACTCGCAAACACACAAACACGCAAACACTCGCACCGCCCAGCACACACCACCCACCGACCAGCAGTTGCCTGGACCTCAGGAGCGCAATCCGATGCCGCAGTGGATCTACGACGCCGACGACATCATCCGTACCGGCCAGCAGTGCGAATGCGCCCGTCCCAGCACCTTCGCAATTTCCCGAATCGGCCAGCACTCCGACCGTGATCTCCACCGGCGAGCCAAAAGCGGCAGCCTTCTGTGGCTCGCGCATGGCGCGTACGTGCCCGTCGACAGGTGGCTCGCCTTACACAGCACCGAACGCTACGTTCTGGAAATCAAAGCGCTCATTCATCGCGGCACCGCCACCGTAATCACCCGCGATGCTGCCGCTGCCCTCCATGGTTTACCTCTACTGACGCATGGCACTCCCATCGCGATAGCCAACTCCGGCCGCACGCGTGGGCAATTGCGAAGCACACCGAATGGCCCGTACCAGCCGCACAAACGCCTCATCCGCGTCTCCGGCCGGATTCTCCCCGAGGACGTCGTAGAAGTCGATGGCCGCCTCGTCACCGATGTCCCAAAGTCCGTCATCGATGTCTGCCGTTCTCGCACCCCGCATAATGCACTAGTGCTTGCCGACGCCGCCCTCCAGCGCCACACCGATACCGAGGAACTGTTGGCCACGTTGGCTGCGTATCCCCGTGCTCCGGGAAATGCGCAGGCCAGGAGGTTGTTGCGGCAAGCGACAGCGTCGTCGGAAAGCATTGGGGAATCGCTCACTAAAGAAGCAATCGTCCAGGCGGGGCTAGCTTCTGTCGACGATTCTCGGGCTCCGTTGCTTCAGCAGGTTTCCTTTCGGGATGAACGTGGCTTCATCGCACGCGTGGACTTTTATCTGCCCGAACTTGGGCTGGTCGTCGAGTTCGATGGCCGTATGAAATACACCGACGGCGGGGTTGCGGACACTCAGGTGGCAATCGCAAAGGAGTTGGAGCGCGAAAAGCGCCTGAAGAATCTCGGGCTGAATGTCATCCGGATTGTCTGGTCACAGCTTTTCGACGGCTCCGCAGTAGCCACCTTGAGGCAAACGGCCGCGGAAATCCGACGTCACCTGGCAAATGGCGGGAACCGCTACAACGGTAACTACGCCTTCGCTCGGCCGCCCATCACGATCACAGGAAAGGCGGCTGAGCTGGCTATGCGTCGCCGACAGGTGTGGAGCCAAGCGGGACGGTTGTACTAGCTGGCTGGCTTATCGGGTTTAGCCCCCTGCCGGTGCCGCTGCCGCGCCCGGCCCGCTGCCGCTGCCCTCGAGCCCAAAATTTCACTTCACGACACCCCCGTCACCTCATGCCACCTCCACAGCTGCCACGAGGTGACATGGGTGTCGTAAAGTCGCTGAGACTGTCTGTAATCCTTGCGAAAAGTCCCAAACACCAACCCCGAACAGTGTTCAAGTCTGGCGCTGTACAGGTACTATGCTTGAGTATCATGACAGCCTCGGAAACCACCCAGCCGCTCGTACCGTCGTCTGCACCAGCATCCGCGAAGTCGCCTACACCGCAGCCAACGCAAGCATCCGTCGCCGACCTCGCAGCCTTCGACGCCGACCACATCTGGCACCCATACGGCCCCATCCCGTCGCCGGTCGCGCCCAAACTGGTCGAGTCCGCCGAGGGCGTCAACCTCCACCTCGCCGACGGCCACACCCTGATCGATGGCATGAGCAGCTGGTGGGCCGCATGCCACGGCCACTCGCACCCGAAGCTGGTCGCAGCCGCGAAGAAGCAGGCCACCACCATGTCGCACGTCATGTTCGGCGGACTGACACACCGCCCGGCCATTGAGCTGGCGGAGAAACTCTTGAAGCTCGCGGGCCCCGGCTTCGATGCCATCTTCTACTCGGACTCTGGCTCGGTCTCCGTCGAGGTGGCGATCAAAATGGCGTTGCAGTATCAGCAGGCCAAAGGCCATCCCGAGCGCACCCGCCTGGCCACCTGGCGCGGCGGCTATCACGGCGACACCCGCGCGCCCATGACCGTCTGCGACCCCGAGGGCGGCATGCATTCGCTGTGGACGGGCCAGTGGACTCCGCAGGTCTTCGCCGACAAACCACCCGCCCGCGGCGCAACCGAAGAGGAACGCGCACGCTATCTAGCGCACTTCGATTCGCTTATCGACGACTCCGTCGCCGGCCTCATCGTTGAACCGGTGGTCCAAGGCGCTGGTGGCATGCGGTTCCATGATCATGAGCTGCTTGTAGGGCTCCGGAAGCTGTGTGACAAGCACGGCATTCTCCTCATCGCGGATGAGATTGCCACCGGCTTCGGCCGTGCTGGTGACCTGTTCACGACGCAGGCGGCCGGGATTGTGCCGGATATTATGTGTGTCGGCAAGGCGCTGACCGGCGGCTTCATGAGCTTCGCAGCCACCCTCACCACCGCCGATGTGGCTCGTACTATTTCCGGTGGTGCAGGCGGAGGCATCATGCACGGCCCGACCTTCATGGGCAACCCCTTGGCCTGTGCGGTGGCCTGCGCGCAGCTCGACCTGATTGCAGAAGGGCAGTGGCGTGAGGATGTCCCGCGCATCGAGTCCCGATTCCGCGACCAGCTCCAGCCCCTAGCCAGCAGCGATGCCGTGGCCGACGTGCGTGTCCTTGGCGCAATCGGTGTCGTGGAGATGCAGCGCCCAGTGGACATGGGCCTGGCTACCGCAGCAGCTGTCGATGCCGGGGTGTGGCTGCGCCCATTCGGCAAGCTGGTCTACACCATGCCGCCGTACATCAGCACCAATGACGAGGTCGACCGCATCTGCGAGGCCATCGCCGCCATAGTCGCCGCAGAGGAACAACGTAGGTAGCGCAGCGAAGCAGCACAACAAGTAGCGCAATCAGCACGACGACCAACCGCGCAGCGAAGCAACACAACAGCGTCACAACAAGAAGCACAACCAGCACACCACCACAGCCAAAAGGAGCACTAACCACCATGAGCATCGTCCTTGTCACCGGCACCGGTACCGATATTGGAAAGACCATCGGCACGGCGGCCCTGGCGGCGGCACTACGCGGGGAGGGCAGGCAGGTGCACGTCGTCAAACCAATTCAGACCGGATTTCCGGACCCTGACGGCGGTGATTTGGACACTGTCGCGGAGCTGACGGGGATCGACAATCTGCATGGCTTCGAGCGTTACCCCGAGCCGATGGCGCCGGTGGCGGCGGCGCAGCGCGCGGGAATGCGCCTGCCGAACGCCACGGAGATCGCGGAGAAGATCAAGCTTATCGACGGGCCGAACCGCGTTGTCCTCGTGGAGGGCGCGGGCGGCTTGTTGGTGCGGCTCGGCGAGGATTGGGCGCTGCCGGAGTTGGCGGCGTTGCTGCCGGGTAGTCAGATGGTGGTCGTGACGCGGTTGGGGCTGGGCTGCCTGAACGAGGCGGAGCTCACCGTCGAGGTGGCGCGGGGGCGTGGGGTCAATGTCACGGCGCTGGTGGGAGGTTCGCTGCCGGCGGATGTCGACCCGATCATCGAGACGAACCTGGAAGAACTGCCACGCATCACCGGGGTGCCGCTGCTGGGGTCGGTGCAGGCGGGAGCGGGCACGCTGGGTCAGCAGGAGTTTGTGTCGAAAGCTACGCAGTGGCTGCCGGGCGTGCGAGAGTGGGTCGCAGCGCTGTAGGGCAGCCGCAGCGCTTTAAGGGGCACTTTGGCGGCGCCTCGAAGTAGAGGCCGCGCGGGACGTCGTTAAGCTGGCGTTTTGCGAGAAACGTGCTAAGGTGGCTAGACGACAAGGCGCGAGGCTTTCTCTGTAATTCTCTTTATTAACCTGCTTCCACCGGCCATTTTGGGCCCACGGGGGAGAGAACAGCGTCGCCTGGCGCTGACGTTCTAACAAACAGAACATTCTCCAACGCTTGAAAAGGATGTAGGTCAAGTGGCTAAACCCGCTCGCCGAGAAGGCACACCGGCACACAAGAACCGTAA
>NZ_KV836272.1:35159-114198 GCF_001838295.1 Corynebacterium sp. HMSC074C04
CAACCGCGTACACGGCTCCACTAACGCCCAGCGCAATCGCAGCCGTCGCGACAGCGGCGCGAAGATGGAGACCTCCAACGTCCACGCGAAGGACATTTACGTGTCCAACGCCCGCCCGGCGCGCCATCAGCACGTGGACTCCGACCGTCGTAGCTCGGGCAAGCGCGCTCACAGCCAAGCAGGTGAGGGCGTGCGCCTGCAGAAGGTACTCGCGCAGGCAGGCGTGGCGTCGCGTCGTATGGCGGAAAAGCTTATCGACGAAGGCCGCGTCGAGGTCGACGGCAAGATTGTGACGCGACAGGGCGTACGGGTGGACCCGAACACGTCTGTGATTCGCGTTGATGGTTCCCGCGTCATCGTCAATGAGGACATGCAGTACTTCGTCCTGAACAAGCCGCGTGGTGTGCAGTCGACCATGCACGATGACATGGGCCGCCCGTGTGTGGGCGACATCATCGGTGAGAAGATCAGCGCTGGTCAGCGGCTCTTCCACGTTGGTCGTCTGGATGCGCCCACCGAAGGGCTGCTGCTGCTCACCAACGATGGTGAGCTGGCCAACCGTCTGATGCACCCGAGCTACGAGGTCACCAAGACCTACATGGCCACCGTTGTCGGCGAGGTCGACCCCAAGGTCATGCGTGAGCTGGAAAAGGGCATTGAGCTCGATGATGGCATCGCTAAGGCGGACATGGCGCAGATCATCGATGTTTGGCAGGGGCGCTCTATCGTCCGCATCGAGCTGCACGAGGGGCGCAAGCACATTGTGCGCCGGATGCTCAAGACTGCGGGCTTCCCGGTCGAGCGCCTGGTGCGCACTAAGATTCACACTGTCCAGCTGGGCGAGCAGACCCCGGGCGCTCTCCGCGCACTCAACCGCGCTGAGCTGACCTCCCTCTACAACGCGGTGGGGCTGTAAATGGCACTAGTGAAGAAGAACGAAGAAAACCACGGAGTGGAACAACAAGGCGCTGAAGGAGCCCACATGAGCGAGCAGAACACTGACGACATGCTGTTGGTTGCCATCGATGGCCCCTCCGGCACTGGCAAGTCGACTGTCTCTCGGATGGTCGCAACCGAACTGGGCGCAAAGTACCTGGACACCGGCGCAATGTACCGCGTGGCCACCCTGTGGGTGCTGCGCCAGGGCATTGACCCGACCGACGAGGAAGCCGTGGCCAAGGCGACCGCCGCCCTGCCACTGGAAGTCTCCGATGACCCGAACTCCACCGCTGTCCTCCTCGACGGCGAGGATGTTTCCGGCGAGATTCGCGGCCCGGAGGTTACCCGCAACGTGTCGGCTGTCTCCGCGATTCCGGCCGTGCGCACCAACCTGGTTGCGCTCCAGCGCTCGCTGGCCGCATCGGCGGTGCGCTGTGTGGTGGAAGGCCGCGACATCGGCACGGTTGTGCTTCCGGACGTTCCGGCGAAAATCTTCATGACCGCCTCCGCTGAGGTGCGCGCCCGCCGCCGCTACGACCAGGACATCGCCACTGGTCGTGACGCTGACTTCGACACCGTGCTTGCCGACGTCATCCGCCGCGACGAACTCGACAGCAACCGTGCGACCTCGCCGCTGAAGCCAGCCGAAGACGCATTCATTTTGGACACCTCTGAGATGGACATCGAAGAGGTCGTGGAAAACGTCCTCGATGTCGTTGAGGCCGGCTACCCGGGGTCCACCATGGACTGGGACGATGTCGACAACGAGGAGTTCGAGGGCTCTTACGAGGACTCCGAGGACGCTGACGACGACACCGCCGGACACCTGGTCGCAAACGTGGAGAGCGAAAACGCGCCGGGCACCGCAGGTAGCCACACCAGCGCAGACGAGTTCATCGACCGCACGATCGCTGACCACGAGACGATCATCTCCGAAGCCATCGAGCGCGCCGAAACCGGCCAGATCGACGACGATGCCGACTGGGAAGAGTTGGAAAACGCATTCGCAGCACTTGGTGTCAGCGACGAGGAGGAAGAAGCTCTTCCGACCGTGGCCATTGTGGGACGACCGAATGTTGGTAAGTCCACCATGGTTAACAGGTTCATTGGCCGTCGTGAAGCAGTTGTCGAAGACTTCCCGGGCGTGACCCGCGACCGCATCTCCTACCTGGGTGAATGGGGCGGACGTCGCTTCTGGGTGCAGGACACCGGCGGCTGGGATCCGGATGCCAAGGGCATGCACGCGGCGATTGCTCGTCAGGCGGAGACCGCCATGGAGACCGCCGATGTGATTGTCATGGTCGTCGACACCACCGTCGGCATCACCGCCACGGAAGAGGTTATGGCCCGACGTCTGCAGCGCGCGGAGCAGCCGGTTATTCTCGCCGCCAACAAGTTCGAGTCGGATTCGCAGCTTGGCGACGTCGCGGAGTTCTGGGCCCTCGGGCTCGGCGAGCCGCACCCAACCTCGGCCCTCCACGGTCGTGGCAATGCCGACGTGATGGACGAAGTTGTGGCCTCCTTCCCGGAGGTGCCGCGTGCGAAGTCGCTGCCGACCGGGCCGCGTCGCGTGGCGCTGGTGGGCAAGCCGAATGTGGGCAAGTCCTCGCTGCTGAACAAACTCTCCGGTGAAGATCGCGCAGTAGTCAGCGACGTGGCCGGTACTACGGTTGATCCGGTGGACTCGCTGGTGCAGATGAACGACACGCTGTGGCGCTTCGTGGATACCGCGGGTATCCGCAAGAAGACCAAGACCGCCAAGGGCCACGAGTTCTACGCTTCGCTGCGTACTCGTTCGACGATTGATAACGCCGAGGTTGTGATCTTCCTGGTCGATGCCTCTGAGCAGATTACCGAGCAAGATCAGCGCGTGCTGCGCATGATTCTCGACTCCGGTCGCGCACTTGTGGTGGCCTACAACAAGTGGGACCTCATGGATGAGGACCGCCGCGACCTGCTCGAGCGCGAGATTGAAGAGCAACTGGCACATGTGCCGTGGGCTCGTCGGGTGAATATCTCCGCCAAGACCGGGCGTGCTGTGCAGAAGCTGGAGCCGGCCATGCTGGAGGCTGTGGAGTCGTGGGATAAGCGCATCTCCACTGGTCGCTTGAACACTTGGTTGCGTGCGATTATGCAGCAGAACCCGCCACCGCTGCGTGGTGGTCGACAGCCGCGCGTGCTGTTTGCCACCCAGGCGTCCTCGCGCCCGCCGGTGATTGTGCTGTTCACAACCGGCTTCCTGGAGCACGGCTACCGTCGCTTCCTGGAGCGCAAGCTGCGTGAAGAATTCGGATTCGAGGGCTCGCCAGTGCGCATCGCGGTGCGTGTCCGCGAAAAGAAGAAGCGTCGGTAGGAAGCTGCTAGGAAGCGCCGCTGGGACGTGCTTTTAAGCCCTGCTAGTCGCTCGAACTGAGCTGAGAAAAGCCCAAAATGTGATTTAGGCAATTGCATTTTGGGCTTTTCGTTGGCATTTTGGAGTTTTAGGAAATTAGCGATAAGGAGAACTGACAATGGTCAGGCGCGGCAACAACCGTGACGGCTCTCAGCACGACGGCCGAGACAACAGCTACGGACGCGATTCCTCAAGCTCATACGGCGATGACTCCGCGACTCGCTACATTCCGCGGGGCGAGGGACATCGCGGGTACAACCCAGATGCCGACTTTGCGGGCGAGCAACCGACCGAATACTTCGGTGGCGACTCCTCTGAGACGCAATTCCTCCAGCGTGGCGGTGAAACACGATTTGATAACCCGCGAGGTGCCGGTGTCGGCTCAGGCGCGGGTGCCGGGGCGCAAGGTGCTGGCGCACAGGGCAGTGGCCAGTACTGGGCGCCGCTGTCTGAAGAAGAGCGCGGCTATAGTCAGGCGAGCCAGCAGGCAGGTCAGACCCAGCAGTACGCTGCAGGTGGTGCAGGTGTCGCAGGCGGTTACGGCGACCCGAACAACGGCAACAACCGCGGTAATAACCGCGACAACCGCGGTAACGATGACTCCAAGAAGGGCTGGGGTAAGCCCGTCGCCATCGTGGCCATTGCCGCGATGGTGGCCGTAGTCGCGCTGGTAGCCCTGGTTTTGTCCTTTACTTCCGGAACCGAGGACAAAAACGACAATATGGCGGAGCCGACGCAGGAGACGTCGTCAAGCCCGACGCCGACGACAACCTCGCCGGAGGAAACCACGACAAGCCCTACCGATCGTTTGGACCCGTCGGGCACGATTAACGACACCCGTGAGCGCCTTGAGCAGGAGCTGGATCAACTTCGCGAGTCGCCACCAGCTATCCCTGGGCCCGGTGAGCGCAGTAGCGGCCGGGGTACTATCCCGCAGGGTGTGGTGGGCAAGAGCCCGGCCTCGGTCGAGGTGGAGCTGCGTACCAACGGCTACCAGAACGTGACCGTCGTCGACGCAGAGGGCAACCAGACCAATTCTGTGGCCGCGATCATGGGCAAGGTTGCCTCGATCGATCCACCGGAGGGACAGATGGCGGAGACATCCACGCCTGTGACCATCTACCTGCAGTAATGCGATAGGTAGGGCATGCGTCAGGGGCGATTTCCGCCAGCAAACACCAATGATGTAACCTATAGCTCGTTGCACTTTCGTGCACACGGGCTGTAGCGCAGTTTGGTAGCGCACCTCACTGGGGGTGAGGGGGTCGTCGGTTCAAATCCGGTCAGCCCGACAAAAATAACCGCCGCCTTCTGGAAGATTCCGGGAGGCGGCGGTTTTTGTTTACGGCTATTGCTTACGGTTTGTTTGCCGTCTATCGCACCGCACTAGCGCACAATCGCACTAGCGCACGACAATGCCGTCAGAGTCCGCGTAGAGCGTCTCGCCCGGAACGAAGTCAATGCCGCCGAAGGAGACAACGACATCGCGCTCGCCCTCGCCGGTCTTGGTGGACTTGCGCGGGTTTGTGCCAAGCGCCTTGCAGCCGAAGTCCATCTCGCCAATCAGCTTAGAGTCGCGGATTGCACCGTTGACGATCACGCCAGCCCAGCCATTGTCCTTGCCGAGCCCCGCAATCACGTCACCGACCAGCGCAGTGTGGACAGAAGCGTCACCGTCGATGACGAGCACGCCGCCCTCAGACGGCTCGGAGAGGACCTTCTTCAGCAGCGCGTTGTCCTGGAAGCACTTGACCGTGGAGATCTTGCCACAGAACTCCAGGCGACCGCCGAGGTCGCGCATCTGAGTATCGCAGGAACGCACGTCCGGGCCGATTTCGTCAACCAGGTCAGCAGTGGGGATGAATTCGATTGCCATAGGGGATTTCAAGTCCTTCCGAAAAATGATCACAAGAATGTGTTCGTAACAAGTGTTAACTCCATTGTTTCAAACTCAAGATGTGACCAAAGACATATGGTGCAAATTCGCTGGCAGCGATTGACACTCCGAAGGCCGGTCCAGATTGATTACTCTGGTGAGTCAGAACGCGCCGACAACCACACGTGCGCAGGAAGGGTAGAAGATGGCTGGGTTTAATTGGTTTTGGAAGGCTCTCGGCGGCAAGCAGGGGCGCAACCAAAAACGCAGCGTAGGGCTGGTGGCGCGCGCTGCTGAGCTCGAGCCACAGGTACAGGCGCTTTCCGACGCCGACCTCGCCGACTTCGCCCGCCAACACGCCACCGATGCACCGGAGCTTTTAGCCGCGCTCCGCGAAGTCTCCCAACGCACCCTATCCATGCGCCCCTTCGATGTGCAGCTGCAAGGCGCGCTGGCGCTCATGGAGGGAGACGTTGTCCAGATGGCCACCGGTGAGGGCAAGACTCTCTCCGGCGCCCTGGCCGCAGCCGGGTTCGCGCTGCGTGGCCACCGCGTGCACTCCGTGACCGTCAACGACTACCTCGCAGGCCGCGACGCGCAGTGGATGCAACCGCTGTTCGGGTTCCTTGGACTCTCGGTGGCGGCTATTTCGCCGCAGGATGGTCCGGGGGAGCGTCGTAAAGCATATGCGGCAGACATCATCTACGCCGCCGTCAACGAACTCGGCTTTGACGTCCTGCGCGACCGTTGCGCGCCGACTATCGAAGACCGCGTGCAGTCGCCTGCTGACGTCGCCATCATCGACGAAGCCGACTCCGTGCTGGTCGATGAAGCGCTGGTCCCACTCGTGCTCGCCGGCAACGAACCTGGCACCGCGCCAACCGGGCAGATTACCGACGTGGTGCGCCGCCTGCAGCTCGGCGATGACTACACCGTCGACGAAGGCCGCCGCAATGTCTTCCTCACCGATACCGGCGCTGCGCGCGTCGAACGGCTGCTCGGCATCAGCTCGCTGTACGACGCCGAACACGTCGGCACCACCCTGGTTCAGGTCAACGTCGCACTGCACGCCCACGAGCTGCTGCAGCGCGATGTCGACTACATCGTGCGCGACGGCAAGGTACAGCTCATCGACGCCTCGAAGGGACGCGTGGCGGAACTGCAGCGCTGGCCGGACGGTCTACAGGCGGCGGTAGAGGCCAAGGAGGGCCTGCAAGTCTCGGAGGGCGGTCGCATCCTAGACTCCATGACCATCCAGCAACTCGTCGGCCGCTACGACATCACCTGCGGCATGACCGGCACCGCCACCTCCGCGGGCGACCAGTTCCGCGAGTTCTACGGACTCCACGTCTCTGTCATTGAACCCAACGTCCCATGCATCCGTGACGACGAGCCCGACCGCATCTACGCCACCACCGACGACGCGTTCGCCGCGCTTGTCGACGAGGTCGTGGAACTCAACGGCACTGGTCGACCAATACTCGTAGGCACCCGTGACGTGGCGGAATCGGAACGACTGGCCGATGCGCTGGTTCTGCGCGGCATCGAATCGTCGGTACTGAACGCGAAGAACGACGAGCTGGAGGCCCAAGTCATCGCGGGTGCTGGCGATATTGGCCGCGTCACGGTGTCCACCCAGATGGCCGGCCGCGGTACCGACATCCGCCTCGGAGGGGCAGACGAATCCAACCGCGATGCCGTAGTCGAACGCGGTGGCCTATGCGTCATTGGTCTGGGTAAGCACCGCACTGACCGACTGGATAACCAGTTGCGTGGCCGCGCCGGGCGCCAGGGCGATCCGGGCTCGTCGGTGTTCTTTGTCTCCCTGGATGACCCGGTGATTTCCGAAGGTGCTGCCGGCGAAACACTGAGCGTGCTGCCTGAAGACGACGGTCGCGTCCGCGATAAGCGGGCATACCAGTTCATCGACCGAGCACAGCGCGTGACAGAGGCGACCATGCTGTCCATTCATGCGACGACGTGGAAGTACAACAAGCTCATCGGCGACCAGCGCGAGATTCTGGATGAGCGCCGGGAGAAACTGCTGACTACGAATGCTGCCTGGGAAGAACTGTCCAAGCTGGCATCGGCGCGGGCGAAAGACGTGGAAGCCGCAGCCGGGCGCGACGTCGCCGAGGACGCTGCCCGGGAAATCATGCTGAGCCACCTGGATCTCGGATGGTCGGAACACCTGGCGGATCTGGACGACCTGCGGGAGTCGATTCACCTGCGCGCGCTGGCTAAGGAAAGCCCCATTGATGAGTTCCACCGCGCCGCCATCGGTGCCTTTAAAAACCTGGTCAACAATGCCGTCACCGAGTCGGTGCAGACCTTCCAGGAGGCCGAAATCGATAGCGATGGCGCGCATCTGGAGGACACGGGACTTGCCCGCCCGAGCTCGACGTGGACGTACATGGTCAACGACAACCCATTGAGCAATGGTGGTGGCTCGGTCGTCGGTTCAATTGCAGCGATGTTTAGGTAAGCCGTAACCACAGGTTTGGTAACAATTTGAAAATATTTCTCAAGTGACCGGCCTAGGTACACCCACGGAGAAAGCTCTCCGATGTCGGTATTTACGCATATCAATCATGTTGTACATACCCTCTCGGTGAGCTGCGTCACAACATGGTTGGGATTAGATAACAACACGAAAGCGGTTGGGGCGCTATTATCTAAAAAGTAACGAGTAAATCGCCCAAGGTTATCCCGGAGGGAAAGATATGACTAGCAATAGCGGCCAGCCAGAGGCATCGGTCGAGACCACCTCGGTCTTCCGTGCAGATTTGCTGAAGGAGATGGAGTCCAGCTCTAACACGGACTCCACGGTCTCCGGTGTTGAAGGACTTCCGGCAGGCTCGGCACTCTTGGTCGTCAAGCGGGGGCCAAACGCGGGTTCGCGTTTCCTGCTCGATCAGGCAGTCACCACCGCTGGTCGTCACCCGGAAAGCGACATTTTCCTCGATGACGTGACTGTTTCCCGTCGCCACGCAGAGTTCCGCAAGAACGGTGACTCCTACGAGGTTGTCGACGTGGGATCGCTGAACGGCACCTACGTTAACCGCGAGCCGAAGAACTCCGCGGTTCTGGCTAATGGTGACGAGGTCCAGGTCGGTAAGTTCCGCCTCGTATTCCTTATCGGTAACTAATTCGACATCGGTTAGTGTCGACGTCTGTCGGCATTAACCCCCTTATTTTTGTAAAGGCTCGGAAAAGACCAGTGGCAGCAGTACACAAATCAGCGGTTTCGCAGCCGGCTTCGTCAGAAAGCACTGCGAAGCAAGCACGCTCGGTGGGCAAGAAGAAGACCATCGGTGCTGTGCTGAAGGAAGTCAAGGTTGAGTTCCCTGATGTAACGCTGTCCAAAATTCGTTTTCTCGAGTCGGAAGGGCTGCTGTGCCCGTCGCGTAGTTCCTCGGGCTATCGTCGCTACAGCCAGGCGGACATTGACCGCCTGCGCTACATTCTGACCGTTCAGCGCGATAACTACTTGCCGCTGAAGGTTATTAAAGAGCAGCTCGACGAAATTGATGCGGGCAACGCTGGCGGCGACGGTCTGGCTTCGGTTACTCCACTGGTGACGGCGGATCAGTTCCGCGAAGCTGCAGTGGTCTCGCTGACGCAGGCGGAGCTGGCAGAGCGCACCGGCGCTAGCGAGAAGTTCATCACTGAGCTGGTCCGCGTCGGCTTGATTACTCCGGACACGCTGAACATGTTCGACGGCGATGACCTGCTCATCACCGAGACGGCAGTCAAGCTGTCTGAGTTCGGTCTGGATGCCCGCCACCTCAAAACTGTGCGTACCGCTGCGACCCGTGAGGCTGATTTGGTGTCGCTGGCAGCTAGTCCGCTGAGTAAGTCGCGTGCGGCTAGTGGCAAGCAGAAGGCTGTGGAAATGGGTCGTGAGATGACCGCGCTGATGGTCACGCTGCACGGCACTTTGGTCAAGCGCCAGGTCAACAAAGATCTGGGGAAGTAGTCAGTAGTCCCGCGTGAATAGCGGCTCGCTACAATTATCGCTGTTATGGACGAAAAACTCGTAGAAGTCAAGTTTCTAGACTGGATGGCGCACCCTCCTGAGGATGATCCGGTGCTGCTCCTGCATGCCGAAGAGACTAACCGGATTATCCCGATCTGGATTGATTTGGCGACGGCGACGGAGTACTCCGCCCGCGAGACCGGCGCTACGCAGCGTCGTCCGGGCATGCATGACGTCTTTGTCGATACGCTGGACATGGTGGGGCAGAGCGCCCTGCGTGGTCAGATTACGGGCGTGCACGAGGGCGTTTTCATCGCCAGCCTGGTGCTTGAAGGCGGCGCAGAGATTGACATGCGCCCCTCCGACCTAATCCTTATCGCCAGCGAGCTTGAGGTGCCGCTATATGTTGCACGCGATGTGCTCGATGCCATGTCGGTGTCGGCGCGTCTTGTCGCTACCAATGGCGGTTCGCTTACCGACGACACGGAGACCGACTCTGTCGAGGCGTCGGTGTCGGAGTTTGCTGAATTTCTCGACAGTATTGATGCTGACTACTTTGCCGAGCCGTATGGTGATGCGGAGGGTAGGGAGTCCGATGGTGAAGCCGACGGTGGCGCCGACTCGGCTTCCGATAGCGACCGTTAGCAGTGTGACTGGAGTGAACACCTGACAACTTTTGATGTAGTTGTGGCGCGTATTTCCTCCGGCACGTCGCTGAATGACCCCATAAAAGGGGTAACTTTTCTTAAGTTATAGTTTCACCCCTTCCTGGGGTTTTTCTCCCGGGCTGTGCTTGAGCTGGGGAAACTGCGACTCCAAACTCTAAACCTTAACTTTAGGTTTAGAGATTCGGCGTGTCGTCCTGTGATGTATTGACAGCCGATTAACCTTGGCGAAAGATAAATAACGGCAGTGAAACTACCTCGGGAGAATTTATATGGTCGACGACAACAGCGGTTCGCTCTTTGGCGACAATGAGCTCCGTGCGTCGGACTCGCAAGAGCCACGCGCGGTCCAGGAATCCCTGTTCGACATGGGACCGGACGAGCAAGTTGGCTACCGCGTTCCCATCGCATGTCAGGTAGCGGGCATTTCTTACCGTCAGCTGGACTACTGGGCGCGCACCAAACTGGTGGAGCCTTCGATTCGTACCGCCAAGGGCTCGGGCACCCAGCGTCTGTACTCCTTCCGCGACATCCTCGTTTTGAAGATTGTTCGCGGTCTGCTGGACACCGGTATTTCCCTGCAGAACATCCGTCTGGCTGTCGACCGTCTGCGCGACCTCGGTGTCGATGACCTGGCTACCATCACGCTGGTTTCCGACGGTCGCACCGTCTACCAGTGTCGCTCCAATGAAGAAGTCATTGACCTGCTCAACGGTGGCCAGGGAGTGTTCGGCATTGCTGTCCCGGGCATTATGAAGGAACTGACTGGCACCATCGCCTCCTTCCCATCCGAGCGTATCGACGGTACTCAGGAAAACCCAGGTACTGGCATCGACGAGTTGGCTGAGCGCCGTCGCCGCCGCATCTCCTAACAGCCAGCGATACGGCTAGATAGTGGCGTTGCTGCTACGGCCGCCGCTCAAAGAAGCGAAACAAAACTAAACGAAAACCGCCTTCCACAACTGGT
This sequence comes from Corynebacterium sp. HMSC074C04, assembly GCF_001838295.1. NCBI lineage: Bacteria > Bacillati > Actinomycetota > Actinomycetes > Mycobacteriales > Corynebacteriaceae > Corynebacterium > Corynebacterium sp. HMSC074C04. The sequence continues at coordinate 45,978 of NZ_KV836272.1, forward strand.
TCCGTTTTCCTCTCCCGAGGTTGGGCCAGATGGAGGCGGTTTTTGCTGGTTACTCGGTACCGATTGCCGCAGCCAACTGAGAGGCCAGGCCATCGCCATAGTCAGCCGCAATGCGCAGAGAACCAGTGGTCATATTCGCCACTTCCTGCAGTTCAGGGATGGAGCTGTCCCCGTCGGGAAGCACGATGACCTCAATCGTTACCGGGCGGTCCGGGCTAATGAGTTCCTTGATTCGCTCGACGGACTCGGCGGCATCGGCGCCCGAGGCATCGCGCCCCGAGGTGAGCACGACGAGCCGGTTCGGCTTGTCAGGGGAGTAGGTGTCGCGGGCGGCCTGGTAGGCATCGATAAGCGCTGGCCAGAACTGCGCCTCACCACCGGCCGGAAGTTCGGCCAGCGAGCTCTTTACGGCGTCTGCGCCATTGTTGGCCTCGTCATCGGGGGCTGGAAGTTCCGCGAGACGGTTCACCTCGGGGGCGAATGTCCACAGGCCGTAACGGCCGCCAGGTGCCGCATCGATAGCGCCGGTCAGTGCCGCAGACAGCGCCCCGACATCGATGCCTTCGGAGGTGTCAGTAAGCAGGAGTGCCGAACCCACCGCAGTTGCGGGCTGTTGCGCGTCCGGCTGCTCCAGTGCTGGCGGCAGCGCAAAGGAATCTGTCTGGATCTGCGAGAGCACTCCAAAGTTCTCCGCTACTTTAGGGCTGAAGGTGCTCTCACTAGCTTCGCCGTCGGCGCCGTGATCTGCCGCGAAGTTCCGGAAGTCCTCGGCCGCGCGAGCCGTGTTCTCGTCGATCTTGCCGCCGGAGCCAAAGGTGACAACTGGCGCGTGCAGCTGGGGTGCATCCGCAGGGGAGACCAGCTTCAGCCCCTCGCCGGCCATCTGCAGCATGGGCTGGGTTGCGGCCACACCGTCGAATTCGGCGACATTCTGGCTGAGCATGGTCAGCAGAGTATTGGAGGTGTAGACCTCACCCAAGTCCGCGCGTTCGCGAGCGACATCCGGGCCGCCGCCAAGTCGAGCACTGATCACGGCAGACAGTGCAGCATCGGAGCCACCGGGGGCGGCCACGCGCAATCCCGCAAGCTCTTCCCAGGTGGCGTTGTTCAGCTGGTCAGCACGATTGGTTGTGAAGGCCACGCCACTGGCAATCGGTGGCAACCACGTCTTGGGGTTGTTGACCTTGACCTTGTCTGAATTCTTCGCTTGATCCACGAAGGAGATATCGGCGGGAATCCAGACTCCCGGCGTCATAATTCCGGCGCTGGCCTCGTCAGCTGCAGAATCATCCGCAGCGGGGTCCTCCGGAGCCCCCTCACCAGCTTCAGCACCGTCAGCATCAGCCAAGGCGTTCACAACCTCCTGCGAGCCGGCCACAGTAATCTGTGGCCGCACGCAGAAGTCCCTCACCACGGGATTTGACTCGCCATAGTCCTGCACGAGTTTCTGTGCCGAGCCCACCGCAGCAGGGTAAGCGGTCACCACCAGTGTCAGGTCACCCTTGGTACACCGTGCACGGTCCGCATCAATCGACGAATCGTTGCTCTTGCGCAGATTAACCCAGGCAAAAACCGCAGCCACCAGAACAATGACGACCAAGACGGCAATAAAAGGCCCCTTAGCCACTCGATAGTTGTTCTCACCCGAGGCGTGTCGTCCCATGTCGTTTTAGCCCTTTCTATGCTGAGTGTGCTCGGCGCTGTCGACTCGCAGCAGACCTCGTCGTAAAGCACAAACGCGCACGTAACTCCTGCCAACTCTACTGCGTGGACAATGCGACATCTACTACTTGCAGCAAACGCCCGCGCAGGACGTCGGCGCGAGCAGAAATCTCACGCTGGCGGCGGACGTACTCGGCCTTGCCCTCGGGAGTCTCAATGCGAATGGGAGCAAAGCTCCAATCCCGCAGATCGTAGGGAGCGGCGCGCATATCCAACTCACGGGCACTGCACGCGAGCTCGAAAGTATCCAGCCACAGGTCGCCGGGCACCGCCTCGCCGAGCTTGGTCGCCCATTTATACAAGTCCATGTTGGCGTGCAGACAGCCCATCTGCTCACAGTGCGGCTGTGTCTCGCGCGTCGGCGCAAACTCGTTGAGCGGGACGGCGTCGGGCGTGAAGAAGCGGAAGGCGTCGAAGTGCGTACACCGCACTGTGTGGGCCTCGACGACCTCGTCCGTGCCTGCCTGACCAAGCCGCAGTGGCTCCGGGTGACGATGCTCGGGCTGGCGATACACCATCGCCCATTCATGCAGGCCGAAGCAGTCAAAGTGCGCTGGATTCGCGCGCGTCGAACGTAACAGATTGCCGATGTACGCCACCGTCTTACCTCGCTTATCGACGTACGCCGAAACATCCATGCGTGCCGTCCCCGAGGCGGTATCGGTGGGCTCCTTGCTAGCAGGACTGTCGGTAGCGTCATCCATGTCGAGGGTAAAAAACTTCAGGTGACTGATGTCCTTGGCTGTCGCACCGGGAAGATCTACGCCGATGCCCGGTGACCAGCGGCGGAGTTGACCGGGCTTGACGGGGTAGTACTCGAAGATGAAGTCCCACACCGGGTGGCGCTGGCCACGACTGCGACGGGACAGGTGATCGCGGGTCAGGGCATCGACGCGGGCGATATGCCTTGCTTTGGCTTCACGCCAGTCGAAAGACGAATCGGGCGTAGATGTCACTGCTGGTGTCCCTGCGTGGTGCCCGGCCGGATTCGGGGCTGGTTCACGATTGGGTACTGCTTTGGTGCACCGCTGCGACGCGGGGAGACCTCGTGGGTCCAGTCACGCACGACACCGACCTGCTCTTCGATGAGGTCCTCCAGAGCCACGATGCCGATCTGCTCCGCGCCGGAGAAAGCACCGGTCTTCGGGGCGATACTTGCCGGGGCGCTTGCGCGCAGGTGCGGCTTTGGCATGCGAGCGCGTACAGCCACTGCCATGTGGGCGCTGTAGCGGCGCATGATGCGCAATCCCTCATCCAGCGTGGCATCGATCGGAATCTCGATCATCGGGCGAATCTCGTCATCAGGGATGGCTGTCTCCGGTCCGGAGGCAGGGTCCATGACGCGGTCGAGGACATCCTTGACGTGAACGTAGCCACGGTACTCGTTGGGTTCATTGTTGGCCGCAGCGACGGGGAACCGGGAGAAGCCAGTTTCGGTGACAGCCGTCTCTAGGTCGCCCACAGTCGGTGCAGTGGGGAGGCGCCGAATCTGCTCGTGCGGAATTAGCACCTCCTCAATGGTGCGCGTGGCCGAGGCCAGCGTGCGACGAAGTCGGACGTGCTCCTCGCTGTCAAGGAGCCCCTCTTGACGAGACTCCGCAATCATCGATGCCAACTCCGTGGAGTCGACAGTGGTGTCGAGCTCATCGCGCTGCTCAATGCCGAACAGCCTCAGCGTATGGCGAGCCATCCAGTTAAACAGCAGCAACAGCGGCTTGGTCAGGCGGTAGAAGACCATATGAACCGGAATAAGCAGCATGGCCATCGTCTCTGGGCCAGCCAGCGCGATGTTCTTCGGGACCATTTCGCCGAGCATGATGTGCAGCACTGACACCAGCATCAACGCGATGGCAAAGCTCAGCGGGTGTAGCAGTGATTCCGGAATACCCATGGCGTGGAAAGGAGCTTCCAGCAGATGTGCCAGCGCCGGTTCAGAGACCTTACCCAGCAGCAGCGAGGCAATGGTGATGCCCAGCTGTGCGGCGGCGAGCATCATCGACAGGTGCTCAGAAGCATTGATAACTGTGCGAGCGCGCTTCTTTCCCTGAGCCAGCAGCGCTTCCAAACGGTCACGGCGAGCAGCAATAAGTGAGAACTCCGCGCCCACGAAAAATGCGTTGACCAACAACAAGAAGAAGGTCAGGAGGATTCCAAACCAGTCACTCATAGGTTGAACATCTCCTTAGCACGCTCGTTGGTCACAGGAATCAAAATGGCACGATCCACGCGGCGGTCATCCATCGCCAGAATGCGGGCGTACCAGCGTCCGGCGATACCCGATTCGAACTCGTCCATGAAGTCGCGTTCGGTCTCTGGCAGTAGGACGACGTCACCGACCTCCGGGATGCGACCGAGCGCAAACATAATCAGGCCACCGAGGGTTTCGAAGCTGCCCTCCGGGGCGAAGTATCCGACCTTGGTCGGCAGCTCGTCGGTACGCACAAGGCCGGAGCAATTCCAGCCTTCAATTGCGCGCTTGACTTCCTGCTCGGACTCCTTGTCGTCGTACTCATCCCAGACCTCGCCAAGAATTTCCTCGACGACGTCCTCGATGGTGACAATGCCGGCGATGCCGCCATACTCGTCCGCGACCAGCGCAATCTGCGAACCAGCCGAACGCACGGCCTCCAGTACGGCATCGCCGTCCAGCGACTGCGGCAGCGTGGGCACTGGCCGTGCAACCTCCCGCATGGTGGTAGTTGAGCGCTTCGCCGCAGGCACCGCGAATGCGTCCTTGACGTGGACAACACCGACAGTGGCATCGAGGTCCCCGTCAGTAATGGGGAAGCGGGAATGTCCTGATTCGATGGCGACAGCCAGCAGATCCAGCGCCGTGTCATCGACATCGAGAGAAGTAATCGTCGACCGCGGCGTCATCAGGTCCTCCGCAGTAGTTTCGCCAAAGCGTAACGACGACTCGAGCACAGCAGCCTTCGACTCATCCAATGCACCCTGCTCCGCAGAATTGCGCACCAGTGCTTCCAGCTCCTGCGGGGAACGCGCCGAAGCCAGCTCATCCGCCGGTTCAATGCCGAGCTTGCGCACCAGCCAGTTCGCCGAGGCATTCAGCGACTGAATGAAGTAGCGGAACACCCAGTTAAACGCCATCACCGGACGAGCCGTAACGCGCGCCGAAGCCAGCGGCTCTGTAATCGCGACATTCTTCGGCACCAACTCGCCGTAGACCATTGACAACATCGTGGCCACAATGAGCGCAAGAATCAGTGCGGTCGGTCCCGCTGCAGACTCGCTGAGCCCCATCCAATGCAGCATCGGCGTGAAGTACTGCGCCAGCACCGGTTCCGCGAGGAAACCAGTTGCCAGCGTCGTCAACGTAATGCCCAGCTGCGCACCGGAGAGGTGGAAGGACAGTCGATTATGTGCCTTGTGAACGGCCTCAGCAGGTGCATCCGCTGAACGGGCGCGGTCGGCGTCAATCGTAGAACGCTCCAGTCCCGTCAGCGCGAATTCAAACGCCACAAAGAGGCCGGTGCCAGCGGTTAGCGCGATAAAGCCGACAACCGCGACAATATTGAGAACAATACCCACTGATTATCTCTTCTTCTTTTTCCCTCGCTTGGGGCGGTGTACGCGACCGCCAGCACGATTCTTTCCGCTTGCCGACGGGCCGCCGCGCCCGCGGTACCCGGAACCACTAGCACCGCCTGCCGATTGGCTCTGATCTTGACGAGCCCGGCGCGGACGGCGTGCGCCCAGTTCCTTGACAAATCGCGGCAGCCCCGGAGCTGCGCGCAGCTCTTCAGCTTCAACGCCGGCTCCTGCCAGCAGCTCACGGGCCTGATCAACCTGGCGGTCACGCACAATCATCGCTACCGTGCCGGAAGCACCTGCACGCGCCGTGCGACCCGAGCGGTGAATGTACGTCGCGGAATCCCTTGGCGGATCCGCGTGCACAACCAAGTCAAGAGCATCGATATCAATGCCCCGAGCGGCCACATCCGTGGTGACGAGGACATTGATTTCACCGTCGGCAAAGGCCTTGAGGACTGCGCGACGAGTTGCCTGGCCGCGATCGCCGTGGAGGAAACCTAACTTGATGTCGTAGAACTGTAAAAACTTAGCCAGCTGCACGACACGCGCCTTAGAGTTGGCGAAGATGACGCACTGATCCTTGCGGGAGGCAATCCAGGCGACCACTTCGTCTGCCTCAGTGTTGTCCTCTACCCGAAGTAACAGATGCCGCATATTGCGCATGGTCAGCCGGGATGCAGTGACCTTGTGTTTCGCAACTTCGGTGCTACTTGCGCGACGATCGCGGATAAGCCCCGCGGCGTCGTCGTTAATCGTGGCGGAAAAGACCATGCGCTGTGCCGACTTCGGACACGCACGGACTAGGCCCAGAACATCGGGCAGAAAGCCCATGTCAGCGAGCATGTCCGCTTCGTCTACGACAACGGTAAGAACCTGCTCAAGATTGAGTAGACCGCGGCGGCGCAAATCGTGTGCGCGACCCGGTGTGACCACAGCGATATCGACTGGTGCTGCGAGCAGAGTCTGCTGCTTGGCCACGGAGTCACCGCCGACCAAGCTCAAGACACGCAGACCTGCAGCGGCGCCGATGTCAGCGAGGACATCAGCAATTTGATCTGCAAGTTCCCGCGTCGGCGAAATAATAAGCGCGCGCGGGTAACGGGGAAGCGCTGGAGAGGCGTTATTGAGTAACGTGACCAGCGGAATGCCGAATGCGAGCGTTTTGCCCGAGCCTGTGGGGGCCTGTGCAAGAACGTCCTTGCCAGCGAAAGCATCTGGCAAAGTTGCCACCTGCACGGCGGTGGGCGAAGTTATGTGCTGGGCACGCAGAATACTCACAATTGCTTCCGGCGTGCCCAACTGTCTGAAATCACTGGACTCAGCGGGAGGGGGCATGCTTGTTAGAATACCGCTATCCCCGGACTGCCATGCAATAGGCACGTCCGGTGAACTGGAAACTACCGTCCCATGAGATTTACCAACCGCGACCCGGTTGCGCATAGACCTCGCGCTCAAGAACGGCGGCTCGACGGAAGATGTTGCGGATAGATTTGAGCTCCGCATCGCTGGCCGTGGACATATTCTCTTCAAGGACCTCGAGAGCCTGCTGAACACTGTCAACATACTCGGGGTCGGAATACACCTCCACCCAGTCCGCAATCGTGGAATCCCCATCAACCAGCGATTTTCCTTGCAGAGTCAGCTCGGCTGTAACCCACATTTCGGCGACGATACTGGTTACGGCGACCCGATATGGATTGAAAGCGCTACAGGAAGAATGCACGTCCAGCAAAAGCTGCGTGATGGTTGTCGGCTCGATGTCCTCGAGCGCCGAAGAAGCCTCTTCCAGCGTGTTATTGCTCAATTCCAACGCACGCACCAGGGCTTCCTGCGCGACCGATGACCACAGAACCTGTTCCTTTGGGCAGGGTGCTTTGGTCGCCAGATGTGACAGGACTGGGAAAACTTGGTGTAAGTACCAGGCCTCTTGAGCGACGAAGAAGTTGGTTTCTTCCGAGGAAAGGTCGCCGCGGAGCATCGTGGGTACGCTGAACATTCCGCCAATCTCGGCAATGATGTCTTCGATATCCCGCCACAGCTGGGAAGTAAAGGGTCCCGCCGGAGCAATCTGGAGTGAGCGCCCGAAGAAAGATTCCAACTCTTTTGGCGATTGCGCAGTGTCAGTGCCTTCGATGGCTCCTGGGGAAAAACTGGAGTTCAGATGTACTGGTTGCATTCGCCGAAGCGCGACCTTTTCCAGGCGACGAGCCCTGTGGCCGTGGTCAATGGGGCCGTGCCCCTGGCCGACGTTGAGGTTATCCGAGAAACGAATGGACTCGCTGAGCCAGCGCGTAGTCCAGCGCAGGGCATCATTGATCGCAGAGCCTCCACCAATCCGTGTGGCGAGAGCAGCGGACAGCGAACAACCCGTGCCATGGGTGTTCTCAGTGTGAATGCGGGGAGAAGAGCTGAAGAAAACCTGGCCATCGGGGGATGCCACGGCATTTCCGGCTTCCTCATCACTTAAGTGACCAGCTTTTGCAATCACGATGACATCGTTCTTGCCCGCGAACTCCAGCGCCTGCTCAATCAGCTCAGTGAAGTCGCTGGCCTCCGGGGCGTCGGCAAGCAACGCCAGTTCGGGAACATTCGGCGTGATGACGGTGGCTTCCGCGACCAAGTCCCGCATTGCATCCATGGCATCTTCGTCAAGCAGACGGTCGCCGGAGGTAGCGACCATAACCGGATCGAGAACAACCACGGCTGGCTTGGTCTCCTGAACCCAGCTGGTGACGGCCTGCGTGAGTTCTCGTGACCCCAACATGCCAATCTTCACCGCGTCGATGGTGACATCCTCAGTCACAGCAGCCAGCTGCTCGACGAGGAAGTCAACAGGTGGGGTGTGGACGGCACGGACGCCCACGGTGTTCTGAGATACCAAAGCGGTGACCACGCCCATGCCATAACCACCGGCGGCAGCAATTGACTTTAAATCGGCATGCAGTCCAGCCCCACCGGTTGGGTCTGTGCCGGCGATGGAAAGAACTCGTGGCACAAAATCAGGCTTCGCCTTCAATGGAAATGGCATCTCAGACCCCTTTTAACTTCAAGAGTGTGAAGCGACAGACTTCAACACTATGCTTCAACCTCGGAGCGGTCGCCAGACCAGAGGGTGTGGAAAGCGCCCTCGCGGTCAACGCGCTTGTAAGTGTGTGCACCGAAGTAGTCACGCTGCCCCTGAACCAGCGCTGCCGGCAGGCGCTCTGCACGCAGGCCGTCATAGTAAGCCAGCGAGGAGGAGAACACCGGAGCCGGGATACCCATTTGTGCTGCAGTGACAACAACATCGCGCCAGGCGTCGAGGCACTCGGTGACCTGGTCACGGAAGTACTCGTCGAGTACCAGCGCCGGCAGCTCCGGATCGCGGTCGTACGCTTCCTTGATGCGGTTCAGGAACTGAGCGCGAATGATGCAGCCACCACGCCAGATGGTTGCCAGCGCACCGCGGTCAATTTCCCAGCCGTACTCCTTGGCGCCAGCGTTAATCTCATCAAAGCCCTGCGAGTAGGCAATGATCTTGGAAGCGTAGAGAGCCTTACGGACGCGTTCCACAAAAGCATCGCGATCTTCCGGGGCCTTAGCCAGGCTTCCCGACGGCAGGTTGCGCGCAGCCTTACGCTGAGCAAGGGAAGAAGACAGGGCGCGAGCGAACACGGCCTCGCCAATACCAGTTACCGGAATGCCCAAGTCCAAAGCGGCCTTTACTGTCCAACGGCCAGTGCCCTTCTGTCCAGCGGCATCCACGATGACATCCACCAGCGGCTTGCCGGTCTTCTCATCGACCTGAGAGAGAACCTCAGCGGTGATCTCGACCAGGTAGGAGTCCAGGTCTCCCTTATTCCACTCGCGGAAGATATCTGCAATCTCGGCAGGGGTGAGGCCAGCGGCCTCGCGCAGCAGGTGGTAGGCCTCGCCGATGACCTGCATATCCGCGTACTCGATGCCGTTGTGGACCATCTTCACGAAGTGGCCAGCGCCATCGGAGGAAATGTGTGTACAGCACGGAACGCCATCAACGTGAGCGGAGATGGACTCCAGCAGCGGGCCGAGGGACTCGTAGGACTCCTTCGTGCCACCCGGCATAATGGATGGGCCGGTCAGAGCGCCTTCCTCACCACCGGAAATACCAGTGCCAACGTAGTGCAGGCCACGGGCGCGAATAGCCTTCTCACGACGGATGGTGTCCGTGTAAAGAGAGTTACCGCCATCAATGATGATGTCGCCGGGCTCCATCACGTCGGCAAGCTGATCGATGACCGCATCAGTAGCGGCACCTGCCTGAACCATAATCAGAGCGCGACGCGGGCGCTCCAGCGAAGCGACGAACTCTTCGATGGTCTCGGACGGGATGAATGAGCCTTCATCACCGTGTTCAGCGATGAGGGTGCGAGTTTTCTCCGGGCTGCGGTTGTACACGGCAACTGTGTGTCCCTTGTGGGCGAAGTTGCGCGCGATATTCGAGCCCATGACGGCGAGCCCGACGACACCAATTTGTGCGAGTTCATTGTTATCGGTCATGCCCACCATCTTAAAGCCTGGCCAGGGTTCGTTGTATCTGGGACTCAGAATTTGTTACTGGTTTTAACGTTAAAACTGCCACAAGTGATGGCGTGCGCTGGCACAATGTTTGGCATGGCTGACGAGACTATTGCGAATAATGGCAGTTCACAGGACTCTAACTCTGCAGATTCCGCCGCCGAGCAGGCGAAGAGGAAGGGGCTGCGCAAGTATATGACACTGGTGACGAAGGCTAGCCAGGAAGCCTTGAGCGATGAGGAGCTGGCTGTTTTTAACAGCACCTTGGGCGATAACGGAATCGGCGGTCTAGATACGCTGCTGGGCACGAAGTTTGTCCATGTCGGGCCGGAGCGAATTCAGATGGAGCTCGCAGTCGGGCCCGACCACCTGCAACCGTGGGGCCTAGCCAATGGCGGTGTTTACTGCTCGCTAGGTGAGACTGCTGGCTCTATTGCTGGTTTCGTTGCCTGCGGTGCGAAGAAGCCGGTCGTCGGTGTGAACAACAACACCGATTTTTACCGCTCCGCCCGGGCCGGCGAGGTAATTGTCACTACTGCGGAGCCGGAGTACCTGGGGCGCACCATGCAACTGTGGCGCATTGAGCACACCCGCAAGGCAGATGAAAAACTGCTGGCCCGCACCAACCTACGAATTGCGGTACTTGACAAGCCGCTGTAGCAAATCGTCATAGGTGGTAACGGGCCAGATAGGGAACTCGCAGGTGGTTAACCTTGGTTAGCTGTTTTCTAACCTAGCCACCTGCAAGTTAACTACTTGTTCTTATTTGCGCGGTGCTCGCGGCGGGTGTCGCGAACTTCCAGAGGCAGATCCTGCTCAGCCTTGTCCTTGTTGAGCTCGGCCAGGCGATTGATTGCATTGCGTGCGTACATCTGCTGGCGGGTGGAAACCATCTGCCAACGGTTGCGGTCCAGAACATTCAGACCCCAGCTGACGCAGGAGACGAGACGGTTGCGGAAGCCCACCAGGAACATCAGGTGGACAGCCAGCCACAGGACCCAGCCGATGAAGCCGGAGACCTCAACCTTGCCCATCTTCGCCACTGCAGAGAAGCGGGAGACGGTTGCCATGGAGCCCTTGTCGAAGTACTCGAACGGCTGGCGCTCCGCGACATCGCGGCCGTCTGCCTCGGCAGCAATGTTCTCAGCGACATACTCGCCACCCTGAATAGCAACCTGAGCAACACCCGGCAGGTTCTCGCGGTTGGACATGTCGCCCACGACGTAAACGTTCTTGCAGTCACCAGCTGTCATGTCCTCGTTGACAACGACGCGGCCAGCGCGGTCGGTCTCGGCGCCGGTCTGCTCGGCAATCATCTTACCCAGCGGGGAAGCGGACACGCCGGCAGACCAAATCTTGCAGAACGACGGGATGAACTCCTCGGTTTCATCCTTCATGTTCTTGTAGGTGACGCCCTCTTCATTGACGTCAGTGACCATCGCGCCCAGCTTGACGATGACACCCATCTTCTCCAAGGACTTCTGAGCCTTACGGCCCAGACGCTTGCCGAACGGCGGCAGAACCTGCGGTGCGCCGTCGAGCAACACGACACGTGCAGCGTGCGGGTTGTAGCTGCGGTAAGACGATGCGAGAGTGCGGTTAGCCAGCTCGGCCAGCTGACCAGCAAGCTCAACGCCGGTCGGGCCAGCACCGACGACCACGAAGGTCAGCAGACGCTCGCGCTCGGCCGGATTGTCGGTCAGCTCGGCGCGCTCGAATGCGCCAATGATACGAGCGCGAATCTCGAGTGCATCGTCGATGTTCTTCATACCCGGAGCAAACTCGGCAAAGTGATCATTGCCGAAGTAGGACTGGCCAGCGCCAGCGGCGACCAGGAGGTGGTCGTATTCCCACTTGGAAGTCTGGTGACCCAGTTCGGAAGTCACGACCTGCTTTTCGACATCGATGTCGGTGACATCGCCCTTGACAACACGAACGTTCTGAACACCGTCGAAGATGGTGCGAGTAGACGGTGCGATTTCGCCCGAGGAAAGGATGCCCGTTGCTACCTGGTAGAGCAGCGGCTGGAACAGGTGGTGGTTAGTGCGGTCGATGAGAGTGACGTCGACCTCGGCGTCCTGCAACTTCTTCGCCGCGAACAAGCCACCGAAACCCGAACCGATGACGACCACGTGCGGACGTCCGGAGTGCGGGCGGTACGGAGTCTCGGTCATGTATTTTCTCCTCACAGACTTTAAAGTTCTCGAAGTTTTGATTCGGCTTTTAGCCGGCAAGCCACAATAGTAATCCTCTCGGTGCGCCACCGCCTATTCTGGGTCCCTGCGCGGTAGGATTCGAGAGCAAACTCAGTTCGTTATTCGTACCTTTATGCGGCGCGATTGTTAGGAGGTTCGGGCAGGGTGAATTCGGCAAGCCGGCAGGCAATTGACGCAGAGCGATGGCCTCGGGTTGCGCGTATTCCAGAGGGGCGTTTCTTAGCGAAACGTGCTGACGTAATGGAGCGCTCATTCGAGCGGCTCTGCCAGAACAACGGCATTGAACTGGTTGAATCCGGCGAGTTTGTCGGGGAGTCCTTCATTACTCGGTCGACGAGTGACGCCGATTTGGCTATCGACGGTGTCGGTGGCGCCAGTTCCCGCAGTGACAGTGAATCTCCCGATGATTCCGTCACATTGCGTCCAGTCGTTTTCAGCGTCATTGATCCTGTTTTCTATTCTCGACTAGCTGATTCAGAATGGCTCGGATTGGGGGAGTCCTATCTCGCGGGCGAGTGGTCCAGTGATGACTTGCCAGAGCTTCTCAGCCGACTGCTCAGCGCCGAGTTTGATATTGCCTCGTCGGGGCCGCTGGCACGTGGTCTGATGAAAGTCGCGCGTTCACGCCCGCGTCTCGATGGGCCAGATATGGCGGGAGAGTTGCCGACCTCATTGCTGGAGCTTTATTCCGGCGAATTGCTGATGGGTGGTTCTGGCCTGTTCGCCTCCGGAGTGCGAACCTCGTCGCGTGAACAGATTCCCAACTATGCCCGCGGTGCGGGCAAGGGTGGGGTTCCCTCGCACTGGTCAGTTGACGTGACTTATGTCGATGCCCCAAAATCCGTCGCACGTGCTGATTTTCTGCATGCCCAGGTGCGCAATATTGAGCACATGCTCGATCTCGCTCGAGTGCGGGCTGGCGACCGTGTAGCCGAATGGCCGTCGGCAGGCGGAGAAATTGCACTTCGAGCTGCAGAAAGGGGAGCGGGTGCGGAGGTTATTACCGTCTCAGATGACCACACCGGCACGGTGCTGGAACGGGTGGAAAAGGCTGGATTGCGCGGCGCGGTAGATGTAATCCAGATGGATCGCAACATTCCGTCGCCACGCGAATTCGAGTCTGACTTCGAGGCGGTTATCAACGTCGGGCGTCTGGAGACCTTCGGTCGTGCAGGTGCGCTGCGCTGGCTGAAGAGCGCCGAGCGTCTGCTTGTCGATCGCGGCACTATCGTCGTCCAAATGGTGGTAGCTACGGACAAATTCGACGCGCTCTCCGAGCGTAGCTTGGACCTCGTACGCGCTTACGTGTGGCCACAGCTGCAACTTTTCACCATGGAAGAGCTGCGCAAGATGGTTGACCGGGAAACCGGTCTGCGCATCGCGGCGGAGGAATACATTCCTTCGCACTTCGCGACGACCTTGCAGCTCCAGCGCGATTTATTTGCAGCTCATGCGCGTGAAGCCGCTGGTATCGGCTACGACAGAGTGTTTCGGAGGATGTGGAATTACTACCTGTCGCTGTTTGAAGCGCTCGTGCGTGCAGAGAAAGTCACGCTCGTGCAGGTCGAACTCGTGCATGCGCCACGCAGGCCTCACTAGCAGCGGGCAGCTCCGGACGCGCTGGAAATTCGCTAGATAAATAGAGCCTGCAAAAATAAATCACGTTTTTAGGCAAAACCACCTCAAAGGCGGTGTTTAGGGTCTAAAAACGAAACTATGAACGCACAGAGCACCACACGTACTGCAGACATTGTTGTCGTCGGCGCCGGACTTGCCGGATTGGTCGCGACGTATGAGGCCACGCAGGCAGGTAAGAAGGTCATCCTTGTCGATCAGGAGAATGCCAACAACCTTGGCGGACAGGCTTTCTGGTCGTTGGGAGGAATCTTTCTCGTCGACTCGCCAGAGCAGCGCCGCCTAGGAGTCAAGGACAACCGCGAGCTCGCTGAAGCTGACTGGTTCAACTCCGCGCAGTTCGACCGCGAGGAAGACAACTGGGGGCGCAAGTGGGCCAAGGCCTACCTGAACTTCGCGGCGGGGGAGAAGCGCGACTACCTCCGCAATCTCGGCGTGAAGTTCCTGCCTGTCGTCGGGTGGGCTGAGCGCGGTGAAGGGCGTGCCGACGGTCACGGTAACTCGGTACCCCGATTCCACTTGACCTGGGGCACAGGCCCCGAGATTGTCCGCGTTTTCGCAGAGCCGGTCGCTGAAGCTGCGAAGAAGGGGCTGGTGGAATACTGCCATCGCCACCGCGTTGATGAGGTGATTGTAGAAGATGGCCGCGCCGTCGGCGTGCGTGGCAAGATTCTGGTTCCCTGTGAATCTTTAGAGCGAGGAGTGGCGTCGTCACGCGAGGAAACAGGGGAAGACTTTGAGATCCACGGGTCGGCCGTGTGCATTGCGACGGGCGGTGTCGGTGGCAACCTGGAAGCCGTGCGTAAGTGCTGGCCGACCGAGCGCCTGGGCGAGATGCCGAAGGACATGGTTTGCGGTGTGCCAGAGCATGTTGACGGCCGTGGCATTGAGATTGCAGAGCAAGCCGGCGCAAACCTCGTCAACCGTGACCGCATGTGGCATTACACCGAGGGCATGAAGAACTGGAATCCAGTGTGGCCGAACCACGGTATCCGTATCATCCCGGGACCGTCGGCCATGTGGTTCGACGCAGAGGGAAACCGCCTGCCTGCGCCGTATATTCCGGGCGCGGATACTGTCGGCACGATGAAGCACATTCTGGCTACCGGACATTCCTACTCCTGGTTTGTGCTGAATAAGAACATCGTGGCCAAGGAGTTTATCTTCTCTGGCTCAGAACAAAATCCGGATCTGACGGACAAGGAGATTAAGAAGCTGATTGGCAAGGTGACCTCTGGTGTCGCCGCGCCCATTCAGGCGTTTATGGATAACGGCGAAGACTGGGTGGTTGCCGACGATTTGCCGAAGCTGGTCGAGGGGATGAACGAGATCGTGGAAGCGAGCTCGGGCGGAGAGTCTGGTTCGGGCAGCGAGTCCGGAGCTGCAGCGCCGAAGATTGACTTGGAGAAGCTTGAGGAGCAGATCCGTCAGCGCGACATGCAGACCGGCAATCCCTTCTCCAAGGACTACCAGGTCAATTACGTCAACGTGGCCCGGAACTTCCTCGGGGACAAAATCATCCGCTCTGTGCCGCCATCACCGATTTTGGATCCGAAGAACGGCCCGCTGATTGCTATTCGTCTGCGCATGCTGACCCGCAAAACGCTCGGCGGCATTGAGACGACCCTCGACGGTCAGTGCTTGCACCCCGACGGAACTCCCTTTGAGGGGCTCTACGCCGCAGGCGAGGCCTCTGGTTTCGGTGGCGGCGGCGTCCACGGCAACAACGCACTGGAAGGCACATTCCTGGGCGGCTGTATTTTCAGTGGCCGTCAGGCAGGCCGCGCGATGGCGGAAGTGGTTAAGTAGCTACCGCATACCGGCACGGTTCGGTGGAAGAATCCGCGACTACTCCAGCCCGATGGAGAATGCACTTTCCAGATCGTGCTGAGAGTAGGTGCGGAAAGCCAGCTGAGTCTGAGTGCGAATGACGCCGTCGACCTTGCTGATGAGGTTTGGAATGATTTCCGCCAAATCATCGTGGTTAGTTGCGCGCACCACGACGACCAGGTCCCAGTCGCCAGTAACGGAGTAGACCTCAGTCACGCCGTCGATCTCGACGATGGTCTCGGCGGCCTCCGGAATCTTGTCAGCTTCGACATCGATGGACACAATTGCGGTAATCAAACTCATGGCTGCCTTTCCTCGGAGTTTAAACGTGGGGCCCGCTGAGTAGCGTGGCCCGGACCGCAAGATACGCAAGATTACTCAAGATACTGCGGCCCGGAATTTCATTTCTGTCACGATTCTACTGATTTCCAGGAAACAGCCTGGAGGATCCTGACGAAAGGCGGTAAAAAGGGCGCTATGACACAAACCGCATTTCAGTCCAACCCAGTCCAGCTTTCCGGCGACCTGCCCCAGGTGGGCAACAAGGCTCCGGAGTTTACCCTCACCGGTGGCGATCTCGGGGAGGTCACCAAGGAGATCTTCGCTGGTAAGAAGGTCGTCTACAACATCTTCCCGTCTGTAGACACCGGTGTTTGTGCAGCTTCGGTGCGTCACTTCAACGAGGACGCTGCTGGGCTGGACAACACCGTCGTGGTTAATGTTTCGCGTGACCTGCCGTTCGCTCTCGGCCGCTTCTGCGCTGCAGAAGGCCTGGACAACGTTGAGGTTGCCTCGGATTTCCGCCACGGTTTCGGCGAAGCCTTCGGTGTTGTCCAGCAGGATGGCCCGCTCGCAGGTCTGCTTGCTCGTGCCGTAGTCATCACTGACGAAGAGGGCAAGGTTATTTACAACCAGCTGGTCGATGAGATCACCACGGAGCCGGACTACGACTCCGCGCTGGCTGCGCTGAAGTAATTAGCTAACTAGCTCGCAGCAGCAAGTAACCAGCTGGAATCGACGGGGCTCGTCGGCGGTCTCGCTAGGCTGTTGCCTGGCGCACTTCGCCGACGAGCTCTTCTAGTACGTCCTCCAGTGCAACGATTCCGTTGACAGAGTTCTTCGAAGTACTATTTCGCTCTGTCACCAAGGCGAAGTGAGCTTGCTCGCGCTGCATAAGCCGCATGACCGATTGGAGCTTGGCGTTCGGGCTGACGGTTGCGAAGGTGCGAATCAGATTCCGCGGGAAGGTCTGGTCGCGGTGACCGTCGTCAAGCGAAAGCAGATCCTTGACGTGAATGTAGCCGATGAAGCTGCCGTCGGTATCAGTGATGGGGAAGCGGGAAAATCGCGTGCGTGCGCTGAGCTCTTCGATGTCGGCGACAGTGGTGTCGGGGTCAATGGTGACGAGGGTGTCGAGTTCCATAGTGACGTCCGCGGCGGTGAGATGCTCGAAGCCGAGAGCTTTGTGAAGGAGTGCGAGCTCGTCATCGTCGAGAAGCCCCTGACGCCCGGACTCGGCGACGAAATCCTGTACCTGACTAGCGGTGAAGGAGGAATCGACCTCGTCCTTCGGAGTGGCGCGAAGAACCTTACGAACCACGATGTTCGAGGTCGTATTCATCGCCCAGATAACCGGGTTGAGTAGCCGCACAATCACATACAGCGGAATAGCCACGAACTTCGCTGTCGGGCTGGGGGCCGCAATAGCGATGTTCTTCGGCACCATTTCGCCGACAACCATGTGTAAGAAAGTGACGATCAGCAGCGCCAACACCAGCGCAACCACGTGGGCGGTGCCCGCGGGGAGTCCAAGTGCTGTCATGTAGGGCTCGAAGAAGTGTGCAATTGCAGGCTCACCGACGGCACCGATGAGCAGGGAACAGGCGGTAATGCCAAGCTGTGTTGCCGTCAGGGAGGCTGACACGTTTTCGATACCGCGCAGCGCGTACTTTGCGCTGGTAGAGCCGCTGACGGCATCCGGTTCAATTTGGTCGCGGCGAGCCGAGACCATCGCAAATTCAGTAGCGACAAACCAGGCATTGAGGGCTAACAGCAAAATAAGAGTAAGTAGTGGCATGATTTAGCCCTCCTGTTCGCTGTTGTGCTCGACGTGGTTGTGACTGGTGCCTTCCTGATCGGCGCCTTCATCCCTGTGCGCGACCTTGTTGCCGACGCGGTCCACCTGGACACGAATACGGCCAACGCGGTGACGCGCCATGCGCTCTACTCGGAAGGCGACTTCAGCGGTGGTAGGCAAGTTTTCCTGATCGAGGTTTTCGTGGTCGGTGGCTTCGACCGTGACAGTGTCGCCGAAACGCGGCATGCGATCTAAGCGCTCGGTAATAAATCCGCCAATCGTGTCGGATTCGTCGCCCTCCGGCAAAACCAGATTCAGAATCTCTCCCAGCTCATCCGGGCGCATGAGACCGGAAACAATCACCGTATTGGGGCTAATCCGGCTGTAGAGCAACGAACGATCGTCCTGTTCGTCATCGATTTCACCGACGATTTCCTCAACGAGGTCCTCCAGAGTCACGATGCCGTCCGTGCCACCGTACTCATCGACGACAACCGCGAACTGGTATGCATCCTCACGCAATTGACGCATCAGCGGATCAAGTGTGGTCGAATCGTTCACCACGAGTACATCTTTGGCCAGGCTCGCAGCTGACGTCGTCAAGCGTTGTGCGTGTGGCACGCTGAGCAGGTCTGTGTAGTGCACCACGCCGCGAATGTCGTCGACACTATTGCCAACGACGGGGAAGCGTGCATGTCCAGAATCTGCGACGACCGTCAGCATCTCTGCGACGCTTTGATCTTCGATAAAGATAATCTGCGTGCGTGGCGTCATCACATCAGCCGCCGTGCGCTCGCCGAACTCAATCGATCGCGCCACCAACTCGGCGGTCTGCGGGTTAATCTTTCCTTCATCGCTAGAGTGCGTGACGACGGCACGGAGTTCCTCCGCGGTTCTGGCACTGGCAACCTCTTCCTCAGGGGAGAAGCCGAGCCGTTTTAGTACCCAATTAGCCGCGCTGTTGAGCAGCCAGACCAGCCAGCCGAATGCGAACATGAAGGCATTCTGCGGCCTGACCACGAGGTTTGCGACTTTCGTGGGCTCGGCGATGGCCCAGTTTTTGGGAACGAGTTCGCCAAAGACCATTTGAGTGAAGGTTGCGATAATGAAAGCGCCCGTAGTGCTGATTGCAGTGACGGTGGCGGGAGAGACGCTAGTGCCACCAAAAGCGGCTTCGAGGAGCACGCCGAGGGAAGGTCCGGTAAGGAAACCAGCGACGAGGCTGGTGACCGTAATTCCCAGCTGTGCGCCGGAGAGGTTAGTAGAGGGGCGTGATAGAACACGGTCTACTAAATATGCGGACTTTGAGCCGGAGTCTGCGGCCTTCTTGACGTCGTTTCTGTTAACCGTGAGGTAGGAAAACTCGACAGCAACGAAAACTGCGTTGGCGAAAACGAGGAAAAGAAAAGCTGCGAATACAATGAGCGCGGATACAATCACGCGGCATCACCTGGAGTGTTTGCTGCGTTCGCTGAGGATGTTGCGGTTGCTACGGTTATTGCGCTTACTGCGGCTACAGAGAGCCCGTTTACCTTGGCTCGAGGCTCAGGGTCGTCGGACGAGTCAGCTCTATCTGACGTGTCTGACGTATCGGGTCTGTCGGAGCTACTGGATGTGTCTGAGAAATCAGGCATGAGGGAATTTTACTAAAAATTCCTGAATAGCCGTGTAGCGAAAATCAATTCTTTGCTGAGTGGGCATGGCGGTGCGGGTTGGCGGGACAGTCTGACTGACTGGCTGGCTGGTTAGGCCTGACGACAATGGCGCATCGGCGGTAATGGGGAGAGTAAGCCCCTAAGGCCAAAATGTCATAATGTATATTATCGGACAAATATTGACAGTGGTTAGGTCTGGAGGTTTCTGAATTTCTAGGGCTGCCACGTTTTCCGCCCCGTTCTACCTTGACGCTTGATCCATGCTGTCGGGCTTATTGTTCATTGGTCTTGGTGTCTGCTACAAGCTCATCCGCGTTGCGGACGGCAATCTCTTCCCGCAGTCGCTTGTTCTGCCACAGCGTCATGCCAATCAGAAATATGCCAACAGCCATGAGCCACCACACGCCCTTGTAGGCCACGAATGCAATGAAGATAATCAGTAGCGCCATTCGCACCTTTCGTGCGAGCAACATTGCTTCGTAGGTGTTCATATCGTTGTGGCTCCCAACTGGCCTATCAGAATTGTTTTTGGCGGGACCTCTGCGGTGTGTGACTAAATGGATTTATTACGTCACAGTGACGAAACGGGGCATATTTTTGCTGGCTAGAAGCCTCTTTTAAATTCGTTCTCGTGCGATCCATCTTTAGATGGCCGTGCCTGCTAGCCGAAACCTACGCGTCCTGCTTCTCCGCGACAATGCGTAGATTGAGTTCGCCGTTCTCCTCGATGGATGCAGCTACAAACTGTGGCAGGCGCACGTTGTAATCCAGGCGGTTGATTGGCAAGGTGCCCGACAGCAAAACCAGGTTTTCGGTACGAGCGGCCTTCATTGGCACGGTGACATCATTGGTGACACCGCGAATGGTCAGGCGTCCCGGAATCTCGATATTTGCCCATTGGCCGTTATCTGGAATGCTTGAAATATCGAGCGGCTCTGCAAGCTCAAACTTAGCTTCTGGGTACTGCTCAACGCTGAAAATATTGTTGCGGACATTGATGTCACGACGTTCAATATCGCTAGTCAGAGTTGCCATGTCAACAACAACGGATGCGTCCTCAAGGTTGTCGTTAGCAACCTTCAGCTCGCCAGTGACATCGTGGGTGGAACCGGACGTCGTCCGCCTACTGCCTGGCAGCACCTCGTTAAAAGTAAAGCCAACGGAGGTGTTCTGTGAGTTATCGCCACCGACAATCTTCCAGGTGCCATTCGCGTCAGTCGTTGCTGCAGGCAGCTCGTTAGCCTCGAAATCCCCAGTACGCACCCCTTCATGCGTGAAAACGCGATACAAAACTGGTCCCACAATAACAATTGCGAGCGCAACAACTGCAACGGCTATCAAAGTAATAATTGATTTACGGACACCAGAATTCATAGTGCTCATCCTATCCTTTTAATCCGCTATGGGATAAACCGTTCCACCTCACGCGTTTTCATAATCAATTCCTGCGTAATCTCCTGTAGGACGGCGGTCTCCATGTCGTCGTCAAGCGCGGTGCGCAAGTCTTCGGCGAGACAACGTACTTCGAAGAGCCCGTCCCCTATTCGCTTTACGACGTCATCGTCCGCCGGGCTGCTCGTGGCATCGGCGGTCTTCAGCGTGAGATCCGAATTGATTCGTTCGGCAATCGGCCTGGAGGCGCCTTTTGCTACGCCGGTGCGTTTTTCATACGCGCGCTGCCGGCAGGCTTGGCTGCAGAATTTGCGCCGGCGACCGCGGATGGCGACCTCCATTTCGCGGCCACACCACTGGCAATTGGCGATAGTTGTGCTCGGCTTTTGATCTGACACAGAAGTCAATTATGGCATTAATGCTGACTAAGGCGTTATAATGTGTGGTCTAGTATTTCTACCAAAGGGGGCACGTTCCACATGGCAGATCGAGTTCTTCGTGGCAGTCGCATGGGCGCCGTTTCGTATGAGACCGATCGCGATCATGACCTCGCGCCGCGAATGATGGTCCGCTACCGCACTGAATCCGGTGAGATCTTCGAGGTCCCATTCGCGGATGACGCGGAAATTCCAGGTGAATGGCTGTGCAAGAATGGCCAGATTGGTGAGCTGGTTGAAGGCGAAGGCACCGAAGCCAAGCCGGTGAAGCCGCCGAGGACTCACTGGGACATGCTCCGTGAGCGTCGCTCCATTGAGGAGCTCGATGTGCTGCTGGATGAGCGCGTTGACTTGCTGCGCAAGCGTCGTCGTAACGCCGCTCGCCTGCTGAAGGCTCAGAAGGAAGCCGAAGAGGCAGAGAAGAACGCTTAAGGTTTGAGCTGGTTAGGTTCGAACTTTAGAGCTTTGTGGCCGTCGATCAAACACTGAAATTCGGGTCCGGATAAGGTTTTGCTCCTTATTCGGGCCCGTTTTTCGTTGGTGGCTGGCTGCGGCGGGCCGAGCCGAGTTACTGACTGCATTTATGACAAAAATGGCCTGAAAAATGGCCTGAAACTGTCATAAACTAAGTCAGTTTCACATTTGCAGCCTGCAGTCATACAGGCAGCCCGTATTCATACGTGCAGCCCGCAATTTTTGTGGTTGCAATTTTTAGGGTTGCCCTACTTGCGGAATCGCTGCTTAAACTCGTGACCAGCCAGGCGACCAATCTCCGACCCCAGGTTTTTTACCTGCTGTGAGCGGTGCTTGAATCCCCACTTGGTGACCTGCAGCAGAGACTGCTTCACAAAGCTGCCATCCATCTTGGACTCGCCGTATTCGCGCTCAGTAAAGGTGATCGGAACCTCTTCCACCAGGAAGCCCGCCTGCACAGCCTCAAAGGCGAGCTCGGTCTGGAACAGGTACGCAGCCTTGCCAATGTTCTCGAGATCGAGGGTCTCGAGAACTTCCCGTCGATAAGCACGGTAGCCAGCGGTGATATCCGAGATGCCTGCGCCGAGCGCCAGCGAGATGTAGAGGTTGCCGCCGCGGGAGAGAACCTGACGGCTCATTGGCCAGTTGACGGTCTTGCCTCCCGGAATGTAGCGGGAGCCGATGACGACATCGGCGCCGTCCTCGAGCTTCTCCAGCAGCAGATGGAACTGCTCTGGTGCGTGGGAGCCGTCGGCATCCATCTCGCAGAGAACCTCGTAGTCGCGCTCGAGACCCCAAGCGAAGCCCGCGCGGTACGCACCCCAGAGACCGCCCTTGCCCTCGCGGTGCAGGACGTAGATGTGCTCTTTCCCGTTGTTGTCCGCCTTGTCAGCGGCAGCGATTTCATCGGCGAGCTCTCCGGTGCCGTCTGGTGAAGAGTCATCGACAACCAAAATGTCGACGCTCGGCTCCGCTGCGCGCAGGCGTGCGATCACGCCCGGCAGGTTTTCCCGCTCGTTGAAAGTGGGAATGACAACCAGCGTCGACTCATTTAGGGCAGTCACTCGTGATTCTCCTTAGTGCATATTCTGCTCAGTATCCCGGCCATCAACTTCATCTGCGCCTGCCCTGGCATCTCCGCCACGGCGACGCAGGACGGCACCAACCACACAAAGAATACCGAATGCAGTCAGTAGACCTTCAATCCACATCCCGAAGCGGGCTGCAAAAGTCAGGTGGGAGTACTGAGGCAAAGTCTCGGTGAGCACTTTCTGTTCGAAGATTTTGCTTTGCTTTACGACGTCTCCGTGCGCATCCACAATAGCGCTCACACCGCTGGTTGCGGCGACAGCCGTGGAGCGTTGGAACTCCATGGCTCGCATGCGGCTCATGGCCAGCTGTTGGTAAGTCATATCGGTGAAACCGAAGGTGGCGTTATTCGTGGGTGTGGCAAGCATGGTTGCGCCGTGGTTGACCGCGTTGCGGAAGGCACCGTCGAAAACCACTTCGTAGCAGGTCGCCAGGCCCAGGTAGACCTTTTTTAAACCATCGGTGCCAGGTGTTGTGACCACAGCATCGCCGTTGCCCGGGGTCATGTCTCCGGCGTGAGCGACCATGTCGGAAAAGTGACGGAGTAGTTCGCGAAATGGCATGGTCTCGCCGAAGGGCTGAAGATAGATTTTCTCGTGTTGGTCGCCGGGGCCGGTCTTTGGGTCCCAGACCACCATGGTGTTTTGCACCCCATTGGCGTAGGTAAAGGTGCCGACCACGATGGGGGCGCCAATATTCATCGCGGCATTTTCGATAATGCGTGCCGCTTCCCCATCCGTAAACGGGCTGACATCGGAGGAGTTTTCAGGCCAGATGACGATGTCCGGCTGCTGTTCCTTACCTTGGTGGACACGTCGTGCCAGTTCATTGGTGGCATCGGCGTGGTTTTGCAGTACTGCGCGGCGCTGGGCATTGAACTCTAAACCGAGGCGAGGAACATTGCCCTGGATAACCGCGACACGGGCGTTGTCAGCGGCCGTAGGTTCAGGCAGTGGTTGGGTCCACGCAGGAAGAGCCCAGCCGACGATTAACGCCCCCACCAAAAGCGCAGCGGAGGTTGCGTAGGAACGTAGCGTGAGCGCGACCAGTCCCGCACCAACGCAAGCAGCGAGGAAAGTGACCAATGCAGTGCTGCCGATTGCCACTGCTGGGGACAGCGGGCCGTCGACTTGCCCCCAGGCAACGCGGAGCCAGGGGAAGCCTCCGAAAGGCCAGCGGGCCAGCAGCGTCTCCCCTGCCACGAGCGCAGCGGCCATGCCAGGGAGCTTCAGCGCGAGGGGGAAACTGGATTGGGCAATCAGCCACATCGCAAGCGCCGCCGGAATTGTGAGGAGACCCAGCACAATTGAGAGCGCCACGTAGGGGCCAATACCGACGAAGGAGCCGATCCACGGCAGTGAGAAAAGCGCCGTCGCTGTTGCCCAGCTGAAGCCCCCCACTACGCTGGATTTCCAATCGGCTGCGCAGAAGAAGGCAAAAATGAGCAGGGCGAGGCCGACCCAGGCGGTCCACCACCAGCTCAGGGGTGCGTAGCTTAAGAATTGCAATCCACCAGCGAGGATTGCAATGAAGGCGAGAAGGAGGCGCTGCTTTAGTGGGGTAAGCGCGCGAAAGCGCGCCTGCCAGCGACTCGGATTCTCCGGAGTGTCTTTCGAAGCGTCTTTCGGAGCAAAGTCCCCGTGCTCGCTGGAGCGCGCTTGACGGTTAGTGTGCACTTGTATAAAAGAACTCTCTACGTCCGCGAGTATTCGAGTTAGCGCTTGTCGCTGTCGTCCTGGTCATCATCCCAGGCGTTGTCCGGCGCCGGTGGCACGATTTTATCCTGTGGGAAGCTCTTGCCATCCGCGCCCGGGAAACCACCAGAGAATCCAGGGAACCCCGAAAAGCCGCCAGCACCAGCGCCAGCTCCTGGAGTACCTGGGTTCATGCCGTACTGAGAGACCACCATCATGCTGCGGTCACTGAAGTTGCGGAGTCCGTTGAGCAGCGCCACCGATCCGCTCTTACGAATCAGCCAGCGAGTCGGCGGTAGCACCATGAGGAAACCAACAACGGTGGTGACGACGCCCGGCAGGGCAATCAGCCACGAGCCAACCAATAGAATTGCCGAGTCGGCCACAAAGTGTCCCGCGCCCTTTGCCGAGCGCTTGATTGCCTCCTCCGGATGCTTCTGTCCGTACTCGGTAAGAGTACGAGAAGTATCCAGCAGCAACTTCTGGTAGATGCGCTTGAACTCGATAGCGGCGAAGACCAACCCCACAATGAACAGGCCCAAAACCAATAGGACGGTCCAGCCGTAGCCAATCCATTCACCGAGTGCGATAAAGGCCGCAATCTCGACAATGAGGTAAATAATTGTGAACCACTTGCTCATAGTTCCCCAGTGTAACCGCCACTAGATGAGCAAGTGGTTAGGGCTATCGGCCGGTTCTCTTGTCGTCATCTAGCCGGCTGTAGCGGCAAGTTAGATGACGACTAGCGCTCGCCTACCGGTCAGCTCGCTCCTCCAAGTCGCCCTCTGTATCCAGGTAGGTCTGGCGCAACAGATCCATGCGTTCCTGGTCAGGGTTTTCCCACATACCGCGCTCGGCGGCCTCCATCAGGCGCTCGGAAATATCGTGCAGAGCCCACGGATTCGACTGTTCAAAGAACTCGCGGTTTTCCGGGTTCGCAACGTACTCGTCGGTAAGCGTTTCGTACATCCAGTCATCCATGACCTGTGCCGTCGCGTCGTAGCCGAAGAGGTAATCGACCGTTGCAGCCATTTCGAAGGCACCCTTGTAGCCGTGGTTACGCATGGCTTGCATCCAGCGTGGGTTGACTACGCGGGCTCGGAAGACACGTCGCGTTTCCTCGTGCAGGGTGCGGGTGCGCACGGCGTCCGGGCGCGTGGAATCGCCCACATACGCCTCTGGAGCGGAACCCGTCAGCGCACGGACCGTGGCGATCATGCCACCGTGGAACTGGAAGTAGTCATCGGAGTCGGCGATGTCGTGCTCACGGGTATCGGCATTCTTCGCGGCAACCTGAATACGGCGGTAGGCCGTCTTCATATCGTCAGCAGCCTCTTCCCCATCGACGCCGCGACCATAGGCGTAGCCGCCCCAGGTCGTGTAAACCTTCGCCAGATCCGCGTCATCGCGCCAGGAACCGGAATCGATTAGCTGCAGCAAACCAGCTCCATAGGTGCCCGGCTTGGAACCGAAGATACGGCGCGGACGCTCCTGCTGGTCGGCCTTCGCATGTGCGCGCACGTAGTTGTCCTCATCGGATTCATCAAGCTTGACGACGAGCTGAAACGCATCATCCAAAAGGTCGATAACATGCGGAAACGCATCACGGAAGAAACCGGAAATACGGACGGTCACGTCAATGCGCGGGCGTCCCAGTTCCTCTAGCGGAATCGGCTCAAGGCCGACGATACGGCGAGATGCGTCATCCCACACCGGATGCACACCAATCAGCGCGAGCACCTCGGCGATGTCATCGCCGGAAGTACGCATTGCGGAAGTGCCCCACACCGACAGGCCAACCGACTTGGGATACTCGCCGTGGTCGGCGCGATAGCGCTCAATCAGACCATCGGCGAGGTTGACACCGGTTTCCCAGGCCAGGCGTGACGGCACCGCCTTGGGGTCTACCGAGTAGAAGTTGCGGGCAGTCGGCAGTACGTTGACCAGACCGCGCAACGGCGAGCCGGAGGGGCCAGCCGGAACGAACTCGCCGTCCAAGGCCGAAAGAATGCGCGGAATCTCCTCGCTGGTAGCGGCCAGGCGCGGGAGAATTTCGTCGCGGGTGAACTGCAGCAGCTCGACAACCTGATCGAGGCCGTTCGGTACCGCGATATCGGCAAATTCCTCGGAGCCGAGAACATCAGCCGCGATCTGTGCCACTGGTTGGTCAGGATTCTTCACCACGGCGGTTACCAACGCCGTAGCCAGTGCATCGATGGAGTCCACAGTGTGGCGCTCGTCGGTGCCGTCCTCGGCCAGGCCGAGAGCTTCGCGCAGGCCCGGCAGCGTCTGCTTGCCTCCCCACAGCTGGCGGGCGCGCAGCATGGTGGTCACAGTGCCGATCAGGGATTCGTCTTCCGGTGCCTGGCTGAGTACGTGGAGGCCACCGCGGATGGCGACGTCCTTAATCTCGCAGAGCCAGCCGTCGACATGCATGAGCATGTCATCGAAGACCTCCTCGTCCGGACGCTCGTCCCAACCGAGGTCGCGGTCCATCTTCGCGGCGGTCAGCAGCGTCCAAATCTCCTGGCGGATAGCCGGCAGCTTGGCTGGGTCCATGGCGGAGATGTTCTGGTGCTCGTCGAGAAGCTGCTCCAGACGGGTGATGTCGCCGTAAGATTCGGCGCGGGCCATCGGCGGAATGAGGTGGTCGACAAGCGTGGCGTGAGCACGACGCTTGGCCTGTGTGCCCTCGCCCGGGTCGTTGACCAGGAAGGGGTAAATCATCGGCAGCTCACCGATGGCAGCATCCGGGCCACAGGAGGCGGAAAGACCGACGGTCTTGCCCGGCAGCCACTCCAGGTTGCCGTGCTTGCCCATGTGAACCACGGCATCGGCGCCGAAACCGCCCTCCGACTGCGGCAGCGACAGGAAGCGGTAGCAAGCCAGGTAGTGATGCGTCGGCGGTAGGTCTGGATCGTGGTAGATACCCACCGGGTTGTCACCGAAACCGCGCGGTGGCTGCACCATGACCACGACATTGCCGAAGGTCAGGCCCGCAATATAGATGTCCTGGGTATCCGGGTGGACGTACAGAGTGCCCGGCGCGGCACCCCACTTGTCCTGCATGTCGGAGCGGAGTTCCTCCGGCAAGGTAGCGAAGAACTTCTCGTAGGTCGCAGCGGGCAGGCGGAGCTCGGCTGCCTCCATAACTTCCTCGGTCAGCCAATCCGGGTCCTGGCCGCCGGCATCGATGATGGCGTGCATGAACGCATCTGGTTCATCGGCGCCGTCCTCGGCGGTGGCGTATCCGGGGATTTTGGTGGTGTCGCCGAGGTTGTATCCGGCGTCGGCAAGCGCGTGCAGCACCTCTAACGTGGATGCTGGTGTGTCCAGGCCGACGGCGTTGCCGATGCGGGCGTGCTTGGTCGGGTACGCAGAGAGCATGACGGCGATGCGCTTGTCAGCGTTGTCGATGTGGCGAAGTGCGGCGTAGCGGGTAGCGATGCCGGCGAGGCGGTCGCAGCGCTCAAGGTCAGGGACGTAGGAAATGAGCTCGTCGGAGTCGATTTCCTTAAACGAGAACGCGACCGAGATGATGCGGCCGTCGAATTCGGGGACGGCGACCTGTGTTGCGACGTCCAGCGGTGACAGACCCTCGTCGTTGTCTTCCCATGCCGCCTTGGAGGATGTCAGAGCCAACCCCTGGATGATGGGGATGTTGAGGTCTGCGAGTGCGGCGACATCCCAGCCGTCGTCGTCCTGACCGGCCTGTGCGAGTGCCGGGCGGTTGCCACCAGCGGCGAGCACCGTGGTGATAAGCGCGTCGCAGGATGCCATCTCTGCTAACAGTTCATCGCTGGCGGTGCGCAGGGACGCGGCGAAGATGGGCTTGGCGACGTAGCCGCGAGCCTCGACTGCGTCAGCGAGCGCCTCAATGTAGTGCGTATTTCCAGCCAGGTGTTGGGCGCGGTAATAGATAATGCCGACGGTGCCACGCGAATCTTCCGTGGCCACCTTGGAGTCGCGCTCCAGGAAACCCCAGGCCGGCATGCGAGTGGGCTCTTCAAAGCCAAGACCGGTCAGAAGCAGCGTGTCCGACAGGAAATTGTGCAGCTGTGCGAGGTTTTTCGCGCCGCCTTCCGCCAGGTAGATGTGCGTTTGCGTGGTGACGTTTGCGGGAACCGTCGAGTACTCGGTGAGTTCGGCATCGGGCGCCTGCTCACCCGAGACGAGGACGGTGGGAATACCGGAGTTCACAAAGTAGTCGATGCCGGATTCCCAGGCGCGGCGGCCACCGAGAAGTCGGATGATGACGACATCGGCGCCGTCGGCAAGCGTGGGCAAATCATCGTCGAGCAGACGCGCCGGGTTTGCCCAACGGTAGGACACCTCCGGGTTGGCCTGAGCGGCCGCGCGGGCGGACAGAAGGTCGGTATCCGAGGTCGACAGCAGCAGAATCACGGTGTAGTCATTCACTTCCTGGGGAGCAACGCGTCCCCGGTCGGCGGGAGTCTGCCTTCTAACCGATGACGAGGTCTGACTGTGACAGTGGCGCGACCGTGCGGATTTTCACCGAGCTTCTCGTCAGTGGCATGGCAGTGGATTTCTTCATCACTCTACTGCAGCGTCTATTGCTAGAGTTCCAGCGACTGCTCCGCAGGCTGATCTGGGAAGTGGGACCAGAGGAAGTCGGTGGCATTAGTCAGTTCCGCGAGCATGGGAACGATATGGTTTAGGCCTGTCTTCGGCAGCAGAGGCGAAGTCGTGTTTTCGACGTACTCCAGGTCGGCGAACCCGAGATTCAGCCAGGCATCACGTAGCTTGCGGACCTGGTTGATGGGGATGATGTCATCGTGCTCACCTGAGTAGAGGTACACCGGGGCATTCGGTACGAAATTGCCGACGCGCTGGCGTGCGAGTTCCTTCTGCACCGGCTCGTAGCGCTTAATCATCTCGCTGAGCGACTCACCGCTGGTGGTGTACTGGTCAGTGGTCTCAAACGAGTGATGGAAACCCAAGCCGCCCGCGCAGTAGTTGCCAACGTTGTCCAGCAGTTCTTTGCCTTCAGGGCTGATTTCTTCTTTGAGGACACGGCGCAGCTCCGGATCTTTATCCAGGACAGAGTTGATTGCCAATGCAATCGCGGCGGTCAGGGTCGTGCCATCAATCTGGTCGAGGACGTTTGCGAGGTCGGACGGCGGGCCGCCGGTGGCAGAAGCGGCGACATTGAGCTCCGGGGCGTAGACACCTGCACGCTCAGCAGCTGCAGCGGCTGCGGAGCCACCCTGGGAGTAGCCATAGATTCCCACGGGCGCCTTTTGATCCACGCCTAGCTCGTGGGAGGCAGACACGGCATCAAACAGTGACTGTGCCGAGGCGATATTGTCGACGTAGTCCTGGTTGCCCTGGTCATTGCGGTGGTGGTCAATCATCACCACAGTTGCACCTCGCTTCAAGTTCGCGACCATCGGAATCGTCTCGTATGGAGCAATAATGTCCATCGGACCGAACTCAATCTTCAGCCCGGTCTGCGAGGAGATCGACGGGTCGCACTTTTCCGCGCCACCCTGCGTGCCCGGCGCGATCGCCACGACCGGACGCGGACCGCTGCCCTTCCACTCTGTCTTCGGAGTTACCACAATGGCCGTGTCCACACTGGGATTGCCGAGGGAATCCGTGGAGTTGTAGTGAATACGCTTGGCATCCACATTCCACAGCTTGCCGTTCACCATCATCTCGGCATCCTCGCTGTTGACTAGCGTGCCGGCATTCGCCGCGCGCGACGGGGTCAGCGGCAGAGAATTCAGCGGAGAGACTGCGGCCACGCGTGCCTGTTCCGGGGTCAGCTGCCTGCCTGTGCCCTCGTTGCCAGACTGCTCATCGTCCTTCTCGATGCCGAGTAGCCTCTCTACATTCGGGTTCGGTACATGACCGAAACCAGGCAATTCGCGGTTTGCACTTGACGACGACACTTTATCCGCCAGCCCACTATCTGACAGGCCCGGCACGCTTAGTGGCTGAGCGTTTGCAGGTGTAGCCAGGCCGATGGTCATAAGACCCGCAAGCGCTACCCCGATTCCCGTTCGGGTTGTGCGACCGTTTCGTCGTGAAGCAGCGCGCGTCTGTGTTGAGGCATGGCCGATGCCGGCGGTGCCGTGTGTGAGTGCTTCAGCGTCGTGATGTGGCATGAAATCTCCTGAATAACCCCAGATTGAAAACCCAATGAAGACTTCCCTTAATTCGGCGGAAGTTAGGTTATGGAAATAATAAGGTTTTGAAAAAGGAAATCGGTGGATTTAGTGAAGAATTTGTATGTTTTTTGCACGGGGCTATCAAAACTCCACTTCAGAATGGTTTCGTTGGGCTGAAAAGGTCCGGATAATAAGCCCCTGTTTTCGGGGGCTCAGCTCTGTGCTTGTTTGCGTATTCTTGGAAGTATGACTGCATCTGATCAAGGAGCTCGCACTCGTCAGGACGGTTGCCCCGGCACCCGAAAGGTTCATATCGCAGCTGATGGCGCAATTGGTCGCCTTCGCTTCCCCGGAGGCTTCCTTCCCGCGCCGGGCTTTGCCGTACTCGCCGATTTGGCCGAGAATTTCGGCGACGGCGATATTCACTTCACTTCTCGCGGCAATGTTCAGATCCGTGGCATCACTAACACCGGCGCATTCGCCGATGCCGCAGAAGAGGAAAAGCTGGTTCCCTCCACGAGCCACGACCGCGTGCGCAACGTTCTTCAGTCGCCACTGTCCGGTCGCGTCGGCGGCAAGGCCGATGTCCGCGACCTGATTCAGGATTTCGACGCGGCGCTCATTGCGGAGCCGTCGCTTGCAACACTTCCTGGCCGCACGCTCATGGCTTTCGACGACGGCCGTGGTGATGTCCTCGGTGAGCGCCCCGACTTCGGCGTTGTCGCCCACGATGAGAACACGTTCGAACTCATCATTGGTGGCGCGACCTCGGGGATTGTCGTCTCGCGTGACGACGTCGTGGAGGCTCTAATCACCACAGCGAAAGTGTGGAATGACAGCCGTCGCTCGGCTTGGCGTATCGCCGAAGCAGATGCGGCCGCCCGCGTTGCCGATGGCGTAGTCGACGAACTGGGCGAGCGTGTCCGTCGCCAGGAGCCGACCCCGGCTGAGAACTTCGATGCCACCGCCGGGCTGTCCCGCCAGATCGGTTGGATTGACCAGCCGGATGGGTTGGTTAGCCTGGCCGCTGGTCTGCGCTTTGGCGTCCTCCCGGCGCGTTTGGCCCGAGCTATCTCGCACACGCAGGTTCCAGTCCATATCACTCCGTGGTATTCGCTGATCCTGCACGATTTGGAAGAGGAAGTTGCCGAACAGGTTGTCAAGGTTTTGGCGCCCAATGGCCTAATCTTCGACCGGAAGTCCACCTGGCTGCGCGTCAGCGCCTGCACCGGTCGCCCCGGTTGCGAAAAGTCGCTGGCTGACACCCGAGGTGATGCCGCTCATGCAATTGCCGATGACCGCCTGCCCGAGGGGCGCGTGCACTTTTCTGGTTGTGAGCGCCGCTGCGGCAAACCCAAAGGTGGTTACTTCGACTATCTCGCCACCGGGGACGGAGAATATGAAGTCACTGCTGTGGACTAGGCTTTAAGCCTATGAAGCGCTTTGAGTACAACACCGACGGTGCGGATATTTACCGCAACTCATTTGCCATCATTCGCGAAGAAAGCGATCTTTCCCGCTTCGACGCCGATGAGGAAATCGTCGCTGTCCGAATGATTCACGCAGCAGGTCAGACCGACTTGGCTAAGGACATCGTCTTGTCCGCGGGAGCTGTGCGCG
This sequence comes from Corynebacterium sp. HMSC074C04, assembly GCF_001838295.1. Lineage (NCBI taxonomy): Bacteria > Bacillati > Actinomycetota > Actinomycetes > Mycobacteriales > Corynebacteriaceae > Corynebacterium > Corynebacterium sp. HMSC074C04. Next base: position 78,041 of record NZ_KV836272.1, read on the forward strand.
CAGCCCGCCAGGCTCTCGAAGAAGGCGCTCCTATTTTCACCGATGTCAACATGATTGCCTCGGGTATTACCCGCAAGCGCCTACCTGTCGACAACGAGGTCATTTGCCTGCTGCGTGATGAGCGCGTCCCCGAACTGGCTCAAGAACTCGGCACCACTCGCACGGCTGCTGCCGTGGAGCTGTGGAAGCCTCGACTAGAGGGAGCGGTCGTCGCCATCGGTAACGCTCCCACTGCCCTCTTCCACCTGCTCAATCGCATCAATGAGGGATCCTTCCCCATGCCCGCTGCCATTTTGGCCATGCCGGTCGGCTTCGTTGGTGCGGCCGAATCCAAGCAGGCCACAATCGACTCCGGTGCCGACAACCCGGAGCTGAAGTACATCACCGTCACCGGCCGTCGCGGCGGCTCGGCTATCACCTGTGCTGCCCTCAATGCCATCGCCACCGCAAAGGAGATTCTCTAAACCATGTCCGGCTCCTACAGCGCTCAGCCTGGTCACCTCTACGGCATCGGACTCGGCCCCGGCGACGCAGGTCTAATTACACTTCGCGGTGCCGACATCATCCGCACAGCCGATGTCATCGCCTACCACGCCGGAACTCACGGGCGTTCCACGGCTAGGTCTATCGCAGATGAACTGATTGACGCACGTGACGACGCTGCCGTGGAAGAGCAATTGCAATACCCGGTGACCACCGGGCGCCCGGCCGACTACCGCGAGCAGCTCGCCGGTTTCTATGCAGAGGCCACTGCTCGCCTGCACAAGCACTTGGCCCAGGGGCGAAGTGTTGCAGTGCTTTCGCTCGGTGACCCGATGCTCTATAGCTCTTACCAGCACCTGCATCACGCCCTCAGCGAGGAATTCCCCACTGAGATTGTCCCCGGAGTGGCCAGCATTACTGCGGCGGCAGCAGAGATCGGTCAGCCGCTCGGCGAGGCTACCGAAATCGTCAGCGTTGTCCCGGCCACCGCAGATTCCGAGCGCATCGCTGCGGTTCTTGACTCCTCAGACTGTGTAGTCATTATGAAGCTGGGGAAAAACGTTGAGAAGGTTCGTACAGCCCTGCGGTCTGCAGGCATGCTCGAGCGTGCGTACGTTGTTGAACGAGCCACTATGAGTGAGCACACCAGCTACCCGCTGGTCAATGCTGACCCGGAGAAGGTCCCCTACTTCGCAGTTGCAGTCGTGCCTTCCGCTGTCTACGGCACTGAACTGAGTGTTTCCGGGGCGTCTGAACTAGCTAATGATGTGGCGACCGGTGCAGCCACCGATACGGCAACCCAGTCGGCAACTGAGCTGGCTACCCCAGCGGTCGGTGAAGTCGTAGTCGTCGGCCTGGGCCCGGGTGCTGAACGCTGGACCACCCCAGAGGTCACCGAGGAATTGGCCCGGGCCACGGATCTAGTGGGCTACTCCACCTACATCAACCGGGTTCCTGAGCGCGCCGGGCAACGCCGCCACCTCTCAGATAACCGCGTTGAGGCAGAGCGAGCAACGATGGCGCTGGATATTGCCAAGCGCGGCGGTCGAGTTGCGGTGGTCAGCTCCGGTGACCCTGGAGTCTTCGCAATGGCGGCGGCAGTGCTGGAAGTCGCTGACGACGATATGTGGCGAGACATCCCTGTGCGAGTCGTGCCGGGCATGACTGCGGCTCAGGCCGTCGCAAGTCGAGTCGGTGCTCCCCTTGGCCATGATTTTGCGATGCTCAGTCTCTCCGACAGGTTGAAGCCCTGGGAGGTCGTCGTTAAGCGAGTGCGTGCCGTAGCCGGAGCAGACATGGCGTTTGCCGTCTACAACCCAGCATCCAAGTCGCGGAGATGGCAGATCCGAGAGCTGCGTGCATTGGCCATGGAGTACCGCGAACTAACAACGCCGGTGATTGTGGCGAGGGCAGTCGGCTCTGAGCAGGAAAACGTTACCGTGACCACGCTGGCGGAATTCGACCCGGATGTCGTCGATATGCGAACAATGGTGATTATCGGTTCGTCGTCGACAAAGGCATACCGTGCTGGCAAAACCACCCGTGTCTACACCGCGCGCCACTACGGTGAGGGTGGCACGAGTGGAACTGGTGAGTTGCTGCGTTAGTTCTGGAATTTCCAGCACACATCTGAGCTATTAAATATCGGTGCACGAATGAAAAGAAAGATTATTCGCGCGGCTGCCAAACGCGTAAAAGTGATATTGCCGAATTGAGATTTAGCGGCCAGGGTCAAATACGGTTCTATTTGCTTAAATGACTACCACTTTTGTTTACCCCTTTCTTAGCGGGGCTACTTATTTAATCGGGAGATATTTCTAAGCGTGGCTCGATTCCAGTGTTATGCTCGGGGCAATCACCGACGTTAAAGGAGGTTTAGGTGATAGGAAAAAAAAGTTCTTCTAGTGGAATCTGCCCTTATTTTAGCGGGTATCATCTTTTCACCCGTTGCTAGCGCTGAGGAACCTGCACGTCCCGCGGCAGCTCAGGCTGAATCACTTTATAGGGCAATTGATGAAGGTCGCCTTTCGATGGCGGAGTTGGATAACCACCAAAAAAGCCTTCTGCGAGCCTATACAACTCCGGGTGAGTTGATTGTAAAACGATTGCCACAGCCGTCGAATCTTTCAACGAAGCTTTTTGCGCAGGGCGAGGCTGACTACTGCCGAAAGGATGGTGCCCGGTTTGAGCAAAAGGCTGTTATGGGTAACACCCTATACACTTACTGGCAGACTGTTGAAATCTGCGGAACCCCAGGTAAAAAGATTAAGAATGTCAAAGTCCTTGATCACGGTGGGGAAACCAGTACTCCTACATGGTCGTATAGGGGTTCGGCCTCGAATCCAGCTTCGTATGCTGTAGGGGCAGGTTGGTTCGTGCGAACTTCGGAGAACTTTGAGCAGTCCATTGTGGTTGACGGCATTGGGGCAGGTCAAAGGACGGTCTGTATCTCAGCGACTATTCGACCATCTGGAGAATATAATGCAAGCGAAAGGTGCTAAGGATAAAAGAGTGCCGGGAATAATTGACTGGGGATTTCAGATTATTGCTGTCATTCTTTTTCTGGCCGGCGTTTTTATCGCATTCCCAATTCCATTTCTTACTGGAATTTATGGGCTATTCGAGGCCAAAAAAGCCGAGGATGAATATCGTCGCCGATGGACTATTTTCACATTAATTTCTGTTTTCCTAGCAATCGCTATGTTTGTCGCATGGCTGATATTGAGTCCTTCTGGTGGAATCGAGCAAGTTCCCACTGAGCAAACAGAGTGGCAGCCCGTGCGGTAATTTAGGTCACACTAGAATTAGCCGCTATGCCCGGCGGATGACGGCGTTGTACGCCTCATCCACCGTTGTGGCGACGGTGGCGATATCCGCGCCGGGCAGCTGCGGGCGCTGCACGATAACGACCGGCTTTTTCAGGTCGCGGGCTGCCTCAATCTTGGCGTAGGTAGCAGCACCACCGGAGTTCTTGGTCACCACGCAGTCCACGGCGTAATCCCGCATGAGCTTGCGCTCCGCTGCGACATCGTAAGGCCCACGGCTGAGAATAATCTTCCGATTCTTGGGCAGTGGCGGCGCGGGCTGTTCCACACAGCGAATGAGGTAACGGCCGTTGGCATCGTCGGCAAACGGAGCTAGCTGCTGACGGCCAATAGTGAGAAACGGGCTGTAGAAGCGGTCGGCAACAATGTCCGCGGCCTCCTGCATAGAGGACACCTCAATCCAGTTGTCGCCGGGCTGCTTCTCCCACGCAGGGCGATGCAGCGCCACGAGCGGAAGACCGGTGGCGCGGGCAGCTTCAGCGGCAGATTCGCTGATTCGCTCCGCATAAGGATGCGTGGCGTCGATGATGACTTCGGTGGCATCGGCGATCAGCCATCGCGTGAGCCCCGCAGGGCCGCCGATGCGGACATTGCCGGCGGGCAGCTTGGGGTTGGATACGCGACCGGCCAGTGAAGAGGTGACAAACCAGCCCTCGCCCACTAGCCGCTTGGCCAGGGCACGAGCCTCAGCAGTTCCACCCAGAATTAGTGCACGCATGGAATGGTCCGTCCGTGTTCATCGCGCGGGCGATCATCGCTGTAGAGGTAGCTATCCGGGAACGCCTCGGCGGTGAGCACCTTGCCGACAATGATGACCGCCGTACGAGTCACACCTGCATCCTTGACCTGCTGCGCAATATCAGACAGCGTGCCACGGAGAATAACCTGTTCCGGGCGGGATGCGAAAGCCACGACGGCCACCGGACCGTGTTCGCCATAGTGCGGGGTGAGCTCCTCGACTACTCGGTCGATATCGTGGGCGGCCAAGTGAATGCATAGGGTCGCGCCCGTGCGTCCGAAGTTCTCCAAGGTTTCGCCCTCCGGCATCTTGGAAGCACGCCCGGAGATACGGGTCAGCACGACCGACTGGCCGACAGTTGGCACCGTGAGCTCGTGGCCGAGAGCTGCCGCAGCTGCGGAAAAAGCTGGCACACCCGGAACGATTTCGTAGTCAATGCCGAGTTCGCTGAGACGACGGACCTGCTCTGCCAGCGCTGACCACACTGACGGGTCACCAGACTGCAAGCGTGCAACATCCTTGCCCGCCTCATGCGCCGCCTGAATGGTCTCGATGATGGTGTCCAGCGGCATTCGTGCGGTATTGATAATCTCTGCGCCCTCGGGGCAGCTCTCCAGCACCTCAGGCGGGACAATCGATCCCGCGTAAAGGCACACTGGGCAGGAGCGAATAAGCCGGTCCGCGCGCAGCGTCAGCAAATCTGCTGCGCCCGGGCCTGCACCGATGAAATACACAGTCATTGTGGGTTACAGAGTCCTCAATATTTTTAGACAGAGAAATTACGTCTATGGTAGCGCAGGCTCTACTGGCTTCAGCGCTACCCACTGCACCACCGGCAACGCCGGCCGCCACGCAGTGAAAGTGCCGACTGCACCTGCGCGCTCTACAGAAAGCCGGGTGACATCCCCGCCATAGTCGCGACGTGCCTGCCACAGCAGAGCCTCCGATTCCAGCGTCACGGCGTTCGCGACGATGGTGCCACCCGGGGCAAGGCGTTGCCAACAGGCCTCAAGCATGCCGTCAGCAGTGAGGCCTCCGCCGATGAAAATGGCATCGGGGCGAAGATTCGAGTCAGCCAAAGCTCCCGGCGCTGCGCCGTGGTGGACAGTCACATTGCCCGACAGGTTCGCCACATTCTTAGCAATTCGCTCTGCACGAACAGCATCGCGCTCAAAAATTTCTGCGCGCCCGCCGTGTCGAGCCCACTCAATGCCAATCGACCCCGTGCCACCGCCGACATCCCACAACAGAGCTCCCGGCCGAGGATCCAACGCGGCGACGGTCATTTGGCGAATCGGTGCCTTCGTCAGCTGGCCGTCCGAATCAAAGTCACCGTCGCGCAGCCAGCCGCGCGCGCTTCCCGACGGCTCCACCGCCAGCACCGTGAGGTTGCCAGCTGGAACCGGTGGGTTCGCCACCGTGCCTTCGGCAACGGACTCCAGCAGCCCTGTAGCTTCCGAGCCGCCGAGATTGGTCAGCGCGGTGAGTTTGGTGTCTGGGCGGTCGGCCAAAACCGTAGCGACCTCTTTCACTGAGTCCGCGTTTCGACACAGCACCAGGAAGGGCCGCAGTGCATCTGCTACCGGCACAACACGTGCAGCACCAGGTATCCCCGGCTCCCCTGTTACTAGAGAGATCACCGGAGTGTCATGCAAAGGCCAGCCGAGGTAGGCACAGGCCAATGAGGCCGACGACGGTACTGGAATAACCTCCACGCCACCGCGGCCGAGCTCGCGGACAAGCGATACGCCTACGCCGTGGAACATGGGATCGCCACTGGCGAGGATGACATCGACTGCGGGGTCAATATCTGCCAGGGTGACCTGCCAGTCCTTCCAGAAGCCACTGGGCCAAGGAGAGAGTTCTGCGTCCAGGTCGACGTCGGCAAGCAAATGGAGCTGACGGGGAGAGCCAATGATGCGGCGTGCCGACGACAGCGCCTCGACCGCGCGGGCAGATAGACCCTCGTAACCGTCACAGCCAATGCCGACGACGCGAAGTCTCTGACTCATCGGGGCATCTTCCGCCAAATCCAGCGAGGAGTCAGATGCGTGGCACGGGCGAGCAACGCCAGTTTTCGTGGCACCCAGACATGGGGCTTCCGGCCATCGAAGGCGGTGACGGCGGCCTCAGCGACCTCGGCGGGGCGCGAAGACATCGGTGCCGGCTTCATGCCTTCGGTCATGCGACCGATGACGAAGCCCGGCCGGACGATTGTCAGCTGAATATGGCTGCCGTGCAGGCGGTCCTGCATGCCTTGGAGGAAACCGTCGAGGCCGGCCTTCGCCGAACCGTAGACATAGTTGGCGCGGCGCACGCGGGCACCTGCGATAGAGGAAAAGGCCATGATGCGGCCCGCGACCTTGTCGCGCACAGGCAGTTTGCCGACGGCGATGTCGGACTCCATGCGCGCGACAATCTCGGTGAGAATCGATGCCTGAGCCGTGAAGTCGGTGTGAATGACCGCGGCCGCAGCCTCCCCGGACTCTTCACACTTCTGCTGATCGCCGAGGATGCCGAACGCGACAATCACCGTGTCGATGGGACCGTGCTGCCAGGCGTGCTCAACGAACTGGCGGTGTGCGGCGATGTCATCGGCATCAAAGTGGATGCGATGCACCGCGACAGCACCGGCGTCGATGAGGCGTCCGGCAATGCCGTCGAGTGCCTCAGTGCGGCGCGCGGCGAGCGTGAAAGTGTTGTGATTGGCCAGCCGCGCGGCAACTTCCCCGCCGATTTCGCTGGTGGCACCAAGAACGAGTACGTGTCCCATGCGCTAGAAAAACCTTTCCTCTAAACTTCGATTAGACGGTAATCAAATCGTGCGGACCGTTATTGACCGATTCGCCGCCATCTTCGGTGACAATGATGATGTCCTCCAGGCGCATACCGAATTCGCCCGGAAGGTACACGCCCGGCTCCACCGAAAACGCCATGCCCGGCTCGAGTGCAAGCTCATTGCCAGCCATAATGAACGGCTCTTCATGGGTGGACAGGCCAATGCCATGACCAGTGCGGTGAATGAAGTACTCGCCGTAGCCCGCAGCGGTGAGGCTATTGCGCGCAATCGCATCAATCTCTGCAGCCGTCACACCCGGGCGAACCGCTGCTACAGCAGCTTCCTGAGCCTTCCGCAGGGCCGCCCACGCTGCGGTTTCCTTCTCCCCCGGCTTGCCGACGACATAGGTGCGCGTGCAATCGGAGTGGTAGCCGAGCGGCAAGGTGCCTCCGATATCGATGACCACCACGTCGCCGTCCTCGATGACGCGGTTGGAGAAATCGTGGTGCGGATTAGCACCATTTTCAGCCGAGCCGACAATGACGAAGTCAATGGCGACATGGCCTTCCTCCAGGATGGCTGCCGAAATCTCGTCGGCGACCTCGCGCTCGGTGCGACCTGCACGCAGCATGCCCGGAACGCGAGCGTGAACGCGGTCAATGGCGGCGCCGGCCTCGCGCAGCTGATCAATCTCAGCGGCGTCCTTGCGCATGAACAGTTCCTTCAGCAGTTCTCCGGCCAACACAGTCTTGGCTCCGGTGAGATCCTGAATGGGAATCAGGTGGTCAGCGGTCAACGACGCCCCAATTGCGAGAGTGCCCACGTGGCCGACTAGGTCGGCGACAATGCGGTGTGGATCCTGACCGTCCTCCCACAACACCACATCGGCGTTGAGGTCGTTGATAGCGCACAATGGCAGGTCCCCCCGCTCCACAGCGGGCAATACCAGCGTGGTTGTGCCGGCTGCGGTGACTACCAGCGCGGTGAGACGCTCATGCGAAGTGACCGCAGAACCGATGAGATACTGCAGGTCAGCTCCGGTTCCAAAGACTGCAGCGTCTGCATCGCGGGTGCGGAGTAGTTCCGCGGTGCTATCCAGACGCTGCTGATAGATGTCAAAGCTAAAGATACCGTTGCTCATAGTTGCCAACTGTACCCGTCAGCCTTGAATAAGACAGAGGCGCGGAACTAGATGCTGGTGTCGGGTAGACGGCGTGGGACGACCTTGCCACCGTCATTACGAGGCAACGATTTCATCCACACAATCTCGTCAGGCACATTGTGCTCCGCGAGATTCTGGCGAACGTGTTCGCGAATCATGTCGTCGGAAAGGTTAGCACCAGCAACGCTGTCTTCACGTACAACGTAGGCTCGAAGAGTCGCGACGATGTCATCCTGACTACCGTGGACAAACACATCGTCGATTCCATCGACGGTTCCGAGGAATTCCTCAACTTCACGAGGGTAGACATTTTCGCCTCCCTTGATCAGCATGTCGTCTGCGCGACCGGCTAGCTGAAGCATGCCGTTTTGATCAATGAGGCCCTTATCCCCTGTTCCGAGCAGCCCATTCATGACATCATATTTGTCACGTGCAGCCAGTAACCCGACCATCGTCATAGAGTTTGCTGCGTAGACGTTACCTAACTCTCCTGGGTTGGCCTCAGTGCCATCTTCACGGAAAATGCGGAGCTCGACGCCAGATGGAATATGCCCAGTGGTGTGCGGGTCAGCGGCGAATTCAGGGCCAGTTGCAATGGCGATTTGGCCATGCTCAGTGGAGCCATAGAAATTGCACACAACAGGCCCAAATCGCTTATTGAGCTCACGAACCAAATATGGCGGCATGGCGTTACCCGAAGAAACGATGAACTCAAATGGGCCAATCTTTGTTTCTGCTCGGTCCGCGGCAGTGACTAGATCCTTCAGGAAGACTGCAGCTGAGACAATTCCGGTTACTCCATACTGAAGGCAGTCCGCAGCAGCCTGATCTGCATCAAAATTTCGACGCAAAATGAGTGTTGAGCCAGTGGCCAAGCCAATCTGAAGGTTGAGCCAACCCCACGCATGGAAGACCGAAGCGGTCAGTTGAACTACCATGTTCTTCTTCCACGGGATTGCCTTTACAATACCGCCGAGCACCTTTGGCGTGCGCGGAACTGGGAGGCGAACGCCTTTGGGGATTCCGTAAGTTCCAGACGACATGATGATCGTTTCTTGCTGCCGCGGCTTTCGAGGAAGCTTGGAGCTATCGGTTTGGCCGGAAACGAGGGAAAGAAACTCATCATGGTCACCACCAACAGTGAGTGATTTGATTGGAAATTCTGCGTCTTGGTTGTATTCGGCGTCTACGACCAAAATATCCGCGCCATAGTCAGACATAATCGCGCTAACCTGCTTTGACGATGAGGCAGGATTCATAATCATCGGGCGGGCCCCGAGGTAGCTGCAGGCCAACAATGGCAGCACGATGGCACGAGAGTTTCGCGCAAGTATTGCGATGGTGGATCCTTCGGTAATCCCCTTTTCCATTAGGCGTACCGTGAGTGTTCTAGCCTGGGTCCGAAGCTCGCTATATGTAAGTTCGCCGAAATCATCCACAATGGCAAGTCGGTCAGGCCAATTAAGGCAGTCGTTTTCGACGAGAGCTGCCATGGAAATGCCCCATTGGGACATATTCTTCAGTGCTTTAGGACCATCATTTCTGAGGATGCCGGCACGCTTGAGAGGGCCGAGAGCAGTAGCAAACTGCTTAACCTGGGTCCAAGACGACACATGAGTTGCGCGTTGAGTGCGAGGTGTCATTTTCCCTAAAAGTAGTGAGTTGAAGATAAAAGCCCTGAGCCATAAGGCGCAGGGCTTGGAGGCAAGGACTAGATGCGAGCGACGATTGCGTCGGCGATAATCTCTTTGCCTTCACCATTGAGGTGGACCGGAAGGTTGTAGTCCTGAGTGCGGTTGTCGACTGCGCCTGCGATGATTCGCTTATCATCCGGTGCGCACTCATGGCGATCCGTGGTCATCGAGCGGACATCAACAAACTCGGCGTTATGGCGGTCAGCGGCCTGCTGTGCGTACTTAGAGGTTTCAATCTCACCCTGCTCAATCCAGAATGCGGGAACCCCAGCATCGACGTTTTGTCCAGCAACGTTCACATGGATGAGGCACTGCTTGGAATCACCGGGATGCGAAATGGTTGGGTAATTGACAAATGCAATGCGGGCATTCGGCGCATGTGCGCGAATTTTGTTTACTGCGGCATCGGAAGCATCCTTCCACCAGCCCTCACGCACGGAAGGAAGATTGACTGCGTTGTTGTAGGTGTCGTTGAAACCAATCTGAATTGCAATGAATGCAGTCTGCGGGGTCAGTGCTCCATCGCGAATAGCGCCCTCGATTTGTCGATCGAGGTTGTTTGCGTTCGGCGTGTAGAGGACGGCTCCTGCGCAGGAGTAGTCATCCAGCTGGCGGCCAGTCTTTTTACCGATCTTGGCCGGAATTCCATCAGGGTCATGCGCGCAACCATTCTTCTGCTGAACCTCTGGGAGCCCAGGAATCTGCTCTGGAGCCTTGGCAATCCAGTAGTCCTCAACGGTCGGATTGGCGAAATACGAATCGCCGAAGGTAACAACGTTTCCAGCGGGTGCAGCGTTTGCGATTGGGGCAATGCCGAAGCTCAGTGCTGCGATTCCTACAGCGGACAGAGTCTTATGAAGCTTGCGCATTCGGGGCCTTCCTGAGAAATGAAGTCAGATATGAAAAATATAATCTGCAGTTTCGTTAGTCACTGCGAGATAAGAATAGTGCCATAACTATTCTACTTTTAGTAATTTATCATCTTCACCTCAGGAACCAGGTGTTCAGGAGAAGAGATGTGTCCGAGATAACTAATTATTCAGCGCCACTACTCCTCTGCGAATCGCCTGAATAGCCTCGGCAGACTTATCGCGAATGTCTGTGGAGTAGCCGGTCTTCTTAATCTGCTGCAATAGATCAATGACCTGACGGCACCAGCGGACAAAGTCACCCGGAGTCAGCTCCGCGCCACTTTCGGCCGCTGCCTGCAGGCAGTACCCCAGCGGTGCGCCCGCAGTCCACTGATGAATTGCAGTGGCAAAGGCCATGTCCGGCAAGTTCGTCACCGGCAGACGGTAGCGGCGCTCATCCTCCGACAGCTCCTCCCAGATGCGGTAGGTGTTCCCCAGCGCCTTGGCCAACGGCTCGGTCGGAACCTCATCGCTGCCCTGGCTGGCCTTGCGGTTTTCAAAGACCAAACTCGACACGGCACCGGCCAGCTCTGCCGGGTCCAAGTCGTCCCAGATACCGCGGCGCAGGCACGTGGCCACCAGCAGATCCGACCCATTGTGAATCTGCGCCAGCCGCAGGCCTTCCTCCGTAATCGTCGGCTCCGCGCCCTCTGGCCATTCCACGTAGTCCATCTGTGTTAGCAACTGCAGCATGCGGTCGAATGTGCGTGCCAACGTATCGGAAGCGGAATCGACGCGCTTTTGCAGCTTGGCAACATGCGCCTCGGCCTGCCGCAGCGTATCGGCGTGACGAGCCATCGTCTCCACCGCAGGATCTCCATGTAGTGGATGCTCACGCAGCTCCTGCCGCAGCTTCCTCACCGCTGGCGAGTTGCCACCGCTGCGGCGCTTCAGCCTCTTTGGTCCCTTCAGCCCCTTGCGGCCGATCTCTGCACGCACAATACCGAGCGCACGTCGCGGATGCCGATCCGCATCCCGCGGCAGCTTAATCGAGCCGACTGTCTGCGGCGCCGCTGGGAAGATATGCGGTTCCACACGTCCCACAAATCCGCCGACACTGATGACACCGGGACGAGGATTCGACTTCGAATGATCCTCCCGGTACACCACCGCCAACTGCACCTTCTTACCCTTCGGCAGCGGAATAACCTCGCCCCTACGGAGCCTTCGCAGCGCGGTCACCGTTTCCGTGTGGCGGTCTTCAATATTGCGGCGCTTGGCGTTCTTCTCCTCCTGGGTCAGCTTCGCGCGCAGATCCAGGTATTCGAGCATCTGGGTCAGGCGCTCGTCGTCACGCGAACTGCCCTCTCCGCTTGACGACGACCCATCAGCTTCCGACCCTTCGGTGTGCGCATCGGCTCGCCTGCCGAGCAATTCCGCACGCAGGGCCGCGGCTTCTTGCTTGGCCTTGGACAGTTCGGCGGCGACTCCGACGATGTCGCCATCCGCCTGGAACTGTGCGAATGAGCGCTCCATGACACGCTTCGACCCCTCGTAACCGAGTGTCTGTAGGAGGTTGACGCTCATGTTGTAGCTCGGTGCGAAGGTGGAGATCAGCGGGTACGTGCGCGTGGATGCCAGTCCTGCGACGGCCTTCGGGTCCATTGCCGGGGCCCACTGCACCACGGCATTGCCGACGGTGTCGATACCGCGGCGGCCAGCGCGACCCGTCATCTGCGTGTACTGACCGGGCGTGAGATCTACGTGTGCCTCGCCGTTGAACTTGACCAGCTTCTCCAGCACAACCGTGCGGGCAGGCATGTTGATGCCCAGTGCGAGCGTCTCGGTGGCGAAGACGACCTTGACCAGGCCTTCGTTAAAGAGCTCTTCCACAATGTGCCGAAACGCAGGCAGCATGCCCGCGTGGTGCGCCGCAAAACCTCGAATGAGAATGCGGCGCCAGCGCAGGAAGCCGAGAACCTGCAGGTCTTCCTTCGGAATGTGCGCGACACCGTCATCGATAATCTTGGCGATGCGCTCCTGCTCATCTCGGTCAGTGAGTTCTGCGCGAGTAGCGCCGACCTGCGCCAACGCGCCTTCGCAGCCCGCGCGGGAGAATATGAAAACAATCGCGGGCAGCATGTTCATGGAGCCGAGCATGCGGATAACACCGCCGCGCTTCGGTGGGCGGAACTTGCGCTGCCCCCTATCGCCCCAGCTGTATGAGCGCCCACCGCCCTTGTGTTTTTTGTACTGGTAGCGCTCCCTGGCCCCAGCGTCCCCGTAGCCGAACTCGGCGCGACGGCACGCCTCCAGCAGGTCCTGATTGACCTTGTCCGACTTCGCCTCGAAAAGAGGATAGAGTCGGTTGCCCACTAGCATGTGCTGATGCAGTGGAACCGGACGCAAATCCGTGACAATAACGTCCGTGTGCCCGCGCACCGTGGACAGCCAGCGCCCGAATTCCTCGGAGTTGGATACCGTCGCGGACAAACCGATGACAGCCACGGACTGGTCGAGGTTCAAAATAACCTCTTCCCACACAGCGCCGCGCTCCCGGTCAGCGAGGTAGTGAATCTCGTCCATCACCACATGCGTGAGTTTCTTCAGCGTCGGCGAGTTCGCGTAGATCATGTTACGCAGCACCTCGGTGGTCATCACCACGATGTCTGCGTCGCCGTTAATCGAAGTGTCACCAGTGAGCAGGCCCACGCGGTCCTCGCCGTAGTCCTCGACTAGGTCGTGGTACTTCTGGTTGCTCAGTGCCTTAATAGGGGTGGTGTAAAAGCACTTGCCGCCGCGCTCGAGCGCAGCATAAATAGCGAATTCGCCAACAATAGTTTTGCCCGCACCGGTGGGTGCACAGACGACAACGCCCCGCCCTGCCTCAATTGATTGGCAGGCGCGGAGCTGAAAGTCGTCAAGATCGAAATCCTGTTGGCTAACGAAACCGCCGAGAAGAGTCATGCCTCTAGAGTGTCATAAACCACGCTAGAGAACATCATCAAAGTCACTCGTCGGACGATTTCGCAAGTCCTGCGTTGGCATCGGGGTCTCCGGAATCATTCCGTGTGGCCGCGGTGGACGCGAATTGCGAGTCGGGCGCATCTGGGATGCCTGAGTCGGCGTCGGCGGGTTAACTGGCGTCGGTCCAGAAATCGGGGAGGTTGTCGGAGCCGCTGATGCCGTCGGCATGCCGCCCGGCTGAATTGACGTCGGCGTGCTTACTGAAGTCGGGGCGTCGATGCCGCCCACGTCGCCGATACCGCCAGTAGAGCCAATTGGACCGGAGGCCGTGATTGGTCCGGAGCCTTGTTCGTCATCCAAATCCAGCCACTCCGGACGCTCATTTGCTTTACGACGGTCATGGAGGCGACAAATCTGGATTGCGACTTCCACCAGCAATGTCAGCGCCGTCGCCATTGCGACCATAGATATTGGTTCCTGACCTGGGGTCATAAAAGCCGCAAAGACAAACAGCGACATGATGATAATGCTGCGTTTGTCCTTGATGCCCTCGTAGGTAATGACGCCCGCCATGTTCAACATCACCACGAAGAGTGGAACTTCGAAGCTGACTCCGAAAACCAGAATTAGTGCGAGGACGAAACCGAAGTATTGCGAACCGGTGAGTGCAGAAATCTGCGTTTCTTCACCGATCTGAAGCAAGAACTCCAAACCGAAGGCGACAACGAAGTAAGCCAGGACGGAACCCATGACAAACAGCAGTGCTGCGGCAGTCACAACTCGGCGGGTGGTGCGGCGTTCCTTCCGAACCAAGCCAGGGGTGATGTAGGCCCAAATTTGGTAGAGCCACCATGGCGACGACATCACCAGACCGGCCAACGCGCCGACCTTTAGTCGCAGCATGAACATTTCGAACGGACTGGTCGCCAGCAGACGACACTCCGCACCCTCGCCGCCGCCGAGACGCATCTCGGGTGGAAGCTGACAGTACGGATCCTTGAGCAATTCACCCAGGGACTTAAAGTGCAGCGGACCGACATCGGTCGAGGTAAACGGTATGCGGAACTGGCCAATTGTAAAGGCGGTCTGGTACCAGATGAAGCCCACAACAGTGCCAACGGCGATACCAGCAAGAGAGAGAACGAGACGACGCCGGAGCTCTTGAATGTGCTCGACAATAGTCATCACGCCCTCGGGATTGCGCTTACGTTGGCGCTTCCGAGGACGTGATGTGGATGTAGCTGAAGTCACGCTTCAACCGGCCTTCTACTACTGCTGCGGCTGGCCAGGGTTGTTCTGGCCAGGCTGCGGCTGGTACGGCTGCTGCGGCTGGTACGGCTGCTGCGGCTGAGCCTGCGGCGCCGGCTGCTGGTACTGCTGCTGCGGCTGGTACGGCTGCTGCGGCTGGGCCTGCGGAGCCTGCTGGATTGCAGCCTGCTCCTGCTGCTCGTCATCGTTGCGCATTTCCTTGACTTCGGACTTGAAGATACGCATGGAGCGGCCGAGCGAACGAGCGGCATCCGGCAACTTCTTTGCGCCAAAGAGCAAAACAAGAACGACCAGGATAATGATGATTTCCCAGGGACCTAGGTTCGGCATCCGCTTAGAGACCTTTCAAATGAATACAAATACAAGTGGCAAGTTGCCACATTGTGCGCGATAGAAGCTCTAGTTTAAGCTTTGTCGTTTCGACCATACTCTGCCAAAGCTTCGGAAGCTCGCGCAACAACGGCGTTTTTCAATTTTAGGGGCTCAGTGACTTTTACGCTCGGTGAACGGCGGAGCACAAAGGAGACTGTTGCAGCCAGGTCGGACATGGGCACGTCAGCGGCAAATTTCGACTGCCCTAAGCCTTGGTCAGAGACCGGTTCGGTATCCTCTTCTTCTCCCTCATCTTCGGTGAAGAAGACCGGTTCATAGTCTGCGATCCACGTAGCATCGGCGTCGATAAGCACACTCGCCCATTCGGACGTCCCCGTTTCCGCACCAAAGGCGTGCGGATCACGGATATCGACGGGCTCTGGGCGGTGGAAAGCGGCGGGAATGTCGAGGACCTCGGCGGCCTCCAGGCGGTCGACACGGAAACTCTTCTGATGGCTGTCTTCCTGCGCCCGGTCGACGGCGCGGAGGTATGTCGTGGACTCAACTGTATAAACGTTGACACAGTCAAGTTCACGGACTGAAACCTGCCCTGAGGCATTCCGGTAACGCACCTTCAGCACTTTGCGTTGATGCAGCGCGGAGTAAATCTGCTCTGCAAAGGCAAAGGCCTTGCCATCCTCTGCGACGGTCGAATCGATGATGGGAACGTTCGTTCCCAGGGCACTGCGGAGCTTTGTCGCGGCCGTCTGCGCGGCCTCGGAAGAGGTGGCGGCTGCGGAGTCCTCGATGGTTTCCAGGATGAGGAGCAAGGTCGCGGTCTCTTCGGCTGTGAGCGCACGCGGCTGGCTGAGCACCGTTGCATGAGGGCGAATACGGACGTCAAAGCTGTTGCGGTAATCAACTTCAAAAGCCCGCACTCCGAGGAGTCCCGGCTGGTCAATATCGGCAATCTGCTCCACGATTGCCCGAATTCGGGCAAAAGGGATGGCCAGCTCGGTTGCGGCCTCTGTCATTGAACGGTGCTGGGAAAAATACGGTACGACCGCCAACAACTCGTCGACGCTGACAGTCGCGTCTAGCTCTCGGACTGCATGCACTGTCATTGGTTGCCCTCCAGAGTGTTCTTCGTACCATTCGATCCGCCATGGCGAGCAAGTACCTGCTCCAACCGAGCAATAATTTCCGACCGTGCCTCTTCAGGTGATTCCACAATCAAATCCGGTGCGTAACTCAAACCTGTGGGCACAATCTCGCTCACAGGTGCCGCTGGCAGCTCGTAGCGGCCCTCCCCCAGCGCTGTTGCTTTCATTACGACATCAGCGCAGGTATTCGGGGTAATACGAACGACTGCCTGATACGTCTTCCCACCGCGGTGCAACATCTCTTTCGCAATCTGTTGCAAGTCACCATCGGGCATTGGCTGCGTCACCGACGTTCCCGTATCCGACACATCGCGGATACGGCTGAGCCGGAACATACGCGCCGCCTCACGCTGCGGATCAAAACCCAGCACATAGAAGCGTCCGCGCAGGTTAATCAAACCCCACGGCTCCAGCGTGCGCAGTTCATCATCCACGCCGTACTGGCGGGAGTACCACATCTCTACCGTCCGCCGCGGCGAAGTCATTGCGGTCAGTAGCGTGCTGAAATCCGCCCTACTCATATCCACCGCATCGGCTACCACCACCGACTCATCCGGCTTCGCAATGGCGCTGCGCTGCGCAAATGACGCGAGCTTCCGCCACGCCGCCACAGCCGTCGAACTCAGTTCCTCCGAACCAAACGCGGCATTCGCGGCCTGGAACACCACCGAAGCCTCCGCTTCAGTGAACTCGGGGTCGTGCTGGGGCCACCGCAGCCTGTTCAGGCGCAGGCGTTTGACCTTATCGCCAGTGCTTGACGACGAAACCTCCACCGGGACCCCGGCGGTCAGGAGTGCAGCGGTGTCCGCACGTAGGTATCGAGCCCGAGAATCCTCGGAAACACGAGCGTAACCCTCGACATGTTTGGAGATCCACGACTCGCTGACCCACCCGGTGTCGTCGGCAAGCGCCAACAGCAGCTGAACCTGGCGTTGGTTCTCACTAATCGCGGCGGTTCCGGGGTTTTCCGATACAGGTGGGACAGACACGACTGTGGGGCTCCTTTTCCTGGGCGGTTTCCTGGGACGGAACTAGTTTTCCGGCTGCGTATCCGAGGTCTTCTTCGCGGCCGTCAGAATCTCAATCATCTCGCTGACCTCATCGTTTTCCGTGGCAAAGGGGTCGCTGAGCATAGTGGAAATGGAATCGTCGCCGGAGATCTTCAGGTGTGTCCAGTCCACGACGGTCTTCAAACTGGATTCTTCAGCTGCAACGAGGAAATCACCGCGCAGCTTCGCACGAGTAGTTGGCGGTGCGGTGCGGACCGCCTCAGCGACCTGCTCATCGGTAATCCACCGCGAGGCAATACCACGGGCTTCCAGCGCGCGGAAGATGCCGCGGCCGGGACGGATGTCGTGGTAGGCCAAGTCGATCTGATGAAGTTTGGGGTCCTCCAGAGTCAGACCGCGGTCCAAGTAGCGCTTCATTAGCGAGTACTTAATGGCCCAGTCAATGTCGTGCTCAATGAGAGACCAGTCACCGGTTTCCACGGCATCCAGTGCGCGACCCCACAGCTCGACAATGCGGCCCATTTCCTCGTTGGACGTGCCGGCACCGGCAATGCCCTTGTCCTCGTTGACCATGTTTTCTTCGCGAACCTTCAGCCACTGCGCCGCAGCGTCCAGGAACTCGCACTGAATCTGCAGCGCGGTGGCAGTTTCGCCACTGCGCAGTGGAATCTCGGCCTTGCCCGTCATATCGCGGCTCACCGCGCGGATGGACTTGATTTCGTTGGCGACCTCGAAGTCCGGCAACTTCACGCCAGCTTCAATCATCTCCAGGACCAACTGAGTGGAGCCAATCTTGAGTGCGGTCGTCGTCTCACTCATGTTGGAGTCGCCCACGATGACGTGCAAGCGGCGGAATCGGTTGGAGTCCGCGTGTGGCTCATCGCGAGTGTTAATAATCGGTCGGGAGCGCGTCGTTGCACTGGAGACACCCTCCCACACATGATCCGCCCGCTGCGAGAAGCAGTACTGAATCGGATCGTTGTGATACGGCGAGGTTGGGTACGGCAGGAAAATCTTCCCCGCCCCGCAAATGAGCTGTCGCGTAACCAAGAAAGGTAGCAGCAGCTTGGACAGGGACTTCAGCCCCAGTTCACGTCCAACCAGGTAGTTTTCGTGACAACCGTAGGAGTTACCGACGGTATCAACGTTGTTCTTCAGCAGGTAGACCTTGCCACCGATGCCCTCGTCAGCAAGCTCTGCTTCAGCCCTTTCGGCGAGCTCGTTCAAGATGACCTCGCCCGAGCGGTCATACGCGACCAGCTGCGAGACAGAATCGCACTCAGCGGTGGCGTACTCCGGGTGGCTTCCGACATCGAGGTACATACGACCAGCATTGGGGGTGAAAATGTTGGTTGCCCCGTACTTGGCGATCACCGGTCGGAACATGTAGCGGGCAATCTCATCCGGCCCCAGGCGACGCGAGCCATCCAACGTCAGAGTGATGCCGAACTCGGTCTCAATGCCGGTGATGCGTCGGGTCAACGCCTGTGCTGGTACCTGCTGGTCAGTCACTTCTTACTGGCCGCCCTTCTGGACGTACGAACGCACGAACTCCTCGGCGTTGTTCTCCAGCAGACCATCAATTTCATCCAACAGGTCGTCAGCAGCTGCAACGTGCTCCTGTGCCTGACCGCCGCCAGCGACCTCGCCGAACTCTTCCTCGTCGCCTCCGCCGGAACCGCCGCCGAAAACCTGAGTGTTACCAGCCATGATATTGCTCCTTAAAAATGAACTTTTGAGTATTACTGCCTATTACCGCACTATGCGTGTCTATTGTTCGCGGACAGCTCCGAGCGTACGCAGATGCTCGACCACCTCGGCCACTGTCTCTGCCGACTCCAACACCTCACCGCAATCAGCGGCAGTGAAACGGTCAACTTCATCCAGCGTAATGTAGGCCAGCGTAATTCCAGGCGACTCCACGTCACGAGTGCGCCGATACACCCCCGAAGTGTCCACCACTAAGCTGGTCCAACTGCCCGCGACGACATCCTTGCCAAAGCGGCGCAGAATGCCACCGCGCACATACGCACGCGTAGATTCCGGTGCGTATTCAACCGCGCGGTCGACTTCTTCCTCGGTCACGAGCGTGCGCATCGAACCGCGGCGCACCAGCGCATGGTACAGCCCACGAGCAGGGTCAATATCCGAGTACTGAATATCAATCAACGCCAACTTTGGGTGATCCCAGCCCGCGCCCAGGCGGGTACGCAAGCCCTCCATGAGGTTGTATTTCGCCACCCAATCCAGCAGATGGGCTGCCTTGCGGGGGTCGTCGGCAAGCACGTCGAGCACTTCACGCCAGAGCTTGACGACGTCGCCTTGCTGGTCGTAGCTCGCCACGCGACGCAGGTACTCGTACTGCATTTCGACCGCGGACATCCAGGTGACATGGTCCGCCAGCTGCAGCTTCTCGGTGCAGGTCAGGTCTCGGGAGACCTTATGGACCGCCTCGACGGGGTTGCGGAGCTGCAGATCGTCGAAACGCACACCGTCCTCGATGGCATCAATGACCAAACCTGTGGTGCCCAGCTTGAGGAAGGTGGCGACCTCACTCATGTTGGCATCACCGATGATGACGTGCAGGCGGCGGAAGCGATCGGAGTCGGCGTGTGGTTCATCGCGGGTGTTGATGATGCCGCGGTTCAACGTGGTCTCCAGCGAGACTTCAGTCTCGATGTAGTCCGCGCGCTGCGAAATCTGGAAACCCGACTCCTGCCCTATCTGGCCCAGACCGACGCGACCAGCGCCCGTAAACACCTGGCGGGTGACGAAGAACGGTGTCAGACCGGCGACAATGTCATCGAACTCGGTTTCCCGGGAGAAAAGGTAGTTCTCGTGGGCGCCATACGAGGCACCCTTGCCATCGACATTGTTGCGGTAGAGCTTGAGCACCGGGCCGGGGTTGCCTTCGGCATCGGTGGCTTCTGCGGCAAGCTGAGCTGCCCGCAGCATAATCTTGTCACCTGCACGGTCGGCGATGACCGCTTCGCGGGCAGTTGCCGTCTCCGGTGAGGAGTATTCCGGGTGTGCGTGGTCGACGTAGAAACGGGCACCATTCTGTACCAGCAGGTTTGCAGCGCCAACGGCGTTTGGATCCACAATCGGTGGCTGGTGGTAGCGGCGCAGGTCAAAGCCACGGCTGTCGCGCAATGGCGACTCCGGTGCGTAGTCCCAGCGGATGCGCCCCGACAGGCCCTCCTCCTGCTCGTGCGCGAAAGCCAGCACGGCCTGCGTGGAGGTGAGAATTGGGCTGACATCCGGGTTGTCCGGGCTGGAAATGCCGTACTCAATTTCAGTGCCGAAGAAGCGGCTCGGCTGTGCGGGGTTTGCAGCAGAGTTAGCAGCAGACTTCGCAGCGGAATTAGCCATGGCGAATCACCTCGACCGAGGCAACCCGCGAGGTTGGGCGGCCGGAGATACGAGCCCACTCATCTGGGTTCGAGGTGTTCGGCAGGTCCTCGTTCTGCGCGAACTCCTCCGCCACTGCGGACAGCAGGTGATCCAAGCTAATACCAGCCTCGCCGCCAGCGATAACCGACTTGATGGCGGACTTCTTCGCACGGTCGACGATGTTGGAAATCATCGCGCCGGAGTTGAAATCGCGGTAGTACATGACCTCGCTGGTGCCATCTGCATAGCGGATCCGCACGTACGCGTTTTCTGCCGTCTTGGCGTACATTCGCTCAACAACCTGGTCAATGAGGTGTGCGACATTTTGCTCCACCCCACCGCGCGCTTCTACCTCGGCCGCGTTGTACGGCAGCTCCGGGGCCAAGTACTTGCGGAAGATATCCTTCGCCGCTGCCTCATTCGGGCGCTCAATGCGAATCTTCACATCCAGGCGTCCCGGGCGCAGAATTGCCGGGTCGATCATTTCCTCGCGGTTGGTGGCACCAATCACGATGACGTTTTCCAGTCCCTCTACACCGTCAAGTTCACTGAGCAGCTGCGGAACCACAGTGTTTTCCATATCCGAGGAGATACCCGAACCACGAGTGCGGAAAATCGAGTCCATCTCATCGAAGAAGACAATAACCGGCTTGCCATCTTCGGCAATGTCGCGAGCGCGGTCGAAAATCAGGCGAATCTGACGCTCCGTCTCGCCCACGAACTTATTGAGCAGCTCCGGGCCCTTGACATTCAAGAAGTACGACTGCGCTCGCTGCGCCTCTGCCTCGGTCTTGCCTCGGGACAGCGCAATCTTGCGTGCCAGCGAATTAGCCACAGCCTTGGCGATCAACGTCTTACCGTTGCCGGGAGGACCGTAGAGCAGCACGCCCTTCGGCGGACGCAGGTTGTACTGCTCAAACAGTTCGGGCTGCAGGAACGGCATCTCCACGGCGTCGTGAATCTGCTCAATCTGACTATCCAGACCACCGATATCCGTGTAGGTGACATCCGGTACCTCTTCCAGTACCAGGTTTTCCACCTCGGACTTCGGAATGACCTCAAATGCATAGCCCGACTTGCGGTCAATCATCACCGAGTCTCCCGGCTTCGGCGACAAGTCCCCAGCCAGGGACACCACGAATTCCTCACCGTGAGTATCCGAGGCCAAAATGCGCTCCCGATCCGGCAGCACCTCACGAACATTGGCGATATCGCCGCTTTCCGGATAACCGCAGTCCTCCACGATTATCGAGCCCTCATTCAGGCGCACCTGCGCGCCCGGCCGAAGCGCCCGCTCGTTAATCTCCGGCTGCACCCTCAGTCGCATCCGGCGGTTTCCGGTAAACACCTCTGCGGTGCTCTTCTCCGGTCCCGGCTTAAGGAAAATACCGTACGTGCTAGGCGGCTCCAGCATGTCCTCCATGTCTTGGCGCAGTAGCTCTAGCTTGTTACGGGAGTCCCGCAACAGCTCAACCAGGCGATTATTTCGAATGCCGAGGTTGTAGTTCTTCTGCTCAAGATCACGGATTTTGTCAGACGGCGTTGTCATGTACCCCAGATTACCCATAGGGCCAGATGTCGTTGTTGCTTGGTCGATTTAGACCGTGTGTCGTATCACGCTTTACGACGGCTACACCTCCCAGCGCGAAGCGGCGGTCTTACAGCTTCTTTTGATTTCGTCGCTGTGGACGCGGAGGCACCGTGCCGTCGGCAAGCCTGCGTGCCCACACCAGGAACGCGGTATGCGCTTGCATACGGTGCGCCGGGCGGACGGAGAGATCCTGAACATTCCAGTCGCGGACCAGAGATTCCCAGGCGCGTGGTTCGGTGAAGCACTTCTGCGCGCGGATGCCTTCCATGACCTTCATTAGCTGCGGAACGGTGGCGACATAGACCATGAGCACGCCGCCAGGCTGGAGCACCTTCGAAACGGTGTCCAGGCATTCCCACGGAGCGAGCATGTCCAGAATGACTCGGTCGACCGGACCGCCGAGCGACTCGACGGAGGCTTCGTTGAGATCGCCGAGGCGCAAGTCCCAGTTGTCGGGCTTGTGGCCCATGAAGTCGACAACGTTGCGTTCGGCGTGCTCGATGTGGTCCTCGCGGACCTCGTAGGAAATAAGCTGCCCGTCAGCGCCGATGGCGCGGAGCAGGTTGAGGCTGAGTGCGCCGGAGCCAGCGCCGGCCTCCAACACCCGCGCACCTGGGAAGATGTCGCCCTCGACGATAATCTGTGCGGCATCCTTCGGGTAAATCACCGCAGCGCCGCGCGGCATGGACAGGACGTAATCGACCAGCAAGTGACGCATGGCCAGGTAGACCGTGCCTTCGCCGGAGGTGACGGTGGTGCCTTCCTTGGCGCCGATGAGGTCGTCATGGAGGATGGTGCCGCGGTGGGTGAAGAACTTGCCACCCTCCTCGAGGATGACGGTGAAGTGGCGATTCTTCGAGTCAGTCAGCTGGACTCGGTCGCCGACCTGGAATGGTCCGCTTAATGCCATAGGTGTGTGGGCTCCTTTTGGGGTTTGGTTGGGTCTGGTTTTGTTTTGGTCGTGGCGGGATGTGTCGGGTGCAGCCAAATCCGGGCAGTACTCTAACCTGGCTAGTATGCCCGACAATGCCCAAAGTTCTAAGTCAGCAGTTCAGCCCTCCCGCCGCTCTAAGTTGGCGCTGTCGCCGTCGAGAGCTAATGACTACCGCCAGTGCCCGTTGAAGTACCGGTTCCGTGCGATTGACAAGATTCCGGAGCCGTCGACCGTCGCGCAGGTCAAGGGCACATTGGTACATGCTGTGCTCGAACAGATGCATGCCTGGCCCCGTGAAGAACGCACTTACCCAGCGGCGGTGAAGCGCCTGAAGCCGACCTGGGAGGACATGCGTGCAAAGGACGAGGAACTGATTGAGCTAGTTCCGGAGAATGATTACTACGACTTCCTTGTCGAATGCCGCGGCCTGCTCAAGGGCTACTTCATGATGGAAAATCCCATGGGGTTTGATGCGGCCGAGATGGAAAAGTTCGTTCAGCTAGTTATTGATCCGGATACGGATCAGACCGTGCCGTTGTCGGTGCCACTTCGTGGTTTTATCGACCGCGTCGATATCGCCCCGACTGGTGAGGTCCGCATCGTCGACTACAAGACGGGCAAGAAGCCTTCTCCTCGCTTCCAGGATGAAGCACTTTTCCAGATGCGTTTTTATGCGCTGGTGTGGTGGCGACTCACCGGTCATATCCCGGAACAGCTGCGGTTGATGTACCTGAAGGTTGCCGATGACCTGGTGCTGAGCCCCAATGCGACAGAATTAGAGGCTTTCCAAACGGAGATTGCCGACTTGTGGTCGGCGATCGTGCGCGACGGTGAAAACGGTGACTTTGTGCCGAAGAAGTCCAGACTCTGCGGGTGGTGTTCTTTCCAGGAGATGTGCCCTGCCTACGGCGGCGTCACGCCGGAGTACCCCGGCTGGCCAGGCGCCGTTGGTGATGGTGGCACTGAGTAAAAATTGCGGATGGCGGTGGCTCTCGAGGAATGTTAGCTTTCGCGGGGTGCCGCCGTCGGCGGGAACGGCGCCAGTAAAAGTTACTGACTAGGTTTATAACGGGTGAATGGAATTAACTGTTCAGTTTTGTCATAAACCTAGTCAGTTTCTCTATGCGGTGTTTTAGGTAGACCCCCGCTACAACAGCACGCTGCCGAAAGCGAAACCAAACGCGGCAGCCAGGGCAATACATAAAGTGCCCGGGATGATAAACGAGTGGTTAAACACGTATTTGCCAATTCGGGTGGTGCCGGTGTCGTCCATCTCCACCGCGGCAAGGAGCGTCGGGTAAGTAGGCAGCACGAATAGCGCGGAAGTCGCTGCGAAGGAAGCAACGGCAGTGATGGGAGAAACTCCCACCGCGAGCGCAGCGGGCATGATGGCCTTTGCAGTGGCCGCCTGCGAGTAGAGCAAAGCGGCCGCGAAGAAGAGCACGATTGCCAGCATCCACGGCATCGTGGTCAGTAGGCTGCCGGACGCGGTCTTAATGTCGTCGATGTAGTGGTTGATAATTGTGGTTCCCAGCCACGCCACACCGAGAACGCAGACGCTGGCGGACATGCCCGATTTAAACACTGGGGTGTTCAAAATCGTTGCCGCGTCCAACTTGCAGGCAAGCACGATAACGGTAGCGGCGGTCAACATTATTGACATGATCGCCTCGTTTCGTGGAAGTGTGGGATCAGTGATGAGACCGACCTGCTCAGTGCTGATGGTCGCGTAGACCATCACTGCGAGAATCGAGAGAAGGAAAATCGCCACGGACCACTTGGCCGACTTGGTTGGTATGTATTCGCTTATCTGGCCACGTGGCTTAGAGACCAACCCCTTTTCCAAGCGGCTTTGATACTCCGTATCGTCGTCAAGCTCTTTGCCTAGGTGATTCGTGACAAAGGCGGTCGGAAGGATGGCGAGGAACGTCGAAGGAATGAGAATCGCCAGGAGTGTGAGATAACCAACGCCGCGGGGTTCCATGAGCGAAGCCATGAGCACTACAGCCGCTGAAATGGGTGATGCCGTAATCGCCAACTGAGATGCGATGACCGCCACGGACAGCGGGCGGGACGGGCGAACGCCTCCTTCCTTGGATACTTCGGCGATAACTGGGAGGGTGGAAAATGCGGTGTGGCCGGTGCCGGCGAGCAGGGTCATCAGGTAGGTGACAACCGGGGCCCAGTAGGTGATGTGTCGCGGGTTTTTGCGCAACAACCGTTCGGCAATGTGGACGAGATAGTCCATGCCTCCGGCCCTCTGCATAGCGGCAATTGCCGCTATTACCGACATAATGATGCCGATGACATCGAAGGGGATGTCATCTTTGGTAACTGGCACCCCGGTGATGCCGAGCGCCAAAACGCCCAGCCCACCGGCGAATCCGATAGCAATTGAACCTAGACGCGCTCCAAGGAGGATTGCTGCTAGAACGATAAAGATTTGGACGGCAACTAACATGTGTATCTGCGAAAAGTCACTTGTTAAGCTTGTTGCCGCTTAGGACAAATCGTCGAGGCGAGACTCCCCTGCCACGTAGCGCTTACCCCGATATTCCGGGTGCATGAGGTTCTCGGTGCTCAGGACGTGGTTGAGCTCCTTCTCGTCCATCAGCCCACGTTCAAGGACAATGTCGCGGACGGAGCGGCCGGTGCGAGCGGCTTCCTTGCCGACCATATCGCCCTCGTGATGGCCAATGACCGGATTCAGGTAGGTCACGATACCGATGGAGTTTTCCACATAGCCGCGG
Source organism: Corynebacterium sp. HMSC074C04 (assembly GCF_001838295.1). Classification (NCBI taxonomy): domain Bacteria; kingdom Bacillati; phylum Actinomycetota; class Actinomycetes; order Mycobacteriales; family Corynebacteriaceae; genus Corynebacterium; species Corynebacterium sp. HMSC074C04. The sequence continues at coordinate 103,963 of NZ_KV836272.1, forward strand.
CACACTTCCGGGTTAGCGGTGATGCCGGTAATGCACTTGTCGCGCAGAGTGTCGGTGGCGCTGCGCAGCAGTTCAATCGACTCGAAGAGACATGCGCCGATGACAGGCTCCATCACGTTTAGCTGCAACTGACCGGCCTCGGCTGCCCAGGTCAGAGTCACGTCGTTGCCGAAGACCTTGAAGCAGGCCTGGTTCGCGACCTCCGGAATTACCGGGTTGACCTTTGCCGGCATAATCGAGGAGCCAGCGGCGCGCTCCGGCAGGTTGATTTCATTCAGTCCGGCTCGTGGACCCGATGCCAGCAGGCGCAAGTCGTTGCACATCTTGGAAATCTTCATGGCTGCGCGCTTCAGGCATGCATGCACGCTGACGTAGGCGCCGGTATCGCTGGTGGCTTCAATTAGGTCTTTCGCGGAGGTCACCTTGAAGCCACTGACCTCACGCAGCGCCTGGGTCACGGCCTCGCGGTAACCCGCCGGCGCATTCACACCGGTACCGATAGCGGTTGCTCCCAGGTTGATTTGCAGCAGGCGTGCCGACGCAGTTGCGATGGACTCCTGTTCTTCCTCAAGGTTGTGGGCAAATGCGTGGAAAACCTGTCCCAGGGTCATGGGAACGGCGTCCTGCAGCTGCGTGCGGCCCATTGTGATGATGTCGTTGAATTCATCACCCTTAGCATGTAGGGCCTCAACCAGGGAATCGAAGTGCTTCTGCAGGCTCAGCAGCGACATGTGGATAGCAAGACGGAAACCCGTTGGGTAGGCGTCGTTGGTTGACTGGCACTGGTTGACATCATCGTTGGGGTGAATGACGTCGTATCGGCCCTTTTCCAGACCGAGCAGTTCCAGCGCGAGGTTAGCGATGACCTCGTTGGTGTTCATGTTGAGACTGGTGCCAGCTCCACCCTGGAAGACATCGATTGGAAACTGATCCATGCAGCGTCCCTTTTCCAGGATTTCATCACATGCGGCGACGATGATGTCTGCAACATCGCTGGGCAGCGTGTGGACGCGCTGGTTGGCAATGGCCGTGGCCTTCTTCACCATCACCATGCCACGAATGAATTCGGGCACATCGTTGATGGTCTTGCCTGAGATTTGGTAGTTGTCGATTGCGCGCAGGGTGTGGATGCCGTAGTAAGCCTCTGCTGGAACCTCCATCGATCCAAGCAAGTCGACCTCGGTACGCGTTGCGGACATATGGACATAATCCCTTCTCGTAGGCGCAGTCTTATGAACCACAATTCGTGTGAACCACAATTGGTGGTGCTGCTTGGTTACACCGTCAAAACTACAGCGCTGGCGCAGCTGCCGCTTTTCCGGCATAAGGGGACTATGTCAGTACGGCTAACGCCGTGCGCACGCTTAGTGCTAAGCCTACTACCTACGTCGAGGTAGGTGGATGTGAAAATGCAGTGGTCAGCTCCCGGCGCGAGATGGTGCCCCCGCTCGAGATGGCGTCCCCACTCGAGCTGGTTGGTCCTCCCCCCCCCCACCTCACCCCTTGAGCAGGTCAAGCTTCCACTAGATACGCGCGATGCGGATATTCGAGGCCAAGATTGCCTCGGCACCAATCTTCGCCAGGGCATCCATGAGCGGGTTGGCCTCTGCCTTCGGGACTAGCGCGCGAACTGCTACCCAATCCTCGTTAGCCAGCGGCGACACGGTCGGGCCAGACAGGCCCGGGGTGAGCTTGGATGCCTCTTCCAACGCGGACGCACGGATGTTGTAGTCAATCATCAAGTACGTCTTGGCATGCAGAATGCCGGTCATACGACGCAGGAACACCTGCTGCTCCTCGGTGACCTCCACACCCTTGCGTCCGACAACAACTGCCTCAGAGCTGACCAAAACATCGCCGAATGGCTTCAACCCCTGCTTACGCAGGGTGCGACCGGTGGAGACAACGTCGGCGATAACGTCGGCAACTCCCAAGCGGATGGAAATCTCCACTGCACCATCAAGGCGAATGACGGTGGCGTTAATGCCGCGAGCCTTCAGGTCTTCGCGCACCAGATTCGGGTACGAGGTGGCAATGCGCTTGCCCTCCAGAGCTTCTACGGTCCACTCCTCATCGGCTGGGGCGGCGTAGCGGAAAGTCGAGGCACCGAAGCCCAGATTCAGAACCTCATCGACCGGAGCCAGCGAGTCAGCGGCCAGGTCGCGGCCTGTGATGCCCAAATCCAGATGACCGTTGCCAACATAGATGGGAATGTCCTTCGGGCGAAGGAAGAAAAACTCAATTTCGTTGGCTTCGGCGTGGATGGTCAGGCTCTTGGAGTCGCCTCGTCCCGGGTAACCAGCTTCCTTCAGGATTTCGACTGCCGCCTCGGACAGCGATCCCTTGTTGGGCACGGCAATACGCAGCATGGTGTTGATTTCTCCTACAGGTACTTGTAAACATCCTCGGGGCTCAGCCCGCGACCGACCATGACCACCTGCAGCCAGTACAACAGCTGCGAAATCTCCTCTGCGAGGGCTTCGTCAGATTCGTGCTCAGCTGCAAGCCAGACCTCACCGGCCTCTTCGACAATTTTCTTGCCCTGGAAATGCACACCAGCGTCTAGCGCCTTGACTGTGCCCGATCCCTCGGGGCGCGACTGTGCTTTTTCCTTCAGCTCTGCAAACAGGTCATCAAAGTTCTTCACCTGGTCTATTGTTCCATGTCGTCTACTCGCCCGCGAAAGCAGCCCGCAATAAGCCCAAATTCGAGGTATCCAAATTGCCCGAAATGAAGCGCGCCGGGGGTACTAGCGTCTCCACATCAGCTTGCGAAACGCTCACATCCGGCATTGGATTCCACACCACCGTGCATCCCGCAGCGAGTGCAGAGCGCACCCCGGTTGAGGAGTCTTCGATAGCCAGGCAGTCCTCTGGCGCAAATCCGACGAGCTCTGCGCCACGCAAGTACGGATCCGGCGCCGGCTTGCCGTTGGCCACCTCATCGCTACACACTGTTGCCGCGAAGTGCTGCTCCCCCATGACATCAATGCAGGGTTGCGCCACGTGTCGGCGAGTATTGGTCACCAACACCACCGGAATGTCAGCAGCTCGGGCCTGGTCCAAAATCTCCGGCACACCCGGGCGCCACTCCACCCCATGTTCTAGAACCAATTCTGTGAAGCGGTTTTCGACGAATTGGGAGCCCGAGGAAAACAGCGCGTCGTCAAGCGTGCGTCCCGCATGATCAGCGCAAATCGACAGCGTGTCCCAGAGAGTGTTGCCGACGCACTGCATGCGCAACTCCGGAGTCAGGCGACGGCCTACGAATTCCGAGAGGTCGTACGTGGCAATCTCCCACAGGGGTTCCGTGTTGATGAGGCTGCCGTCCATGTCCCACAAAATTGCTTTCACACCATGCGACTATGCCAGGCAAACAAGCATTTAGCGATTATGTCAGCAAAGCCGCCGGATTTGGGTTTAGAGTTTTAGAAAGGAAAGTATGTTGCGGTGCTGCATGCAACCACCGCATGAACGTGTCCCGCGCGAATGAAAGGCATCGACTCGCTATGACAACCACTGAAGATTCACTCGCCCAGGCAATCGACCAGCCCGAGGCGTACTTTATTCCGTTAGGCGCGGTCACCGAAGGCGAGCTCAGCTACGAGCGCTTCATGCCCACCAGCTTCACTTACGGGGCGTGGGGGCCGTTTCAGCACGGTGCGCCACCGTCGGCGCTGCTGACACGCATGTTGGAGCGCAGGCGCCTGGAAAGCGAGGGAATGCGTATTACTCGCATCGCCGTGGATCTGTTGTCAGCTGTACCGTACACGGAGCTGCGCGCGCGGTCATGGGTCTCGCGCCCGGGGCGGCAGATCGCCAAGATCGAAGCCGAATTGCTTGCCGACGTCAAGGGTGCCTGGTGGCCCGTTGCCACCGCGTCCGCGTGGATGATGGCCACCGCGGATACGCGGGATATTGAGCGTGCATTCGACAAGCAGGTGCCCGGGCCCGAGGAATGTAGCGCCGAGTACATTCCGCTTACCGACGACTGGAGTGGCGGCTACATCGAATCGATTGAAGCCCGCGCAGGTGCGACGGAAGAGCTGGCCGAGACGCAGATTCACTGGGTTCGCGCGACATACCCAATCGTGCTCGGGGAGGAGCCGACTGCGGTGGAGCGAGTCATGCAGGTAGCCAATACCGCCAACGGTGTCGGAGCCACGCTGAGCCCGCATCAGTGGGCGTTTATGAATACCGACTTAGTGGTTCACCTGCACCGACTCCCCCAGCTTGGCCCATCGGAGCAGTCGGCGGAATCGGAGTCGCAGCCGGAAGACGGCGGCTGGGTTGGCATCGCCGCCCGCGGTTCCATTGGTCCCGACGGAATCGGCATGACTGCGGGCGAGCTCTACGATGTGCACGGCCCCATTGGCCGCAGCATGCAGACCTTGCTGGTGCGACCGCAGGGATAACGCCAAGCTACACGTTGAAGTACTTCGCTTCCGGGTGGTAGAGCACGAACGCATCGGTGGACTGCTCTGGGTGCAGCTGGAGCTCCTCAGAGAGTTCCACGCCGATGCGCTCCGGCTGCAGCAGGTCAATCATGCCCTGACGGAAGGTCAGATCCGGGCAGGAACCATAGCCGAAGGAGTAACGAGCGCCACGGTAGTTCAGGTCAAAGAAGTCCTGGGTATCGTCGGAGTCTTCCGCGCCAACACTTGTGCCGTCGGAGAACGCGAGCTCGGAGCGAATGCGCTGGTGCCAGTACTCGGCCAGCGCCTCGGTGAGCTGCACACCGATACCGTGAACCTCCAGGTAGTCGCGGTATTCGTTCTTGGCGTAAATATCGTTGGCGAAGTCAGCGATGGGCTGTCCCATGGTCACCAGCTGGAACGGCATGACGTCGGTCTGCCCTGCGGCGATGGCATCTTCGCGCGAGCGAATGAAGTCAGCAATGCACAGGAAGCGACCGCGCTGCTGACGCGGGAAGGTCCAGGACACCACTGGCTCGGCCGTGGGGTCAGGCTGCTCCCCTTCCGCAGGCAGCGGCAGTACGTGGACGGTATCGCCCTCAGAAACTGCCGGGAAGTAGCCATAGACGACAGCCGCATGTTGGAGAATGTTCTCGGCGCGCAGGCGCTGCAGCCATGCGCGCAGGCGTGGACGACCATCGGATTCGACCAGTTCCTCGTAGCTCGGTCCCTCGTCGCCGCGGGTGCCGCGCAGGCCCCACTGTCCCATGAACAGAGCGCGTTCATCGAGAGTGGTCAGGTAGTCGTCGAGAGGCAGACCCTTGACGATGCGGGTTCCCCAGAACGGCGGTGTCGCAACGGGGACATCAGCGGCGACGTCGGAACGCTCCGGCACCTCGGGGGCTTCAGCAGCAGCCTTGGCGGCGCGCTGCGCGGCGATCCGCTTTGAGCGCTCACGGCGGGCGCGGCGAGCTTCCTTCTTTTCGCGGGCGGCGATGGCCTCAGGCGAATTCTCGTCCGGGCCGAGGCCCTTCTTAGCTGCCATCAGCTCATCCATGATGCGCAGTCCTTCGAAGGCATCCCTGCCGTAGTAGACATCGCCGTGGTAAAGCTCAGACAGGTCGTCTTCCACGTAGCTACGCGTCAGCGCGGCGCCGCCGAGCAGCACTGGGAAGCGGGCGGCATCACCGGCGGAGTTGATCTCCAGCAGGTTGTCCTTCATCACCACAGTGGACTTCACCAGCAGACCGGACATGCCGATGGCATCGACATCCAGTTCCTTAGCTGCGGACAAAATCGTAGCAATCGGCTGCTTAATGCCCAGGTTATGCACGGTGTAGCCGTTGTTGGAGAGAATAATCTCCACCAGGTTCTTGCCGATGTCGTGGACATCGCCCTTCACCGTGGCCAGCACAATCGAGCCCTTGGAGCCCGTGGCATCCTCGGCATCCATAAAGCCCTCGAGGTAGCTCACCGCGGCCTTCATCGTCTCGGCCGACTGCAGCACGAATGGCAGCTGCATCTGACCGGAACCGAACAGGTCACCAACGGTCTGCATACCTCGTAGCAGGTCTTCGTTGACGATTGCCAGGGGTTCCTTTTCCTTCATGCCCTCATCGAGGTCAGCTTCGATACCTGTGCGCTCGCCGTCGATGATGCGCTGCGCCAGGCGGTCGAACAGCGGCATGGCGGCGAGCTTCTCGGCCCGGGCGTCCTTAGCGTCAGCGGCGGAGACTCCTTCGAAGAGCTCCATGAAGACCTGCAGTGGGTCGTACTCCCCGTCAGGGTGTCCCGCTTCACGACGGCGGTCGTAGACCATATCGAGAGCGACTTCGCGCTGTTTGTCGTCGATCTTGTTCATCGGCAAGATCTTGGAGCTGTGGGCAATGGCGGAGTCCAAGCCGGCCTCGATGCACTCGTTGAGGAATACCGAGTTGAGTACCTGGCGAGCCGCCGGGTTCGGACCGAAGGAGATGTTGGACAGGCCGAGCGTGGTGTGCACGTTCGGGTGGCGACGCTTAAGTTCGCGGATGGCTTCGATGGTTTCGATGCCGTCGCGGCGAGTTTCCTCCTGCCCAGTGGAAATCGGGAAAGTCAGACAGTCGACAATAATGTCCTGCTCGCGCAGTCCCCAAGTGCCGGTGATGTCGGCGATGAGGCGCTCGGCAATCTCAACCTTCTTATCCTTCGTACGCGCCTGACCGTCTTCGTCGATAGTCAAAGCGACCACGGCAGCACCGTGCTCAACAACCTGGCGCATAATACGCTGGTAGCGCGACTCAGGGCCATCGCCGTCTTCAAAGTTCACAGAGTTGACCGCACAGCGACCACCGAGGTGCTCCAGGCCAGTCTTAAGAACTTCCGGTTCCGTAGAGTCCAGCATGACCGGCAAGGTCACCGAGGTGGCGATTTGAGATGCCAGGGTTGCCATGTCATCGCGACCGTCGCGACCCACGTAGTCGACACACAGGTCAATCATGTGTGCGCCATCGGTGACCTGACCTCGGGCGGTGTTAAGGCACTTCTCCCAATCACCGGCCAGCATGGCCTCGCGGAAAGCCTTGGAGCCGTTGGCGTTGGTGCGCTCACCAATCATGGTGATGCCGGTCGTCTGCGTCAACGGGGTTGCCGAGTACAGAGAAGCGACCTCATCGATGGGCTTTGCGTCCGGATCCGTCGATGGGCGTTCTGCCTTAACGGCTGGGCCCTGTTCGGCGTAGGTGCCAGCACCGGTAATAGCGTCGCGAACAGCGGAAACATGCTCCGGCGTGGTACCACAGCAGCCACCGACCATTGCCAGACCGAACTCTTCAACAAAGCCGCGCAGTGCAGTGGCCAGCTCTGGGGCGGTCAGCGGGTAGGTCGCACCGTTCTTACCCAGCACTGGTAGACCCGCATTCGGCATCACCGATACCGGGATCGAGGCGAAGTTGGACAGGTAGCGCAGGTGCTCGCTCATCTCGTCCGGACCCGTTGCACAGTTCAGACCAATCATGTCGATACCCAGCGGCTGCAGCGCTGCCAAGGCTGCACCAATCTCCGAGCCCATCAGCATGGTGCCCGTGGTCTCGACAGTCACGTGGACGACGATCGGAATCTTCTTCTCAGTCTGTCGCATAGCGGCCTTGACACCGTTGACGGCCGCCTTTACCTGCAGCAAGTCCTGACAGGTTTCAATCAAAAACGCGTCCGCGCCACCGGAAATCATGCCGAGTCCGGCCTCCGTGTAAGCGTCGCGAAGCTGAGCGTACGGAGCGTGCCCCAAAGACGGCAGCTTCGTGCCCGGGCCCAGCGAACCGAGGACAAAGCGTCGCATGCCCTCGCGCCCCGGCCCCATTTCGTCAGCGACCTTGCGGGCGATTGCGGTGCCCTTGTGCGCTAGTTCCTGGATACGGTCTTCGATGTCGTAATCCGCGAGGTTCGGGAAGTTACAGCCGAAGGTATTGGTTTCGACCAGGTCGGCGCCGGCCTCGAAATAGCGTCGATGAATCGTCTCGATAATGTCGGGACGAGTGTCATTGAGAATCTCATTACAGCCCTCGTAGCCGAGGAAGTCCGCGTCAACGTCGAGGTCAAAAGACTGCAGCTGGGTACCCATGGCGCCGTCGCCAATGAGTACACGGCTGTGCAGTGCGGTGAGGAACTCGGAAGAGTGGCGATCAGTCATAAGTAGACACCTTAGTCTACTTTCATAATCGCGCCGTTAATCGGGCTGGTTATTCCATCTCGAAGTAGCTTTCTGCCTTCACCGCAGGCAGGTCCAAACCGACAGCTTTCGTTGCGGAATTGATAATCACGAGAATCTCGTCGAGCTCCTCGTCAAAAATCGAGCCGCCGTGCTCATGCTCAATCGCAGCCACGCGCTGTAGGCAGTTCTCTACCGCCTGCGTCGCGACTTCTTCTCGCTTATCGACGGCCAGCTCCGCCGCCTGATCAATACCAGCGGCGGCCTCGCGGAGAACTTCCCCGACCTGGTCGGCTACCGCTTCGTCAAAAAGTGGCTCCCAGAACTCGCGTTCCTCGGGCTGCAGGTAGCTGCCGGTGGCAAACATGCGCAAATCGGCAACTAGTTTATCGATGTTCTCTTTCGTTACTTCGACTGCAGACATGTCTGAGTTGCTCATGATCAAAGTTTAACGCCAAGCAGCGCGTCCAGCGCGGCGGCGACAAATTCGCCGGCGCCGGCTGCGCCAGTTACTGTGCCAGCTTCTGCGGCCTCTTCTGCTGCACCAGCTTCTGCCTTGTTGCCGGTAGCCGAGGACCACTCCGCAGCCCAGGCATCGATAGCGTCCAGAGCAGCCGGCGTATCCAAGTCATTGGCCAGGCTTGCGCGCACATCGGCAACCAGTGCCGCTGCCGCGCTCACCGCCTTCTCCTCGGTGGCAGTCTTAGTAGCTGCGCAAGCCGCACGCCAGGTCTCGAGACGTGCCTTGGCCGCCTCCAACACCTCGTCCGACCAATCGCGATCAGAGCGGTAATGGCTGGCGAACACGCCAATACGAATCGCACTCGGATCCACGCCGGCGGCCACCAGCTTGGAGACAAAGACGAGGTTGCCCAGCGACTTGGACATCTTGACGCCATCCAGCGCAATCATGCCCGCGTGAACGTAGTGGCTAGCCATGCGTGCACAACCAGTAGTGGCCTCAGCGTGAGCCGCCGAGAACTCATGGTGTGGAAACGCCAGGTCAGAGCCACCGCCCTGAATGTCGAAGCTCTTACCCAAGCGATTGGTAGCAATCGCCGAGCACTCAATATGCCAACCCGGACGGCCCGCACCAAAGGGGGCGTTCCAGCTTGGTTCTCCAGGGCGAGCAGCACGCCACACCAGCGCGTCTAGCGGATCTTCCTTGCCCGGGCGATCCGGGCCGCCACCGCGCTCCGCAAAGAACTCCGCCATCTGCTCTGCCGAATAATTGGATTCGTAGCCAAAGTTCTCGGTGGCACTCTTGCGGAAGTACACATCCGGGTACTCGTCATTGGTGAGCTGATAGGCCGAGCCGTTCTCCAGTAGCTTCTCGACCATTTCCACGACCTCATCGACGGACTCAATGGCGCCGATGTAGTCGCGCGGCGGAATCACCGACAGGTTTTCCATATCCGAGCGGAACAAATCAATCTGCGAGGTGCCCAGCTCGCGCCAGTCCACCCCATCGCGCTCCGCACGCTCGAACAACGGGTCATCGACATCGGTGATGTTCTGCACGTAATGCACCGAGTGCCCATTGTTCAGCAGCTGGCGGTAGATCAAATCAAAGGTGAGGTACGTTGCCGCGTGCCCCAGGTGTGTGGCGTCATAGGGCGTGATGCCACACACGTACATAGTCGCCTCTGGCCCCGCTTCCACCTGGGAGACCTTCTGATCCGCGGTGTCGTAGAGGCGTAAGGGTACCGATGTTGAGCTTTCGTCGTCAAGCGAATGCGCCGTACCTGCATTGCTGGCGCGGTTAAACACATCGAAGCGCGCATCGCCGAGACTGGGAACCTGTGGTTGGGGCCACGAATGCATGAAATACTCACTACCTCACTAAACAGCGTTGATCGTGCCGAAGCCGAGCAACACCATAACAATCAAACCGACCGGGATGCGGTACGCGGAGAACCAAGCGAAGGAGTGGTTCGACACAAACTTCAGCAGCCATGCGATAGACGCATAACCGACGACGAAGGCAATCAGCGTACCGATGGCCAATTGCGCACCACTAGCGGCCTGTCCCGCCGCAGGGTCAAACGCGTCTGGAAGCGAAAAAATTCCAGCAGCGAAAACAGCGGGGATAGCCAGCAGGAAGGAAAAGCGCGTTGCAACCTCTCGATCCAAGTGC
>NZ_KV836272.1:114298-120108 GCF_001838295.1 Corynebacterium sp. HMSC074C04
AGGCCGGCAGACACCGTACCGCCCGAGCGCGACACCCCCGGAATGAGCGCCAGACACTGCGCGAAACCCATGACGATGGCATCTCGCATGGTCAGCTCTTCATAGTTGCGCTCACGACGGCCGAACTTCTCTGCGGCGATAAAGACAAAGGAGAAAAGCACCAACACAGCGGCTGTAATCCAGAGATTGCGCAGGTTGTCGCGGATGAGGTCCTTCCCCAGCACGCCGATGATGGCAATCGGCAGTGTACCGACAATCACCATCCAGCCCATGCGGTAGTTGAAACCGCGTGCTTCCTTATTGAACAGGCCGGCAAACCAGCCAGTGAGAATCTGCCAGATGTCCTTGGCGAAGAACACCAGCACAGCCAATTCGGTGCCGAGCTGTACTACAGCGGTGAAGGATGCGCCGGCGTCTTGGCCCCACAGCAGCTCAGAGACAATCCGCAGGTGCCCCGAGGAACTCACCGGGAGAAATTCCGTCAGACCTTGCACTACGGACAGAATGATCGTCTGCGCCCAGGTCATACCGGTGCCGGCGGTATCGGCAGCAGTATCCGCTGAGGCGCTTAGTGTCGTCATGATAGTCACGGGTGTATAGGCTACTCGTCCGATTTGTGTTGTGGCTATAGCGAGGTTTCGGCGCGGCCGTAGCGAGACCTCTCCCGCGGAAGTTTTCCCGCGACCGCACGCAGGTGTCCTAAAGTAAAAATCGTGCAACAACGAATTCTGGGCAACAGCGGTTTACGCGTCTCCGCCTTGGGGCTGGGTACGGCCACCTGGGGTGCGGGTACCAGGCAAGACGAGGCCGGACGCATCCTGACGGACTTCCTCGACGCCGGAGGCAACCTTGTCGATGCTTCCCCACTCCACGGCGGCGACACTGTTGCCGACATGCTGGGTGCAGTCATCGCAAAGCGCGGCGTTGCCGACGAATTGGTGCTTTCGGTCGCATCTGGCATTCACCCCGAGCGGCCCGTCGGCAGGCGCGTGGACTGCTCGCGTAAGACACTGCAAAAGGACCTCGACGATACGCTCGGACGCCTCGGCGTCGAACACATTGATCTGTGGTCGCCCGGCTACTGGGATGGGCTGACCCCGCCGGAAGAGGTCGCCGACACCCTGGAATGGGCTGTACGCACGGGGAAAGTACGTTACGCCGGACTGCGTGGATACAGCGGATGGCAAGCAGCGGTGACGCATGCCGCCGCGAATCGAATCGCTCCGGTGTTTGCACAGCATGAGTACTCGCTGCTCCAGCGAAGCCCTGAGGCTGAGCTGCTGCCCGCCTGTGAGCATTTGGGTCTCGGCTTTATCGGTGGCGCCCCACTGGCCCAAGGTGTGTTGACCGCCAAATACCAGCACATCATTCCGGAGGACTCCCGCGCTGCTTCCGAACACGCGGACGCAGAGGTACAGGACTACCTCGACACACGCGGCGTCACGGTCGCAGGTGCGCTGACCACCGCAGCCAAGGGGCTCGGCGTCAGTGCTGCCGTCGCAGCGATTTCCTGGGCGCGCGATCGGCCGGGCGTCACCTCGATCCTCGTTGGCGCTCGAGACCGCGCTCAGCTACGCGAAAACCTCACCGCCGAACAACTCACGCTGCCACCGCAGATTTGCAACGCGCTTGACGACGTCACGCTGTAATCAGTAACCGCATTCTTATAAAGGCTTATAAAGCGCAACGAATGCGAGAACTTCCCACGGCTGGAGGCGTCCACAAAGTAATCCGGCCGGGGTGGTAGTTTCTATAGCGTGAGTGAAAACAGTCGTCGACGTGTCATAACCTCCCTTCTAGCGGGGCTTTCCGCTAGCGCAGTGGTCCTGGCAGGGTGCTCCTCCGATGTGGAAGGAGACATCGATGCCGGAATGGGCAACGCCACGCCAGTGCCGGCCGCTTCACCCGCTGCTCCCGATACTGCTATCGGGAAAGCCAAGAAGATTGATGAGGGCATCACTGATGCAGTGCTGGTCGGCGATCGAGTTGTCCTGAAGGCCGGGGACAAGATCTTTGCCGGTCCGCTGAATAACCCAATCGAGCGTTCGACGAAGCTGGACGCCAAGTGCGGCGAACTCGCGCCGGGCGGCCCCACTGCTCTGCTGCCGTGTGAAGATGGCATCCATGTCATTACTGACCAGGCCACGGAAGCGGCCGTCGTTGGTCGTGGTACCAACTACTCCGCCGCAGTTGGCCTGGAAGGCGGCCGCATCATCGGTGCCCATGCGGATAGCAATGTCATCGATGTATTCGGCGCTGACGGCGAGTTGGCCAGTGACTTCAAGGCTGCCAATAACGGTTCGCAGCTCGTTGTGATTCCCAAAGCGGACAATGACGCGGACGTCAAGCTGTTAGAGGTCAACCGCCCGGAAACTTCGGTGCATGAGCTCAAACTCGATGAATCCCGCGCTGGTTCTGCGCTGCGTGCGGGCATTGGCGTCGGCAAGGTAGCTTCCGGTGACCATGTCATCGCTGCCGCAGACACCAAGGGCAACCAGCTACTGATTTACACGGCAACCGACATCATCCGACTTCACCAAGCAGCTCCGGCTCCGGAGGCGCCGTGGGCGGTAGCGGTCGACGAATCGCGCGGAATTGTCTGGGTGACTTCGACGAAGGTGAACAAGCTGACTGGCTACGACATCAGCTCGGGTACCCCAGTCAAGGTCGCGGACATCAACACGGTTGCAGACCCACAGTCGGTTGTCGCCACCGAGGATGGCCAAATTGGCGTCTTCTCGGCTACCGGTGACGGAGCTCAGATTTTTGACTCCGCGGACGTCGATAAGGCAATTGCTGATTTCAAGCAGGATGCAGAGAAAATTCGTGAGGAGATGTCGGTTCGGGAGCCAGCCGATAAACTACCGACCGGTGCAGGTGACACCAAGGGAGCAGACGACTCCGAGGGAGAGACTAAGTAGATGCCTTCGAAACTTCGCGCCAAGTCCTATCAACTCGCGCTAAAGGCAATGTTCCGGGTTCCGCCGGAGCAGATTCACGAGGCCATCTCGAAGACCCTGAAGGGGCTGCAGAAGTCGGAGAGTCTTCAGCGGGCGGTGAGCAAGCTACTCGTTGTTGACGATGCTGTGCTGCGTCAAACCGTGTTCGGTGTGGACTTCCCGCGTCCGCTGGGGCTCGCCGCGGGCTTCGACAAGGCTGCTATTGCCCCGGATTGCTGGGGACGAATTGGTTTTGGCTACGCGGAACTGGGAACCGTGACTGCCAAGCCACAGCCGGGCAATGATCGCCCGCGTCTGTTCCGCCTGAAGGAAGACCGCGCCATCTTGAACCGCATGGGTTTCAACAACCCCGGTGCCGCCGCTGTAGCGGAGAACCTGCGGGCGCGTCGCAGCGACGACGTCATCGGTATCAACATTGGCAAGACCAAGGTAACTCCGCTCGAAGAGGCCGTCGATGACTATCGAGAATCGGCCAGCCAGCTCGGAGGTTTGGCGGACTATGTGGTTGTCAATGTCTCCTCACCGAACACGCCGGGTCTGCGCGACCTTCAGGCGGTAGAGTCCCTGCGGCCGATTCTGGCAGCGGTGACTGAGGAGACCGACTCGCCGGTGCTGGTCAAGATCGCTCCTGATCTCTCCGACGAGGATGTCATTGCAGTTGCTGACCTGGCTGTTGATCTGGGGCTGGCGGGCATTGTGGCAACCAACACCACCATTTCTCGCGAGGGCCTGCGTACGCCCGCGGATGAAGTCGCGGAGATGGGTGCCGGCGGAGTCTCGGGTGCACCTGTGGCAGCTCGGTCACTAGAGGTACTGAAGCTGCTGCACGAGCGCGTCGGAGACAAACTTGTTCTCATCAGCGTCGGCGGCATCGAGACTGCTGAGCAGGCATGGGAGCGGATTGCCAACGGCGCTTCCCTGCTGCAGGGCTACACACCGTTGATCTATGGCGGTCCAGACTGGATTCGTGACATTCACCAAGGGTTGGCTCGCCAGATTCGAGCTCAGGGCTTCTACTCCATTTCGGAGGCTGTCGGCTGTGGCCTGCCGTGGCGTGGTTAACTGCTGAGAGCCGTTGAGGCTTTTTAATCCAATAAACACGCGACCCCGGGTCCTGCTGCCATGAAGGCGCTGGCCCCGGGGTTTTCTGTATGAGTAGCGTGCCCGGGCGGTTGAGGCGACTGTGTGGGCGTCGTATCCCTACTCCCCAACGTTCTCCCACCACGGCGTGATGATGGCACGCGCAATCGAGTGGAAATACAGGTTGAAGCCAAGCACTGTCGGCGTCGCGTCTTCCGGAACATCAAGCTTCTCGACGTCGACCGCGTGCACCGCGTACATGTAACGGTGTGGGGCATGCTGCGCCGGTGGGTTAGCTCCGTAGTGACCACGCATGCCAGAGTCACCGACAAGCTGGATAGCACCGTCTGGCAGCTTAGAGCTGTCTTCGGAGCCAGCTCCCTGTGGTAGACCCTTTTCGGTCGCTGGAATGTTGAACACAGCCCAGTGCCAGAAGCCCGAAGCGGTCGGGGCGTCCGGATCGAAGCAGGTCACGGCAATGGACTTCGTGCCCTCCGGCAGATTGGCCCAATCCAACTGCGGGGAAACATTCGACGGAGCGCGGAATTCATCCGCAATCTTCTCGCCGTCCTTGATATCTGGCGAGGACAGCTCGAAGGTTGGCAAATCCTTCAGCGGTGCGTACGGATCCGGGCCCGGGAAAACCGGAGCATGTGCAGTGTTATTTGTAGCATTGTTTGCGGTGTCGTTGGAATTCGTAGTCATAACTACCAGTGTGCCTACTTTATGAGCGCGCTGCAGGGACTTCGCCAGACTGCCTATCCTCAGTGCCGGATTCTCAGCGTGAATCCAATGCGGATGCGGGGCTAACAACGGAGATGTAATTACACCCAGGTTTGGCACCTTAATACCCTGATGACCTGCCAATTTGTGTTTCATTATGCAGTCGGGATACAGTATCACAGGTCAGCACGGAAGTGCTTCCTACCCGGTCCGGGTGGCGGAATGGCAGACGCGCTAGCTTGAGGTGCTAGTGCCCTATTAACGGGCGTGGGGGTTCAAGTCCCCCTCCGGACACAAGATAAATCCCGAGAAACTGCAGTAAATGCAGCTCTCGGGATTTTTGTGTTTTCTGGGGGACCTCTATGGTACTGCCCTATTGCAGCGCCGAGGTCAAGCGGAAAACAGAGTCCAGGTAGCGCTGGCGAAGGGGGCGGTCATTCCATTCCTCCTGGGTGAGCAGGAGGGATTTGTCGCGGTACTCGTCGGCAAGCGTGATCAGTTTGTCCACGATGGAACCGGCGGCGGAAAGAAGCGTGATCTCGTAATTGAGGCCGAAGGAGCGCATATCTAGATTGGACGAGCCGAACATGGCCATGCGGTCGTCGATAACCATGAACTTGGAGTGCAGGACGGCAGGCGCCGGATAGCGGTAAATCTTCACGCCAGCGGTTAGCAGTGCTTGGTAATAGGACTGCTGCGCGTGGCCGACCATGAACTGATCGGACTCTTCGTTAACGTAGAGCTGAACGTCGATACCTCCATATGCGGCGGAGGTCAGCGCCATGAGCATGGACTCGTCCGGGACGAAGTACGGGCTGACGGCGATAATCCGCTCGTGCGCCTGGTAGATCATGTTATTGAACACGCGCAGGTTCGGCTCCGTGCTGAAGCCCGGACCCGACGGCAGCACCTGGACCACGTTGTAGTTGTCGTTGACCTCAGTGGTGTGGAGTGAATAGTTCCTGGTGGCATCTGGGGTCTTGTATAGCTCGCTGGTCCAATCAACCGCAAAAATTGCGTCGAAGGCCAGCGCAATATCGCCCTCGA
>NZ_KV836272.1:120208-137340 GCF_001838295.1 Corynebacterium sp. HMSC074C04
CCCAGCGGCGGCCGATCTTATGGTTCTTCTTCTTCTGATATTCGGGCTCAATCAAATTCTGCGAGCCCATGAATACAATGTCGCCATCAATCACTACGAGCTTGCGGTGATTACGCAGATCCAGGCGGCGCCAGGTGAGCTTCAGTAAGCTCACGGGCAGCATTGGGTGCCAGGAAATTTTGGACTGGTTCAGGCGTTTTTTCAGCTTGTAGTAGCCGGGGTATTTCCACGAACCAATTGGATCGACCAGTACCTTGACCTCTAGTCCCCTGTCGTGCGCGCGTTCGAGAGCCTGTATGAAAGGCTCGGTGCTGGAATCCAGTGCAAAGATGTAGGACTGCACGTGGATAGATTTCTGAGCCGCATCGATGGTCTCAATCATGCGGTCAATGGAGGTATCGAATTCGGTGAAAAGTCCCTTTTCCGCGCTGGCAATTGCCGGCATTCCCGTGAGCTGACGCGAGAGCTTGAATACGTTGACAACGTCATCTTCTATCTTGGCATCGTCCGGTACGTCGGGCAGATGCTCGGTACGTTCCGCAATGAGCTCCTGTGCCAGTGCCTGTACCTCGTGCCGGCGGCCCGTGATCTGCTGCGAGCCCAGGAAGAGGAACAGAGGTAGGCCGATAAATGGAATCAGCAGAATCAGTAGCAGCCACGCTGTCGAAGCCGATGGGCTTCGGTTTTCCGGCACCCATCCAATCGCGATGAACTTAATCGTGTAGTCGAGCGCGAAGAATAGTACTTGCCACCACGTTAAGTCCTCCACCAGCCATGGGAAGGCGCTCATCAACCAATCCATGCAGATGATATTACTGAAGGAATTTTCAGTATCTTTGGTCGCTATCCCTTAGAAGCGCTCTCCCCTCTTTTGCGACAGCTTATTGTGACATCTGAAATTGAATACTGATATCAATACGTAGTAATGTTCACCTTATTGAACATACTAAGTGTTTGGCATGTCGACTTCGAAAGGACTTACCCCTCCAAATGACTGAGAAGGCTCCTACGAGCACCGAGCTCGACGTTGCCACTAACGTACTGAAGTTGATGGCGGACAAGACGCGTCTCTCCATCCTGTCACTCCTTCGTGACGGGGAGATGACCGTCACCGCCATCGCTAGTGCGCTCGATCGCCCCATCCCCGCGATTTCTCAGCACCTGGCGAAGTTGCGCATGGCCAATATGGTGCAGGCCCGCAAGGAGGGCACGTCTAGCTTCTATTCTCAGCCCGACGAGCACCTCACCAACCTGGTGGTCAACGCTCTCCACTTCGCCGAACACACTCTCTACAGCGATCCGCCCCATCACCGCGGTCAGTAGGCGCACACGGATACGCTCGCTTTACGACGAAAACCCCGCGACCCAACCGGACAGACTCCGATAGGTGATCGCAGGGTTGCTTGTCTTTGGCGCTGCTAGTTTCCCACCCGTGCGGCTAGGAATTGGTCTCGCTGGTGGGAGCTACGTTGTTCAGTACCTAATCGTCGAGCCCGGCGTTCGGTGCCCTTCCTTTGTCGAATGCCTCCATAATGCGCTGGGCAGCGAGCGTCGGTGTGAGCTGCCCCGAGCGGAGTTGTTTTTCCACCAGGGAGCTCTCTATCTGCACAGCCTCGTTGGTGTTGAGTCGCTGCAAGAGCGTTTCGTGCACCATGGACCACATCCACTTAATCTGCTGGTTAGCGCGGTTTTCATCGAAGAGATGATTCTCGTGCATAGCCTCGACATGGTCTTCGATGGCTTGCCAGAACTTGTCGATGCCGTCGTCTTCCAATGCCGACATAGTCAGCACCGGTGGAGTCCAGACTTGATCTGAGGAACGGACCATCTTCATGGCCGTCATCAGATCACGCGCAGCGCGCTTTGCCGGGCGCAGGTTCTTACCATCCGCCTTGTTGATGGAAATCACGTCGGCCATTTCCAGCACACCCTTCTTGATGCCCTGGAGTTGGTCACCAGCGCCGGCGAGTGCCAGAAACGCAAACGTATCCACCATCTGTGCCACCGCGACCTCGGACTGGCCGACGCCGACAGTCTCGACGATGACAATGTCGTAGCCTGCGGCCTCGAGCACCACCATGGCCTCACGCGTTGCCTTGGCGACACCACCGAGCGTGCCCGCAGAAGGCGACGGACGGATGAAGGCCTCATCCGCGGCCGAGAGCCGGGACATACGGGTCTTATCGCCCAGAATCGAACCACCGGACTTCGTCGACGACGGGTCGATGGCCAGCACTGCAACGCGGTGGCCCTCCTCAATCAGCTTCAACCCGAGGGTTTCAATCGTGGTTGATTTACCGACGCCGGGGACACCGGTAAGGCCGACACGCATAGCCTTTCCGGAAAATGGCAGCAACTTCACCAGTAGTTCCTGAGCCAGCACCTTATGCGCCGGAGCAGTCGACTCCAACAGCGTGATCGCCCGAGCTAACTTAGTGCGGTTTCCAGCCCGCACGCCCTCAAAGAGGTCATCAACATCGATCCGTCGTCGCGCACGACGGACAACTTCGGGGGCCACAGCTGTCTTGCCCTCAACGACCGTGCCAGCGGTAGTGACGAGGGTGCCCAGGTTTTCTTCAAGAAACTCGTTCATCGCTACTTCTCAATTCCGACAACGCGCTGAGCTGAACGCTCAGCTCAGCGCGTATGCGGTAGTTAATTAGGACTCTTCGTCAACGGCAATGTCGAGGCCCAGCTCGGCAGAGAGCTTGGTCATCATGTCGATTGCCGAATCAGCGATGACGGTGCCCGGCGGGTAAATAGCCGTGGCGCCGGCATCGTAGAGTTCCTGGAAGTCGCCCGGTGGGATAACACCACCGACGACAATCATGATGTCCTCGCGACCCAGCTTTGCCAGCTCATCGCGAAGAGCAGGCACGAGCGTCAGGTGTCCGGCGGCTAGCGAAGAAACACCGACGACGTGGACATCCGAGTCGACTGCCGATTTGGCGGCCTCCTCCGGAGTCTGGAACAGCGGTCCCACGTCAACGTCCATGCCGAGGTCCGCGTAGGCGGACGCGATGACCTTCTGGCCGCGGTCGTGACCATCCTGGCCCATCTTGGCCAGGAAGATACGCGGACGGCGACCTTCCTGCTCTTCGAACTTATCGGCCATGGCGATGGCCTTGGAGACGTTAGACACGGCACCCTCCTTGCCAACTTCGTCCTTGTAGACGCCGGAGAGGGTACGAATCTCGGCCTGGTGGCGGCCAAAGACCTCTTCCATTGCGTCGGAGATTTCACCGATGGAGGCCATGGCGCGAGCACAGTCGACAGCGAGCTTCAACAGGTTCTTGTCCAGGTCCCCCGGTTCACCCGGGTTACGGCAAGCGTCGGTCAGAGCGGCCAGTGCCTTCTGAACCTCTTCCTCGTCGCGCTCGGCACGAAGGCGAGCCAGCTTGTCAATCTGCTCCTGGCGTACGCGGGAATTCTCAACCTTGAGAACCTCGATGGCCTCGTCCTCTTCGACCTGGTACTTATTCACGCCAATGAGAGCCTGGCGCCCCGAGTCAATACGAGCCTGCGTACGAGCTGCCGCCTCCTCAATGCGGAGCTTCGGAATCCCCTCGATAGTGGCCTGCGCCATACCGCCAGCCTCTTCGACCTCGTCGATGTGCTGGCGTGCACGCTTGACCAGCTCATTGGTCAACCACTCGATGTAGTAGGAACCAGCCCACGGATCAACCGGACGCGTGGTGTTGGATTCCTGCTGGAGCAGCAGCTGAGTGTTACGAGCAATACGGGCCGAGAAGTCAGTCGGCAGTGCCAAGGCCTCGTCCAGGGCGTTGGTGTGCAGCGACTGGGTGTGGCCCTGCGTTGCGGCCATAGCCTCAACAGCAGTACGAGCGACGTTGTTGTAGACGTCCTGGGCGGTCAGCGACCAACCGGAGGTCTGCGAGTGAGTACGCAGGGACTGCGACTTCGGGTTCTTCGGGCCAAACTTGCCAACCAACTCAGACCAGAGGATACGGCCTGCACGCAGCTTGGCAATCTCGGTGAAGGTGTTCATCGAGATGCCCCAGAAGAAGGACAGACGCGGAGCGAACTTATCAACTTCCAGGCCAGCGTCAATACCGGCCCGCAGGTACTCGATGCCGTCGGCAAGCGTGTAAGCGAGCTCGAGGTCGGCCGTCGCGCCGGCTTCCTGAATGTGGTAGCCGGAAATCGAAATCGAGTTGAACTTCGGCATCTTTGCCGAGGTGTACTCGAAGATCGAAGAGATGATTCGCATCGAGGGCTTCGGCGGGTAAATGTAGGTGTTACGAACCATGAACTCCTTGAGAATGTCGTTCTGGATCGTACCGCGCAGTTGCTCAGTCGAAACGCCCTGCTCTTCAGCAGTGACAATGTAGAAGGCCAGAATCGGCAGCACAGCGCCGTTCATGGTCATAGACACCGAGACACCGCCCAGGTCAATGCCCTTGAAGAGCTCACGCATGTCGTAAATCGAGTCAATTGCCACACCGGCCATACCGACGTCGCCGGACACACGCGGGTTGTCCGAGTCGTAACCGCGGTGGGTCGCCAGGTCGAAAGCGACCGAAAGACCCTTCTGTCCGGCCGCGAGGTTGCGGCGGTAGAAGGCGTTGGATTCAGCTGCGGTGGAGAAACCAGCGTACTGGCGAATAGTCCACGGCTGGTTGGTGTACATGGTCGGGTACGGCCCGCGCATGAATGGGGCGATACCCGGGAAAGAATCTACCGGGTGGCCCTCGGCAGCTGCGGCGTCGCGGTCAGCGCGATCGTAGACACGCTTGACGTCGATGCCTTCTGGAATGGTCCACACTTCACCAGCTTCCGCGGCAGCTGCCTTGTTGGTGGCAGCTGCCGCGTCGTCGGTGTTGCGGGAGATGTCAGCGAAATTTGGGATGGTGGTCATTACTTCCTTCACGCTCCCAGTTCGTTCAGCAGTCGGGACAGCTCCGCGACAGCATCGATGGTCATGTTCAGGTATCCGTCGGGGCGAGCGTCTTCAGCGGCATTAGCGAAGCTCTTCTCGGAGCCGGCCACCAGGACCTCCTTAGCGCCTGCGGCGCGGGCGGCCTTGACAGCGTCCTGGCCCGAGGCCTCGTACTCGCTGTCGGCTGCGCACAGCACGACAATCGGAGAGGCCTTCACTGCCTCTTCGAAACCGGCCTCGCCCGGCACAACCTGGCCGGGGTTAGCGACGGCGATACCGCCGGAAGCCAGCAGGTTGGAGGTAAAACCAGTGCGGATGTTGTGCTTGGCCAGCGGACCCAGCGGCAGCATGGCAATCAGCGGACGGTTGCCCTTTTCAGCCAGGAAGTCATCGGAGCGGTTGCGCAGCGCCTCGAAGTCGCGTGCCCAACGGCGAATCGGATCGCCCTCTGGGCGAGCCTCGGGAGCCAGTGGGGCTTCAGCCAGGTTCGGGAACTCGTTGATAGCGGTGACCTTGGTGCGGCGATGCGCGATATCGGCGCGGCGCTTTTCCCAGGTAGCGTCCAGGGCGGTGCGAATATCGGCCTCTGCGGAGGTGAAACCGCCGGCGGCCTCAGTGCCGGTGAAGATCTCCCACGCCTTGTCGGCCATTTCCTCGGTCAGGTCCTCCACGAAGTAGGAGCCACCTGCTGGGTCGGCGACGTAACCAAGGTGAGACTCTTCCAGCAGCAACAGGTTGGTGTTGCGAGCGATGCGAGCCTTGAAAGTCTTGGAGACGTTCGGCATGCCGCCGACAACTGCGTAATCAAACGGCAGAACCTCAACTGAGGAAGCACCGCCGACACCTGCGGCGAAGGAGGCGACAGTTACACGCAGCATGTTGACCCACGGATCGCGCTGGCTGAACATGACCGGGGCTGTCACGGCGTGCATCGGAGCGCGGCCAGACTCAGGGGCACCGATGACCTCAGCAACGCGGGCCCACAGAACGCGAGCGGCGCGGAACTTCGCAATGGTGTCGAACTGGTCGTCGGTAGCGGCAAAGCGGAAAGAAATCTGGCCGAGCGCTTCTTCAGCGCTCAAGCCCGCTTTAGTCAGCGCACGCAGGTAGGCGACACCAACGGCGAGGCTGTAGCCGATCTCCTGGATGTTGTTTGCACCCAAGTTGGAGAAAACAACGCCGTCGACAAGCAGGGCGCGGACGTCGCCCGGCTGCTTAGCTGCCTTGACGGCCAGCTGAATGGTCTCGTCGAGAGAAACATCATCAATACCGGCAAAAGCAGAGGTCAGCGGAGCTGCAGAAAGCTCTACTGCGATGTTGTCCGGATTAGTCGGGTTTGCCTGCTCGATGTAGGACGTCAGTGCTTCCGCAACCTGTGCAGTGTTCTTACCAGCATGTACGGCAATCGGAGCAAGGTCGAGGTAGACGTTGTTAAGCAGAGCTGGCACGTCAGCGGCTTCGAGGGAGCCGGTGAAGTCCAGGCGGATGTCCGTGGTGCCGTTTTCCAGGGCAGTCAGCAGAGCCTCGTTGACGGCCTTTGGGTCAAGGGCTTCCTCACCCGGGTACTGGCGACCGAAAGTCTCTCGAACGCCCCAACCGTTGGTGTTGTCCGAAGTGACCTTTGCGCCACGGACGAATGGGAACTGACCCGGAGCTGGGCTTTCCGCATGCTCATCCGCGCGGGTGTAGAGCGGACGGACATCGACACCGTCGTAGGTGGTCTGAATCAGTCGTTTCCAAATATCGAGCGGTACATCTGCAACGTCTTGCTTGTGCACCCGCGCGAATACCTTGGCCACGCCCTGATACCAGGAATTCTGCAATTCCTCGAAGTTTGCTGGCAGCGTGGAAGGTGATTCGGGGGTCGTTCGGTCAGTCACGACAGACCTTCTCCCTTACATGTTCTAAGCAACGCCCCCATCAATCCATGGCCGAGGATATTCGGCTGCGACAATTTCCGAATTCTCCGCGACGGAAAGGGATCTAAAGGCGTTGGCTTCCTCCAATAGTCAATAAGAGCCACTAGTCAGACGCTAAGACTCACCCGAGTGTCCGTGCACTGAACTTTTCAGCTACTTGTGCAATACCCTTACGTTCAGTTTTGCGCTGACGGGCACGTCAAGTGCTCGAGCCAAGGCATAGTGACCTTGACTCCCATCCTAGTGAAATAAAGGGCAAACGCCTTTAGCCGCTGACTCGCCCTCCTTGCAGAGCGTCCAACTCGCAGGTCACACGCTTCTCCGCAATCCCCGGTAACCTCAAATGGGTGAACGTATCCGATGTGCGAATTACCCCTACACTCAAAAAGGTTCTGCTGGTGCTAGCCGTAGGTGTGGGGGTCGTCGTCACGCTGTACGTCGATGTTCCCACCGTCGCTACCATCCGGCAGTGGTCCATCGATGCCGGTGACTGGTTCCCTCTCCTCTACTTTCTCGCATACGTTGCACTGACTCAGTTTCCAATCCCCCGCACCGTATTCACTTTGGCTTCCGGAATCCTCTTCGGACCAGTGCTCGGTTTCCTGCTCGCAATTACTGCGACCACGGTGTCTGCCCTTCTCTCCCTCTGTATTGTGCGGTTTTTGGGACGCGACTGGTTTCGCACGCACCTGACTAACCGCCGTCTCCTCAGTCTCGACCACCGGTTGGAACAACGCGGCTGGCTCACAGTGCTCAGCTTGCGCATGATTGCTGGCGTGCCATTTTCGCTTCTCAACTACGCCTGTGGGCTGTCGTCGATACGCATCGTGCCGTATATCATCGCTACTGCCCTAGGTTCGGCGCCGAACACACTCGCCGTCGTTTTGCTTGGCGACGCGCTGTTGGTCGGCTTCGACGTGCGCTTTGCGGTGGCCACGGGAATTCTGCTCGTGCTTGGCTTGCTGGGGCTTCTTGCGGACGCCAAGTTCCCTGTCGTAA
This sequence comes from Corynebacterium sp. HMSC074C04, assembly GCF_001838295.1. Classification (NCBI taxonomy): domain Bacteria; kingdom Bacillati; phylum Actinomycetota; class Actinomycetes; order Mycobacteriales; family Corynebacteriaceae; genus Corynebacterium; species Corynebacterium sp. HMSC074C04. Next base: position 128,027 of record NZ_KV836272.1, read on the forward strand.
CCGGTTCTTCGAAACATTAAAACACCGCTTGGCGCTGTAGAACTAGACGTGAGTTTTTCGGCGGACTGGTGTTGGTTGCCCGTGAGTTTGCGGAGGCAATGAACGTGTCTTAGCCCAAGTGTCAAGGGGTGGGGCTAGACTAGAACGTATGTACTCAGTCTTTGCCAGGTATCGCGGTCGATCTACTCGCAGGGCAGATCACGTTCAGGCCTCTGCGCAGGCACTTTCCGGCCTGGAAAGCGTAGGAACTGTTGAGGTTGCAGGTATCGAAGAGCTTCGCGCAGCTCCTGAAAATGCTGTGGGAGTCACCACGCTTGTGCTGGCGCTATTGGCCGCAGGTGACTGGGCAATAGGTATCGGTGTTTGTCCTCAGGACAACATTGAGCAAGCGCATCTGGCATCGAGCTCAGTCATCGGTAAGGGAGGCAGAGCCGGCACGGTAAAAACCCGCATTCGGACTAACAATCCGCGCGGTAAGGACTACTCCGAGGATATTGGTGCAGCATTCACATTGCTGCACCACGTTATCTCTCGCAGGTCCCCCGAAGGGCGCGAGGCAACTGGTTTGGTTCGCGCTGGTTATTCACAGGTAGAGGCCGCGGAAGAATTGGGAGTTTCTAAGCAGGCCGTCAATCAGCGCCTCGCAGCAGCTGGTTGGCAGGCGGAGCTGGCCGGGTGGAACCTGGCAGTCCACCTGCTTCAGCGAGCTGACGAGTTATAAAAACTTACTGCCCATTTTCTGGGGTGTAAGGGTCACGTGACCATCCTGAAAAATCTGGATGATCGGTGGAGTGGGCACCGCCGCCTGCATTGGTATTACCGGTACCAGGAGCCGAGGGCAGGTCACGTTTGCCGGAGGGAACTGACGGTGCAGCCGGTGCAGCCGGTGTTGCAGGTTCAACCGCTGCCGGGCGGTTCTGGCCACCCAACTGTTCAGGCTGAGCGGGCTGAGCTGACTCGGCGCGGCGGTTCTTCTTCCTCTCAGGGGTATTACCCGCTGCTGCAGCTACCGGATCATCAACCGGGCGGTTAGCGACCTCGTTCGCCGCGGCAACCGCACGAGCCAACTCCGGGTTGGTCGACATGTCGAACCAGTTCTCATCGCGGCCCTGCTCAGCTTCTTCCTTGGTCTCTCGGCTCACGGCCGGAGGCTCATAGCGGAAGACACCGTCGGCATCCTTCTTGCCGAAAGCCCTGGCGAAGCTCTCGAGGCTGTCACCGAACTGCGACGGAATCATCCAAACAGTATTGCCGTCCTTATTTGCCAGCTCAGGTAGCTTCTCCAGGTACTGCCAGGCAAGAATCTCAGGTGTCAACTGTGAAGCCTTGACAGCGGCGTTGACCTTCTGGATAGCGCGAGCATTACCCTGTGCCTCAAGGTAGGTAGCGGCGCGAGTACCCTCAGCGCGCAGAATGGTTGCCTGACGCTCAGCTTCAGCAGCCAGAATTGCTGCGTGCTTGTTACCCTCGGCGGCCAGAATCTGTGCCTGCTTACGGCCCTCAGCAGTTTTAATATCGGCTTCGCGGGTACCTTCCGCAGTCAGAATCATGGCGCGCTTCTCGCGATCGGCCTTCATCTGCTTTTCCATCGACTGCTGAATCGACGGTGGCGGCTCAATAGCCTTCAGCTCCACACGAGCGATACGAAGACCCCACTTGGCAGTGGCCTCGTCCAGCTCGCCGCGCAGACGGCGGTTGATGTAGTCACGGGAAGTCAGTGTCTCTTCCAAGGTCAGACCACCCACGACGTCGCGAAGCGTTGCGGTAGTGATCTGTTCGACGCCGAAAATGTAGTCGTCGATACCGTAAATCGCCCGATCCGGTTCGTTGACCTGGAAGGTCACGACGGTATCGATAGCCACAGTCAGGTTGTCTTCGGTGATCACTGCCTGTGGCGGAAAGGTAACCATACGCTCACGGGTATCAACCTTCTCGCGCACTCGGTCAATAATCGGGATGATGAAGTTCAGGCCGCTATTCAGTGTCTGCGTGTATCGTCCCAGTCGCTCTACGATTGCCGCTTCACCCTGTGGGACCAGCACAATCGCTTTGAGAACCAAGGTAACAACCACGAGAATGAAAACGACGAGGATGATAAAGCCTTCCATGGAATTCCCTCGTAGCTAGAAACTGTGTGGTCAGTTATTTGATGGTCAGTAACTAAGAGTGCTCCGAGCGCCCTTTAAGTGAGTTGACTGCTCAGAGCAGCTTGTCCACTACTGCGGTATTGCCCGAAATCTCTACAATCGTGACTCTTTCCTTCGCATCGAAGGTCTGCGCAGTCAGAAGACTCCGCGCGCTCCACAACTCGCCATTGACCTTAATCAGACCCGCTGACGAGGAAACTGGCTCGATGACCTCAGCATGACGGCCCGCTAGCAGTTCCGGACGCGACTCCAGTTCGGCGGACTTGTCCGGTTTTGCCATCTTCTTGCGCAACACAGGGCGAACTGTCAGCACAAGTGCGGCGGACACAACGGCGAAGATAACCACTGACAGCCAAAGCGGCGCTCCAAGCTGGCTCGCACCGGACGCGGCCAGCGCACCACCTCCGAGCATTAACAGTGCTAAATCTCCGACCGCGAGTTCACCGAGAACCAGTAGGAGGCTTGCTCCGAGCCAAAGGAGAGAAATCACGCCCTCACCCTACCTACTTTGCAGAACAAATGTGGGGCGAGTGGAGCCAGTATTTCGGGGTCAGTACTGCATATGTGGCTCAGTGACGAAGTCGACCAGGCGCTCAACTGCACCAATCAAATCCGACTCCAGATCACGGTAGGTGTGTACACCTGCGTAGACGCGTCGCCAGCCCTCCTTGGGGTCGTCTCCCCAGCCCAAGCGACGGCAGATTCCTGTCTTCCAGTCCTCCCCGTAAGGAACTTCCGGCCAAGCCTCAATGCCTACCGACGAGGGCTTGACCGCCTGCCAGACATCGATAAATGGGTGGCCAGTGACCATCACATGCGGGCCGAGCTGCTGAGTCATGCGGCCTTCTTTACTGCCTTCCACCAAGTGGTCTGCCAGGACTCCGACGCGGCGCTTCGGACCCGGACCAAATTCGGCCAAGCGTTCCGGGAGATTGTCCAAGCCCTCCAGATACTCGACGACTACGCCCTCAACACGCAGATCGTGGCCCCATACTTTCTCGACAATTGCCGCGTCATGAATACCCTCGACCCAGATACGGCTGGGTAGAGCAACCTTAGCCTTGACGTTGTGGACCTTGCGCGAGCCCGATGCCGATAGATCCTGCGAGGGCTTCTTTGGTTGTGCCTTCGGCCGTACCAGAGTCACAGGTTTGCCATCGATGAGAAAACCGCGCTCGTGCATGGGAAACAGCCGCGACTTTCCGTGGCGGTCCTCCAGCCGAACGCACCAGCCATCGAAAGTTTTCTCTAACCCGATAATCGCACCGACGAATCCGTCATAGGACGCCTCGACGACAACACCATTTTCTGCTGTTACCTCGCGTGCCGGCTGCGGGATACGACGGCGGTGGCCACGTGCGCCAGCAAACACGTCCTGATTGCGATACGGGTCTTGAAAGCTCATGGGTACTGAGATTAACAGCATGGGTTACGGAACCGGCGACACACTGCACTAGGATGAGCTGCACTATGCAGCGCAGTGTTCTCGACCAGGTCTGGAGTCCAACTCAGCACATCGCCCTTTGGCTGGGCGCATGGTTGTCGGGTTTGGAAAACTACGATCATCTCCTCGATGCTCTTGACTCGCTTGGCGGGCCCACGTCAGTTCCGGGGACATTCGTGCTTGCCGACGCCATGGTTCCGAATGTCATCGATTGCGACGCTGATCTCGATCGAAGCGACATGCTCCGCCTTCTTCGAGCAGTTACTGACGCGGGAGATTGGCACAGTGACCATCGTCCCCTCGTCCGCCTTATTCTCTCCGGACCCGGTGACGCACCTGCACTGCCTGCGGGAACCGACGCCGCTGAGGCCGCACGCGCAGCAGGCTCAGCCATTGTGATTGCGGATGCGGAGCCGGGTTGGAACCATGCGCTCGTACCAGTGACATCGCCGGTGCCCGGTCTGCTGCAGTGGCACTGGTACACGCTCGAAGGACACATCCCGGAGCCGGCTTATCTCTCCCCTGGCGAGGCGGATTTGCAGCTGGCGGATGCGGCGCGAGTTGCGGCTGCCACTATTGCGGCGATGCCGCGTTCACCGCTGACGTCGTCAAGCAGTGGTACCCCGAAGGTGGATCCCCGGCTGATGGTCGGCATGCTTGATGATCACCTGGACATGGCTTTTGTTCCGGATGATGTGCCGCGCCGTGCACTGGGAGTGCTCGCCAGAGCTGATCGGGTGTCGTCGATTCTGGCGGTGGCACAGGGCAGCGAGTCGGGGCACGGCAGCGCCGCGTTTGATGCGCAGCTCATCCCGCTGCGGCGAAAAATTCGGCAGGCGCGGATGAGCGCGGTGGAATACGCGATTCAGGAGTGGACCCGCTAGAGGTTTGCCTTGCCCTGCGGTCCAATTGAGGCCAAGGGAATCAGTGTGGGCGGCGCTTTGCCGGGGTGCAACAGGATGCGGCGCAGGGGGCGCCGTTGCAGGCCGAGCCGAGTAGCGGTTCACTTCCCAGGCGGCGGGGTTCGGCATCTGCGATGCGCTCTTCGATGAGCTCCACGAGCATGTCAGTGAAAGTAGCCGTCGGGCCAGGTGTTGCGACACGCTCGATGACTATGTCGTGATGAGCCATTTCATCCTGTAGCTCAGCATCCAAATCCCAGGCGACCTCAACATGGTCCGAGATGAAGCCAATCGGGCACACTACTGCGGATCGAAGGCCTTGGATGACCTCCGCTTCAACGTGGTCGACGATGTCAGGCTCCAACCACGGCACGTGCTCCGGGCCCGAGCGGGACTGCCAAACGACGTCAAAGTCGGTGATACCGACTGCATCGGCGACGAGCCGCGCTGCTTCGTTGACCTGGCGAGAGTAAAGATTTCCGCCGAGCTCTACCGGTCCAGATGCCTTGTCCGCAGAGACCGGAATAGAGTGAGCGGTGAAAATAAGCCGGGCCTCGTCACGACGGTCATCCGGTAGCTTGGCAAACGCCTCACGCACGGCATCTGCATAGGCTTCTATAAAGAGCGGATGATCGTAGAAGCTCCGAATTTTCTCCATGTCAAAAGCACGGTCGCCCAGAGATTCGCGCATCCGAGCAATGTCTTCGTGATACTGGCGGCAGCCGGAGTATCCGCCCCAGGCGCTAGTGGCGAAAACGAGCGCTCGTTTAACGCCGTCATCAGCCATCTTTGCCGCGGTGTCTTCAGCCATCGGATGCCAATTGCGATTGCCGAAATAAACAGGCAAGTCATAGCCACGGCGAGTGAGCTCAGCCTTAAGGTTGGAGACAATTTCGCGGTTTAAATCGTTGAGCGGGGACTTGCCGCCGAAGTGCGCATAGTGAGCACCGACCTCGTCCAACCTCTCCGGCGGAATTCCGCGGCCGCGGGTGACATTCTCCAGGAAGGGACGCACATCGGTCATCTTTTCGGGACCTCCGAAAGACAACAGCAAAATAGCGTCAAAATTATCAGAAGACATAGGCAACCATGTTAGTAGCGCAGTCTGAGGACACCATAAGACGACTGCTCAATGCCCATGGTCTCCTGCCTGCTGGGTTCCATCCAATTGCTTTACGACGGCACCCTAACCCGGCCCTATTGCGGAATTCGACGATTGGTCACAAGCAGTGAGCCCACGGTCACTAGCAGCATCGCGAAGGCTGCGATCAGATAGGGCCTCGGATTCTCGGCCCGCTTGAGTTCGTAACCGATATCATCCTCCAGCGAGTCATATGCATCCCGGAGCTGCTCGAGGGAACCGGCGCTGAAGAACTCACCTTTTGTACGACGTGCGATTTCTCGCAGCGAATCGTCGTCGTTAGGCACTGGAATTAACTCGCCCTGAACCGTGATTGCGCCTTGCGCGGTACCGAACGAAATCGTGTTGACAGGCACCCCGGCCTTGGCGGCTTCGGCGGCGGCGGTATACGCGCCGCGGGGATCGTCGAGCTCTTGCGGGACGGTCTGTTTGCCGTCGGAAAGCAGCACAATTGTCGCTGGTGGGGCGCCTTCTCCCCCTCCCTGGACTGAGTCGCTGAACTGGTTGATGGCATCGAGCGCGGCTGCGATGGCATCACCGGTAGCAGTCGCTTGATCTAACTCAGCAGCCTGAAGGGCTCGATTCACGGTGTCATGGTTGGTAGTCGGGCTGACCGCAGTGCGAGCGCGGCCAGAGAACGTCACCAGGCCGATATTGAGGTCGTCGGGAAGGTTCTCCACGAACTCTTGGCCGGCTTCTTTAGCGGCAGTGATGCGGTCGGGCGCAACATCCGTGGCCGACATGGACAGCGAAACGTCGACTACCAGCATGACCGTCGCTCGGTTGCGGGCGACTTTGGTCTCCGAAATCGGGCCGGCCAACGAAATGATGACCAGAACTAGAGACAACAGCGCACTGATAGCCACGACATGGCGTAGGCGTGCCGACGACTTATTCCCCAGTGACCCAACGATGGTGAAGTTGCCAAAGGCAATGGCACGTTGCTTTCGCTGCTTAGTGCTGATCCAATAAGCCACGGCTGCCACGAGAGGCAGAGCGTGTGTTTGCAGCCAACCTGGGTGCGCAAAAGTTGAGTTTAGGAACGTCATCGCGGTATCAGTTTCCTCACATCCAGTCGCCTAAACAGTCGCGTATAAACCAGTGGCTATAGCCGGTTAGTCGGTGGCCTAAAAATAGCACTAATAAGCGGTTACTCAGACGCTAATGTTGGCCAATCTGTCGGGCAAAATCCAGTACCCAATCGGAATCCGTACGCAAGGTAATAACGCGAGCACGGCATTTGCGCAGTTCATTGATTACACGCTCGTGGTGGGCACTAGCCTGAGCTGCGTACTCGGCGCGGGTTTTGTCGTTGATGTTGAGTTCAATGGTTTCACCAGTTGCTGAATCCGCCATGACCACCGGGCCATCGCCGGGTAAGGCTTCATCGGCTGGATCGACCAGGCGGATTGCCATAATCTCTGTCGAGGCCGAGGCAACGCGCAGCGGTCGCGCCCAATCGAGTGATCCAAGGAAGTCCGAGATGACAACCAATAATCCAGCGCGCGGAGCCTGGGTCATTACTGTGTCAATATCCGCGGCGAGATTGTGCTCAGCGGTCGCGTCAGCCAAGTGCTTGAGCAGCATCAAGCTGTGGGCACGGCCCTGGCCCGCGGGCACTGGAGTGCCACCGGCGATTAATCCAGTTCGGGACCCCGGGGCGTCGTTAAGCATCGTTACAGCGCCGGCAGCGGCGGTGAGCAGATGTCGTTTGGTGGTATCGGCCAAGCCCGTGGACAAACGTGCGGCGGGTTCGGCGACGATCCAGCACTCCAGCTCGCGCTCGGCCTCGGAGGTGCGAACGTGCGGCACTCCAGTACGGGCTGTCACTGCCCAGTTCATCTGGCGAACATCATCGCCGATGACATATTCGCGGGAGCCAAGCGGCTCAGAGCCATCACCAGTAGCGGTGGAAAGAAAACTGCCGCGCAAAAGTCCGTTGAGCTTACGCGTAACAGTTAGCTCTAAGTACGCCAGGACGCGTGCAAGATCGTCTTCACGAGCTGACATTAGGAGGCAGTGCCCTCATCGGAGCCAGTGCCCGCGCCCTGGGGAAGGCGCACGTGAGACAACACGATGTCAATAATCCGTTCGGGAGTAACGCCATCGGCCAGGCCCTCATAGGACAGGACCAGGCGGTGACGCAGCACGTCGGGAAGCACGGAGACCACATCGTCCGGCACGACATAGTCGCGACCGGAAAACAGCGCGTGGGCGCGGGCAGCCGCGACAGCACCAAGAGTTGCACGCGGCGATGCGCCATAGGAAAGCCAGCGGTCGACATCCTTCAATTCCGCCCGCATCGGATTACGGGTGAGTTCGATGACGGCCACGATGTAGTCAATCAGTGTGTGGTGGACAAAGACTTCGCGGGTAGCGCGCTGCAGTTCCCGGACACTCTCTGGGGTGAGAATCTGCTGCGCGACTGGAGGGGTGGCTCCCATGCGGTAGACAATCTCCCGCTCTTCCGCCGGAGTGGGGTAACCCACGAGGACCTTGAATAGAAAACGATCCCGCTGAGCCTCCGGCAGTGGGTAGACACCCTGGTTTTCAATTGGGTTTTGCGTGGCCAGGACCAAAAACGGCTCCGGTACTGGCGTGGACTCCCCTGCGATGGACACCTGGTGCTCTGCCATGACTTCCAGCAGTGCCGACTGCACCTTCGCCGGTGCGCGGTTGATTTCATCAGCGAGCACGATATTGGACATGACCGGGCCGGGCTCGACAATGAACTCCGAGGTGTCCTGGCGGAAAATTCGGGTGCCGACAATATCCGATGGCACCAAATCCGGAGTGAACTGGATGCGGGAGTAGGAACCACCCATCACTTTGGCAAAAGTAGACACTGCCAGAGTTTTCGCAACACCCGGAACACCTTCGAGCAGGACATGACCTCCTGCGAGCATCGCGATAAAGAGCTGCTTGATCAGGTGCTCCTGGCCAACCACAACCTTCCCCAGCTCCGCGTATGCGCGCTCGAGGTGCGTGTGGTCAGTGGGCGTTGGGTAGGTCACAGAGAAACCCTTCTTTAGGTCGGTCGCCCGACCTGTAGAACACGTCGTTAGAAACTAGACGAGGCGGACAACGTTCGGTGTCATTCCGTTATAACGGACTGGCGAGATCTTAACCACAGAACCGGACTGTGGTGCCTCAATCATCTTGCCATCGCCCAGGTAGATAGCGACGTGGCCGTGACCATTCGGGCCCCAGAACAGCAGGTCACCACGCTTCATCTGAGATGCCGGGTAGTGCTTTCCGCGCTGGTACTGGTAGCCGGTGTAGTGAGGTAGGTCAATGCCAACAGCGGCGTAGGCGTACAGAGTCAGTCCCGAGCAGTCGAAACCAATTTTGTTGTAGTCGCCGTGGGAGTCAGCTACTCCGCCGTCACGGATACCCTTGGTAGGGCCGTTGGCGTTGCCACCACCCCATGCGTATGGGACACCGAGCTGCCCCATCGCGCGTGCGATGACAGTCTCAACCTTCTGGCTGGAAGAACCCGAGGTGCTCTGACCGGTCTCCGGATTCGTCGGCGCCACAGTCTGTGCTGGGGTGCCGCTTGACGACGAGCTGCCGGTGCTAGACGATTCCGAAGTCTCGGTGGACTCAGAGGAGTCGGTAGATTCGGTCGTCTCAGAGGAACTGGTGGAGCCAGTCGAGCCAGTGGAGCTGTTAGAACCAGT
>NZ_KV836272.1:137440-152888 GCF_001838295.1 Corynebacterium sp. HMSC074C04
CCAGTCGAGCCAGTGGAGCTGTTAGAACCAGTAGAACCAGTGGAGCTGTTAGAACCAGTGGAGCTATTGCTTTCATCTGTGGACTCAGAAGAGGAATCCTCTTCGGCCTGGTTCGCCTGGGCCTCGGCACGAGTCTTAGCTGCAGCTTCCTCAGCGGCCTTCTTGGCAGCGGCGTCTTCCGCTTCCTTGCGGGCCTGCTCGTTCTCATAATTCTGGCGCTGGGAGTTCAGCTCGTTGACCGCATTACGGGCTGCGTCCAAAGATGCTTTTGCGGCATCGCGGTCAACTTGAGCCTGCTGGTAATCTGCTTGCTCCTTTTGAAGCTCCTGGTTTGCCTCGGAGTACGCGTTCTGAGCATCGGTGTTTCGCTGGTTTGCAGTCGCCTCCGCCTGCTGAGCCTCGTCACTCTTCTTGCGAAGTGCCGACTCCTGGTTGGCAGCCTCAGTTCGATTCTTGTCCAGAGAGTCAACGGTCTGCTCTTGACGGTCGGCTTCACGGCGCAAGGCGGACAGGCGATTAATAGCGTCGGATGCGTCTCGCGCGCCCTCAAGAATCGAGCCGCTGGAACGTCCCTGGCGCATGATTGTCCGTGCCAGTTCGTCGAACTGCTTTTGTGCACTAGCGAGCTCAGCACGAGAACGATCGAGCTGAGCGCGAGCCTCGTTGACCGCGTCGCGTGCACGGTTAGCGGCATCCCGGGCGGTTTCAAGGTCCACCATGGCCTTGTTGACGTCCTCGCGGAGAGTGCCCATGCGTAGCTCGAGGTCAGATACTCGACGCTCGCTAGAAGTCACCTCGGCGACCAGGGACTGCAAGTACGACTCGGCGTTAGAGGCCGCCTCTCGCGCTTGGCGAATCTGGGCGTCACTCGGATTTAGTGGCTGTGCAACTGCAACCTGGGTGTTCGTCGCCAAAAGACCCGCCGTGATAATACCGGCAATTGGACGAGTCCAATATGATGCACGGACTTTGCGATTACTCGGCACCGCGTTACTCCTACATTTCTCCTATGGGTGCGTTCACGCCTCAGGTCCGACACCAGCGACTTCCCCATCGTTGGATATCTTCCTGTTGTTGTCTTCTGGTCTTGAGCGGAACTGCACGAAACGCCGAACCGAAACAACGACCAAAAGCAACACCAGCGCTCCCGCGAGTTTTCTTTGGTCAATACTGGACCCTTGAGTCCACTATTGGCATCACCGAGCACTTTACGGGTCAAAAAGCTCTAAAAAAACATAAGTAACAAAATTACCAACCGTCCCCTGCTTTGTAACCGTTTCGTTATACGTCGTGGCCTGCGGTTATGTCGAACCCTAGTTTTGTGTGTGAATTATGTCACTATTCGATGGCCTGTCGGCGTGTCGAAGCATTGCAGGTAGTTATTCGGGGTAACGCGCATGAAAAAAGGTCAAGCGTTGATGCTTGACCTATGTAAAGTCGTTGACATCATTACGATGACTGCAACAGTGTTATCCAATTTAGGTGGAGCCTGGTTTCCTCGCTGCTACCAGTTTGTGGGGCACTTACCCTATCTCTTGCCTGGGGATGGAAAACCGGGGCGGTGAATCTACTCGGTGGGGCTGATAAGCTTCAGTGCCCGTCGTAAAGCGACCCCTTAGGTGGTTGGGCGTGTACGTAGCCAGTAGAACGTCAGTCCAACGAAGAGTGCGACGATAACTACGCCTGCGATCAGGCTGTAAAGAGTCCATGGAACGACGTAGTTAGTAAGTTCGTGCAAGTAGGCATCTAGGCCCGCCGGATAGTCTCGAGGGGTCTCCATCATTGCGTGGTCGGCGCGTTCAATAGCTGCGCGGGGAAAATCGGCAGATGCGGTGGCCACATTGCCTGGCGTGCGCACAACAGTGGTTCCGCCGACTTGGTCTGCCACTTGGCGGGCAAAGGAAAAGATGTCCGTATTCTTTTGCTCGGAAACGGGGTAAATCTTCTCGCTATCCAGGTAGATGATATTGAAATTGGGAACCCCCCGATTTGCGGCATCGTCGACAATTGGCTGGACCGCTTCTCGGAGCTGTGGGTTATTTGTCACGATGTTGTCGGTGCGTAGCTGAGCGACCGCCTTTTCGACGGTTTCTTTCGCTGCCTGTGAATCTGCTGGCGTATGCATTAACTGCCTTCCGTATCGTGCTCCTGTTTTGCGTGAGAATGGTTTCCACGCGCCCCAATTTGGCGGAGATGCTGCTTCGTTTGTCCCCTCTATAATGGCCTGTCTTGGACGTGAACGGGGGTAGCTTGACTCGGCGCGCCGCGGGTAATCTACATACAGAACGTTCGTACTGTTATTGTTGATGCAAGGACGGTAACGCTTCCTTAAAAACGTGTGCGTGGGCTCGTGTGCCCCGCATCGTGATTATTGCTTTAATTGGTTGATGAGGGGCGGCGTGATCGCACCTATGCCTTGTGAAGGGCCGAAATTCGAGTGCCGGTCTCTTCAGCTAAGGCGACAATTCACCCGAATAGAAATGGAGCTGACTGTGGCTGAAAGCAAGAACTCTTTCAACGCCCTGCGCAAGCTTGAGGTCGGAGACAAGTCTTATGACTACTTCGCTCTTGATGCTGTGCCGGGTATGGAGAAGCTGCCTTACTCGTTGAAGGTTCTCGGTGAGAACCTGCTGCGCAACGAAGATGGCGCCAACATCACTGAGGAGCACATCAAGGCTGTCGCCAACTGGGTTCCTTCCGCTGATCCGTCGATCGAGATTCAGTTCACCCCTGCTCGCGTTATTATGCAGGACTTCACTGGCGTCGCCTGTGTTGTTGACCTGGCTACCATGCGTGAGGCTGTTAAGACTCTCGGCGGCGACCCGGATCAGGTTAACCCGCTGAACCCGGCCGAGATGGTCATCGACCACTCGGTCATCATCGAGGCCTTCGGTAGCGAAGACGCTCTGGCTAAGAACGTCGAGATTGAGTACCAGCGCAATGATGAGCGCTACAAGTTCCTCCGCTGGGGTACTGGTGCATTCTCCAACTTCCGCGTTGTTCCTCCGGGAACCGGTATTGTCCACCAGGTCAACATCGAGTACCTGGCTCGCGTTGTCTTCGAGAACAACGGCCTGGCATACCCGGACACCTGTGTTGGTACTGACTCCCACACGACCATGCAGAACGGCCTGGGCATCCTGGGCTGGGGTGTTGGTGGTATTGAGGCTGAGGCTGCAATGCTCGGCCAGCCGATTTCCATGCTCATTCCGCGCGTCGTTGGCTTTAAGCTGACTGGCGACATTCAGCCGGGCGTTACCGCAACCGACGTTGTGCTCACCGTTACCGACATGCTGCGCCAGCACGGCGTCGTCGGCAAGTTCGTAGAGTTCTACGGCGCTGGCGTCTCCAAGCTGCCGCTGGCCAACCGTGCGACCATCGGTAACATGTCGCCGGAGTTTGGTTCCACCGCCGCAATCTTCCCGATCGACGATGAGACCGTCAAGTACCTGGCCCTGACCGGCCGCGACAAGGAGACCCTGGAGCGCGTCGAGGCTTACGCCAAGGCTCAGGGTATGTGGTTGGACGAGAACACTCCGGAGGCTGAGTACTCCGAGTACCTCGAGCTGGACCTGTCCACCGTCGTTCCGTCCATCGCTGGTCCAAAGCGTCCGCAGGACCGCATCGAGCTGGCTTCCGCCAAGGAACAGTTCCGTAAGGACCTGCACAACTACTCCGACGGCGAGATCAAGGGCGCTGTCAAGGCTTCCGCACCGACTTCCGAGCTGGCTGCAGACTACAACGAGTCCCGCGAGGGTCACGGCGAGTCCGCTGCTGACAGCGCTGAAGGTCGCCCGAGCTCCCCAATTACCGTCACTTCCCCGAAGGGCGGCGAGTACACGCTCGACCACGGTATGGTCGCCATCGCTTCCATCACTTCTTGTACCAACACCTCCAACCCGTCGGTCATGGTTGGCGCTGGTCTGTTGGCACGTAAGGCTGTCGAGAAGGGCCTGCATGCAAAGCCGTGGGTCAAGACCATTTGTGCTCCGGGTTCCCAGGTTGTCAACGGCTACTTCAAGCGCGCTGACCTGTGGAAGGATCTCGAGGCTCTGGGCTTCTACCTGTCCGGCTTCGGTTGTGCAACCTGTATCGGTAACTCCGGTCCGCTGCCGGCTGAGATTTCCTCTGCCATCAACGAGGTCGACCTGGCTGCTACCGCAGTTCTGTCCGGTAACCGTAACTTCGAAGGCCGCATCTCCCCTGACGTGAAGATGAACTACCTGGCCTCCCCGATCCTGGTTATCGCTTACGCTATTGCCGGTACCATGGACTTCGACTTCGAGACCGACGCTCTGGGGCAGGACGCAGAGGGCAACGACATCTTCCTGCGTGATATTTGGCCGTCCACTGAAGAGATTGAGGCCACCATCGAGGCTTCCATCTCCTCCGAGCTCTACGACGAGGACTACAAGGACGTCTTTGCTGGTGACGAGCGCTGGCAGAACCTGCCGACCCCGGAGGGTAAGACCTTCGCTTGGGACGACAAGTCTTCCTACATCCGCAAGGCACCGTACTTTGACGAGATGGAAATGGAGCCGGCACCGGTTTCCGACATCAAGGGTGCTCGCGTCCTCGCAGCTCTGGGTGACTCGGTGACCACCGACCACATTTCCCCGGCATCCTCCATTAAGCCGGGAACCCCGGCTGCTCAGTACCTCGACTCCATGGGCGTTGAGCGCAAGGACTACAACTCCCTGGGTTCTCGTCGTGGTAACCACGAGGTCATGGTTCGCGGTACCTTCGCTAACATCCGTCTGCAGAACCAGCTGCTTGACGGCGTCACCGGTGGTTACACTCGCGACTTCACCCAGGAGGGTGGCCCGCAGGCATTCATCTACGACGCTGCCATGAACTACAAGGAGGCTGGCACTCCGCTGGTCGTTGTTGGTGGTAAGGAATACGGCACCGGTTCCTCCCGTGACTGGGCAGCTAAGGGAACCCTCCTGCTCGGCGTCAAGGCTGTCATCGCTGAGTCCTTCGAGCGTATTCACCGCTCGAACCTCATCGGCATGGGCGTTGTGCCGCTGCAGTTCCCTGAGGGTGAGTCCTGGAAGTCCCTGGGCATCGATGGCACTGAGACCTTCGACATCGCTGGTCTGGAGGAGCTGAACAACGGTTCCACTCCGAAGACCGTCAAGGTCACGGTTACCAAGGAAAACGGCGAGTCCTTCGACTTCGACGCTGTGGTCCGCATCGATACCCCTGGTGAGGCTGAGTACTACCGCCACGGCGGTATTCTGCAGTACGTCCTGCGCAACATGATCAAGGGCAACTAGTTTCCCTTTGACTCGTGCGCGCTAGGGCTTGTTGTAAGCAGCGCTTCTAGAGGCCGGTAGGTTGCGCTAGCCCGCGGATTCATACCCCACGGACTAGCGCCCTGCCGGCCTCGGGTTTCTCTACCCCAACCAAAATGAGGCTTGGGACGTATAGGAATGGCGTTGCCACGTCATGCAGTGAAATATGCCCCCTGGGCGTCGCCGGCAAGAAAAGAGTTTCCTTATGCCAAAAGTGAGTAACCAGGATTTAGCTCAACGGCGGCACGAAATTCTCGACGGCGCGCGGCAGTGCTTTGCAGAATTCGGCTACGACGGCGCAACGGTCTCTCGTTTGGAGGCCACTACCGGTAAGTCTCGCGGTGCTATTTTCCATCACTTCGGATCCAAAGAAGGTCTGTTCTTAGCATTGGCCGAAGAAGATGCCGCAAATATGGCGGAAGTCGCGGAGTCTTCCGGATTAGTGGAAGTAATGCGTGATATCGTGGCGAACCCAGACAAGCATGGCTGGCTGGGAACTCGCCTTGAGATTGCCCGTCGCCTTCGCAGCGACCCGGAGTTTAAGGGCCAATGGTTGGGCCATCAGGATCAATTGGATGACGCTGTTGCCCACCGATTGACCCAGACATCTTCATCCGGCTCTCTACGGTCGGATTATTCGGTTCGCACGATGCAGCTTTTTCTCGAGCTGATGCTCGATGGCATCATCGTTCGTCTGGCATCTGGTCGCACTGTCGACGAATTGGATTCCGTGCTTGATTTAGTTGAAGACAGCTTACGGCGCAAGGACTAGCCACTCAGGCTAGGCCTGAAAGCGTTCCGTACCACCCGCTTCCCTAAAACGGGAGCGGGTTTCGGCTTTCTATCGTGGATTTATCCCGTTTGACCGGTGAAGATGCATAGATTTCACTCAATATGGACTAAGCTGTCTATTTATGAGTGTGGGTAAGTTTTTGTTGGTGGCGCTCCGCCCCGCAGATGGTGCTGGGCAAGCCGAGTACCAGGACTTTCTGGATTCCACCGGGCTTGAGCCCAGCCAGTTGGATCTGTTTACCATCGACGCTGTCGGCGCTAAGTTACCCGACCTGACCTCCTATGACGGAGTATTCGTCGGTGGCAGCCCATTTAACGTCACCGACCTAGAGCATTCGGGTCTGCAGAAGTATTCGCACGATGTGCTTTACGACGTACTTAGGAGTCCTGTCCCCGCACTGCTTATCTGCTACGGCGCTAGCTACACGGCCTTTACTTCGGGTGGTTTGGTTAACCTGCGTCACGGCGAAGTAGCGGGTTCTACCCGGGTAGAGCTCACCGAAGCTGCTACTCAGGATCCAATAGCTTCGGTGTTACCTCCGGCTTTTTATGCGTTGACTGGCCACAAGGAATCCGTTGCGGAGCTTCCCAATCATGCAACTTTGCTTGCCACAGGCCCAACCTGTCCGGTGCAGATGTACTCGATCGGGTCGAATAACTGGGTTACCCAATTTCATCCGGAGATGAATGCTAACGGACTGCTCCGCAGAATGTCTTTCTACACCGACGTCGGTTACTTTGACCCGAAGGAAGTCGACGCGATTCGACTAAAGGTATCTGATGTAAACCTCCAGGCCGTTGCGTCAATCATCCCCCGATTTATGCACGTATGTACGCATGCTGCCAATCCGAGCATGCTAATGGTGCAGTAATCTCTGTCCCTTCCAGCTCCCCTTTTTTACGAAATTCTTTTCCCACATATGTCTACCTCCGCCAAGCCCTTCCTCTTGCTTTCCACACGTGGCGAAGATGCCGCAGCTCACGCAGAACATCTCTCATTTGCCAGGAGATGTGGGTTGGCGCCGGCGAAGTTGCATCAAATTCGCCTGGAACAATCGCGTCCGGCCAATCTAAATCTTGATAACTACTCAGGAGTAATCGTTGGCGGAGGTCCCTTTAACGCCTCCGACGACGATAAGAGCTATCTACAAAAGGAGGTCGAGACCTGGTTTGAGGATTTGCTGGCAGAAGTGCTCGAGCGAGATTTCCCCTTCTTCGGAGCTTGTTATGGTGTCGGCCTGCTCGGTACTGCTGGTCATGGCCGGGTCTCCCGCAAGCACGGGGAGCAGGCAGCTGTAATCGAAGTAGCTGCAACGCCGGATGGAGAAGCAGACCCAATTCTTGAAGGTTTGCCGGCCCGTTTTCACGCCATCGTAGGCCACAAGGAGGCCATCGAAGAGCTTCCAGGCGACGCTACATTGCTGGCAACTGGAAAGGACTGTCCAGTGCAGATGTTCCGGTTGGGCCACAATGCATATGCGACGCAGTTCCACCCGGAATTAGATGCCAACACGTTTGCCCAGCGTCTCCTGATTTACGCCAATCAGGGATACTATTTACCAGGAACAGATCTTGAAGCGGTATCGGCCGCGCGGCAGTTGGATGTTGCACGAAGTGGACGAATTCTTCAGAATTTCGTCCGGCTTCATACCGCTTGTAGAGGCTGATTAGTTTTATCTAGTGGCAATAAGCAAAAGGAATGTGATTGTCGCATGGAGAGGTGGAATCCCGATTCGGCACTTGCCGGACAGTCACCATCAATTGAAATGTCTGTGCTGCGATCCGGTGCGATTATTATTGCCGTCACCGGATTTTTGTGGCAGATTGAATCGGCTATTCGTTCTGTCCCCTTAGAAAACTTTCTGAGCCACTGGTTCCCTTTTGCATCACTACTCATATTCATTCTCAGCGATATGTTGCTGATTTGGGCAGTGATCAACAATACGCGGCGAGGCCTTATTGCCGCACTGCGTGTACCGATGTACATCATGTTGGTTTTCCTGATGTTGGTTTCAACCTATTGGGATCTGCCTCATAACTCCATTGGAAATGCACTCTGGTATAGCCCATTTTCAGGTTTGGCCCTCGCTGCATTTGCGCTGACGGTGCCACTCCACATCAGTTTGTCCGTGATGGTATTTGTTCCCGGACTGATTGCCGTCATTAATTCATGGTTGCTGGGGCACACTTTTTGGCTCGACATGTTGTCGGATGTCGGATTCAATCTCATCAACACTTTTCCATTTGTGATTATCGCGGGCTCTGCACAACCCGTCGCAAGGCTTATTGACTACACCTACGAGAATTCTCGGAAGGTCAATGAGAGAGCGGAGCGTATGCGTGTCCGCGGAGAGGCAATGAGTAGCTTCAACGCCTATGTTCATGACTATGTATTAGCCGCACTGTCTGCAATTGGTAAGGGCTCTAAGATTGACTTCTCGCTAGACGAGCAGACTGGGCTGTTTTTCTCGCCTCGGCAAACAGTAAGCGGTCGAACTTTTGCGGAGGCTGTACGGGCGCAATTGCTGTCGGTGAGCTCTGACATTTCGGTAACGCTAGATACCAGCGAAGAAGGCGGTCCAGTTCGTCTCCCAGGAGAAGTTGCTAACACGTTCCTATTAGCTGCAACTGAGGTGGCAAATAATGCCAAGCGTCATGCAGGTACCACGGCGGAAAAGAAGTGCCACATTCGTGTTGCCTCTGGCGAGGTCTCCATTGATTTTCGTGATGATGGCAGCGGGTTCGACCCCGAAGGAATTGACCCGCATCGTGCAGGTATTCGATTAAGTGTTAAAGGTCGAATGGAGGCCCTTCGTGGCGGAGATGCCGACGTTAAATCAAAACCTGGGAAAGGTACTCAGGTTATTCTCAAATGGCACGGTAATACCTCTCCTGTGGAAGAGGAAGATGTAGTCGATTCCTCGGCTCATACGACATCGCTGTATGACCTCATGGGAATGTCGATTGTTTTTTCCTGGCAGTTCTACGGCGCGATCGTCGGCGTGTTGTTCATGGTCCTAGTCAGTAATGGGCAATTATTTACGACGGCAGGACAAATCAGCCTGGCGTTAGCGATCGGTCTTCTCGGGCTAATTATGTATGGTCGCCATTCGCAATTGCCGTTAAATCGCGCATTTGTAATTGGTGTCGCAATTGTTGTATTAGCTGGGGTTGGGCTTTACCAGCCCATTCCAAATAATTTGGAATGGTCGTATTTCTGGCACTTTAGCTTAATTTCTTTTGCGTCTGCATTGCTCGCCATCCGCGGCCGACCCTGGGTTGCACTGAATTCAGTGCTCGGTGGCGCAATCCTGGTGGAGATACTCAAGTTCTTCCCCTTTGCCCCCTCGGATTCCACCCACATCAGTATCTCTGGAGTCGACCTGCTAGTTCGCTCCGTGATGCTGGTCGCTGGAATTTTGACGTCCATCATGGTCCGCTTCTTTATGCGTACCGTTCCGCAGTCTATTCAGGATTATAATCGTGCGCTGTACACTGCCGGTGCTGCCAAAGAGTACGAAATCAGCAGCCAGAGCAACTACGAATGGCTGCAGCGTCAGGTCGGTCCCATATTTAGCGCCGCTGCAGTTTTGGATAAACCGACCCCGCGATTGCAGTTGCGTGCGCGTCTCACAGAGCAGCTCCTCCGAGACGTTCTACGTTCGCCGCATCTAAATGTCGGGTCACTTCACCAAGCTGTTTGGGACGCGCGGGCCAGAGGCGTTCATGTCCGGCTCCTCGATGACCGCAATCACACGCAGGCCGTTTCCGGTAGCACCGATGTGCGCCGTATTCCGCTTGTCGACGATGATTCCGCGGTGGCTAAGTTGATGCCGAGCTTCCTCGAAACGATCGATAACGCCGAAGAAGGATCGGTAACAATTCGTCTATTGCCCCCGGGCAGACGTGCATTTGCATCCATTTCTGATGACAATGGAGTGCAAAGGTTTGATGAAGCCGGTGAGAGGATAGTGATGTCACGTGACTAGGGAAAACATTGCGGGAATGAGCAATGCTTCCATCGACGTCTCGGCTGCAATTGACTCCGACAACATCGGAGATTACAGCGTGCAGTCGGATCGTTTGCTTCGCGTTGCTGCGATTGATGATCATGCCTTGACTCTGCAGGGGCTCGAAACCCTGCTGTCTGCAGAGCCAGACTTTGAGCTCGTCGGCTGTTATCAAACTGTGCCGGCACTACTGGCTGATGTGGGCACTGATGATCGCCTGGATGTGGTCGTGCTGGATCTGCGGCTGGCGGATAATTCAGATCCAGCGCAGAACGTGCTCTCGCTGGAATTGGTCACCGACCACGTGCTCATTCTCTCGTCAGCTGAAAGCCCATACCTTGTCCGAAAGGCAGTGCGTACCGGAGTGATGGGGGTTGTTCAGAAATCGGAAACCCCGGAAACAGTCGTGTCTGCAGTACGGCTGGCGGCGCTTGGCAAGGGCGCGCTGACTACGGAATGGGCATCGGTAGTGGACTCTGATCCCCTGCTCGATTCTGTCGATTTGTCAGAACGCCAGCGTGAGGTACTGGAGCTCTACGCCTCCGGTGAGTCGACGAAGCGAGTCGCGTCGATGACAGGGCTGACACCGAACACCGTGTTGGACTACTTGGGCCGCATTCGAGCCAAGTATGCGGCAGCTGGCCGGGCCGAGAACAGCCTTAACAAGTCGGAGATGTATAGGCTCGCCCAGCAGGACGGTTACCTGCCTGGGCCAATGGATCCGTCTTAAGCCAGCTCGACGATTTCCATGTAGTCGTCACTCCAGAGGTCTTCCGTGCCGTCGGGAAGCACGATGACGCGCTCGGGCTCTAACGCCTTGACCGCACCTGGATCGTGGGTAACCAGTACGACGGCCCCGGTGTATGTACGCAGTGCGTCGAGCACCTGTTCGCGGGACTGAGGGTCGAGGTTGTTAGTGGGCTCGTCGAGAAGCAGGACGTTTGCGCGGGAGCTAACCAGCGTCGCCAGCGCTAGACGTGTCTTCTCACCACCGGAGAGGGTACCCGCTGGCTGCTGCAGCTTATCGCCGGAGAACATAAAGGCACCGAGTAGGCTCCGCAGTTCCGGCTCGTTGACGTCAGGGCAGGCGTAGACGGTGTTTTCCCAGACAGTCTTGTCCGGGTCAATCGTGTCATGTTCCTGGGCGAAGTAGCCGATGCGCAGGCCGTGGCCGGAGACGATGCCGCCTTCGCCATCGGTGCGCTCCACACCGGCGAGTAGCTTCAGTAGCGTCGTCTTACCAGCACCGTTGAAACCGAGGACAACCACGCGGGAACCCTTGTCAATCGCAAGATCCACACCGGCGAAGACTTCCAACGAGCCATACATCTTGGTCAGTCCCGTGGCGTTGAGTGGAGTCTTGCCACAGGGCGCCGGCTCTGGGAAGGAAATGTGGGCGACCTTGTCCTCGACGCGGACCTCGTCGAGACTATCCATCATACGCTCAGCACGAGCCACCATCTGCTTGGCCGCACGGGCTTTCGTCGCCTTCGCACCTAGCTTCTCGGCCTGCTTGCGCAGTGCGCTGGCCTTCTTCTCCGCGTTAGCGAACTCGCGGCGACGTCGAGCCTCATCGGTCGCGCGTGCCGACAGGTAGTTCTTCCAGCCCATGTTGTACACATCAGCTTCGGCGCGCACCGCGTCGAGGAACCAGACTTTGTTACACACGGCCTCGAGCAGCTCGACATCGTGCGAGATCATAATCAAGCCGCCCTCATGCTTGCTGAGGAATTCGCGGAGCCAGGTAATCGAATCCGCATCGAGGTGGTTCGTCGGCTCGTCGAGAAGCAGTGTCGTGGCGGACTTGCCTGAGCCTTCGGTAGCGGCGAAGAGAATCTGAGCAAGTTCGACACGGCGGCGCTGACCACCCGAGAGCGTCTTCAGAGGCTGGTCGAGTACGCGCTCCGGCAACCCCAGCGCGTCGCAAATGCGGGCTGCCTCAGCGTTCGCCTCGTAGCCGCCGAGATCGTGGTAGCGCTCCTCGAGACGCGAAAACTTCCGAATCGCCGCATCGCGCTTCGTGTCAGTGGTCGCGGTCTCCATGATCTCCTGCTGGCGATCCATGCTCCGGCGGATTTGGTCAAGGCCTCGCGCCGACAGCACACGGTCGCGGGCGGAGATGTCGATGTTGCCTTCGCGTGAGTCCTGTGGCAGGTAACCAATCGAGCCAGAGCGCACCACGGAGCCACCGTAGGGCTCAGTTTCGCCGGAGAGGATACGCATAGTCGTCGTTTTGCCAGCACCATTTCGCCCGACGAGTCCAATCCGGTCTCCCGGCTGGACGCGCAGCTGCTCACCCGGCGCAGTGAGCAGGGTACGGGCGCCGACTCGGACTTCAAGGTCATGGGTCACAATCACGAACGAGTAGCCTACCAGTTATGACTTCATTTCCCGTGACCGCCTCCGTCGTCGGCCTCGGGCCCGCCGGAAGAATCGCCGCCCACCGCGCATCCGCTCGCGGCTGGGATGTCACCGCTTACGACCCCGCCGGTGGCACACTGCCCTCGACGATTGGTCTCTGGTGCGACCAACTCCCCGACTGGTTGCCCAGCGATTTCCTCGCCGCCACTTTTCAACCCAGCGTCATTCTTGTCGACGGCACCGAACGTCAGCTCACCCGCACGTACGGCGTTGTTAACAACGACTGCCTGCAAAAACTTGGCGGTTTCCGCATCGAACGCCGCTCGCTCACCGATTCCGAATCCACGGGTGCTGACATCACGATTGTCACCACCGGGCGCGCACACGCCGCAGTCGGGCGAGGTGGGCAGGTACGGCAGCTTGCCATCGGGCACATCTTTTCGCTTGACGACGTCCCTAGCGCCCACCGCCGCGCAGTCCTCATGGACTTCACTCCAGCAGACCTGAATGCCCCAGAGACAGAGCCGGCTAGTTTCTCCTATCGCATTTTCTTGGATGACAGGACCTTCCTCATTGAAGAGACCATTCTCGCTACTCCGACTCCTATGGTTGCCGGGCATCTCGACGAAACCGGTGCGGCAGTCGGCACCGGCGGTAAGGCCGATGACTCCGTACTTCTAGAGCTGTTGCGGAGACGCCAAAAAGCACGGTTGAAGTCCCTGGAGCTCTCGGAAGATCTGGCCATTGACGAAGAAGTGGTGTCCTTTCCCCTACTGGCAAACTTTCCCTCTCGCCGCGGTGCCTTGACGCACAACGGACCATCCATGGGCACCCTCTTCGGCTTTGCAGGCGGTTGGATGCATCCTGCCACTGGTTACTCGGTGGAGTCGGTTATCGAAGATGTCGACCGTTTCTTGGCCGATATGGAAAAGAAGGGAAGCCGGTCGCTGGGGACGTCGTTAAGCATGCGATTGCAGCGATGGCTACGCGAACGTGGACTCGCGGCGTTGCTGGGGTTCGATGCACGACAGACGGGTGCGTTTTTTCGGGCGTTCTTTTCGTTGCCGGAGAAGGACGTGTTTGCCTATTTGATAGGGACATCCCCACTGACGACGCTTCGCGCTATGGCGAAAGTGGCAGTGCCTTTGCTGAAAAAGAGTCCGCGAACGTGCGGAAAGCTCATCGCAGGGTTTATGCGGGGACCTGGGAGATGGAGAAATCGTTGACGGGAAGCATATACATCAGCCGATTTGTGGGGTGATACCAACAATTAAAGCGGTGTGGTTTTTGCATTCACCGGAGTGGAAACGCTTATGATAAGTGAATGACTTCGACGCAATCTGAGGAGAATTCCTCACACAACCATAAGCTTCAGCGCAGGCTGAGAGCTCGCCACCTGAACATGATTGCCATTGGCGGTGCCATTGGCACGGGCCTGTTTGTTGCCTCCGGTGCGACCATTTCGCAGGCCGGTCCAGGCGGTGCGCTCATCGCTTACGCCCTTATCGGCATCATGGTGTGGCTGGTTATGCAGTCTCTCGGCGAGATGGCCGCCTACCTGCCAGTGCCCGGTTCCTTCCAGGAGTACGGTCGCCGATACGTCTCAGAATCCTTCGGCTTTGCCATGGGCTGGAACTACTGGTTTAATTGGGCGATTACTGTGGCCGCAGAGCTCGTCGCTGCTGCACTGGTGATGCGCTATTGGTTCCCGGATGTGCCTTCAATCGTCTGGTCCGCGCTCTTCCTCGCGATTCTATTCGGGCTGAATGCCCTGTCCGCACGTGCATTCGGCGAGGGTGAGTTCTGGTTTGCGACCATCAAGGTCATTACCGTTATCGTCTTCCTCGTTCTTGGTGTCGGCATGATTTTCGGCATCTTGGGTGGGTCCTCCCCCGGCTTTGAAAACTGGACCACGGGCGATGCCCCATTCGTCAACGGCGGAATGGGACTGCTGGCCGTTTTCGTCGTAGCCGGCTATTCCTTCCAGGGCACCGAGATGGTTGGTGTAGCAGCAGGTGAGGCTGAGGATCCTGAGCGCACCATTCCCCGCGCGATTCGCACTATCTTCTGGCGTATTCTGCTGTTCTACATCGGTGCCATCGCTGTTATTGGTTTCCTTATTGCGTACACTGACCCGAATCTTCTGAACGCGGCTGAGGACAACATTTCCATTTCACCGTTCACTCTGGTCTTTGAACGCGCAGGTATCGCGATTGCCGCTGGCCTGATGAACGCCGTCATTCTGACTTCGGTGTTGTCTGCGGGTAACTCCGGTATGTATGTATCCACTCGTATGCTGTTTTCCCTGGCTCGCCATGGACAGGCTCCGCGTTACTTCGGCAAGCTTTCCGGGCACGGCGTTCCGCTGCGCGCTCTGATCGCCACCGCTGTCATCGGTATGGCTGGCTTCATTACTTCATTGGTAGGCGATGGTGCGGCGTACACCTTCTTGCTGACGCTCTCTGCGCTCGCGGGTTTTATCACCTGGTTTGGTATCTCTTTCAGCCACTACCGCTTCCGCAAGTGTCTGAAGACCCAGAATATCCCGTTGGATTCGCTTCCCTACAAGGCGAACTTTTTCCCCGCAGGTGCTGTGCTGGCACTGATTATGTGCTTCTTTGTGGTGGCCGGACAGGCACTTGACCCGATTCGCACTGGCGAGAATATCTTCGCTATCCTCACTCCGTACCTGGGTATTCCGGTCTTCGTCCTGCTGTGGTTCATCCATAAGAAGGCAACGGGCTCTAAGCTCGTTGACCCGGCCACCGCAGACATGAGTCGCGAATAGCTGCGAATGGCTGTGAATAGCTGTGAATAGCTAATGCATCTCGCATCGAACTCTCACGACTCGGATTAGCAGTCGAAGACAATAGCGACCCCGCTTGGCACTCTTTTAGCGCCAGGTGGGGTCGCTTTTTAACTCTAAATCGGACAACCCTAAAAAATTATGGGCCGCACGTGAGAATACGGGCTGCAAATGTGAAACTG
>NZ_KV836272.1:152988-183814 GCF_001838295.1 Corynebacterium sp. HMSC074C04
CATTTTTCGGGCCATTTTTGACATAAATGCAGTCAGTAACTCTCATCGCCCTACCGATGCCAGCCATAAACGTAGTCAGTAACTCAAAAACAAACGAAAAAGTGCCTAGCTGAACGAGCCAGGAGCTCGTCGCCAAGCACTTTTTACGTAGCGGTGCACTCATCACCGCTGTCACTGATCGTCTAGACCGAGAAGCCGAGAGCGCGCATCTGCTCGCGGCCTTCCTCGGTAATCATGTGCGGGCCCCATGCCGGGGACCAGACCCAGTTGAGGCGGAAGTCGCGGATACCCTCGACCTTCATGACCTCAGAGGCAGTCTGGTCGGTGAGCATATCGGTCAGCGGGCAGGCTGGGGACGTGAGAGTCATGAAGATAGCGGCAATGTCGCCTTCTTCTATCCAGATGTCATAAACCAGGCCCAGGTCCACGACGTTGACTCCGAGTTCTGGGTCAACAACCTCGTACATAGCCTCTTCAACCTGGATGGCGAGCTTGTTATCGGCTTCGGTCTGCTCCGGTGCCGGCGGGACGGTGATGGACTCGTACGCATCCCCCTCATCGATTGGAGCGCCAGTGGTCATGGTGTCCTCGTCGACAGCGTCAGGCTGTGCGGGCGAGGTGGCGTCAATAGCGTTTGGTTCAGTCATGGTGGTGGCCTTCCTCGTCAGCGGTAACAGTTACAGTCGCGGTGCCAACGCCGTTGCCTTCAGCGGCGTTGGCCAGAGCCTCAGCGGTTGCGGCCTGGAAAGCTTTCCAACCGAGAAGTGCGCACTTCACACGGGCAGGGTACTTAGAGACACCAGCGAAGGCAATGCCATCGCCGATAATGTCCTCGTCGCCTTCAATCTTGCCACGGGACGTGACCATCTTCTCGAACTCGGTGAGTTTGGCCATGGCCTCGTCGACAGTCTTGCCGACAATCTCCTCAGCCATAACTGAGGTGGAGGCCTGTGAGATAGAACAGCCCACGGCGTCATAGGAGACGTCATTGACGACGGTGAGGTCGTCGTTCAGGGTGACGCGAAGCGTGAGTTCATCGCCACACGACGGGTTGACATGGTGCACTTCCGCGTTGAAAGGCTCCCGCAAACCTGCGTGCTGCGGATGCTTGTAGTGATCCAGGATGACTTCCTGGTACATCTGCTCGAGCTTCATGTCCCTCTCCTTTCTTAAAGTTACGGGGTGACACCGAAGAACTTCTGGGCGTGGCGCACTGCGTCGGCAAGCGCCTGAACGTCCTCTTCCGTGTTGTAGATGTAGAAGGATGCCCGGGCGGTCGACTGAGCGTTGAGAATCTGGTGAATCGGCCACGCGCAGTGGTGTCCGACTCGGATGCACACACCCTGGTCGTCGAGAACCTGGCCAAGATCGTGCGGGTGAATGCCCTCGACCTTAAAGGACACGGCAGAGCCACGCTGCTCTGGGGTAGTCGGACCGATGATGGTCACGCCGTCAATTTCCTGCAGCTTTTCCAGCGCGAGCGCGGTCAGGCGATGCTCATGAGCCGCCACCTTATCCATACCGATGGCATCCAAGTACTTCACCGCAGCACCAAGGCCGACGACCTGAGAAGTCATCATGGTTCCCGCCTCAAAGCGCTGCGGAGGCGCTGCGAAGGTGGTCTTCTCCATGGTGACGACCTCAATCATCGAGCCACCAGTGAGGAACGGTGGCAGAGCCTCCAGCAGTTCCCGGCGAGCGTAGAGCGCACCGACCCCGTTGGGGCCGAGCATCTTATGGCCGGAGAACGCTAGGAAATCCACATCGAGATTCTTGACATCGACAGGCATATGCGGCACCGACTGGCAAGCATCGAGGACTACCAGAGCACCGACCTCACGAGCACGGCGCACCATTTCCTCCACATCGGTGACTGCACCGGTGACGTTTGACTGATGGGTAAAGGCCACAACCTTGGTCTTGTCGCTGAGCTTCAGCGAGTCCATGTCAATGCGGCCGTCCTCAGTCACGCCGTACCAACGCAGTGTCGCGCCAGTGCGACGAGCCAGCTCCTGCCACGGCACCAAATTCGCGTGATGCTCCAGCTCAGTGACGACAATCTCGTCACCCTCGCCGACCTGGTACTGACCTGCGCGGTTGTCGCCAAGCACAAATGCCACTGTGTTCAACGCTTCGGTGGCGTTCTTGGTGAAGACCAGCTCGTCGTAGTCGGCGCCGATGAAGCCTGCGATGGCTTCGCGGGCATCTTCGTAGGCGTCCGTGGCCTCCTCAGCAATCTCGTAGGCACCGCGGTGCACCGGGGCGTTGTGGTGGGTTAGAAACTCCACCTCAGCATCGATGACCTGTTTCGGGCGCTGCGAGGTCGCTCCGGAGTCCAGGTAGACCAGCCGCTTTCCGTCACGGACAGTGCGCGACAGAATCGGAAAGTCCTCGCGTAGTGATGGGCTGAGTAGTTCGGCGTTAGGCATTGATGAACTTCTCGTAGCCGTGCTCTTCCAGCTCGTCTGCAAGCTCCGGGCCGCCGGAGGTGATGAAGTGACCATCGTGGAAGACGTGGACGTAGTCCGGCTTCACGTAGTTCAGGATGCGCTGGTAGTGAGTAATGATCAGGATGCCGCCGTCGTTTTCGTTCTGGTAGCGGTTAATGCCGTCGGAGACGACGCGCAGAGCGTCGACGTCAAGGCCGGAGTCAGTCTCATCCAGGATGGCGAACTTCGGCTTCAGCAGGTCGAGCTGCAGAATCTCGTGACGCTTCTTTTCGCCACCGGAGAAACCCTCGTTTACGGAGCGCTCGGAGAACGACGAATCGATCTCCAGGTCAGCCATTGCCTCACGGACCTCCTTGACCCAGTGGCGCAGCTTCGGAGCTTCGCCACGGACAGCGGTTGCTGCAGAGCGCAGGAAGTTGGACATGGACACGCCGGTGACCTCAACCGGGTACTGCATCGCCAGGAAGAGACCAGCCCGAGCGCGCTCATCGACGCTCATCTCCAGCACGTTCTCGCCGTCGAGCAGAATCTCGCCTTCGGTGACTTCGTAACGGGGGTGACCTGCGATGGTGTAGCTCAGGGTGGACTTACCGGAGCCGTTCGGCCCCATCACAGCGTGGGTCTCGCCAGAGTTGATCGTCAGGTTGACGCCCTTCAAAATCTCCTTGGGCTCAGCAGACTCGTCGGTCGGCAGCACCTGCGCGTGGAGGTTACGGATTTCCAAAGTGCTCATAGTGAAATCTTTTCCTTTAATCGGTGTAAGTGGCCTGCTCCCCCGGTGCTACCGGGGTGACAGGGCGGAAAGGGTGAGAAAGAAGATAAGCGGTTAGAAGCCAGCGGTGTTGAGCTCTTCGTCAACGAGTTGCTCAAGCTTCTCGCGAACGGACTCGACCGGAATCAGGTTGATGACCTCGCTGAAGAAGCCGCGAACCACCAAACGGCGGGCTGCCATTTCGGGGATACCGCGGGAGAGCAGGTAGAACAGCTGTTCCTCGTCGAAGCGACCAACGGTAGCAGCGTGACCAGCACCAGCGATTTCACCGGTTTCGATTTCCAGGTTCGGAACTGCGTCGGCACGCGCGCCCTCGGTGAGTAGCAGGTTGCGGTTGAGCTCATAGGTATCGGTGCCCGTGGCCTCTGCACGAATGAGCACGTCTCCCACCCACGCGGTGCGGGCCTCACGATGAGCGACATTCGGCTCGCCCTGCAACGCGCCCTTGTACATGACGTTGGAGCGGCAGTTCGGCACAGCGTGGTCTACCAGCATGCGGTTTTCGAAGTACTGACCGCCATCGGCGAAGTACACGCCCAGCAGATCGACGTCGCCGCCCGGTGCCGTGAATGCAACGCGTGGAACGATACGGACAACCTCGCCACCGAACGTTGCGACGGTGTGGCGCAGCGTGGCATCACGGCCGACGCGAATATGGTGAGCAGAGCCGTGAACTGCATCTTCGTTCCAGTTCACCATGGTCACGACGCTCAGCTTAGCGCCGTCGCCGATTACGAACTCAATGTTGTCCGCGAACGTGCCGCTGCCACGGTAGTTAATCACGCAGACGGCCTCGGCGTGGGACTGCACATCAATGACGATATGGCCGTAGGAAACGTTGTCCTCGCCCGGGCCATCGATGTCAATGACGACCGGTTCCTTGGAAACCGAATTCTTCGCGAAGGTCACGATGTGTGCATCGTCGAAGTTGGAGTACGCCTGTGCTGCCACGCGATCCGTCGGGGTACCGGCGCGGCCGAGGCGTTCGTCGTCACGCTTGACGACGTCCACAGCGACACCATCCTGACCGCCAGTCTCGACCAAAATCGACGCTGCAACCGGATCGGCGGCGGTGCCGTTGTGGAGACCGCGAAGTTTGCGCAGCGGTGTGAACTTCCACTCCTCATCCTTGCCATGCGGCACGGAGAAGTCCTCCACGTTGAAAGATGAGAAAACGTCGCCCTTGTTCGCCAGCACGCGGCGGCTATGAGCAGCCTGGTTTTCGTTGTTAATCGTCGTAGTCATAGGTATTAACCGACCGAACCTTCCATCTGCAGTTCAATGAGGCGGTTGAGCTCGAGGGCGTATTCCATCGGGAGCTCCTTGGCAATGGGCTCGACAAAGCCACGCACGACCATGGCCATTGCATCTTCTTCTTCGATGCCGCGGCTCATCAGGTAGAAAAGCTGATCGTCAGAGACCTTGGAAACCGTTGCCTCGTGGCCGAGGGTGACGTCGTCCTCGCGGACATCCACGTACGGGTACGTGTCCGAGCGCGAAATCGTGTCGACCAGCAGCGCGTCACACTCGACGTTGGAGTGTGAGTGCTTGGCACCCTTGTTGACCTGCACCAGACCGCGGTAGGCAGCGCGACCACCGTTGCGGGCCACGGACTTGGACACGATGTTGGAGCTCGTGTGCGGAGCCATGTGCACCATCTTGGCGCCGGTGTCCTGGAACTGGTCCTCGCCAGCCATAGCAACGGACAGCACCTCGCCCTTGGCGTGCGGACCAGTCATCCACACTGCCGGGTACTTCATGGTGACCTTGGAACCGATGTTGCCGTCAATCCACTCCATGGTTGCACCCTCTTCGCACTTGGTGCGCTTGGTAACCAGGTTGTAGACGTTGTTCGACCAGTTCTGGATTGTGGTGTAGCGGCAGCGGCCGCCCTTCTTCACGATGATCTCCACAACAGCCGAGTGCAAGGAGTCAGACTTGTAAATCGGAGCAGTACATCCCTCGACGTAGTGCACGTAGGCATCCTCATCGACGATGATGAGGGTGCGCTCGAACTGGCCCATGTTCTCGGTATTAATACGGAAGTACGCCTGCAGCGGGATGTCCACGTGGACGCCCTTTGGGACGTAAATGAAGGAACCGCCCGACCACACTGCGGTGTTAAGCGCAGAGAACTTGTTGTCGCCAGCAGGAATAACGGTGCCGAAGTACTCCTTGAATAGCTCCGGGTGTTCCTTGAGCGCAGTATCAGTGTCCAGGAAGATAACGCCCTGGCTCTCCAAATCCTCGCGAATCTGGTGGTAGACAACCTCAGATTCGTACTGAGCGGCGACACCGGCGACCAAGCGCTGCTTCTCCGCTTCCGGAATGCCGAGCTTGTCGTAGGTGTTCTTAATATCCTCCGGAAGATCTTCCCAGGTCTGGGCCTGCTTCTCGGTGGAGCGAACGAAGTACTTAATGTTGTCGAAGTCGATGCCAGACAAATCCGCGCCCCAGGTGGGCAGCGGCTTGCGGTCGAAGATTTCCAGAGCCTTCAAGCGACGCTCGAGCATCCACTCAGGCTCGTTCTTCTTAGCCGAGATATCGCGAACGACCGCTTCAGATAGGCCGCGCTTCGCGGAAGCGCCAGCGGTATCCGGGTCGTGCCAACCGAACTGGTAGGCACCAATAGACTCAATAATCTCTTCGTCAGTCTGCGGAGTGGCAGCCTTCGTGGATTCAGCCACGTCGGTGGAGTTCTCATGGGCGAGGGTCATTGTCCGCTCCTTTCATGTGGCAATTCAGTAAGTGTCTTTGTTACGGGAGTGAGTGGGATATTTGTGGTGCAGATACCGTTACCATCAGCGATAGTCGCTAACGGTTGGGTGTGCTGCCCTAATAATTTACTAACGGCTTCATGCTCCGCCGCGCAGAGCTCCGGAAACTCGGAGGCTACGTGGCTAATTGGGCAATGGTGCTGGCAAATCTGCACGCCGCCAG
This sequence comes from Corynebacterium sp. HMSC074C04, assembly GCF_001838295.1. Taxonomy (NCBI): domain Bacteria; kingdom Bacillati; phylum Actinomycetota; class Actinomycetes; order Mycobacteriales; family Corynebacteriaceae; genus Corynebacterium; species Corynebacterium sp. HMSC074C04. Next base: position 159,151 of record NZ_KV836272.1, read on the forward strand.
TGTTCTGGTTGATAGTTGCCGCGTATCCGGCCCGTCGAAAAGCATCGACGACGGCCTCTACGACCTCTTCCTTCTCTGCGTCCTGCCCCACAGGGGTGACGCCGAGCAGAATGTCATCAATGCGCTGACGGGCAAACTGGGCAACTGCCTGCTCACCGCCGGCCTTGCGCAGTGCGGTCAGAGCTGCGCTAGCAAGATCGTCGTAAGCGTGTCCGAATCTAGCGCGGCCCCGGTCTGTCAGACGGTAGGACTTTGCTGGCCTGCCTCGGCCTCGGGGGCCAGTACTGGGCGCCGGAGCGGTTTCGGCGAGACCTTCGTCCACTAGAATATCGATGTGGCGACGGACTCCTGCAGCGGATAGTCCCAGGGTGTCAGCGATAAAAGTCGCGGACGCCGGGTTGTGTTCCAGAAGTAATTGGAGAATGCGCTTGCGCGTATCACCGTCATTGACGGTCGGTTTCCGATCAGCCATGACTGGTGAGTCACCTCCTGCGATTGGACTGCTGGATCATAAAAAGGTGTCTAGGTGGCTCAGCGAGGCAAATATCCCACTTGCGCCGCTGGTGTATTAGACAACACAATTGTGTCGTAATTGGTGCATAAAGTCCAACGCATTTAAATATCAATGCAACGTCGCTGATTAGAACGCCCTTTCGGCGTGTCGAATCGTCTACTATGTGACCTTGTGAAAACTAACCGACCCGCCCCGCGCCGCTCGTCCACCTTCGACGATGCTCTCGGGGTGCGTGACGTCATTCCGAAAATTGGTCTGGCTGGTTCCAGGTCGGCAACCCTCCACCAAGGCTCAGAACAGCCGCTCCAACACCGCATCAATTACCGCGAACTCCGACGCTTCACCTGGCTGCGTTGGCTGGGTACTCTTGGGTCGATCTTTATTATGGTCACCGGGATTGGCGCAGGCGCGACACCGGTGGTTGGAAATGAGTTTTGGGGTACACCACTCGGGCTGATCCTCGGTCGAATGTTGGTGGCAACGACAATCGTCACCTTCGTGGGGATTGGCATGTTAGTCACAGCCTGGTTGGGTGTCGGAGCTTTTGTTCTGGCCGGTGCGCGGACTCGCGTCACCGCGGTGACCACTCCGATGCTCATACGCACCTACGCGGCATGGGTATTGCCCTTGGTGTTTACCGCTCCCCTGTTTACGCAGGATATCTACTCCTATTTGGCGCAGGCTGCAATTGTGGAGCGGGGTATGGATCCCTATCTCGCAGGACCTGTTGACCTATTGGGAGCCAACGACCCACTGGCCCGATCGGTGCCATTGATTTGGTCGCACTCTCCGAGCCCGTACGGCCCCACAGCCCTCGCAGTGGCATGGGGTATCGCCAAGATAACCAGCGACGGGGTGATTGCTTCCGTCTTTCTACACCGACTCGTCGCCATCGTTTCGCTTCTCGTGGTGTCCTGGGCGCTGGTGCAGCTTGGTCGCCGCTGCGGAGTTAGCTCTCAGTTCACCCTATGGCTGGGCACGCTCAATCCGCTGGTATTGCTGCACCTGGTGGGCGGTATCCACAACGAGGCCCTGCTGCTTGCACTCCTGCTCGTTGGCCTCGAACTGTGTCTACGCGCTATCCATGGTCCTGCGCAATCGATGGAGCCCGATGAGCTGCCAGAACCCGGACCAATCGGACACGAGAACCAAAGCCGAGGAAGATCATGGGCGCTGTATGCAGGCGGTATTGTGCTCATCAGCCTCGCCGGAATGGTCAAAGTTACCGGTTTCGTGGCGCTCGGCTTTGCCGGCATGTGGCTGGCCAGAAAGTTCGGCAGCACCTGGAAGGCCGTTGCTCTTTCCGCAGTAGTGACGGGCGCAATAACCGTCGTCACGGCAGTCGTTGTTTCCTTAGGAACTGGTCTGGGCTTTGGTTGGATCACCGCGCAAGGTGGCGCCGCGACGGTGCGCAGTTGGATGTCGCTAACTACCCTGCTCGGGATCATCGCTGGTTTCTTCGGGAGGCTCCTGGGGCTCGGCGATATCAGCGACAGTGCTTTGCTGTTTACCCGTGGCATTGGTGTAGCGCTAGTGGCTGCCTGGCTCCTACGCATGCTGTTAGCGACGTTCCGTGGTCGCATTCACCCGCTCGGCGGCTACGGCCTAGCGATGTTCGCTCTAGTAATCCTCTTCCCCGTCGTGCACCCCTGGTACTTGCTATGGGCCATCGTGCCGCTGTCCGCTTGGGCCAACCGGGTACAATTTCGCATTGCCGTGGTTCTGTACTCGGCAATTTTCAGTTTTGTAGTACTACCACGCGGCCTGGGGTTGCCTCCGGGTACCGTCGCTCAGATTTACCTACTGGCGTTGGTATTCTTCGTCGCAGTCATGCTCGTCATCTTGGCGTACTCGACGCGATCTAAGGTATTTCGCCTTCATTAAAACTGTGAGATTAGACTGACTAACCGTGAATAACGCTGCCAATTCTCCTGCTCTGCGCCTTGAGAACGTAACGAAGAAATTCGATGACGTTGAGGCTGTATCAGACCTTTCGCTTTCCCTGGATCGAGGTAGGGTTCTTGCGCTTCTCGGCCCCAACGGCGCTGGTAAGACCACAACCGTTGAAATGTGTGAGGGCTTCATCAAGCCGGATGAAGGGCGAATTCGCATTCTCGATCTCGACCCGGTCACTCAAACCACAGCACTGCGCAGCCGCATTGGCATCATGCTCCAGGGCGGAGGTGCCTACCCCGGTGTTCGCGTTGGCGAAATGCTGAACCTAGTTGCCAGTTACTCCGCAAATCCGCTGGACACTGATTGGCTCCTTGAAGTCGTAGGCCTAGAACGCCATCGTAAGACGAACTACCGCAGGCTCTCGGGTGGTCAGCAGCAGCGACTGTCGCTCGCATGCGCCCTGGTCGGACGTCCGGAGCTGGTGTTCCTCGACGAGCCGACAGCAGGCCTCGATGCCCAGTCCCGTCTAGCCGTCTGGGATCTCATCTCGTCGCTGCGCCGGGATGGGGTCACCGTAGTCCTGACAACGCATCTGATGGACGAGGCTGAATCGCTTGCCGACGACGTTGCGATTGTCGACCGAGGCCATTTAGTTGTGGCCGGCACCACCGAGGAGATCACTAGCGCAGGCGCATCGGCGCTCCATGGGACGTCGTCAGGCACTGCTATGAAGGTCAGCGTTCGAGGCAGCCTTGACTTCGAAGAGGTCAACCGCAGCTTTAGCGAGTCTGGTCTTTCGCAGCGTCTGCAGCGTTCTAGCGGTGGAGAGTTCTCATTGATTGGTGAGGCTTCACCGCGCGCCCTGACTGTATTGGCCCAGAGTTGCGAGCGACAAGAGGTGTTGATCACCTCGTTGAATAAGGCGACGCAATCGCTTGAAGATGTCTTCTTGCAGATCACTGGAACGGAGATGAGGAGCTAATGACTACCGCACCGAGGTCTGATGCCTCCCGCTTTGCTAAGGGCACTTTCGCCCCGGAGCCGCAGCGTTCGGACATGGCGACGTTGGTCATGTCGCAGGCGCGGTTGGAGACGAAGCTCTTCTGGCGGCACGGTGAGCAAATGCTCCTCACCATCATTATCCCGTTGGCGATGCTCATCGGCCTGGTGATGGTGCCTGTGTTGGAACTCGATGATCCGCTCGAGCGCATCTTCCCCATGGTGCTGGCGATTTCCGTCATGTCTGCAGGTTTTACGGGGCAGGCAATTGCCGTGGGCTTTGACCGTCGTTACGGAGCCCTGAAGCGCATCGGTGCCTCAGGCGTGCCACCGTGGGGCATTATTGCAGGCAAGATTGTGTCGGTCTGCACTACCGTCACGTTGCAATACATACTGTTCAGCCTCGTGGGGCTCGCTCTTGGCGCAGAGCTTTCGATTGGCGGCTGGCTGTTGGCTTATGTGGGGATGCTTCTGGGAACGTTCGTCTTTACTTCATTGGGCTTGCTCATGGGCGGCACGTTGGGGGCCGAGCTAATCCTAGGTCTCGCCAACCTGATCTGGTTTATCCTCATTGGTGCGACTACTTACGTGGCCGTTGCACCATCGTTAGATGGCATCAGCTCTGTGCTGCTGCACCTCTTACCGTCCGTCGCGCTTACCGACGTAATCTCCGCGGCATTGGCCATGTCTGTCCAATGGTCAGCTGTCGGGGTGCTGGTTGTGTGGGGTGTCCTTGGCGCTGCACTGGCAGCTCGCTGGTTCCGTTTTGATATGCCGAATGATTAGGACGTTGCCGGGGAATCTGCATAGAAAAGCGCAGCCCAACGCAGGGGTTTGGCTTATTACCATTTTCCGCCAGCATGGGTAGAATTTCTTAATGTGAATACTGCAGATCGAAGTTTGCCCCTATCGTTTTTGCCGCTGACACCAATCGGGCGCCAGAAGCTCTATGCGCTTCTCGTATTGATTGCACAGGCGGCAATCGCGGTAACCGGTTCTATCGTCCGAGTTACTGGTTCAGGTCTCGGTTGTGCTTCGTGGCCAGAATGTCACCCGGGCAGTTTCGTTCCTGTTGCCGGGGAAGCAGAAATGCTCCATCAAATTATTGAGTTCAGCAATCGCCTCCTCACCTTTGTACTGGTTGCGCTCACGCTTCTGCTTTTCCTTTCGGTGATGCGTGTTGGGCGCCGTAAGGAAATCAAGCTGTTGGCGTTCCTTAACGGTCTCGGCGTTATCGTCCAGGCTGTTATCGGTGGCATTTCCGTGTGGGTTGATCTGAAGTGGTACGCCGTGGCCCTGCACTTCCTGCCATCGATGATTTTGGTCTGGCTGGCTGGCATGCTTTTCGTTAAAATCTCTGAACCTGACGACGGTACTGCTACCCGCATGTACCCGCGCTATCTGCGCTATCTGGCTGCCGCCTCCGGTTTGGCTCTGACGATGACGCTGATTACCGGAACTATGGTCACCGGTGCGGGACCACATGCTGGAGATGCCTCGGTGCTCCCGGAGGATCGCCTCCAGCTTCCGATTGTTGACTTGGCGCATATCCACGCTGGTTTTATGTACCTCTACCTTGGCCTGGTTATCGGTCTGATTTTTGGTCTGCTGGCCTCGGAAGCGTTTGCACGTGTGCGTAAGGTTGCCATCGCACTCGTTGTGTTCATTTTGGCTCAGGGCGTGGTTGGAATGATTCAGTACTGGTCCGGTGTACCGGAGGCATTGGTGCCGGTTCACGTTGCCGGATCTGGTATCTGCACCGCTTTGACTGCAGTACTTTTCCAGCACGGTTACCGCACTGTCGGCGGTAGCGCAGTAGTGACCGGGTCTCTGGAAGGCGATGCGGCTGCCGCAATTGTCGCGTCGGAAAAGAATGCTGAGGTTACCGCGTAGCTAGCTGCTGGTCAGCGGCTGTATTAACCACTGTGGTTACCGGCTGTTGATTCCTGCTCGAACCGCCTAAACACGCACTTTGATCTCGGCGTGTTTAGGCGGTTTTGCTGTCTGCTCGGCTTTGTGTGCTCGGATGTGTTTTCCCAGTGGCTAGCGGGCTGCGCGAGCGATGCTAGGGGCGGTGCGGGGGCGGGCTGCCCACCTATCGATCCGAGTTACTGACTGCGTTCATGACAAAAATGTCCCGAAAAATGGTCTGAAAGTGTCATAAACTCGCACAGTTTCACATTTGCAGCCCGTTTGCACACACAAAAAGAGGCCCTCCCCGGCATTGGGGAGGGCCTCTTCGAGGATTAACAGCTAACTGGGGAAAGGGCCGGGTCTGGCTCCCAACGCAGCTACCCTAGAACGCAACTACCCTAGAACATGCTTAAAACTGTCTGCAGTCCGAGTACAGCATCCATCGAAAGCGCCACACACACGATGGACAAGTAGTTGTTCGACATGAAGAACAGCTTCATCGGCTTGATCTTGCCACCGGTTTTAACGTGACGGTGCAGGTCAATGGCGCCCCACAGGAACCAGGCACCAGCGCCAACCGCGCCAATCAGATAAATCCAACCAGCGTACGGAACCAACAGCAGAGTGGTAATCACGGTTGCAGCGGTGTAGTAAATAATGCGCTTGGAAACGATGATTGCCGGCTTGACCACTGGCATCATCGGCACGCCAGCGGCCTTGTAATCCTCCTTGTAGCGAAGCCCCAGCGCCCAGGTGTGCGGCGGAGTCCAGAAGAAGATGAGCAGGAACAGGATGAAAGCCTGCCACCAGTGAGCGAGCCCCGTAATCTCCGGGTTGTTGTCAGTGATGACGGCCCAGCCAACCATCACCGGCATACAACCCGCAGCGCCACCCCAGATTACGTTCTGATCAGTTCGGCGCTTCAGCCACAACGTGTAGACGAAGATGTAGAACGCAATCGTAATCATTATGAAAACGGCGGCCAGCAGCGAGTTACATAGCAGCCACAGCCAGAGGAACGACGCAATCATCAAGATGGTGCCGAAAATTGCTGCCGCGCGACGGCTAACCTGGTTGCGCGCGAGCGGGCGCCGACGAGTGCGGCGCATCTTCTGGTCAATGTCGTAATCCATGACCATGTTGAAGGTGTGCGCTGCCGCTGCACCCATCCAACCACCGAACAGGGTGAGAAGAATCAGTCCAACGTGTACATGACCGCGATCAGCCTGAAGCATTGCGGGAATGGCCGCGACGAGCAGGAGCTCAATAATTCTTGGCTTAGTCAGTGCAATATACGCCTTGACTGTTTCCAACAAAGCAATGTCCCTTTCACGCGCCATAAACAAAGCCCCCCGTCTACAGATAGTCGGATGCAACGGTCGGAAAGTTCCCGACGAGTTTTTCCGCAAAATAAAATGAGGGGCAGGCAATCAGTTTACCGATAATCATAACGGTTCCAATAATGACCGTCGTAAAGCATGTGCGGCGCGCCCTCTGATGCTTACCTTCGAGCTATTCGGCCCGGTTTAAACCGAGCGCACGTATTCCTAGTTAGTATGGAAGAGATCTTTACTAATCCATTTGGATACTAGGAGTCATTCACGTGACACTGTCGACTGAGCATGAAGCACGGGTTGTTCGCAACTACCCCTCGGACTGGTCTGACTTGGACACGAAGGCCGTAGATACGGCTCGTGTGCTGGCTGCAGATGCCGTGGAAAAGGCAGGTTCGGGACATCCCGGCACTGCTATGAGCCTCGCACCGCTGGCTTACTCTCTCTACCAGCGCGTTATGCGCCATGACCCGAAGGATACGAAGTGGATCGGCCGTGACCGTTTCATTCTCTCCTGTGGTCACACCTCTCTGACGCAGTACGTCCAGCTCTACCTCGGCGGTTTTGGCCTGGAGCTCGATGACCTGAAGGCACTGCGTACGTGGGACGCCCTCACCCCGGGTCACCCGGAGTACGGCCACACTGACGGCGTGGAAATCACCACTGGTCCGCTGGGTCAGGGTCTGGCTTCGGCTGTCGGTTTTGCCATGGCTTCGCGACGGGAACGTGGGCTGTTCGACCCGGAAGCTGCTCCGGGTGAGTCTCCGTTCGATCACTACGTGTACGTCATTGCTTCTGATGGTGACGTTCAGGAGGGTGTCACTGCCGAGGCCTGCTCGCTGGCCGGCACTCAGCAGCTGGGCAACCTGATTGTCTTCTGGGATGACAACGGCATCTCCATCGAGGACGACACCACTATTGCTTTCACCGAGAATGTGGCGGACCGCTACCGTGCTTACGGCTGGCAGGTCATTGAGGTCGACGGCGGCGAGGACGTCGCAGCACTCGAGGCTGCTGTCGAGGAGGCCAAGAAGGATACGGAGCGTCCAACCTTCATTCGCGTTCGCACTGTAATCGCTTACCCGGCTCCGACCAAGATGAACACCGGTGCTTCGCACGGTGCTGCTCTTGGTGGCGAGGAGATTGTCGGCATCAAGGAAGCTCTCGGCTTCGATACCGATAAGAGCTTTGACATCGCTGACGAGGTCATTGAGCACACCCGGAAGCTGGTTGAGCGCGGTGCTGAGGCTCACGCGCAGTGGCAGGTTAAGTTCGACGAGTGGGCTGCGACCAACCCGGAGCGCAAGGCTCTGCTGGATCGTCTGACCGCCGGCGAGCTGCCAGAGGACTTCGACGCTGAGCTGCCGACGTGGGAGCCGGATGAGAAGGGCGTTGCCACCCGTAAGGCTTCTGAGGCCGCGTTGCAGGCACTGGGTAAGGCTCTGCCAGAGCTGTGGGGTGGCTCGGCCGACCTGGCCGGCTCCAATAACACTGTCCTGAAGGGTGAGCCGTCCTTCGGCCCGAAGTCCATCACCACCGGCACCTGGACCACCGACCCGTACGGCCGTAACCTGCACTTCGGTATCCGTGAGCACGCCATGGGGTCGATCCTCAACGGCATTCTGCTCCACGGTGGTACCCGTCCGTACGGCGGCACCTTCCTTATCTTCTCGGACTACATGCGTCCGGCTGTCCGCCTGGCATCGCTGATGGGCATCTCCCCTATTTATGTCTGGACCCACGACTCCATTGGTCTGGGCGAAGACGGCCCGACGCACCAGCCTGTTGAGCAGCTGGCTTCACTGCGCGCTATCCCGGGTGTGTCCACCGTCCGTCCGGCTGATGCTAACGAGACCGCTCAGGCTTGGTCCGCTGTTCTCGAAGGCGAGGCAGGTCCGAAGGCTCTGGCTCTGACCCGCCAGAACGTCCCGGTCCTGGAAGGCACGAAGGAAAAGGCCGCCGAGGGCGTCCGGCGTGGTGCGTACGTGCTTGTCGACGGCACCAAGGAGACCCCGGACGTCATCCTCATGGGTACCGGCTCGGGGGGTCACCTCGCTGTCGAGGCCGCTGAGAAGTTGGCTGAGGAAGGTGTCAGCGCCCGCGTTGTCTCCGTCCCGTGTCTTGACTGGTTTGAGCAGCAGGATGAGGCCTACCGTGAGCAGGTCCTGCCGAAGGCGGTCCGCGCTCGTGTTTCGGTTGAGGCCGGTATTGCTATGCCGTGGTACCGCCACCTGGGCGACGCTGGTCGCGCGGTCTCCTTGGAGCACTTCGGTGCCTCGGCTCCGTACAAGGAGCTGTTCGAGAAGTTCGGCATCACCGCTGACGCTGTTGTCGATGCGGCCAAGGAATCTATCGAGGCTGCTAAGTAAGATTTGTTCAACCTGGCGCTATCGGCCGCTGTCGGTACGGGATTTGTGAAAACCGTACCGAGCTCCGGTGGCGCCAGTATTGTTTGTGGCGCACAGTAGTTTAAAGACACACAGTATTTAGAGAAGTCTTTAGACAACGAAGCGGTATAGACAGAAAGGCGTTAAACACTATGGGAAACACCACGATGGAAGCACTCGCCAAGGTAGGAACCTCGGCGTGGCTCGACGATCTTTCGCGCCAGCGTCTCACCTCGGGCGATTTGAAGAACCTCATCGATGAACTGCGGGTGGTTGGTGTCACCACTAACCCGGCTATCTTCTCTTCGGCGATGACCGCTGGTGAGGACTATGACTCTCAGCTGGCGCAGCTCACCGCTGAGCGCGCGAATCCGTCAGATGCTGTGTTCGCCATGGCTATCGACGATGTCCGCGATGCCTGTGACCTCTTCGCCGGTGTGGCTGAGGATACCGACGGTATCGATGGCCGTGTTTCTATCGAGGTCGATCCTCGTTACGCCGACAACTACGAGGCCACGATTGCGCAGGCTCGTGAGCTCTGGGAACGCGTCGACAAGCAAAATGCGATGATTAAGATTCCGGCGACCGATGCTTCCCTGCCGGCTGTCACCCAGGCTCTGTCCGAGGGTATTTCGGTAAACGTCACCCTGATTTTCTCGGTGGAGCGTTACCTGCAGGTCATCGATGCGTTTATCGAGGGTATCGAGCGTGCGAAGGACAACGGCGTGGACCTGGTTTCGGTTCACTCTGTTGCGTCGCTGTTTGTTTCTCGCGTTGACACTGAGATTGATGCTCGCCTGGACAAGATTGGCTCGGAAGAGGCCTTGGCTTTGCGTGGTAAAGCTGGTCTGGCCAACGCCCGCGCCGCTTACGCCAAGTTCGAAGAGACCTTCTCCTCGCAGAATATCCGTTGGGCGCAGCTGGAGAACGCCGGCGCTAAGCCGCAGCGCCTGCTGTGGGCTTCCACCGGTGTGAAGAACCCGGCTTACCCGGACACCCTTTACGTGACTGAGCTGGCTGCTCCGCAGACAGTGAACACCATGCCTGAAAAGACGCTGCGCGCTGCTGCGGGCTTCGAGGGCGAGGTTCGCGACGCCGTCAGCGGTCAGGGTGAAGCAGCCAATGCTGTTATGACCCAGCTCAGCGAGATTGGCATCGACCTGGATGATGTCTTCGCTGTCCTGGAGCGCGAGGGCGTGGAGAAGTTTGTGGATTCCTGGCAGTCCCTGCTCGTGTCGATTGCACAGCGAATGGAACAGCTGCACGAACCCTGCTGATTATCTAGCTTCCTGTTGGAAGCGGCCGCATTTATGGCTGGCGTCAGCGGGTCGATGCACGATGCGAGTTACTGACTGCGCTATGGCAAAAATGGTCCGAAAAATAGCCTGAAAGTGTCATAAACTTGCACAGTTTCACATTTGCAGCCCGTGTTTTTCGGCCCGTAAGCTGCGCACAAAAAGCTCCCTGCGGAGGGGAGCTTTTTTGTGGGTGCTAGGATGCGGCGAAGGCGGGGCGCACGTCGGGCTGTGGGCGTTTCTCTTCCTTTAAGGCCCAGGCCATCACGACCGCGGAGATTACGGTGATGATTGAGGCAAAGATTGGCACAGCCGGCCAGGGAGCGCCCGGGATAGAGTCGGTCACGTCCAGCAGGTAGCTGAACAGGAAGAGCGCGACCAGTGCCAGGCCAATGGTGATCGATCCCGCACGAGAGCCCTTCGCGCCGGCGACGGTGCCGATTGCGGTGCCCGCCACGGAAGACATCAGGAAGCTCAAGAAGACGCACAGAGCGGTAAGCAGGATTGTCGTGTAGTTCTGCCCAGAATCCTGAATCATGTACAGCTCCCCGTTGGTGTCCGGGAACAGGGCCGGTCCAGAGGTGACAATGAAGCTATCGAATCCCCGGTAGTAACCGGACTTATTCTGTTCGGTGACCATCGCCACGACGATGAAGGCGGTAGCCACCAGCGATGTTCCCAAGATTGCAATGATTGCGGAGCGCACCCAGCGGGCGGTGCGCACGCCGTAGTCGCGCAGGGTGACCGAGCGCTGGGCGGTGATGAGGAAGAGGATGCCCAGCGCGATGATGCCCAGCAGGGTGTTGCCGGTGCCGCTGCCCACGAGCATGCGCCCGAAAGCCGAGTAGAGGATGGCCACGGCGGCGACGCCGAGGAAGGTTTTCTTGTTGGTTGCGATGAAAGCCCCGGTGCTCATTTCTTGCTCCTTTCGATGTAGGCGGAGGTGCTAGCGAGGTCGATGAGGGCCGCGGGGTCGAGGTAGCTAACCTCAACACCGAGGGCGCGGGCATGCGCGGCGGTCGATGGGCTGAGCGCTGCAGCCAAAATCGCCTCGCAGCGCTCGCCGAGAGTTTTCTTAGCGAGCACCGAGCCGGCCACCTGCGTCACTAGGTCCGCAGAGCCGCGTAGCACCGGATGGGTAGCGCGCAGCTTATCGACGTCATAGGGTCCGTACGCATCCTGCTTGTGCATGACGATCAAGGTGTCCACCAGGTCTGCGAGATCCTGGGAGTGCTGCGACGTGACCACAATGTCGGCCGATTCGGCGGCGTCGATAAGCATGCCGCGCAACATGGTGCGGTGCTCGACATCGAGGCCGTTGAAGGGTTCGTCGAAAAGCAATGCATCCTTGCCCGATGCGAGGGCGGCCGCAGCGATGAGCAGCTGGCGCTGGCCCAGGCTGAGCTTTTTGATGGGGGTGTCGCCGGGGAAATCTAGGAGGGACTCCGCGTGGGACACATCGAGTTGATCCCAGCCGGTGCGCAGGATGCGGAAATATTCGCGCGGGGTGACGCCGAAGATCTGGGTGTCGGGTGCTGCCTTCGCCACGGCAGCCGTAGGCATTTACGCGAGGGTATGCAGGTAGTAGGTCTTGCCGGCGCCGTTGGGGCCAATCACGCCGTAGATGCTCATTTCTCCTCCTCCAGCATGGCGATGATGTCGTGGAGCGTAAGGCCGAGGATGTCGGCCTCCGCTTTTAACGGCTCGATGTAGGTGCGCTGGAACGCTTCACGACGCTCAGCTCGAATGCGCTCACGAGCGCCTGGGGTGACGAACATGCCGAGTCCTCTTTTCTTCTCCACGAGCCCCACCATCGACAGTTCCGTCATGGCCTTGGCAGCCGTGGTTGGGTTGACCTGATAGAACTCCGAGAGTTCCTTGGTTGAAGGGGCGCGACTCTCAGCCGCGAGCTCCCCGGACAGAATCATTGATTTCAGATTCTCGGCGATCTGGACGTAGATGGGCCGAGAATCCGCCTCCTTCGCCTGCATATCCACCTCCATGGTGTACGGGTATACCACCTATGCCATAAACCTAAAGCAGAAGAAAGGGGCCCGTCAAGGCCCCATCGAAGGAATCGGAAACGATTCCACCGGACTTTTCTCGATATGACATTATGTAAACCGTGAGTGATTCTCTGCAACGCAACGATCCGAACTCCCCTACTGCCAGTTCTCCGCACAACGGAGATGGCAGCACCAACCACGACGGATACGTCAACCCGCTGCGCGACCCGCAGGATAAGCGCTTGCCGCGTATTGCGGGGCCGGGTGGCATGGTAATTTTCGGAGTGACGGGCGATCTGGCCCGAAAAAAGCTCCTGCCTGCCATTTATGACCTGGCCAACCGCGGTCTGCTACCTGCCTCCTTCGCGTTAGTTGGCTACGGTCGTCGCGAATGGTCGAAGCAGGACTTTGAGGATTATGTGCGTACCGCAGTGGAACAGGGCGCCCGCACAGACTTCCGTGAGAGTGTCTGGCAGCGCCTGGCTGAGGGCATTCACTTTGTTACCGGTACCTTCACCGATGACGAGGCCTTCGATCGCCTGGCCGCGCAACTTGAGGAGCTCGATCGCTCCCGCGGCACCGCTGGCAACTGGGCCTACTACCTGTCCATTCCGCCAGCTAACTTCCCCGATGTCTGTCATCAGCTCGATCGTTCGGGGCTCGCGCAGTCGGGCGAGGATTATTGGCGTCGCGTGATTATTGAGAAGCCATTCGGCCACGACCTGGCTTCGGCCCAGGAACTCAACCGGATTGTGAACTCGGTGTTCCCAGAAGACGCTGTGTTCCGCATTGACCACTACCTGGGCAAAGAAACCGTCCAGAACATTCTGGCCATGCGTTTTGCCAACCAGTTGTTCGATCCGATGTGGAATTCTCACTACATTGACCACGTTCAGATCACCATGGCCGAGGACATCGGTTTGGGTGGTCGCGCCGGTTACTATGACGGTATCGGTGCAGCTCGTGACGTAATTCAGAACCACCTACTCCAGCTGCTGGCACTGGTGGCAATGGAAGAGCCCATCGCCTTTACCCCGGAAGAGCTGCAGGCGGAAAAAATTAAGGTTCTGCGTGCCGTCGAGCCAGTGCGTCCGTTTTCGAAATACACCGCACGTGGCCAGTACACCGCGGATTGGCAGGGCAGCAACTTTGTGCCAGGGCTGCGCGATGAGGAAGGATTCGACCCCGAGTCCACGACCGAGACCTACGCCGCTTGTACGCTCCAGATCAATTCTCGTCGTTGGGCCGGTGTCCCCTTCTACCTGCGCACCGGCAAGCGCCTCGGCCGTCGCGTCACTGAAATTGCGCTGGTCTTTAAGTCCGCACCGCACTTGCCTTTTGCGGAGACAATGACTGCCGCTCTCGGTCAGAACGCCATGGTGATTCGAGTCCAGCCTGACGAGGGCGTGCTCATGCGCTTCGGCTCGAAGGTTCCGGGCTCGGCCATGGAGGTGCGCGATGTCAACATGGACTTCTCCTACTCCGAGGTGTTTACCGAGCAGTCGCCAGAGGCCTACGAGCGCCTGATTCTGGATGCGCTTCTCGACGAGGCCAGCCTCTTCCCCACTAATGAGGAAGTCGAGCTGTCCTGGAAGATTCTTGACCCCATCATCGAGTACTGGGCCAAACGCGGCCGTCCCGAGGGCTACCCCGCAGGTTCGTGGGGGCCGTCCTCCGCTGACCACATGCTTGAGCGCGACGGTCGCGCTTGGCGACGGCCATAGGTTGCCGACCTCTCAGTTCTTAAGAATTTTCTGACAGAAAGAACACTTTCATGATTGTCAATTTGCCAGACACTGACACCGCGAGCATTGCTCGTCAGTTGGTGCAGCTTCGAGAGCAGGGCGGCATCGTTACCACGGGCCGTGTCCTTACCCTGATCGTTTTGGCCAAAAGCGAAGACGACCTGGAAAACATTATTTCCACGGTCAACTCCGTTTCCCGCGAGCACCCATCCCGTGTGCTGGTATTGGTCTCCGATGATCCACGCCTGGATAATCGCCTCGACGCGGAACTCCGCGTCGGTGGAGATGCCGGTGCTGCTGAGATCGTGGTTATGCACATGTCCGGTGAGATTGGTCAGCACCACAGCTCTGTGGTGACTCCCCTGTTGCTGCCCGATACGCCGGTCGTGGCGTGGTGGCCGTCTGAGGCGCCTCAAGTCCCAGCGGCGACACCAATCGGCAGGATTGCCCAGCGCCGTATCACCGATTCGTTGTGTGACCCGAATAGTAACGCTATCTACACGCGCCGTACGGGCTACACGCCTGGCGATTCCGACCTGAGCTGGTCGCGACTGACGAACTGGCGCGGTGTGTTGGCCTCGGCTTTCGACTTGCCGCCGCACTCGCCAGTGACCTCCGTGTCTATCTACGGTCCACAGGAGTCGCCATCGGTGGAGGTCGCCGCCGGCTGGTTGGCAGATCGCCTGGGGCTGCCGGTCAACCGCTACTCCACCGGGGAGAAGAAGATTCCGGTGGACGAAAAGGGCCGCGCCAAGCCACCGGTGACCTCGGTCGCGTTTGAGCGTGAAAATGGCCAGACCCTGCGCATCGATATTGAAAGCGCTACCACTGCATCGGTCACCAACGGAGAAAAGCCCCCGTTCAAGGTCGCATTGTCGCGTCCTACACGCTCCGAGTGCTTGGCAGAGGAGCTGCGTCACCTCGACCACGATACTGCCTACGGACGTGCCCTGCGTGGTCTCAGCCAGATTCACACCGTAGGCATGCAGACCCCAACGTCCACGATCACCAGCTTCGCGAACGAACCAGGAGTCTCTGACAAGTGACAACCGATAACGTCTTGAATACCGTCCCCGCCCCTCAGTTCCACCGCGCCGCCGACCAGGCCGGCATCGTCGAGGCTGCACGTCAAAGCTTCATCGATGCGGTTGTCGCCGTCCAGAATGGCAACGTCTCTCCGGTCACCGATGACGGTTTTGTACGCGTCGTTCTCACTGGTGGCGGCGCGGGTACCGCTTTGCTCAGTGCGCTTGCCGACGATTCTGGAGACATCGACTGGAACCGAGTCCTGGTGTTTTTCGGAGATGAACGCTTTGTCGCTGCCGACTCGGTAGACCGCAATGCGCTGGCTGCTCGTGAGCGTCTCTTGTCCCCTGTCGGCGTGCCGGAGGACAACATCTTCGAGTTTGCTGCTGCCGACAGCGGCGTGACCACCACGGAGGCCGCCGAAAGCTACGAAGCTATCGTTCGCCAGAAGGCTCCAAACGGCTTTGACCTGCACCTTCTTGGTATGGGCGGAGAGGGACACATCAACTCGATCTTCCCGCATACCGCAGCGCTCGCTGAGCAGGAACGCTTGGTCGTGGACGTGCATAACTGCCCGAAGCCACCACCGACCCGCATCACGCTGACTATCCCGGCCATTGCCAGTTCGCAGCGTGTGTGGCTACTGGTAGCCGGTGGTGAAAAGGCCGAGGCAATTGCAGCTATCGCTCAGCAGGACGACCCAGCGCAGTGGCCAGCGGCCGGAGTTCGCGGTGTCCAGGAAACCATTGTCTTTGTTGACGATGCTGCGGCTGCACAGCTTTAGGCTTCCGCTTCACCGTTAACAGCCAAGAAACAACAAATTCCCGTCGATAAGCGAAATGCTATCGACGGGAATTTTTATTACTTAAAGGCCTTCGGTGGGGCGTGCTGCGTGCGGAACCTACCAGCCGAAGGTATTGAACAGCAGCAACAGGACAATGCAGAGCAACCAGATAATCATGGTCACAATAGTGACGCGGTCAAGGTTCTTCTCCACCACAGTCGAACCGGACAGATTCGACTGCATACCGCCACCAAAGAGGCTGGACAGTCCGCCACCCTTACCCTTGTGGAGCAGGATGAACAGCGTCATCAGGATGGATGTGATGACCAGGACAATCTGAATGGCGAGGTACACGCGCACTTCCTTTTGAAACGTCGCTTCTTTAAGAACTCCAACTATACTAGCGCAATTGCTCCGCTGGCTAGGTATTCCCCAGCCGCCTTTTCTAACCGGAGTTGCGCAGTGCAGTTGCCAGACCGTTCATGGTCAGCTGAATGCCCCGACGCACCTTGTCGCGGTTATCGCCAGCACGGTAGCGACGCAGCATCTCCAGCTGGATGATGTTCAGCGGCATGAGGTATGGGAAGCGCATGTCCACCGAGCGCCTGAGCAGCGGATTGTCTTCAAGAAGGTCCTTGTACCCGGTTACCTTCAGGAACATCTTCAGCGTCAGGTCGAACTCAGCCTTGATGATGCTGTAGATGCGCTCACCGTCGGCCTTATTTTCGCACAGGCTAGCGTAGGCGCGCGCCAGGTTCAGGTCAGCCTTGGACATCACCTGCGCCATGTTCGACAGCACCGAGTTGAAGAACGGCCAGTCCTCGTTGAGCTGACGGAGTTCGGCTAGGCGGGAACCGTCCTCGTCCTCACCAATCCACTCCTGCAGTGCAGAGCCGACACCGAACCAGCCCGGCACCATAGAACGCTGCTGCGACCAGGACAGTACCCATGGAATTGCGCGCAAATCAGAGATGGTCTGAGTCTGCTTGCGTGAGGTCGGACGCGAACCGATGTTGAGGCTACCAATCTCATCGACCGGAGTCGACGACGTGAAGAAGTCGATAAAGCCCGGGTCCTCGTGCATGAGCTTCGAGTAGGCCTCACGAGACAGGTCGGAAATCTCCGACATGATCTCATGGGCGCGAGCTGGGTTCTTCAGGTCATCGACATCGAGCAGAGTCGACTCGATAGTTGCCGAAACCAGCGCGGCGAGGTTCCTGCGCGCCGCCGCAGGGTGACCGTACTTCGCAGAGATAATCTCGCCCTGCTCGGTGACACGCACCGAACCCTGGACTGCGCCGGAAGGCTGCGCCAAGATTGCCTCGTAGGACGGTCCGCCACCACGGCCGACAGTACCTCCGCGGCCGTGGAAGAGACGCAGGCGAATGTCGTTGTCCTTCGCGGCTGCCACGATGGCGACCTCCGCGTCGTAAAGCGCCCAGTTTGCAGCGAAGTATCCGCCGTCCTTGTTCGAGTCGGAGTAGCCGAGCATGACTTCCTGCAGATCTCCGCGCGCAGAGACGTATGCGCGGTAGACCGGAATGTCCCACGCAGCACGCAGCACGTCGGCGCCAGCCTGCAGGTCTTCGATGGTTTCAAACAGCGGGATGACGTCTACAGAACCGGTCGGCTGGGATCCATTCGGACGAATCAGACCGACCTCCTTAAGCAGAATCATCGGCTCCAGCAGGTCGGAAACCGATGTACACATCGAAATGATGCAGTGCGGTACCGCGTCGCGACCGTACTTGCGCACCGCACGAGATGCCGCACGCATAATGCCCAGCTCGCGGGCCGTGGCTTCAGAAAGATCTGCGGAAGTCGAAACCAGCGGACGGGAGGACTGCAGTTCCTTGGTCAGCAGCTCGACCTTGTCAGCTTCCTTCAATCCCGCGTAATTGTCCACCACACCAGCAGCGGAAAATAGCTCGGTGAGAATTTCCTCGTGAGAGTCCGAATTCTGACGGATATCAATCGAGTACAGGTGGAAACCAAATACCTCAACTGCATCCATCAGATCGCGCAGACGGTGATCGGCGATGAGATCATCGTGGCTGGAACGCAGTGAGTCGTCGATAATCGAGAGCTCTTCAAGCAAGTCCTCGGCGCTGTCATACGGAGTGAACTCCGACCAGTCGCCCTCGATGATGGACTCATCGAAGAAGTTCACCGCTGTTGCCGCCACGCGACCGCGGATACCGTGAACCGCACGACGGTACGGCTCATCTTCACGGTTTAGTACGTCATTGTGGCCCCGGCTGGCCAAGGCGACCAGATCGACGGTGACCTTAGTCAGGCGGTCGCTGAGACTGAGTTCGCGCTCCAGCAGGTGCAGCTGCGAGAAATAGTGACGCAGGATGGTGCCCGCTGCTCGATCGGAGGCGTAGCGCAGCGTCTCCTCCGTCACGTATGGGTTGCCATCGTGATCACCGCCAATCCACGAGCCCATACGAATCGTTGGATTAGCCTGCAGCTTGTCGCCGCCGAGCTGACGCAAGTGCTTGACGACGTCCCGGTTAATCTGTGGCACAGCTTCCAGCAGAGAAAGCTGGTAGTAGCGAAGACCAACCTCGACCTCATCGCGAATATCCGGGCGGTTCATGCGAATCAGAGCCGTCTGCCACAGCGTCAGAATACGGCGGCGGATATCGGCATCAATCTCAGCGAGTCGGTCCGCGGTGCGTGCATTCAGCGGGGCTGCCTGGATCTCGTGGCGGCGCCGCATTGCGGCCGTGATGTGCTTCTGCACATCGAACACTGTACGACGACGAGTTTCCGTTGGATGTGCGGTCAGAACAGGGACGACCTCAATGTGGTCCATCATGTCCGCAATAGCGCTGCCAGAAACCTTGGCGTCGCGAAGCTTCTGCCATGTTGCCTCCAGCGTGGAGTCCTGCGGCGGATCGCCAGCATCGAGAGAGGCCTCGATGCCTAGTTCTTCGTGCAGATCCTCAGCGAGGTTAGCCAAAAGTGCGAAGTGCGTGAAAGCACGGATGACCGGGCTTGCCTCGGCCGGGTCTATGTCACGGAAGAGGCCGGCGAGTTTCTCGATATCGCCATCGCCACGATGGAGTTCGAAGGCTGCGCGGCGAGCATTTTCGACCAGGTTAAAGACCTCGTCACCCTCTTGCTCGCGGATTACCTGTCCGAGAATTCGACCCAGGTGGCGAATATCCTCCCAGAGCAAGTCCTGCTGCTTCGCGGTAGCGGTCGATGAGGATTGCTCATTGCTTGCAGTGTTTCGGTCAGCGTCACGATGTACTTGTTCGTTCATTGAGCACGTCCTTTTAAAATTGCCGGGCATTCAAAGTGGAAAGCCTCGGGAAATGTATTGCGCTGAATTATTGCCATTCGGTGTGTCTGGGTTGAGTCCGCCTAAAGGCAATAACCCCGAATCGGTTTTATGAGAATCAATAAAACCAATCCGGGGTCGCGCATGGCGCCTATCTTATCAGTTGATCTGATTTTATATGTAGTTAGGCGTTCTGAGCAGCATCTGCAGCAAGTGCACAGAGCTTGGCGAATGCCTCACCGTCGAGCGAAGCACCACCGACGAGGCCACCGTCGACGTCGGGCTTGCCGACGATCTCAGCGACGTTCTCGGCCTTGACGGAGCCACCGTAGAGAATACGCATTTCCTTGGCGATAGTCTCATCCGCAATTTCAGCGATGGTCTCACGGATAGCTGCACAGACTTCCTGCGCGTCTGCAGCCGATGCGACCTTACCGGTGCCGATAGCCCAGACCGGCTCGTAAGCGATGACGGTCTTGGCCAGCTCAGCGTTGGTCAGGTTAGCCAGGGAGCCCTTGACCTGAGAGACAACGTACTCAACGTGCTCTTCGGCTTCACGGACCTCCAGTGGCTCGCCGACACAGACGATTGGGTTCATACCCTCGCGCAGTGCTGCCTTAGCCTTCTTTGCGACCAGCTCATCGTCTTCTGCGTGCATATCGCGACGCTCGGAGTGACCGACGACGACCCAGGTACAGCCGAGCTTTGCCAGCATCGAGGAGGAAATCTCGCCAGTGTAAGCGCCGGACTCGTGGACTGAGACATCCTGAGCACCGTAGGTAACGCCGAGCTTATCGCCCTCAACCAAAGTCTGGACCGAACGAAGGTCGGTAAACGGTGGGATGACGGCGACGTCAACCTTGTCGTAGTACTCCTTCGGCAGAGCGAACGCGAGTTTCTGCACCACACCGATAGCCTCGAGATGGTTCAGGTTCATCTTCCAGTTACCAGCAATAAATGGTGTACGTGCCATAGTGGTGGAATTCACTTCCCTATCAATTAGTGGATTTTTAAGCGATGAAAACCAAGTGGTGGGAAAATCTTAGTCTTCCAGGACGGAGACGCCCGGCAGAGTCTTACCCTCGAGGAACTCCAGCGAAGCGCCACCACCGGTGGAGATGTGGCTGAAACCTTCCTCGTTCAATCCCAGGGTACGTACTGCCGCTGCGGAGTCGCCGCCACCGACGACGGAGAAGCAACCGTTGTTAGTGGTGGCATCGATGATGGCCTGTGCAACCTCGCGGGTGCCAGCTGCGAAAGCCTCCATCTCGAACACGCCCATCGGGCCGTTCCAGAACACAGTCTTGGACTCAGCCAGCACCTTGCCGAATGCCTCAGCGGAAGCCGGTCCGATGTCCAGGCCCATCCAGCCTTCCGGAATCTCGGTGGCGTCTACAACCTTGTTTTCAGTGTCTGCTGCGAACTTGTCGGCCACGACTACGTCGGTTGGCAGAACAATCTTGTCGCCGTAGCGGTCCAGCAAATCCTTACAGGTGTCAATCATCTCTTCCTGCAGCAGGGATGCGCCAACGGCGTAGCCCTTGGCAGCCAGGAAGGTGAAGCACATGCCGCCGCCGATGACCAGGGAGTCAACCTTCGGCGCGAGAGCCTCAATAACACCCAGTTTGTCGGAAACCTTGGAGCCGCCGAGCACGACGGTGTACGGCTTTTCCGGGGTCTCTGCAACCTTGCGCAGAACCTCAAGCTCAGCCTGAACCAGGTTGCCGGCGTAGTGCGGCAGCTTCTTCGCGACATCGAAGACGGAAGCCTGGGCGCGGTGAACAACACCGAAACCGTCAGAGACAAATGCACCGTCCGGAACAAGTGCAGCCAGCTCGGCTGCGAACTCGGCGCGCTCTGCCTCGTCCTTGGAGGTCTCGCGCGGATCGAAGCGGACGTTCTCCAACAGAAGTACATCGCCCTCGGTCAAACCATTAGCGCGCTCGTGCGCGTCCTCACCGGAGACATCACCGGCGAGCGCGACGTACTGCTCCAGACGCTCAGAGAGAGCCTCAGCGACCGGGGCCAGGGAGAACTCGGACTTAACCTCGCCCTTCGGGCGACCCAGGTGAGCCATAACAACGACCTTGGCACCGGCGTCGACAAGAGCGGACAGAGTGGGCAGCGAAGCAT
Source organism: Corynebacterium sp. HMSC074C04 (assembly GCF_001838295.1). Classification (NCBI taxonomy): domain Bacteria; kingdom Bacillati; phylum Actinomycetota; class Actinomycetes; order Mycobacteriales; family Corynebacteriaceae; genus Corynebacterium; species Corynebacterium sp. HMSC074C04. Next base: position 180,476 of record NZ_KV836272.1, read on the forward strand.
CGATTCGACCCGGATCGGTGATTACGCCGTCCTTCAGCGGAACGTTAAAGTCGGAGCGGACGAGGACGTAACGGCCTTCAATACCTTCGTTGATCAGGTCTTTGACAGTCTTAACAGTCATCTCAATGAAATCCTTGTGAAAGTGTGTAAAAAACGGGCCGTGGGTGGCGTGCCCTACTCAGGCACAACCACCCCGGCCCGTTCGGGGTCTGGGATTAACCAGGTGTGTTATTAGAGGCGCTCACCGACGTAGACAGCCAGGTCGACGAGGCGGTTGGAGTAGCCCCACTCGTTGTCGTACCAGGAGACAACCTTGACCTGATCGCCGATGACCTTGGTCAGCGGTGCGTCGAAGATCGAGGAACGCGGGTCGCCCTCGATGTCCTTGGAAACGATTGGATCCTCGTTGTAGCCCAGAACACCCTTGAGCTCGCCCTCAGCAGCTTCCTTGATGGCAGCGTTGACGGACTCGACGGTGACCTCGTTCTTAGCAGTGAAGGTCAGGTCGGTGACAGAGCCGGTCGGGGTCGGAACACGCAGTGCGTAGCCGTCCAGCAGGCCCTTGAGCTGCGGCAGAACCAGAGCAACTGCCTTTGCAGCGCCGGTGGAGGTCGGAACAATGTTCAGAGCAGCAGCGCGAGCGCGACGCAGGTCCTTGTGCGGAGCGTCGTGCAGGCGCTGGTCACCGGTGTATGCGTGGATGGTGGTCATGAGACCGCGCTCGATGCCGAACTTGTCGTCCAGAACCTTAGCCATCGGAGCCAGGCAGTTGGTGGTGCAAGAAGCGTTCGAAATGATGTTGTGCTTCTCCGGGTCGTAGTCAGTGTGGTTGACGCCGACAACGAAGGTTGCGTCTTCGTTCTTAGCCGGAGCGGAGATGATGACCTTCTTGGCGCCAGCCTCGATGTGAGCCTTGGCAGCGTTGGCATCGGTGAAGAAACCGGTGGACTCAATGACGATGTCGACCTTGTGCTCGCCCCACGGCAGGTCCTTCGGGTCGCGCTCAGCGTATGCGGCGATGCGCTTGCCGTTGACGGTGAGGGACTCATCGTCGTAGGTGACCTCTGCGTCAAGCTTGCCCATGATGGAGTCGTACTTGAGCAGGTGAGCCAGGGTCTTGTTATCAGTGAGGTCGTTTACAGCAACGACTTCCAGGTCAGCGCCCGCAGCGAGCAGGGAGCGAAAGAAGTTGCGGCCAATGCGACCAAAACCGTTAATACCTACACGAACCGTCACAATAATCTCCTTAATGGATTGGCGAATCGATGCCACTTGTCAGGGCGCTGATTGCGCTCCAACAGGTTCACTACAGAAGTGTACGTTGGGTTTTTCATTCGCGCAGCGATGCTTTGGCGCAAAAATCCCAAATAAACGGAGATTCATCCAAATTTCCGCACCTGACTAGGCATAACAGGTGCTTTACTCGTCAACTTCTTTGTCAAAAAGTTCGTCTGTAACGACTGCAGTTGTGGGGGGAATTCCGAGTTCGTTTGCTCTTTTGTCCGCCATGGAGAGCAAACGCCGGATGCGTCCTGCGACTGCGTCTTTGGTCATTGGCGGATTGGCTAGCTGTCCAAGTTCTTCTAATGATGCCTGCTTGTGCTCGATGCGCAGCTGTCCTGCAGACACCAAGTGATCTGGTACATCGTCGCCGAGAATCTCTAGAGCGCGTTCTACTCGTGCTGCCGCAATAACGGCCGCACGAGCTGAGCGCCGCAGGTTGGCATCGTCGAAGTTTGCCAAGCGGGTGGCCGTAGCTCGCACTTCACGACGCATTCGCTGTTCTTCCCATTGCAGGCGAGTAGTCTGGGCTCCCATTCGCGTGAGGAGCGCACCAATCGCATCGCCCTCCCGGATGATAACTCGATCGCCACTGCGGGACTTATTTTCCTTGCTCTTAGCCGTAATTCCGAGCCTACGAGCACATCCCACCAATGCGAGTGCCGCTTCAGCTGAAGGAGCAGTGACTTCCAAAGCTGAGGAACGCCCAGGCTCAGTCAGTGAACCATGTGCCAAAAATGCACCCCGCCATGCAGCTTCCTGATCAATCTTCTGCCCCATGATCAGCTTGCGTGGTAGCCCACGTACGGGATGTCCTGCAGAGTCAATCAGGCCAGTTTGCCTAACGACAAGTTCCGCGCCATCGGTTACCCGCACGATGTACTTCGAGGTCTTTCGCAACCCACCGGGAGACAAGACATTGAGGCTGGCTTTGACATCGTAGAGTTCGGCCAGCATGGAGCGCAGGCGGCGTGCGACAGCGCCGGAATCCAACTCAGCCTCCAGCACAATCGAACCTGCCACCAGGTGGAGTCCTCCCGCGAAGCGGAACAGGGTCGCAATCTCCGCTGCCTGAGCGCTTTCCTGCGAAACTGACACGCGGGCTAGTTCGTCTTTGACCTTCGCCGTCAATGCCACGATGCTGTCGATCCTCATTTCATGTGTACGAGCTGGGTTTGGGCCTGGCTAATTTAAGTTTAATTAACCCCATTTGAGCTCTAGCAATAAACCTCAAGGATAGTATCCTGAACCAATCGAGTGGCAATTAGCTGATCGCCTGCTGCATCCCCGCAGGAGAATGCAGAAATACCCTCGATTGGCCGGACGCTTTAGAGGAACTGACGAAGTGCAGTAGCTAGCTTCTCCGGCGAATGCCGACCCGTCAGAGCTCCGTAGTCGTCCACTTCTTGCACATCGGCGAAGACCACTTTCGCATCTAGGCTGTCCGCCGCTCGCTGCAGGTATTCCCGTTCGGTATCCGCGAGCGGCGTGTTGTCGTCGACAAGCACGTAATTGAGCTTCAAGTTAGGTGCATGCTGCGTGAGCATATGGATGTGCCGTTCGGAAGAAAAACCGGCGGTCTCCCCCGGCTCGGCGACCAGATTAAGCACCACGACGGTTGTGGCATTGGTTTCTTGCAGAGCGTCCCGCAACCCGGGCACCTGAAGATGTGGCAGAACCGAAGTGAACCACGAACCCGGACCCAGCGTCACCAAATCAGCATTGAGGATAGCTTCAATGGCCTCCTCGGATGCCGGCGGCGCCTCAGGAATCAGCCGGATTCGACGCACCTGGCCAGGCGTGGTGGCCACTGCGACCTGGCCACGGACTTGGCGCACGACGCGAGCATCCTGCTCCAGGCCAACGACTTCGGCCTCAATCTCTAACGGGATTGGCGACATGGGCACGACGCGACCTTGGATTTGCAACAACCGGCCAATTTCGTCAAGCGCGTCGACTTCATTTCCCATCACACTGGTGAGGCCAGCAATGATCAGATTCCCAATCGCATGCCCTGCGAGTGCGCCAGTTCCGCCAAAGCGGTGCTGCAGTGTCTTT
>NZ_KV836272.1:183914-199978 GCF_001838295.1 Corynebacterium sp. HMSC074C04
TTTCCCACAGATCTCCTTTTTCCGTATCTGCGGAAAGCGCGGCGAGCGCCATGCGAAGGTCTCCAGGGGGAATCTGCCCCAGCTCACGACGAAGGCGACCGGAGGATCCTCCATCGTCGGCAACTGTGACCACCGCTGTGACATGGTCCGCAACTTGACGGTCAGCTCTCAGCGTGGCAAATAGACCATGACCGCCGCCCAGACTGGTAATTGATGTCAATTTCTACACCTCCACGGAAACCGCTAATTGCGGTCAATATCGCGGTGGACGACGTTGACGTTGATCCCGGAAACTCCCTCGAGCTTCTTAGCCAGCGCCTCCGACATGGCCACACTTCGGTGGTGGCCTCCGGTGCATCCCACAGCGATAGTCATAAAACCCTTGCCCTCACGCCGGTAACCGGGCAAAACCAATTCAATCAAGTTTGTGACGTTGTCCAAGAACCCCTGAGACTCCGGTTGGGACAGTACGTAGTCGGCCACTGCTTTGTTGGTACCACGGCCCGCACGCAGCTCAGGTACCCAATAGGGGTTGGGGAGAAAACGGACGTCGAAAAGCATGTCGGCATCGCGCGGTGCACCGTGCTTAAACCCGAAGGACTCGATGGTAATCTGTTGAATCTTGCTAGCGGTATCCGACAGCTGATGCTCTAACTCACGGCGCAAATCGTGCACGCTCATGTCAGAGGTATCCACTACCAAATCCGACATGCCCTTTATGGGCAGCAGCATCTGACGTTCAGCTGCAATACCCTGTGAAAGCGTGCCATTTTCCTGCAGCGGATGTGTGCGGCGGACTGAGTCGTAGCGGGCGATGAGGGTGTCGTCGTTAGCATCGAAGAAGATGACATAGGGCTGGCGCCCCTCATTGCGGAGTCCGTCGAGCACCTCCCCCAAACTGCCCGCGAATGCGCGCGAGCGAACGTCGGTGACGATAGCGAGGCGCTCTACTGGAGAGTCCGCCTCAAACGACAACTCGACCATGCGCATAATCAACTCCGGGGGCAGGTTGTCTGCGACATACCAGCCCATCTCCTCCAAGACGCTGGCGGCCGTATTGCGTCCGGAACCGGACATGCCGGTAATCAGCACAAGTGACTTTTCAGCCTGAGGGGAATAACCCGAAGTAATCATGCCAATACTCTAATACAATTTCGGCCAACCGCTCTCGGTTTTACTAGCGGAAGTAAACCCGCTAGCACTGTTTCAAGTGCGGTTTTAGCCACTTGTTTACCTACTTCTACGCCTATTCTCCGGTACCGACATCCGAGTTTGGTTCTGAGGATTTTTCGTCTGGGTGGAGGTAATCGTAGACAGTTTTCGCGAGCGTCGGCCCGAAACCAGCTACCTCTTCTATCTGCCCGACGCTGGCCTTTTTCAGCGCCGCAACGGAGCCAAAGTGTTTGACCAACTCACTGCGGCGTGCTGGCCCCAGCCCTTTAATGCCATCGAGTACCGAAGAGCGCATGCGCTTAGAGCGCTGCTGACGGTGATAAGTAATGGCAAAGCGGTGCGCCTCATCACGAATTCGCTGGATAAGGTACATCGCTTCCGAATTGCGCGGCAGAATGAGTGGCTCATCATCGTCGGGAATCCACAGCTCTTCTAAGCGCTTGGCAATACCCACGAGCGTCACATCGGTGACCTCGAGTTCATCGAGGACTGCCTGAGCGGCTGCGACCTGCGGTGCACCACCGTCGACAATGAACAACTGTGGCGGGTAGGCAAATTTGCGGCTACTCCTCGAATGCTCATCGACGGCATCAGTCGTCTCTTCGACGAACATTTCGCTGGCATCATCGGGCATGGCGAGCTTGTCCTCGTTATGGCGCAGAAAACGACGGCGCACCACCTCAGCAATGGAGCCGACGTCGTCGGAGCGACCGTCACCCGCTGCATCCTTGATACGGTAGCGGCGATAGTCGGACTTCTTCGGCAATCCGTCCTCGAAGACCACCAACGAGGCCACCACATCGGTGCCTTGAATATGCGAGATGTCAGTGCATTCGATACGCAGCGGCGCTTCATCCATAAACAGCGCGTCCTGAAGTTCGGAGAGAGCCTGCGATCGAGTAGTTAGATCTCCACTTCGCTTTAGTTTGTGCTGGCGTAGCGCTTCAGCTGCATTTTTCTGCACGGTCTCCATGAGTGTCCGCTTGTCACCGCGCTGCGGGACCCGAATGTCCACATTGGTGCCACGAATATCGGCCAAAAATGCAGCAACCTCGTCAAGATCGTCGGGCGTGGCCTGGACGAGAATTTCGCGTGGCACAACTTGGGCAGCAGTGGTCGATTCATCGCCGTCGACATCCGCGTGCTTGGCGGCATCGCCATAGAACTGTGTCAGGAACTGCGTTAGCAGCCCACCCAAGCTGGGGTCTGTCTCTCCCTCTCGAAACTCTGTAGTCGCGTATTCGCCGGACTTCTCCACTACCCAGCCGCGCTGACCGTAAATACGTCCTGCTCGAACGTGGAAAATCTGCACGGCCGCTTCCAGTTCGTCGGTTGCTAGCGCAATAAAATCGGCATCGGCGGCGTCGGAAAGCACGACTGACTGCCGCTCCATGACCTTGTCGATGGCAGCGAGGTTGTCGCGCAGGCTCGCGGCGCGCTCAAAGTCTAACTCGGCGGCAGCTTCCTCCATTTCCTTCTTCAAGCGCCTGGTGACCGGACCCGTATTCCCGGACATGAAGCTGGTAAAACCACGGACAATTTCGCGGTGTTCTTCGGCACTGACACGGCCGACACAAGGCGCCGAGCATTTGTCGATATAGCCGAGCAAACAGGGCCGTCCCAGGGCCTGCTGCCGGTTGAAGACTCCCCTGGAACAAGTGCGGGCCGGGAAAACTCGTGTAAGCAAGTCGAGGGTTTCTCGGATGGCCCACGCGTGTGAATAGGGGCCGAAATAACGCACGCCATTCCGGCGCGGTCCTCGGTAGAGAAACAGCCGCGGGTACAGCTCGCCGACGCTGACGGCCAACATCGGATACGACTTATCGTCGCGGTACATCACGTTGAACCGCGGATTAAAGCGCTTGATCCAGGTGTACTCCAACTGCAGCGCTTCGACCTCATTGTGGACAACAGTCCACGTCACCTTCGAAGCGGACTGCACCATCTGGCGGGTGCGGGGATGCAGCCGAGTTAAGTCCTGGAAGTAGTTAGACAGACGCGCACGGAGATTCTTCGCCTTGCCGACGTAGAGAACGCGTCCGGTTGAATCGAGAAAACGGTACACCCCCGGCTCCGTGGGAATGGTGCCGGGGGCGGGACGGTACTGAGAAGGGTCAGTCACTTACGGTGTCCTTAAAACATGTCCTTGGGTTAATCCTCCGGCATGAACTTGTCTTCAAGTTCACGGAACCGGCGGATGTCTTCCACGACGCGGCTGCCGTCGGCTGACTGGAGCGCGAGCATCGGCACAAACTCAAAGTCTGGCAGCTCCAAGCGAGCCCAGCGGGACTTCTTTGGAAAACTCAGGCCGTAGACATCGACCCACGGGTAGAACTTCGCATTGAGCAGATTGCGGACTTCCACGCCCGTGGCATTTACGCGAACGCGAGCCCGAGTCAGCAGCAGGATTACCCCGGCGATGATCAAACCAATCATTGGGAAAGCCAGCTGGTCAATAGTCGTCACCGAAGCGCCGGTGTTACCAAAGTCCACCACGATGCCCATGAAGATATGGATAGCGAAGACTACAACTGCAGCGATAATCGCCCACAGACGCAGCTTTTGCGAGGTGATTTCCAATAGCCATTTGTCTTCACTACCGGTGTCGACGGCAGTCGAATTGCTGTGGCGTTCGGAGTTACCCATTCTTACTCAGCTCCACCTTCACGAAGAGACTTCAACACGGCGACGGTATGCAGCGCTGCGGCCATGGCCTCGCGACCTTTATTCTCCACAGCTCCCTCACCGCCGGCACGATCAATTGCCTGCTGCTCAGTGTTGCAGGTCAATACACCATTGCCAACAGGTGTCTCACAGTCCAGTGCAATCCGCGTCAGCCCCTCAGTCACCGAGTCGCAGACATAGTCGAAGTGCGGCGTACCACCGCGGATAACGCATCCCAGCGCCACCACGGCGTCGTGAGTTCGCGCGAGCTGCTGTACCACAACCGGAATCTCCAGAGCACCGACGACAGTCACATCCGTGACTACAGCGCCGGCCTCCTCAGCCTGTGCCAGCGCTTCACGACGAAGCTGCCCAGTAATCTCCTCGTTCCAGTGAGAGGTGACCAGACCGACGGTCACACCAGTGGAATCGGGAACGGTAATTTCAGGAAGACCTGCGCCACTCATCTACTGTGCTCCTTCTGTCGAAATGCCGTGGGTCTCCATGTACTCATCCAACCAAGGAAGTTCATGGCCCATGCGTTCGCGCTTTGTCAACAAGTATTTCAAGTTATCCTCGTTGACCTCAACTGGCACCGGTACCCGGCGGCTCATCTCCAGTCCATAACCACCTAGGCCGGCGCGCTTGGTCGGATTGTTCGTCAGCAGCGCCATAGAGGTGACCCCAAGATCCTGCAGAATCTGTGCACCAGTGCCGTACTCGCGGGCGTCCGACGGCAAACCGAGTGCGAGATTGGCATCAACGGTGTCAGCGCCTTCATCTTGCAGGTGGTAGGCCTGCAGCTTCGGCATCAGACCAATGCCTCGGCCTTCGTGACCGCGCATGTAGAGAATGACGCCGCGCCCTGCCTCGTGGACCATGCGCATGGAGTTGTGCAGCTGTTGACCGCAGTCACAGCGGCGAGATCCCAATGCGTCGCCGGTGAGGCATTCGGAGTGCACACGCACGAGGACTTCCTGGCCATTGTTGGAAGACACATCCCCCACAACGAGAGCGACATGCTCGACACCGTCGATAAGGCTGCGGTAACCAATGGCACGGAACTCGCCGTAGTCGGTCGGCAGCTTGGTTTCGACAACGCGCTCAATCAAGTGTTCGTTGTGGCGACGGTATTCGATGAGCTGCTCGATGGAAATCAGCGCTAAATCGTGGTCGTCGCAGAAGCGACGTAGTTCCTCCGCGCGCGCCATGCTGGTCGGGTCTTCCTCGGAGACAACCTCACACAGCACACCGGCAGGACGAAGCCCTGCCAGGCGGGCGAGATCGACCGCAGCCTCGGTGTGGCCGGCACGGATGAGGACGCCACCATCGCGAGCTCGCAACGGAACCACGTGTCCCGGTCGGGTGAAATCGTGCGGGCTGGACGTGGGGTCAGCCAGAGTACGAATGGTGTTCGCACGATCTGTGGCGGAAATACCGGTCGTACCGGTGTTGGCATCCACGGTCACTGTGTATGCGGTACCGCGGGCATCCTCATTCTCCGACACCATCGGTGGCAGATTCAGACGCTCGCAGTCCTCGGCGGTCAGCGGTGCACAGATGTAACCAGAGGAATAGCGAACCATAAAGGCAACAAGTTCAGGCGTTACCTTCTCTGCGGCGAAGATGATGTCGCCCTCGTTCTCACGATCTTCATCGTCGACGACGACCACGGCCTTACCGGCTGCGATGTCCGCAATGGCCCGTTCAACAGAATCGAACTTAATCACAGTCTTGTAGCTTATCTTTCCAACATTTTCTCGACGTACTTGGCTAGCACATCGACTTCCAAATTGACCTTGGTGCCTACTGCGGTTGAACCAATAACGGAGTCCGTCAGCGTCGTCGGTATCAGGCTGACCTCAAAGAACCCCTCGCCTACTGCAGAGACAGTCAACGAGGTGCCATCCACGGCAATTGAGCCCTTTTCCACGACATACTTGGAGAGCTGCTTCGGCAGAGAAATCCGCACTACTTCCCAGCGTTCCCCTGGCGTGCGCGAAATAACCTCGCCGGTGCCATCGATATGTCCCTGCACGATATGGCCGCCGAGGCGTTGCCCTACTGCGGTTGCACGTTCGAGGTTGACCTTGGAACCGACCTCAACCTGGCCGAGACTCGACCTATCCAGAGTCTCTTGCATGAGATCAGCGGTAAAGAAGTCATTGTCAAACTCCACGACGGTCAAACAAACGCCATTGACAGCAATGGAGTCACCGTGGTGCACGTCGTCAAGCACGGTGGTCGCGCGAATGGTCAGCGTAATGGAATCGGCTTCGCGGTGGATTTCGCGAATTTCGCCGAGTTCCTCAACAATTCCCGTAAACATAGTGGTCAGGAAAATCCTTTAACATTTGTTATAAATTGAAAGATTTTTACAAAATTAACTCTAGCCGGTCTACCCGCGATCTTTGCCACTGCGGAGTGCCGTGATCAAAATGTCATCCCCCAGAGTCTCTACCGCGGCGGTACGGAAACGGGAGATGTCAGTGATGGTGGTCTCGTGGTTGGCCGATGTCACTGGCAGACCAGCGCCGAGAAAGGCCGGGGCAATATAGGACTCAATCGCGTCGACAGCATCGGCTTCTAAGAAAGCGCTGGCGAGCCGTGGACCGCCTTCTACCAGCACGTCAATAAGCCCCATATCCGCCATTGTCTCCAGCGCCACTTCCACATCGTGAGTGCGAATGTGGCGGAAGTTATCACCACGGATATTCGCATCGGCGGCGACCTCCGAAGTGCCAATCGCGATGCGCAGAGGTTGCGTTGACAGCTCCTCGCCGTCTGGTGTGCGCGCGGTCAATCGCGGATTGTCGGCGAGCACTGTTCCCGTTCCGACGACAATCGCTTGCCGACGTGCACGATCAACATGTACCCGTGCCCGCGCCTGCTCCCCCGTGATCCACTGCGAGGTGCCGTCGGTAGCGGCGGCGAAACCATCGAGTGTGCCCGCCGTCTTCAGCGTGATGTGTGGGCGCCGAGTGCGCTGCCAGTGTAACCATGGCCGTAAGTAGCCGGCGGTTACTCGGTCACGCTGGAATTCTTCAACGACCTCGATGTCCTTATAGCGCAACCATTCGCTGCCGCCAGCGGCCACGGGATTAGGATCGGCGACCGCAAATATGACGCGGGAAACACCGGCTGCCGCAAGTGCCTCGGTGCACGGTGGTGTACGGCCGATATGATTGCACGGCTCGAGTGTGACCACTGCAGTGCCACCCTGAGCTCGTGGCCCCGCCATCTCCAATGCCTGTGGCTCTGCGTGCCGCCCGCCTACAGGCTCAGTTCCGGCCACACCTACCGCGATCCCTGCGGTATCGAGAATGACGCAACCAATCGGTGGATTGGGATAGGTGGTGCCTTGAACCCGCTGGCCGGCTTCTATGGCCAATGCCATAGCTTGGGCGTCAGTCAGCGGCTGTGCGGAGACGAGATCCGGAAACTGTGCCACCGTTTCTCACCGCCGTCTACTTAGTTGCAGCAGCGGTGGCCAATGCGCGCAGCTCATCGACAGCCGCCGCACGATCATCAGCGCCGAAAACGGCCGACCCTGCAACGAAGGCATCGCAACCGGCGGCGGCAGCGGATTCGATGGTCTTGGCGGAGATACCACCGTCAATCTCGATCAGAGTATCCAGACCTTCGGCATCAATGCGTTCACGTAGCTTCTCGACCTTGGCCAGCTGATCCGGCATAAAGGACTGGCCCCCGAAACCGGGCTCGACACTCATGACCAGCACCTCGTCGAATTCGGCGAGGTGATCCAGCCACGGCTCAATTGGGGTACCCGGGCGCAGTGAGAACCCGGCCTTCACGCCCTGGGAACGAATGTGGCGTGCCAGTGCGATGGCATCGTCGGCGGCTTCCACATGGAAGATAACGGAGCTCGCCCCCGCCTTAATGTAGGTGTCGACCCACTTCTCCGGGTTTTCAATCATGAGATGGACATCCAAGTACTTGTCCGTCACCGCAGCTACGGCCTCCAGCACCGGAGCGCCGAAGGACAGGTTGGGAACGAAGTGGCCATCCATGACGTCGATATGTAGCCAATCTGCATTGGCTACAGCCTCAACCTCGCGGTCGAGGCGAGCGAAGTCAGCAGCGAGAATGGACGGGGCAATAATTGGTGCGCTCATAACCTCTGAGCCTAGTCGTTCTTGCGCAAAACTGAGAAGAACATCGCATCGGTCCCGTGGCGGTGTGGCCACATCTGCACAGATGGATACGGTCCGACATCAGTCATCGGCGCTACCAACTCGTGTGCACTCAGCTCAGTCACCGGTAATTCCGTCACTGCCCTGTCGACAATGCCCCTGGTTTCCCGCAGATGCGGCGAACACGTGGAATAGACGATGATGCCACCCGGCCGTGCAAGACGCACAGCTTCGCTGAGCAGTTCAAACTGCAGCGTAGTCAACGAGTTCAGATCGGACGGCGACTTCCGCCAGCGCGCTTCCGGGCGACGGCGGAGCGAGCCCAAGCCAGAGCACGGCGCGTCTACCAAGATGCGGTCAAAGCCTGTCTCGAGCCCGGTATCACGACCATCCGCAACCGTTACAGTCACTGGTAGCCCGGTAGTAGCCTTCTTCACCAGTTCTGCGCGAGTCGCCGATACCTCAACAGCATCGAGCTTCGCGCCCTCAATAGCTGCAATGCCGCCGATGAAAGCTGACTTACCACCGGGGCCGGAACACAGATCTAACCAGCGGCCGCTGTCTTCACCGGCAACGGGTGCCATGGTGACGGCACGCGCAATGAGCTGAGAACCCTCGTCCTGCACCGCAGCCAAACCCTGTCGGACCGGCTCCAACTCTCCTGGGGCACCGGAGTCCAAGCGCACGCAGTACGGCGACCACTGTCCCTCTTCACCGCCAGTGATCAGTGCCAATTCTTCAGCAGTAATCTCGCCCGGACGAGCGACCAAGTGCACCAGCGGGCGGGCATCGTCGGCAGCGAGTGCCTGCTGCAGCTCACCGGCTTGTGCACCGAGTGCGCGGGCAAACTCCATAGCAATCCAGCGCGGGTGGGCATGCTTCATTGCCACGTAGCCAATCGGATCGGTCGCGGGATCCGGCGCAATCTCAGCCACCCATTCGCTTTCGGTCTTCGAGGAGACCTTCCTCAAAATGGCATTGACAAAGCCGCGCGCGCCAGGTCCCGCCACCTTCGCCACTGCCCGCACCGAGGTATCGACCGCTGCGTAGGCGTCGACGCGCGTACGCAGCAGCTGGTACGTGCCCAGGCGTAGCACGTCCATCACCGGTCCAGCAATATCGCTTAACGGGCGTGACGACGATGCCTCAATCACGGCGTCCAACAGGCCTTCCGCCCGCAGTGTGCCGTACGTCAGCTCCGTTGCAAAAGCAGCATCCCGCCCCTTGAGCTTGTGTGTCTTCAGCAACTTGGGCAGCAGCAGGTTTGCGTAAGCATCCTTCTCGCGAACGTCAGCTAGTACCTTCAGCGCGACCTTGCGTGGCTGGTCAATGCCACCGCGATTATCCCCTCCTCGGGTGTCACGGTTACGGTTGCGGTCATCGCGGTTCTGTCCGCCGCGGTTGCTGCGCTGCCGTCCGCCACCGGTGTGGCGGGGTTTGTCGTTGTCCATTTACTCGCAGACCTTTCCGCCGGGTTGGCTACCTCGCGCCCAGTCGGACGCATCCATCATCTTCTTACCCTGTGGCTGCACCTTCACCAGCTGCACATAGCCATCGGCACAACGCACGGATACCCGGTGTTTCTCCACTACCAACTCACCTGGTGTGGCGGCTGCCACCTCTGGAGCAGCTGCCTTTCGCACCTCGTCGACCGCAGCGCTGTCCTCGTCGGAAAGCGGGGTGAGCTCTCCGACCTTCAAACGTGAGCCGTCGAGGGTCGTCCACGCACCTGGAGCAGGCGTGAACGCGCGAGCGCGGCGGTCGAGAAGATGTCGCGGCTGAGTCCAAACGATTCGGGCATCCTCCGGCCCGAACTTAGCGGCGTAGCTGACGTCCTGTTCCGGCTGAGCAGTCGGACGCAACGCACCTGCTTCGATGCCGTCCATGGTGGCGGTTAGAAGATCCGCACCGGAGAATGCGAGGCGGGTCAAAAGGTCGTCGGCATTATCGGTCGAGCGAATCGCTTCGGTGACGGTACCGAAAACTGGTCCGGTATCCAGGCCCTTTTCAATTCGGAAGGTACTGGCACCCGTGACTTCGTCGCCAGCGGCGATAGCTGCCTGCACCGGCGCGGCACCTCGCCAAGCAGGAAGCAGTGAGAAATGCAGATTTACCCAGCCGTGCGTCGGTACATCGAGCAACTCCTCCGGCACGAGATTGCCGTAGGCGACGACCGGGATGCAGTCGGCGTTTAGTTCGCGGATCTGCTGTTGGATTTCCGCATCGCGCAGGGTAGTCGGGGTGAGAACGGGAATGTCGTGTTCCAAGGCCAGAGCCTTCACCGGCGAGGGCGAAAGCGACTTACCGCGGCCACGGCGGGCATCGGGGCGAGTGAGAACAGCAACGATCTCATGGTGGGAGTCTTCGAGTAACTTCTTCAGTGCAACGACAGCGGGTTCCGGGGTTCCGGCAAAAATCAGGCGCACAGTAAGTGAATTCCTTCCTGGTGGACCTAGTTGTTCTAGTTAATCTAGTGATGAAACTCGGGGCGCCACGCCCGGGGGGGGCTAGGCGCAGGTGAGTTAACCGCGGTTGAGGAACCATTCCTGCTCACGCAGAGAGCGCATCGCGGTCTTGCGCTCGTCGCCCTCGAGACGCTTCAAAAACAGCACACCGTCCAGGTGGTCGCTTTCATGCTGCACGCAGCGAGCCAGCAGATCGTCAGCTTCGAAGCTCACCGGTGTGCCGTGGCGATCCTGGCCAGTAACGCGCACACGTGCGTGCCGAGTCACGGGTCCATTAATCCCCGGGATAGACAGGCATCCTTCGATTTCGTGGACAGTCTCATCGCCGATGGCTTCCCATTCTGGATTGACGATGTGCCCGCGGGTGCCATTGCAGTCGTAGACGAAGACGCGCTGCAGCACGCCAACCTGGTTTGCTGCGAGCCCGACACCCTGTTGCTCGTCCATGGTGTCGAACATGTCATCAATCAGGTGCGACAGCGTCGCGTCGAAATCAGTGACGGTTTCCGCCTTGGACAGCAACACCGGATCGCCGAAAAGACGTACCTCACGAACTGCCATGAACTTAGAGCCTCCAAGAAAACTGGTGTGAATCAAGCAATAACGCGTTCATTTTAGCAGCTAGCCGAAATTAATCGGATCGACGACAACGCGCACCGGCGTCGGGTCCTTCCTAGTCGCGCGAACGACCTGTGCTGCCTTCAACGCCGCTCCCACTGCCCGTGCTTGACGACGGTCACAGCGAATCAACATCCGCTGAATAGGTGTACCCGGCTCCACGCCCGCTGGTGGCCTGGCGTTGCGGGGAAGGTCTACCGGCCCCAGAATTTCCGCACCCGATGGGACTTCCAGGGACTCCATGAAGTTACGCAGGCCCTCTTCAGTCCCATCCACCGCTGCCACGTGAAAGGCCGGAGGCAGAGCGGCAGCTGTGCGGTCGGCCAATTCCCTGTTCGCAGCGCCTACCGCGTCCCATGCCAGAAGATCGGCCACAGTCGGGACTGCAGCATCCGCATCGATAACCACCGCCCCGCCTTGCTCCCGCGGACGGGCAAGCGTGACAGCCCGAGACCAATGCGCATAGGCCTCTTCATGAGCGCGCAAGTCCTGCCGGCCAAGCATCGCCCAAGTGTCCAGCAGCATCACTGCACCGTAGCCCTCCGGCGAATAAGGCTCGGCTCCCGGCGTGGCCACCACGACCCTCGGGCCTTCGGGAATGTCGTCAACAATGCGTTCTCCAGAGGAAGCGATGACCGGGAATGGACTGAAAATACGGCCAAACTCCTCTGCCGTACGTTCACTGCCGACCACGACCGGCCGAATCTTGGTGGAACCGCAGCTATGGCAACGGTGGTGAATGTCAATACGACCACACCACCGACACGTCGGTGGTGCCGGGTCGTCCGGGCTATCGGACGGTGGAATTCCCAGTGGACCATTACACCAGCGACAGCGCGCAGGCGCGCCACAGGAGCGGCACGACAGTGTCGGCACATATCCCTTGCGAGGTACCTGGACCAGGATCGGAAGCTCTTCGCGCAGCGCGGCCTTTGCCCGTCGAAAAGCGATGGCAGGAAGGCGTCCCCTACTGACGTCATCCGGGTCTTCGGAAGTGTCCGTCGAGGCAATCATCTCCGGCATGGACTCAGCCAGGGTGTCAGTTCCCGCGACCAGATTGTGCGCCCAACCTGAGGAGACGAGCAGCTGCACCTCGGCTGTACGGCTATACGACGCAAAGATGAGAGCGCATCCTTCCTGCGCACTACGCGTCACCAACACCTCGCGAGAGTGCACGTAGGGTGCGCGGGGATCCACGAGGTTGTCATCGCCATCATCGACAATCACTGCTAAACGCAGATTCTTCACTGGCGCGTATGCTGCCGAACGCGTGCCGACGACTATGCGCCCCTGGCCGTGAAGGATATCCAGGTAGCGGCGATAGCGGGACTCGGGACCGAGGCCAGCCCCGAGAAGAGTGAGCTGACGGGCAGAAATAAGCTCGCGAAAAGCGCTCTCAAAGCGCGCCTGTGTGCGTGCGTCCGGCACAATGATGAGAACACCGCCACCATCGCGCGCGACCGAAACGCTGAGTGCGCCGAGCATGGTTGCCACCTGTTCGCCTGGAACTGGCTGCCACGCTGCGCGTGCCGGGGCACCCTTGCGGACGGAATCGACAAAGGATTCGCCGAAGACATAGTTGCCCCAAGCGGAAAGGTCCGGATCTTCGGTGGCAAGCTTTCCCAACTCCTCCCACGTCGGGGGCATGTTCTCCTTGCGAGCACGTTCGGCCCGTGCATGACGGGTTGGGATGGCGGAGCGAATGATGTTTGAGCGCGTTGCGCCGTAATACTCCGCCAGAGAATCCACCAACCGTCGAAGCTGAGGCGGATAGACAACCTCAGAGCTGATGACATCCTTGAGATAGGACAGTTTGCCGTCGTGAGTGGGCGTGGTACAGCGCTCCAGCACCAGCGCATTGACCAACTGGCCGTGGAAGCGAATCCGCACGCGGCAACCGACGACCGCTTCCTCCGCTAGCGCGCGCGGAACCAGGTAGTCGAAGGGGCGATCTAACTGCGGCAGCCCCAAAAGCGGAAGCACCCGCGCGACTGGCAGCTTCTCAGCTGCGGCGGCGGGTGCGAAGGGGGCGTCGGTCATAGAGTCTTACTCTACTGCCCTACCCCAGGGTAATGCTGGCGGGTGGTGTTTATCCCAGGCCAGCGGCTGCGCGGAGCTCTTCAACGCGGTTGAGCTGCTCCCACGGCAGGTCCAAGTCAGTTCGGCCGAAGTGACCGTAGGTGGAGGTCTGTGCATAAATCGGGCGCAGCAGGTCCAGGTCACGAATAATAGCGGCCGGACGAAGGTCGAAGACCTTGTTGATAGCCTCGCGGATGGCGTCGTCTGAAACGTGACCAGTGCCGAAAGAGTCGACGTAGAGGCCCACTGGGCGAGCGCGACCGATAGCGTAGGCGACCTGAATCTCGAGGCGGTCAGCCAGACCCGCGGCCACGGCATTCTTC
The DNA here is from genome assembly GCF_001838295.1 of Corynebacterium sp. HMSC074C04. Taxonomy (NCBI): domain Bacteria; kingdom Bacillati; phylum Actinomycetota; class Actinomycetes; order Mycobacteriales; family Corynebacteriaceae; genus Corynebacterium; species Corynebacterium sp. HMSC074C04. The sequence goes on from NZ_KV836272.1 coordinate 197,391, forward strand.
GCAACCCAACGGGTGGCATAAGCGCCGGAGCGGTCCACCTTTGACGGGTCCTTGCCCGAGAACGCGCCGCCACCGTGACGAGCCATACCGCCGTAAGTGTCGACGATAATCTTGCGACCGGTCAGGCCGGCATCGCCCATCGGGCCACCGATAATAAACTGGCCAGAAGGGTTAACCAGCAGCTTCAATTCATCGGTAACAAAACGCTCGCGCAGGTTAGCGTCGTCGAGCACCCAATCGACGACGTGAGTCTTAATCTGCTCGGTGATCCACTCCTGGGTGACGTCCGGGTCGTGCTGCGTGGACACCACAACGGTGTCCAAGTACGCCGGGCTATTGTCTTCGTCGTAAGCGAAGGTGACCTGAGTCTTACCATCCGGTCGAAGCGATGGGATGATCCCTTCCTTGCGTACCTGCGTCAAGCGGCGAGCCAGGCGGTGCGCCAGTGCAATCGGTAGCGGCATATACTCCGGCGTTTCGTTGGTAGCGTAGCCGAACATCAGCCCCTGGTCGCCAGCGCCCTTGAGATCTTCTGCTTCGACTTCTCCACCAGAGCTGCGTGCTTCCAGAGAAGTGTGCACACCGTCGTGGATGTCTGAGGACTGCTCACCGATCGAAATGGAGACACCACAGGTTTTGCCGTCAAAGCCCTTTTCAGAAGAATCGAAACCGATCTCCTTCAATCGACTCCGGACAATACCGGGGATGTCGACGTAGCTTTTCGTGCGAACCTCGCCAACAACATGGACTAAACCGGTAGTCACCACAGTCTCGACGGCGACCATCGATGCAGAATCCTGCGCGAGCATAGCGTCAAGGATGGAGTCCGAAATCGAGTCGCAAATCTTATCTGGGTGCCCCTCGGTAACAGATTCACTGGAAAACAGCCGAAGATTAGAGGCCACGAGCAGTACAACTTTCTTCTAGATTATTTCCCCACCCCTGCGGTGTCGCTGCGGCGTGGGTTTTCGTTTGATTCGATAATTATAGACCAAGCGGTTCAGTCGCCGTAGTAGGCACCGGCTACTCCGCTGGCTGAGGTTCCTGTCGCAGCTCGGAAACTGCATCCAAAATCGAACCGGCCACCGAGAATTTTGAGCCCCGCGGCACGTCCCACTGCTCGCCATCGAGAGACAGCAACCATCCGACATTGTCAGTCGCACCGAAAGTTTGCCCACCCGAGACGTCGTTACACATGAGCAAATCGCAGCCCTTGCGAACAATCTTCTGCTTCGCAAGCTCGAGCGGCGTCGTCGTCTCGTCACCGGTCTCAGCCGCAAAGCCCACCATCGTCGTGGTCGCCGGAATCTCGCCCGCTTTACGACGCTCCACAGTGGTAGCCAAAATATCTGGGTTTTCTACGAGCTGAATGTTGCTCAACGCGTCGTCTGCGACGCCCTTCTTCATCTTGGCCCCAGCGGTCGATGCCGGACGGAAGTCGGCAACGGCGGCGGCAAAAATGCAGACATCGGCCAGCTTGGAGTGTTCGTGCGCGGCCTCGGCCATCTCCAAAGTGGAATCAACCCCTACAACATTCGCGCCCAGCGGTGTCGGCAACTGATCCGTATGTCCTGCCACCACGGTGACCTGAGCGCCACGCTGTGCTGCCATCTCGGCTAGCGCGAAGCCCTGACGACCTGAGGAGTGGTTGCCGATAAAACGTACCGGGTCGATAGCCTCACGGGTGCCACCGGCAGTAATCATGAAGCGTACGCCCTCGAAGTCGCGGCGGAAGTGGCGTGGATTCTCGACCGCTGCCAATGCTAGTGAAACAATCTGCTCTGGCTCCGGCAGGCGACCTGGACCGGTGTCCTTACCAGTCAAACGGCCATGGGCCGGATTGAGGACAATAGTGCCATGGCGACGAAGAGTCGCGACATTATCCCGCGTAGCTGGATGGTTCCACATTTCGGTGTGCATCGCAGGGGCCAACACCACTGGGCAAGTCGCCACAAGCAAGGTTGCGGTGAGCAGGTCGTCGGCACGCCCGTGCGCGGCGCGCGCCATAAAGTCGGCAGTCGCGGGAACCACGACGACGAGGTCGGCCTCCTGCCCCACGCGGACATGCTGAACCTCATCGACTGCGTCAAAAACTGTAGTCGACACCGGGTTCCCCGACAGCGCCTCGAAAGTAGCTGCACCTACAAAGTTCAATGCGGACTCAGTGGGAACGACACGAACATCGTGACCAAGTTCCTTGAAGCCTCGAACAACGTGTGCGGCCTTATATGCAGCGATGCCGCCGGCAACCCCGACGACAACCTTTAAACATTCGGATACGTCAGCATTACCGGCGGCATGCATACAGATATCTCCCCTTAAGGAAATGCTCTAGCCCTCAGTGTGGTCCAGCAGACCAGCGTTGATTTCACGAAGAGCGATGGACAGAGGCTTCTCAGCGACCCCCGGAGTAACCAGCGGGCCAACGTACTCCAGCATGCCTTCGTCAATCTGCTGGTAGTAGTCATTAATCTGGCGTGCACGCTTGGCAGCGAAGATAGCCAGAGCGTACTTCGAAGAAGCCTTACCAAGCAGCTCATCGATCGGCGGGTTGGTAATACCAATTGGCGGGTCGAACACTGCCTCGG
>NZ_KV836272.1:200078-203580 GCF_001838295.1 Corynebacterium sp. HMSC074C04
GGCGGTATTTTCCTGGGTCACGAGAAATCTTTCCTCAATAGAACGTGAGTTACTGGGGTGACAATAAAAATCGTCATAGCAATAGAAACACCATTGCTCGAAAGCGATTTCTACTATCTATGATGTGGAGTCGCCCTGTTACTTACCAGTAGTCAGCGCCCGAGCGATGGCCGCGACAGCATCATCGACGTTGTCGTTGACAACGACCTCATCGAATTCGTGCTGAGCATCCATTTCCACTCGTGCGGTTTCCAGGCGACGCTTGACTTGCGCCTCGGTTTCCGTGCCACGACCAGTGAGCCTGCTGACGAGAATCTCCCAGCTTGGCGGAGCCAAGAACAGCAGGTGAGCATTGGGCGCTACCTTACGGATGGAGCGGGCTCCCGCCAGATCCACCTCAACGAGTACTGGACGCCCCTCGGCGAGAGCTTTATCCACCGGGCCGCGCGGCGTACCAGAACGCTGCAGACCACCGTGGATTTCAGCCCACTCGAGCATCTCTCCTGCATCAATATGCTGTTGGAACTTCTCTGGGGTCACGAAGAAATAGTCGCGGCCATCGACCTCCCCCGGCCGTGCGGCGCGGGTGGTCATGGAAACGCTGAAGTACAGTCCGGGAACCTCGGCACGAAGCCGACTGACAACAGTGGATTTTCCTACACCGGCAGGGCCGGCGAGGACTACCAACTGACCGTTTTCATTCCCGGCCACTGCGACTAGTCCTCCACTGCGTAGCCGAAGCGCTCCAGCAGAGCGCGACGCTGACGGTCACCCAGGCCACGCAGACGGCGGGTCTGAGCAATCTCCAGGTCATTCATGATGTCCTGCGCCTTGACCTTGCCGACCTTCGGCAGAGCCTCGAGCAGAGCGGAGACCTTCATCTTGCCGATGATCTCGTTCTCGTCAGCCTGCTTGAGAACCTCTGGCAGGTCGATAGCGCCACGCTTCAGCTTGTCCTTGAGCTCTGCGCGTACCTTGCGGGCCTGAGCTGCCTTCTCGAGTGCTGCTGCACGCTGCTCCGGGGTCAACTGCGGAAGGGCCACGTGTTCCTCCGTAAAAATAGATTGGTTAGCTTCTTATTTACTAGCACGAGCCTCGCGTCCACCAAAGGCAGGCAACGACACCGTGCTTAACGATTGGAGACCGTACCGCACTCACCGGTTGTTGAGGCAAATGCTGACGGGGTGTCGATAAAAATGACACCGGGGCTTTATCCGCCCCACCTTTCGGTCGTGGTCAACCAACTCCGGCGATTGTAGCACCGTTTGCCCAGGAGAATGGAAATTGACCACGGTTTTTGTACGAAATCTCCTAGGAATTGTCACAGTAACTTGCCTATACCTACGCCACCGCCATCCGAGGGTCATTAGGAAAATCCCGGCAGCTAGGTACGGAAGAGCCCGCAGGGGCACCTGTTCTATGAGGTGTCCCCGCGGGCTTCTGACAATTCGGCGAACTGCTGCTAACTCTCGGAAAGGAACGGAGCTGCAGCTTCAATCGTTGCGCGCCGCAGCGCAGCAGGATCAGGTCCAGCGGAGAGAATCGCACGCGAAATATTCGGCAGTGCAAGCCCCTTGGATTCCCCTGCCAGACGATCTACATCTGCCGGGGTTCCACCCTGAGCTCCCACACCGGGCATGAGAATGGGACCGCGCAGGTCACTGAGCACCGGGGCGTCGTCAAGCGTTGCGCCAACAACAACGCCGATGCTGCCCGCCTTTGCACCACCGTCAATTTGGCGAGCATTAATAGCGGCTGCCTGGTTGACCATGGTCTGAGCCAGAGTCTCACCCGAAACCATCGCCTTCTGCACTGACGCACCTTCCGGATTGGACGTCGCGGCCAGCACAAACAAGCCCCGTCCGTTCTCCAACGCCAACGAAACCGCCGGATCAAGAGCACCGAATCCAAGGTACGGAGATACCGTCAGTGCGTCGGCGGCTAGCGGCGAGCTATCCGACAGCCAGGCTTCGGCGTATGCAGCCATAGTCGAACCGATATCGCCACGCTTGGCATCTGCAATCGACAGCGCACCTGCGTCCTTCAGGTCCGCCAACGTCCGCTCCAGGACGGCAAAGCCCTTGGAACCGTAGGCTTCGAAGAACGCCACCTGGGGCTTGACGACGGCAACGATGTCACCAAACGCTTCGACGCATGTGGTGGCAAAGCGCTCTAGACCTTCTGCCGATCGCGGTAACTGCCAGGCATCCAGCAACCTAGGGTGCGGGTCGATTCCCACACAGAGCCGGCCGCGCTCGGCGACAACCTCGCTGAGGCGATCGCCGAAACCCTTAATTGTCCGCACTGCGGATCCTTCAGCCTTCGCGGTCATGTTAGACCTGCTCCTGAGCAGCCAACTCTGCCGGGTGGAGCTCCTGCAGAGCCTTAACGCTCATCTCACCGTTGCGCAGTGCCAGGATGCCTTGCAGTGCGGCGACAGCACCCTGAGCGGTAGTCACACAAGTTACGCCCTGGCTCACCGCAGCGGCGCGAATCTCGTATCCGTCAGAACGTGCGCCAGCGGAACCGGATGGGGTGTTGATAATGATGTCAACCTCACCGTCGCGGATCATGTCGACAATGTCGCGCTCGTCAGACGGCGCTTCGGAATCAGTCGTACGCTTTGCGACGACCTCACACTCGACACCGTTGCGGCGCAGCATGCCGGCAGTACCCTCCGTTGCCAGGATGCGGAAGCCCATATCCGCCAGCGTGAGAATCGGGAATACCAGAGTGCGCTTATCGCGGTTGGCCAGCGAGACGAAGATCGTGCCCTCGGTCGGCAACTCACCGAAACCGGCCAGCTCTCCCTTGGCGAAAGCAGCACCAAAGTTGTCGGCCAGACCCATGACTTCACCGGTGGACTTCATCTCCGGGCTCAGCAGGCTGTCGAGAGCGCGGCCCTCAAAGTCGCGGAAGCGGTTGAACGGCAGGACGGCTTCCTTAACCGCAATCGGAGCGTCAGCGGGCAGAGAACCGCCGTCGAAGTTGGACGGAATCATGCCCTCTTCGCGCAGTTCCGCGATTGTAGTACCCATCATGACGCGGGATGCGGCCTTAGCCAGCGGAACCGAGGTTGCCTTGGAGACAAACGGTACGGTACGAGATGCACGCGGGTTGGCTTCGATGACGTAGAGGGTCTCGTCCTTGAGTGCGTACTGAACGTTCATCAGGCCCTTCACACCGATGCCGTGTGCCAGTGCCTTGGTGGATTCACGCACCTTGTCGATGATGCTTCCGGACAGAGTCATCGGAGGCAGCGCACACGCGGAGTCACCGGAGTGAATACCGGCTTCCTCGATGTGTTCCATGACGCCGCCGAGGTAGACCTCTTCCCCATCACACAGTGCATCAACATCGATTTCGATGGCGCTGTCCAGGAAGCGGTCAACCAGTACCGGGTGCTCATTGGACAGCTCGGTAGCGCGGTTGATGTAGTCCTCCAGGGTGGCCTCATCGTAGACGATTTCCATGCCACGGCCGCCGAGGACGTAGGACGGAC
>NZ_KV836272.1:203680-235233 GCF_001838295.1 Corynebacterium sp. HMSC074C04
GGACGGACCAGCACCGGGTAACCGATGCCAGCGGCAACCTGGCGAGCTTCTGCGAAGGAGGTGGCGGTACCGAACTCCGGCGCCGGCAGGTTGGCCTCAGCCAGGACCTTGCCGAACTCACCACGGTCCTCAGCCAGGTCGATTGCCTCCGGGCTAGTGCCGACAATCGGAACACCTGCGGTCTGCAGACGCTCAGCCAGGCCCAGCGGAGTCTGGCCACCGAGCTGAACAATGACGCCTGCGACCTTTCCAGACTGGCTCTCAGCGTGGTAGACCTCAAGGACATCCTCGAAGGTCAACGGCTCAAAGTAGAGACGGTCTGCGGTGTCGTAGTCGGTGGAGACGGTTTCCGGGTTGCAGTTGACCATGACGGTCTCGTAGCCAACGCGGGAGAGCTCGAGGGCTGCGTGAACACAGGAGTAGTCGAACTCAATGCCCTGGCCGATGCGGTTCGGACCGGAACCGAGGATGATCACCTTTTCCTTCTCGGTCTGCGGAACGACCTCGGACTCAGCAGCCGGGTCCAGTTCGTATGCCGAGTAGTGGTACGGAGTCTGTGCTTCGAACTCGGCGGAGCAGGTATCGACTGTCTTGAATACCGGGTGGATATTCAGGCGCCAGCGCAGCTCACGCACGCCGTCTTCCCCGGCCAACTCCGGACGCAGAGCAGCAATCTGGGCGTCGGAGAGACCCCAGTACTTAGCTTCGCGAAGTAGATCGGAGGTCACCACCGGAGCGTCGATAAGCTCCTTGCGGATATCCTGCAGGTTTTCCATCTCGGCAATAAACCACGGATCGAGGCCAGAAGCTTCGTGGATGTGCTCAATGGAAGCACCCAAACGCTGAGCCAGCTCAACGTCGTAGATGCGGCCTTCAGTCGGACGCTTCAGGTCCTCAAGGACAGCGTTGACATCGTTTGCGCGTTCACCTGCGAAGTCCTCATCCGGAACGGTCCAGAAACCAGCTGGCTTGTTCTCCAGCGAGCGCATGACCTTACCGAGCGCGCCGATGTAGTTGCGGCCGATAGCCATGGCCTCACCGACGGACTTCATGGTGGTGGTCAGCGTGTCGTCAGCACCAGGGAACTTCTCGAAAGCAAAGCGTGGAGCCTTGACAATCACGTAGTCCTGCACCGGCTCAAACGCAGCTGGGGTTTCACCGGTGATGTCGTTGGTGATCTCATCGAGGGTGTAGCCGATAGCCAGCTTGGCAGCAATCTTTGCAATCGGGAAACCAGTTGCCTTGGAAGCAAGCGCCGAGGAGCGGGAGACGCGCGGGTTCATCTCAATGGTGATGATGCGCCCGTCATTTGGATTGATGGCGAACTGGATGTTACAGCCACCGGTGTCAACGCCGACCTCACGCAGGATTGCGATGCCCTGGTCACGCATGGTTTGGAACTCGCGGTCGGTCAGAGTCATCGACGGAGCGACAGTTACCGAGTCACCAGTGTGGACACCGAGGGCATCAACGTTTTCAATGGAGCAGACCACGACAACGTTGTCGTCGCCATCGCGCATGAGCTCGAGCTCAAATTCCTTCCAACCGAGGATGGACTCCTCAATCAGAACATTGGCCTCGGGCGATGCGGCTAGGCCGCCACCTGCAATACGGTCGAGGTCTTCCTGGTTGAAAGCCAGACCGGAGCCCAGACCACCCATGGTGAACGAGGGGCGAACAACGACCGGAAGACCGAGCTCTGCAACAGTCTCATGGACTTCTTCCATGTTGTGGCAGACGCGGGAACGAGCGGACTCGCCACCAATCTTGGCGACGATGTCCTTGAACATCTGGCGATCCTCACCGCGCTGAATGGCCGGAATATCAGCGCCAATCAGCTCGACATTATACTTTTCCAGAATGCCCTCGCGGTCCAGCTGAATAGCTGCGTTCAGTGCAGTCTGGCCACCGAGAGTTGCCAGGACAGCGTCAATCGGGTTGCCCTCTGCAGCTTCCTTGGCCAGGATCTTTTCGATGTACTTGGTTTCAATCGGCTCGATGTAGGTGGAGTCTGCGAACTCCGGGTCAGTCATAATCGTTGCCGGGTTAGAGTTAACCAGCGTGACTCGCAGGCCCTCTTCGCGCAGCACGCGGCAAGCCTGGGTGCCGGAGTAATCGAACTCGCAGGCCTGACCGATAACAATCGGGCCGGAGCCGATAACCAGTACGTGGTTGATGTCTGTACGACGTGGCATGGTGTTAGGTCCCTTAGCCCTTTCCTACTTGTTCGAGTTTCCGGTTGCGGACTTGTTGAAATCGACCTTCTGAATCAGCTCCAGGAAGTCATCGAAGAGAGAGTGCGCATCGTGCGGGCCGGCTGCGGACTCTGGGTGGTACTGCACAGAAAAGGCCATGCCGTTCTTCAGTGCGACACCTTCAACGACGTCGTCGTTAAGGCAAGTGTGCGTAACCTCTGCCTCGCCCCACGGAGTATCGAAACTCTCGCCGGCCTTGCCTTCAAGTGCGAAGCCGTGGTTCTGAGCGGTGATAAAGATGCGGCCAGTGCGGTGGTCCTTCACCGGAACATTGACGCCGCGGTGGCCGAAGACCAGCTTGTAGGTGTTCAGGCCGAGTGCCCGACCAAGAATCTGATTACCGAAGCAGATACCGAATAGCGGCATGCCGTCATCGAGTGCGGCCTTGGCGACCGCAACCATCTCATCAGCAGTTGCCGGGTCACCCGGGCCGTTGGACAAGAAGACGCCATCCGGCTGGTATTCTTTCTTAATATCTTCGTACGGAGTGTTAGCCGGAACCACTACGACTTCCAGGCCACGCTTAGCCAGCTCACGCGGGGTGTTGGACTTAATGCCCAGGTCGTAGGCCACAACACGTGCCTTCTTCTCCCCCTGTGCTTCCACAACATAGGCCTGATCGGTGCTGACCTCGCGAGCCAGATCCGCGCCCTTCATCGCAGGCTGAGCGCGAACGATTTCCACCAGCTTATCGACGGGTTGCTGTGCGTCCTCACCAGAGAAAATACCAGCGGCAATCGAGCCATTGTCGCGCAAATGGCGAACCAGCGCGCGGGTATCAATCTGGCGGATACCGATGATGCCCTGTGCCTTCAGCTCATCTTCCAAGCTGCGCTCGGAGCGCCAGTTGGAGGGAATACGCGATAGATCGCGGATAATAAAGCCCGCTGCCCAAATCTTGTTTCCACGGGACTCGTAGTCCTCGTCATTCCAACCGGTGTTACCGATCTGTGGTGCGGTAGCCACAATCAGCTGTCGGTGGTAGGACGGGTCCGTCAGGGTTTCCTGGTAGCCCGTCATAGCGGTGGTAAAAACTGCCTCCCCCAGGGTCGTACCGGTGGCGCCAAAACCGCGTCCGCGGAACACTCGTCCATCTGCCAATACCAGGACTGCCGCTGTAGCGGCCGCGGCCTGCGACTCGTTGCTCACGTTATTGCCTTTCAGTTGGGTAGCGTGCGAGGAATTTACATTAATCATACGGGACGCATATGAATCGTTATGCGTTGACATGAATATTATCCAGCGACCTCTCCGTTAAGAGCGGTCACCTTACCGCGCAGCACGGTAGCTGCCACGGACACGGCCATCTCCATTTCCTCATAAGGAGTGTTCTCGGACTTCGACGCCAGGTCTTCGCCGCGGACCGTCCACTTTTTGCCCGGGTCAACAACGGTCAGGTTGGCAGGCTCACCGACAGCGATTGGTCGGCCGTGTCCCGGCAGCTTCACAATTTGAGCAGGACGCTCACTCATGACCTTGGCCAGCCAGCGCCAATCACAATCGCCCTTCAAAACGAACTCTTCGGCGATGATTGGCATCGAGGTCTCCAGACCAAGCATGCCGGGCTTAGCGTGCTCGAACTCGCAGCACTTTTCTTCAGAGCCGTGCGGAGCATGGTCGGTAGCGACACAGTCAATAATCCCGTCAATCAGAGCCTGACGCAGAGCCAGGGTGTCGCGCTGCTCACGCAGGGGCGGGTTGACGCGGTAGACGCCGTCGTAGGTCTCCAGCTTCTCATCGGTGAGAATTAGGTGATGTGGGGTAACCTCGGCGGTCAGCGGAATGTCATGCTCCTTTTCCCACTTGACCAGCTCAACAGTGCCTTCGGTGGAAGCGTGGCAGATGTGCATGCGTCCGCCGTAGTCGCGAGCCATGATGGCATCTCGGGCCACGATGGACTCCTCGGCTACGCGCGGCCACCCGGTCAGGCCCAGACGTGCGGCGGTCGCACCTTCGTGGGCCGATGCATCTGCGGTCAGACGCGGATCTTCGCAGTGCTGCGCCAGCAATACGTCTTCGCCGCGGGCGTATTCAATCGCGCGGCGCATAATCAGCGGATTGTCGACGCACTTACCGTCATCGGAGAACATGCGTACCTTCGCCTGCGAGTCTGCCATCATGCCGAACTCGGTCAGCGTCTCGCCCTTCAGGCCCTTAGTAATAGAGCCGACCGGGTGAATGTCGCAGAGGTTCAGCGCCTGGCCCTTGAGCCATACCGACTCAGCAATCGAAGGGTCGTCGGTTACCGGAGCGGTATTGGCCATAGTGAACACTGCGGTGAAACCACCGCGTGCTGCGGCAGCCGAACCAGTGGCCAGGGTTTCCGTATCTTCACGGCCCGGCTCACGCAGGTGCACATGGATGTCGACCAGACCTGGCAGAAGAACGAGGGAGTCGAACTCCAGGACCTCTACCCCGTCCTCGGCCGTGAGGTTTTCGCCAATCTCAGCGATAACGCCATCGTCAATCAAGACGTCGACATCTTCGCCTTCACCGTAGGGACGCACACCCTTCAGCAGTAGTTGTCCCCGTGCACGTGCTGCCAATGGTCCTACCTCGGGGTACGAGGCTTCGTCATATTCATTGCGATTCGACATTTATGCCTGCCCTTCCAAGTTGGCGGAAACGCCTGAGGTCAGCAGTGTGAAAAGAACTGCCATGCGGACGTGGACACCGTTGGCTACCTGCTGCAGCACGGCAGTGCGCGGCAGATCAGCGACGGCATCGTTAATTTCCATGCCACGAAGCATCGGACCTGGGTGCATCACAATGCAGTCGTCGCGAAGCATCTTCTCACGAGCCTTCGACAGCCCGTAGCGAGTGGCGTATTCGCGATGGGATGGGAAGAAACCTCCGTTCATGCGCTCCTGCTGAACGCGGAGCATCATCACGGCATCAGCATCTCGGATCTCGTCTTCCATGCGGTAGGCAATACGCACCGGCCAGGTCTCGATGCCAAATGGCAGCAACGTCGGTGGGGCGACGAAGACGACTTCGGCGCCGAGCTTGCTCAGGAGATCGGCGTTAGAGCGGGCGACGCGAGAATGCAGGATATCGCCAACGATGACGACCTTGCGCCCCTCAATTCCACCGAGACGCTGACGCAACGTCACCGCGTCCAGGAGAGCCTGCGTCGGGTGCTGGTGCTTTCCGTCACCCGCGTTGATGATCGATGGGCCGTTGCCAAATTCCTCAGTCCACTTGGCGATCAGCTGTGCCGCTCCCGACGATGGGTGCCTAACGACGATGGCATCGCCGCCGATAGCATCCAAAGTCAGCGCGGTGTCTTTCAGGCTCTCGCCCTTCTTCACAGAGGAAGAGGAAGCTGAGATATTAATAACATCGGCGCTCATCCACTTACCCGCAGTCTCAAAAGATGAGCGGGTGCGCGTGGAGTTCTCGTAAAAGAGGTTGTAAATAGTGCGGCCGCGCAGGGTCGGCAGCTTCTTAATTTCCCGACCGCGGATGACCTCCTTAAAACGATCGGCCTCATCCATCAGGCCGACAATTTCATCCTTGGTCAAATCCGCAATGCTAATCAGATGTTTCACTGTTCCTCCGCCCGGGTGAGAATAACCGCGTCGCGGCCGTCAAGCGCCTCGACCAGCACATCGACGTCTTCGTCGCGGGAAGTTGGCAGATTCTTACCGACGTAATCGGCGCGAATTGGTAGTTGGCGATGACCACGATCGACCAGCACTGCAAGCTGGATTACTCGCGGGCGACCGATATCAGCAATAGCGTCGAGTGCGGCACGAATCGTGCGACCTGAGAAAAGGACATCGTCTACGAGAACAACGGTGGTTCCGTCAATTCCGGAGTTCGGAATATTCGTGGGCTGCAGGGCGCGGTGCGGGCCCTTGCGCAAGTCATCCCTGTATAGGGTGATATCGAGCGATCCAGTTTCCGGACGTATGCCGGAGAACTGTTCAATCAAATCGGCTAGCTTTTCCGCCAGCGGCACGCCACCAGATGGAATGCCGAGGAGAACTACGCGCCCAGCATTTGGGCTATCCAGCGCAGTTTTTTCAATAATTTGGTGCGCGATGCGCGCGACGGTACGTGCAACTTCGTCTGCATTGAGCAGCTCGGTTGTTTGCGGCGTTCCTTCGCTCATCGTGACCTCCTTCCCCGCCTCTCAGTGCGGTCCGTTAAAGGATGTCTTGATTGTGGATATTTGATTATCAGTCTGCATGACCCGCAACTACGGTCGCGGTGCAAACTTCCGCTGACCAGAATAGCACCCACGCTTAGATTGCCTCTAAATGCAACAAAGCTCCAAGCCCCCAAAAAAGGGACCTGGAGTTTCAGACAATCCGCGAGAAACGACTGCGATTGACTCGCAGTAATCCCGGCCGCTTTTACTGGCTAGGACCCGTTCTCGCTCTTAGCCACGTCTTCAGCCACCAGCTTGGCAATATCGCTCATGTCCAGGCCGGTAATCTTAGCCATCTCATCGGAGTCGACCAATGCCTTGTCAGCTTCCTCATTTGCGGCAGCCTGAGCCTGGATAGCTTCATCGAACTGGGACTCGCCCACCGAAGTGCTCACAGCTGCAGCTGCCAGGCGTGCCTGGTCGGCAATCTTGGCTTCAGCATCGAGTACTGCGTTGATGTACGGTGCCGCCACATCAGTGGAGTATTCCGATGCCAGCTCAACGCCTTCCACCACGGCCACACGCGGAGGCACGTCGGAGTTGTAGAACAGCTCCCAGGTGGAAAGACGCAAAATAGCGCGGTCGACTGCCGGTAGGCGACGCAGCGGCCACTCCTCCGTCAGGTACGAAGAAATCGTAGAGTCGATACCGATGATCTCCGCAGCTACACCGCGCACAATCTGCTCGGTGTACTCCGCAATTGGATTCACATCCAAATCGGGACTACGGACCATTTCCAGCCGCTCTTCAAGAAGCTTGACGACGTCGACGCCTCGCTGCTCGGCCTCAAAAAGCAGATCTACTGCACGACGGCGCGCACGGTAGCGCGCGCCGTGGCGCTTGTAGTTAGGTTCGCGAACGTTCGCGGACTCCTGCGCATCCGAGGTGTCAACGGACTTGTGATCCTTTTCAGTCATGGATGTGTATGTATCGCTCTCAACAAAAGGGTGAACTAGATGAGGGAATTAGTGGTTGACGCGGGACAGGTAGGAACCGTCACGGGTGTCGACCTTCAGAACGTCGCCGGTTTCGATGAACAGCGGCACCTGAATCTCAGCGCCAGTCTCCAAAGTTGCCGGCTTGGTGCCACCGGTGGAGCGGTCGCCCTGCAGACCCGGGTCGGTCTGCTCAACCTTCAGTTCGACCGAAACAGGCATTTCAGCGAAAAGAACGTTGCCCTCATGGAAGGACACCTGGCAGGTGGTTTCCGGAAGCAGGAACTTAGCACCCTCCGGCATCTGAGCATCCAGGATGGAAATCTGGTCGTAGGTCTTGTCGTCCATGAAGACGTATCCTTCACCGTCGTGGTACAGGTACGTCATGTCGCGGCGGTCGACGGTAGCAGTCTCAATCTTGACACCAGCGTTGAAAGTCTTGTCAACAACCTTGCCGGTCAGAACGTCCTTCAGCTTGGTGCGGACGAATGCCGGACCCTTACCTGGCTTGACGTGCTGGAACTCCACGATCTGCTGAAGCTTGTTGTCGTGCTTGATAACTAGACCGTTTTTAAAATCTGCGGTGGTAGCCAACTAAACTCTCCTGAAATTGTTAAAAAGCTCTCTGACGAAACCACGATACTCCGTATCTCATCGAGAGAAAAATAAAAACGCCGTGATGTTAGGCTCGCGGTTTCGGCAGCTGTGTAATAATTTCCGGCTCGGTGTCAGTGATAATCAACGTATCTTCGATGCGCACACCGCCGAACCCCGGAACATAAATACCAGGCTCGATGGTCAACGTCATGCCAGCTGCCAACTTCCCCTTGCCGGTGCGAGCGGCAAATGGAGCCTCATGCACCTCGATACCAATCCCGTGGCCGGTGGAATGGACGAAGTGTTCCCCATAACCAGCATTTTCAATAATGTCCCGGCATGCTGCGTCAACAGCCACAACATCGGCCCCTGGCACGGCCGCTTTTACGCCGGCCAGCTGTGCTTCCAGTACGACGTTGTAAATCTCTCGGGCTTTCTCGTCTGCGAACTCCACACCGGCAACGATCGCGCCGGCCAGATCCGACGACGTACTGTTCGGATTGTTTTCGCTTGACGACGTTGCCGTCTCACCGGCAAAGAGGGTACGTGTCATATCGGAGTTGTAGCCCCCGGCAAAGGCACCAAAGTCAATAGTGACCAGGTCACCTGCCTCGATTACGCGATCTTCCGCTCCGTGATGTGGCTTGGCGGAATTCGGGCCGCTTGCGACAATCGTGTCGAAGCTGGGCCGATCGGCACCATGCATGCGCATCCGGTACTCCAACTCTGCGGCGACTTCGCGCTCCTTGCGGCCGGCGACCACGATGCCGTCGTGAAGCAAGTCCTCGAATGCGCGGACCGCGATGTCGGCGACGTGGCGCAGAGCGACGAGTTCCGTATCGGACTTGATTTCCCGCAGTTTAGAGACGACGCCCGTAGTCGATACCAGCTCGAGTGCCTGTGGACGGGCATCCTCTAGCTCTTGGTAAGCAGCCATGGTGAGGAACTCAGATTCAACACCAAGACGCGAAATATCCAACTTTCGGGCTTGACCGACGAGTGCCACGCCGGTGTTGCGGGCGGTGAGTAACTCCACGTCCGGTGCCTGCTTGCCAGCCTGAACCGTATAGCGGCCGTCGGTGGAAAGCAGCGCTTCCCCACTGGCCGCAACAATCAAACCAGCATTCGAGCCGTGGAAACCCGTAAGCCAACCAACATGCGTCGGATTGACTGTGAGGAAACCGTCGCAGTCGTTGTCGGACAATGCGTCGATAAGAGCGGCTCGGCGGGCGGCGTAGTTCGTGGAAATATCTGTCATAGTGTCGTACTCACCCTTCTCAGTGCCATGGAATAGCCATCAGTTCCACATCCGACGATAACGCCCGCAGCAAGCGCCGAAAGATACGAGTGATGCCGAAACTCCTCCCGGGCGTGAATGTTTGATATATGAACCTCGTGGAAGCCCGGGCCGTCGGCAATCTCGGCGAGCGCGTCACGTAGGGCGACGGAGGTGTGTGTCAACCCTCCTGGATTGATAATTACTGGCCAACCGTAATCAGCAGCTTCGTGAACCCACTCGATGAGCTGACCTTCATAGTTGGATTGGCGGCAATCCACTACGACGCCAAGCTCCTTGGCTAGGGTACGAAGTTCAGATTCGACATCGGCCAAAGTAGTGGCACCGTAAATTTCTGGCTGACGCTTGCCCAGACGATCGAGGTTCGGGCCGTTCAAAACAAGCACGGTCGGAATCGCCGTCGTGGCATCCGTTGCTGCACGAAGAGAGGTCATTAGCGGGTTGACTCCTCAGATGCGGCCTGCCCGCTGTTGCAGAGCAGTTCGTATGCACGCTCGAGGTCATCCATGCCCGGGCCTTCAAGACGGGCTGTTTCACCGGGGTTTTCCAGAATAACGAATCGGATCGCACCATCGCGGTTCTTCTTATCCCTGGTCATAGCATCGTAGAGCTCGGTAAAACGACCCGCCTGGTAGGTCGTTGGCAGCCCAATGGACTCTAGGATGCGACGGTGGCGGTCTACAAGTTCCTGATTAATATGTCCGGTGATCTTGGCCAGCTCGGCGACATAAACCATGCCTACAGCTACGGCGTGGCCATGGCGCCAACGGTAGTTTTCAAAGTGCTCAACTGCATGACCGAAAGTGTGGCCATAGTTAAGGATCTCGCGGAGGCCAGATTCCTTCAAATCCTCAGCGACAACGCGTGCTTTGACAGCAATCGCGCGCTCGACCAGTTCTGGCAAGTCACCGTCAACATCGAGGCAGATCTGCGGGTTTGCCTCGTAAAGATCGAGAATCTTCGTGTCCGCGATAAATCCAGCCTTGATGATCTCTGCCGTGCCCGCAATCAGTTCAGCCTTCGGCAAGGTGCGCAGGACATCCAGGTCACAGAACACCGCGGCAGGCTCGTGGAAGGCGCCGACCAGGTTCTTTCCGGCTGCAGTGTTGATACCGGTCTTACCGCCGACAGCTGCGTCGACCATGCCGAGCAGCGTTGTCGGGACCTGGATAACCTTCACTCCACGCATCCACGCGGCGGCGACGAATCCACCGAAATCTGTGGCTGCACCGCCGCCAATCGCGATTACCGCGTCACGCCGGCCCAGACCGCGTTCACCAAAAGTGTCCCAAACTGTTTCAGCAACTGTGAGCGTCTTACCCTCCTCCGCATCAGGAATCTGGATGCTGAAGGCATCGACTCCCTTGTCCGCCAGTGCCTTGATGACGCCGAAGCTCAGCTCTTGAACGCTCCCCTGGTGAATCACCGCAACCTGGGAGGCAAAGGTAACGGCCTCCGCAATCTGTTCGGTGAGTCCATGCCCCATGGTCACCGTGTACGGGGATGGGCCTTCAACACGGATTCTGCGGGTTGAGTTCATTGTCAGTCCCTAGTCGTTAGCGTAAGAAATGTATGGAGTTGCTGGTTATGCGGCAGTGATTAGCTACCGCCATTTAATAGTCGCCGGTTAAGCCTCGTCGCAGGTTTCATCGAGGTAGCTGAGGATCTCGGCTACAACGCGCTGCGGGGAACGTTCGTCGGAACGCACCTTGAAAGTGGCTGCATCTTCGTAGAAAGCTCGGCGAGCCTCATAGAGTGCGCGGTAATGAGCCTCTGGGTCAGCCGCCTGGAGTACCGGGCGCGAATTGTTACCCGCGGTACGGCGGACGCCCTCTGCAATGCTGATCTCGAGGTAGACGACGTTATGGTCTGCCAGCAGGTCACGGGTCGCCTGCGAAATCACGGCACCACCGCCAAGTGAGACGATTCCGTCGTGGGTCAGAGCCTCCGCCACAACTTGTTCCTCGATGCGGCGGAATTCCGGCTCTCCCAGCTCGGAAAAGACTTCCCCACAAGTCTTGCCCATGCGCTGTTCAATCATCTCATCGGTATCCGTAAGTCTCGTGCTCAATGCACGAGACAGTCGACGACCGATGGTGGACTTTCCCGATCCGGGCGGTCCGACAAGGACAATAGTAGGAACGGACATTCCCCTCGTTTTACCCTTCTTCGTGTGCGCGACAGTGGCGCTATTTCCAATCAAGGCGACGTCGAGTCTGCTCCAAGTAGCCCTCAACGTTACGCTTGGTTTCCTCCAGGCTATCGCCGCCGAACTTCTCCATTACTGCACGCGCCAGTACTAGCGCGACCATTGCCTCTGCGACAACACCGCCGGCCGGGACCGCGCAGACATCAGAGCGCTGGTGGATCGCGGTAGCTGCATCGCCGCTGGCCATATCAACGGTCTTCAACGCACGCGGAACGGTCGAAATTGGCTTCATCGCAGCACGTACAACGAGAGGTTGAGCATTAGTCATGCCACCCTCCAGGCCACCGGCGCGGTTAGTTTCACGATCCACGCCGTCGTCGGTACGCACCATTTCATCATGGGCCTCGGTGCCACGGCGACGGGCTTCCTCAAAACCGTCGCCGATCTCCACGCCCTTGACGGACTGAATTCCCATCAAGGCACCTGCAAGCTGCGAATCCAGACGGGCATCACCGGAAATGTGCGATCCCAGCCCCACCGGCAGACCGTGGACAACGATCTCGACGATGCCACCGAGAGTGTCGCCCTGCTTCTTGGCGGCCTTGATTTCGTCAATCATCGACTCCTCCGCAGCTGCGGAGAATGCACGCACTGGCGACTCGTCAATCTTGTCCTGATCGGCGAAGGTCGGCAGTGGCCCCTCGTAGGGCTCGGAACGACCGATGGAAATAACGTGGCTGACAACTTCCACACCGAGAGTCTCACGCAGAATTGAGCGGGCCACAACTGATGCCGCCACACGTGCTGCAGTCTCACGAGCCGATGACCGCTCCAGGATGTTTCGAGCATCGGTGTGATTGTACTTCAGCATGCCGTTGAAATCGGCATGCCCCGGGCGCGGGCGGGTTAAGGTGGCGCCACGAGCTGTATCCAAAACAGCTGGCTCAACCGGATCCGGGCTCATGACCTCAGTCCACTTGGGCCATTCGGAGTTGCCGACCATTATGCCAATCGGCGATCCCAGCGTCTCACCATGTCGAATGCCAGTCAGCAGCGTGACCTCATCAGCCTCAAACTTCATTCGCGCGCCGCGACCATAACCGAGACGGCGGCGTGCGAGGTGGCGTGATACGTCATCTGTAGTCAGGGGAAGTCCGGCTGGCGCACCTTCTACGAGAGCGATAAGCGCTTTGCCGTGAGATTCACCCGCGGTAGTCCAACGAAGCATAGGTATCATAATGTCACGTTTGCCGTACTTCTTGTGCATTTGGGGGCATACAAGTTTCAAATATGCCCCATTTTATCGCCCCTGGTCTACCGCTTCAGGGGACTTGTAGGTGCCCTCCGCTTATCCCCCACACAATGGCAGTTGCTGCAAGCATTGCAGGCCCATGAGGCACGCTCGCCGGCACACGCGCGGTTTTTGCTTTACGACGGTCACCCCAGCCCCGCTTTCCCGCCGTGACTACTGCGATGAGGAGAGTGAGTCCCGCAGCCAACAGAATTGCCACTGCAATCCAGATCGCTGCCGCCACCGGCTCGCCCGATACCACACCGACACCGCCACCGAGAATTGCTGCGAGCTTCACATCTCCAGCCCCCATAGAGCGTCGGTTGATTATGAAGACTGCTACATAGAGGCCAAACCAGAGGCCTATTCCTGTTCCTATGGCTGCGACTGCACTGGCGAAATCGTCAGCCAAGGTGCCTTTATGCTGGAGCACCATTCCAGTGATCGCTATCAGGCCCACTCCCCCTAGCATCAACCACCAGTTCGGCAGTCTTCGCCGGATCACATCCAACCAGCAGCCAGTACCGCCCCAGCCGAGAACAAGCAACACGACTAGGTAATAGAAAACCCGGTCAAGGTAGACCGGGTCAATCCTGTGCTGTCCAATCGGAGACAGCCCTATCTCAGTTATGTCCCACCCCATAACTTTGGGATTGTAACGGGTGTGAGTTAGATCGGCAGCGCTGCACGCATCGCCTCGACATCGGGAGTGCGCCCAGTGAACTGCTCGAACTGTCCCACCGCTTGATGTAGCAACATGGACAGTCCACCGACCGCCTGTGTCCCTCCGCGTTCGGCTGCTTTCACAAGTGGGGTTGGCCAGGGATTGTAAATAACATCGAGAATCTTCGGTGCTCGAGCGAGGTAGCCAGCAACCGATTCAATTGCGGCTGACGGCACCGTAGAGACCAGCACGTCGGCATTGCCAGCAATATCTGCCAGGTTTGGAGCGTCAAAAGTCACCCAAACAAATTCCATCCCCAGCGCGGCAGCTAGCGGTTCAATGTCATATGCGCGCTTGGAGCGCGCTATTACAGTCACATGATTGACACCCAGCTGCGATAGCGCCCAAAGTGCCGGTCGTGCCGTGCCACCGGCACCAACAACAACGGCGCGACCACGTGGTGCGTTCGTGCAGTCAATCTCGCGCAGTGCTCCCAATACACCGTCACCATCAGTGTTGTCGGCGAACCAGCCCGAATCGCGACGGACCAGGGTGTTCGCCGAACCAATTAGCCGTGCGCGCTCACTGACTTCATCGGCGAAGTCCAGCGCGGCAAACTTGCCGGGCATCGTGACGGAAAACCCCTGGAAACTGGGGTCTGCGCCACCAACGACGTCGGCAAGCTCTTCGGCGTTGCACCGAATGCGGTCATAGTGCCAGTCATTCATTCCCGCAGCGCAGTAACCGGCGTTGTGAATAGCCGGCGAGTACGAGTGATCAATCGGATCTCCCAGCACGGCTGCGCGATGAGTTATAGGCATAGGAGTTCTACCTCTTAGCGGTTCGAATCCAGCACGCCATTGCTGCGTGACTCGTCAATAGCGGCCTCGTGCTCTTCGAAGGTCGTGCTAAAGACGGTATTCCCTTCCTTGTCCACCGTGACAAAGTACAGCCAGGTGCCGTCAGCCGGATTTTCCATGGCACGAATCGCCTCGATGGAGGGCGAAGCAATAGGGGTTTCCGGCAGCCCCTCCTTGGCGTAGGTGTTCCATGCGGTCTTTCGCGCGCGGTCCTCATCCGTGGTTGCGATTTCCTGATCCGGCAGATCGTAATTGACTGTCGAGTCGAACTGCAGCTGCATCGGCTCCTCCAGACGGTTCAGAATAACGCGAGCGACCTTATCGAAGTCACCATCTGGCGACTCCATCTGAATCAGAGAAGCTGCGGTAATCAGCTCGTATGGAGACAGACCAACCATGTCCGCTGAAGCCATGAGCCCTGTGTCCTCATAGTTCTTCACCGATTCCTTGACCAATTTTGCCAGCATCTGTTCGGGCGTCTGCTGCGGGTCAAGGTGATGAACACCTGGCGTAATGAGTCCCTCAAGACGACGAGGGTCGTTGCCACGCGCAGTTACCGCGTCCCGTGCCCATTCTGGAACACCGAGCGCGGCCAAATCAGCCTCGCCAGCAGCACGTTCGAGATCGGTCTTGGACACGCAGTCATTGTCCTCAACGCAAGTGGCCTCTGAAATAAGCGAGAAAATTCCCTTACGCACATCCGATGAGGACACAATGCGGGTATCGGCGAAACGGGCGCCAGTCGGAATGTCAACGGTACCGACCTGATTTTCGACATCCAGAAGAGCCTCGACGGTCTCATCGGCCTTCATCCGCTGGTGGAGTCGGTAGAAACCCGGCTGCAATTCACTTGAATGGGAGTTTTCATTCGCGGCCTGGATGAATGCACGGGAAGACTTGACGACGCCGCTTTCCACCAATTGGTTGGACAAATCAGTAAGTGACGTGCCTTCACTGACCTCAACAATCGTCATTGGCCCCTCGGCTTTGCCGTCGTAATCGTCTACAATGCCCCCACGATTCCAGACGAGGCCAATCACTGCGAGGACGAACACGCATAACAGGACAGAAGTCACATTGATTGCCACTGCCGTTTGGCGGTGGCGAACCCGAGGCTTTGTCCCACCGCTGCGAGCACCAGCGCGGTCCCGGTCGTCCCCGCCGCTACCAGTGCGGCGCGCAGTCTGCGCGTCTTTACTCATCAATAATCTCCTCGAACGCAGCTCACTCTCCCATCGGTATCAGCGCGGAGTCTTCCCATTTGGGTGCGACACGCGACTAACAGCGACTGGTACGACATAGCTTTACGACGAAGTCGTAGCACTAGGTTGCATTGTAGGTGTGAATCGCCACTTCAACTTTTCAAATCCCATGCACGCAGAAACGTGCTCAGATATTACACACTTAATAATTGCGCAAAGGTGGGTGAATTGTCACCTTTCGGTAACTTTTGTGTGCCCCTAGTCGGTATTTTCGTCCAAAGATTTTGCCCGTCTGTCCAACCAGGATTGTAGAATTTCTACTGCCGCAGCCTGGTCAATAATCTTCCGCCCGGACTTAACATCAATACCTGCTGCGTGCAGCCTTGATTGAGCCATTACCGTCGTCATCCGTTCATCGGCGTAATGCACTACGACTCGGTCACCGAGTCGGCGCTGCAGCCGGAATCCAACGTCAGTAGCTTTCCGCGCAGAAGTCCCGAACGTGCCGTCGAGCATAAGGGGCATCCCGACAACAATCTCGACGACCTCAAGTTCAGTGGCGAGTCCCACGAGCCGGTCAATATCCGGCCCGTCAGGATCTTTTCGCCCCGTTGCTCGAGTGACTGTTTCAACCGGGGTCGCCAGGATACAGTCGGGGTCAGAGACTGCGACACCAACGCGGACATCGCCGACGTCGATTCCGAGCCGCCGACCCCAACCGGGATCATCCTGACCGGGGGTATCAATGCGGGGCTTAGCCATTGTTTACTGCTCTTCCGATAGCACAGCCGTTAATTGACTACTTGGACAGTTCGGCCTCAACAGCGGCCAATGCTGCGTCGATACCGGAGGCATCAGAGCCGGAGCCCTGTGCCATTGCCGGTTTACCGCCGCCCTTGCCGCCGACCTCGGCGCCCATCAGCTTCACCAAATCGCCGGCCTTAATACCGCGATTGACGGCTTCATCCGAAACCGAGGCCACAAATGGAACCTTGCCGCCAGCGTTGGAAATCAACGCAATAACGCTTGGGCGATCCGCAAGACGCTTCGCCAAGTCATTAGCCAGCGAACGGATGTCCTTCATCTCCGTACCGTCGGGAAGCTTAAGGCCGAGGTAAGTAACATCGCCGATGGTGCGAGCGGACTCCAGGTGAGATGCGGCATTGGCCAGCAGCTGTCCGGCCTTGAAATCAGCGAGCTGCTTCTCTGCAGCCTTGAGCTTCTCAGCCAATGCTGCGATGCGGTCTGGCAGCTCAGCAGACGGAGCCTTGAATTCAGTGGCCAGTCGTTCAGCCAGGAGACGCTCGGTGGACAGGTAGCGGAAGGAATCCATACCCGAGTAGGCCTCAATACGGCGCACGCCCGATCCGACAGAGGACTCGCCCAGCACAGCTACCGGACCAATCTGCGAAGAATGCGAAACGTGGGTACCGCCACACAGCTCAATTGAGAACGGGCCACCGACCTCGACAACGCGGACGATGTCGCCGTAGTTTTCGTTGAACAATGCCATGGCACCAGCGGCCTTGGCCTCTTCCAACGGCATCTCGGCAGTATTGACAGCCCAGTCGTTGTCGACAGCCTCATTGGTAATCTGCTCAATCTCACGGAGCTGTTCCGGTGTGAGCTGCTCACCGTACTTGAAGTCGAAACGGAGGTAGCCCGGCTTATTCATGGAACCAGCCTGAGTTGCAGTATCCCCCAGTACCTGACGCAGAGCACCGTGAATCAGGTGAGTTGCAGTGTGCGCCTGACGAGCACCGTGACGCCACTGCTCGTCTACCAAAGCTTCAGCGGAGACGCCCGGGGTAAACTCACCGGCTGTGACGATGCCCTTGTGCAGCCACAGCTTCTTGCCCACCTTTTGGACATCGTTGATGTGGACCACAGCGCCGGAATCAGTCACGATTCGACCACGGTCAGCCAGCTGACCTCCGGCCTCGGCATAGAGCGGAGTGCGGTCGAGGATAACCTCAATCTCATCGCCCTCTGCGGCAAACGCCTGCTTCTGGCCATCGGCAATGATGCCGAGAATCGTGGATTCGTCGGCAAGCCGATCGTAACCAGTGAAGGACGTCGGGTGTTCATCGATGAACTCGCGGTAGACGTGCAGGTCGGTGTGCGACTGTTTCTTTGCCTGGCTGTCGGCCTTTGCACGCGCACGCTGCTCAGCCATCTCGCGATCGAATTCCTCGCGGTCGATGGTCAGGCCAGCTTCTTCGGCCATCTCGATGGTCAGGTCGATTGGGAAGCCGTGGGTGTCATGCAGGGTGAAGGCATCGTGACCGGATAGAACGGTTTTACCCTCTGCCTTGGCCTTGGTGGCCGCGCGCTCGAACAGCTCCTCACCAGCGGACAGAGTCTTGGTGAAGGTCTTTTCCTCGGCGACGGCGACGCGGCGAATACGGTTCCAGTTCTCCGCGATCTCTGGGTACGACGGGGTCATGGTCTCGGCCGCGATACCAATCAGCTTCTCCAGCACTGGACCGTTAGCTCCGAGCAAGCGCGCAGAGCGGATAATACGGCGCAGAAGGCGACGCAGAATATAGCCACGATCGGAGTTCGAGGGAGTGACGCCGTCGAGCATCAGCATCAAGCCGGTACGGCTGTGGTCAGCGATGACGCGGAAACGGATGTTGTCCTGGTGGTTCGAGCTGTATTTCGAACCGGTGAGCCGCTCTGCCTCGTCGATAACCGGACGCAGTAGGTCAGTTTCGTAGACGTTGTCGACACCCTGCAGCAGGAAAGCAACACGCTCGATACCCATACCGGTATCGATGTTCTTCTTCGGCAACGGGCCAAGAATCTCGAAAGAGTCCTTGCCTGTTCCTTCGCCACGCTCGTTTTCCATGAAGACGAGGTTCCAAATCTCGATGTAGCGATCCTCGTCGGCCTCTGGGCCACCATCAGCACCGTACTCCGGGCCGCGATCGTAGAAAATCTCTGAGCACGGACCACACGGGCCAGGTACACCCATGGACCAGTAGTTGTCCGCCATACCTCGGCGCTGAATGCGCTCCTCCGGTACACCAACCTTCTCGTGCCAGATGTCATGGGCCTCATCGTCGTCGAGGAAAACCGTTACCCACAGCTTCTCAGCCGGGATGCCAAAGCCGCCGTCCTCAACAGCACCAGTCAGAAGGCTCCATGCATGAGTGATGGCACCTTCCTTGAAGTAATTTCCGAATGAGAAGTTACCCGCCATCTGGAAGAAGGTGTTGTGGCGAGTGGTGATACCCACCTCTTCAATGTCCAGTGTGCGCACGCACTTCTGAATCGAGGTCGCGGTGGAGAAGTCCGGAGTCTCATTGCCGAGGAAGTAGGGCTTGAACGGCACCATGCCGGCATTAACGAACAGCAGGTTCGGGTCATCCAAAACCAGGGAGGCACTGGGGACCTCGGTGTGTCCCGCCTTTACGAAATGCTGGATGAAGCGATTTCGAATTTCATGAGTCTGCACGGTGTTCTACTTCCTCGTTTCACGTCGAGCGTCCGAGATGTTTAATACAAAACTAGCAGTCTACCCGCTCGGTTCGAGCAACTTTAAAACCACCCCACCGGCACCCCGTAGATCCCGACCGATCTCGCCTACTTCGATTTCCGGCGGCTCCCCCGGATAATTCGGCGAATGCGTCCGAGGTACTCAGCCATGCCGTTTTCACGACCATGATTGGATGGAACGAAATAATCAGTGCCCACCAACTGATCTGGTGGATACTGTTGGGCAACGACACCCATGGGGTCATTGTGCGGGTAGATATAGTCCACCGCGTGACCAAGGTCCTTAGCCCCGCTGTAATGTCCGTCGCGCAAATGCGGTGGCACCGGCCCGGTCTTCCCGGAACGAACATCCTTCAACGCCCCGTCGATTGCGCTTATGACCGAATTGGATTTCGGTGCCGTGGCCAAGTGAATCGTGGCCTGCGCCAGCGTCAGCCGGGCTTCCGGCATGCCTATCAAGGCAACGGCCTGCGCCGCGGCGACGGCGGTTTGCAGTGCTGTCGGGTCTGCCATACCGATGTCTTCGCTAGCCAGAATTACGATTCGGCGGGCAATAAACCGAGGGTCTTCCCCACCCTCAATCATCCGCGCCAAGTAGTGCAGGGCAGCATCGACATCAGACCCTCGAACGGACTTAATAAACGCGCTGGTGACGTCGTAATGCTGGTCGCCATCGCGGTCATAGCGAACCACGGCCCTGTTGATCGAATTGGCAAGCGACTCAGAGGTAATCTGCTCACCGTCGGCTACGGCTTCTGCGGCTGCCTCGAGGTACGTGAGGGAACGACGAGCATCACCAGCTGCCAGCGCAATGAGTTGATTACGTGCATCGTCTGTCATACTGACGCGACCATTGAGGCCGCGCTCATCAGTAAGTGCTCGATCAATGAGCGTGCCGACGGCTTCGTCATCCAGTGGCTGCAACTGTAACAACAGTGATCGACTGAGCAGCGGGGACACCACTGAGAAGGATGGGTTTTCCGTCGTTGCCGCAACGAGAAGGACAATCCGATTTTCCACGGCACCCAACAGGGCATCCTGCTGGGTCTTAGAGAAGCGGTGCACCTCGTCGATGAAGAGCACCGTTTGAATGCCCTGATTAACGAGCGTGCGACGAGCAGTATCGATAACCGCACGCACTTCCTTCACCCCGGCATTAAGCGCGGAAAGCGCTTCAAAGTGTCGACCGGTCGCCGCGGAAATCAAACTGGCAAGAGTGGTCTTGCCAGTTCCAGGAGGGCCAAACAGAATAACGGAGGTGTCGCCGCCCCCCTCGACCAGACGGCGCAACGGTGCTCCGGGTGCTAGCAGGTGGTCTTGACCAACGACTTCATCCAGGTTTCGCGGTCGCATCCGAACAGCCAATGGCGCATGTGCACCTGGGTGGAAATAGGTGTTCGCATCGGAGTTCAGGCCAGTGCTTGCTGGCCCCGCACCCCGACCTTGGCTCTTGGCCGCCGCAGGGCCGGCAATCGAAGGCTCGTCGAAAAGCCCTGGAGCGTCATCGGCGGAGCCGTTTGCACCGCCTGTCGGCAGCTTATTCGGATCCGCCACGTATGCCCTAGCCTTCCTCTTGCTCTAAGAAATCAATTACAGCATGTGCGAACTTTTCCAGCTCGTCGGCACGATCGTCCTCACATCTATGGGCGAACTGCGCAATGGCGCGAGCTGTGTTAGCCATGTCGCGTCGCTCCAATGCTGAGCCACCAACTTCCGGCTTCAGGTCCGTACGTCCTTCATGCCCCACCCACAGCGCTTGCTTCGGAGAACCGAAGACGGAAACCGTTGCGGAGATGAAGAACCAACCGAGCAAAGCCGCAGCAATGAACGCCATCATACGGCGGTCGCTCGTGTCGCGATACCAATGGTCACGAATCTCTTCCATCCATGCACGGACAAATGCGTCGACCTCTGCCTCCGATGGGCGCTCCACGAAAACGTGCAGCGGGAAGCCTGCGACGACGCTGGCCACGTCGAAGATGACATCGCGGTAACCAGCCCACTCATAGTCGAGGAACTGGACCTTGTCCGCCAGCAGAATGTTGTCCGGGGCGAGGTCAAACGGAGTAAACGCCCTATGCGTGCCCTTCTCAATTCGACGAGCAGCATCCTCACCGAAAGAGCGCACAGCGTCGGGAACAGGAATACCGGAGCCTTCAATAGCTCGCATGCCAAAGCGAATCCCCGACACAATGCCGTGGTCACGCGCCTCGAGAGCCTCACGATCGACCTTGTTCTTCACCCACATACGACGACGCAGGGTCTCAAACCCCTCTTCGCGAGTATGCGTGTGAATATGCATCCGGCCCAGCGACGCGCCGAGACTGCGGAACGCGCGCAATCGACGCTCTTCATCGCCACGAAAGAGTACGTCCGCAAGAGTGTCCACGACACCGACGTCGCTGAGAACCAATAGCTGCTTTGAAACATCGTAAGCAAGAAGCTGAGGCCCCGGGCGAACGTCGTCAGGCAGCGTATTGATGAACTGGTACGCCACGACTTCCCGTAAAACGGCGGGATCGACACCTTCAGTCATCGTAGGAATTTGCTTTACGACGACCGTGCGCTCCTGCATAAAGGGATTTGTGGCGACCCGTACGCGGACAACAAGAGCGTTTGACTGGCCTGTAAGTACTTCTGGATCCGACAACACTGGAGTGCCGCCGAATCGTGCGGAAAGCAGTGTCTCTGCATCTTTAACTACACTGTCAACTTCTGCTGCAGCGTCGTCCGAGTACTCCATTGAATGCCCTTTCAATGAGCCAGTTTCAGTCAGGCGATACGGATGTCGCGTTGTGGCCCGTACCGCCTTAGTTAGGAGGAATCGACCCCGCTCGCGCTGTTCACGCTGGAGTGGCGGAGCACATTCCTCGCAATGTGATTTCTTTGTTTACTTGCTGTCGCCTGCGTCGGCTGCTGCCTTAGCGGCGTCTGCCTTCTGCTTTGGCTTCGGCTTGAAGTCGATACCGGTCTCCTTGCGCTGCTGAGCGGTAATCGGAGTCGGGGCGTCAGTCAACGGATCAACGCCGCCACCGGACTTCGGGAAGGCGATAACATCGCGAATGGAGTCAACGCCGGCCAGCAGGGAAACGATACGGTCCCAACCGAATGCGATACCACCGTGCGGCGGAGCGCCGTACTGGAAAGCGTCCAACAGGAAGCCGAACTGCTCCTGTGCCTCTTCCTCGCCGATGCCCATAACATCGAAGACGCGCTTCTGGACATCTGGGCGGTGAATACGAATGGAGCCGCCACCAATTTCGTTACCGTTGCAGACGATGTCGTAGGCGTAAGCCAGTGCGTTGCCCGGATCCTTGTCGAAGGTATCCATGTGCTCTGGCTTCGGCGAGGTGAAGGCGTGGTGCACAGCAGTCCACTGGGAGTGGCCCAGGGCAACGTCACCGGAAGCGGTAGCGTCGGCAGCCGGCTCGAACAACGGTGCGTCGACGACCCAGGTGAATGCCCAGTCGCCTTCCTTGATCAGGCCGAGCTTCTTGGCAATCTCTCCACGAGCAGCACCCAGCAGTGCACGGGAGCTCTTAGCATCACCTGCAGCGAAGAAGATGCAGTCACCCGGCTTTGCGCCGACGTGCACCGCGATGCCTTCACGCTCTGCGTCAGTAATGTTCTTGGCAACCGGGCCACCCAGAGTGCCGTCCTCCCCGACGAGGATGTAGGCCAGGCCCTTCGCGCCGCGCTGGCGGGCCCAATCCTGCCAAGCATCGAGTTGACGACGAGGCTGCGATGCGCCACCGTCCACAACAACTGCACCAACGTAGTCGTTCTGGAAGACACGGAAAGTGGTGTCCTTGAAGAACTCAGTGCACTCCACCAACGGAATGTCGAAGCGCAGGTCTGGTTTGTCAGAACCGTACTTCTCCATGGCCTCCTTGAAGGTCATGCGTGGAATCGGAGTCTGAACAGTGACACCGGCCTCGGCGAAGATAGCAACCAGAATCTCTTCTGCCAGCGCAATGACATCGTCCTGCTCGGCGAAGCTCATCTCAACGTCGAGCTGAGTGAACTCTGGCTGGCGGTCAGCGCGGAAGTCCTCATCGCGGTAGCAGCGGGCAATCTGGTAGTAGCGCTCCATACCAGCGACCATAAGCAGCTGCTTGAACAGCTGAGGGGACTGCGGCAGTGCATAGAAAGTGCCCGGCTTCAAACGAGCCGGCACTACGAAGTCACGAGCGCCTTCCGGCGTAGAGCGAGTCAACGTCGGAGTCTCGATTTCTGTAAAGTCGTGGCTGTCCAGCACCTTACGTGCTGCGCGGTTGACAGCCGCACGAAGACGCATAATTTTGGCCGGGCCTTCACGGCGTAGGTCTAGGTAGCGGTACTTCAGGCGAGCTTCTTCGCCCACAGTGCCAGAAGTTCCAACGTCCTCGAGCTGGAACGGCAATGCCGCCGACTCGTTGAGGATGGTCAGCTCCGTAACATTGACCTCAATTTCTCCCGATGCCAGGTTCGGGTTTTCGGAGCCCTCCGGGCGCTTCTCAACGACACCGGTGACCTGAATGCAGTACTCGCTGCGCAGGTGGTGTGCACGCTCAGCAACTTCACTGTTGCGGAACACAACCTGGGCGTAACCGGAGCGGTCACGCATGTCAATGAAGATCACACCACCGTGGTCACGGCGGCGTCCTACCCAACCGGTCAGGGTTACTGTGCTGCCGGCGAGGTCAGCGCGGAGGTCTCCGGCAAGATGCGTACGAAGCACTGCGAATTGGTCCTTCCAAAATTGGTGCTATAGGGATTAACGCTGTGGATAGCGGTTTCGTCCGTGTAGTCTACCTTGAAGCCATTAAGGTGAGAAGAAGACCCCGGTTATTTTGCCTATTACCGGTCATCGCCCCGGTCATCGCCTTGGGTCTACCTCGGGCTTCATGTACTCACTTAGACATAGATTTTTGTAGGCCTTGACGTTGACTTCCATACGGACACTTTGACGCAGCGCTATTCAATGGCCCGTTTTCCGAACCCTATGCAATAGTCTTACTCCTATGACCTTCCGGAATGACTTCCAAAAGAGCTCGGCTCGTGCCGAGCGACGCTCGGGTGGTGGCCGCGCTATTGCAGTAGGCGGTGGCGGCATCGGCGGCCTTGTCCTCATTGGCCTGTACTTACTTCTCGGCGGCGACCCGGGACAATTGGGACAGCTGACAGGTGCCCAGAACAACCAGTCCTCTCAGACTGCACAGCAAACCCCTGGTGAGGATCCCTGTAAAACCGGCGAAGATGCCAACAGCCGCATCGATTGCCGGATGGAATTCACCGGCATTTCGGTCGACCGAGTCTGGGAAGAACAGCTTCCCGCACAGGCCGGCATCGGGTACACGAACCCAGACCTAGTCCTCTTTGAAGGCTCCACTCAGTCGGGCTGCGGCGCAGCGTCCTCGTCCACCGGCCCGTTCTACTGCCCCGCCGATCAAACGGCCTACTTCGACACGGAGTTCTTTAGCACCCTGGAGCGCATGGGCGGAGGCAACGGCCCGCTCGCGCAGGAGTATGTCGTAGCCCACGAATTCGGTCACCATATCCAAAATTTGGAGGGTACGCTCGGCCGCAGTAACTACAACGAGCCTGGCCCCGATTCCGATGCCGTAAAGATTGAGCTGCAGGCAGACTGCTATGCGGGTATCTGGGCTCATTACGCGGACAAGGGGCCGGACGCAATCCTCGAACCGCTTTCCGACGAGCAAGTTGCCGATGCCCTCAAAACTACGAAGGCCATTGGCGATGACACCATCCAGCAGCATTCCGGCGGTGGTGTTCAACCGGACTCCTGGACCCATGGCTCAGCTGAGCAGCGTACGAAGGCATTCCTCACCGGCTACAAGTCAGGAAAGATGTCTCAGTGCGACACTCTCGAGCGCGGTGTCTACAGCTAGACTCCGCACTCAACAAATGCGCGTTTCCTAGATGCGCGACTGCAACTCCTGAACCAGCGCATCTAGGGCCACCGCGTGCTGCTCGTGGGACTCGAGGTCCTTCAGCTGAACCTCGCCCGCAGCCAATTCAGATTCGCCGAGAACCAACGCAAATCGGGCTCCAGCGCGATCGGCACCCTTCATTGCACCCTTCAGCCCGCGGCCACCGTAGGACATATCCGCGCGGATACCCGCTTGGCGCAGCTTATTGATCTGCACCGCCATAGTGTGAGCGGCTTCTTCACCGAGCGCAACACCATACACATCGACGCGTCGACCGTCGCTAGCCTGCTTGCCCTCGGCTTCCAGCGCGAGCAGTGCACGATCCACACCCAAACCAAAGCCAATTCCGGACAGCTCTTGGCCGCCGAGCTGCGCCATCAGGCCGTCGTAGCGACCACCGCCACCGATACCCGACTGAGCACCAAGGCCGTCGTGAACAAACTCGAAGCACGTCTTGGTGTAGTAGTCCAGCCCCCGCACCATTCGAGGATTGATGACATAGGGCACCTTCATGTCATCCAACAGTCCAGTCACAGCTTCAAAGTGACTGCGAGCGCTGTCAGAAAGGTGGTCCAGCATCAGTGGTGCGTCGGCAAGCATTTCCTGCATTTCCGGTCGCTTATCGTCGAGGACGCGCAGCGGGTTGATGTTTGCACGGTGGCGAGTTTCCTCATCCAGCGGCAGCTCAAACAAGAATTCCTGCAGCTTAGCGCGGTATTCGGGGCGACAGGTGTTGTCACCGAGGCTTGTCAGCTCAAGCCGGAATCCTTCCAGGCCGATGCCGCGGAAACATGCGTCGGCAAGCGCGATGACCTCAGCGTCCAGCGCAGGATCATCGACGCCGATTGCCTCTACGCCAACCTGCTGCAACTGACGGTAACGGCCCGCCTGCGGGCGTTCATAGCGAAAGAACGGCCCCGCGTAGGAAAGCTTGACCGGCAGCTGACCGCGGTCGAGATTGTGCTCAATGACCGCGCGCATCACGCCCGCGGTACCCTCCGGGCGCAGGGTGACCGAGCGGTCGCCGCGGTCGGCGAACGTGTACATCTCCTTGGTGACGACGTCCGTCGATTCACCTACGCCGCGTGCAAAAAGCCCGGTTTCCTCGAAAATTGGCAGCTCAATGTGCTCATAGCCCGCAAGTCGTGCGCGGTGCTGGAATGAGTTTCGCACCGCCTCGAATTCGCGGGAGACCGGCGGGACGTAATCCGGCACGCCCTTGGGCGCGGAGAATGGCTTCAACTTCTTTGGCTTCTGGCTAGAGTTCACTCCGCTAACTCTACCTGCCAACTCTCACGACGTGTCAGCCAGGCTAGGTGAGGTTTTGCAGGAAGGGGTTGGTCTCGCGCTCCTCGCCTATCGACGATGCGGAGCCATGGCCCGGAAGAATCATGAGGTCATCCGCCAGCGGGAGAACCTTATCCTTCAACGACTGCTGCATGTGCTCCGGACTACTGCCCGGTAAATCTACGCGACCGATAGCCCCCTTAAAGAGGACGTCCCCGCTGAAGATAATCTCATCTTCCCCATCGGAAGCGCGCAGCATTACGCACCCCGGCGAGTGACCCGGTGCGTGAATGACTTCGAAATTCAACCCTGCCCACTTTACTTCGTCGCCATCCTCGAAGAAATCGGCTTTCGTATAAGTCTGCATGGACTCGATGTCAAAGAGGTGTCCGAAAGAAGAACCGCCGAGTTTCGGATTGGCCAGCAACACATTGTCGCTTTCGTGAATGAAGACGGGGATATCCCAGAAGTCGGCAGCCTCCGCGACATCGCGAATGTGATCGATGTGGCCATGCGTCAACAGAATTGCCTCCGGCTTCCAATTTCGTTTCTCAACCTCAGTGCGCACAACCTCAAGTGCCCCCATGCCCGGGTCAATAATGACGCACGGGGTAGCCAAGTCGTCCATCTCCGGAGTGCCTGTTGCCACGTAGCAGTTGGTCTGAAAAGGGCCGGCTGCAAATCCAAATATCTCCATAGCGCACATTCTATCGAGTGTCTGCTTGGCTCGAGCTGGGTTCATTTATCACGCTGTTAAGTTCCCGCTAAAACGACGGCTGATAGGTGGCGAAACTCGTAGAACTGTTCTTGGCAATTGGAACTGACGATTGGAAGCTTTTATGCAGATTACGTACTCAGCCACTATCACCTTTTTCATCCTGACAGCTGTGGGAACGGCTCTAGCAGGTTATCCGCGACTGGCCTTCATCCTTTTCATGTCAGCCGCAATAAGCCTGGGTGCGAGGAGTCTAACTCGCCGTTGTCGTAGTCGCGTTGTCGAAGGCACAGGCAGAAGTAAGAGCTGCATCACGCCGGAGAAGGTGAAGAAGTACCGTCGCCAACACCCCGGTGTCGGCATCAAAGAAGCTGTCGAAGCTCTACGTGCTAAAGCGGAACGCCCTTTCCCATGCCGACTTGGCCTGTCATCTCGCAAATGAGAACCGACTCCGGGCATAATGGTCGATTGTGTACGCGACGGTGACCGACTGAGCTTTCACCTCAAACTCGGTCACTATCTATGGGCAAAACCGTCCGCTGGTGTGCCGTCACCGGCAATCGATGACTAACAGATACGGAGAGAGACTAGTGGCCAATAATGAGCAAAGGCGCAAAGATGCGATGCGGACGCTCGAGCGCGAACTTAAGCGCCGTGCACGTGCCGAGAAGCTGAAGCCACTGGGTGTTGTCGTAACCACCTTGGCTATCCTGCTCTTTATCGGTGGCGGAATCTACCTGCTGACCACGGCTGGCGGCGCTGACGACAATGAGGCCGCTGATGAATCCACGACTCCAGTCGAACCTGCAGCTCTGACAGCTACTCCCGTCAGCGGTGAAAAGGTTCCGATGAAGCGCTCTTCCGCGCTTCCGGAAACCGTGACCTGTGACTACCCGGATGATGGCGAGGCATCGAAGGATATCGATAAGCCAGCTACCGACAAAGTTCCCGCCACTGGCACTGTAACCATCACTCTGAAGACTAACCAGGGCGACATTCCGATGGAGCTGAACCGCGCTATTTCACCTTGCGGTGTCAATGCGATTGAGCACATGGCCAAGTCCAACTACTTCGACGACACCGTGTGCCACCGTATTACCGGTGGTGGCCTGAACGTTCTGCAGTGTGGTGACCCGACTGGTACCGGTAGCGGCGGCCCGGGCTTCAAGTTCGCTGGCGAGTGGCCGGTCAAGGATTCCGGTCTGGATCAGAACACCCCGTTGGTGTACCCGAAGGGCTCTATCGCCATGGCAAACCCGAGCGACCCGGATGCCAACGGCAGCCAGTTCTTCCTCAACTGGGCAGATTCTCAGCTGCCACCGCAGTACACCGTGCTTGGCTCCATGACTGACGAGGGCACCAAGACGGTTGCGGACATTGCGAAGAATGGTATCGAGGGTGGCGGTACCTCTGACGGTAAGCCAGCTAAGGAAGTCCGTATTGAGAAGGCGGAAGTCAAGTAGTTGACTCAACTAACTGATTGAGAAATTCATCAAAAACAGGGCCAAGGTGTTTCACCTTGGCCCTGTTTTAATACCGACGCGGCCTCAATCTTTATTCACATATCGATGCGCTGATAAACCGGCTACTGACCAGAAGTAATGCGGTAGACATCGAAGACTCCCTCGACACCGCGCAGAATGTTGAAGATATAGCCCATCTGCTTAGTGTCCGAAACCTCGAAGCTAAAACGCATTACGGCAACGCGGTCATCGGAGGTATGGGAGGACGTCGACAGGATTGAGACCTTCTGATCAGAGAAGACGCGAGTGATCTCCGAGAGCAGTCCGTGACGGTCAAGTGCTTCGATTTGCACCGTAACCATAAAGACCGCCCCGGAGGAATCTGTTGCCCAGGAGACCTCGATAATGCGCTCGGGCTCCTGGTGGAGTTTTTCCGCATTGGTGCAATCCGTGCGGTGCACGCTGACACCGCCACCGCGGGTGACGAAACCAAAGATGGCATCGCCAGGCACCGGTGTACAGCACTTGGCCAACTTGGCAGCCATATCCGCACTGCCCTCCACAAGCACGCCGGTGCTGTCGGCGCGACGCGGAGTATTGTGCACACTCATCTTCGAAATCGGAGTGCGCGAGACCAACTGCTCTTCTGCATCGTCTGTGCTCGAGAACTGCGCCATCAGACGGTGCGTCACATGCTGAGCCGATACCTGCCCCTTACCAATCGCGGTATAGAGCGCATCGACATCCGCATAGTGCAGCTCGGAGGCAATCTGCTTGATGGACGCCGGAGTGAACAGGCGGTGCATCGGCAGACCACCGCGCTGTACCTCTGCCGCCAGCGCATCGCGTCCGGCATCGAGTGCCTCCTCGCGTCGCTCCTTGGCAAACCACTGGCGAATCTTTGCCCGCGCACGGGGAGTTTTAACGAACTTCTCCCAGTCCTTGGACGGACCAGAATGGGCATCCTTGGACGTGAAAATCTCGACGCGGTCACCGGTTTTTAGCGGTGATTCCAACGCCACCAACTTGCCGTTGACCTTGGCACCAATACACCGGTGGCCAACCTCAGTATGGACCGCGTAGGCAAAGTCGACCGGCGTGGAGTCCGCGGGCAAAGTGATGACATCACCCTTCGGCGTGAACGCAAAAATTTCAGTGACTGAGAGATCATAGCGCAGCGAGTCCAGGAACTCGTTAGGATCTGCGGCCTCGCGCTGCCAATCCAGCAGCTGACGCATCCACGCCATCTGATCGACTTCGGCGGAATCTCCCTTATGAGAGCCTTTTGTTTCCTTGTAGCGCCAGTGTGCGGCAATGCCGTACTCAGCGTTGTAGTGCATCTCATGGGTGCGAATCTGCACTTCTAGCGGGGCCCCACCTGGACCAATGACCGTTGTGTGCAACGACTGGTAAACCCCGAAGCGCGGCGCGGAAATATAGTCCTTGAATCGCCCCGGCATGGGTTTGAACAGCGAGTGGACGGCGCCCATGGCGGCGTAGCAGTCCTTGGTCGTGTCCACCAGAACTCGAAGTCCGACCAGGTCAAAAATCTCGTCGAACTCGTGGCCGCGGACAATCATCTTCTGATAAATCGACCAGTAGTGCTTCGGCCTGCCCTGTACCTCAGCAGCAATGTGAGACTCCTTCAGATCCTTCTGAATCATCTCGGAGACTTCCTGGATGTACCGGTCCCGCTGCGGCGCTCGGTCTGCGACCAAACGCACAATCTCGTCGTACTTCTTCGGGTACAAAATGGCAAAGGAGAGATCTTCCAACTCCCACTTCACGCTGGCCATTCCCAAACGATGCGCCAGGGGTGCAATCACCTCGAGGGTCTCGCGGGCCTTCTTAGCCTGCTTTTCCGGCGGCAGGAAACGCATTGTGCGCATGTTATGCAGCCGGTCAGCCACCTTGATAACCAGCACGCGCGGGTCCTGGCTCATGGCGATAATCATCTTTCGCACGGTCTCTGCCTCGGCGGCGGAGCCCAACGCAACCTTGTCCAATTTGGTCACGCCGTCGACTAGGCGCGCGACCTCTGGGCCGAAGTCCCGTTCCAGGTCCTCCAGCGTGTAATCGGTGTCCTCGACCGTGTCATGCAGCAGCGCCGCCACCAGCGTGGTGGTATCCATACCAATCTCGGCGGCAATAGTGGCGACTGCAAGCGGGTGAGTGATGTATGGCTCGCCGGATTTCCGGTACACGCCGTCGTGAAGGCGCTCGGCGGTATCGTAGGCACGCTGAAGCACAGCTAAATCCGCGCGCGGATGCCCCTGCCGATGCACCGCGACAAGGGGATCTAGCACCGGGCGGGTCTTCGTTCTGTTTCCGGTAAGGCTTCGCGCTAGGCGAGCACCATAACGGCGTGCGGGCCCTTCAGCCATGGCTCATTCACCCCTTATTAACCACGTACAGAGGCAGATCAGCAAGCTTCTCCCGAGCGCCCAGGCCTTCAACCTCCAGCACGGTGCACAGCCCGGTCACCTCGACACCAGCTGTCTCTAGCAGGGCGCGAGCTGCACACAGGGTGCCACCAGTTGCCAACACATCGTCGACAAGTACGGCCTTCTTGCCCTTCAGCTCAAACCCACGAGCCGGAATCTCAAGCGCGGCCGTACCGTATTCCAGTTCATAGGTCTCCGTCAGCACAGGTGGTGGGAGCTTGCCCTTCTTACGAATAGCGAGCACTCCCAGTCCGAGCTTGTATGCCACCGCAGAACCCAGCAGGAATCCACGCGCATCGAGGCTGCCGATAATATCGGCCCCGAACTCTTCCACCTTGGCGGAAATCTCGTCCACAAGCAGGGCGAACGTCGTGGCGTCGGCAAGCGCCGGCGTCAGGTCCTCGAACAGTACGCCCTCAACTGGAAAATCGGGCACAAACCGAATCTGATCAGCTAATGCCTCACGCGCGTGTGCATACGACACAGGTTTAAGCTCCTTTTCGGCAAAAAGAAAAAGTGCGGGTACCTGTCAACGATACCCGCACAATGCGCTTTTAAAGTAGTTTCACCCGAACCACTGGGAGGTGCTACCTCCTACTGCCCCGGACGCCAGGACAGCGGCTTGTCTTCATCGCCCTTAAGCTTCGGGGTCTTCACCGTTCGTTTCGGCGTCGACTGTTCCATTTCGCTTGCAGACGATTCCTTCGCGCCCAAGTCCTCCGCGACATCAGCAGTGGCGGAATCGGTGTCCGATCCGGCCCGCTCAGATGCCTTTGCGCGAGCAGACAGTACCGCCTCGTCATG